>CAWFGI010000009.1:0-40722 GCA_963815265.1 uncultured Acidobacteriota bacterium | reverse complement strand
GGGTCAATTCGAAGCCGTCAAGGTTGCCTACAACACTCGCGGCAATGCGCTCAGGCTGAAAGAATTCTTGCGCGATTTTCTGAACGTCCTCAGGCCGTCACTTTTTCAAGCAACGCAATCAGCTCAACCGGCGAGAAATAGCGGTCGAAATACATGTGATAGCGCGCCAGGCTGTTCATCCGCTGGCCGGTGCCCTCCGACGCGAGCAGCGTCGCGCCTTTCAGATGGTCCTTGGCGCGGCGCAACTCCTCTTCCGGAAGCGGCTCATCCTTGATCCGGCGGAATTCATCGAGCACTGAGCGAACCACCTTGGAAACATTCTCGAGCGACGTCCCGGCATACACCGAAAAAGACCCGGAATCGCGGTACGAATTCATCTCGCTGAAAATCGCGTACGCCAGGCCTTGCTTCTCGCGGATGTTCTGGAACAGGCGTGACGACATGCCGCCGCCCAGCACATTATTCAGCGCGGAAACCACGAAGCGGCGCTCGTCCGTCATAGGCAGCGCCGGAACGCCGATGCAAATGTGCACTTGCTCGAGTTCGTGCTTCGTGCGTTGCGTGATGTGCGGCGCAGCCACCGGAACGGAATCAGCGGCGCCGTTCGATGACGGCACAAGCTTTGCGAACCGCTCGCTGACCAGATCCACAAGCTGTTGATGCGTCAGCTGGCCGGCTGCGGTGATCACCAGATGATTTGGCGCGTACCAGTGACGAAACCAGCTGTCGAGCGTCTCGCGCGTGAATGATGAAACTGTTTCGGGCGTGCCCAGGATCGGCTTTCCGAGCGCATGCGGCGTCCAGAAATTCTGCGTGAAAAGCTCGTGAACCAGGTCTTCGGGATTGTCCTGCGTCATCCGGATTTCTTCGAGGATCACGGATTTTTCTTTGTCGATATCTTCGCTCGCGAATTTCGGCTCGAGGACCATGTCCGCAACCACGTCGAACGCTTTGGGAAGATGCTCGTCGAGCACGCGCGTATTGAAGCAGACCATTTCTTTCGCTGTGAACGCGTCGAGCATTCCGCCCACGCTGTCCACTTCCCGCGCGATATCTTCAGCCGTGCGCCGTGCGGTGCCCTTGAACACCATGTGCTCGATGAAATGAGAGATGCCGTTCAGCTCCGCCGGCTCGCGCCGCGATCCTGCGCGCAGCCAAATTCCTACCGAGACGGAGTGCATGTGCTCCATCGGCTCGGTGATTACCACCAGGCCGTTCGGCAGCACTTCCTTCTGAACCGAGTTTTTCGCTTCAGCCATCCATTTTCCCGATAAGTTAGGAGCCAAATCTTCGCATGCGCGCGCCGCGAAGTCACGGGCGGCCCGGCCCGGTGTTTCCAATCAGATTTTTGCTTCAAAAGCCCGGAAAACTGCTTTTTGCGGCAACCTTGTTGCTGCACTTGCGACGACAAAAACTGTCACTTTCGGTCTTACGCATTACATCAATTTCTCGTCAGGCGACAACTTTCCATACTCGCTCGAATAATGCAGTGGTACGTCCGCGTACGCCCCGCGCTCCATCGAATACACTTCGCAGCTCGCATACGGATAGGAATAAATGTGAACGCTGGTCGCCGGCGCGCTGAACTCGGGAAGGTTCAGCACCTGATGCACAGGTTCTTCCGGCGAAACGGCGGCGGGATGAGTGGCGTCCATGTTGTAGGAATCGGTGGGAATAAGCTTGCAGGCGCCGTGTGCTGTGTCGCGATTCTCCACCCGGAAATTCTGGACGCGCAGCCGGCCGATGGGCGTCACCATCCAGCAATTCTGATCGCGATGATTGTGAATGCGGCTTACCTGGCCCACGTTCCAGCAGATTGCGAGCACTTCGAACAGCTCGCATTTATAGATCAGGTTCCGGGTGTAGTGGCTTTTCGCGTAAAAAAGATAGGGTGCCAGCGTCTCCGGGCGGATCGCTTTCTCTTGCGTAAATTTCAACACGCGCGGAATCGTGAAATCCTGCTTGGGGATCGCGCAAAGCTGCTTTGTCCATTCGTCGATTGTCAGTTGCTGCATCGTCATTTGTTCCATCGCCTTCACCTCCTGCGCGTACAAAGAACCATTCCAAAACACTCTATTATATCGCTCCGCGTTTCGCGCCGGAGATAAAAATCGCGAATATCGGGCGTGCTATCATCCAAAAGATGGCATCGCAGACTACCGAATCCACGTTCGCTGGCCCTTGCAACCTCCTGGGGAAATCCCCGCAAGAGCTGCGCGCGTTTCTTGAATCGCTTGGCGAGCCCGCCTATCGCGGCGCGCAAATCTATCATGCGCTGTACGCCGAGCGTCGCTTTGCTTTTCCGGGCATGTCGAATCTCCCCGCAAAATTGCGCGAGCGCCTCACCCGTAAAGCGGTGATTGAATTGCCGCGGATCGTGCGGAAACACTGCTCGGACGACGGCACCATTCGCTATGTGCTGGCGCTTGATGCGGTAGCAGAGGACTCGCGGGCCACGAGTTCAGAGAAGAACGCCCGGTTGCTGACGCCTGCGACGATCGAAGCTGTGTTCATGCCGGAAGAGAATCGGCAGACGATCTGCATCTCAACTCAGGCGGGCTGCGCCGTGGATTGCCATTTCTGCCTGACGGCAACGCTTGGCTTGATCCGCAACCTGACCGCCGGCGAAATCATCGGCCAGGTGCTGATTGCGCTCGAAGAGAATCGCGCGACGCTCAAGCCGCAAACGAACGTCGTTCTGATGGGCCAGGGCGAGCCGCTCTTGAACTTCGACCCGGTGATGGCCGCGCTGCGGATTTTGCTCGATCCGAGTGGCATCGCGATTTCGCCGAAGCATGTGACGCTTTCGACGAGCGGAATCGTTCCTGGTATTGAGCGGCTCGCGCGCGAAAAAGTGCGGCCCAAACTGGCAATCTCGTTGAACGCTTCTTCAGACGAGCAGCGCGACGAGATTATGCCGATCAATCGGAAATATCCGCTGCAGGCGCTTCTCGACGCGTGCCGGCGGTATCCGCTGCGGCCGTGGGAGCACCTGACGTTTGAATATGTGCTGCTTGGCGGATTCAACGATTCGATTGATGACGCGCGGCGCGTGGTGAGGCTGCTGGCAAATTTGCGCGCGAAAGTGAATCTCATCCCGTGGAATCCGGGCGATTTACCTTATTCGAAGCCCGATCCGGCGCGCATCGAAGCGTTCCGGAAAATTCTTGCCGACAAGGATGTGCGAGCGTTTGTGCGCTACTCGCGCGGGCAGGATGTGATGGCTGCTTGCGGGCAGCTGGCGCTGATGGAAATGGGAGCGGGCACTCCGAAGCTGGCGCAGATTTCGCCGCGATGAGTAAGGGCGAGGAAGAGCCAAGATCGCGGAACGCAAAAACCCACGACGAGAGAGCGTCGTCGTGGTTACCGAGGGAGAGCGGGTGCTGCTCCTAGCGGATGCCGATGGCGGCCATCATGCGGCCTGTGGTGTGTTCCTTGCGGAAGCTGAAGAAGAGATCGCTGCGGCACGCTGTGCAGAGCCCAGACGAAGAAATATTCCGCTGCGGGATGCCTGCCTCTTCGAGAATGGCCCGGTTCGCTGCAATTAAATCCAAGTGCGCGCGGGGTGACGATGGCGCATGGCCCGGAGGTTTCATCGTGAGCCAGGGGAGCCAGTTGGGATCGTTGTCGCTGTCCGCGAGTTGGTCGAACGGGCCTTCGAACCATTCGCGCGCGTTTGGAAATTGAGCGTGGAATTCTGCGGCCACTTCGGTGCCTACTTCGTAGCATGATTGGCCGATGCCGGGGCCAAGCGCGGCGATGACGTCCTCGGTCCGGGTGCCAAACTCCATTTGCATCCGTCCCAGCGCTTTTGCAGCGATGCGACGAACTGTGCCGCGCCAGCCGGAGTGAATTGCAGCGATCGCATGGCGCTTCGGGTCAGCGAGCAGGATGGGGACGCAGTCGGCGGTTTGAACTACAAGGAGGACGCCCGGTTCGCGCGTGATGAGAGCATCGCCTTGCGGAGCTTCCTCCCGTAATTTAGTTTTTGGAGAATCCAAATCAACTACATGGACAATATCGGAATGAATCTGCCGGAGTGCGACTACCCGCATTTCGCTCGCGCCAATCGACGGGAAGAATTTCTCGCGATTGTCGCGAACGCGCTCACTTGTGTCCCAATCCGTGAATCCGAGATTCAGCACCCTTTCGCAAGTTTCCTGGCCTTCG
The DNA here is from genome assembly GCA_963815265.1 of uncultured Acidobacteriota bacterium. Taxonomy (GTDB): domain Bacteria; phylum Acidobacteriota; class Terriglobia; order Acidiferrales; family UBA7541; genus Palsa-295. Next base: position 36,552 of record CAWFGI010000009.1, on the reverse strand, counting down.
CGCGTCGCTTTCAATTCGCTTGCCCCACCCGGTTTTGTGCTGAAGCCGTGCACCAGCCAGTCGAGCCGCGCGAGCGCAGGTGCTTCGAGAATTTGCAGGCCGCCGGCGCGTCGTAAGTTCCATTTCGCACTCGCCGTCGCGCCCCGCGTTGTTGCAGGCGGTTTGCGCTCCGCCGATTTCTTCGTACCTGTTCTCGCCGGCACTGGTGATATCTCCAATCGTAAAAGGCGGCCGTGGTGCCGCCAATTGCGCCGTCTAATTATAGGTATAATCGCGGCGGGTTGTAGTGCTGCTTAAATCTGATGTATCGACTGCGCATCTTTGAAACGGAGAGGCAAAGAGTGATCGTCGGCCTAGGCCTGGATATCGCGGAAATCGATCGCATCAAAGCAGCCATTGAGCGACACGGAGTCTGCCTCATCGAACGCCTGTTTACCCCGAGAACCCGCCAACTGCGAAAGCCATCGGAATAAATTGAGCGTTACGCCGGGCGCTTTGCCGCCAAAGAAGCGGCGATGAAAGCGCTGGGGACAGGCTGGCGCGCGGGAGAGCGCTGGCGCGACATCGAGTAATCCGCCAGCCCAGCGGAAGCCCGACTCTGGAGCTGCAGGGTGTTGCGCGAGAACGTGCTGACAAAATGGGCGTGAAGAAATTTCGCCGACAATCACGCACAGCGAAATCTTGCCCTCGCCGAGGTGATTTTTGAAAACGGGGCGTGAAGGTTCAGCGCGCCATGCCCAACGAAATCAAGACCGCCGAGCTGGTAATCCGATCGGAGCGGCAATACACATCCCTGATCTAAGTGGGAAGAACAGCGACCAGCCCCTGTAGCTGCCGCCCCTCAAACGAAGCGATAGCGGTGGCTTCATCGCTACGAATGTCGAGAATCGTGTCGAGCTTCGACATTTTCAAGAGATCGAGGACCCCAGTGGTGGGAAGAAGCAAGCCCAGACTCGCCCCTCGCCTATGTGCGCTCGTTAACGTGCGGGTGAGCTACGAATGCCGGAGCGGTCAACGTACGAGATTCCTGCGAGATCACTAAATATCTTTTTTCCCCTTTTTACCAATTCTCGAACGGTCTCGCTAAGAATCATGCCACGACCCGGGCCGAAGGCGACCGCTTCACTGAGACTCAGCACCTGCTAAATCAAGGACGGCAACGTCACCAGCCTGGCGGGTGATGCATCGCATCATCATCGTCATTCTCCTTTGCGTCTGCTCAGGATCGATCCTGATTTCCGGTTTGGACCTCCTGCGACGCGATCGATGCTTCTCCTGCTCTTGACACAACGAATTTGCCACCAGAGCGCGCCCCATGAGTGATGCGAAGTCATCGACCTTCTGCTTACCTGGATGGGCGTCCGGAAATCCGCATACGACGAGCTATCTCGTTGGGATATCCGTGGCGAAAAACGAGGGGGGCGGTCGGGGGGGGGGCGAAGGGGGGGGGGGGGGGGAGGGGGGGGGGGGGGGGGGGGATGGGGGAAAAGGGGGGAGGGGGGAAAAGGGATGAGAGGTAGGGGAAGGGGAGGGGAGGAGGGGGGAAGAGGGGGGGGGGGAGGCGAGAGGGGAAGGGGAAGAGGAGAGGAGGGGGGGGAGGAGAGGGGAAGCCGTGTTGGGGGCGCAACAGTTATCCGGAAAACTTCTTCAATTTTCGATTACGGCGTTTATCAGGACTTTGACTGACAATTGCAAGCCACTAAGGTAAAAGTGACGTATGAAAGCGCGGCATGATTGCGACTACCTATGTCACAAAGGTGTTGGATTCATGTGGTTGCCGGGCACGCATGCGGCCTGGCCGGGCGTGGACCCCGTGCTCGCCGCTTGCGCACCATTGTTTGCCGCTGCTGCCAACCGGATCTATCCCAGCGCACTCCCCTCCAGATTCCAGACGAGCGAGCCAGCGCACCGGATCTGGGAAACTGGAAGACGGTGTGCATAGTACCCGATATGGAGGTGGCAGTAGTGCGGACTCCGCCTGACACATCGCTGGCACGCGCCGGGCAAGCCTGGTCGCGAGCAAAAGATGAGCACGCCGTCCTGACAATGCCGGGCGGCGACATGCGTTCGATCAGAAGCCGACGCTGCGATGCAGCTTGATCTGGATTTTGTTTCTCCTGCTGGCGCTACCTAATGAGGAACTGGACAACAAAACGAGGCAAACGCACTGTGGTTGGGGACGGATCCTTGCGGCCGTTGTCCCGCGTACCTGAGGGCTCAACTATATTGGCATGCCAATCTGTCGAACGACGGACACTGGGTCGCGTGGATGGAGTTGATCCCGGCACGAAACTTTACCGCGCCGTCGTCCGATCGGTCAACCGACCAGCGGGCGCATTCGTGGACATTCCCGACCAGAGCATGTTGGATGGACATCCTGCTTTAGATATGGAACGCAAGGAACGACCTTCTACGATACGATTAGACCGCGTGGTGCAGCTCGTCGACCATGCTCAGCCTCGGCTCCGAGCGGCAGGGTCATTCGATTGTCGCCCGAGGAGTTGACGTGGAATTTACGACTCTACTGCGTGTGGGTGCCCGCGGAGTCGCATGGGATGCCGCTCGGGAGCCAGCCGAACGCTATCGAGTCGCCTGGTCACTGGCGAACGGGCGGGGAGTACATAAGGCACTATGGGGCCGCAGCATTACCGCCGTCAAAGTGGATCCGGATGGCGAGTACGTTGCCATCAGCGAGACCACTGCGATGCGAGATCATACGTCCAGGATGCCGTCGACGTTCTTCGCACCAGCGATGGCAAGGAGTCTGCACCGGAATTTACCGACGATATACCCGCAGTGCGCTCGCCTTTCTAGGCCAGAGTTTTTGCCTATACCGACTCGGACGGAGCGCACTCTACCGTGTGCGTCTTGGAGATACCAGATCAAGAAATCTTGCCTACCGATTCACTCCTGGGCTCTCAGAAATTCGAAGGCACGAGTGATTTTTCGAGTTCTGTATAACCGGATGGATAGTTGTTGAGAAATCATCGGGAAAAAGAAGGGAGGAGAAAAGGGGAAAGAAGAGGGGGGAGAGAAGGCGACTGAAGGGAGTACAGAGGCGAGACGATATTAGCACCAGTTATCTCACGGTGAGATAGCTCGTGATAATCCCTGTTCTCGGAAGAGGGAGACCGAGCGCCTAGCCCGCTCGATAGAGCCCAATGGCCTGCAGTCTTCGTCGGTGTGAATCCAACCTTCTTTGCCGTCGATGCGAACCTTCACCCAGATGTCGTCAGCGACTCCCAGGCTGATTCCGTCTTGCCCTTCTTCCCACGTCACCCGGACCTTTCCAGCAGCATTTCGACTTGGGAATCTTTCTTGACTACAACGTGCGCCGGCGTGCCGACTTCCTCGTTGGATTCAGTAAAGATCCGCACGAAGGTCAGCTCCTGTTCGCTGGGATGTCGTCGACTCTTCGATGGGCATCTCGCAGCCGCCTCGGCCATCCCGTGGCCGGTTTGATGGAGACAGTGCTGTGCCAACGCTAGCTCGCCTCCCATCCAGTTCACCCGGACTGGCACAGAGACGTAAAAATAGCCGGTGAACAGGCGGATCCTCAGTTCGTCGGGCAGAATTTGGGTGAGGTTGCCCATGTGACTGACCTTGCCGGGAACGAAATCGCCCATTTCGCCTTCCGCGAGAAGGGCTTTCCGATCGGAGCGAGCTTTCCATTACGATGCCGAAGATCTGCCAGCGTCCTCCGCTGATCGGATCGGACGGCAGGCATGGGGGTCAAGCAGCAGGCCTGCGCCGTTGCTTCCGGCGATCGGAGTGACACTCACCGAGCAGGCGTCGGTGGCTCGCCGTTTTCGACCGCGTGCGGAACTCTTCGCGACGCAGGACCGCTCCGGCGACGTCGGCAATATCCAATTACGCGAGCGCCTGCGCAAGATCGCCTTGCTTGCCAGGCACACGCTTGTTGTGTGCCACAACGGTGAACGTCTGGCCGCCGAACGTGAACGGCCCTTTGCGCTCCTCGACGTCTTGAGTTTCCGGCTCTCGAGCTGAATGTGTCGCCGTCTGGGTCATTTGTTGAGTGTTTGGCGGTGGTGATTCGCGCTGCGGCAAGGAGGCTTGCGTCGCCACGGAAGCGCTGGCGGCCACGGCGCGCGCGGGGCTTTGCGGCATGGCATTCGGCTGCGGCGCTTGCCTACAGCCTCCGGAGAAGGCCGCGAAGAGGAGAAGACTGCGGAGCGACTACGAATCGAAAACATAGTCCGTGAGCCGTGGAACGATGCAGCTCTTCGCTTTATTGTAGGTGGCATGCGCTACCCGCGTCACAAGGACGCGTGGAAACGTAGCGGAAGAGGTACGATGCCCTGCGACATTCACGCGCGCAGCTGGCGAGGAGCGCCCAATGCGCCGCAGGATTTTCCGCTTCGTCCCTGATAATTGGATAACCGGAAAGACGTTCTTGCGGGTGGGCCGGACGGTTCGGTCCGATAGATGTTGACAATCCGGTGGCTGTTGAAAAAATCGCTCACTTCAAATTCGCAAAACTGCTTCGCGTCAGGCAGCTCTGTAATCGATTTCCCCGAGTCTCCGAACATTTTCTATTACTCGATTTTCGACTTTTTTCGGTAAAACCGACTTTTTAAACAGCCACTCCGCTTATCACGAACTATCGCAAAATTGGACATGGGGTTTCCGCCAGACTAGAGGCATACGTCGCACCATTCGTTGGACGGACGCTGGCCGCGACTCTGACCTTGAGATAATTTCCCGTCAGGGCTTCTGTCCAGTCTTCACCAGTGCGCGCCAGCGTGAGCGCTCGGAGCCTGCGGCCAGACTGAGCGGCACGAAAAGCGGCGGCTTTTTTCTCGCCAAGCGCGCGAAGAAACCGGGCGCGCTCGCGGATTACCCCTGGCGCAACGTGTTCCCGCTCTGGAACGCTGCCGCTGCAGTGCCCGGTCGGACTGAAAATGAGAAAACGTGCAGGTAAGTTAGGGGCAGCTTCTCAATGAAATCGGCTGTGGTCTGAAACTCCGCTTCGGTTTCGCCGGGGAAGCCACGATCACGTCGGACCAATCGCGGCGCCGGGAATATATCGGCGAATTCTGTGAATCCGCTCCGCGTAATGTGCGGAGCGGTACCAGCGATGCATCGCGCGCAAAATTCGGTCGGAGCCGGACTGCAGGGGAACGTGAAAATGCGGGGCAATGCGTTCCGAGGATGCGACCAATTCGACGAGCTCCTCGGTGACGTCCTGCGGCTCGACGGAGCTGAATCGCAGCTGCTCCAGAGTTGTTTCGTCCAGAATGCGGCGCGCCGTGTGGACGAGTTCGGCGCGCGGCGTGAGATCGCGGCCATAGCTGCCAAGATTGATTCCGCTGAGCACGACTTCCTTTGCGCCTGCATCGACAAGGTTTCGGACTTCGGCGATGACCGCGTCCGGAGAGAGGCTCCGGCTTTTGCCGCGCACGAAAGGAATCACGCAATAGGAGCAGCGATTGTTGCAGCCGTCCTGAATTTTGAGGATGGGCCGCGTGCGCCCGCTGTCCGCGAATTCGGCAGGCGCGATTTGTACCGCGGCCTGCGCGAAAATATCGCCGGTAAGAATCTTGGCCGGGCCGCGCGCGAGCGACATGGGCTCGCGGTCGATTTCCGCGAGAGGGAAGAAACCCTCCGAGAAGCTCGGCGGCTGGATTCCCGGACTCGGCGCCGCCTGGGAATCGAGCGAAGCGCAGACGAGGCGCGCGATTTGCGTCTGATGCGAATTGCCAACGACGAAATCAACCCCTTCGAGCTGGGCGAGTTCCTCCGGCGCTCGCTGAGCGTAGCAGCCCGTGACAACCACTCGCGCGCCGGGATTCGCGCGACGAATCTTGCGCACCGCTTCCCGTGCCTGGGCATCGGCCGCCGCGGTCACGGTACAAGTATTCAGCACTACCACATCGGCGCGTGCATGCTCGTCAACAAGCGCAAGCCCGCTCGCGAGGAAATGGCGGCGCAGCGCAGCAGCATCCGCGTCCGTAGCACGACAGCCAAAGTTTTCGATCGAGAATGTGGTCATGCGATCAAGCGAAGCAATCTGCGAGAAATAGCCAAGGGATTATACCAGCGGACGAGCGCATTCATTCCAATCGCCGCACCCCGCCGATGCCGCCCTCTACAGATACTTGCTTATTGATTCACTCCAGTCCACGTGATATACCCCGCAGCACCAACGGGTGGGTCATCGCTGGGGTGATTATCTGGGCAAATAGAAATTGGGCGTGAGAGAGAACCGGGTGAAACTTCATAGGCTTCTGATTCGTCTCCGCAGCCTGAAGAAGTGATTGATTCCAGCGTTCTTTGTTCCACCAATTCCTTGTAGCTCTCAAACCACTGAAGCGGCTCCTCTTTGGTCCTTGCCGGAGCAGGTTGGCGTGGGAATTTTTGTCCTTGCCTACTCCGGGATCGCGGCCCCGATCCCAGATTCGAGAACGCTACATTCACAATTAAAGGAGACGACATGCAAAGAATCGCCCGGCCATTCCATCTACTTGGAATTGTGCTCATCGTCATGCTGGCATTGCCGCAGTTCACCGCAGCGCAGCGCCTGAAGCCGATTCCACATCCGATCGGCGTTATGACTCACCCGACGGCGGAGGCTCAAGCCCAGACTCAAGCGAGCCCCGAGGTACATGCCCAAGTGAAGAGCGCCAGTTCTTCAAAGACGCCTGCTTCGCCATGGACCCCGCTCACGAACCAGCCGAATTTTTTGCTCGATGGCGCATCGGTTCCAATTCTCCTTACTGACGGCTCCGTTCTCATTCAAGACGCTGGCTTCCCCGACTGGTGGAAGTTGACACCGGACAAGTTCGGAAGCTATGTGAACGGCACCTGGACTCAAATAGCCTCTCTACCCGCCACCTATAGCCCGCTCTATCACTCGTCTGCTGTGCTTCCCGACGGCCGGCTGATTATCGAAGGCGGAGAATACCTGCTGAATGCCGACCAGACGGAGCTAGTGCCGACCTGGACCGCCCAGGGTTCGATTTATGATCCGCTCGCTAATAGCTGGACGCCGGTGGCGCCACCGACATTCTTTGGAGGGTTCCCTCCCTTCGCCCAGACGATTGGCGACGCGCAGAGCGTGATCCTGGCTAACGGCACGTATATGCAGGCCGATTGCTGCACGCTAGACGAAGCTCTGCTAAATGCCAAGACCCTTACCTGGACACGCACCGGCTCGAATAAATTCGATGTTAACGACGAAGAAGGCTGGAGTCTTCTTCCCAACGGAAAAGTGCTAACGGTCGATGCCTACGTTCCGGTCAATATTCCCTACCTGCCCACCGGGACGAACTCGGAAATCTACAACCCGAAAACCGGCTCATGGTCGAGCGCCGGCAGTACAATCGTGCAACTCTGGGACTCCGCTGCAGCTTGCGGCGGCGAGAGCGTCGCGACGTTCGAGGTGGGGCCGGCCGTGTTGCGGCCCGACGGCACTGTGTTCTATATGGGATCGGACACTTGTCCGGGCGCTGACGGCAATACCGCCATCTACAATTCCTTCACCGGAAAGTGGGCCGCGGGTCCCCAGATCCCGGGCGGAAACAACATTGCCGATGGTCCTGCGTCGCTCGAGACCAACGGCAAAGTTCTCATGTTTGCAAGTCCCGGATTTGGAGCTCCGCCGGCCGCCTTCTTTGAATGGGACGGACGCAACATCAACCCGGTGCCTGGCACGCCCAACACTCCGACGGACGGCTCATACTACGGAAACATGTTGATACTTCCGACCGGGCAAATCCTCTTTACGGATTTCTCGAACGATATCGAAATCTTTACGCCCACGCCTGGGCACCCCCCAAATACACAACCGCTTTTGCTCCTGACTCCGATTTTCCTGAAGCGCGGGCAGTCGTATGAGGCTTTCGGGATCGGGTTCAACGGCGTATCGCAGGGAGCGTTCTACGGAGATGACGTGCAAGGTGCGACCAATTATCCCTTGGTGCGCATCACGAACCTCATCAATGGGCACGTGCAATACAGCCGCACGCACGACCACAGCAGCATGGCCGTCGCGTCGCCTCAAATCGTGTCCACTCATTACGACGTTCCCGCCAACCAGGAGCCTTGCATCTGCAAGCTCGAGGTTGTGGCGAACGGCATTGCGTCGAATCCGGTGTTTGTGTTCGTGCAGTAGCTGGATCGCGGAGTAGCTTTCGTTTTTGCATTGCGAATGTGAATGGGCCACGGCGATTGACTTCGCTGTGGCTCATTCGCAAGCGTTCTCTCCTGAAAACGCGCGGAAACTCCTGTCAAATTACGAATCGCGTGGCAGATTTGTGTCTGGGGAATGCAGGTGATCAGTTGGGGGCGCGGCGCTGGTAGCACAGCAGAATCAGATCGGCGCGACGTCGAACGCCGAATTTTGCGAGCAGATTGGAAACGTGGAATTTCACGGTACGCTCGGAAATGTGCAGGCGATCGGCTACTTCCTTGTTCGCCAGATTTTCGAGCAAGCCATTCAGCACTTCCTGTTCGCGCCGGCGAGTTCGGCGGGTGAATCGCTGCGCAGCCGGCGACCCTGCGTAGTGCTGAGGATCGAGTCGACGAATCGCGAGAGCACCGTGCGCGGTACCCAAAAGCCTCCAGCCGCGACGAGCGGCAGCGCGCGGGGGAGTTGTTCGCGAGCCTCCGCATAATTCAGAATTCCTTTCACTCCCTGGCGCAGAAGGCTGTACGCGTCGGCTTCCTTCAATTTATCGCCAACGACCAGCAGCCGCGCGCCCGCATGCTTGTCGAGAATATTTCCGAGCAACGCGCCGGTGGCCTGCCGAGCCGCATGCGCATCGATGACGTAGATGCTGGCCTTGGGAACTTCGAGATTCCGCAGATCGGGAGCCAGCATTGAGTCCAGCTGCCGCGATACCATGTGGAAGCCCGATTCCGAAAGCAGGCGATTGAACTCGTCGAGCACCATCGGGTGCGGAGAGAGCAAACAGACTCTCAAATGCGGTTTAGAGGAGTTTTTGGCCATCGTAGTTTGGAGATTCAAGGCTAGCGAAATTGGTTGAGCGGGGCAAGGAAGTCGAGGCGAACGTTTCCCATCAGGTACGGGGGTGCACGATAGGGCGAATCGAAGGAGAAGAATAGGGATCGGCGAAATTACTGCTCGTGCGGTGGAACTGAGGGAAGTAAAGGAGTTAGTCGGCTGGTGCTGGGGAACGATCGTCCGCGATGAGCGGACCAGACTCTTCGTCAATTTTTCGCTGCAGACGCTTCGCTGGCAGACCGGCTTGACGAACTTTATACAAAAGAGCGCGATAACTGATCTTGAGCACTTCGGCGGATTTTCTGCGGTTCCAGTGGTTCTCCTGCAAAACCTTCAAGATCAGATCGCGCTCCATCCTGCGCGTCACCTGTTGGGCGAGACGCTTGAGTGGAATCTTGCCGTCCTCAGAGAGTTCATACGAAAAGCTGAACGGCTTTTTCTCTTCTTCCGGACGCTCGACATGAAACGCTTCTTCCGAGCCGAGAATCACGTACCGCTGCATGCAGTTTTCGAGTTCGCGGACATTGCCGGGCCAGGTGCGCTGTTGCAGAAGCTGCAACACTTCGCGCGACACCGGGTGGGCGTCGCGCTCGTAGCGGCGATTGAATTGTTGGCGCAAATACTCAACGAGGTAAGGAATATCGTCGCGCCGGTCCCGCAATGGCGGAAGCGTGATGCTGATCACGTTGATGCGATAAAAAAGGTCGGCGCGGAATCCGCCCGATTCGATTTCCTGCTGCAGCTTTCGATTGGTCGCGCAGATCACGCGCGCGTCCACGCGCTTTTCTTCGTGGTCACCGATGCTGGTGAAATGGCCGTCTTGCAGAACGTGTAGCAGCTTTGCCTGGAGGCTCCCGTCGAGCTCGGCGATTTCGTCGAGGAAAAGCGTACCGCCTTGCGCGAGTTCCACACGGCCGGGTTTTGAGGCGTGCGCTCCCGTGAAGGCGCCTTTCTGGAATCCAAACAGTTCGCTTTCGAGGAGGGTACCGGGAATTGCAGGGCAGTTCACTTTGACGAACGGGCCATCCCGCCAGGGAGATCGTTCGTGAATGAAACGCGCCAGCACTTCCTTGCCAGTGCCACTCTCACCCAGTACCAGAACCGGGACGTTCAAGCCCGCCGCTCGCGACACCTTCTGCCGCACAGCCTGCATGGTCGCCGAAGGCCCAAAATAAACGTGTTCAGGAGGTAGTTCTAGAGGATGAGCAACTGAGTTCAGTCTTGCTTCCGCCGCAGACGCCATCGAGTTGAAAGCCGCCCCCGCGCCAGAATTGGCGCTGCCACACGGAATGCAAATAAGACGCCAAACGTCGCAAGCGGTCGAAGCCGGCCGGGAGTAGGTTTTGTTTCAGTTGCTTACGGCGCTGATCGGCTACGACTATTCGAAACGGGACGGACACCGAATCCCATCTTGGCGCGAATTCCAGGCGAAACGTCGGCGAGAAAAGAAAGTAGTTATCTCTTTCGGGAAGTCGCTTTCCTCAGGGCGTGCGTAGATATCTCAGCAACAAGGGTTTAGGCGTCCCATTACGGCCCAGCTTGCGCTATCTCTGTGGAAAAATCAGGGCCTCGAGCATGTCCGCGCGCGCCTTTTGGTCGGACGCAAACAGCTTCAGGAGGTCCGTCACCGAAATCATGCCCTGATAACCCTTCTCGTGGTCCAGAACAACTAGATGGTAGATACCGTTCTGTTCCATCAAGCGCAGGCAATCCTCGAGCGATGTGTCTGGAGTTGCGGTTACCAGTTCACGCGTCATGATCTCGGTGACTCGCATCCACGCGGGACATTTATTTTCGGCGGCGACTTTGTCGGAAACGTCGCTCTGCGAGACAACACCTTGCAGCACTCCGTGTTTGTCGCAGACGCCGACGGCACGCACTTCGCGCTGACGCAAGTAGCGAGCTGCGTCATGGACAGTCGTGTCTTCTGGTATCGAGTAGACTTCCCGGCGGGATGAAATCAGGTCCGCGATTCTCATCGGACCCTCCTAGGCTAAATTTACATTCATGCTAGGCCCAGTTCGGCGAGAAGGCAATGGAATTTCGGGCGGTCTGTGGCTGGAGGGCCTGCGGGCGAGAAATCGAAAGTTCCGTGACTATGAGTCAGATGATGAGCGCCACGGCTCCTGTTTGCGAGTGGATGACCGAGTCAACGACCGAGTGAATGACGGCGAACGACAAGGCTACCGACGCTACGCGCGGGCGCCGTCGCCTCGAATGATGTCGTAGCGTTCGATCACTGCCGCTACTCCGATCGATTCGTGGTCGTCGTCGGTCTGTTTATCCACGCGGACCACGCGCCCGTGGGCGCGGACGAATACTTCCGATCCTCGCGTGATTTCGGCCGGTAACGTGAGTGTAAAATCGACCTCAGTTCCGGGGGAGAGTTCTTTTTGCATGATGAAGTAGACGCCGCGCGTGGAAATATCTCGAGTCTGGCCGTCGTGAGTTCCAGGCTCTCGCGTGATCGGCAGGCGAACATTTACCGGCAGTGACAAATCATACCGGCGGGCCAAGCGACGCTCCGTCATTCCCGCTGCTCCTCCAGGACTGGATTAGAAGTAGTACACCACCCCATCACAAACCGTAGCAATCGCCCTTCCAAAAAACTTCACCTGATTGGGATGCGCTCGCAACGTGGCTATTGAATTTCCAGCTGGCACGCGCAACGCAGCCAAATTTTGCCTGCCTATCAAGCTCTTTGGAAACAGCGATTAAGGATTCCTCGAAACCACGGGTAAGCACGGGCCGTTTAAGCGCGTAGGGAACATGACCCATTTCGGTGGGCAATACTAGACCAACCCGAAGACGATGGGTAGTGATATTTCATTCGTGTAGCTCTAGATATGCAACTTTTTTCAGGGCACAGGACGCAGGGAACGGTCTATACCTCGCTAGTACTACCCATACTTTTGGGGCATTAACGCGGACGGAAAGTAACGCAGTTTATTTCTCGGAATCCTCGCAAGAATTCTCTTCGGTTCGATCCGGTGCGCTTACGAACCACGCACCGGCGATGGTTCTTTCGCTGCAGCTTCGGCAGCGGCTGCTTCTTTCAATGCCGCTTCCTTCGCGGCTCTCGCGGCTGCATTGCGCGAACCGCGGCCCGAATCCAGATTGAACTGCCGCATTTTGTACAGCAACGCTTTGTAACTGATGCCCAGCATTTTCGCCGCATCCTTGCGGCACCAATTCGTTTTGTCGAGCGCGTCGGCAATCGCTTCCATCTCGGCTTCGTCTTTCAAACCCCGCACCAGCGCCTTTAGGCCCTGTTCTTTTGGCGCAACCGGTTCTTCACGCGGCGCGGTCCGATGTTGTTGCCCCGTCATCTCCACGAGCTCGCGGAAGCTGCCTTCGTCATCCTCGAGAATCACATAGCGCTTCACAAAATTTTCAAGCTCGCGCAAATTTCCAGGCCAGGGATAACGCAGCGCCGCCTCCAGCAAATGCTTCGAAGGCTCCATCGCGGGCTTCTGATATTTCTCCGCATACTTCACAAGGAAATGCCGGAACAGCAGCGGAATTTCTCCAGTCCGTTCGCGCAGCGGGGGAATATGAATCGAAAGCACATTCAGCCGGTAGTACAAATCCTCACGAAAGCGTCCGCTGCGCATCGCTTCTTTTACGTCCACATTCGTTGCGGCCAGCACGCGCACATCCACGTTCACCACCGAGCGCGCTCCAAGCCGCGAATACTGGCCATCCTGCAGCACATGCAGAAGTTTCGCCTGCAGATGCGGACTCATCTCCGCAATCTCATCAAGGAAAATCGTGCCCTTGTTTGCCAGCTCGAATTTTCCCGGCTTTGAACGCACCGCGCCCGTGAACGCTCCCTGGTCGTATCCGAATAATTCCGACTCAAGCAGTTCGCCTGGCAGCGCCGCGCAGTTCACCTTGATAAACGGCAATTGCCGCCGCATCGAGCGCAGGTGAATCATCCGCGCCACCACCTCTTTTCCCACGCCACTCTCGCCGCTGATGAATACCGGCACGTCCACCGGCGCAATCTGCAAAATCTGTTGCCGTATTTTCAGCATCTGCGGGCTGGAGGCCAGGAAGGAAAGGTCCTCGGTCAGCTGCTCGCAATATTCCCGGAGCGCCTGATTCTCCGAACGCAGCTGCTGCTTCTGCCGGACCTTTAGAAACGCCGCATCCAGCTCCGGCTTCTCGAAAGGTTTCGTCAGGTAGTCGAGCGCGCCCAGCCGGATCGCTTCCACCACCGTCGTCACTTCGTTCGAGCAGGAAAGCATGATGACGTTCAGCGAGCGGTCCAGTTGCATCAGCTGCCGCAAGGTCTCGAGCCCGTCGATTTCCGGCATCAGCACATCGAGAATCACGAAATCGGGACGTTCGCCCGCGCCGATTTTCTGCAGCGCCTCTTTGCCGCTCGGCACCGCTTCCACCGCGAAACCGTCCACCTCGAGCAGCGTTTGCAGGTACTTCCGTATGCTCGGTTCGTCATCTACCACTAGAATTTTTTCTTTGTCGGCCATTATGTGTCCTGATTTTCCCTGGGGGAGCATTGTCGCTCCAACAATACCTTTCGTCTACTCCGTATTCATCGGCAATAAGAATGAAAACATACTTCCGCGGCCCACTTCGCTGTTCACCCACACTTTTCCACGATGGGCCTGGATCAATCGCTTCGTAATCGCCAATCCGAGTCCCATTCCAGACGATGACGGATCGACCCGCACGAATTCCTCGAAAATTTCCTGGTGATATTCCGCCGCAATTCCCGCTCCGCTGTCGCTCACCGAAATCAGCATGCTGTTCGGACGTCCGCCAGCGCCGCGCCGCCGCTCCGTCGAAGGAGGCGCATCAGAAATTCGCCGCTCCCAGAAATGCTGTTCCGCTCGCAATGTTACCAGCCCGCCCGCTTGGGTATGTTTCAGCGCATTATCGAGCAGGTTGGCCATGCACTGCTGCACCTTCTGGTAATCGAATTTGAAGTGCGGCATCTCGGGAGACATTTTGATCTCGAGATGAACTTCGGCCCGCTTGAACGCGTCCTGCCAGCGGCACGTCAGGTCCGTCACGCAATCCCGCATGTCGTTCTCGCGCAGCTGCAATACCAGCTTGCCGCTCTCGAGCGCCGAGTAATTCAAGAACATCGAAACCAGCCGCACCAGCCGGTCGCAGCTCTCTTTCGAATCCTGCACGATCTCGCGCTGGCGGTCGCTCAATTTTCCCAGCGATCCCGAGAGCAACAAATCGTAATAACCCTTCATCACAGCAAGAGGAGTTTTCAGCTCATGCGCGGCCGACGCCAGAAACACTGTCTTCTGCCGGTTGGCTTCCTGCAGCCGTAAATACGCCGCGAGAAGATTTCGATACGTGATCTCCCGCTCCTGCATCAGTTCCTGCACCGTCTGCCGCATCGCCGCTTCATCTGCGGGCGCATCGGCCGATGCCGGCTCGATGTAGATAACGAGCCAATCGGGCTCCGGCAGCCAGCGAACGCGGGCGCGTCCCTTGCCCTGCGTCTGTGCAAACGGCAGGCTCACCTCCTGCTCTCCAGCTTGCAGTTGGGTAAGGACACTCTTGCCGTCCGTGTTTAGGAACTCCGTGAAGATATTCAGGTCCGAGTTCGTGTCCAGGCCACGCGTGTTCAACATGTCCTGCGCATGGAGATTGGTGAACAGGATCCGCCCGCCGCGATTCGCCACCAGCAGCGGCCGGTCAAACGCGTCCAGCAGGCTCGAAACCAGGCTTAGAACTGCAGGTCCGTTCGCAGGCTGCTCCATCGCCACGTTATCGGACACATTGGGCAGAAGGAAATCTCCTAGGCCGTTCCCAGATCAGGCTCGAAGACACCCCTCTTTCGCTTGAGCTGCGATTAGAGAGGGGGGCTTCTACGCTCGAGGGAATGATGCTCGCAAAGGGGAAAAAAAGAGTCAATGGTAAATGCGTTCTACTTTGCACAAATGAGGAAGCCACCGGGCGAAAAACAACAATTATGACCGCCAGTCATGTTACTGTCGGTTTGTTGACTCACCGTATCCTATTGAAAATAAAGGCGCACAAGATTTACCAGACTGTTCCGGAGTGTTGCATTCAAATTGCGAGCTAGTGCAGTACTAAAACCGGGGTACCGAGTGAATGTCCGTTAAAGAGACCGCGACCCACCACCATATTGGTATTGTGCAATCTTACGAAGAGCGCCGGCGATTCCAAAGGCTTCGCCTTCAGGTCCCGATGTTCATTCGCGGGAAAGACACCTACGGCGAGCAGTTCCTCGAGCTCGCTAAAACGCTTGATATCAGCGCTATAGGTGCATTCATTACGAGCCCGCGTCCTCTAGCCATCAATGAGACGATCACCCTTACCATCCCAGCACCCTCCATTACCTCATCCGGGCTCGTTCCAGCGGGCATGCCGCCTATTCAGGCCAAGGTTAAGCGTTGCCAGGAAGCTGGCGACGTCCAGCTGATCGGCGTCGAGTTCCTCAAACCGATTGGCTGAAATCCTTCCCCCCTCCTCCCTCCGAAATTGAAAAAAGATGTAGCGGAATCGTCGAAAAGACGAATCCTTTTCTCACTCGGCTAACTTGCCCCTGTTTGAAACACCTTATGCGCGCGCCCATAGAGACACAACTATTGATGTAAGAGTAGCTTACAGGTTTTTCCCCTAACGATTTCCGGCTTTCAATTGGGCTGTTCCTTGCTATAGTATCCGTGCCCCGCAGGGTTCCCTGATAACTTCAGGGAAAAATAGACTCTATTCGGAACCTATTGATGCCTTTGCCCGGCGAAGCTTCCCAGCCGCAGCCGTCGCCCGAAGACTCTTTCCTGGATCTCTTGATTGAGACCCTCGAGGGTCTTGATGTCTCGGTGCGCGGCCAATTCCTGCGCCAGTACTTCCGCACGATCGCGCAAATTGATCTCACTGAAGCGCAGAGCAACGAGTACTGGCAGCGCATTCTCACGCGCCGCCGCGAACTAAGCGAAAGCCTCGGGCGCCCCGTTTCTCTGAAGACCGCCATGGTGGACGTGCTCGCCACCACGAGCTTTTTCCGCGTTCCAATCTTGATGGAGTACGAAGAATTCAAAAAACTTCAGGTCAACGCCGCCACCGACGCGCTCACCGGCCTCTACAACCGACGCCTCTTCGATGAGTACAGCGAAAAGGAGCTCAATCGCGCCAAACGCTATAACCAGCAGCTCGCTTTTGTGATTCTCGATGTGCACAAATTGAAGGAAGTGAACGATCGTCGCGGGCATCTGCAGGGCGACCAGATTCTCCAGCTCGCCGCCACGACGCTCAGAAAAACAATGCGCGCCTCCGATTTCGCCTTTCGAATCGGCGGCGATGAATTCGCCCTGCTCCTCCCGGAAACCGATCCGGAGCAGGCCAATACGCTCTGCCGTCGTATCCGCGCACAATACGAAAACGATATTCGCGAGATGAAACTCGATGTCGGCGTGACGCTGGATTTTGGAATCGCGGTTCATCCCCAGGACGGCGACTCCAAGCGCACTCTGCTCGGTCTGGCGGATAAGCGGCTGTATGAATTAAAAAATGCTGCCCCGGATTCGGGACCAACCCCGTTCACACGGCGCGGACGCCCGCTCGAAACATTTCCGCCTCGCGATCGCGAGGAATCGAAGGAAACTAAGGAAACAAAGGAAACGAGCCGCGAGTCAGCTCCTCGCGAGATTCCCCCGAGAGATGCGACGCGCGAAGAACCTGCTTCGCGTGAGGCGCCCCCGCGCGAAACTCCTCCCGCAGAGCGCAAGCCGTTCGTGCGGTCCTCGCCTCCGCCAGCATTTCCGGGTGCGCCGCAGCCGCCGCGGGCCGTGCCGCCCGTGGAACATCGCAAGTTTGAACGCGTCTCTCTCGCGGGCACAAAAGCCTATGCGGTTCTCACGGAAGCCACCCAGCGTCATGCGACTGTCGTAGATCTCAGCTATGGTGGAGTTGCGCTGCTAGTCGAAAAACCTGAAGACCTTCCCGCACAATTTAACGCCATCCTGCACGTTCCAATCCTGCCGCCGGTGCGCGTGGTCCTGCACAAGACCTACACCCAACGCGCCGAAGGCGGCCGCTCCCGCGTCGGCTGCTCCTTCGTCTCATAGTGTTTTTTCTGCAGGTCGTGTTGTTTCCGTCCCGCAAGAAAAAGCAAAACCGACGCAGACCCGGCAGCACATTATCGCGTAGCTGCCATTCCGTACCGCCGGCTTGCCCTGTGCTGCGAAGGGCGTCCCGCCGGCTCTTTTGACTTCAGACCGGCGGGAATGAGTAAACTGCCTCCATCAAAATTAATGCACGCGATCGTTTTCGCCGTCCGCACCGTCCGTATCTTCCAACTCGTGCTCAGCCTCGAGCCATTCATCCAAGGTATACCCGCCCGTTACCGCGCCGTGTTCGTGATGAATCTCGCAAGCGCGGTGCTGAATGTCTTCCAAAGTGGGCGGGTGATGATGCGCATGGCCGCCAGACTTTTCATCGGATAGCACCACTGCATTATTAAAACCACCTACGTTATGAATTTCCCCAGACGTATCCACAGGTTCCTCTTTCCCAGGCAATTCCTTCCCTTCTTCTCCTTTTGCCTGCTATATATTTGACGTGTCCGTGATTGCGCTGGTTGCAGCTTTGCGCTAGATGGAGCGTGGCAAATGGATTCAGAGTGGGCAAAAAATCTCGCCGCACGCAAGAAAAGCGAGCTCGAAGCCAAACGGCTTCAGCAGGAAAAGGATCTCAACGACCGCAAGCTCCTCGACTCTAACGCCGACAAAATGTGGGTGGAAGTTCGCCGCGCCGCCTCCGGCTACTGCAAGGAACTCAACTCCTCCATGGGGAGCGACTACATCAAGTTCGAAGGCGCCTCTTACCACAACAGCTTCACCTTGATAACTCCCGAAACCACGTATACCGTCACCTTCAATCCGCAGACGTGGCTGCTCTCCGCGCAGGGCGTCACCTACACTTTAGTCATCGTCGAGGGGAACGCAGTAACCTTGCCAGTCACCTGGAAGGACGCGCAGGGGAATACGCTGCCCTCCGAAAATGTCGCTCAGAATATCGTCGGCGCAGCATTTCGCTGATTTTGCAAATCGCGTCTTATACCGTATAATTGGGGTTTCTCCGCTGGCCTAGCGACGTGACTGTGTTGCTCGCAGATGGTGTCACGCAGACCGGCCAGCCGATAGGAGCCTTTCAATGAAAGAAGGAATTCACCCCGATTATCACCAGGTCACGGTCCACTGCGCCTGCGGAAGCACGTTTCAAACCCGCTCCACCAGCAAAGGCGAGCTGATCCGCGTCGAAATCTGCTCGCAATGCCACCCATTCTTCACCGGCAAGCAAAAGCTGATCGACACCGCCGGCCGCGTCGAGCGCTTCCAAAAGAAGTACGCCGACAAAGCCGCCGCCACCGCCGCTGCAAAGAAGAAGTAGCCGCGCACAGTTCGCGCATTTCTTTCCGACAGTAGGGGCACGGCATGCCGTGCCCGGCAAACGACCTTGCCGCGCTTACGCCCTCGTCATCGGTCCGCCTTCATTTGAAATCTGAAAATTTTAAATTTCAAATCGCATTTTCTTACTCGCGCCAGGGCCAACAAGCCCCTCAAAAATCCGCCTCACCAGCTCCACCGTCTGAAACGCGCTTATCGCCAGAATGTTTTCATGTTCCTTCCCCAACGGCATGCGATCAATCGCCGCGCGCAATTCATCCCGATGCCTTCGATCCACATCCGCATGCTGAAAATAAGTTCGAAACGCCTTACGCGGCAGCCCCGTCCTCTGAATCACCTCTTCCAGCTTCTCTGCCAGCGGAGGCTCGCCCTCGAGCACTTCCAAATAACCCAGCAGCGCGATCGGATGAACATTCAGAATCCAGTAATACTGCGCCCCAATAAGCGCCGCCATCGTAGGGGAGGGAATCCGCCGCATCGCCGCTTCGCGCGACACTCCCAGCTCGCCAAGATCGTCGAGCACTCCCTCGTCGTGATGCCGCTCTTCCGGGATATGCCGCGCACAATACTGCGCCACACACACCGCCACAGGATCCGTGTCGCGACGCGCGTTCGCCGCCGCGAGCGCCGTCTCGAGCAGCGGCACCGTCGTCCGCCCCACGCAGTAGGTTGTATAGAGGAACTCGGGAAAAATCTCAGGCATGCGCGGGTGCGCCCAGAAAGCCTCAATCGCGCGATGCATGCCGGGAGCTACCAACTCGATTTTCGCGCGCAGGCGCGCGCTATGGCTCATCCGTTCCACCCGCAGAGCGTTACAGGATCAGCGATGTATTTCTCTGGATGAAGTCGTCCCCAAGCTGAGCCTTCACATCCACCAACGCATCCACCTCGGTAGGATCAAGATTGTTGATGAGCTGCTCGTCGGACGGCGACAGCCTGCTAGGCGTAGGCAAAATATTGGCCGCTTGCAACTTCTGCACATTCGTGATGTTCATGCTCATGCGCGCACTCCTTCAAATTTATTAAATCTGGTTACTTAAATGGTCGGTTAGACCGGCGCACAAAGAGGCAGCCGGCTGGAGCACGAGCCTTGTATCACACTTGCTCCGCCATTCAAAAATACTTTCGCTAAGAGCGCACAGGGTCGGGTGTGCCAGGGGAATCCACGAAGGGGTTTCGCCCACCTGTGGTGACAACTTCTAACGGGGTGCACAGGAAATTCCGCGTCACTCGTGAGCGACGGAGGCGGGAATTACAGACCACGTTACTTTCGATAACACGCTACGTTTTCCCCTACTTTCCTGCCGTAAACATTCTGGGTCACGTCGAGATTCGCGTGACCCAGAACGCCCCACGCAACCTCCAGCCTTGCGCCTAGGCGCAGCACAAAGCCGGATAGCATGGTGCGGAGGCTCCGAAAATGCCCGTTAACGCTGGAATCGGCCGGGTCCGACTCTCTGCAAAGAGTGATTGCAAGCATTCGCGGACAAAATGGATTGCGGGTGTGTACGTGCGAAATCTGCCATCGAGGCGCCCTCTATGCGTCCCTTTACGGGGGTCAAAAGATAGGCGTGAATGGCGCCCGCATGCGGCCCGCTTTGCACCGTTCCCATGCCGGAGATTTGTCCCAGGTCATTGATATTGCTAGCTGAGATTATGAAGAGGTTGGAATCCGCGGGAATCAGCGTGTTAAGGTCGGTCATCACACCGTCCTGCCAGATGAAGCCGTGGGACCAGTTGAAACTGGAGTCAAAGTTGTTTCCCACCACTTGTCCCCGGTTGTTGATCCCGGTGGCAAAGGCCGCAAAATCTCCCGGCAGAACGCCAATGCTTGTGACTGCGCCGTCCGCTCCGTCCTGCCAAACCGAGGCATAGAAAGTTGTGCCGTCAGCACTGCCGACTTGCCCGGCGATTTGGCCGCGGCTGTTAATGGCGTAGCCGAAATTGGAACCGGAAGCTCCGAGATCCTGAAGCACGAAGGCAGTCTTGTCTTTCCACATCATGGCGTGTATCGCTGCGGTGCAGCTTCCCGAGTAGCCTACGGCTTGGCCTTGATCGTTAATCCCCCATGCGACCCCGTCTACATCGCTACCCACCAGAGGAAGAGCTTCGGCGCTGCCTTTTTCCCACAACGTCGGCAACGTAATCCGATTGTTGGTAGTGCCGGCTGGGCATGTGGGGTCCAGGGGACCGCTTTCGGCATATCCGACGACTTCTCCGCGGTTATTGATGGCGCTGGCCTGCCCATTATGTCCGCCGAGCGTCGGAAGACCGCTCATGTGGCCGTTTCGCCAAAGAAACGGAACGCACGTAAGGTGTGTGCCGAAGCCGCAAATGTCTTCGCCGTTCGGATCTGGATTAGCTGTTTCGGACTGACCAACGGCTTCCCCGCTGTCGTTGATCCCGCCCCAGTTAATCCAACTGTTGCCGTCGGGTTTTCCAAGCGTGCCCAGGTCGATGTTGAATCCGTAGATGCTTATGACCGCGCGGCCCCTTGCAACTGACGTAAACAAATTATTCTCGGGAGGGTTCACGGTTCCATCCATGTTCTCCGCCCAGCCCTGACTATTGAGGCCCATGGCCATGCTGAAGTTGTCTTTGCTGTTGTTAATGCCCAAATCGGTAATTTTGTAGCCCTGTTGAGCGAACGCAGGGCTGAAGCTACCCAGAACAATCGTCGCAACTCCAGGTATCCAGAAATTCCGCAACCGTCTCAGTGCGCTCATATCTTCTCCTTTTTGGTCCGAGTAAAGTTTCCGTGCCGAGATGATTGCGAGTTACGTCAGGTGACACTCGGCGCTCCGGCAGTTGGTGTGCAATTGAGAGCAGAATGAACTCGCAACTTCACGAACTCCTGCCGAGTGAGAACTGAGGGAGCATCCGGTGTTCCACGCTCACGGCGATTACGTGAGATAACGAGCCCAACACTTCAGAGTCTGTAAACGAGTGGCGGAGTAACAAAATTCTGGGACGATGCCAAAACGCCTGGAGCGACTGTTTCTCCAACTTTTCACACACACTATGGTTTGAGGTTACGAAATTCGATAGCACCGCGCAGCCAGGAGTCAGGCAGATCAGTTCGATTGACTTTTTGAATCGTTAACATACATACTTGTCGGTATGTATAGACGGGCGCGAGAGGAAACGAAGGTAAAGAAGCGACTGTGAGGAAACGCCCGTGAAACGACGATCGCGTGATCCCGGCCGTACACGGGAACGTTTGCTGCAAGCCGCTTTCCGCGAGGTCCGCAGGTCAGGCTTCCAGAGTGCCGGCATCGACACAATTCTTGCCGCCACCAACGTCACCAAGGGCGCGCTCTATCACCACTTCGAAAGCAAGGAAGCTTTGGGATATGCCATCGTGGACGAGATCGTCGCAAAACTTGTCCGCGACAGGTGGCTGCATCCTCTGCTCAGCGACGGGCAATCCATCGACATTTTGATTGGCATTATCCGGGGGTTGCCAACTCGGCCCGCAGACGTTCGAGAAAGTTGCCCGCTGCTCAATTTGGCGCAGGAGATGTCTCCGCTGGACGAGCAGTTCCGCAAGCGACTGGAGAGGATTTTTCTCGCCTGGCAGGAAGGAATTGCCACGCTCTTGCGGAAAGGGCAGTCCCGGGGAACAGTTCGCCGCGACCTGAATCCAGACGAGACTGCCAGTTTTCTGGTCGCGATGGTCGAGGGCCACGCGTCGTTGGCAAAGAATGCTCAAGACTCCAAGGTTTGGGAAGTCGGGACCAGAAATATCGTGGCGTGGCTGGAGTCTCTCCGGGCGCCGCGGCAATCTCGGAGAGGCCGCCCGCGGACATTGAAGAAGCATGTTCCAAGGCAACGGCAGCAATTCTGACTCGGGGCAAAACGGCGATTTTGACTGGGGCAAAGCAGCGATTCTGGTTGGAGGCAAAAAAATGAACCGAAGAACGTTGGCAAAAGTAGCTTCTCTAAGTCTCGCTCTGATCCTGGCGCTCATGGCAATCAAGCAAGGGCAGGCACAGGAAGCCAAGACGCCATATTCGAGCATGGCGCCAGTCGATCAGTACCTCATGCCAGACCGCAATGCCGAAATCGCCTTGGCGCGCAGCGCCGCACCGGAGGCCATATCGGCCGATGCAAAAATTCTCGTCCTCGGCCGCCATGGCTACGAAACGGCCGTCGAGGGGAAGAACGGCTTCGTGTGTGCTGTCGAGCGCGGGTGGATGTCCCCTTCCGATGCTCCGGAGTTTTGGAACCCCAAGATTCGGGGCCCGCTCTGTTTCAATCCGCAGGCCGCGCGCTCTGTTTTGCCCGCTACTTACAAGAGAACAGAGCTGGCATTAGCAGGGAAAACAAAGGCTGAGATCATCGAAGGCAACAAGGCAGCATTCGAAAAAGGTGAACTGCCGCCGCTCGAACCCGGCTCGATGAGTTACATGATGTCGAAGGACGCTTATCTCACGGATCGAGGTGATCACAACGTCGCCCACTTGATGTTTTATGCGCCTCCGCTCGACGGCAAGGCTTGGGGCGCCGATGTCACGAATTCACCGGTAATGCTGATTCCACAATTCAAAGGCGTTCAACCGATCGACGTGTTTATCGTTCCCGTGGGCAGGTGGTCAGACGGATCCGCTGCTCCCGTTATGTAGCACCATTTGTTTCAGAAGCACTGCATCGCCGTTCTGGTTACGCGCAGCAGGAAGTCGAAGCCAGGAAGCTGAAACCAGTAAGTTGAAACAAAGCCCAAGGGGTTCCATCATGAGCGCCCGCGAAGTTCAGGATCAGAAGGCCCTTGCGCCGCGGGCGCCACGAATCGCGTTCAAGGCCAACGGCAGCATCCTGCTCTTGGATCTAGCTGACATCTCGGCGGTGCAAGCCGAAGGTAATTATGTTTCGCTGCAACACCAACCTAACCCCTATTTGGTGCACGAGCCCCTCTCGTCCATGGTGGAGAAGCTTAAACCCTACGGTTTTATTCGCATCCACCGCTCGGTCATCGTGAATATTTCGGCTGTGGAGGAAATCCAGGCTTTACCGACGGGGAAGTACAGGCTGCGTGTGAGAGGTGGGAAGGAATACCTGGTGACGCGCACATACAAACACAACCTCAGAGATCTGGCTCAACTGTGGGTAGGCTCAGAGCGGCTCTGCAGCTAAAGAGGCAGCAAGGGGTTTTACCTGGCTATTTTGACCCACTACCCAAGGTCGTTGGACTTGAGAGATTTACGCAGACGCTCTATAATTGCAAGGTTTCGGAGTCGCTAGAGGACCGCATAGAGATATGTTGAAAAGCATTCAGCAGCGCGACCTAGACCGCAATCGTTGGATCAAGATCACCATGACGGTGATCCTTGTAATCATCTGCTTCAGCATGGTCATCACGCTCATTCCCGGCCTGATGAACACTTCTGCCACCAGCGGCCCAGACGCTGTGGCCAAAGTTGGCAACGTCGACATCAGCGCCATGGACGTCCAGCGCGAATTGAATCAAGCCACGCGCGGCCAGAGCATCCCTCCCATGCTCAAGGGCATGTACATGAAGCAAGTCCTCGATCAGATGGTCTTTCAGCACGCGCTCGAACTCGAAGCCCAGCGCCTCGGCTTTCCCGTCACCCCCGAAGAAATGACGGATCGCATCAAGCAGATTCTCCCCACCGTCTTTTCCGGTGACACTTGGCTGAAAGACCGCTACGCCGCCGAAGTCCAGATGCGCACGGGTGGAATGAGCGTCAGCCAGTTCGAAGAATTCCTGCGCAATCAGATGTTGCTCGAAAGGTTCCGCCAGCTTGTCACCGACGGCATCACCGTGAGCCCGGCCGAAATCGAACAGGAATTCCGCCGCCGCAACGAAAAAGTTCAAATCCAGTATGCCGCCATCAAGCCCGAAGAGCTCGCTCCCACGATTCATCCCTCGGAAGCGGAGCTTTCCGCCTATTTCGCGAAGAACGCCTCAAAATATCAAGTACCCGAGAAACGCTCCGCCCGCTACGCGCTACTCGATCTAGATAAACTTCGCGCCCATACCCAGGTCGGCGACGACGTCTTGCGCGCCTATTACAACGCCCACATTGATCAGTACAAAGTTGAAAATCGCGTGCACGTCGAGCACATCCTCTTCAAGACCATCGGCAAGACCGACGCCGAAATCGCCGAAATCCGCCAGAAGGCTGAAGACGTCCTGAAACAGGCCAAAAAGGGCGCGAATTTCGAAGAGCTGGCGAAGAAATATTCCGAAGACGACGCCACCAAGCCCAAGGGTGGCGACCTCGGCTGGATCGTCGAAGGCCAGACCGTGCCTGAATTTCAGCAGGCCGCCTTCAGCCAGCCGAAGGGATCGATCTCAGACCTGGTCAAAACCCAGTACGGCTTCCACATCATCAAAGTTCTCGACCGCGAAACAGCGCACACCAAGACCTTCGAAGAAGTTCGCGACACAATCGTTCCCATCGTTCTCGATGAGAAAGTCCGTCAGGACGCCAACGACATCTCCAATCAAATGGCAGCCGCGGTTCGCCAGTCGAATCGCCAGTCGCTCGACGACGTCGCCAGGAAATTCAAGCTCGAGCTCGGCGACACTCCGCCCGCATCCGTCACCGACCCCGTCGGTGACCTCGGCAATTCGCCCGACCTCCACCAGGTTCTCTTCCAGCTTCGTCCCGGCGAACTCAGCACGCCCCTTCAATCCGACAAGGGCTTCGTGATTCTCACGCTCAAAGACGTCCAGCCCGCCCATCAAGGCACCCTCGCCGAAGTCCACGACCGAGTCCTCGCCGATTACCAGCAGGAACAGTCCATTCAACTCGCCCGCAGCAAAGCGGACGACCTCGCCAAGCGCACCGCCGCCGGCGAGCCATTCGATAAAGTCGCCAAATCTCTCGGCATCGACCTGAAAACTCCTGAAGCCTTCGCTCGCACCGGCTCGATCCCCGATCTCGGCTCCGGCCGTCAGCTCGAAGCAGCCTTCAGCATGCCGGTAGGCCAGGTCAGCACCCCGACGGAGCTCGGCAGCACCTGGGTCGTCTACAAAATCGTCGCGCATCAGCCCGTCCTGCCTGAAGATCTGGCCAAACAGAAGGATCAGATCGAGCAGCAACTCCTCCAGGCCAAGCAAGGCGCTGCCTTCGACGCCTTCCGCACCGCTCTCGAAGACCGCCTCAAGAAGGAAGGCAAGCTCACCATCAACAACGAAGCCCTGAAACGGCTCAGCAAAACCAGCTAGCAAGCGGTTTCTGTCGCTTGCATAAACGGTGCGTAAAAGTCTCGCATCCTCATCTGTTAAAGCCGTGGGCTGTCTTTAAGTGTCTGTATATAAACGACTTATAATTTAACATTGACGCTCTTGCCTACCGAACGCCCCTTTCGCTAGAATCTTCTCATCCGCAGAGCCTAACCTCGAAGCCAGCGAGGTGCGACCTGATCAGGATTCCCCGACCTGACTACTGCTCGGCAAAACTGAAATGAAACACAGGAGCGCACTATGTCCGCCAAAAGGTCACGGGCTAATTCGGGTGCTTCGCTCACCGTCAGGCGAGCGAGGCGAACGCGTCGGCAGCGAGTACAGCGAGTACCAGTATCGAGTGAAAGGCTGAGGGAGCGAATGTCGGCAAAAAACGGTTCAGCAGCGAACGAGTACCTTTGCGCCATCGAAAAGACCCAGAACGGCAAGTACAACGTCCGAGTCCGCGCAGCTTTCGGGCGCGGCGCTTGGTCGCTGCCTGTCTATTTCCTCGCGTCATCCTTCAATGGCGCGATGAAGAAGCTCGAGGAATCCCTGCGCGTTCTGCAGAAAAATGAAGAGCGCCTGCGCTTCTGGAGCGTCGAGCATTCCGACGATCCAGCCATCGCCGGCGATCTTCTCCAGGAATCCGGCCTCGGCTTCGACCGCCGCAAAGAGTACCCGCGCAAATTCGCGGAAATCGAAATCCCCCGCGAACGCGCCGTCCCGGCTGCGGTCATCGCTCCGCTCCGCCGCACCCTGGCCGACTCGATCGCCCAAGAGCGCCCAGCATCCGCAGCGCTCGCCGGCGATTGAACCGCGTAAATTCGGCGCGGCGTCAGAATTCAGAATAGAGTCGCTGCCTCGAGCTGCCCAGGCGCGCTGCCACGTTGGCCGTCAATGTAAGGCGTGGGAAAGGGAGTAGTCGGGGCGAATGGATTTGAACTTGAGACGTTAAGCGGGCGTCAGAGCCCGCTGCCGAAATCCCGAGCGTAGCCGAGGGACCTCAGCTGAAAATGGTCGGGGCGAATGGATTTGAACTTGAGGCGTTAAGCGGGCGTCAGAGCCCGCTGCCGAAATCCCGAGCGTAGCCGAGGGACCTCAGCTGAAAATGGTCGGGGCGAATGGATTTGAACCATCGACCTCCTGGTCCCGAACCAGGCGCGCTAGCCAGGCTGCGCTACGCCCCGACCGATTGCCGCTCGAAGAAGGAAACGCCGCTTGAGCGCACACAAAAGAATAGCACAGCTCGATTGGCCCATTCACGTTTCATTGCATTTCAGCTAACGACAGCGCCTTCATCGCCCCGGTTTCGCGCTTCGGAAGCGTTTCGGTTTTCAGCAGCGGGTTTCGATCTTCACTGCCGCGCTTTCGGCGCATCCGGAAGACGAATCAACCGCGCCTCCGTGATCGAAGGAATCTCGCGAATTTTTTCCGCCACCGCTTCGCTCACCGCGCCATCGAGCCGCACCATCGCCACAGCCTCCGCACCATGCACAGGCGACCGTCGCCCCAGCGCAAAGGTCGCGATGTTCACACCCAGATTCCCCAGCACAGTTCCAATCTGCCCGATAACGCCAGGCACGTCACGATTGCGCGTCAGCAACAACGTACCCTCGAGCGGTGCCTCGAGCCCAATGCCGTCGAGCGAAAGAATCCGCGGCGACCCGTCGGACACCACCGTGCCCTCAACAGCTAACTCCCTCCCGCCGTCGGCCACCGCCACCTCCACGGTGTTCGGAAATCCGCGCTCGCGCCGCCGCGTGGTTTCCTCCACAATCAACCCGCGCTCCGCTGCCACCGCCGCCGCGTTCACCAGATTCACCTTCTCCGCCAGCACGCAATTCAAAATCCCGCTCAGCACCGCGCTGCGCACCACGTGCGACCCCAGCTCCGCCGCTTCCCCCGCATACCGAATCCGTACCCGGCTGAAACTCGGCGACGGCGCCGCCTGCGCAATCAGCGCCCCCAGCCGCTCGCCCAAATCAATATAAGGACGCAGACGCCGATACTGCTCCGGCGAAAGCGCCGGCATATTCACCGCGTTGCGAATCAACCCGTCCGCCAGATAATCGCGCACCTGCTGCGCCACCGCCGTGCCCACTTCTTCCTGCGCCTCGGCCGTCGACCCCGCAATGTGCGGCGTCGCGATCAGATTCGCCAGTCCAATCAGCGGCGAATTCTTCGGCGGCTCCTCCGCAAACGTATCCACTGCCGCCGCCGCAAGCTGCCCCGATTTCAACGCCTCCGCCAGCGCCGCCTCATCAATCAATTCGCCGCGCGCGCAATTCACCAGCCGCGCCCCGCGCTTCATCTTCGCGAAAGCCGCCGCTCCAAACATCTTCTCCGTCGCCGCGCTCAGCGACGTGTGCAGCGAAATCACGTCCGCCCGCTTCAACAGCTCATCGAGCGTCACCAGCTCCACTTCCACCTCGCGCGCCGCCGCCGGCGTCACGTAAGGATCGTGCGCCAGCACTTTCATCTCGAGCCCACGCGCCCGCCGCGCCACTTCCGTGCCTACTCGCCCGAGCCCCACCAGCCCCAGAGTCTTCCCGCGCAGCTCCGTTCCCGCCGCGCCCGATTTCTCCCATCGCCCCGCATGTATCGAAGCGTTCGACTGCGGCACACTCCGCGCCATCGCCAGCATCAGCGCGAAAGTGTGCTCCGCCACGCTAACCGCGTTCCCCCCCGGCGTGTTCATCACCAGGATGCCGCGATGCGTCGCCGCCTCCACGTCAATGGTATCCACGCCCACTCCCGCACGCCCCACCACACGCAGCCGCGGCGCGTGCTCCAGCAGCTCCGCCGTCACCTTCGTCGCGCTACGCACCACAAGCCCATCGGCCGTCGCAAGCTCGCCCGCCAGCGCGCCCGCCGCCGGCGTCACCACATCCCACCCCGCCTCGCGCAACAACGCAAACCCGCGCTCGCTAATCTTGTCGGCCACAATAATCTTCATCCGCGATGACGATCCCAATTCTTGCCTCCAAAACTAGTCTCTCACAGAAAAGTTGCGTGTCCCGTCACAGGTGGCTCTGGCACGAACAAGGCAGGATGGCTAGAGCTGAATTCGCTAAACCCGCTTGCTCACAATCTCGGCTATCCAAGCTTCTAGTATTGACCGCTGATCGGATGCCACATTCATGAAAGCGATGCCCATGCCAAAATTCGCATGCGTGTAAACCACTTTGCCGTCGCTCTCGAACACGCCCTGATCCCTGATAATCCGCAGCTTGACCAGCGTTCCCTCGGGGAACGGAGTCAGCGCGTCGACGTAACAGCCCCCAACGCCCAGTTCCGAAATACGGGCCGAGAGTCTGGTGCCGGAATGGAGATCGGTTACTTCAGCAGAAGCGACAAGTGGGCAGCGACGAACCGAACGCTGATTGGTCCACTGCGGCGGTTTTTTCTTTTGGATCATCAACACCAGTATGCTGCCTCATCTAAAACCATCGCTCAAGGCGTATTCGCAATCGCGTGACACCTTCGTTTTATAATAAGCTCAGCCTAGGTGCCTGGTGTCCTTCCTGCGCGTCTGGCTGTTTACTTCTCGCCTCGGCAATCCGGCGGTAACGCGTTCAAAGCCGATTTGGCTCGATGTGACTATCGTCACCCTCCGAAAGTGTCGCAAATCACAGAAGGGTTTTAACGCTGGGCTCATTATGAGCCGATGAACCCTTTGTATTGTAGGGGCTGGGAGACTACGTTGATTTGTTGTCCCAAGGGGCCTTTGGGTGTCCATTGACAAAAACCGCTAGGAAGATCCTCGATGGAAACGAAGCGGCCGCTTCGGTCGCTTACCGCCTCAATGAAGTAATTGCGATCTATCCGATCACACCTTCGTCACCGATGGGGGAGTGGGCGGACCAATGGCAGCAGGAAGGTAAAAAGAATATTTTCGGAACGATTCCGTCGGTCGTGGAGATGCAGAGCGAAGGCGGAGCCGCGGGAGCCTTGCATGGCGCATTGCAAGCGGGGGCGCTAGGAACAACCTTTACTGCTTCGCAGGGCTTGCTGCTCATGATCCCGAACATGTTCAAAATCGCCGGCGAACTCACGGCGTGTGTGATCCATGTGGCGGCGAGGACGATCGCTACGCACGCGCTTTCGATCTTTGGAGATCACAGCGACGTGATGGCCGCGCGGATGACTGGATTCGCATTGCTCTCTTCAGGTTCGGTCCAGGAAGCGCATGACTTCGCACTGATTGCGAATGCTGCCTCGCTCGAAGCTCGCATTCCGTTTCTTCATTTTTTCGATGGATTCAGAACATCGCACGAATTGAACAAGATCCATGTTCTTGAAGATGACGATCTCCGGGCGCTTACCGATGAAAAGCTCGTACGGCAACATAGAGAACGTGGCCTAACCCCGGAACGCCCTTTGCTGCGCGGAACGGCGCAGAACCCGGACGTTTTTTTTCAGGCGCGCGAGTCAATCAACCCGTTTTATCGCGCCTGCCCAACGATTGTTCAGAACGCGATGAACCGCTTCGCCGAGCAGACCGGGCGCGCGTATCACCTGTTTGATTATGTAGGAAGCCCGGATGCGGAACGCGTGGTGGTACTGATGGGCTCGGGGGCAGGCGCAGCTGAGGAAGCGGTGGAGCATCTCAACGCGCACGGAGAGAAGGTCGGCCTCCTGAAGGTGCGGTTGTTTCGGCCGTTTGCGAGCGAGGCCTTTCTGGCGGCCATGCCAAAAAATGTACGCGCTATTGCAATCTTAGATCGTACAAAAGAACCGGGTGCTGTTGGCGAGCCGATGTATTCCGAGATCGTCACTGCACTCGCAGAAACGACGGGCGCAGATGGACGCGCGCCGCGGGTCGTGATTGGAGGGCGGTACGGCCTGTCTTCGAAGGAATTCACGCCGGCAATGGTGAAAGCCGTGTTCGACGAACTCTTGCGGGAATCGCCGAAGAACCATTTTACTGTGGGGATCAATGACGACGTCACTCATACCAGCCTTCACTATGACCCCACATTTTCGACCGAGAAGCCGCGGACGGTCCGAGCCTTGTTCTACGGACTCGGCTCCGACGGAACAGTGGGTGCCAATAAGAATTCGATCAAAATCATCGGAGAGAATACGCCGAATTATGCCCAGGGGTATTTCGTATATGACTCGAAGAAAGCCGGATCGGTGACGGTTTCGCATTTGCGCTTCGGGCCCGACCCGATCCGATCGACCTATTTGATTAGCCGGGCCAGCTTTATCGGATGCCATCAATTTCAATTTCTGGAGCGCATGGATGTCCTCGCCGCGGCAGAACCAGGCGCCACTTTCTTGCTGAATGCGCCGTTTGAGCCGAACGAAGTGTGGGATCACGTGCCGCGCAAAATCCAGCAGCAGCTGATCGACAAGAAGATTCGCTTCTTCGTGATTGACGGCTATAAGGTGGCCCGCGAAACGGGAATGGGCAGCCGCATCAACACGATCATGCAAACGGGATTCTTCGCGCTCAGCGGAGTCTTGCCGAAAGACGAAGCGATTGCGGCCATTAAGGATGCCATCCAGAAAACTTACGGAAAGCGCGGAGACGCGGTGGTCCAGAAAAACTTTTCGGCGGTGGAAGCTTCACTTGCGCATCTGCACGAAGTCCGCGTGCCAGCCCAGGTGACCAGCGCCTTTGATATTCTTGCGCCCGTGTCCGATCGAGCGCCGAGTTTTGTGCGTGGCGTTCTGGGGACCATGATGGAGGGTAAGGGCGATGACCTTCCTGTCAGCGCGCTTCCTCCGGATGGAACTTTCCCGACCAATACAGCGAGATGGGAAAAACGCAACATCGCGCAACAGATCCCAGTCTGGGATGAGGAGTTGTGCATTCAGTGCGGCAAGTGTGTCCTGGTCTGCCCCCATGCCGTGATCCGATCGAAGGTTTACGATGCGAGCGCGCTCGCGGGCGCGCCCGCTGATTTCAAGTCGGCCAAGCCTCGCTGGCGAGAATTCGAATCGATGCGCTTCACGTTACAGGTGGCGCCGGAGGATTGCACCGGCTGCTCCTTGTGTGTGGAGGTCTGTCCGGCGAAGAGCAAGAGCGAAGTGAAGCACAAAGCAATTGACATGCATGAGCAAGCGCCCTTGCGAACCAAAGAAGCGGCGAACTGGGACTTCTTTCTTTCGATCTCAGATATCGAGCGAGGCAAGCTAACCCATTCGCACGTCAAAGATGTTCAGTTGCTCGAGCCACTCTTTGAATTCTCGGGCGCCTGCGCAGGGTGCGGTGAGACGCCGTACATCAAGTTGCTCACCCAACTCTTTGGCGATCGGCTGCTAATTGCGAATGCCACAGGCTGCTCTTCAATCTACGGCGGTAACCTTCCAACCACACCGTACGCGCAGAATGCGGATGGTCGCGGGCCGACGTGGTCCAATTCGCTTTTCGAGGACAACGCTGAATTTGGTCTGGGCATGAGGCTCGCGGTCGATAAGCAGGCTGATTACGCGCGAGAGCTTCTGAAATCGCACGCAGACTGGTTCGGCGAATCGCTTGTCGCTGAAATCCTTCAGGCCAATCCTTCATCGGAGGCGGAAATTGCAGCACAACGCGAGCGGGTCGGGCTGATCAAGCAGAAGCTCGCAAACCGCGATTCGCGCGAAGCCCGTGACCTGCTGGCGGTTGCCGATGCGCTGGTGCGAAAAACGATCTGGATCGTGGGCGGCGACGGCTGGGCTTACGATATCGGAGCGGGCGGCCTCGATCACGTTCTTGGTTCGGGCACCAATGTCAATGTTCTCGTCTTGGATACAGAGGTGTACTCCAACACGGGTGGCCAGATGTCCAAGGCGACGCCACGTGGCGCAGTGGCGAAATATGCGACCGGCGGAAAGAGAACTGGCAAGAAGGACCTCGCGATGGAAGCCGTCAGCTACGGTTCCGTCTATGTTGCGCGCGTGGCGATGGGTAGCAGCGACACGCACACCATAAAAGCATTCCTTGAAGCTGAGGCGCATGATGGGCCTTCGATCATCATCGCGTACAGCAATTGCATTGCCCACGGCTACGACATGAAATTCGGGATGAACCAACAGAAAGCCGCCGTGCTGTCAGGCTACTGGCCTCTCATGCGGTATAACCCGGCGCTGCGAAACGAAGGGAAAAACCCTTTTCAGCTGGATTCCAAAGCGCCTAGCATTCCATTTAAGCAGTACGCGTATCAGGAAGCTCGTTACTCTATGCTTGCAAGAAGCGAGCCCGAAACCGCGCGCACCCTGCTCCGCCTTGCGCAGGACGACGTGAACCGAAATTGGCACGTATATCAGAATCGCGCCGCTGCGCCAGGACAGCCTGTAGCACCCAAAGTCGAAGAATCGCCTGAGCCCCCGCCAACGATCCCAGCCAAACAAGAAGGCGAGCAATGATCGACCTCACGACAAAATACCTTGGCCTGCAGCTCCGCAATCCAATCGTCGCGTCGGCGTCGCCGCTTGGTGAATCGCTTGACAATATTCGCCGTCTCGAAGATCACGGAATCGGGGCAATCGTGCTTCCTTCGCTTTTCGAGGAGCAGCTTGATATCGAGAGCGAAGCTGTCGATTCCGATCTCTCCCGTGGTGCCGAAGAATTTGCTGAAGCCGTGACGTATTTTCCGGATCTGATGACGTATAACCTCGGGCCCGATGGTTACCTCAATCTTATTCACAAGGCGAAAGCAAGCGTCCGCGTCCCCATCATCGCCAGCTTGAATGGAGTTTCACCGCGGGGATGGATTCGATATGCGCGAGAAATGGAACAGGCGGGCGCGGACGCGATCGAGCTGAATATTTATTCTCTCGTGGCCGATCCCGCGCGCACAGGAACGGAAGTCGAACAAGACTATTGCGATCTGGTTGGCGTGGTGGCGAACTCTGTCCAGGTTCCGGTCGCCGTCAAGTTGTCGCATTTCTTTACTGCAGCCGCGAACATGGCAAAGCGCCTGGATGCTTCCGGCGCAGACGCCCTTGTCCTGTTCAATCGTTTTTATCAACCGGACCTCGACATCGAAACGTTAGAGGTGGTTCCCAACCTCACGCTAAGCCATCCGACAGAACTCCTGCTGCGTCTCCACTGGGTGGCCATTATATTCGGGCACGTCAAAGCAGATCTTGCGATCACGGGTGGCGTGCACAGCGCCACGGATATAATCAAGTCCGTGATGGCAGGAGCACGCGTGGCGATGATGGCGTCAGCGCTTCTGAAGAATGGGATTGGCCACCTTGATTCCGTTCGAGAGGATCTCGTTCGCTGGATGGAAGAGCACGAATACAGTTCCATCGGACAGATGTGCGGAAGCATGAGCCAGCGAAACGTTCCCGACCCAACCGCATTTGAGCGAGCGAACTACATGAAGGTCTTAAGTTCCTACGCGTTGCGCACTCGGTAAGATCACTGTAACGAGCTTGGAGCCACTCGCGAAATCTCCGAGGCAGCCGTCTTGATTGGACCCTGGGATGTGAATTGGGCAACGTAACAAGCATTGCACAATTGTTCGAGCCCATCGCTGGCTCCATGCGAATCGAACGTAGCTCCGCAATCGACGCAGATCAACTCCTCGTCCCGCTCAAACCTAAACTGGATCATGGTTGCCATTTTCGACTCCTTCTTGTTTCTGCTGGTCAACGAAAGACATTCGCGCAGCTAAGCATCACTTTACCCGCAGCCGAGACAGCTCTTCCGTGTCAGCGGTTACACGGCAAAGTGACCTGCGTCACGCGGCGGGATTCTCGCATTGGCTCCAACTGGTAATTCGACCGTAGTACCGCCAGGAGCGTGTTTTTCCGCGTCAGGTGGGGTTCGGGTAAGGCATAATTTGAAGAGGGCGTTCGGGCAGGCCCTCGTGCAGGACAATGTGCAAGCCATCGGGCGAGCCAACGTGCAGGACAACCTGCAGGATAACGTCCAGGCCGGCGGACCTGCTCTAACTTTGTCACCCAGGTTGCAGAACGCGGCCGCTTTTCAGCCGTGGGTATCGAAAATTAGGGACGTGGTTTGAGCCAGTGAGGCTTTCGGTGTGAACAAGACTAAATCGTTTCTAAGGGCGCGCCTCAATCCGACCGTGTATTCGGCCTTGAGCAAAACCAAACAGGCGCTGTGGCGTCGCGGGAACAGGCCTCAGCCGGAGCAAATGGACCTTGGTAAGCTCGCCGAAATCACCGAGCCGTTCTCAACTGTGCTGCGCTCGATGTATTCGGGACAACCACAAAAGGGTTCGGACGGCCAAAAGCACAAAATGGATCCGATTACCAGAATCCCGGTCGAAGAGGGCGTGTATCTCTATCGTCTTTGCCGCGACACTAAAGCGGAACGCACCATGGAGATTGGCTGCGCTTACGGCTTCAGCACTCTCTATTTTCTGGCCGCCATTCGTTCCAATCCTGCCGCCACACACACTGCGATCGATCCATACGAGACTAATCTTTGGTCAGGGATAGCGGTAGAGAACGCGCGCGCCGTGGGAATGGATAAATCGTTCCGGTTAATCGAAGAAAAGTCGTTTCTCGCTGTTCCGCGCATGATCAGCGACGGAACTCAATACGATGTGATTTTCATCGACGGTAATCATCGCTTCGACGACACGCTGGTTGAATTTACGCTATGTGCGCTGGCCTGCAAGATGGGGGGATACATTGTCTTGGACGATATGTGGATGCCCTCCATCCGCAAGGTGGTTTCCTTCGTGCGCCGCAACCGCAGCGACCTTTCCGAAGTCGCCACGCCCGTGCTCAACCTTGCCGCTTTTCAAAAAGTTGCGGAAGATATAAGGAATTGGGATCACTTCAAGGATTTTCTATGACTCCGCGGGTGCTCTGTTTGACGCACATTCTGAATCGCATGGTTAGCGGATGGTTTCGATTAGCGGGTGATTGGCGAAATGATTAGCGGTTCGGCGGATGACCAGCAAATGACCAGAACCACCCGTACCGTGATTCAAGTGGAAGGGCTGGGCAAGCGCTACCGCATTGGGCAGCCCCGGCAGCACAACGCGCTGGCCCACGTGATCGGCGACGCCCTGCGCGCGCCGTTTGCCTTCTCAGCGGCAATTCCGCCGTTCCGAGCGCGAACTCGAACGGCAACAAGAGCGCCAACGGGAACGCCAACGCCGGCTCGCCCTACATCTGGGCCCTGAAGGACATCAATTTCGAGGTAAAAGAAGGCGAAGTAGTCGGCCTGATCGGCCGCAACGGCGCCGGCAAAAGCACGCTGCTGAAAATCCTCGCCCGCGTCACCCGCCCCACCGAAGGCCGCGCCGAACTTCACGGCCGCATCGGCAGCCTTCTCGAAGTCGGCACCGGTTTCCATCCCGAGCTCACCGGCCGCGAAAACGTCTTCATGAGCGGCGCCCTCCTCGGCATGCGCGCCGCGGAAATCCGCCGCAAGTTCGACGAGATCGTAGCCTTCTCAGAAGTAGAACGCTTCCTCGATACTCCGCTGAAACACTACAGCAGCGGCATGCGGGTACGCCTCGCCTTCGCAGTCGCAGCGCATCTCGAGCCCGAAATTCTGCTCGTTGGATTGCCGATTTGTTTTTACTTAAGTTATATATATACTAATAATATATGATCTAATAAGCCGGACGCAAGCGGACGCGTAGGTAGCGTCAGAAAGACAGAAATTACAAAACGAACCCTCTATCATCAATAGAATCAATCAATTGAAGAAATAAGGAGGCACGAATTCGTACTTAATTCACGAGTGCGACCTGTGCCAGATCCAGTCGTGGACGCCGGGGCGAATCCGATCTCTCTGGTGAGGAAGAAAGATCGGATCATTTAGCGGTACCCGCTAGGGTACTTTTTCCTCCAAGCTCACGCTGATTCGACGATCGGGTTGAAATGAGCCATCGCGGGATGCCATCGCAGCAGGACCTTTGCGAGGGAGAAGTCGGCGACGAGCCAAGCGTACTATCACGCTCACAAACCCTGAATCAAAGCCGAGAAGTCTACTGCGAACTTTTGCGACCAGCTGACTCAACCAC
>CAWFGI010000008.1:0-29673 GCA_963815265.1 uncultured Acidobacteriota bacterium | reverse complement strand
TCCTGGCATAATTTCGGCGCCACCCTCATGTCATCCCGCCTGCCCTGAGGTACGAAGGGAGCGCAGCGAGGGATCTGCAGTGTCTTTGAAGTTGCTTCGGGCCTCGTGGGTCACGGCCGCCATCCACGACGCAACCACCCACGGCCATCGAAAGACTCGCCCGGCCCGACACTCATGTCATCCCGAGCGCAGCGAGGGATCTGCAGTTTCTTTGCTGTCGCCTGCTTTTATCCTGATCCTCGACCGCTCGGCGGCTTTCTCGCAGCGATCCTCCATCCGCACCGCCCTAAGAACGGTTTCCTCTCTGCTTTCTGAATTGCTCCACGATGCGCCCATCCTTGTCGCCATCGCTCAGCACGCTGATGGAAATCTGCGGGCCGCCACCCTCGCTTTTCTCGACGATATACACCGTCGTTTGGCGCTCGAGCGTGCCGCAGGCGTTCCCCTTGCACGATTCGAGCGTCGCAAACATCCGAATCTTGCCGTCGTTGATTCCGTCGTCGCGCTTCACCACCACGCGCAACACAGCCTCGCGATACGAATCCTTCGACGCCGGTTTCGTTTCCGCTCTCGCCGCGCAGCCAGTGGCGCCAGTCTCGCTTACGCGATGCCCCTCCCGCAACCTCAGCGTGCCTGAAAATTCGCTCTTGTCATATTCAGGCTCCAACTCCAGGATGTTGTCGATCCAGTGATAATCCTTAACGCAGTCGGAGTCGTGGTTCAGCATTTTCGTGTAGATATACTTGCCCTGCAGCCAATCCACCTCGTCGAACCATGCGTCCTTCTTCTTGGTTTCAGCTGCGTTGGTTTGCAACTGTTTCATGATCACGGCCGCCGCCAGTTGAAGCGCCTCATCCTCCAGCTTGTTCGGAAGGCCAAGCTTCCGCGCGGCATCTATACTCTTCAACGCGGGCTGCCACTCATCGCGCTTCGACTGAATCACAGCCAGCTTGTAAAAAATCAGCGCATCCTTCGGCGCAAGCTTAGCCGCCGCCTGCATCTCCTCCTCCGCAGCAGCTAGATCGTTCTTGTCCAGCGCAACAAGCCCCGCCTGATAGTGGCGCTGCGCAGCATCGGCGTCAGCCGCCTGCTGAACTTCGCCGCCTCCCGAGCTGCTAACGTTTGTGCGTTCAAAACCAGCCATCACGTGATTCGGCTGGCTCCGCAATTCGAGCCCGGCTGTGGAAATCATAACCAGCAGAATTTGAAGGTAGACCAAAGCATCCCCTAAACAGTGTCGGGGAATAATATCATTCGTATTGTCACCTCGGCTTTCCCGATGCGCACTGTTGCCGGTGCCGAGCCTACTTCTCTGGCGGCACTTCGCCCGCGATTAGTTCTCTGAGCCTTACTCCCCGAAAGACGATCAGTTGGTTGTCGCCTTCAACTCCCCACCGTTCGTCATACGGCCCGGTGAATAATTCCCGTGACAGCGGTATCCGCGCGACCGCGTTCTCCCAAACGATTACGCCAAGATGCCTTTCCTCAACGTCGAAGCATGGGAAGCGCTGCGCCGCCAGCTCAATCGCCTCGCTTACACTTAGGTGCGGAAACTCGCTGAAGATTGCTCTCACTCTGCGAGTTCCAACTGCGATGTAACGGAGTGAGATAAGGGCGCTGATTGTGGTGTTTTGTACGTACGACGAACGAACCATCTTTCCTCCACCCAGGAAAGCATGTTCGATCGGTGGCGATTGCAGAGGTCGAGGATCTGGTCCAACGTAAACTGGGATCTTGAAACCTGAATCTCCGTACATAGCTCCGAGCACAATGCCGGGAGTCTCCACATTAACAAACGCATTACCGGTGTTGCGCAAAACTACTGAGCACGGATACTCTTTGAACTCCTTAAACTTCTCTCGACCGTCATCAATTCTCTGCCTCAACCTGAAATACGGATCAAACTGTCCAAAACCAAGCTGAGGTGTCAGAGGGTCGAAATCCTTTGCATCAAAAAGATACACGTTGCGATCCCTTGTAACTGTGAAATCGGGCTTTTTGTTCCTGCCTTCAAATTTCTTTTCGAATTCGTACGAGTAGCCTGCATCTTCGAGATATTGCTGAAAGAGCCGTTCACCTTCCGTGCGCGTTTCACTCATTGATTTACATTATTACCTTTTTGGTAGCTTAATATAGAGTTTCTACATCCCACCGTAGGACCAACGGTTATCTTAGAGTTTGACCAAGAACAACAAAATGGGAGGCGCTCACGTGAAGGGTACACAGCGTCGGAAGCACCCGCGAGGCGGTGCAGGAAGACTCGTCCGAGCTTATGCCGAAAAATTACCCGGCTCAGTGCTCAGTGTATTTTGGAAAGAGTTCCGGAGTCTCGTTCACGGCCACGGCGGAATATACGTCCTATACAAAGAAAATGTCCCTCATTATGTCGGTAGGGCGGCGAGCCTTTCATGGAGAATTCGTCACCACCAGAGAGACCGACTGAAGGGGAAATGGGACGCTTTCAGTTTCTACTCAGTCAAGAAAAAGGGGCACATAAAGCATCTTGAATCCTTACTACTTTAGGATTGTAGAACCCGAAGGAGCAAAGGTCAGCGGTCGTCTGCCGGGAGCGGAGAATCTCCGGCTCAAGCTCATGTTAGAACTAAAACGAACTGCCGCCGCACTGAAGGATCTTAAGAAAAAAACTTAAGTGGACAGCCAATACTCAATCGCGGCTTTATACCATTTCACCGATCGACGAAATTTAGCGCTGATCCGGGAGTTGGGCGGTTTGTACTCGTTAGCAAACCTGAGAGAGAGAAAGATTCAAATTCCGGCCCCGGGCGGCAACGATTGGAGTCAAGAAGCCGATGGTTATAAGGGCTTAGATAAGTACGTACATCTGTGCTTTAAGTCAAATCATCCAATGGAGTTTCGAGCTCGTGAAGCAGGCAGGATTGTCGACTCGATTTTTCTCCAAATTCATCCCGAAGTCCTCCAATGGGAGGGGGTAATGTTCTCGCCAGATGTATCGAACAAATCTGGCGTCACGCTCTACTCTATCGACGCGGCACGAAAGATAATAGACTATGAGGTGCTTTATACGCGCACAAACTGGAAAGACCCCGAGATACAGCAACGTTTGCAACAGGCAGAGAAATACGAGATTCTTGTCCCGGATCATATTCCGCTCGACCTAATTAAGGAACCTTGGAAATGGCTGAGAGACCGATCTTCATCCCGGCGCCAGAGTCTCCTGAGTTGGTCAGGGAACTCATTTGTAGCCTCGTTTGGAGTCCCGGATTCGCGCCAGTTCAGAAGAAGAAGAATATTAAAGCCCTTCACGAAGTGGCGGCGGCAGCTGGGTACTCACCGCTTCTAGAAGTGTCGACTAAATCTGAGAGTAAGCTTGGTCGGCACCTTAGCGCTTTCCATTTGAGAGTACACACAGATCAGTTTGGCGACGTGCCTCTGGAATGCGCCTTTCAAGGTAGCAAGGTGTTTGAGCATGGTGGGCCCTACACAGACCTCTATCTTGCTGATGTCAGAGCCGCCAAGGGCGATTCACGCCTTCGCACTTCGGGAGGACTTGTAGCCTTTAGGTTCGGAAATGTTCGTTTCCCCCTTGAACCTAAGACAGTTTTCTACGATTGGCTCTACGTCAACGCTGTTTTTCCCCATCGCGAATGGCTCTCTCGACTTCGTCGATATGTTGGATTTACTGACATCGAATTCAATCCCGAACGATCGATCAACTGCCAAGCGCGTTCCTGCGCGTTATTTTCGGCTCTAATGTCAAAAGGTCTTCTCGACAGCGTTATGTCCCCGACTGAATTTATTGAATTAATTTTGCATCACTCCTATCGTCCGCTTCAGCCCCAAGAGAGAGTTCACGGACCATTGTTTCGGTAATTCCTGAGGTTCGACATTTCTCACTCCCATCCGCTCATCGAGGCGCTGTTTTCTTTTATGTCCTCGGAATCAGCTTATTGCATCAACGACTTCCAGCGTTTCCAGGCGTCTTCGCGGGCCTTTTTGTTGGCTTCGGTGGCGTCGGGGGCTTCGCCTGAGCGCATGAAGCCGTGGGCGGCGCCATCGTACGTGACCGGCTCGTAGGTTTTCCCTGCGGCTTTCATGGCGGCTATCGTATCTGGAATAGTGGCGCCGATGCGCGCGTCGTTGCCGGCGTAGAATCCGTAGACGGGCGCGGTGATTTTCGACATAGATTCTTTCGGCGGCGGCGGCCCGTAAAAAACAAACGCCCCGGCCAAATCAGGACGATTCGTCGCATAGCGGAACGTCTGGCCGCCGCCCCAGCAGAATCCGCCGGCGTACAATTTGCCGTTCGACGCGGGGAGCTTCAGGACGAAGTCGGCGGCGGCGTTCAGGTCCGCGGTGATCTGGTCGGGATCGAGCTTGCCGATGGCTTCGGTCACCGAGTCGCCGGGAAAATCTTTCGTGCGGCCGCCGCCGGGCGCCATGCCGGTGAGCAGGTCCGGCGCGACGGCCACGTAGCCCGCCGCGGCCACTTCGTCGGCGAGTTCCTGCGCCCAGTCGCTCAAGCCGAAAATTTCATGGATGATGAGCGCCACGGGGCGCTTCTCTTTCGATTCCGGGTAGGCGATGAACACCTCGATGCTGCGACCGCCGTGCTTCACCGTGACCCATTCGTGATGGCGCGGCGATTTTTCGAGCCGTTCGACCGCCCAAGGCTGCGACCAGGCCTGCGCCGCAGCACACTGCGCCCCCGCCAGAATTCTAAGCGCCACGAGCAACATCATGCACAGCGTCATCGTGCTTCGCTTCATCGGTCACCTCACCAACACACTCCAGCAATCATAAATTGCGCCACAGGTCCCCGGCAATCCAAATGTAGCTCACCTCTTGAGAGGTGAGGCCTTCGCCGCAGCTATAAGATTAGAAATCGTTACAAAGGGAAGGAAGCAGTAGCATGCTGGATGTGCAGGGAAATCCCGCTAGCCTGGCGTCAAAATCTGCTGTAACCACACTCGTGGCCGGTCTCGCGTTGCTCGTTCCGGCTGCGATCGGGCTGAACGATAACGGCCCGAGCATAATTCATCCTCTGCCTGCCTTGACGATACTTCCTGCCTTTTTCCTGTCCGGACTTCATCTGTGGAAAGCCGCGGTAATCATACCGACATTGCTTTTCTTCGCGTGGAATCCCGGGCTCTTGTTTGGTGATGGCAAAATTCCCAAGAAATCGCGCGTGTTGCTGATGGTCTTGGCCGTGCTGAGCGTAGTTTGGTTTGTTGGTGGATGGCAGTTCGGGATGGAGTATCAAGGAGCGGAATACACGTACACGGTTTGCATCCTTAACGTCGTATCAATCGGTTTTCTCGCGTTTGTTTTTGTGAGCAAGTGGGGGAAGGAATCATCATTCGGCATCAACCTGGTGTTGCACTGGATTCTATTTGCTTGGCTGGCCTGGATCGCCTTCCCCTATCTCGGTGAAATGCCATAGCTTCAAATTGCGCAGCCTCATCCGCGCAACCTGCCTTGCGCGCGCAAGCGCGCCCTTCAACCCAACCGACGCGAGCTGCAATTGAGCTCGCGACCGATTGCGCTGATTCACCCGCGCAACACTTCGTTGCGTGCCACACTCGCGGCGCGCGATTGCACGTCGTACCGCCGGCCTCTGGCCAGCGCCTTTGCATTTGCCCTTGCCATTACGTCAGGGAGGGGATTCATCCCCTCCGTAGAAAGATCGTCACAGTTCCCTTCCGATTGCGCAGCCCCATCCGCGCAACACGCCGTTGCGTGCCAACCGACCGAACTGACCGTGAGACCAGCTTGACACCGCCCGAGACGAGTCCTATCGTTGCGCACAAGACAGAGTCGAGATCGAAAGTCCCCGCCAGCCGCGCGGATTTCCGATTCGGAGGTGCCCGATGCCGCTAGACCTTGCGACACTGACGTTGGTCGAAAGACCGGTAACCAAGGAAGAAGGACTGCGTATTTTGGAACGCGATCAGTACCGTTGCCAGTACTGCGGATTGGATGGAATGGCCAGCTTCGAGAACGCACTGGCCATGTCAGTGGATTTCGTGGTGCCGCGGGCTCGCAAAGGCAAAAAGGACGACCGCAACCTGGTAGCCTGCTGCCGCTCGTGCAATTTGATCAAGGGTACGCGCGTGTATCGCAACTTCGACGAGGCCAAAGCGCACGTCCTCGCGCGCCGCGACGTGCTGAGCAAGGCGTGGGAGGCAAGAAAGGCCGCGCCGCCCAAAGCCGCGAAAGCTCAGAAGTCCGCAGCGCAACGCGAAACGTCCAAAACCGCGTCCGCTTCCGTGGTGGGCAGCTCGCCGCTATCGATTCGCGGCAGCTAACCGAGCGCAACCGCCAAGCATCTAAGCAACATGACGAGCCGGCGTAAGGCGCAGGGAACGGAGGAGACTCATGCCCTCCGCCAAGCGTCGAGTGGTGACCTACCGCGTGCTTCAGTTTAATCTACGGTAGCGCGATTAAGACTCCGCGCAAGCCGCGCGAAATCAGCGAGTTGCGAATTTCTAATCGGCGGTAAATCGACCCCTAAACGAACGTCAATTGAACGCGCTGATCAGCTCGAACCACGCTACTGCGCGGCTAGAGTCGTGATGAGCGACGCTGCGACAGGCGTTCCGATTCCCGTGACGTAATCGTAGCCTGTGCTCGCGGTGCACAGCGCGCCGCACGCGCCGTTTGTGCCCGCGTTGACCGGGTGGAAATTTGCGGCGGCGCTTTGCTTCGAGAGCGAGTAGAGCAAGGTGTTCGTGCCGGAGAGACGCGCTTTGCGATTGCCGACGCGCATGGAGTTTGAGATGGCGAGGAGCGCGGCCCATTGCGGCGAGCCTGCGCTTGTGCCGCCGACGCAGAACCAACCTGACGCGCCGCTGAGTGCGACTGAATCGTACACGGCGAAACCAGTTGCGGGGCTCGCGTTGTAGGAAACGTCCGGCGTGCCGCGATAGCCGCGCGCGTCATTAGGGATTCCGAACAAGGATTGGAAGAGCGGCTCGCGCTCGCGCGAGCTCAGTCCGCCGCCGCTGCCCGACCATGCCGCTTCGCTGAGATAGTTTCCATTCGCATCGATCGAGAGCGACGTGCCGCCGACTCCGACGACATCGGGTGACGACGCGGGATACGCGACGCCCGTGCCGTTGTCGCCGGACGCGGCGAGGAAGGTGACGCCGGTCGAGACGAAGTGGTTGTCCTGGCGCGATTCGCTCGAGAATTCCGAGACGGTCCAGCTCATCGAGACGACGGAAGAGCCGTTGCGGACGGCGGTGTCGACAGCGTTGAGCAGGTCGCCGAGGCTGTTGGTGGTGGCTTCGACGAGAAGAATCGTGGCTTTCGGCGCGATGGCATGGGCCCATTCGATGTCGAGCGAAATTTCGAGCGCCCAGTCTGCGTTTGCTTTTGGGTGCTTTGAGCCGCCAAAGATTTTGCGGAAGCAGCCGTTGGCGGTGGTGCACGGAGGCAGGTCGAATTGCTGGTCGAAGACGGCGAGGTCGGATTCGGCGTTGGGGTCGTCGTAGGCGTCAATGATGCCGATGATTTGGCCGGCGCCTTGATTGGTGATCTGATCGAAGCCGTAGGCGTGGCGGATTTGCGCCGGCGAGTAGCCATTGGGAGTGGTGAGCGTGACGTCGGGAAGAGGATGAATCGAATACGGGGCGCGCATGAAGGTGATGGGCTCGGGGCTCTCGCTCTCCAGGGGGAGGCGAAAGGCAAGCGAACGCTGGGCCATGAGCGGCCCGGAGGCGCAGAGCATGAAAACGATGATGGCGATAGCACGTGCGGCGCTGGAACGAATTGGGATTTGGCTGACGGTGCGAAAGGCGTTGCGGATGGCGGCGTGGAAAGCTGCAGACTGCTGACTCATAGCGAACCCCCCTCAGGGTCGTTGTCGACGGGCTCTATTGGCAGATAATTGCGACGAGGTGAGAGTAGCGTTCGCGATGGAAATGGGGCTATGGGCCTAGGCGCTCAATCTGTTGGTACGAA
The DNA here is from genome assembly GCA_963815265.1 of uncultured Acidobacteriota bacterium. Lineage (GTDB taxonomy): Bacteria > Acidobacteriota > Terriglobia > Acidiferrales > UBA7541 > Palsa-295. Next base: position 21,729 of record CAWFGI010000008.1, on the reverse strand, counting down.
GGTTTTGCGCATGCGATTGCACCGAAATGGAGCAATGGCGAATCGCCTGGGCGCGTGAGTGGATGCAGCGCGAAATCGCACGCGCATAGGAAAAAAGAAACGCGATTCGCCGAAGCGAATCGCGTTTGTGGAAGCTATGAAATCAGCTGCGATGCTTGAGTTGAGATGACTATGCAGCTGATGCGTTTTTCGAACGGCGGCGAATGCCACCGCAGAGCGCGAGCAAGCCCGATCCGAGCAAGAGCATTGACGACGGCTCAGGCGCTGTTACGGTGCCGGGCACAAAATCCACGCTAGTGGGAAGGTCGGTCAGGCTGTCAGTATAGAAAGTGAACGATGACGGCAGGCCAGCGACGTTGTTGAAAGTGAAAGCCGCGGAATTGCCAGTGTCGCTTTCGGTGAAAAAGTGATTTGGATCCGCGGGAACCAACGCCGGAGTGCAAGGCAGAGGGTTGCCCGTGTTCGGATCTTTCATAACGCTTCCACCAGCATCAAGGGCCTGCGTCGGGTCCGTCGAGTTGTTGCAGTACAGCCCGCCATAGGTCAAGCCAGCCAAACTCGGAAACGTGAGAGTGAGAACCGAGCCAGGAGTGATTGTGTCGGGAATCTGAAAGGCAAACAGAGTGGTCGCGGGATTCCCGAATTCATTGACAAAGCTGAATGAGAAAACCGGGTTGCCCGCTACGGTGTTGCTCAACTGAGTAGCGGATTGGCAATTCGTCATAAGGTTGACGCAATTCGGATCGGTGTCGCCGTAACCCGAGGCGCCGACTTCCGTTCGGCTCGCCCAGGCCGGCGCGACCGAAAGCAACAGCAGAGCTAAGGCAGAGAGCAGCCGTGTTCGAAGATTCATGGTGTCTTCCCAAGAGAGATTTGGAGAATTCTAAGTATTCAGAGCGAGCGGCTGGGCGCTTTACTCCGACAAAAGCTGTAGCAATTCTCTTTCCCAATACGGAATAACCTATTCCGTTTAGTTTGAACGACTCATCGCCGGAAAGGGAACAGCGCGGCTACAGCATTTCGCTTTTGGTGCAAATCGTTGCACATCGGAGTGCGTTCGAGTCTCGCGGTGACGTTGACGGGGATGTCATGGGGTACTGGAAGCTTTCGTCGCCTCAATCGAGAGGCCAAGAGGTTTCTGAGGCGCCTGTGGCATAATTGCAAAACTTTCCGAGACTCCCTCGATGGACGACCCCAAACCGGACAACCCCGATCAGGAAACGCTAGGAGCGAACTCGCCTCCTGGTGAAGACCGAACCGCGTCCGGTTTCAGCTTCGACGGACGAGCCACGCAGGACCGATTTTCTCCACGAATTTCTTCATTCGTAAAAGGTGAGCTGCTGGCGGGGCGCTTCCGAATCGTGCGATTTGTGGCGCGAGGCGGAATGGGAGAGGTGTACGAAGCTGAAGATACCGAATTGAACGAGCGAGTGGCGCTGAAAACGATTCGGTTCGAATTCGCGGAGGAGGATCGAAGCGCAGAACGATTCAAGCGCGAGATCCAGCTGGCGCGAAAGGTAACACACCTCAACGTTTGCCGAACGTTTGATGTATTCCGGCACATAGACACACGCGCGGATGGGCGAACGACTGAAACGATGTTCGTCAGCATGGAGCTTCTTGTTGGCGAAACGTTGCGGGACAGAATCCGGCATGCTGGAAAAATGACCGAGGCTGAAGCGCTTCCGCTGGTGGAGCAGATGGCAGCCGGTCTGGACGCCGCACATCGAGTCGGCGTGGTGCATCGGGACTTCAAGAGCAGCAACGTGATTTTAGTTCCGTCCGAACAGAGTCCCGGCGGAGTGCGGGCCGTCATCACCGACTTCGGATTGGCCCACGGGCTTGTTCCTTCCGGACTCTCGCTCACCGGATCGCAAGAGATGGTCGGGACGCCGGCATACATGGCGCCGGAGCAGTTGAACGGCGGAGCGATCACCCCTGCGACTGACATCTATGCTTTGGGCGTAGTGATGTTCGAAATGCTGACGGGCGCGGTTCCGTTCAACGCCGATAATCCGCTCTCGACAGCACTCAAGCGGCTGAGCGAGCCTGCGCCCTCGCCGCGGGTGCACGTTCCGAGTGTTGACCCCGGATGGGAAAGCGGAATCCTGCGATGCCTGGAGCGCGAGCCAAGCGAGCGGTTTGCGAGAACCGACGAACTGATAAAAGTGCTGAAAGGCGACGAGGTATTGTTGCCGAAGAGACCGGCGCGCAAGAGCTCCGCCAACGATAAGAACAGAATTTATCTAGCCGGCGCGGGGGCCGTGCTTCTCATCCTTTGTGCGTTAGGCTACGTTGGGTACAAACACGATTTCTGGCGCGCACAGCAGACCAGCAAGTTGACTCCTGCAGCGGAGAAGGCGCGCACATCGGTTGCGATATTAGGTTTTCAAAATCTCTCCGGGCAAGAAAGCTCGAACGTGCTGGGGGAAATGCTGGCCGACAGCCTGTGGTCGCAGTTGGACACGGATCAGATCCGATTCATCCAACCGAGCCGCGTGGATGAAATGAGGCAGAGCCTGGGGATGCGCGACATTTCCGAATCGCTCAACAAGGAGCAGGTGGGAAAGATCGCAAAATACCTGGGGAGCGATGTGCTTGTGACAGGCTCGTACCGAGTGAGCGGATCATCCAACCAGCGGACGATTGATTGGAACATCCATCTGATTCGGACAGCGGATGACGAAAGCATCGGGTCGGTTCAGAGGACTGGCACTGAATCGGATCTGAATAACCTAGCGGTGGGCGCGGGAAAGCTTATTCGGGCGAGACTGGGCGTGGAATTGAGCGCTTCGGAAGAATCGCGAATGGACTCAGCTTTTTCGACGAACAGTGACGCGTTGAAATATTTCTCGGAAGCACGAGAAAAGCTGAGGAACTTTGAGGTGCTAGCTGCAACAAAGCTGCTCGAGCAGAGCGTCAGCGCTGATCCCGATTTCGCACAGGCGCACAGCCTGCTCGCAGAGGCATGGTCCGATTTAGGATATGACTCAAAAGCGGAGGAGGAGGCAAAAAGAGCATTTGATTTGGCCGGGAAAATGTCGACCGAATCGCGCGGGATTATCAGCGGCCGATATTTTGAGATGAGCCGGGATTGGACTAAAGCGATCGAGCAATACTCTTCATTGTGGACACTTTTCGAAGACGACCCCGAGTACGGGCTACTCCTGGCCAGAGCCCAAATCGGAGCCGGCAAAGCATCGGCGGCGCTGACGACGCTGTCCCAGCTTGGCAGCCGAACTCTGCCACTCGGCACGCAGGCGCAAATGGATTTGCTGAGAGCCGAAGCGCAACAATTCCTCGCAAATTACCGCGAGCAGCTTTCGGCTGCGAACTCCGCTGCGGAAAAGGCGCAATCGCTGGGTTCGAACCTCCTGCTTGCACGCGCCCGGGTGTTCCAATGTTGGGCAACGATGAACCTGGGAAGCCCTGCTGACGCCAAACCCCTCTGCGAAGAGGCGAGCAAACTGAACACGCAATCCGGAGATCAGCTTGGGATCGCTCGGGCCACAAACGAGGTTGCAAATGCATACTACAGCCAGGGAGATTTGAACGTGGCCCGGCCTCTCTACGAACAGGCGGCGGCAATCGCGGAAACGATCGGAGATAAATTAGATGAGGCGGGCGCGCTTACCAACATCGCCAATATCAAGAATTTTCAGGGCGACATGGCTGGGGCCAAGAAAGCGTACGAGGACAGCGTTGCCGTCGCTCGGGACCGCGGCGACAAAAGCGGGCAGGCGCTTGCGCAACAGAATCTCGCCGCGGTGCTTTACAGCATGGGAGATTCGCGGCAAGGAGGTGCGGTTTTCGAGCAGTCCATCAAGCTGGCGCATGAAATTGGAGACAAGCGAACTGAATCTCTCGCACTGAATAATTTCTGCATGGCCTCTCTGCAGGGGGGCGAACTCGACAGAGCATTCAAGAGTTGCGAAGAATCGCTTCGCATGCGGTCGGAGATGGGTGACGGCGGGCGCGAGGCGAGAACGCGCGACAACCTGGGTGACGTGCAGATCGCTCGGGGAAATTTGACAGGAGCGCGACAGAGTTATCAAGCGGCGCTGAAAACGCAGCAGTCGCTGGGACAGAAGAGTGACGCGGCGTACTCGCAGATTTCGCTGGCGGCTTTGGCGCTTGAGGAGAAGAAGCCGGAGGATGCGAAGAAGCTGGCGCAGGAGGCAGTGACCGAACTAGCGGGAGAGAAGGACGTTGGCGGAGAGGCGCAAGGACGGGGGACGCTGGCGCTGGCGTTGCTCGCGTTGGGCGATACAGCTGGAGCGGGGACACAGATCGAGCAGGCGACGACCTTGGCGCAGCAGGCCAATGACCGGAATCTGAGATTGATGACAGCGATTGCGCAGGCGCGAATCGAAGCGGCGTCAGGGAAAAATGAGGATGCGATGAAGGGGCTCACTTCAGTCGCGAAAGAAGCGCACGCGGCGGGGCTTGTGGCGATCGAGTTCGAAGCGCGGCTGGCGCTCGGCGAAGTGGAGCGCAAAGCCGGGCAGACAGCCAAGGCGCGGACGACTTTGAATGCGCTCGCGCAGGAAGCGAAGGCGAAAGGCTTTAATCTGATCGCTGCGAAAGCTGGCGGCGCGCCGAAATAAGCCTTATCGCTCAAGCGGGCACGGCATCCGTGCCCCTACTGACGCGATATCAGAGCGGCGCTTATGTAAAGTGAAAGGCCTCAGGTCAATTCTGGCCGAGGGCCGGCCAGAATGGGAACTGAGCTACTGTGAAATCGCCGAAGGCCGGGAATGTGGCTTAGTGCTTGCTCAGGCGAGGCGACGGGCTCAGACAGCTTCTTGGATATCTCTGCCGGGCGTATCATAGGCGGTGAAATCGTGTTCGAGCGGTTTCGGTTCGTCGCTGATGGCGCGGCGTTCGTAGGGCATTCGGAAAATTCCAAGATTCAAGTAGATTTTTAAAATGATGAGGAGGCTTCACATGGCATCGAAGAACGATAAGGGCGACAAGCGCGGTCCGAGTTACAGCCAACTTTCCGAGGGGACGCGGCGGTCTGAGCCGATTCTGCATCAGAATGCACGCGAGATTCAGCCGTACGGCAAGATTGCGAAGCTGCCGATCGCGCTGGATGAAAAAGTGTGCGCGAAGAGCGCCGAGAATTTGAATCAACTGCTCGCGGACACGATGACGCTTCGCGACATGTATAAAAAGCATCATTGGCAGGTGGCGGGGCATACGTTCTATCAACTGCACCTGCTTTTCGACAAGCATCATGGCGAACAGGACGAGCTGGTGGACCAAATTGCGGAGCGGATTCAGCTGCTGGGCGGAATCAGCCTGGCGATGGCGGCGGACGTGGCGGAGACAACAATTATTCCGCGGCCACCGCGCGGGCGCGAGGAAGTGCCGGTGCAACTTTCGCGGCTGCTCGAAGCGCACGAGATTATTTTGAAGGAAGCGCGGACGATGGCGAAGCAGGCGAGCGACGCGGGCGACGACGGAACGAATGATTTGATTGTGAGCGATGTGATTCGCACGAATGAGCTGCAGGTGTGGTTTATTTCCGAGCACCTGGTGGATGTACCGGTGGTGCGCGCGGACGAAGCAAAAGCTGCGACGGCAAGGTAGCGAAAGATGACAGCGGAAACTCCCAGCCTCCCGCTTCATCAACTGAAGATCAACTGCTACGCGCTGGAAGACGCGATGGTGGTGGAATGCGCGGGGCGGCTTACGATGGAGCACGCCCCGCTTTTGAAAACTGAAGTGAAACCGATGATTGCGAACCACAAGCACATCATTCTCGATCTCGGCGAAGTCGCGTTCATGGACAGCTCGGGGGTGGGAACGCTGGTGGGCTTGTATATTTCGGCGCGGAACGCCGGCTGCAAGCTGGAGGTTTGCAACATGAGCAAGGCGGTTCGCGATTTGCTGGGGATGTCGCATTTGCTGTCGGTGTTCGAGGCTTGCGGGCGCTACGGGATGCGAATGTAGATGCCGATGCGTCCTTTATATTCAATTTACTTTTAGGATTTGGAGTTTACCGTGTGCAGAAATATCAAAACACTCTTCAATTTTGATCCGCCGGTGACGCCTGAGGAGGTTCGGGCTGCGTCACTGCAGTTTGTGCGGAAAATAACCGGATTCAACAAGCCGTCGCAGGCAAACGAAGCCGCGTTTGACGGGGCGGTGGATGAAATCGCGAAAATTTCTGCGCGGCTTCTGCGATCGCTCGAAACGACGGCAACGCCGAAAAGCCGCGAGGAAGAAGCCGCTAAAGCCAGAGCCCGGGCGGCCGTTCGATTCGGGACTTAACGCAAAACTATTTTGCCCGCGTCGCCTTCCAGTCGCCGGTCTTGCCTCGCCCGCTCATCGTGCCGGACATGGAATCGCCGTCAACTGTGCCGGTGTAATCGAGCGGGATGCCCGCAGTGACATGGAATTTAATGTTGTTGCCCTCGACGGTGCCGGCGATTGTTCCGGACTGGCGCGGGCCTTTGAAGGTGCCGGTGATTTTGCTGCCGTCTTGCGCGAGGGTCATGGATTGCTTGGCGTTGCCGGTGTCGCCGCTGACATTGATGGTCCAGCTTCCAGCGACGTTGGCGGACTTGTCCTGAGCGGCGGCGGCGCTTGCGAGGACAGCGAGAAGAATAAATAGGGCCAGGAATTTTCCAACGGTTATTCTGCTTTTCATCATTTCCTCCAAGTTTTCAGATCAGGGCTTTGAGAGAGACTTTTTGGTTGTCTGGAATCGACTCTTTTGAGCTAACCGCGAAACGATTCGATCGAGAAAAATCCGCGAACGTCGTCCAGCGGCGGGGCAGAAGTATCGCGCTGATGCCGCGCGTGCCGCAATCAATTTTTACGAGCGGTAGAAATGGTCGTTTCGATTGACAGGGTCGCGCGCGGCGGTATACATTCCGCGAGCCAATCTGACTGAAATTAACGAATTTTAGGGATCGCTGCGCCGTTCGCGCCGGCGAATTCTGCGTTCCTGCAAACGAGGGAGTTCGGTCTGAATGCCCCGCCTTTTCTTTACAGCCGTTTTACTGCTTCTGACGGCTGCGCGTGCCTTTGCGCAGGAGGCGTCGAAGGATTCCCCCGTCGTTCTGACGCTAACGGCCGCGATCGCCGAAGCGCAGCAAAATAACCGGTCCATCAAGATTGCAAATCAGGGCGTGCTGTACGCAAACGATGCGATCTTAGCCGCGAAAACGCAGCGCTATCCGCAGTTCAACGTGCAGCTGATCGGGTCCGGACTGCTGCAGGCGATCAACGTCAATGTTCCGGAAAACGCGCTGGGGACCGTGAATGGGTCGCCCGTACCGGCGAAGGACACCACAATTACGACGGAGCCGAAATTTTCGGCGCTGGCTTTTATCCAGGCTTACCAGCCACTCTCGCAGCTCTACAGCGCGCATTTAAATATTCAGCTGATGAAAGTGGGAAAGCAGTTGAGCGAGGAACAACTGCGGCAGCAGCGGCAGCAGATCACGAATTCGGTGAAAGAGGCTTACTACGGGCTGTTGCAGTCGGAGAGCGCGCTGGAAGCTGCGCAGGAAAATTTCAAGGCGCTGCAGGAAGTGGACCGAACGACTGAACAATATGTGCAGGAAAAAACGGCGCTGCCGTATCAGTCGACAGGAGTGAAGGCGCAGCTGGCGCAGGCGGAATTGCAGGTGATCACGCTGCAAGACACGCTCGAAACGCAGAAAGAAAATTTGAACGACTTGATGGGACGAGATATTCGAACAGAGTTTCGGTTGGGCGGGGTGCCGGAAGCGCTTCCCGAAGAACAGGACCTGGAACTGGCGCGCAAGACAGCTCTTACAAACCGCACAGAGATTCGACAGGCACAATTCAAGATTGACCAAGCGGTGTATGCGCGGCGGCTGCAGAAAGCGCAGTACATTCCCGAGGTCGGGATTCAGTACCTTTTCTTTTCACCCTTTACGATCCAGGGATTTCCGTCCGCTGTGAATTCGCTGGGAATTTCGCTCAAATGGGATGTCTACGATTGGGGTAATAAGCGCCATTTGATGGATGAGAAGCAACGAAATATTGAACAGAGCCATTTGAATCTGACCGAGACGCAGAGCCAGGTGGTGATTGATCTGGACAATCGTTTTCGAAAACTGCGAGAAGCGCGGGCGGGACTGAAAGTGGCGCAGCTTGGGCAGGACGCGGAGAAACAAAAGCTGCAGGTGGTGATGGAGCAGTATAAGCAGAAGGCGGCGCTACTCAGCACGTTACAAACGGAACAAGCGAACATGGCGCAGGCGGAAGCGCAGTACCAGCAAGCACTGTCCACATTTTGGAGCGCGCGTTCGGAATTCGAGAAATCGCTGGGCGAGGATTAGATGCGAAGAGTGCGAAGCCACCGACGGAGGCTGTCGACAGTTTATTGCTTACTGGTCGCGTGCGTCCTTGGCGGATGCGAATCCGCGCAGAAAGCGCCCGAGAAGCCACAAATTCCTGTGACGGTCACCGAGGTGCAGGAATATTCCGGTCCCGAAGGCGTGACGTACTCGGCGAGCATCGTGCCGTACGACCAGATGAATGTTGCGTTCAAATCGGGCGGATATGTGACAACGATTTTGCAGCGCAAAGGTGTGGATGGACGAGAGCGCAATTTGCAGCAGGGCGATTGGGTAAAGAAGGGCGAGGTTATGGCGCGGGTGCGCGAGTCGGATTACCAGCATGCGGTCGAGCAGTACAAAGGACAACTGGAGCAAGCGCAGGCCGGGGCAGAAAAATCCAAGCAGGATTTTGCGCGAGCGCAGGCTCTTTACACTGCGAACGCGATGACTCAGTCCGATTACGATGCTGCGAAAGCGCAGAACGACTCGAGCCAAGGTTCTGTGGTAACGGCGCAGGCAGCGGTGGCACAGGCTCAGCAGTCATTGAGTGATTGTGAGCTGCGAGCGCCAACGAATGGCCAGATTTTGAGCCGCAATATCGAGCTGGGGGCGCTGGTGGGGACGGGCACGACGGGATTTACGATGGGCGACACCAAGCGCGTGAAAGCTGTTTTTGGAATTCCGGATACGGTGCTTGCTTCGGTGACGCTGGGTAAGAAACAAGGGATTCAAACGGAAACGTATCCGCAGGAATTCTATGGACAAGTGAGTGCAATTTCGCCGCAAGCGGATCAGAAGAGCCGCACGTTCCAGGTGGAAGTTACCGTGCCCAATTCAAACGATCTGTTGAAGTCAGGCATGGTGGCGACGCTCGACCTTGGCCAAGCGAAACTGACTAAATCGGTGCTGGTCGTGCCGCTCGGAGCAATCGTTTCGGCGCCCGACGGATCGAGCAAGGCGTTCAGCGTGTTCGTCGTAGTGCGCGATGGTGACAAGGACGTGGCCAGGCGCCGAATAGTGCAGCCCGGCATGGCCTACGGAGATATGGTTTCGGTTACAAACGGTCTCCGCCCGGGCGATCGTGTGATTTCTAACGGCGCGACTTTGGTGAACGACGGGCAAGTTGTGCGAGTGATTCCTTAAATCTCGAGGCAGCCGAAGAGACCGACGGATGGCACACCGAAGCGACGCGGACTACATCCAGAACGAGCGCGATACCGCTCGATTCTTCGTCGAAAACCGCCAGGTTTCCGGGATTCTGCTGTTGGCCACGTTTGCGCTGGGCATTTACGGCTACACGCAGATGCCCAAGCGGAAGGATCCGGATATTCCGGTGCGCGTGGCGTCCGTACAGACGCAGTGGCCTGGGGCCACTGCGGAACAAGTGGAACAGTTGGTCACGCGGCCGATTGAATCGAGCATCGCGCAAAACCCGAACATACGCCCGCCGAAGGGCGGCGATTTTGGCATCAAGTCGCTCTCGATGCCAAGCCTTTCGATCATTCAGGTGCAGCTCGCGGACAGCGTAAAGGATTCAAAAAGGGAATTCAGCGACATGAACCTGAAGCTGAATTCTCTGAGCCTTCCGCAGGGCGCGGGGCCGATCAAATTCAACAGCGATTTTGGAGACACCGCGGCGCTGATGCTGACGGTTGCGAGTCCGCTGGAGGATCCAACGGCGATCGCGGTGCGGGGTTATGCGATCGAGGCGGTGCTTGCGCGTGTGCGAAAGGAGCGGCGCGGAAAGGCCAGCGGCGTTCCGGTTTCACTGGTTTATTGCTATCCGTTAACAGTTTCGGAAGAAGCTGTCCAAAGAAATGTGCGGGTATTCGTTCAGTCTACCGAAGTGCAGGGAGTACTGAGCCAAGCGAGATTGGTCAATGGTCCCGGATTCGCCGCGGTCGATGGATTCACGAACAAGACCGACGCAGAGATATACGCCTACATCAAACATTATCTTGAGCTCAACGTACACGAATCCGAGATTCATCCCGACACTTGGCCTCCGGTAGTAGTTCGCGATCCGAGCACTGTGGGCTCTCAACTTGCCGCCGCGCCGGGAAACAAATACACGTATCGACAATTAGATCAATATACGGACCTTCTATCGCGCACGATTCTGGGCGCACCGGAAGTTTCACGGGTGGATCGAAACGGAGTTTTGCAGGAACAAATTTACCTGGATTATTCGCAGGAGCGGTTGGCGTCTTATGGGTTGCAACCCTCGAATCTGAAGGGGATTTTGAACGCACGCAACATCACCCTGCCTGGCGGGGCGCTGGAGGCCGGCTCCAAGAATATTCTGGTTGATCCTTCGGGTGAATTCACGAGTACGGCCGACATCGGTAATGTGATCGTGGGAACATCAAGCGCCGGATCGGCTGTTTATCTGCGCGATCTGGTGGATATCCGCAGCGGATATCAAAGTCCCGCGCGTTATTTGAACTTTTACACCTGGCGCGACGAACAGGGAAAGTGGCAGCGCACGCGGGCCGTCACGCTTGCGGTGCAGATGCGCAGTGGCAAACAAATTGCGCAGTTTGCGGAGCACGTTCAAGAGAAAATCGACGAGACGAAGAAATTGCTGCCTTCGGACTTGATTATTGCGGCCACATCCGATCAGCCGCGGCAGGTGAAAGAGAACGTCGATCTCTTCATGGACGCGCTGTACGAAGCGATCGCACTGGTGGTGCTCGTATCACTCATCGGATTCTGGGAATGGCGCTCGGCCGTGCTGATGGCAATTTCGATTCCGATTACGCTGGCAATGACGTTTGGATTTGCTCATCTGCTGGGCATCGACATTCAGCAGGTTTCGGTCGCTACATTGATTATCGCGCTCGGGCTTCTCGTAGATGATCCCGTGGTGGCCGGAGATTCGATCAAGCGCTCATTGGACGATGGCCATCCATCGGTGATTGCTGCGTGGCTGGGGCCGACGAAACTGGCGCACGCGATTCTATTTGCCACGATTACAAACATTGTGGCGTATCTTCCGTTTCTGATGCTGACAGGCACGACAGGCGAATTTCTCTTCAGCCTGCCGGTGGTGATGACGTGCGCGCTGGTGGCCTCGCGGTTGGTTTCAATGACCTTTATACCGTTTCTGGCCTACTACCTGCTGCGACCCTCAAAGAAAAAAAACACCATGGAGGAACGCGAAGCGAGCGGATTTGCGGGCTTCTACTATCGGGTGGGAAAATTTGCGATCGACCATCGCTGGCCTGTGTTTGGAGTATCGCTGCTGTTTTTGGCGCTCGGCGGATTTTTCGGGCACCGATTGAAGACGCAGTTTTTCCCAGATGATGTGCAGTATTTGTCGTTCCTGGATGTATGGCTGCCGAATGACGTTCCGTTGACGGTGACCAACCATTCCGCCATCCAGGTAGAGAATCTGCTGCGGGCGACGGCGGAAGCTTACGCGAAAGAGCACCCCGGCAAAGACGGGAAACCGCAGCCGGTGTTGAAATCGCTGACGACATTCGAAGGCGGGGGCGGGCCGAGGTTCTGGTTTTCCGTGACACCGCAACTGCAGCAACTGAACTACGCGCAGGTGATTGTCGAACTGTATGACAAGGAGGATACGCCGAAATTGATAGGTGCGTTTCAGGATGCGATTTCGAAAAATGCGCTCGGCGCGCGCGTGGACGTGCGCCAGTTGCAGACAAACCCGGTGGATTATCCCGTGGAATTGAGGGTTACCGGACTCGCGGATGTGAGCGCGCTCGACGAAGCAAAGGATATCGCGACGTTGCGTTCCATTGCGGGCAAGGTGACCGCGATTCTGAGCGCCATTCCTACATCGGCTCGGGTTCGCGATGATTGGGGACCGGAAGGCTTTCAGGTATCACTCAAAGTGGACCCGGATCGGGCCAATCTGGCGGGCGTCACGAATCAGGATGTGGCAAATTCATCGAGCGCGGCGCTGAGTGGAGCGTCGGTGACCACTCTGCGACGAGGCGATCAACAAATTCCGGTGGTTGCGCGGCTTCGGATGGAAGAGCGCGTAAACCTTTCTGACGTTCAGAATCTTTATGTATATTCGTCGCAATCGAATAACAAAGTGCCGCTGCTCGAAGTCTCCTCGGTTGAAAACACACTGCAAAATATGCGCATCCGGCGCCTCGAGCATTTCCGGACGATTTCCGTACAGAGCTTCACCCAACCTGGATTTCTGGCTTCGGAGGTATTCACTCCCGCGGCGCCGAAGCTAAAGGAAGTGGAGGATTCGTTGCCGCCCGGCTACAAGATTATTGTGAGCGGCGAGCAGTCCAAACAGGTGGATGGATTCAGGAATTTGAGCGTGGTGATGGCAATTTCGATCGGGATGATTTTTCTCGCGCTGGCATTTCAATTCAAGCATTCGATCAAGCCAATACTGGTTTTAGCCGCAGCACCATATGGCGTGAGCGGAGCGCTGATCGCGCTTTACATCATGGGCTCTCCATTTGGATTCATGGCTTTTCTCGGGATCGCGAGTTTGATTGGCGTGATCGTGAGCCACGTGATTGTGCTTTTCGATTTCATCGAGGAGATGCACGAGAAAGGCGAGCCGCTGGAGCAGGCATTGCTCGACGCTGGTATCGTGCGGCTGCGACCGGTGATGATCACGGTGGGCGCGACGATTCTGGCGCTCTTTCCGCTTGCGATTCACGGCGGGCCGCTGTGGCAGCCTCTGTGCTATGCGCAGATTGGTGGACTGGGAGTGGCGACGTTCATCACGCTGCTGCTAGTGCCCGTGCTTTATTCGATTTTTGTGCTCGATCTGAAGATTGTGACCTGGGGCAAAATGGAGGCCCATTCAGCAGATCAGCTTAGTCTTCAACCGAAGGGAGAACTACCGTCATGAAGCGCGGCGCAAGAATTATCCCGCTGGTAGTTCGAGGTGCTCTCCCTTTGGTCATTTTACTTGCGGGCGGAGGTTTGATCCCCGCCGCCTTTGCACAAAGTCAACCCTCAACGCCGCCCGCGCAAAAAGATACCGACGTGATGCTGCAGATGAGCCGCTCATTTCAAGATTTGGCGAAGCGCGTTTCGCCGGCCGTTGTCGAAGTGCTTGTGACAGGCTATGGATCGCCGAGCGATGAGGACGAAAAGGCGTCGACCGCGGTAGGGCGTGAGCACGCGCTTGGGTCCGGCGTGATCGTCGATTCGGATGGATACATCGTTACAAACGCTCACGTGGTGAAGGGTGCGGACCGAGTGCGTGTGGCCTTGACTCCGCAGATAACCGAAGAATCGCAGGCGGAAGGTTTGCTCAAGGCGCACGGGCGAATCCTGCCGGCGCGAATCATAGGTGTGAGCAAGCTGATCGACCTCGCGGTACTAAAGGTGGAAGCCACCGGCCTGCCGACGCTTCCGATCGGCCGCTACAATCGGGTGCAGAAGGGAGAGATCGTGCTGGCGTTTGGGAGCCCGGAGGGTTTGCAGAATTCCGTGGCGTTCGGGCTGGTGAGCTCGGTGCTGCGGCAACAAAGCCCGGACGACCAGATGGTGTACATACAGACGGACGCAGCGATCAATCCCGGCAATAGCGGCGGCCCGCTTGTGGACGTGGAAGGCAACGTGGTGGGCATCGACACGTTCATTTACTCGAAGTCCGGCGGGAACGAAGGATTGGGATTTGCGATTCCGGGTGGCATCGTGCGGTTTGCGTACGAAGAAATTCGAAAATATGGAAGAGTGCGGCGGCGTGCGATTGGCGCCGATCTTCAGTCGCTAACGCCCGAGCTAGCTGGCGGCCTGGGACTCTCGACGGATGTGGGAGCGATTATTTCCGACGTTGAACCCGGCGGCCCTGCGGATCGGGCGGGATTGAAAACGGGCGACGTGGTCGTGAGCCTCGACGGCTTCCCGGTTAATAATGTGCCGCTTTTTACGCTCGGTCTGTATGTGCTGAATTCAGGTGGTTCAGCGAAGCTGGGAATTCTGCGCGGCACGCAAAAGCTCGATATCGATGTGGCAGTTGTCGAGGCGCGCAGCGACCCGCAGCGGCTGTCCGAGATGGCTGAACCAGCCAAGGGCCTAATTGCGAGATTGGGGATCGTGGGCATCACTGTAACGCCAGAGGTGGCCGAATTTCTGGGAGGCCTGCGCATGCCTTCAGGAGTGGCGGTGGCATCGCTCGTATCTGATCAGCTCGCAGTTGATTCCGGGCTTGCAGAGGGCGACGTGATTCACACTTTGAACCGCGTGAGAATTACAACTGTGGATGATCTTCGAGCGGCTTTTACGAGTCTGAAGCCCGGCGAGCCGGCCGTGATGCTAGTGGAAAGAGCCGGGAAGTTTACGTACTTGACGTTCGAAATGGAATAGTGAACGAAGACATTCCCGGCACCGTGGCTTTTTTCTGCGACTTCTGTCAGCGCTTCTGATAATTCGCGTTTTGCGTAGCGACTGTCAGCTGTTTGCTGACGCCCTCGATCCTGGTGCTCGAAACATGATTGGTGCCATCCGGTAAACGGGCAAACGTCACGGTGAGATTCATGCCGTCGCTCGGCCCGTCCATGTAAGAGGCGATCTGGATGCTTTGAAGCTGCTTCTGTTCCTTATCGATGGTTAGAGTCATGGAATCGCCTGGCTTTACGTAATTGTGAATCACGAGCTTTGCGCCGCCCGGTTCAGGCGTCATCGAGATGTTCCCTTTGGCATAGGCGGCTTGAATCAGATCTTTGTCCGGGGGAATGTACTGCTGGGCTAGGGCTTTCATTTGCTCGGCATAGTCCTCGTACTCTTCCTTCTTCTTTTCGACCACCCTCTGTTTTAGCCGGCCACCGCGTCCACTCGATTCAGGCTGTGCCGCCGGCGCCGAATCCAAGGAGGTTTTCTGCGGCTTTCCGTCCGGCCCCGTTTGCACCTGGTAGTGTTGCTGCTTTTTCTCTTCCCCTTTCAGGCTGATCGTGACGGTTTCGACCCAGGTGTATTGAGCGAGGGCCTGCTTGTTTTTCGCCATCGATTCTTTCAATTGCGCAACTTGTTGTTGCAGACCACCTTCCTGGGCGTAGAGCACGCAAGCGGAAGCAAATGACGTGATAAAGAGAACCGACAGCAAACTCTTGCGAGACATTTTCGATCTCCTCGAAGATTTTTAACGGAAACTGGATTGCAACACTCACACCGGGCGCACTTTTATACGTCTGACGGTGGCTTGTGTAAAGACAATAGTCCGTAGAGGAAACGAGAAAAGACTAACTACTTCTGGCAGCTAGTCCGGGAGGCGAAATACGAGCCTGATATCGTCTTGGACTGGAATGCGGCGACCTTCAAAAAGCGTCGGGCCGTAGCGCCATTCGCGAACAGCAGTCACGGCCGCTGCTACGAGTGGTTCCGGACCGCTTACGGGCTGGACGCTCTGGACGCTGCCGTCTGCCCCAATCACAGCGTGCAATCGTACTGTGCCTTCAATCCCTTGCTCTTTGGCTTCGACCGGATAAAAAGGTGAAACTCGCTTCAGCGGCCGGCCAACCACCAAATCTTTTGCTGGCGGTTTTTGCGAGCTGAGATTGTGAGGCATTGGGATGGAACGGCGAGAGACGATCGCGACCGTGGAGGAGGCGCTGACAGCTTCTTCCGGCAAGCTTATCGCGGGGCTTGGAGCCGCTACTGGCCGCGGCGCACCGATCGGCGCTTCAGTCCGGCGCGCGGCGGCCCGAGCCTCGGTTGCCGGGGGAGCGCTTCGAGCCTCTAAACGCGGCGCGGCCTGCTGTTGGGCTGGATTTGCCCGCGGAGGGACACCTTTGGCGGCATTGGCAGCGACTGCTGGAGGAGGCGACACGATCTTCGGCGGAGGCGGAGGCGGGGTATTTTCCTTGATCCTCTCAGTGTTCGCGGCCGATATCTGTTCAGGCGTGGCTTCTACAATGTTCTGAACGCGAATCGTTCCGGTGAGGCCGTCAAAAATTCCGGTGATCAATACATTCTTGCCCAGGAAACTTGCGGCTTTCTGTTGGTCGTCGATGTGGTACCAAGTATCATTATCGTAGTCCTTCAGCACAAAGCGGACATCGTTCTGAGAGACGACTTTGCCGCCGAACTTCTGCCACTTCGACTGCTGGCTTTGGGATTGTTGTGCGCCGACGGACACGGCAACACATGTCAGAAGAAATGCGACCGCCAAGGCGACAGCGGTTCTTTTCATTGAGACCTCGGACGTCGAGTAGGACAAAGCAGCTGTGGCAGCAATCTTCAGCCTCCATCAAAGCGGCTTTTCCTCTGATGAATGGCCGGGGGTACCACGTTAGCGAAGAAACTTGCGAAAGTAAATGGGCGTGCCCTCCCAACGGATACGAATAATCGCCCTACCAGTTGGGACGATCCTTGTGAAACCTCATGCGAATTGGCCGTAATTTCTCCTGCTGCCAGCCGTGCTCGGGGCATTCGAGCCTGCGCGGAAATTGCTTCGCGCCGGGCACAGGCCTGGCTACGAGTTCTGCACCGCATTTCGCGCACTTCATCGTAGCCGAATCCTTTTCGACAGGCTAACCTCTACAGGGTGCAAAGCATTCCGTCCCAGGAACGGCTCTCTCTGAAATGTCGGAATGCAGGCGAAAGTCCGCCCGCAACATGATTGAGGAGGGTCAATGAACAAGAGCATTCTAACCGGTTTGGGGCTGGCTATAGCGCTGGGCCTATCGTTGGCAGCCTGTCAGGATACAAAAGCCCGTCAGGAGAACGAACAATTAAAAGCACAGGTATTACAATTGCAGAAGGACGCCGGTGACCTGGGAAATCGCATCGACGTTCTGACAAAGGAAAACACCGAATTAAAAGCGGAAATCGAACATCTAAAAGCAAAACATCCTGCGAAAAAATCGTCAAAGTCCAAACGTCACCACACTAAACCGAAGGCGGCGACGAGCACTCAGGATTGAAGGGTAAGGCTGGAGCCACAGGAAACGTGAAAATTGCGTGAAACGCTCTGGCCGGCCGAAACACTACCTCTGGACAGAATAGCCAGCGTATGCTCGGATGCAGCTGGTTGCGAAGCTTTCTGCAGCCGCGTCAATGAGCTTCAATAAGACTGTCGAAGGTGAATATGTCCATCGCGTCGAAAATGCAGCCGGAAGCCCAAGATCCAGTCACGGTTGACCCTGAGCACTACACAGTTGAATTCGAAAACGAGAGGGTGCGCGTGCTCCGCGTCAAGTTTGGACCGCATGAGAAATCAATCATGCACGGACACCCGTCCGCACTTGAGATCAACCTCACGATCGCTCATCTCCTCGTCACCTATCCAGACGGGACGGCGGAAAACTTTCATGCCAAGGCCGGGCAAGTTCGCTTGTCTCCGGCAGCCGAGCTGCAACCTGAAAACCTAAGCGACTTTCCGTATGAGGCGATTGCGATCGAGTTGAAATAACCAGCCGATTTGTTTAAGTTCTGCGCTAGAAGCTGATCTTCAGTATCTGGCCGTTGTTGCCTACGAACCAACCATCGTGCGGATCCGCAAATGCAACGGCCCAGTAGCCGCTCACATCGGGCAGCACATTCCAAGTGCGCCCTTCATCCGGAGTCCAAGCCGCTTCCCCGGACGTGAAATCGGGCTCTGTCTCGGTGGTGATTACAACGGCGCGATCATTTTGATGACCGACCTCGTTGTCCTCTCCGCGCCCGTTGCCGTCATCTTCGTTGTTGCGAGCGCCGCGGACATAGGACAGGCAGAAAATCGCGCCTTGTACGGGCGGCTTGTTCGTGAGGGTCCACGTCTTGCCGCCATCGTTCGAGGTTGCTGTATCGGCTGCGGTGTTGGAGGCCAGATCGCCGCCGCCCACGATTCCATTGCGTGAATCGCGGAAGGCAACAGACACTGCACCGGCGCTGGCCGAACTTACGAGTGGCGTGTCATACGCGTTCCAACTATGCCCTCCGTCGCGAGTGGCCAGGATCCTCGCGATTGATGAGCCGCCGGTGGCGATCCATGCGTTGGTCTGATCTTGAGTTGTGATGCAGGTTCCGCTGGCCGCAAATGAGGCTTCGCTCGTTAGCGCTGGCGGCATATTGTTGGCGATTGATTGCCAAGTCATACCGTCGATTGTGCGGATGTCAGGGAATACCCCGTTCACTGAATCGCTGTGGGTAATGCCGCGGCTCGGAGTCCAGAACGCGAAACAGTCGTAGAACGCATTTGCGTTCTGATTCGTGAACTCGATTTTCCATGTCGCTCCACCGTCGACGGTCTTGTAGATGCGAAAATCGGTGGTGTTGTTTCCGATGGACATCAAGTAAGCGATTTTATCGCTTACGCCAAACACGTCGCGGAATTGAAGGGCTTCGGCACCCGGTACGACAGCGGCTTTCCATGTTTGGCCACCGTCGGTTGTCACGACGTAGGTACCGCCAGTTCCGGCTGCCCACACCACCTGGGAGTTCACTGGACTCACCGAAATGAGGAGTTGGGTAGTGCCGCTCTGTTGAGGAGTAAGTTTTGGTTGATGAATTTTCGCAGGATCTTGCGCGAAGCTGACAGTAGCTGACGCTGTGATTAGAGAAGCGGCCAGAAAAAACTTGAACATTTGGAGTCCCCCTGAAAGGAAGTGGGCGTGGGGAAGCAAGTATAGGAATGCCGCAGGCGGGTGTCAATAACGCGTCAACACGGGAGATTCACCGGCTGCCGCAATTTTCAAAATACAGTGGCTGTTACAAATTGAACGCGTAAAGTAACAACCGTGTCACGAACAGATCCACAACTAGAACAACGACGGAGGAAACCACGAATGCCGTAATCGTGGCGCGGCCTACGCCCTCGGTCCCGCCTTTCACACGAAATCCCTGATGACAGCCCACTGTCGCAATGATGAATCCGAAAATAATTGGCTTCGCGAACCCCATGACAAGATCTCCAAAGACCAGCGCGTGAATAGCGTGTGTCCAGAACTGCTCCGCGCTGAGATGCAGTGTGATGGTCGCCACCGAAAATCCGCCGACCAGTCCCGCACAATCTCCCACTGCCACTAGTAACGGCAACACTAACAGCATCGCAAGCACTCGCGGCGTCATCAGCCTTCGGATTGGGTCAATGCCAAATACCCGCATCGCGTCCACCTGTTCAGTGACCACCATTGAGCCCAGCTGGGAAGCCATTCCGGTGGCGTTCCGCCCTGCGACCAGAAGCGATGTGAACACGGGACCGAGTTCGCGGAGGAGCCCGAGCGAAACCGCGTCACCCGTTAAAGCCGTCTCGCCGAAACGACTAAACTGTGACGCCGAATTCAAAACAACGACCCGCCCACGCAAAAGAGCGCAATAATTACATCATCAACGAACCCACGCCGATCAGGTCCATCTGCACAATCACGCCGCCGGCGTAACGCGTCGTAGTGAAGATGTCCTTCACCGATTGGAGAGTGAGCAGCGTATAACTCTGGAACGAGAGGACCTGCATTTTCGTTGCATGTTCGACGTTGGAGAAAACCGAACGCGTGTTCACAATGGTGCTCCTGTCACGAAAAATGACACCTCGAGAAATCGAGCTTGAAGAACGCTGCCAGAAGAGGACCTTATACTAGGATAGTTCGGCGCAAAAGCCGCCATTGTTAATGAGCGAAAGGTGCTCCCGACAAAATGCTTTGGCTTCCGAGTGGGCGTTTCCCGGCGTAGGGAGCTAAGCGAATACTGTGGTAATTGAGCCGGCTTGCACCTAGGACCTTATAAGCCGGTTTATTTCTGAGGCGCTGCGGATGCGCCGATCTCTTGGGGAGGCAGAACGGCTCGCGCGCTTTCACGGCGCGACTGTAGAAAATTCAAAAATTCCTCCACACCTGCGCCGGCTTTCGCAGAAGTATCCAATACCTTCATGCCTGGCCGCACGCTCTGAATGTTCCGATTCGCCGCTTCGGCATTGAATTCCACGGCCTCGGCTAAGTCAATCTTTGTAATCAGGGTTACGTCAGCACTGTTGAAAATCGTGGGATATTTAAGCGGCTTGTCTTCGCCCTCTGTGACGGACATGAGAACGAGCCGAAGATCCTCACCGAGATCGTAAGAAGATGGACAGACGAGATTACCTACGTTCTCGATGAACAAAAAGTCGAGTTCGTCGAGCTTCCAGCCTTCGAGGGCGTTCTGCACCATGGCAGCCTCCAGGTGGCAGACGGTACCGGTAACAATCTGCTTTACGGGGGCTTGGCTGCGCGCGAGCCTGACTGCGTCATTTTCCGTAGCAAGATCGCCCACGAGTGCCGCCACGCGAAACCTTTTTCCGAAGTATAGTTAGCGTTTTCTCGAGGAGAGCCGTCTTCCCCGCACCTGGGCTCGAGACCAGACTTACGACAAAAACACCTGCATCATGAAATCGCTGGCGAAGCGCGTGGGCTATCACATCGTTCTGCTTCAGAACGTTCTGGCGCACCTCAATGATGCGTGTCGGGGAATTCACTCATCCACCTCCAGGCCCACCACTAAAAGCTCTTTGCCTTGAACGACATCGCCCGTGAGCGTGCCGCAGTCAGCGCAACAGAACGATTGCAACGAATGAACCGGCCGCTGCGCGTTGCAATGCGGACAAAAAACCAGCACGGGAACCTCTTCCACAATCAGGCGCGATCCTGCGAGCGCTGTGTGCTCGCATGCCATTTCATAGGACGCGAAAAGCGCATCCTTCATGACGCCAGAGAGCAGACCTAATTGAAGATGTACGGCTCGGATCGGCACGCCGCCTCGCCGGTTGGATTCTTCCTGCGCCATATCGACAATGCTCATCGCTATGGAAAGCTCGTGCATCGGTTCGTTACCTGTAAACTGATTCCTTCCAACTCAATGATTCGGCGTCGTCAAATTGCGCGAATGATGCGAGAGCCGCCTGTCCCAGGCTGATCCCGCCATCGTTGGGCGGGACGGCATGATTCGTCCAAATTTGAAGGGGCGTCGAACCGAACATTGATTTCAGATCCTCAAGCAAGAGCTCGTTCTGAAAAACTCCGCCTGAAAGCACGATCGTGTCGCAATCGTGTTCCTGGCATAGCGCTGTCGCAGCATTGAAGACGCCGAGGGCTACGCCTTTTTGAAAGGCACGCGCGCATTCGCTGGCATCGCGGCCAATGAAGCGGTCCTTCGCCAAATTCCCCAGCAAGGGACGAAAGTCGAGCTCTGCATTGACGAAGGGAAATGGATACGCATCGGTGCGGGTGGCGCTGCGAGCCTTCTGCTCCAGCCACATTGCCGGCTGGCCTTCAAAAGTCGTCTCGCGCGTAAATCCAAGCAACGCGGCAGCCGCGTCAAAGAGACGGCCGATTGACGTTGTCGTGAAAGTTCGCACTCCTTTGCGGATTAGTTCCATCGCGCTCTGAAAGCGTTCGGAAAAATGGAACGGCGCGGCAGTCACGTCCGGCAGGTCTTCTATCTGAGCCAGGAATCCGGCTGCGGCTTGTACCGGATAGCGAGCCGCCGCGTCGCCGCCCGCGAGTATTGC
>CAWFGI010000007.1:0-170677 GCA_963815265.1 uncultured Acidobacteriota bacterium | reverse complement strand
CTCCATGTAAAATTTAGGTGCGCAATCTTGTTCGGAATAACCGTCTGAACGCCGCAAACTCGGAAAGCGGAGACTCCATTTTGTCGAATTCAACCACTGAACCATCCAAGCCATCCGCTGCTCCCTCCGGCGAAGAACAGTTCAAAAAACTCGTCGAGACAATTTCCCGCTCCCAGCATAACTACCGCGAGCTGATCGATAGCCTCGACCAGGCCGTCTTCACAATTTCTCTCGAAGGCGAGATTCGAGTGGCGAATCGCAGTTTTGCGGAGATATTGGGCGAGGATTTTCATGGCCTGATCGGCCATCGCATTCACGAGTTCATCGCCGCCCCGTCGCCCGAAGAAGCAAAGGTCTGGCTGGCGGGATTTCTCCATACAGGGCTGGATCACGGCAGGCTCTCACTGCGCCTGAAAAAGAGCGGAGAACTTCGCTACTTCGACTGCTGGGTTCAAGTGGTCACCGAGGACGGAGTGGCCGCAGGCATTAGCGGCTGGGCCCGCGACGTTACCTCTCAACATCAAGCCGAGCTGCGCTTCAACGAGTTCTTTGAATCCCTGCGCGAAGGAATCTTTTTTACCACGCCCGACGGCCAGGTACTCGATGCGAATCCCGCAATGGTTCGCATGCTTGGCTTCGAGTCAAAAGAAGCGCTGCAATTGGAGAATTTCAGCCAGGTCTACGCCGATCCCGCCCAGCGCGACGCGCTTCTCCGCGAACTTCAATCGCGCGGCTCAGTCCAGGATCGGGAAGTCGTTCTTCGCCGCAAGGATGGCTCCCACGTCTACTGCCTCGCTTCCGGCTTCGCGATTCGCGACACCTTCGGGCGCATCGTTCGCCTGCAGGGCACCTTAGTGGATATCACCGAACGGCGCGAAATCGAAAAGCGCTTACATCAGGAACAGGAATTCGTCCGCCGTCTGATTGCCTGCTTCCCGGACATGATTGCGGTATTCGATACGAGCGGCCAATTCACTTACGTCAGCCCACGAGTCTACGAAGTGCTCGGCGTAGCTCCCGCCGAATTTGTCGGCCAGGCCCATCTTTTTGGCGTTCATCCGGATGATCAACCGAAAGTTGCCGAAGCCTTCCGGCAAGTGATGGCCGGCGACAACGCCTCGATGCAGATGGAGTTCCGCACTCGCCATGCGGACGGTACCTGGCGGATGCTTCGTGCAAGCGCCGGCCCTCTCTTCGATGCCGACCAAAAAATCAGCGGTGTGGTTTCCTCCGTTCGCGACATCACCGAAGCAAGAACCTTCGAGCAGCAGCTTCTCCAGAAAGAAAAATTCGCCTCCATGGGCCAGATGATGGCCGGTGCCGCCCATGAATTGAACAATCCGCTCACCGCGATCCTGGGTGTAAGCGATCTGCTCCGGGAACGCGCCACGGACGATTCCACTCGGCGCCAGGTCGAGATTATCTTGCATCAAGCCCGGCGGGCGGCAGCCATCGTTCAGGATCTCCTCGTATTAGCCGTGCCATCGGGCCAAAAACGCGGAAGAGTGAAAGTAGATGAGATCATCAGGAAGGTAATCGAATCTCACCAGAAATCGTTGCAGCAAAGAAACGTCGTCGCTGATGTCGTGATTACTGGAACTCTTCCTCAGGTGGAAGGCGATCCCCGTCTGCTCACTCAGGTCTTTGCCAACATCCTGGAGAACGCGGAGCAGGCGATTTCCTCCGTGCGAGAAAAGGGCACCATCCGAATCTCACTGTCGCAAGCAGGCAACAACCTGCTCGTGGTATTTGCCGACGATGGTCCCGGCATCCCGCAGGAGATGGTCGACCAAATCTACGATCCCTTTTTTACGACTAAGAGGCCCGGCGGGGGAAGCGGGCTGGGTCTCACGATCTGTCTGGCGGTGATTAAAGATCACGGCGGGCGAATTGAAGTGCAGACTTCCGAGGGTGCCGGTACGACTTTCAGGATTTTTCTTCCCGCGATCCTGGAAAGGAAGCACGAGGCTCCCAATTCCACATCTGCGCGAAACGCTTCCCCTGTCTTGTCGGCGCTGAATGGCCGAAAGCTGCTGATCGTTGACGACGAAGAAAGCATCCGTGAAATTGTGCAGGATGGCCTTTCCGCGCGAGGGATGCATGTGGAGTGTGCGGCGAGTTCGGAAGAGGCGCTCGCTTTATTGGCCGGCAACACCTATGACATGGTGCTCTGCGATTTCAACCTGCCGGGCTTGAGCGGCGAGCAGTTGTTCGAACAGCTTAGGGCTCAAGCCGGCGGTTCCTTGCCCCGCTTTGTTTTCATGACAGGAGACTTACTCGAGCGTTCGACGATTGCCTCATTTGCTGACAGGGGAGCGCAGGTTCTTCAAAAGCCATTTCAAATTTCCGCTCTGGCGACGCTGCTGTCCGAACTTCTTCAAGAACAGCCTGCAAAAGCAAACTAGTTTTCTTCGCGTCGTAACCTTGCGAGGCGCTATTGTTTCGCGGCGGAAGCTTTCCCGCCAACGTCCACACCAAAATCCCACACGTACAGATTCGTTCCTTCGCCTTTCACGATTTCAGTAAACACGTATTCGCCTGGTTCGAGCGATTGGCTGAGCGTGAAACGATAGACACCGTTAGCTATCTGCCAGCGTTCAGCGATAACTTCATTTCGCTTCGTTTTTGTGATTGCTTCGAAATAGGTGTCAACGTTCTCGATCAGGCGCGAGTCGCCGTGCACCTTCGTTCGAATCAAAATCATGTTGGGCTCGCGGCCGTCCGCGGTGCGCATATAGAATTCCGGCTGCTCATTGTGCACGCGCACCTCGGCGTGCGGCCTTGGAATCGAGAGGTTGCGTCGAGAAGGAATCACCGGAATCGGGACGAGTACCTGTTCCACGACCTTTGCCTTGTCTCGCTTGTTGTCCGCCTGCGCTTGCGTGAGCCGCAGTACGGATTTCCCGTCGTAAACAAACAGCCCTTCGCCCGGGGGAATGAAAACGCCGGGAGCCGCTTCCAAGCTCGCGTCCACATCGAGCGGCATGATGCGGCGCGCCTGCTCTTGTTTGTGGACGGAGCTGAGCAGCGCAGCATCCGTTTTTTTCTGGTCTGCCTCGCTCTGCTTCGTCGCGTCCCAATCGACAAGAGCCGCCGGCATCTCTTCCCATTGCGATCTTTCCGTGTTGTAGAACCGCACTCGGTCGTCCATCACTTGATATTCACGCACAAGCTGGACGCTGCCATCCTTCAGAATCAGCTTTTTCCCGCGCGGGAGATGGGCACTCTTCGACTCAGGAGCCGCAGATTGGTTCTGCTGGCCTGCATCCGAAGATTTGGCAGACGCGGACTGCGCCGGTTGCTGCACCGAAACTGCCAGACCCCTGGCGGGAGATGCGAGCAACGCACAAGAGGCAACCGCGCCGATGATCGTCAGCACGCAACGGACGCGACGAAACCTCACCGCAGCGGTTTTCTCTCGCACAGACATCACCCATTCACCTAGTATTTTGAGATGCAGATTCGAGCTTTCGGGGATAAGGAACCGGAGAACTTTTGAGGCGGAGAAACTAGTGCTGGCAGCGCGGATGCAGAACCGTGAGGATCATCAGGTCGGAATTCGTGAAAAGCCACTTCTCGGCTTCGGCGCCCGCGGCTGAGGCTACCCGGGCAAGTTTGCCGAGGTGCTTGTTGAGTGCGAGAGCGCGCAAGTGGTCGAGGCAGATTCCGGTGAGCCGAACCACTTCGTCCTCTGTGAAAAGCTTTTGGCTCGATCGTACCCGAACCATCTTTGCCGCCTCCCGAACCGTTCGATGCTGAATCGAGACTAAATGCCGCATCCTCTGCAAGCAATAGTCCTTCCGTTCCAGCGAACGTAAACCATTCGGCTAGGACCATTCTCGAAGTCATTTGAATTCTGCAATTTGCGAGGGCTTTGCATTCCCTTCGCTGTTCCTCAAGCCGATGGCTCGAACCGATGAATGGGAAAGAAAAATGCCATGCGCGGAAAGTTTCTACAGATTCAGGAAGACTGCTTGCTCCAGATTCGCGGCGTTGCCTACAAAATGCGGGATCGATTTCGAGCGCCTTCCGCGGCTTTCGGAATCTCATATCGTAAACCCGTCTGCTTTTTCGAAAGCGCGCGCGATCTGCAGCACACGGCCTTCCTCAAAGTGCGGAGCAAAAATCTGCATGCCAATCGGCAGGCCGGCCTTCGTCTTTCCGCACGGTACGGAGATGCCCGGAATGCCCGCCAGGGAACCCGTAACCGTATAGATATCAGCGAGATACATCTGCAATGGGTCAGCCGTTCGCTCGCCAAGGCGAAACGCCGGCGTCGGTGCAGTCGGCGTGACAATCGCATCCACCTTTTGAAACGCGTCGGCAAAATCGCGAGCGATCAACGAGCGAACCTTCTGAGCGCGTAGATAGTAGGCGTCGTAGTAGCCGGCGGACAAAACATAGGTGCCGAGTATGATTCGGCGTTTCACTTCGGGACCGAACCCGCGCTCGCGAGTCTTCTTGTACATCTCGCGCAAACTCGAACTCGGCACTCGAAGGCCGTAGCGGACTCCGTCGTATCGCGCGAGGTTCGAACTCGCCTCAGCCGTGGCGACGATGTAATAAGTCGCGATCGCATAGCCCGTGTGCGGCATGTGCAGGGGGATTCGTTTGGCGCCGAGCTTTTCGAGCAGAGCGATCCCCGCGAGCACCTTTTCCCGCACCTCGGGATCTAGGCCCTCTCCGAAGTAGTCCTCGGGCACCCCGATTCGGATACCCGCAAGCGGCTTCTCAACGCTGGCGGCGTAATCGGGAACGGGCAGGGCGGCCGAAGTAGAGTCGTTCTGATCATGCCCGGCGATAATAGACATCAATACGGCAGCGTCTGTAACATTTTGTGTCAGTGGACCAATGCGATCGAGCGAAGAAGCGAACGCGATAAGCCCGTACCTGGATACGCGTCCGTATGTTGGCATCATTCCAGGGATGCCGCAGCAAGCACCCGGCTGCCGAATCGAGCCTCCTGTGTCGGTTCCGAGCGCCGCAACCGCTAGTCCGGCTGCCACAGCCGCAGCGGAGCCGCCACTCGAGCCTCCTGGGACGCGGTCGAGAGCGACCGGGTTCCGTACTGGACCGTATGCTGAGTTCTCGTTGGAGCTGCCCATGGCGAACTCGTCGCAGTTGGTCTTGCCGAGGATTACAGCGCCGGCTTGCTCGAGGCGCTTGACGGCAGTCGCGTCATAGGGCGGGACGTAGGTTTCGAGGATCTTAGAGCCACAGGTCGTAACTATGCCGCGGGTGCTGATCACGTCCTTGACGGCGATCGGAACGCCGGCGAGCGGCGGAAGTGCGTCGCCCTTGGCGATCACGGCGTCGATGCGGTCCGCTTGCGCATAGGCGCGATCAATGGAGAGCGCGAGAAAGGCGTTGAGCTCGCGGTTACGGTTTTCGATGCGGGCGAAGAAGTCCTTGGTGAGCTCGCGCGCGGAAATCTCTTTGGTTCGCAGCGCGTCACGAACGCTGGCGATCGTCCACGTGGAGGAAGCGCTCATCGCTCGTTTTCCAGTATCTCGCTCACCGCTCGATCACCCTCGGGACGCGGAAGAAGGGCGTGGCCGCGTCAGGGGCTTGCGCGAGCACCGCTTCGGCGACGTCGCACGGAACCAGCGTGTCGTCGCGGAGTCTCGGATGGTCTTCACTGGGCGCAGCGAAGAGGACTTGCGCCATGGGCTCCACGTTTGCGACGTCGAGCTTCTCGAGCTTGCCGACGTAGGCGATGATCTCGTCGAGCTGGCCGCGATAGAGCTCAATTTCCTCGGGCGTCAGCTCGAGGTGGGCAAGCTCGGCGACTCGCAGAACGTCTTCACGGCTGATGGTCATTAGCTAACCTCAAGATGCAACCTCCACTCTTTTACCTCCGCGACTTTTTAATCGGGGCGCCAATCCTTAGGTGCCTTTTACCGCCGATTAAGAATTCTTATGTTATTGAAAAAGAGCCGCTTGGCTCGATCTTTAATCGCGCCACCGTAGATTAAAACCGCGGTGACTCCGGCCCGCCCGGCGAAAACCGGGGTGGCCTGACTGCTGCCGAAGTTGTAATCAGCCGCAGCGCTCGATGTCCGCGTGGCCTTGTCGGCCGTCTGACGCGGGCAGCACCCCCACTGCTTTATTTAGACGCGGCTAGATTCTAGGAAGATGTATAGCGGAGCGCAAGGGGCGATTCCTAAGAATCTAAGGGGCTTCAGTGAAGCGCGAGGGAAGATCAGGAGTAGGAAGAAGCGGGAAGAATCGTGACGGAAACTTCAAGAGCCCGGCAATTTCGTAAACTGCACAGACGAGGGTGGAATCAAAACGAAGACGCATCCAGGTAGTTCGGGTTCGCAATCGAGGATGCCCCGCCGCAGGATCTGGGTTTCGGCGGTGTCGGGAAATAGGACGTTGAATTTCAGGGCTTCGAGGGGCTTAGTTGCACCGCTCAAATCCTGGGAGCCGCTAATGAACTTGACATCGGTCGGCCTTCCTGCCGATTTCAGCAAAACGTAAAATTCTGCGGTTGTGTGAATCTTGGAGAGTTTGCCGAGCTTGTAGGTTCGCATGTCCTGCAGAGACGATCCCGGCGGCGCTGCTCCTGGCGCGCGTGGTGAGCCCGAACGGAGCGCATCGAGCCGAGCTTTGGTTTGAGCGGGCGCGTGGCCCATGGAGAGGACAGCGGAATAGACAGCGACAGCGTCGTGCTTTCTACCGAGCTTTTCACACGCCTGCCCAAGATGGTCGCCGATGGTAGTATCCTGACTGACGAGCCAAGCGGAATGAAGATATTTTTCGGCGATCTCAAAGTGGCCCAGCCGAAAATGGATCCAACCCAGAGTGTCCCAGTATGCGGCGAGGGCATCGGGCGTATGGATGTCGTCTGGAAGCAACTTATCCAGTGAGATGTCAGCGGTCTTCTCTTCGATGCCGGCGACGGCCTTTTGCGCATATTTCAGGGCATCGTCCAGGTGGATGTTATTGTCGGCCAGCGCGTAGGCCGCGTTGTTTAGTGTCCAGGGTGACGAGTCCGCTGCCAGGGCTTTCTGAAAAGCGGCGATGGACTTTTCCGAATTTCCAGAATAGGCGTAGGCCTGTCCCAATTCCAGGTGAATGCGCGGTACATCGGGGTAACGGAGGGCCGCCGCTTCAAGTTCAGAAATAGCGTCCGCATAGCGATCGAGCGAAAAGAGGAGCCTCACCTCATTCTCGAGGGCCTGCGAAGCGTCCGGATTGATCTTTAAGAGCTGCTTCCACAGATCAAGGGCTTCATTTTCGCGGTGGTGCCTCACAAGCGTGGAGCAAAGATAATCGTAGTTATTTACCTGCGAGGGATCGAGCGTAAGCGACTTCTTCATTTCTTCGATGCCGCGGTCCGCCTCGCCCATGGCGACATGCGCCGCGCCAAGCCAATACATCGGACCCGCAAACTTTGGATCCTTCTCAAGCGCCTTCTGGTAAAAAATCGCAGCTTGGGGCAGATCATTGTTGCGCCAGGCTTCGGCGCCTTGCTTGTAGAACTCGCGAGCTTCTGGATTATCGGAAGTCTCGGCCGAGGCAAAGTCTTCGGCTCGGAGAGTAATGAAGGTAGTTTCGTCGCCGGTAATCGCCTTGGTGAATTTGCGGTAGGAGTTGAATTGAGCGGGGGTAACTTCGCGACTCGTCGTAGTCAAGCGCCGCTCAAAGTGAAGAACGCCGTTGGAAACGGAGTAGGCACTGTGATAGTCGGCAAAAGCTTCGTGCAAATCGAGCGAAGGCAGAAGGTGCGGATGTGAATTCGAGGGCAGCTTGACGGTGCCCCGATAGAGCGCATCGAACGGGGAGCCCAGCTCGATAGGCTTGGGATGTTTTGCGGCGTCGGCCTCGGCGGGCGGGTCCGGCAAGAACATCGGCGGGCAGGGAAGAGTGATGCGGCGATTTTCCCAATCGCCGAATTCTTTGCGACTGTAGTTGTACTCGATGTGAAAAGGTGCATCCGTGGCGTCGAGTGGTGAAAGAGCAACATCGCTTACCGTGCCGCCAAAATTGAGAAAGGAGGACGCCTTCTGCATGACATCTTTCCACTGTGGCTGACCGGCGCGACGGAAGGCATAACGGTAAAGGAGTTCGGCATCGCCTCGAAGGGTGATCTGCATTTTGGCGTCGAAGGTGCCAGCCTCGTTCAGAGTTCCCTCGGATTCAAAGGTCATAAACGATTTGAAGGGAGGGTCGGGAGGTGTCTTCACCAACTGGGCCTGGCCGTCATCGGGGATTACGAGGGCCTGCTTATCACGCAAGCCAGCAATGAGATAACCGAACGGGGCGACTTCGGGTGTGGTATCGAGAAATAGAAACCCGTTTTCGCGCGGAAGAGCGGTAATGACATGGTCGAACTGGGAGATCGAAGGAAACGCAGGATCGATCTTGCCGGCGGAGCTGATCAAGGCCGGGTACGCTTTCACGCCTATGGCGGCGAGCAGGGCTGCGAACAAGGTATGCTTGTCTTTACAATCGCCGTAGTCATTCGTCAGAACATCTGTAGCCGCGTGGGGCTGGATCCGTCCGATGCCGAGGGCGATACCGATATAGCGGAAATTCGTCGAAACGTAGTGGTAGATGCTCTCAATTTTTTCGGACTCGGTTTTGGCGGTGCGGGTAAGCTCTTCGGCTTTCTGACGAACGTCCGGAGTGACGGCAGCGCGCGGAGCTGCAAGACTGCGAAACCACTGTCCGGCCTCGTTCCAGTTCTTGAATGTGGTGAGCTGTACGGACGCGCGATCAGGCTCATCCGGGTCAGGAGAATTTACTTCAGCATCTTTCGACCTGTTTTCAAGATGCGCGGTCTGCCAGGTGTAAACCGCGTTGCCGTTCTCGTTGGCAATCGCCGGCTTGAATTTGGGGCTTACAACCTGGACGTAGCGACCCGAAGGAAAGCTGATTTTCAGCGTTTCGCTTAAAACGATTCCCGCCTCCAGGAAATTATACGCGTACCAGAATTGTCCGGGATCGAGCGGAGTGGTCGTCTGCGATCGGTACCGGTATTCGACAGTATCGCCGATTTCGAGGCCCTTGACCGCTACCTGTTTTTCTTTTTGGTCGCTGTAGAAGGGAGCCTGACGCGTGATTTCGGAAGGCATATCGAGGCTGTTTTCGGCCGGCGTTTCAATGAGGCGATGATCCGGTTTTGTGACGCGAACATAGACAATTTCCATCGTCGAGTTGGCCGACGCGTAGGGGAATGACAGAAGGCCGAATTGTTGAAGGCCTGCCTGGGACTGGATATGAACTCGTATCGCAGAATCTGAGGAAGATGTGCCGTCGTTCTTAA
The DNA here is from genome assembly GCA_963815265.1 of uncultured Acidobacteriota bacterium. Taxonomy (GTDB): domain Bacteria; phylum Acidobacteriota; class Terriglobia; order Acidiferrales; family UBA7541; genus Palsa-295. The sequence goes on along the minus strand of CAWFGI010000007.1, from coordinate 161,403 downwards.
ATGCAACGGCGGTTGATATCGATTCAATGACGAACGGTTCTTTAGAGTAATCAGCCGGTGCCGAGGGTTTGGGAGTAGTGCCAGGGCTTTGGGAGCCGGATTGAACGGGAGTGGCGTTGAAAAGGCTGGGAGCCTGCGCAGCAGCGATAGGCGAAAACAGGAGCGCCGCGACGAGGCAAACCTTGAGCAGTTTAGTTTCGGGCACGGGCCTAAACAATAACTGAAAGGCTGCGGAACCTCCAGAGGGTGGGTGAATCGGTGTTCGCCAGATTCAACGGGGCTGAATGCGGGGTCAGCTGGAAAACCGCACTCTCCTCAAAGGCGGCTGAGGATGGGGTACCTCGCCACAAAAAACTTTTGATTTCAGGCAAAGCGTGTAACTTCTTTCCGGGCGTTGCGTAAAGCTTTTGGGGAGGAGAGCCCATGAAAACATTTGTGCGAATGCTAGTGCTGTGGCTTTTGGTGCCGGCTGGGGTGGCGCTGGCTCAGGATAAGCCGGCGCAGGAGAAACCTGGGGTGGCGGCGGAGAATCCGCTGAGCAGTTGGAACAAGGGAGCGTATGCGCGGTTGAAGTTCCTTCTGGCGCGGTCTGCTGAGAAGATGCCGGAGGAGAATTACGGCTTTAAGCCTGTCGATACGGTGCGCAGCTATGGCCAGATCGTGGGACACCTGGCCGATGCGCAGTATGAGTTCTGTTCCATGGCGCTGGGCGAGAAAGGCCCGGGTCTGGACATCGAGCACACGAAGACCTCCAAGGCTGATCTCATTGCGGCGCTCAATACTGCGTTCGCTTATTGCGACAAGGCTTACGGCAGGATGACTGACGCTTCGGCGACGGAGACTATTAAGTTGTTTGGGAATGATGCGCCGCGGATGAGTGCGCTGATCGTCAACAACATGCACAACATGGAGCACTACGGCAATTTGGTGACGTATATGCGCATGAAGGGCATCGTGCCGCCGAGCAGCGAGCATGCGCCCGCGCCGCCGGCGAAGAAGTAGGCGTAAGCACCGCGAGTGCGCATGGCAAGAGGAGAGGCCTCACGTCAGGCCGTGCGATTCTCGCACGGCCGGGACGTGAGCTACGGATGCGTGGTTAAGTTGCGGTTAAGTCCAGGCGCAAAATTTCCCCTCAACTTAATAGATGTCGTACTGCTCCCAATGCAGCGTGGGGTCGGCCTGGATGATGATGCTTTTTTTCGTCCAGCGCTCGAGCTCTTCGATTAGCGAGGATTCGCGCGTCTTCAGCGCCTTCGCGATTTCCGGATGCAGACGCAGGGTGAGGCTGCCGGAATCCACATCGGGGGCCATCTTGCGCGCTTCGGCTTGAATTTCGTAGCAGAGCGTGGGGATGGATTTCACCATGCCTGAGCCGGTGCAATAGGGGCAGGGCTGGCAGAGGGTGCGCTCGAGAGCCTGCTTGGTGCGCTTGCGGGTGATGGCGACGAGGCCGAATTCGTTGAAGCGCAGGACTTTCGAGGGGGCGCGGTCGGCGCGAAGAGCGTCTTCGAGAGCGGCCATCACTTTTTCGCGATTGCGGCGCTCTTCCATGTCGATGAAGTCGATGATGATGATGCCGCCGAGATCGCGGAGGCGCATCTGGCGGACAACTTCTTTCACGGCTTCGAGGTTGGTGCGGACGATGGTGTCCTCGAGGCGATTCGAGCCTTTGCCGACGAATTTGCCGGTGTTGACGTCGATGGCGACGAGCGCTTCAGTGTGGTTGATAACGATGTAGCCTCCCGATTTCAGCCAGACCTTCGGGCGCAAGCCTTTGTCAATTTCCTGCTGGATGCCGAATTCTTCGAAGACCGGCGTTTCTTTGGTGTAGAGCTTGACGCGATTCACGAGCGCGGGTTGGAAGCGGCTCATGAATTCGACGACCTTCGCGAATTCTTCTTCCGAATCCACCCAGATGGCGCCGAAATCGGGAGTCATGTAATCGCGGAGGATGCGCTCGACGAGATTCAGATCGCGATGCAGGAGCGAGGGGGCTTTACGCTGCTCGGAGCGCGACTTGATTTCCTGCCACGTGCGCATCAGGAATTCGACGTCGGTTTTTACTTCGTCGGCCGTGGCGCTTCCTGCGGCGGTACGGACGATGAATCCTCCGCCACCCTGGCCCTTGGCTTCATTGACGAGATGGCGCAGGCGAGCGCGATCTTCGGCGGAAGCGATTTTGCGCGAGACGCCGGTGTGATCGAGCGTGGGCATGTAGACGAGATAGCGGCCGGGAAGAGCGACGTGGCTGGTGATGCGCGCGCCTTTTTTGCCGAGCGGCTCTTTGGCGATCTGGACGATGATTTCCTGGCCCTGCTTCAGCATGTCAGAAATGAGCTGCGTGCGGCGCGGTGGCGTGCGGTGGCCATGGCTATGGCCTCCCGATGGCCCATGCTGCGGACGGCGGCCACGGTCGGGACGTCCGCCGCGATCGTGACGACCTCCGCGGTCGCGTCCGCCGCGGCGCGAGGGGTGCTGCATGCGCGAGCGGTAATCATTCTGGACGCGCGCGTTCCAGGGCTGCTTTTCCTGAGGCGGCTGATTTTCGGACGCGGCCGGATAGCTGTTTCCGGGCGAGCCGGCTTCTGCGGCAGAGGGATCGGAACTTTCGTGCGACGCGTCTGAGGCTTCCGAGCCGGCTTGCTGGGCTTCGACTTCGGCATGCGCTGCGGCGTGAGCCTCGTCGGCTTCGGCGTCGAGGTCGGATTCGTGGTCGTCGTCTTCGTGATCGTTGTCTTCGTCGAGTTCGCGCTCTTCGATGTCGATCACAGTGTCTTCAACTTCGACCACTTCTTCCGATTCGTGATGCTCGTGAATATCTTCATCGAGAGCGCGGAGGCCACCGAACGGCGCGATGCGATCCTCTTCGGTGCGGAGCGCGGCTGCTTCGCTTTGGGCTTCGGCAACGTGCTCGGTGAGAGCGGCGGTTTCTTCTTCCGTAAGGTCGTGATGCGCGGCTTCGAGGTGACCGGCGAGAGGTTCGGCTTCCGCTTCGGATTCGAAGTGGGCGATTTCCGTTTCGGCATCATCGCGAGCGGCGAAAGTTTCGTGCGCTTCGTAGCTGGCATCCGCCCCTGATTCGGTCCGCTCGAAGGCGGAGGCACTTGGGTGCGAAGGTTGTTCAGGATTGCGTTCAGTGACCGGCTCTTCGTGAACGGGTTCGCGGGTTTTCCACTTCGCGATTGACTCGCCGGGCAGAGGCTCGAAGCCTGCGGAGGATGAGTGAGACGAGGTTGGGTAGGACGATGCTGAGCGAGATGGCGCAGGTGAAGAATAAGACGGCGAGTGCGACGGCGCGGAAGCCTGCTCCGATTGGACGGAGTCCGACGGCGGCGCGGGTGAAAGCGAATCGCGCGTGGGCTCCGGCGGGAAACTCGCAGGTGTGAGCGGCGGAGCTGATTCCGGCGGAGCTACGACTGGCGCCGACGAAGGCGCTTTGTATTTTGCCAAGGATTCGCCGGGAAGGATCGTCGGGACGTAACCGTCCGGCGGTGGCGCGGATTCGGTGGAAGGATCCTCGTACGGCCGGTGCGAGGCGTATTTCGACTGAGGCAATTCGCGGCCATAACGGCGATCGCCACCGCGCCCACCGCTGCTGCCTCCTCCTCCGCGATTCGGGCGGCCACCACGGCGGCCGCCGCCACGTCCACCACGAAAATCGCGACCGCCGCCTCCGCGATTCGGGCGGCCTTCGTGGCGATTCTCATAGCGCGGACGACTCGTGGGAGGCGAATTGTAGGTCGGGGCAACATTGCCTGAAGGAGCGTGCGCGTCCAATGCTTCGGCGGATTCGTCGTGCGCGCCAGTGTGGGCAGCGGCATGCTGGGCAGGCGCAGACTCGCTTGAAGCGGGCGGCGCTGATTCCACGTCCAGCGGCTCAAGCGCCGGCGTGGACGGAGCGGCGGTGCTGAACACCTGGCCACCCTGGTCCTGCATCTTCTGAACTTTTTCCTCCGCAGTGGTGACGATGTGGTCGAATTCTTCGAGGTCCTCGAGGAAGTCGCTGACGTAGAGGAAAGCGTCGCTATCGAGTCCGATTTCGACGAAGGCCGATTGCATGCCTGGCAGCACGCGTGTGACACGGCCTTTGTAGATGCTACCGACTAGCGCAAATTCTTTTTCCCGCTCGACGTAAAATTCACAAAGCTGTCCTTCTTCCAAAATGGCGACCCGTGTCTCGTGGGGGTTCGCCGAGATAACCATTTCCTTCGACATGAAAACTCCTCAATGGGCATCGAGTGGGGGCGGTCGCGCCGGCAGGTACAGCGAGCACACGGGCTCGGCCCGCCTGGCGCAAGGATGGATTTAGTTGTGACCATGACAGGCCGCCCAGGACGGACGTGCCGTGTGGATGGATAACTACCGTCTTCACCCGATGCAATCCTAAAGTAAATTCGAAATCCGGCTGTCAAACGTGCGCGCAGTCCGGGTAAATCTTCAAATCAAATTCAAACCAGCCTCAATTGACGAAACGCCGCATTCGGACGTTCATCACCAGGCCCAAAGCCAAAAAAACAAAAGCGGTAGACGATCCGCCATAACTCATCAGTGGCAACGGAATGCCGGTGACAGGCATATAACCGATCACCATCGAGGCGTTCACCAGGACGTGGAAGCCCAGAATTGCGGTGACGCCCATAACCACAAACATCCCGGCACGATCTTTCGCCTTCTGCGCATTATCCACGAGCCGCAGAATCAAGCCCAGATACAGCAGCAAAACGACGCAAACTCCTATGAAGCCCTGCTCCTCAGCCAGCGCGGCCAAAATAAAATCCGAATAACGCACCGGCACGAAGCCCAACTGATTCTGGCTGCCTTTGCCGAAGCCCTTGCCCCAGAAGCCGCCGGAGCCAACCGCAATTTCCGACTGCAGAATCTGGTAACCAGCGCCGCGTGGATTCTCCTCTGGATGGAGGAAAGTTTCAATACGCTGCTGCTGATAAGGCTTCAGGTGGCGCCGCATGTTCCAACCAATCGGAATCATCAGCGCCACGAGTACCGCACCCACTGCCAAATGCTTCCATTCAATTCCAGCGAGAAACGCTCCTACTACTGCCACCGGCACGAGCACCATCGCTGTGCCCAGATCGGGCTGGACCAAAATCAGGCCCACGGGTACGCCGGTGAGCACTGCTACTTTCAGCAAATCCGTGAGCGTGAGCCGATCCGTGCGCACCTCCGCAAAGAAGCGCGCCAATACTATGATTATAATCAACTTCATTAGTTCTGACACTTGCAAATTTGGGCCGCCACCAAGCTGGACCCAGCGCCTGGCTCCAAAGCGGGAATGACCGACCGCGAGAACGATCAGAAGAGTGGCTAAGCCGAACATGTACAATGCCGGAGCCTGATCCATCAACGTGTGGTAGTCGATACGCGAGATCAGGAACATGCCCACCACGCCGATGCCGATCCAGGTGAGCTGTCTCCATTGCAGGCCGGCCATGTTGGCGGCGGCGTGAGTCGAGGAGTAAATTTCGAGGACGCCGATGGTGCTGATCGCGGCAACGATGGCGAGCAGGGCCCAGTCGAAGTCTTGCGTGCGCGGACGGTCTTTCATGATCCTAGAGCTTTCACCGGCTTGCTCCGCCGACGGTCGCGACCAGAGGACGAACCGGAGCGGGGGGTGGCGGAGTGACGCCGGCGGTCTGCTGCGTGCCGGCGTTTTTCTTGTCGTAAAAGGCTTTCACCACATCGCGGACTACTGGGCCCGCAGCTTCGCCGCCATGTTCCAACGTATTTTGGACAATGGCCGCGACGACGATCTCGGGATTACGGCGGGGTGCGAATCCGACGAACCAACCGTCCATCTTCTTGCTTCCGATGCGGTTCGCAGCGTTGTAGCTCATCAGCTGCGCGGTGCCGGATTTTCCACAGAAATCAATATTCTGCAAGCGCAAGTGGTAGCCGGTGCCGCCTCCTTCGTTGACCACGCCGTACAATCCCTGCGTCACCTGTTCGACGGCATTTTCGGAGAGAGGGAACTGGGTGGTTTTCAGGTCCGGCATATTCTTTAGGAAGTGAGGCTGCACGAGCGTTCCCGCGCTCGCGACGGCCGCGGCCATACGCGCGAGTTGGATGGGGGTGACCGTGACGGCGCCTTGTCCCACCGAGACGGAGATTGTTTCGCCGGCGTACCACTTGTGATGGAAGACGCGCTCAACCCACTCCTCGGAAGGCATATTTCCCGCTTCCTCGCCGGGTAAATCAACACCGGTTCTGCGGCCGAGGCCCAGGCCCGCTGCGTAATCGTGGATACGATCGATGCCGAGCTGTTTGCCGATGGTGTAAAAAAACACGTCGCAGGAATCGACGATCGCTTTGTGAAGATCGACGGAGCCATGACCCTGCGGCCGCCAGCAGTGAAACGTCCGCCCATAGAAATTCGCGTAGCCGGGGCAGTACACCGAGGTGTTTTCGGGCACGGCTTTGGAATCGAGCATCGCCGCAGCCATGACGATTTTGAAGACTGAACCCGGCGCCAGCTGCCCTTGAATCGCGCGATTCAGCAGCGGGGTTTCCTTGTCGGTATTGAGCTTTGCCCATTCTTCTGAGGGAATGCGAACGGCGAAATCATTGGGATCAAATGTGGGACGGCTGACCATGGCCAGAATTTCGCCAGTGCGCGCGTCCATCGCGACGACGGCGCCTTCCTTGTCCTGCATGTCGTGTTCGGCGATGGCCTGTAAGTCGTAATCGATCGTCAACTGAATCGGCTTGCCGGGAATTGCTTCGACGTTGTCGAGAGTGCGCATCGCTTTGCCGACGCTGTTCACGACGACGCGGCGCATGCCGTCCGTGCCTTCGAGGGTTTCGTTGTACTGGCGCTCGAGGCCGGCTTTGCCAACGATGTCGCCGGGGCGATAGTGGCCGTCACTCTGGTCCATCTGTTGCGGCGAGACTTCGCCGACGTAGCCGATTGTATTCGCGAGCATTTCACCGTGCGGGTAGCGGCGGCGCTGGACCATCAACAATTCGAGGACGGGAATATCGGCGCGGTGCGATTCGACGAAAGCGATGTCTGCGAGGCTCGCGGCCGGTTTGATTACAACGGGCTGAAATTTCGGCTCGTTTTTCGATGCGTCCAGGGTCTGCTGAATATCCTGGCGGCTGATTCCGAGCCCGTCGATGATTTGAGGAATGCTTTTCTCGATGGCCTTCATGTCTTCGCGGAGCAGCAGGACGCTGAAGGAAGGGTAGCTGTCAACGAGCACGCGGCCTTCGCGATCGAGCATCGCGCCACGAGGCGCGATAATCGGGATGGAGCGTACGCGATTGCGCTCGGCGAGATCGGCGAAATGTCCCGACTGGACGACTTGCAGTTTCCAAAATCCGACTAACAACAGCACCACAAAAACTACCGAAGCGTAAGAGACGAGCGCCAGCCGTTCCTGGGGAACCTTCTGGTCGTTAACATTCCACGACGGCAATGGAGCTCCTGCGCGGGGGTCTTACTTGGCCGGAATGCAGTCGGCCCTGATGCGCCCTGATAACCAAAATCGGGCGGAACCCGAAGCGGCATTTAAAACTAACACCGGCAAAGTGCGCCCGCAAGCCAGCTATGTCCTTTCGGTCAATGTATTGTGCCTAAAGTCCGGAGCCGAGGGTAGCTGGCCCGAGGGACAGGAGCGCTGGAACAGGAGAGTTGGAAACAGGCGCTTATTGCCTTCTGCGTAGGCGGTCGAGAAGGGCGAAGAGTACGACACCTACCCCTGCAGTGACAAGCGAATCCAGCAGGAGGCGGAGCGTGAACATCGGCATGGGGCGAGCGAGAAGCACGCGCTCCGTAATGGCCAGCACCACCTGATGGAAATGGAAAAGCATGAATATAAGCCCAAAGCGGGCGATGGGATGCTCCGTATCGATTCGCGCGCCTACGGAAGAGGCGACGTAGCCAACGCACGTTTTTGCGATGCCGTACATGCCGATGGGATTGTCGTGGCTCAGGGCGTCCTGGGCGATGCCGATAGCCGCGCCGAGAAACATACCGCTTACCGGATTGCGGCGGCTCACGCCGAAGTAGATGGTGACGAGTAAAGGCAGATCGACCAGTTCCGCGAAGCGGCCATACTTGTGAAGGAACGCTTGCAGGACGAGCGCAAGAAAACAGACGAGCGGAACCGCGCCGCTATAGTACTTGTGAACCTCGATATTGGAGTCCGATCGTGCGCCGGCGCTGAGCATAGTATCCATGTCAATTATGCGCGTGCGGCGTGGATGGCGGTGTGGCGTTCGTCGCGGGATTCACTTCGCTGGTGGCGGGAAGCACATCGGTTTTCTTGGGCGTCAGTTCCTGCTGCGTCATCAGAACGAGAACGTCTTCGAGGCGGTCGAGCCTGGCCGCGGGGTCAATCGAAATCGCCTGAAATGGGCTGCCGGCCTTCGCGGTTTCCACTTTTCCGATTGGCAAATCCTTGGGGAAAATGTGGTCTTCGCCGGAGGTGAGGATTTTGTCGCCAACCTGCACTTTTTCGTCGTTGACGATGTAATCCATGCGCGGATTCGGATCACCGCTGCCTTTTACGACTCCGTGGGTGCGAGTGCCGGCGAAAAGGGCGCCAACGCCACTTTCTTTGTCGTTAATCAGAAGAACTTGCGAGGAAGTGGGGAAGACTTCCACGATTTTTCCGACGATGCCTTCCGGAGTGATCACGGCCAGGTTGCGGCGCACGTGGTCCCGCTCGCCACGATTGATGAACAGAGTGTGCGAGGTGGGATCGGCGCTGGCTCCAATCACTTCCGCTGCCAGCATGGACGCTTCGGGATGCGCATTGCGGAAATTCAAAAGGCTCGCGAGGCGCTGGCCTTCGGCGGCCTGGCTTTCTAGCTCGCGGTTTCGCATGCGAAGCTCGTCCAGCTCCGTCTGCAAGCGCGCATTTTCGGTACGAGCGTTGCGAAGGCCGATGTAGCCGCTCCACAAGCCGCCAATCTTCGAGAATGACCAGGTTCCAACGCGCTCCACGGGCGTGAGAGTTTGTACGGTCCAGTAACGAACGAGGCGGACGTTGTTTTCACGCTTAATCTGGAAGGCCAGCAGCAACACCTGAGCGAGAATCAGCGCGGCGAGTAGGCTCAGCGGGCGATGGCGCGAAATAAGCGTGTCGGACATATTCGGACACCGATATTCAAAAATTTTAAATACCGCTCTGTGCGATTGGCGTTTCAATCAATCGAAACGAGCCGGAGCAAGCGGAAATCGCTCAGCATTTTTCCGGTGCCTAGCACGACGGAAGCGAGCGGATCGTCCGCAATCGAAACGGGCAAGCCGGTTTCTTCGCGAATGCGCTTGTCGAGATTTTTGATGAGCGCGCCGCCGCCGGTGAGCACGATGCCGCGATCGCTGATGTCAGCGGAAAGCTCGGGCGGCGTGCGTTCGAGAGCCACGCGAATCGCGTTAAGAATCGTAGCGATGCACTCGGATAGGGCTTCGCGAATTTCGCTGTCGTCGATCGTTACCGTGCGCGGAACGCCTTCGATCAGGTTGCGGCCTTTCACTTCGAGAGTGAGCGGTTTCTCGAGCGGATAGGCTGAGCCGATTTCGATTTTGATCTGCTCGGCGGTGCGTTCGCCGACCAGCAAATTGTATTTGCGCTTCAAATAGTGCATCACTGCTTCGTCCATCTCGTTGCCGGCCACGCGCACTGAGCGCGAATAGACGATGCCGCTCATGGAGATCACGGCGATATCCGTGGTGCCTCCGCCGATATCGACAACCATGTTGCCCGATGGTTCTTCGATCGGCAGGCCGGCGCCGATGGCAGCGGCCATGGCCTGCTCCACCAGATACACTTCGCTGGCGCGCGCGCGATAAGCGGAGTCCTGCACGGCGCGCTTTTCGACAGGTGTTATTTCGCTGGGAACTCCGATGACGATGCGCGGATGCACGAGGACGCGGCGGTTGTGCGCCTTCTGAATAAAATAAGTGAGCATGCGCTCGGTGACTTTGAAGTCGGCGATCACGCCGTCTTTCATGGGCTTGATCGCGACCACGTTTCCGGGCGTGCGGCCGAGCATTTCCTTTGCTTCGCGGCCGACGGCCACCACTTCGCCGCTATTTTTATTGATTGCGACGATGGAAGGCTCATTGACCACGATGCCTTTTCCACGCGCAAAGACCAGCGTGTTGGCGGTTCCCAGGTCGATAGCCAGATCGGAAGAGAACAGGCTGAAGACCGACCGCATGTTGTAACTGTTTTTCGTCACGTAACGCTTCCCCCAGAATCCGCTTGAGCGCTGCTGCGGCAGCGCCTGCAAGTCAGCTTAAATGTTTCGGCCGCAAGCTTATGCCCAGTTGGTGCAATGGCGCGGCATCTATGGCACCACGACATCAACTTTTTTGATAGCTGTACCACCTCTTCGATTTTGGCCAGTAATCACGATCGTGTGGCTGCCGCGATCCATCGGCTGCGTGAAATACCGGAAATGTCCATCGGGACGTATATCGGCTACCTGTTCGCCATTGATTATCAGCGCGGCGCCGGGCTCGGTGCGGCCAATCACCTCCACGTTGTTGCCGTGAAGTTCCGTGTCGTCCACCTCGAGCAGCATTTCCTGTTCTTTACCTGCAACGACAAGCATGAACTTAAAAGGATCGCTCTGGTCGCTCGCGTTGTTTTTCTCATCGATCGCGCGCACTCGCCAGAAATAATCCCCGGGAGGAAGTCCCGCGAGTTCCGCGCTCGAGCCGGCCGTCTTCCGTTCCATCACCACTTTGTTGAACATGGAAGTGGTGCTCACCTGCAATTCGTAAGACTTCGCCGTCGTCACAGGTTTCCATGTGAATTGAATCGGATCGTGCTTGGGATCGGCGACGATCACAGCCGCGAGATTGATCGGTTTATCCAATTGCGGCGGAGCCAGCACTTGACTCTTCGTAATTGGGCCGCCCGTCGGAAACGAAGCGCGCTCCCACTGGCCGATGTCGAGGTGTTCGCCGCCGCGATTCAGTTCCGCGCTTCCGTTATCCACGGTGATTTCCTGCTGGTTGGTCGTAGGGTCGCTACGCACAGCCGCGCGGCTATTCGCGCGCACGGAGGCCACAGCATTTTCAAACGAAACTTCCGCCTTCGATCCCGGTATTTCCCACGAGCCCGTTGCGAGATCTACTTGTCCTGATGAAATATGCACGCCGACTTTCGATGCGCGGTCCTGCTGCACCACGTTGTCTTCCACGGTGACCAGCGTGTCGCCCTTTACAGTGTAAGTGGTTCCGTCCGCAAACTGAATTCGAGCCACGCCCTCGCCGCCGGTTTGAATCAGATCGCCTTTATCCAGTGAGAGTTGGTAGTCGGCGTTGACCCATTGCACCGAGTTGCTTTTCTTTACCTGCACTTTTCCGTCGAGGTTGACGAAGCGGGCTTGACGCGCGGCAGCAGTAGAACTTTCGTTGGTAGAAGGCGCGGCGATGGAATCGGAGATTTTGTTGATCATGCTGGCAGCCATCTCGGGAAATGCGAAGTGGAAGGCAGCGAAGACAGCCGCTGCAAATAGGACGACGACCAGCACTACGGTCCGGTATCTGACCGTGTGCCAGTACACCTCCACCCGCGATATCTTCGGCTTCTCAGCCGCCGAGATTTTTCCGATTGCCATGGCGATTTGGGGCCAGTTTTGCAATCTAGCATAGGGGTATAGGCCTTTCAACTTGGCCGGGGAACAGGATGCGAAACCGCTAACAGCAAGAAAGCACCATGTTTTCTCGTAACTTACGGGCGGAGTGGAAGGCAACAGAGGCGGCCTTTAAACCGCAATATCTTTGCCCGGGCGTGACGATGCCAGGCCCCTTCGGAGCCATTTTGGAGGTTGACCTCAGGTGCTTGCTTTAGGGAGACTAGACACTCGAATTGGCGCCATTTTCGTCCTCCTGGCCGCTGAATCGAGGCATCGTCGCCCGTAAAGGCCGACCTAGAATTTCGCTGCGAGGCACATAGTCATGACTGAATCGATTGGGGAACTCCTTCCACCGACACGAATTATGCTCACGCCAGGCCCGTCGTGCATGGACCCGCGCGTTTACCGCGCCCTAGCGACTCCACTCGTGGGGCACATGGACCCGTGGTTCATCAACATGATGAACGATGTTCAAGCACTCTTGCGCAAAGTGTTCCAGACTCAGAATCGGATCACTTTCCCCATATCTGCCTCTGGCTCGGGTGGAATTGAAGCGGCGGTCTTGAATCCGCTGGAAGAGGGCGACGAGTGCATCGTGTGCGTGAACGGCTGGTTTTCCGAGCGCATGGCGATCATTGCGGAGCGCAGCGCGGCCAAAGTGATTCGCGTGGAAGCGCCCTATGGGCGGACGGTGGATCTTGACGATGTGCGCCGGGCGGGCAAGGGCAAAAAGATAAAATTCGTCGGGCTGGCGCATGGCGAGACGTCGACGGGAGTTGTGCAGCGCCTCGACGACTTTCGCAAAGTGGCGGATGAATTGGGAGCGATGATGGTTGTGGACGCGGTCGCAACGCTGGCAGGCGTCCCGATGGATATTGACCGCCAGCATATCGATATTTGCTTCAGCGGCTCGCAGAAGGCAATCAGCGCACCTCCGGGCATGGCGCCCATCACCGTGAACGCGCGGATGGAAGATGTGATACGCGCGCGCAAGACTCCTGTGGGAAGCTGGTATTTCGATTTCACGCCGATTATGACGATGTGGGGAAGCGAACGTACCTATCACCACACGCCGCCGATTTCGCTGATCTACGGAATGCGCGAAGCATTGCGGCTCGTCCTAGAAGAAGGGCTTGAAGCGCGCTGGGAACGCCACCTGCAGAACCAGAAAGCGCTGGTCGCTGGAATCGAAGCGATGGGCCTCGAGCTATTTGTCGAGAATCCAGCAGAACGTCTCGTGACGGTGACCGGAGTGAAGGTTCCCGCTGGAGTGAACGACGGTCGGGTGAGGCAGCAGCTGCTCGACGAATTCAACATTGAGATTGCTGGTGGTTTCGGCCCAATCAAAGGCAAGCTCTGGCGGGTGGGGTTAATGGGGTACTCTAGCCAGAAGAACAACGTGTTGTTGTTTCTGGCGGCGTTTGAAAAAGTTCTGCTCGATCATGATTTTCGTGTGCCGGCAGGAGCCGGCGTCGCAGCAGCGGTGCGAAGCTACCAGCAGTCGGCGCAGCCTGCGGCTGTGGGGGCTCGAAAGTAGCAGCGCTGGAGGATTAGTGGCAAAAGCAGCGTTTCCGACGATTCCGAATGCTGGCGCGATGAGCGAGTTCATCGGGGCGTTCGATGTTCCGTCGAAAGTGACGGACTACGTATATCGCTGCCGTTTCTCTCATTGCTGGAATGGAATTGCCACGCGGCATGCGGACACGATGGATTGCAAGTTTTTCGTGGACGGGAAAGGCGTGGTGCTGGGGCTCGCGCATCCCGGCTTTGTGGAATTCCGCACGCGCTCGGGGCGCAACTTATCGGATCGCGAAGCCAGCTACATTGGGGCCGAATACCTCCGCGAGCGGCTCGAACAGGAAGACGAGCACGCGCTCTATGATGTTTCCACTTCGGACGTTCTCCGAATTATCGAAAAGTTCGGCATAAAATAATCCGCTAATCGTAAGGGCTGCTAGGGGGCGTCGGATTTCGCTTTTTCTCCCGCCGGTGGTTTCGAATTTTTCGGGATGCTGCGGATGTAGTTGACCAGATTCCAAATGTCTTCATCTTTCAGGCGATCCGCCTCGGAGGGCATCTGGCCGTTGCCGTTCTTGATCACATAGAACATTTCGCCATCGGTGACGGATTTCAGGGTTGCAGGGTCGCGGTAGTCGATCATCTTGAGTTTCATGTCAATCGCCAAATCGCCTTTGCCGTCTCCATCGGCTCCATGGCACATCGCGCAATCGTAACCGTATTTCTTTTTCCCAGCGGTGATCGAAGCGGCGGTGGGTTTTACGGGATTCACCACCTTGAGCGCTTCCGGGGGAATCTTTGCGCCCGTAGAAGGAGACGGAGCTTTTTCTTCGGCGCTCTGGCTGCTTTGACCCTGTTGAGCGTGGCAGGAAAATGCGAGGGCCAGCACAGCTGAAAGAACAAGGATGCGCGTCCACATAGCGGCCTCCTGATTCGGATTGAGCGGATTGTACGCCCGTTCACGACAAAGGGATGCGGATTTGTGCTGTAAATGTATTCTCTACGCGTCCGAAAGCGATTCGCCGAAATTCGCGCCGTCGTTCAATTCTCCAGCCTCGAGAATCTCGCCGCAGTCGAGGCATTCGACATACTGGGAATCGTCATCTTTGGCGATCAGGCGCGTTCGGGTATGTTGGCAGGGCACATTCTGCATAACAATCTCAGCACGAAATGTAATGCCTGATTGTAGCATCGCGTCCCAGAACGCAGAATGGCATGTGCGGTTGACAAACGTCCGAATTGCAACTATCAGTCAGGATGGTTTGAGCCGCAAAGCGGAGAAAGTGTGAACTCTGTATCGACGACGCAGGAAAAGCTTGGCAGCGCGCTCTTCTATGGAATCGTAGCTATTCTCGCCTATCTCGCCTTTCGCGTCTTCGAACCGTTCCTTGCATCACTGGCATGGGCGGTGATTCTGGTGGTTCTCTTTTTCCCGATGTATGAGCGGTTGGCAAAAAAGTGGGGAATGACAACGGCGGCTCTCGTGAGCACGATTGGTGTAACGCTGATCCTGATTGTGCCGACCATCTTCATCATGATTGCCTTTGTCCGCCAGGGATACGAAGCGGTGCAGTCCATTCAGTTGCAAGTCGCCTCCGGCCACTTCCGTTGGGTAAATGACCTGTGGATGCGCTTCCAGGGGCGATTTCCCGAGGTTGAGGCCACCGATCTGGCAAGCACCCTGCGCGGTTACGCCGAAAAGACTGCTGCTTATGTGGCCGGCCAGATTGGCACGGTGCTGCGCCACACGGCCAGTTTTGCTTTTCAGCTTTCCGTGACGATCCTGGCGATGTTCTATCTATTTCGCGACGGCCCCGCGCTCATTCACCGTCTCCGCCAGGTGCTACCCTTCGAGGGCGTGTATCGAGATCGAATGATCCGGGATTCGCGCGATCTGATTTTCGCCAGCGTGACTTCGAGCATAGTGGCTGCTGCTGCACACGGTTTGCTTGGCGGGCTGGCCTTTGGATTGACGGGAATCGGAGCGCCGATTTTCTGGGGCGTGATGATGGGATTTTTCTCGCTGGTACCGGTGGTGGGCTCCGCGCTGATCTGGGTTCCGGCGTCGATCAGCCTGATGCTGGAAGGCCACATCGTGCACGGGATTATCCTTGCGTTGATTTGCAGCGTGATCGTGGGAATGATTGACAACATCATTCGCCCCTGGCTCATCAGCGGACGGGCTGAGATGGGCGGTCTTGTGGTCTTTATCAGCGTTCTGGGCGGCATCGCCGTTTTTGGCATGCTGGGGATCGTGCTGGGGCCGATTGTCGTAGCGTTGGCCGCGGGCCTGCTTGATTTATACGCTCCGAGCGATGCTAGAAACCAATCTCTCGATGCGGGTGGGAGCGAAAGGCATGGCGTGCTAGAGTAGCCCGCTTCGGAACTCGCGATGAGTAAAAACTCCAACTCAAAACACGTCAGCAGCTTGCCGCCTGAAAAGCTCCGGTGGCATTGCGATCCTGCTCGCATCCCATTCGAGACGACCGCGGAGGTGGAACCGACGGTCAACGATATGGGGCAAGATCGGGCGCTGCGTGCGCTGCGAATGGGCGTCGAACTCAAAGCATCGGGCTACAACCTTTTCGTTTGTGGGCTTTCCGGCACCAGCCGCGGCGGGATGATCGTGCGGATGGTCGAAGAGATGCATCTCGAGACCGAGACCGCGCCGGATCGCTGCTATGTAAACAATTTCAAGAATGCCGACCGCCCCCGGCTGCTCACTCTTCCGCGCGGGCAGGCGAACGCGTTCAAGAAGGAAGTGGAATCGGGAATCGATTTTCTTCGCCGGCGCATTCCACAGGTTTTCGAAGGGGAGCCTTTCCAGCGCCAGAAGACTCGGATTGTGGAGAGGTTCACCGTCCGTGAAAAAGAGTTGATGGATGATTTCACGAGGCGGATCGCGCGCGAGCAGTTCGCTCTGGGACGCATGCAAGTGGGCGCGGTCGCATTGCCAGAGATTTTTCCTGTGCTCGAAGGGCAAATGGTGCCCATCGAAGAGATTCCGAAGATGGTGCAGGAGGGCAAGCTCGAGAGTGTTGCTGCCGAGGATCTGGAGCGCAAATACGATCAGTTCCGGCAGGAATTTACAGTTGTGTATCGGAAGACACTTTCGCTTTCGCGCGAACTCGCGAGCGAGATGAGTTACCTGGAGCAGGAGGCGGCTTCGGTGCTCGTCGATGGGGTGATCGAAGAGCTGAAAGAGAAATATCCGAACCCGCAGATTTCCGAGTATCTCGAAGAGGTGCGGCATCACATTCTGGACAACCTCGATCCGTTCAAAGAGCGCGAGGGCGAGGACGATCAGCCTCCGTCGGAAGGCGGTGGAGGACAGCGCCCCGAGCGCACGGACCGCGACCCGTTCCGCGTATACGGCGTGAACGTAATCCTCGCGCACGGAGAGCAGGAAAAGGTTCCGGTGATTTTTGAGACGATCCCCACCTACGCGAACCTTTTTGGAACGATTCATAGGAGCTACGACACGCGCGGCGGCTGGAATTCGGATTTTATGGATTTGCGCGGCGGTTCTCTTCTCCGGGCGGACGGAGGATTCCTGGTGATGTATGCGCTCGACACGCTGACGGAAACAGGTGTGTGGCGGACGCTCAAGCGAACCTTGAATCACGGCAAGCTCGAGATTCAACCGGTGGACGTATTTTTTCCTTTCAGCAGCGCGGCGCTGAAGCCCGAACCGATCGAAATTCACGTGAAGATCATCCTGATCGGCGATCGCGACATGTACGAGCTTCTCTACGATTACGAAGATGACTTCAAGAAAATTTTCAAGGTCCGCGTAGAATTCGATGAAGAGATGGCCTGGAGCGAAGAGGTGATTCGCCAGTACGCGGGCCGCTTGCGTAAATTGAGCGATGACGAGCATCTTTGCCCCTTCGACCGCACTGCGGTAGCCGTGCTTCTCGAACATGGCGTGCGGCGTGCGGGCCGGCGAGGGAAGATTACGGCGCGATTTTTCGATCTGGCAGATTTAGCTCGGGAAGCGTCTTACGTGGCGAAACACGAAAAAGCGGCGGTGGTGACCGCAGAGCACGTGAGGAAAGCGCAAGAAGCGCAAATCGACCGGCACAATTTGACGGAAACAAAGATCCGGGAGATGGTGGAACAGAATTTGCTATTTATCGATACGACCGGCGCGCGCGCGGGCCAGGTGAACGGGTTGAGCGTGCTTGAAATTGGCGGCTATGCATTTGGCAAGCCCGTGCGCATTACCGCCGCCGTGGCACTGGGCAAACTGGGAATCATTAACGTGGAGCGGGAATCGAACCTCAGCGGCCGTTTTCACGACAAGGGCGTGCAGATCATATCCGGCTATTTGCGCCGCACATTTGCGCAGGATAAGCCGCTTTCGCTATCGGCGAGCGTGTGCTTTGAGCAATCCTACTCGGGCGTGGACGGCGACAGCGCGAGTTCAACAGAGATCTACGCGATTCTCTCGGCGCTCTCGGAGATCCCCATCAAGCAGGAGCTATCAGTCACCGGATCAGTGAACCAGCAGGGCGACGTGCAGCCGATCGGCGGCGTGAATCAGAAGATCGAAGGATTTTACGACGTGTGCAAGTTGAAAGGTTTCACCGGTACGCAAGGCGTTCTGATCCCTGCTGAGAACGTCGAGGATTTGATGCTTCGCGATGAAGTGATTGAGGCGGTGGCGAAGAAGAAATTCCACATCTATCCGGTGGCGACGATCGAGCAGGGAATTGAAATTCTCACCGGCGTTCGCGCGGGCAAACGCAGCAAAGCCGGAAAATTCGAGCCGGGATCCGTGTTCGCAGCCGTTGATTCGCGCCTTCGTGAGATGGCCGAAACGCTGCGAAAGTTCGAGAAATAATCGGCAAACCTCAAATCAAGCGCCGCATTTGAATGGTGACTTGGACCGATTGTCCGTTGCGCTGAATCAGCAGCTTGTATTTGTGCCCCACCTGCCGGAAGAGCGCGCGAATCGAAGCGAGTGTAAGGTCTGCCGCGGGTTCGTCGTCAATTCCCGCAATCACGTCGCCCTTCAGCACTCCCGCTTCCGCTCCTGGTGTTCCGGGCTGCACCGAGGCAACTTCGAAAGTGAGAAGTCCCGGCCCCTTGGCGACTACCGCTATCCCACTCTTATCTTCTTGTTCGTAGTCCTCGAAATGAGTGTTGGGCTCGAGAACGAGTTGCTGATGCGCGTAATCGAAGATTACCGTAAAGCGCCGCAGAATTCCGCCCCCGATCACCCCCGCGCGATTATTGTCGAGGATGGAATTAGCCCCCGTATGAACAAACGCCGCGACCGGCCCTCGAATTTCATACCGGCCAATTTGGAAATCCGTGAGACGGCCGAGGGCAACGGTTGCGCCTCCTTCGATTTGCGGATCGGACGCGTTGATCGTCTTCACATGCGAAGAGAAAATGCGATGCACCTCGCTAAACCGATCCGAGACGAGCACAGAGGCATCAAGGGCCGTGCTGACCACAAAATCTCCGTCATGGGTTTTCAGGCCTGCCAATTTGAAACTCGCTTTAATGAACGGCGTACCCTTATCAAACCGAAGCGGAAAGACGGATCCATTTCCCGAGTACTTGTATGCGGCGGGATCGTAGAGTCGTAGCGTCTGGCGGCCGTAATCTATCTCCACGACGACGCGGCTGAAAAAATCGGCGCCCAGCGTGCCTCGATAGGGTCGCCCAACCTCCTGCGAAAAATTCGGCTTATCGATAGCCGGAAAATTGACGAAAGGCATGTCGACGCCGGGCAAATTCAATATCGCGTCCCTAAGATCGCTCAATCCCAGCTCGGCCGCGCGGGCTGGGCTGATCGACGACGAAGCGGCCGTGGAATCGAGCACGAACAGCGACGGCTGGCTTTTGTTTACATCTACCGGAACGAAAATAAGATCCTCAAGGAATTCGGCAGGGATCTCGGCGGCATTGCCGCCGAACGCGAAGCGCGCGGGAGCTGGCATTTGCTGAGCTGCCGTTTGCCGGATTGCGATCCGCGGATTCGCCGACGAGCTGAGATGAGATGCAAAACCAACGAGTACCGCCAGGACGGCTCCGAAGCCAAACGTCACGCGGCGCATGATTTTGCTTTGCTCTCCTCGTATTTACACGCACAACCAGAACATCGCGATTATACGTTTACCGAACCGGCGCGAGATATCCTTCGCGGGCAAAGATCTGATAGTCGGGCGAATTTATTGATTTCATCGACTCGGAGCCGGATGCTCCGTTAGCGCCCAGGACCTGCACGGTGAGCGAATGGAATTTTCCGTCGTGCTGAGGCGCAATGCCGAGAACATATTGGTGCCGCAGAGCAGATGCAATCTCGCGATAGATCGTGACGAAATCATTCGGCGACTCGGGAAAGTAAGCGCGTCCGCCGGTGATTTTTGCGAGCGACAATAGCGCCGCATCGGCCTTCGCAAAGGTCAGCGGATTTGGTGGTTCGCCGGTCTCGTCTGGTTTTGGCGCAGATTTTGATTTCTTTTTCTTTGCGCTTGAAGGGTGCCGCAAAGAGCCGCCCAGCGCGACCGCGAATATTACAGTGTCGTCCTTCTTGAGCTTTTGCACCAGCGCATCCCACCGCTCGGGCGGCGAAGAATCTAGGCCCGTGGTGAGCAGCACGATTGCTTTCTTCCCGTGAAGTGGCGCAATCCAGTCGAGAACGGTCGAAACGGAATCGTAGAAGTTGAGATCACCCATGCCAAGCGTGTATTGAATCTGACCCAAAGCGGCCGCCAGTGCAGACTTGTCCGGCGTAAAAGCAAGCATTGGCTGCGGCGATTGAGAATATGAGACCAGAGCGACTTCGTCGTCGGCAGCGAGGCCATCGAGAAGTGAGTAGGCGGCGGTCAGGTGCTCCGCGTGAATCAAATAGACTGCGGGGCTGGTCTCGAGCATCACGAGTACTTGCGCGGGAGCCTCGATGGGCGCGAAGAAAACAATTGGCTGTTCGATGCCGTTGTCCAGGACGCGGAAGCGGTTTTGCGCCAACCCCGCCACAAATTTGCTCTGGCGATCGAGCACGCTAGCGTCAATTTTGACGATTTCGGTTGTCGTCTGAATTCCTGCTTGTGGAATTCCGGCGGTTTCCTGAGCGTGGAGAGCGAGTGAAAAGCAAAAAAGGAAATTTGCCATCGCGAAAGGAATTGCTGGAAAAAATCGGCGACCGCGAAGCCTACTGAATGTACGAATCAAAGTAGATGCCGTGCGAATCCTTCCACCAGCCGCTGATTCCGGTGTGAATGTGGCGCGTGAGAACTTCCGGTTTTACCATTTGGAGCCAGTCGGTGGAAGGAGGTGGCGTGGTGGAATCCCTTGCTTTCGCCATCTCTTCGGCAAGATGCGCCATCACCTTATCCCACGGAATTTGGGCGATGTCGGCGGCGCTTAATCCGGAGAGCTTTTCCGGCAGAAGGGAGCGCTCTTGGGCGAGTGCCCCAGTGCTAAGAATTCCGGCGGCAGGTGCGATGTCGGGCTTGGCAGTGTCGGGCTTGGAGCCCAGACGAGCCATAGCCTGGCGAATAAGCGCCTTTCGCGGCGCCGCAAAAAGCATTGTGGGCGTTACCGCCACGTAATAGAACTCACGCTTTTTCGCTCCCGTCTTAGGATCGGTATCGGGAAAGACGAGATCAAGGTAGGTTGTAGTCCCTGATGTATCCTCGCCGACGATAAAACCTCCTCCCGCGGCGCGCAGGATTCGAAGAACATCCTGAGGTTTCTGAATCGAAATCGCGTAGGTTCTCAGAGCTGCACCATCATTGCCAAAAGAGGTTGCGGATGCCACCTCACCGGTAAAGAGCTGGAAAGCATCGGTGATCGGCATACCGAGGAATCCCTGCGCCGTTTTTTCGAACATTTCCATAGCCGCCGCCTGTTGCGATGTCAAGAGAGGTTCGGCTGCGGCGCGGAGCATTTGATAAATCGCGACAAAGTTAAACCGCGAAATACTGAAAATCGGGCCAGCGTCTACGGCCGGCTCGGTAACGAACGCAGCGGCGCTGCCACCGGCAAAATCAAACACTCCGCCCGCCGCGGCATCGCCGAGCATCGCCCCGTGGAATCGCGTCGCCTCTCCGGCGAAGCT
Source organism: uncultured Acidobacteriota bacterium (assembly GCA_963815265.1). Lineage (GTDB taxonomy): Bacteria > Acidobacteriota > Terriglobia > Acidiferrales > UBA7541 > Palsa-295. The sequence goes on along the minus strand of CAWFGI010000007.1, from coordinate 140,195 downwards.
AATGCTTCCACCGAACACACTGATTCGATCGAGGCGCAAATTCTCGGCAGACTTCGTGGCCGGTTTTTCCAATTGCGCGGGAGTCAAAATCTTTGTCAGGTTCGGGAATCGCGCAAAAAACTCGAGGGCCGAATCGGCGCCGACGAACGGGCGGATCGACTCATACTCGGGAAGTTGCGTCAAAGAATCGGCGGGTTTCTCCGCGCTACCGAAGCGGAGGACGAGTTCTTCGATAACGGACTTTTGATCGGCGAGAAAGTAGTATTTCGGCGTGAGGGCGGTGTAGGAAACGTCCGTTCCGGTGGCGCGGGCTTCGATTTTCGTCCCGTGAAAATCGTTGCTCATCACGGTGGGCACTTCTTTACCGCTAGACTTGTTTAATGCGCGCAATTTCTCGACGATGGCCGTTTTTCCTTGCGCGTCGTATACGACGAAAAAACCGGTGACCGGAGGAGGCGCCGCATCGGTTGCAGGTTTCTCGTCCGATTCGGGTTTCTTGTCCGATTTAGGATTCAAAACAACTCCCATCACAGCGGGATTGTCGAGAAGCGACAGCACTTCCGCTTGCTCTTGATCCGAAGTAGCCGGCCCATTCTTGGCAACGCTTTCGCGCAAACTTTTGAGAAGCGCGTTGCGTGCGTGCGCGAACTGCGGGTCTTCAAATAGTTGCACCACGTGGTTCGTCTTTTCCGCTCTCGTTACGGCTCCCATGCCGTGCCAATAGGCAAAGAATACGGTGCTCGCGGGTAAGCGATCAGAAAGAGATGGAGTTTGAGCGAATAGAGGACTACCTGCGGCGATAAGCAGAAGCAGCGGGACAGCTATTCGAAATCGGCGCAAGCCGCAGGACAACGTACGAATCGTCTTCAAGTGCACCACCCCCGCGGCTTTGCTTTCAAATTACGACACCGGCCAGGTTGCTCCGAGCCTCAGTTCCCTGGCGCTGGTTTCGCAGCCGCAGCAGCGGCGGGAGCGCCTCCGCCTTTGGGGGTGCTCAGGTAACCCTTCGCGTGATCCTTAGATACTTCGAAGACTACGATCTCATAAGGCGATCGCGCGCCTCGAACGTAGAACTGGACTGGTTCGCCGACGGTCTTATCCTTCTTTTCGATCGACTTGTCGTCAGCGACCACGTTCATCGTGTACTTGAAGCGCTTGGTGTCCACCTTGTTCAGCTTTACCTGAATGGGACCAACGTGCTGGATTCCCTGTTGCTTGTTGAGATCGAATTCGAAGATGTCGCGTTCGTTGAGGCGCTTGAGCTCTTCCACCTCGTCATGATTTCGCGCGATCAATCCGCTCTGCACACCCAGATCGCCGATCGTACTCTGGAGTTTGCCTTTGGTGGCTTCCAGGTCCGCTTTCGTCGCGGCGACGTCGCTCTTGGTCCCGCTGATATCCGTGGCTACCTGGCCTAGTTTCGCGGACGTGTCCTGTTCCACGGCGCCGATTTGCTCGCGCAATTTCGCGTTGTTCGCTTCCTGCTGCCGCTTCAGAGACGCTGACAGAGATCGCGCCTGCGCCAATTCATCCTGAGTAAGGCCGAGTTTCTGCGAAGTGACTTCGAGTTGGCCCTTCAGGTCGGCAAGCTGGGTATTCGTTTTTTCCAGTTCCGCGCCCAGGACGCGACTTTTCTTGTCCGCATCATCGAGGCCCTTTCTCGTGGCCTGTCTTTCCGCATAGCTGGCGAACAACAGATACGCCACAAGCACAAAAGCAATCACAAACAGCAGAACGACCCATCGAGGCAGAGCCGCCACTTCTGCTATTGGTTCTTCAGGCTGGGGATGCGGCAGCGGCGTAGAACTCAAACTCATAGATCTCCTTCCGGCGGCAGAGCCGCCTCATCGATGGCGGAATTATGGCTGAGGTGCGAGGAGTTGTCTATGCTTTGCGACGGCGATTGTTTCCTCGGCGCCGAGGCCAAATCGCCTCCACCGTGGTGGTAAGACCGCCACGAGGGGTGAATTCACCGGTCACGCGGCAACTGACGGGTCGAGCGGCATCGACGATGTCGCGGAGCATGCGGTTCACCGCGTTCTCATAGAAAATCCCAAGATTTCGGTACGCGAGCAGATACATCTTCAGAGCCTTCAGCTCGAGGCAAACTTTGCCCGGTTCGTATCGGATCGTGATCTTGCCGTAGTCCGGCAGTCCGGTCTTTGGGCAAACAGAGGTGTATTCCGGAAACTGAATGGTGATGTCGTAGCCAGGAAAGTGGTTGGGCCACGTCTCCAGCTTGGGTAAGCGGGCGTGAATTCCCGCCATCGAGTGAGCGTCAGTGTATTGGGGCATTCTCTTCCTCTAAGTGGCAATTCTAACGATATTGATTCTACACTTCGCGCCCGATTCATCCCACCTTGCCTGCTCGAGGCATTTTGAGTATGCTCACAAAAATACGGGCGCCCACACCGGTAAGGAGTCAGGCCAGGCTATAGGATGATCTGTCCCCAATGTCGGAGTGCTGACTGTTACCGCTCGCATCGAGACGGAGTCCCTGATTTACTCGCGACGTTCATAGGTTTCAGGCCCTGGCGATGTCACACCTGTGACAGGCGCTTCTATGCTCGACGCGTTGCCTATTCGTTCGGTCGTTACGCGCACTGCTCGAAGTGCGGAAACTTTGACCTCGAACGCATCTCCCGCGAGCGTGTCGAGGACGGCACCGTGCTTTCCCTGAAGCGCTGGCTCGGCATTCCCGCCTACCGCTGCGGTCTTTGCCGCCGCAGATTTTTTAGCATTCTATCTTTTCGCCGGATTGTGCCCTCGACGAGCGGAAGTACCGTGACCGGCGACGAGCCAGGCAATGTCTCACGAGTTGCTTCCGGGTTCGAATCTACGTAGCGCCGCTTCGCTGGCTCACCCAGCCCCTGCTTGCTCCAAAGCGCCCTCTTCAGAAGCTCTTCCAGCCGTTGTAACGCACAATTAACACTCCCGTCACGGGTAGTTCAAGGCGGACACATAAGGTTTGCCGTCCCCGCAATTGGTCAAGGGGGAAGGCGCGGCTGAAACTCGGGTGGTCTCTCTCCGCGCCAGTGCGAAATCAGTTGCAGCTCTTTTTTGCGCGTTTCATCTCCGTTAGGCCGGCACCATCAGCAGATGCGGGTATTGGTGGACGCCGATTCGCTGCAACCGGACGGTGGGGCCCGGAGGCTTTGGTGGGCCATGGGCTTGGCTGAAGCCGGGGCTAGCACGGACCGGTAGGTGGGAAGTTAAATTTCAAGGAGGAAGGGAATGCGAGCACTTGCACTATGGATTCTGGCGTTCGGCATCGCTGCGTCTCCGTCGATAGCACGAGCCGCTGGAACGGGGGACGACAAGGATTCAACCGCTGCCAAGTCGGCGGATGCTTCGAAAGCCGCAACGGATAATAAGACGCCAGCGGCTTCCTCCAAGTCGGAGACGCCGGCAAAACCGGCCTCGCCGACCATGGAAAACGAGCTTCAGCAGCTTCGTGAACTCCTCGAGGCGCAGTCCAAACAGCTCCAGGAGCAGAACGAAGCATTGGAGGAACAGCGCCACGAAATGGAGGCGATGCAGCAGAACCTGAGAGCGGTGAATGCTCCCCTCGTGAATGAGGGCGCATCGCCAGCTTCCAGTTTGGCTGCCCAGCCTGCATTTTCTGCCGGTTTCGTTGCCTCGCCCGATGAAGACAAGCCCGATGCGTATCAAATTCGCTTCAAGGGCATCACGCTTACTCCCGGCGGCTTCATGGCGGCAGAAACGGTTTGGCGCCAGAGAGGCATTACGAACGACATCAATACGGACTTCAAGAGCACACCATTTTCCGGCGCTTCGAACTCGAAACTTTCGGAGTTTAACTTTTCTGGTCGGCAGTCGCGCATCAGCATGCTAGTCCAGGGCAAGCTTGACACCGTTAAGATCGGCGGCTACTTCGAAGGGGACTTCCTTTCGGCTGGCGTTACCTCGAACAACAATGAAAGCAACAGCTACACATTTCGTCAGCGGCAATTCTGGGCCCAAGCGGCGTTCGAAAGCGGCTGGACGATCACGGGCGGCCAGATGTGGAGCTTGGTCACCGAAACAAAGAAGGGCGTAGAAAATCGCACAGAAGCAACGCCCTTGACGATTGATCCACAGTATACCGTCGGCTTTAGCTGGGCGAGGCAATACGGCCTTCGAATCGCCAAGAGCTTGATGGATAACAAACTCACCCTGGCGATGTCTGTAGAAGGCCCGCAGACAACCTTCGCGGGTAAAGTTCAGACAAACAACTTTTTGATCGCTGCGCCTGGCGATCTGGCTGGACTGTACAACAACCAGGCGAACTACTCCTACAATCAGACCCCAGATTTCATTTTCAAAGCTGCCTTGGATCCCGGTTGGGGTCACTATGAAATCTTCGGCGTAGTCAGCACATTCCGGGCAAGAAACTTTCCATGCGCGGGTGCTACGGCTGCCGCTCCGTGCCCAATCAACGGAGCGACCAACTCAGGCTCGCTGGCGAATAACGATACCCGCACTGGGGGCGGAATCGGCGTGAATGCTCGCGTTCCGCTCATCCACCACCACCTCGACGCCGGCTTTCACTTCCTCGGCGGCGACGGTGTTGGCCGTTATGGAACCACCGGAGAAGCAAACGTGACGGCCCGGCCGGACGGAACGCTCGTGCCACTCCGCAGCTACCAGGCACTCGGCACCCTCGAGTTTCACCCGACTCCAAGACTGGACGTGTACCTCAACGCAGGTGGCGAGTACGACCAACGCGCTCAATACACGAATGCGGCGGGTGCCCCGGTCGGCTACGGAAACGTGTTTTTCAGGGACGACGGTTGCTCGATTGAACTCTCACCGACGAACCAGAACACACCTGTCGCGCCAGCGAATTGCCAGGGCGATGTTCGGAGTATGATTGAGGGAACCCTGGGCTTTTGGTATCGCTTTTACAAAGGGCCAAAGGGAACCGTGCAGGTCGGCGGCCAGTATTCCTACTTGGTCAAGAACACATGGACCGGCTCGAACGGCAGTACGACCGAGCCCACTTTCTTCACACCATCAGCCAGCAACAACATGATCTTCACCTCGTTCCGCTACTATTTGCCGTAAGGCGGGTCGCGGAAGGATTGCAGTTCAGTCGTTGGATTTGATTTCAAGAAGGGCGCTCCTTCGGGAGCGCCCTTTTTTGTGCTTACACGGTTCGCTGAAGCTGAAGACACGCATATCGAATTATTGAGCAGTGTCGGGAACGAGGCGGTGAAGCGTGTCCGCCACTCCTTGGGCCTTGAAACCGAAGGGCCCGGGGCCTGACTTGTAACTCACCCGTCCGTCGCGGTCTATAACGTAAAGGCGATCCGGCCAGCCTGTGTAAGCGCGTTCGGTCGCATTGTCGAAGTTATCGACCACCGCGGGAAACTTGATGCCCAGCTTCACCACGCACAGCTGCCCCATCTCACTGCGCTCGTCGAAACTCTTCGGGCTGGCAAATACCACGTGGTCATCCAGATTATCGGGATCCTGCCACACATCGCTGGTGTGCGCTTCGCGAATGTAGACCACGTAGAATGCCACTCGATCGCCATACTGCTCGTGGAGTTTATTGAGAGCGGGAACCTCCCGCCGAAAGGGAGGTCACGTGTAACTGCCGAACACGAGAACCACGGGCTTCTCGCCGCGCAAAGATGACAATCGAAAGCTCGATTTGTGGTCGGGACTTTCAAGCGAAAAATCCGGCGCGATATCGCCAACGCTCACCTGGCCCGCCCGCGCCACCTGCCACAGCGGCTTGAATGGCAGCGCTGCAAAAACCGGCCAGGGCACGTGTTTCATCGTTGCCGCAAAACGATCCGGTGATTGCAGCATCACGCCGAACAGTAGCGTCGTCAACACGGCGTATAGCCCGGCAAACGCTAGAGCGAGTTTCGCGACGATTTTCCAAGTGCTATTGGTTTTCTTCGCTTCAGGCATCGAATGACGCGCAATCTACACTGCACTTCGAGGCGCGTCTCTAACCTTTTTGTATTATGCCCCGTGCTAACGTCAGAGTGTAGAAACTCAAGCAGTTTGGCCGCGAGACGTTCTGCGGTATATCCTCCGGACGTGCCACGTTCCATCGCCCGCTCGCCAACTCTCGGTTTGATCCTCGGACTCGCGATTACCGTCGCGGCCGTGGTGGCCTATGCCTGGTATACCACCGCTCAAATCTCAGGCTTGCGAAAATTGCAAAATGAATTTGCCGACCGCAACCGCAAAGACTCCCTGCAATTGTTGCGTATCCAGAACGACCTGAATTCTCTGGGACTCGCGATGCGCGATATGCTCGAGAGCGATGAAGCGCATCCGCTTGCGGCTTGGTCAGCGGAGTTTGACCGAATTCACTCCGATCTCGATGATGCTCTTCGGCTCGAAGCGCAACTCGCGGTGGCCGCCCGCACCCCCGAACAGCGCCAGTATCTTGCAGCTTCATTCTCGCAATTCTGGGACGCATCCGCCGGCGCCTTTTCGTTGGCGCGCGCCGGGAATGTCAATGCGGCTCGCGATCAACTTCGGTCGGTGTTGCAACCGCGCCAGGCATCCCTGACCAACGCGGTGGCCCGGCTGCTGGTGGAAAATTACGAAAGCGAGGGGAACGCGTCGGCCCAGGTGCTGCAGATTTACGATCGTGTTCAGCGCCAGGTCTATTTTTTTTTGGCCGCCACGCTCGCCGCCATCCTGGCCACCGGCCTCTATCTGATTCAGTCGAATCGCCGGCTATTCGAGCGGCTGGCGTCGCTTTCCCGTCAGCGCAGCGAACTCGCGCGGCAACTGATCGCCACCCAGGAGTCCACCTTGCGCCATATTTCCAGGGAGCTTCATGACGAATTCGGCCAGACCCTCACCGCCGTGGGTGCGCTGCTCAGCCGCGCCGAAAAGCAAATGCCCGAAGGTTCCGGCGCTCGTGAAGAATTGCGCGAAGTGCGTGAAATCGCGCAGCAGACCCTCGAAAATGTGCGTAGCCTTTCACAATCGCTTCATCCCGTCATGCTCGATGAAACGGGCCTTGAGAGCACGGTCGATTGGTACCTCCCAATGTTGGAAAGACAGACCGGCATCACAGTTCACTACGAAAAATCTGGCGCTTCCTTCCCGATCGATGGCGGCGCTGGAATTCACATCTATCGAATTTTGCAGGAGGCGCTCAACAACATCGTTCGGCATTCTGGTTCGCGCGAAGCATGGGTTCGCCTGCGCTTTCTTGCTAACCAACTGGAGCTGGATGTGGAAGATCATGGCACGGGGTTCGAGACGCAAAAGCCCAAGTCGGGTATCGGCCTCGTCGCCATGCGGGAACGCGCCGAGCTGCTGGCGGCGGCCATAGAAATTTCGCAACTGCCCCAGCGCGGCACATTGGTGCGGCTAAGTGTCCCGCGAAACAGATTGGATTCTAATGGCCACTAGGATCAAAGTTCTGCTGGTCGACGATCACAGCCTCGTACGCCGTGGTTTTCGCCGCATGCTGGAAGACGAGGCGGATATTGCCGTGATTGGGGAAGCCAGCAACGGAGATGAAGCCGTGCAACTGGCCCGCGAACTTGCGCCACAAGTGATCGTGATGGACTGCGCGTTACCCGGCACAAGTGGATTGGCAGCGACGCGCAAGATTCTCGAAACGGATCCGTCTAAGGCGATCTTGATGCTCAGCATGCATTCGGAAGATACACTGGTGCGCCAGGCGCTGGATGCTGGGGCTCGCGGTTACATTCTCAAAAACGCAGTGGACCTGGAACTGGCAGCCGCCATTCGGCGGGTAGCCGCCGGTGAGCTGGTGCTCGATCCGCAATTGGCTAAGCCGGCCAATCTTCGTGGCGAGCGAAACGCCGGCCTCACCGCTCGCGAACTCGAAATCCTGCAGCTCATCGTGAATGGCAAATCCAACAAGGAAATTGCCGACGACCTGAAACTCAGCGCCAATACAGTCGCGGTTCATCGCGCCAATATCATGGAGACCCTGGGCATCCATAAGACGGCTGAACTCGTCGTCTATGCCATTCGTAACGGGCTCGTTAATATTTCGTGAAACGTTACTTCTAATGGTTTTACAGTATTGCTCCGAATAAACGTCTTCTCTAAATTACTCCTCGCTTGGTCGCCAAAGGCTCCCCGCTTGAGGCGCACCCCCCAAGCAAAGTTGACCTTGCCCGGCTGGCTCGAATGGGCAGGCCGGGAGTTTCCTCCCCTGCAAACCCCTGTGATTGGACGCCGCGCCGCCACGCTGGGCACACCAATCCCGTTTCCCGAGTCCCGCTAAGAATGTTAGAATTGCCCTACGCGAAGTAAGAACCAGCGGCTTTTTGGCGATATCGTCTAAAGGTTAGGACGGAGCCCTCTCAAGGCTCAAATCCGGGTTCGAGTCCCGGTATCGCTACCAAAACTCGTCCACCTCGAAACTCAAATTACCGGCGCTTCGAACCCCGTATTGCCGACCGAGCGCCGCGTGCAGGCTTCTGCGTCAAAACGGCTGTGCCCGAGTGCGATGAACCAGCCGAGGCAGCGGCCGCCTGAGCCGGCGGCTGCGCGTGGCGGTCGTTCGAAGCATTCCGCCAATTCACCTTCGGCATGATCAACGATGTATCCACTCGATCACGGTATTTCACCGCGATGTTCATCAGCGAATCGAGCAGCGAGTCCGACAGCCAATGCGGCTTCAATCCCAGATCGATCAATTTCGAATGCTTGGCATTGTAATAGTGCTCTTCGGCTTCCACGCGCGGGTCCGGCAGATTCTCGATTTCAACCTTCAGTCGCATTTTCCGCGCGGCTTTCTGCACCAGTTGCGCAAGCTCCAGAATCGAAAATTGCTCGGTAAACTGATTGAAAACCCGGCATTCGCCTCGCGCCGCCGGTTCCAGGCAGGCCAGCTCAATGCAGCGTACCGTGTCGCGAATATCCAGGAAGCCCCGCGTCTGCCCGCCCTTGCCGTACACGGTGAGCGGATGGCCGATTGCCGCCTCGACACAAAAGCGGTTCAGCACAGTACCGAACACCTCGTCGTAGTCAAAACGATTGATCAGCGCTTCGTCCAGCGCCACCTCGTCCGTCAGCGTTCCATACACAACACCCTGGTTTAAGTCTGTCGCGCGCAGTCCCCAAATCTTGCACGCAAACATGATGTTGTGGCTGTCATGCACTTTCGACAGGTGGTAGAACGATCCCGGCTGCTTCGGAAAAGGAAGAACATCCTTGCGCCCGTTGTGCTCGATCGTGATGTAGCCTTCTTCGATGTCGATGTTCGGCGTGCCGTACTCGCCCATCGTTCCGAGTTTCACCAGATGGCAATCGGGACGCAATTCGCGAATCGCGAATAGAAGATTCAGCGTCCCCACCACGTTGTTTAATTGCGTGAAGGAAGCGTGTTTGCGGTCGATCATCGAATACGGTGCCGATCGCTGTTCGGCGAAATGCACCACCGCATCCGGCTCGAACGTCTTCATCATGGAAGAAAGAAAGTCGTAGTCGGTCACGTCGCCCACATACATCTCGATCGTGTTTCCGGTAAGCTCCTGCCAGACCTTCAGCCTTTCGGAAAGCGGACGGATCGGGGTAAGGGATTGAGCTCCGAGTTCATGGTCCCACTGGCGGCGGAGAAAATTGTCGACGATCGCGACAGAGTGCCCCTTGCTCGAAAGATACAGAGCCGTAGCCCAACCGCAATATCCGTCGCCCCCAAGAACTGCAATCCTCATGTCCTCTCCTCCGTCTTCGATACTTTTCGCCTAGGTCAGCACCCAATTGAAGCGTGACTCTAGCATGCGAAAACAAGCTATTGCCCTGCCCTCGCAGCCGAATTTGCCCTTTATGCCATCAGCTACTGAATTTCCCCGTTTTCGGCCCGCGAAGACCCGCTCGCATCCCGTGGTCAGTCGCTTTTTCAGAGGAATTGGGCCGAACGGCAATCAAGCGTCGAGCAGAATCAAATTTTACCCTCTCGACCCGCCACAATGCAATCCACTTAAGGATGCAGTTCGCTCTAAGCCCCGAATCTCCCCCTTGCCTCATGGTCGGCCATTCACCTGCCGATATGTCACCTGAAGGATTGGTGTTCGCAAAAGCTTACGAGGCACCCATGCAAGAAAATGACAGGCGTTTCAGGCAGCGTTTCGACATGAGAGTTCAGGTGAAAATCCGCAATCTCGATTCCCCAGATCTCACTGAGCAGCAGGTGGAATCTTCAAATATCTCCGCTCGCGGCGTCTACTTCTCGACAGACCTTCCGCTCGACATCGGCGCCAGGGTCGAGATGTTCCTCACCATGCCGATGGAAATTGCGGGAAAAGACTCGCGGCTCTGGCGCTGCACGGGACGCGTCGTTCGCATGCAGCCGCGCAGCGCATCGCAAGCGAAAGCCGGCAACGGAGTGGAGATTCACTATTACGAAGTGCTGGATAAAGCCCGGGCCGTCGCGAATGCCCGGTTCGGACGTGCCCCGCTTCCGTAATTCCGATGCCCCATTTCGGATGCTATTCCCGGAGGCCAAGCAACCTATGCCCAGGCGAGCCCTAATCGTAGATGACGAAGCGGCTGTGTGCCAGTTGATTCAGGGTGTGCTGACCTCATCCGGCTTGGATTCTTTGACTCTGACGAAAAGCGCGGACGCTACCGGCTATCTGCGCGACGAAAAATTTGATGTGGTGTTGCTCGATTTTTCCATGCCCGCGCCCAGCGGGATCGAACTCGCCCAGCAGGCCCGCGGTTCCGGGTTCAATCAGCGCACGCCCATCATAATGATTAGCGACGATCAGCGCCCGTCCGCCGTTTCCGAGGGATTCAACGCCGGCGCCAGTTTCTTCCTCTATAAGCCCATCGACACCACGCGCCTGCAAAGGCTGATTCGAGTCACGCAAGGTGCTGTCGAACACGAAAAGCGCCGCTTCCGCCGCGTCCCGGTTCGCTCCAAAGTCCGCCTCAGCTGTGATCAGGGCGAATTGGACTGCGAAACCATCGACCTCAGCCTCAACGGCATGATGGTCCAGTCTCCCCGCACTGTTCCTACAGGTTCTCACGTCCGAGTCACCCTCGACATGCCCAACGGCGCCAAGCCTCTTCTCGGTACCGGGGCTGTGATGCGAACCGTCGGCGACCATCAAATGGGAATTCAATTCAATCTGCTGCGCACAGACGAAAGCGGACGACTGCAGGAGTTTCTCCTCCCACTCATTATCGAGGGCTGAATGATATTTCTCTCGCGCGCGGATTTGCGTCTTGGCCGGAACACCCACGCGAATCTGCGAGCGGCCTGGATGGTTGCCGGATGCTCGTAAATTCAGCCGTGCTTCCCCATTCATACGACGTGCGTCTTGTCGTGCTGTCGATCCTGATCGCCATTCTTGCGGCTCATGGGGCGCTCGATCTCGCCGGACGCACTGCCGCCGCGGTAGGAAAGCTGCGCTTTGCTTGGCTCGCCTGTGGCGCTTTTGCGATGGGTTTCGGAATTTGGGCGATGCACTACATCGGAATGCTGGCTCTCAAGCTCGGGCTCCCGATTCTCTACGATTTCCCCACAGTCCTATGGTCGCTGCTCGCCGCGATCTTGGGCTCAGCCACCGCGCTCTTGATTGTCAGCCGGAAAGAATTGACCGCGATCTGGGTCGCATTCGGCAGTCTGGTCATGGGATCGGCCATTGCCGCGATGCACTACGTTGGAATGGAAGCTATGCGCATGCCCGCGATGTGCCATTACAATCCGGCCATTGTCGGTGCTTCGATCCTCATCGCCATCGTTGTCTCTGCCGTGGCACTCCTCCTAACCTTTCGCTTCCGTGGTGTACAGAGCGAATTCCATCTCGGCAAACTTTCCAGCGCCGTCGTGATGGGCCTCGCCGTTGCCGCCATGCACTACACGGGCATGGCTTCCGTTTCCTTCACGTCCTCGCCCCTCGTCGAAGATGCCTCCCACGCCGTCGATGTTTCCTCTCTAGGAGTAGCGGGTATCACGATAGTTAGCGTCTTCGTCGTCGGCATTGTCTCAATTACATCCTTGCTCGATCGCAGATTTTCGGCGCAAGCCGTGCAACTGGCTTCCAGTGAAGAGCGCTACCGCTTGCTTTTCCAGAGGTCTCTTGCCGCGGTCTACCGAAGCACTCCCGATGGCCGCATTCTCGATTGCAATGAAACTTGCGCTCGAATCCTCGGATACGAATCGCCGCGAGAATTGATGGTTCTCAATGCCAACTCGCTCTATTTCGAAGAGGCAGATCGAAGCGAGTACATCGCCAGGCTTTCCTCCGATGGGACGGTAAGCAATTTGGAGACGAGCTTCAAACGCAAAGACGGCAAACGAGTCTGGGTCCTCGAAAATGCCAACCTCGTCGACGATCCCACTGGCGGAGGCTCGGTCGTCGAAGGAACTTTTCTCGACATCTCCGACCGCAAGCGCATGGAATTAGAACTCACCCAAACCAAGGAGCTCGCAGAAGCCGCCAATCGCGCGAAGAGCGATTTTCTCGCCTCCATGAGCCACGAGATTCGCACTCCCATGAACGGCATCATCGGAATGACCGAGCTCGTCCTCGATACCGACCTCAATTCCGAGCAGCGCGAATACCTGAATATGGCGAAGCTCTCCGCGGATTCCTTGCTGACTCTGATCAACGATATTCTCGACTACTCCAAAATCGAAGCCGGCAAGCTCGACATCGACGCAATCGACTTCAATCTCCGCAACAGTCTCGGCGACACAATGAAATCTCTCGCCTTACGCGCCCATCAAAAAGGCCTCGAACTCGCTTGGGACGTTCAGCCCGATGTGCCGGAGGAATTGATCGGAGATCCCGGCCGCCTTCGTCAAATCATCGTCAATCTCGCCGGCAACGCCATCAAATTCACCCAAACAGGCGAGGTTGTCACCTATGTCTCCGCGGAATCGAAGTCCGCAGAATCCGTCGAACTGCATGTTACCGTTGTCGACACCGGCATCGGCATTCCCGTCGAGAAGCAGGCCGCGATCTTCAAAGCTTTCACGCAAGCCGATAGCTCCACCACCCGCCAATTCGGCGGCACGGGCCTCGGCCTCAGCATCTCCTCTCGCCTGGTTGAATGCATGGGCGGCAAAATCTGGGTTGAAAGCGAACCGGGCAAGGGCAGCCGCTTTCACTTCACCGTCCGCATGGGCCTCCAGAAAACCGATTCCGCGAAGCCCTCTCGCATCGCGCCCGAACAACTCAGAGGCTTGCCAGTCCTCGTTGTTGACGACAATCAAACCAACCGCCTGATCCTCACAAAAGTCCTGCGCAATTGGAAGATGGACCCGCACGAGGCGGACGGCGGTAAGGCCGCAATCGCCGCCCTCGAAGCCGCGCAAAAATCCGCACGCCGGTATCCGCTGATTCTCCTCGACGCTCAAATGCCGGAGATGGACGGTTTCACTCTGGCCGAGCACATAAAAAACTCTCCGTACAGTGCCAGCGCCACCGTCCTTATGCTCAGTTCCGCTGGTCTCCGTGGCGACGCTGCCCGTTGCCGCCAATTGGGCATCGCTGCCTATCTGACCAAACCTTTCAAGCAAGCCGAGCTGTTGGACGCCATCCTCTCCGCGCTCCAACCGGTCCCATATGTGGACACCCAACCGAAACTGATCACTCGCCATTCGCTTCGGGAAGATATTCCTCAGGGGCTGCGCATTCTCGTTGCCGAAGACAATACCGTCAACCAGTTGCTAGCCGTTCGGCTGCTGGAGAAGCGCAGTCACAAGGTTCAGATCGCAGAGAACGGCAAACAAGCGCTCGATTGGTTACGTCAAGCTGAATTTGACGTTGTCCTGATGGATGTCCAGATGCCTGAAATGGGCGGCTTCGAAGCCACCGAAGCCATTCGAGAAAAAGAAAAGAGCACGGGCGCCCACATCCCCATCATCGCCATGACGGCCAATGGAATGAAAGGTGACGACGAGGAGTGCCTTCGTCACGGTATGGACGCCTACGTCTCGAAACCGCTCAATCTGGGTGTGCTGCTCGACGCCATCGGAAAATTCTGCCCTGCCCCGGCTAGTGCGAGCATGGAGAGCGCAGAACTCGAAACCGCTCCGCCAAAGTGATCGAAATTTTTCGGATTCGGCGGCTATGTCTGAAAAGGAAGGAAGCCCATGCCAGATACGATGAAGGGATCAGTGGGTAGGCGGACCGATGAATACGGCTCGAATAGCCGACGGACGCAGCGCGTCAAGACGGATGCTCGCCAGAATCACCGGTGAAATTCAATCGCGAACGGTGGCGCCCTCAGCTCTCTCTGATTCAATCTGCTGGATTGTGCTCCGCAACCAGTTCCGCATCGCATCCTCAATCTCTTCTTGCGTTCCGCACTTGTAGAGGTATTCCAGCGTTTCCCCTTCTTTCGTGAGCGGAATGTGGCGGCATGGAATTTTCGCTCCGCGCTGATCGGGCGGGACCAACTGCATCAAGACGCACTCCTCGCATGGCGCAGGGTGGTCCTTTGCGTCATAGTTCATGCAACTCGGCGAATCCTCGAAGGCCAGGTGTTGCCGCCACGGCTCTCGGGGCGAGCTGCCATAACCCCCCGATTCCAGCACTCTCAACTCGAACTTCAGGACATCCAATAGGTCGCGATCGTCTCTAGTCATTGGACCCTCCTGCAACCCACAATGCCTTATCGGCAGCGAAGAGGATGTGTTTCACGTTACGTCCACGGGTGATCCAGGTCACCGCCGATCGCCTGCGTAGAAATACGGTTGACGACTTCAAAACCACGGGACTGTTAGAATTTTTTAACTTGTCTTCGTGGCCTGTCCGCCCTTAATATCCGCGCGAACAGACGAAGACGCGTGCAACATGTTCAATCGCGAAATTCTGTTCACCCCTTTCCAACAGGCCCTGAAACAACTACGGCTCCCTTGTTTAACGTGACATGGAGCACGCTAAGTTGTGACTCAAGTCACAGATTTGCTTGTCCGATAGGTTCAGTATTGCCGCGCGTCGCGACCGGGGCGGATCGCGATTGCGACGAATCTGGGGGAGATCCTATGAAGCGCTGGAAGGTTGCGTTTGCAATCTGCGGTTTCCTGGGAGCTTGGCTCTTGGCGAGCGGCATCGCCTGTCCCGTTCGCGCCCAGTCCAGTGCCCCAGCGCAAACAAAGGCTCCCGAATATGCTGGGTCAGAGGCTTGTAAAACCTGCCATGAGGAGGTTTACAAGAGTTGGGAGAACGGTCCGCATTGGAAGCAGACCCTCAAAGAGGGCGGCATTGCCAAGCATGGTTGCGAAGATTGCCATGGCGCCGGCGCTGCCCACGTAGCTGATCCAGCCGACACTTCCACGCTCTTTCTATTCGAAAAAGCCTCTGCCAAGGATATCAATGCTCGCTGCCTCACCTGCCACGCTGGCGGTCCGCAGCACATGAACACCATCAACTCCGAGCACGCCAAGAACGACGTCAGCTGCACCTCCTGCCACTCCTCGCACCATCCGGAGACGAACGAATTCCTGCTGAAGAAATCGGAGCCTCAGCTCTGCTACGGATGCCATCTCCAGCAGAAGGCCCAGTTCGACATGCCCTTCCATCATCGGGTGAACGAAGGCTTGATCCAGTGCAGCGATTGCCACAATGTTCACGGCACTGTGAAACCGAAGCAGGTGCGCACGAATTCCACACAAGACGCTGTTTGCTTCAAGTGTCACACCGACAAGCAGGGGCCATTCGTATTCGAACACCAACCGGTCAAAGTGGATGGATGCCAGTCCTGTCACCTGACTCACGGAGGACCGAATCCTCACATGCTCAAGCTGAGCAACGTGAACCTGCTTTGCCTGCAGTGCCACACAACGTCGAGCTTCAGCGGGGCGCCCGGAGCTCCCTCCTTCCACAATCAAGCGAGCTTCTTCCAGTCGTGCGTTCTGTGCCACTCGCAAATTCACGGCTCCAATTTCGATGCGACGTTCTTTAAATGACACACGCGATGAATCCTCTCCACAAACTCGGGATTGCTGTGAGGTCCGGAATCAGTATTTCGGCTAGAGAGGGAGAAAAGTGATGAACGCTCGCCTGCGACCTTATACGCCTGCTTTCCTGCTCTTTGTCGCCACACTGATCCTCTCGCCTGTGGCTTGCGCGCAAGACGATGAATCCCAATTGAAGGGAATCGATTCGGGCAACTATAATATCCACTCCTCGATCGATTTCGGCTATCGCGCCAGCGAAATCAACGGCAACATCAACACCTACAACACATTCGAAAATCTAGGCTCCGGCGTCCGGCTTTTCGATTACACCCTCGAAATGCGTTCGCTCGACCACAATGGCTTGCTGTTCGACAATCTACTCTTTACCAACTTCGGATATGGTGGCGATCCGAACGACGTCACCCGCCTGCGCATCGAGAAAAACAAGTGGTACGACTTTCGCGGGCTCTTCCGCCGCGACAAGAATTTCTGGGACTACAATCTCTGGGCCAATCCGCTCAACCCCGCGGCGCTGAATCCACCGGGATCCACTACCACCGGCTGCTTGGTCGGTCCTCCCACCGTGGCATTCCCTCAAGGCGCTCCGTCCTACTGCTCGAAGCCTGCGGTGCCACAGGACAATTCACTCCATAGCGAGGATCTCGTCCGCCGCATGCAGGACTACGACCTGACCCTGTTGCCAACTTCAGTCGTGCGATTCCGCTTGGGCTATTCGCGAGTCCGCAACGAAGGGCCCAGCCTTTTCACCACGGACTCGGGCACCATCTCTGCATTCGACCAAATGAACAGCTTCACCACCGACTCTTATCGTGCCGGTGTAGACATTCGACTGCTGCCGCGCACCACGCTTTCCTACGATCAATTTCTTAGCTATTACAAGAGCGACTACTCAATCGTCGACAATCCCCTGGTGAATCCGCAGAATTTTGGTTTTGTCCTGGGAACCGTTCCAGGGCAGGCAACGCCGCCAGGTACGCCGGTCGATCTCGGAAACATATGGAGTACCCAAACGCCTTCCGAGGCCCTTCCCTGCGCCGCGCCGATCGTCGCCAGTACCGTCAATACAGCAACGCCAACCTGCAACGCTTTCTTGAGCTACAGCCAGACCGGCAACCCTCGGAACTTCATGCCCACCGAGCGCTTCCGTTTCCAATCAAACTATTTCACTAAATTCGAAACCTCGGGCTCGATAGGCTACAGTTCGAGTGATTACACCCTGAACGACCTGTCGGAAGTTTTGGATGGTTATACTTCCCGTTCTGCCGTGCGCGGAACCAGCGCCGGCGGACCGATCAAGACCAAGCGCGTCTCGGTCAATGCAGATTGGTCCGGAGACTATGCCGTCAACGATAAGCTCCGCGTCCTGGACTTTTTCCGTTATGACAATTGGCGTATCCCCGGCGAGTGGGACTCGGTTTTGACCAATTCGTTTGGGACGCCAGCTCCGGCTCCTGGCGTTGTTGGTTTGCTGCTCGCGCCTGCCACCTTTAACTCGACAAATTGCCCGGCCGCTCCCTTCAATCAGGCAAACTGCCCGCAGCACACTTCCAGTTCAGCAGCTGATTTGACAAATGAAATCAACACCCAATTCCTTGGCCAGAAACTGCTTTCCAACACAATCGAGTTGCAATACGATTTCAATCATCGCTACGGCGCCCACATTGGCTACCTCTACAGCCGCCGCGTCATCTCCAGCATGGTGGCCGCGTTCGACGTCGGCGAATTCACTTTTCCAGGCGGCGCGACCGGCAATGCCGGCAATGATTTTCTAGCCGCGCGCGGCGATTGCGCCATGACCGGGACGCCACCGGCCCTTCCCGCCGGTTGTACGTTGCTCACAAGCGGTCCTCTGGCAGGCGCGATTCAAGAAGGCTCGCTCGCCAACCCCGTTCCCGAGGCTGGCAACGATACGTCTCGCAATATCACCACTATCAATGAGAATTCACTCCTCCTGGGAGTCGTTGCTCGTCCCATTGACGCCCTGCGCATCACCGGCGATTTCGAGTTTGGCTACAATGACGCATCCTTTACGCGGATCGATCCTCGCCAGGTGCAGTCTTACAAGATCCATGCGAGTTACAAGCCGCGCCCCTGGGCTAATATCGATGGCGCCGTCGAAATCCACGAGAACCGCGATAATGTGCTCACTGTTAACGACCTCGAGCACGACCGCTCCTACAGCTTTTCCACGATGCTCATGGCGAATCCGCGCCTTTCCGTCGATTTCGGATTCAACTACTGGAACGTTTACACCCAATCCTTGATCTGCTTTGCTTTTTCGACGTCCTCCGCAAATCCGGCGCCTCCGCCCGCCAATGTGACCGACCTTACTTTCCCGCCCGGTGTGCCCGTGCTGCCCTCCGGCACGGCGTGCCCGATCACAGGATCACCTTCACCTCTGGGCGCCCTTTCCGTGTACAACAGCACGGATTATTTCGCCCATGCCGCGGTGATGTGGAAACCAACCAGACGCGTCACGACAATGGCCGGCTACGGAGGAAGTTTCGTGCGGGGCAACTCCACTTTTCTGAACCCGCTTACTCCCTCGGGAACGCTCGACTTCAATTATCAGCGTCCCTACGCATCCATCACCATCGCCATCTATCGAGGTCTGAGTTACAAGATGGCCTGGAATTATTACGGCTTTAACGAAACAGGAGTAACCAACCCGTTCAGCCTGGCTCCGATTCAATTGCAGGACTTTAACGGAAGCAACGCCACATTTTCCATCCGTTATGCATTCTAAAACCGGATGTGCTTTGGGCGGCCGCGCATGATACCTTTCAACATCTTCAATAGGAGGAATGCGATGAAGTTCCCAGCATTTCGAGCTGTTTTTGTGGTTCTGTTTTTTGCTGTGCCCACTCTCACCTTGTCAACGCGCGCCGCAGATGATTCGGCAGCTCTATTCAAAACCAAGTGCGCTGCCTGCCACGCTGCTGACGGCAGCGGCAACACCGAGACTGGCAAGAAACTCGAAACGCCGGATCTGCGCTCTGAGGAAGTGCAGAAGCAGACCGACGCGCAGCTGATTGACGTCACGGCCAACGGTAAAGGCAAGAAAATGCCGGCATACAAGGGCAAGCTGACTGACGATCAAATCAAAGAGCTTGTTGGCTATATTCGGGGAATCGGTAAAAAGAAATAACCAAGTTCTCAAGCGCTTGATCCTTGGCGAATCGCGCAGTACTTAAGCTTGGTGTCGTGGGAAGTTCTGCGAGGACATTGCATTGAACTTGCCATCGCCTGAAACCTTGCTGTACGCGTTGCTGGTGATCACGGCGGTTCTCATCGCCATCATCGTCGTCCGTCCTTCGATAACACTCTCTCCAACCGGTAAAATGCTCGCCTTTGTTGCCTTCTGTGTGCTGACGGTTCTTTGCGGATCCATGGCAGCCTCTACCCACATCGAACGCTCCAAGCAAACGAAATTCTGCCTTTCCTGCCACATCATGGAGCCCTACGGCAAAAGCCTCTTAGTGGACGATCCTTCCTATATTCCCGCCGCCCATTTCCAGAACCATCGCGTTCCTCCCGACGAAGCGTGCTACACCTGTCACACCGACTACGGCCTCTACGGTGGATTTCGCGCCAAGCTCGGAGGATTGCGTCACATTTACATCCAGTATTTCGGCACGCCGCCGCGGCCCGAAGACATCCAGCTTTACAAACCTTATAACAATCGCGAATGCCTGCATTGCCACGCAGGCGCTCGCTCGTTTGAGAGTAACGCGGTGCATACCGCGATCAGGGATCAGCTCATTAGCAACGAGATGTCCTGCATATCAAGCGGTTGCCACGATACGGTTCACAACGTAAAAGATCAGTCGAAGGTAAAATTCTGGACGCCGGGGCAATAGCCATGAAAGAAATCCAAATCGAACGAGCCCTGCGCATATCCGGAGTGCTTTTGATCCTCGGAATTGTCGTGGAGATCATCAGCCTGCTCTGGGAAAAGCCGCTGGCCTTCTTGCTGTTCGTCGGCGTAGGAGGTGCTCTCACTTTTGTAGGTATTATTCTCTATCTTTACTCTCTGCTGCCACCCGCTGTCGAATCTTCGTCGCAACCCCGACCGAAAAACCCTTAGCTCAACTTCCGAGTACCCGCGGCGCTGGGAAGTTACTTTTGCAAGTCCGGGCAACGCCCCGTTCGCCTTCGCGCTTCTAATGATCTTCGCAAGATAACTGTTGAATTGCAGGCAACTGCGCTGCGGATGAATGCTCGCGTACGTTGCAACTATGTTAGATTGGCTCGCTCACCCCCAAAGGCGGCACATAAGCATGATTCGAAGATTTTTTCGGGCCTCAATTGTTCTAATCGCGATTTCTCTTGCCGTGCCGCCCACTTATTTTACATCCGCATCCCAGCCGGACGTCCTTCTCACATCCATGCAGCGCGAATTGCAGCGCGCCACGGCTGCGCTCGCAAAAGCGAATCCAGCTCCCTACTACATCAGCTACACAGCGGCCGATATCAATGCCACCGTCATCTTCGGCATCAGCGGTAGCATCGCGGTTTCCAGCAGCATTCAAAGGCGGCAGGCCGACGTGATCATGCGCGTGGGTTCGGCCGCGCTCGACAACACCCACAGCAAGAGTCGTGCCTCCGGAATCATGTCCAGCACGTTGCCGCTTAGCGACAATCCGGATGCCATCGGCCGCGTTCTCTGGCAGCTCACCGATCGCGAATACGAACAAGCCTCCGCCGCTTTCCTCAAAGTAAAGACGAACACCGCGGTGCAATCCGAGGAGGAAGATAAGTCGCCCGATTTCTCGCAGGAACCAGCCGAGAATCATATCAGCGCTGCCCACACGAACGTTTCTATAGACCAGAAAGCGTGGGAGAATCGCATTCGCACGGTCTCTGGAGCGTTCCTGAAGTATCCCGAGATCTACAGTTCGGTTGTGTATCTGCAGGTTTCCGCCACACGTTCCTATCTGGCGACAAGCGAGGGCACCGCGCTGGTCCATCCCTCAGAAATAAGCCGCCTGGTAATCCAGGGCGAAACGCGCGCCGACGATGGCATGGATCTGCTGCGCGTCGAAACCTTCCAGGCTGCAACCCCCGGCGAGCTTCCCTCCGACACAGAGCTGAAGGCCAAAGTGGACCGGATTGCGTCGGATTTGCAAGCCCTTAGAAAAGCCCCCGCCGCCGAACCCTACGCCGGGCCGGCGATGCTTTCGGGTCGGGCTTCGGCGGTTTTCTTTCATGAAGTTTTGGGGCACCGGCTTGAGGGGCATCGGCAGAAGGATCAGAGCGAGGGGCAGACATTCACGAAGAAAGTGAACCAGAAGGTGCTGCCGGAATTTCTTAGCGTTACGGATGATCCCACGCTGAAAGAACTTAACGGAATTGAGCTGGCGGGGACGTATAACTTTGACGATGAGGGGGTTCCGGCTGAGCGCGTCGTCGCCGTCGAGAATGGCGTGCTGAAGAATTTCCTGATGTCGCGCATGCCGATTACGAATTTCAGCCACTCCAATGGCCATGGGCGGCGCCAGCCGGGGCTAATGCCCACGGGCCGGCAGGGCAATTTGATTGTCACGTCCACAAAATCCGTTAGCGATTCCGAATTGCGCGCGAAGTTCGTGGAAGAAATCAAGAAGCAGGGAAAGCCCTACGGCCTGTATTTCGAAGACATTCAAGGCGGCTTCACTCTCACGCAGCGCGCGCTTCCGCAGGCGTTTCAGGTGATTCCGGTGATGGTGTGGCGCGTGTACGCGGATGGGCGGCCCGACGAGCTGGTGCGCGGCGTGGATATTGTCGGCACACCGCTTCTTTCGCTGAACAACATTATTCTCACCGGCGACAAACTTCAGGTGTTCAACGGAATCTGCGGCGCGGAGTCGGGGCAAGTGCCGGTGTCAGCCGCCGCGCCAGCCATGCTGTTCTCGGAGATCGAAGTGCAGAAGAAAAATAAAGGCACGGATCGCCCGCCGCTGATGCCGCCGCCGGGTGCAGATCAAAGCTCGGCACCTCTCACGGAAGGGGCGCCGGTGAAGACGCAATCGAAAAGCGGCGCGCAGAATGGAGTGACGGCGAAACCATGAGCGCGATCCCCAATTCGGTCCGGCTTCTTGCTTCCCGTTTAACGCTCTTTTTTATTTTCGTCACCACGATGGCGGCGCTGTGTGCGCTGCCAGCCTCGGCGCAAGACAAGAGCGAAAAAGCATTGTCCGCGTCGGCGAAAGCCGCCGCGTCCGATCCCGTCCTGGCCGCGATGCGCGAGGAGTTGGAACGTTCCAAGGCGCACCTCAAGATGGAGAATATCGCTGCGCCCTACTACATCGAATATTCCGTCCTCGATTTGGATGAATACGATGCTGAGGCCGCATTCGGAGCGCTTCGCCAGAAGCAGCGCTCGCATGGCAGGTCGGCGCGGGTAGTGGTTCGAGTGGGCGATTACAAGCTGGATAGCTATTACGGGCCCGGGACGGGCTTCGTCGATCTCGCGCCGCTTGACGATGATGCCACCGCGCTTCGCCACCAGCTGTGGCTTGCCACGGACCAGGCTTACAAAGCGGCCAGCCAGGCGCTCGCCGCCAAGAAAGCCGTCTTCAGCCAGTTCAGTTCAGGCCAGCCATTCGACGATTTTGCCGCGGCCCCCGCGCTGCAATCGATTGGCGCTTGGGCAAAACTCGATTTCAATCCCGCTCCCTGGGACGCGATGCTCGAGAAAGCGACCGATCTTTTCCGCACCGATCCTAAAATCGAATCGCTCACTTCGCAGCTGCGCTTCCGCGCCGTGAACCGCTACTTCGTCAACACGGAAGGGACGGTAACGCGCAAGGGTTACACCGTTTATTTCATGAATCTATCCGGCGCCACACAAGCCGACGATGGAATGCGCCTCGAGCGCACGCCCTATTACTCGACCGGTTCGCTGAAAGAATTGCCCACGGCAGCGGCTTTCCAGGCTGACGCGGTGAAGATGGTCGCGACTCTCAAAGCGCTTCGCGAAGCCCCCATGGTGGACGAGGAGTATCGCGGCCCGGTGCTGTTCTCGAATGATGCGGCCAGCGACGTGTTCTACGGGATGATCGGCGAAAACGTGCTGGGCAGGAGGCCGAAGCCCGGCGATTCGTCGCGCACAGAAGGAGAGTTTGCGTCGAGCTACAAAAGCCGGGTGCTGCCCAACAGCATATCCGTGATCGACGATCCCACGCTGACGGTGTTCGACGGCAAGACGCTGATCGGCAGCTACGACATTGACGACGAAGGCGTGCGCGCCGAGAAAGTTTCAGTGATTGAAAACGGCGAGCTCATAAATTATCTGGTGGGCCGCGAGCCGATTCGTGATTTTCCCGAGTCCAACGGGCACGGGCGCGCCGCCCCGGCCCAGGCGCCCACGCCGAACATGGGCAATCTGATCGTGTCGTCCAAGCAGGCGCTCTCGCCCGACGACATCAAGAAAAAACTGATCGAGATCTGCCGCCAGGAAAATAAACCGTACGGCTATCGCGTGGAAACGCTCGCCGGATACAGCCCGAGGCTTCTCTTCCGCGTGTATGAGAAAGACGGGCATGAAGAACTCGTCCGCGGCGCGGAATTCAACGAACTGGATACGCGAGCCCTCCGCAACGATTTAATCGCGGTGGGCAACGATGCCCTGGTGAGCAATCGCGAAGGGCAGATTCCGATGACGGTGATCAGCCCGTCGATATTATTCGACGAGATTGAAGTGAAACGTACAGACGCGAAGAACGCAAAGCTGCCTGAATACCCCCCGCCGGATTTAGTCCCGAGTCACTAAAAACAGAAGGATCCCACCGTCCGCGGGCCTGAAAAAAGCGACATTAAAACGGACAAGTACCTTGACCTAGCGCGCCGGAGGTGTGGGAGAGGCGCAATTTCAGCCTTCCGGAGAATCCCTGCCCTTCGCAGCGAACGCGAAGGATGGCGCACCCTGCACTCGGAGCGTTAACCGCGGCGAGGCCCTAAATGCAACGGCACAGGAGTGTCCAGTGGAACTAGGGATTCTTCTTGTGAAGCACTTTGCGGCGTATATCCGGCCAGAATTCCTTGAGTTCGTTGGCCAAGCCATCGTAGAGAATCAGAAAACCGAAGGTGGCTGCGTTTCGCGACGCGGTTCGGTCCTGCGCCGGGTGATAGATATTAGAGATTGCCGCGGCAACAGCATTGCCCACGGATTCGGAATAGTTGAAACTCGAGGAGCCTGCATCTGTACGAGTGACGAACAGCCGATTCATCGCATAGTAAGCGCGGTGAGAGAAGGACCCTTTCGCTAACTGGTAGTAGCGCGGATCTTCGTGGAGCAAACTAGGAAAGACGGCGGTGGTCATATAGGTGCCGATGGAGTTGTCAGCAAATGAGGCGCCGTAGCGTTTCCCATAGGCGCCCCAGCCTTGTCCCCAGGAACTCGGATCATTCTTGGCCTGAGAGATCGCTGCGAGAACGCCGTTGAATGGATAGGCCGTCCAATCAAATACGCTGGCTGTCGCGAGTTTGAATTTCTGGCCTGAACTGAGCGGAGGGAGTGTCTGGCTGGTTTCGACGGTGCCGTAATTTGGCAACACGTCGAAGATGCGATCGTTTACAGTTCCCGTTTCCTGTTCGAGTTTGCTCTTGCCAATCGTGCCATCTGGCTTCTTCGTGTCGTCCGGCTTCTTCGCAGCTTGATCGGTTTTCTGATCCTGCGACCCGTTTGTCTGCGGGGCAGGTGAGGTCGTGGCTGGTGGCGGTGTCTGCTGCTGGGCCATCGCTGGAGAACCCAGCACTGCAACCCCAATCAAAAATGGAAGAATGAAATGGCGAAGGGTCTCGCATGGTCTGATCATGAGCGAACAATAATCTCATAAGGCGTCCACAACGCGGCACGAAATGCAGGTTGCGCCGCTCTTTCGCTTACGGCCTTCTCTGTCCGAACGCCGAAAGTGAAGTTCGGCTGGTAAACCCTTCTACGTCCACGTACAGACGCGAAGAATGCCAAGCTGCCTGAACGCCCGCCGCCGGTTTTGGTCTCGACCCACTGAAAACGCGGATCATTCTCTTGTATCCCTTGTAGCGCCCGTCATCCCGAGCGCAGTCGAGGGATCTCTCTTGGCTGTCAAACGCCTGCCGCCGCACCCAAATCCCCGCGCAAGAAATCCACAGCCCCTACGCGCAATTTCCGGCTTCAGCGCCGGAGGCGCGGCAGAAGTTAGCCCACTCCGTAAGGAGTGGGTCCGTAATATATAAATTCCCCAAGCGCCGTAGGCGCGGCACATGTCTCACACCTACATCCAAAACACCATCCATCAATCCAACCGGTGCGCCGGGCGATTGTGTTATCGCTTGCTTCGTATTGCTCGTCTCAGTATGTGAACGGCGGCAGCAATACCCGTCGCAATTCCAAAATAGAAGCTGAGCGCCAAACCGCCCAGCACCGCCTGTCCGTCTCCGGCCCAATAATGCTTTGACCATGGAATCGTAATTAGGAGAGAAAGAAAGAATGCCGGGAAAAAGCAGGCAATTCCCAAGCCGATTGCTTTCAGGCTGGCCCACAACAACCAATGCCTTTCCGGCTTGGCGCTATTAATGTTCTCGAACATAGAGCGTTGGATTGAGATTATCGCCGATCTACGAAAGCAGCTTTTATACTTAGCGATAATAGTTATCAAACAGCTAGCCAGCGCGGAGAAGGGGACACAAAATTGGACCGTTGGACGTCTAATTGAGCGAGAGAGGTGCGCGATGCGAGTTCTCTTGATCGGACTAGCCTTTACGCTCCTGTTCCCGGCTGGAGGCAGCGCTGAACCCGGGACTGGAACGATTTGTGTGACCGCACGCGCAGATGACGCTTTCAGAGGTCAGGTAATACCCCGCACCGGCGAGGTCAGTTCCAACGGTCTTCAGGTGAAGATCGACAAGCGCCCTGCCGTGCCTTGGCCGCAACGGGAGAGTCTCAAAATTGAGGGATTAGATTTGAAAAAGCGGCACCTTCTTGCGGTAGTGGATGCCCATGGGAAGCCCATCGAATCACTTTGGTTTCGCTTTACAACTTACAACAGCAAGCACCTATGTATGTTTTACGGCGGCTACCAAGGAATCGGATTAGACGCCGACGGTAAACACCATCCGTGGTGCAGGTGCGAATATTCCGACTGACATATTGCGGGTGCCCGCTCTTCGCTTCAAGTTTTGACGGTCGGTCGCAGTGGCGTGCGGGACGTTAGAAATGGTGTGCCGCGTCAATTCCGGCAGGTCGCGTCAGGATCGGGAAGGGGAGATGGTCTTTGAAGAAAATGGGCGTTCACAGGGGTAAGCCAGACGCGGCACCTCAGAATAATATTGCCCGGTAAATGAAGTGTCGGCACGGTGGCGTACCGACCCGTCGCCACATCCTTCGGAAGTGAAATGTGAACGCCTCGGGGCAGCGCACACAATGTAGCTCACCTCTTCAGAGGTGAGGCCATTTGTGACCTACAAAGCAAGCTCCTGTCCGTTCGTCCAGTTCTAGCCCGTTGTACTTCTTCCGTCCCACGACGCTTCCCGCCTTGTGCTAGCCTTGATTTCGAGGTCCGCTGGACTCGAGAGAGCCCGGAAAATGGTCTCGCGACGAGACGAGCCCTCGAAATCGGACCCGCTTATCGCGAGAGCGAAAGGAGGCGCTGAAGGTAATCGAAGCAAATGCTTGCTCGCCACGAATCACTACCACTCACCACTCGCCACGCATTTTTAATCTACGGTTCCGCGATTAAATCTCACGCTAAGCAGCCCGAATTCAGCAACATACGAAATTCTAATAGGCGGTAAAAGGGTGCAAAAGACGGTAGAAAAATGATCAGCGGCGGGGCCACTCGAAACGCAGGCCGAAGCGGGCGGTGATTGGAAGGCCGAGCTGCGTGACGGGCGTGGCGGCGGTGGCGTATTTCACGTTGAAGAGATTTTCGGCGGCGGTGAAAAGCTCGACGCCGTGGCCGATGGTGCGCCACGCCATCGCGTCGAGGACGAAGAAGCGGCCGAGCGGAAACATGTTCTGGTCGTCGTCGTATTGCTTGCCGACCATTCTGCCATTCACAGAAATGTTGATGCGCGAGGGATTCAAGTAGCGCCCCTGGAATGTGAGGACGTTGTGCGGGACTTGCGCGACCCACAATCCGACGAGCGAGGGCGTAGCATCGGGGAAGCTGGTGACGACTGCGTCGACATATTGATATCCGACCGAGAGGCTGAGTCCTCGTGTGAAATGCGCGGTGCCGTCGAGTTCAAATCCGGGCGAGCGCGTGCGTCCCAAATTCTCGCGCTCGCGTGTGATGAGTGTGGGAGTGGAGCTTAGCGTGACGTTTGCAACCGGGTCGATGATTTCATTGAAGAAGAATGTTCCGCGGGCTTCGAGTTTGTGCTGGAAGCCGTTTACGGCGAGGCTCGCGTCTCCACCTGTGAGTTCTTCGGAGCGAAGATTGGGATTCGCGTTCGTCAGCGTATTGCCCTGGCGGAAAGAGCGGTAGAGCTCGTTCAACGTGGGAGCGCGAAACGCGCGGTAGATCGAGGCGTTCCACGACACATTCGAGTTGAACTGGTGCTGCAGCGTAAGGCGCGGGCTGAAGGCGTTGTAGGTGCGATCGGGGAAGATTGTATTTGCGGGACAGGTTCCTGCAATTGGGTTGCAGAGGAAAAAGGCGTCCGTGTTGCTCCAGTGGTCGTAGCGAGCGCTGACGGAGAGCAGCCAGCGAGGCGCGATCTGGATTAAATCTTCGCCGAAGACTCCGACTGTATTTTGGTGGCCGCCTGTAAAGGTGTCTCGCAGGTTGGTGCCGGAATTGAAGATCACCTCGTTGCTGTGGCCGATTTCCTGGTGATCGTCGACGCCGGCAACGAGAGTTTGGCGCTTTCCGACGGCGCGAGACCAGACTGCTGAGCCTCCGATTCCCTGGGAGGGAACTCCTTGCACGTCGGTGAGCGATTCGCTATTTCGATCGGTGGCGACGGATGAGAAGGTCTGGTTGTAGCGTTCCGCTTCTCCGTAAGCACGCAGGGTGAGCGAACCGGCGCTGCCCAGATTCAGATTGGCGCCGAGCGCGCCTTCGCCGATGCGCGTGTTGTTGATCTGGTCGGGCGTGCCATTCCCGCGCGTCTCATTGAAATACCAGCCGCGCGCGAAAATCAGGCTGTCGTCGCCAATCTTGCGCCCGACCATGAGATCGGCGGTGGCGTCGGTGACGCCGGCAGGAATATCGACGCTGCCGCGCTGATTCTTGGGAGTGAGGATGTAGCCGTCGGTGTTAAAAACCTGGCCGCCGAATGTGGTTTCCCATCCGTTTTTTTGCGCGCCTCCCCAGACCGATAGCTCGGGAGAATTCTGGTTTCCGTAGGAAGTTTCGAGCGAAATACCGGCTGGCTCTGGAGGGCGCGTAAGAACCTGGATCACTCCGCCGAGGGCGTCGCTGCCGTAGAGGCTCGACGAACCTTCCTGCGCGATCTCGATGTCGGAGATAGATTCGCGAGGGACGCGGTCCCAGTAGACCCAGGCACCGAAGGGATCGTTGAGCGGAATGCCATCTTCGAGAACGAGAGCGCGGCTCGAGCCACTCGCGCCGAGGCCGCGTAGCGATACACCCTGAGCGGTGGGATTCGCGGTGCGGCTACTGGAGCGGCGGAAGAGGCTGAACCCAGGGATCTGGCGCAGCGTGTCATCGAGGGTGAGGGCTGGAATGGCCTGCACTTCTGACCGCGTCAGTTGAATATCGCTGAGGGGGACATCGCTCAAGAGCGTTTGGCTGCGCGTGGCTGTGACGATTATGCTTTGGTTCACCGCGGATGGGACCAGAGTGATTTCGAGATGAGCGTGATTGCCTGTTGCGGCGCTCCACACTTTTTCCAAGGGATCGAAACCTCTGGCATTCACTACGACCGTGCCGGAGTCCGCGGGAACATGATCGAACGCGAATGCTCCGGAGGAATCGGTTGTCGTTGAGGCCGAGTACGATCCGGCGTGCAGTTCTACTTGCGCGGCCGCGATGGAGGCGCTGCTTGAATCCCGCACTGCGCCGTCGACTCGAAACTGCTGGGCGCGAACTTGTGGAACCGTGGCAAGGAGAACTGCAATCGCGAATAGAGCGCGGCGGCAAGTTTGCCCTCGAAGCTGCAAAGGCCGCCATCGCAAGAACACACCGCTAGAAAGGTTAGACATGAATTCGAAAGCTATCTTCACCCACTCAATTGAGATTCGGATGCGGTTCATCCATTAAAGGTGAAGTAAGGAAGGAGTTCAAGCGCTCGTTATCGCGGGGTTTCGGGCGTAAACCATTGATTTAAAAGATTAAAACTGTTCGCCGTCGGCATTGCGGCGGGCGGGAATGGGCGCAGTAACCGAAGTTAAGCCAGCGTTATGATAGTCTCAATAGAAGACATTTCATTCAACTTGAGGGAATTCGAATGGCATCGACCGCACCGATTCGGCGCAGCGATCGGGTTTCGCTTACCTTGTTGTTGGACGCGTCCGGCACAGACAGCCATGGCGAGTCGTTCTCCGTGCCCACTCGCACGCTGCAGATCAACCAAACGGGCGCTGTTGTAGTGCTCGACCGAGAACTGAATACCGATCAGCAGATCCACTTGAAGCGGAAATCGACGGCCGAGTCGCATCGCGAAGGCGACGTGAGGGTGGTGGGCCAGTTCGGGCGCGAAAAGGACGGGTTTCTGTACGGGGTCGAGATTCTTCCAGGGCAAAACGATTTATGGGGAGTGGAGTTTCCACCGATCGCGACGTCGGAGGAAGCTGTGGCGCGGATGCTGCTGGAGTGCAGTTATTGCCGCGGCAGGGAAGTGGTTTATCTGAATGAGCTGGACTTGCGAGGATTCGAAGCGAATCGCGGAATTGCGCGGCATTGCAAGGCGGACGGTGTTCCGAGCATCTGGATCCAAGCCCCGCACGAGGATGAGAAGAAACTGACGCGTTCGCGAGGGCGGCGCGATCAGAAAGATACTTTGCCGGAGGGCGGAGAACAGCGCGAGCGGCAGCGAATGAGAATGAAGACGCGCCTGACGGCTTGTATCCGCCAGGCGGGGGCGGACGACGAGTTGGCCGTCTGCGAGGATATTTCCCCGATCGGGATGTGTTTTCGAAGCAAGCGGCGATTCGATGCGAATGCGTCGATCGATGTGGCGGTGCCTTACGCGCCGGATTCCGCGAATATCTTCCTGCCGGCTCGGATTATCTATTCCGAAGAGATGCCGAAAGCCGGATTATTCCGGCATGGAACGGAATACCGGCGAAGAGCAGCGGCAAGCAACAGTAGCCAGCAAGATTGAATTAGGCGAGACCTGAAAGATAGGCTCGAGGCGCAAACGCTTTCTCGCCGACGAACTGGCCGCCAAGAATGCGTACTTTGCAGCCAGCCGTAGAATCAGCAGCCTCTAGAATCTTTACTTTCGTTCCGCAGTTGATCAGCAGAAGCTTTTCGTCTGCGACCATTAGTGAAATTCCCAGATCGTCTTGCGCCGCTTCGCAGGAGCGCATCTCTTCGAGAATTTCTTCTGTCGCTGGCAATAAAACATAGTTTCGTCCCGTTTCATCGCAAATCGTTGCAACTTTACCGACCCATTCTGAAGCAGCGTGAGTGTGAAGCTTTGTGCCAACGGGCAGGCGTGGCGGAGAAGCAAGATCCGCGCCGTCGATAGTGGCGATAAAGCGATAACCGCGACGCGGAAGGGTTTCGATATAGCGCGGCTTCTTGTGTGAATCGCAGAGAGCGCGGCGGAGGGTTTGCATGGCGGCATTTACGCCATGTTCGAAATCCACGAAGGTATCTGCGGGCCAGAGCTTGGATTGCAATTCTTTGCGCGTGAGCAATTCGCCGGGTTGTTCGATAAGCATGGCTAGGATTTGAAAAGGACGCCCGGCGAGGCGAACTTTGTGGCCGTGCTTGCGCAACTCGCCTGTGCGCAAGTCGACGTGATAGGCGCCGAAGCGGACTTGCCCTTGAAATGGAGTCACATCCGGCATAGCGGAGCGGACCGGGAAGCGTAAGTGTACGACTAGCAATGCCGAAACTCAAGAAGGGCACCTAAGTCGCCTAGTTTCAGCAATTAAACGATTTACCTCAGATTTACCAACAATAGAGCTTCGTTGCATTGAAGCAAATCGAGAGAAGGAATAAAACTGCGTGCAGATCGAGAGAGAAAGCGGATGAATTCGGAATCAGAGATTCGAGGGAGAAAGGAGAAAGAGATGAAAATGACGACGGTGGTGAAGGGTTCAATTTTTGCAGCAGCGCTGGGATTAGCGTGCTTGCTGCCGGTCACAACGCATGCGCAAGCGGACGTCTCGCCCGACGTCTACGAGGTGGTCAACACTGAAACGATCGCGGCGGAACAGCAGCTGCAAGTAGCGGCTAACACCGCGAAGCCTGCCGATTTTCAAGGGCGCTTTGCGCTGCCATATGAAGTGCACTGCAAAGGAAAAAGTTTGAAGTCCGGACAATACGCGCTATCTGTTAAGTCAGAGGGAACCGGCCGGGTGGTGACGATCACTCGCAACGGCGAAACTATGAAGATTCGCGCTCAGGAACTCGTGGGGAATCCTGCGGCGAGCCACAGCACCGTACTCGTGAGGAAGTCGCATGAAGGGCGGCTACTCGAAGCGGTGTACGTCCGGCAGTTGAACGTGCTGCTCTTTTTGGACACGAATGCGGCCGCACAGTCGGGACTTACGGAGCGGCTGCCGATTTCGTAAAACAGGATAACTTGAATTTTCGCGCGGACAGAGAACGCCTCGCCGAACGAGCCCCGGCGAGGCGTTCGTGTTTTTGTAGGCAAGAAATCGATATGGCGGACGGCTTCGCCTCAGACTGCTACTGATGAGCGCTCACGCGAGCGGCGCCGGTGATACTGCATGGAGATGTCGAGGTGCACGTTGCCGGATGGCGTCTCGAAGCACAGGATCGTGGCTTCAGAGTCCTGGCCGGCGGCGGCGCACTGTTCCTCAGTGAGCACGGCGGGAGGAAACACTTTGAATTGAAAGCCGCGATCGTTGAGCTGGGTGACGGCGTTTCCGATCACCATGTTAGCGAGTTCACAGACGGCTTCGCGGACCATGGGTTGCGCTGAATCGACTTCTTCTCCCGCGAGGTAACTCGCAACCTGGGCGGCAGCTTGCGGATCCATGTCGAGAATCACGCGACCCTGAATTTCGCCTTTGAAGCTGACGGAAGCGGCGAGGCCCTTGCGGCGATAGCCTTCCTCTTCCATGGAGAGGTCGACGATACGCGGGGCGGTCTTCATCATTTCGGCAAGAACAGCGTCAAGCGAGCCGATGAACGGCTGAATTAGGTCCATTCTCATCGGTCTTTCTCTCCTCCGGCGTGAACGGGTGAAGCGACGCCGTCGTCATTGAGCACGTAGCGGATGATTTCGTAGAGAGCGTCGGGCTTCACCGGCTTTTGGACGAAGTGGCGCGCGCCCTTTTGAAGTGCGGCCAGGATATTGTCCTGATACCCGACGGAAGAGACCATGACGATGCGCGCGTCAGGATGTTCCTGGACGATGCGCTCGACGGCCTCGATGCCTTCCATTTGAGGCATGGTGATGTCCATGAGGACGATGTCGGGATTTGTGCGGGCGTATTCGGTGATGGCGGTGCAGCCGTCACCGGCTTCGCCGACAACCTGGCCGCCGAACGACTCGACCATCTTCGCGAGACTCTTGCGGGCGAAGACGGAGTCGTCAACGATCAGGTAGCGAGCTGCCTGGTTATCTTTCTTTCGCGTTAGGGCTTCGAACTGTTTCATAACTATCTCCTTCGAGAAATCTCGCGATCGGGGGCGGCAGAGGTGGCCGTCGAGTACTCCGGCAAGCATTTCGATTGCATAACACCGGCTAAATTCGAAAGGGAAACTACACGATCGGCAAAACCACGCTCGATGGCAGCGCGAGGCATGCTGTCGACGACGCACGTTTCCGGGCTTTGGGCGATGGTGATTCCGCCAGCGGAGTGGACCGCGTCCATACCGGCAGCGCCATCGTCGCCCATGCCGGTCATCAAAATGGCCAGCGAATTATTTTTAAATTCTTGAGCGACGGACTGAAACAAGACATCGACTGACGGGCGATGGCCGTTGACGCGGGGCGCGTCTACGAGAATTGCGACGTTGCCGTGCTCCATCCGGCGCACTTTCATGTGCCGGTTGCCAGGACAAATCAAGGCGCGGCCTGCCAGCAAGAGATCGCCCGACTGCGCTTCTTTTACTTCGATGGCGGACGATTCATTGAGGCGCTGCGCGAACATTTGGGTGAAGCCTTCGGGCATATGTTGCACGACGAGAAGGCAGCCGGGAAAATCCTCCGGAAGTTGGGAAAAAAGATATTGGAGCGCATTTGGACCGCCGGTAGAAACGCCAATTGCCACAATGCGGGAAGGCCAATGAGGCATTGACGAGCGGCGCGATTCCTTCCGTCTCGCTGAAGGAACCGTGATGATCATCTTGGGTGCGCCGGAAGCTGCGGCGACTTTGATTTTAATGGCCAGTTCGGCAGCGATCTGGTCGATGCGGCCAACCGCAGCGTCCTGAGGCTTGGCAACGAAATCAAATGCGCCGAGAGCGAGTGCTTTTAGCGTGAGAGTGGCACCGCGATCTGTTTGCGAGCTGACGACGATCACAGGAACGCGATGCTTGCGCGTGATCTGACGCAGCATCTCGACGCCGTCCATGCGGGGCATGTCCAGATCGAGCGTCACGACGTTGGGGCGAAGTTCGGTGATTTTTTTCAGGCCGAGCTCGCCATCCATCGCCGTTCCTACCACTTCAATCGAAGGGTCGTGCACAAGCGCCTGGGGAATCAGCTTGCGCATTAGAGCAGAGTCGTCAACGACGAGGACGCGAATTCGTCCGATCATGCCGTGGCTCCTACTGCTGGGATTCGCGAAAGATGCGAAATCACCGCGGGAACGTTGAGAATAAGGACTACGGTGCCGTCGCCAAGAATCGAAGCGCCGCTGACAAGCGCAGAAGTGACAAGACGATCTTCGAGAGCTTTGATGACGAGCTCTTCCTCACCCATGAGGCTATCGACGATCAAGCCAAATTTGCGATTGCCTGCGCCGATGACGACGACGAATACGCGCTTCGCTCGCTCCGCCGCAGGTTTCGACTCGAGGCGTTCGAGGCGATCGAGGCGGACAAGCGTGAGGACCTGTTCGCGTAATTGAAAGACTTCGTGCTCGTCGACGCGATGAATTTCATCGTCGGCAATACGAGTGATTTCGACAACGGAAGTGATCGGAACGGCGTAGAGGCGACCGGCGACGCGAAACAGAAGTGCCTGGATGCTGGCGAGGGTTAAGGGGACCAGCAGGCGAAATGTGGTTCCTTTTCCGGGCTCGCTTTCGAGCTCAATCGCGCCTTTCAAATTGGAGAGAGCGGCCTGTACGACGTCAAGCCCCACGCCGCGGCCTGAAATTTCGGTGACGTGGTCGGCGGTGCTGAGCCCCGGCGTGAAGATCAGGTGAAGCGCTTCGGAATCAGTGAGCCTTGAGGCTTCTTCGGGAGTGAGAATGCCGCGCTCGATGGTGCGCTCGACGATTTTCTGGCGGTCGAGTCCACGCCCGTCGTCGGATACTTCGATGACCACCTGATCGCCTTCATGATAGGAATCGAGGCGAATCGTGCCGCGCGCCGGTTTTCCAGCAGCCATGCGCTCGGAGGCGGATTCGATGCCGTGATCAGCGGCGTTGCGAACCAGATGCGCCAGCGGTTCGGCTAGCGAGTCAAGGATGCCCTTGTCGAGATCCGTGTTCTGGCCGGAAAGCTCAAGCACGATGTCTTTGCTCTGCTGCTTGGCCACGTCGCGCACGATACGTGGAAAGCGGCGGAAAAGGTGGTCGACAGGAACCATGCGGATCTTCATCACAGATTTTTGAAGTTCACCCAGCACGCGGGATTGGAAAGCCAGTGCATCGGAGAATTTACCGCGCAGCGGGTCTTTCGAATGGCTGCGTTCGAATTCGTTGATCGTGCGTTGCAACATCGATTTGCCAATAATCAGCTCACCGACCAGGTTCATCACCGTTTCAATACGCGTCGCATCCACGCGCAAAGAATTCTCGGTTGCATGCGAAATACCTCCGGGCGAACTGCCGGCGTGAGTATCGTCGAAATTTCCGGGAGCCTCGTGCTCGGAGCCGCTTACTCCGGCCGAGATCGCGGCGGCCTCGGATTCGAGGAGTATGTCGAGAAGATCGCGCGGCTTGGTCGGCTGTTCCTTGATTTCATCAACGGAAATGCGCGCGACGACTGAGGGCACGTGGCAGCGCTGGCGAATCCAGTCCGCAGATTTTGAGGTTGAAAGCGCAGCTTCGATCGCGCCGGATTGCCGAAGATCAGCGGCCTTCTCGGGATGCTGCGCGATTACTTTTCCGGCGCCTTCGAGCGCTTTGCGGATGAGCTCGAATGCAGCTGCAGGGAGCGATTCGGAATCAAGATACAACGCAACGTTGTAGATGTGCTCATTGCGCCGGAGCGCTTCTGCAATCAACAGGCGTTCGTACTCTGTCCATTCGAAAGCGGCTTCGCGCGCGACTTTCGGCGGCTGCACGACCGGCTTGGTAAGCAAGCGCTGGATGTGTTCGCGGAGCGCGCGCCCAGCCGGCGGCTGCAGGTTATTCCGGTATGCGGCGAGCATTTCGTGAAACGTGTCGGCAGCGGCGAGAACCACCTCAGGGATTAATCCGGCGTGCTGTTGAGTAAGCTCCGGAGTGAGGACGTCTTCGAGTTCATGCGCGAGTTCGCTCAGTTCGCGAAAGCCGCAAGCGGCCGAATCGCCTTTCAGGGTGTGAACTGCGCGACGGACGCTGCGGAGGTTTTCTTTATCGCCCGGATGGTCTTCGAGCGCGAGTCCAGCCTCATTCATAGCCTGGAGAATTTCCGCGGCGCTCTCGAAGAAGAGATCGCGGAGTTCTGCGGCGCGCTCGTCAGGGAAAAATGTCACTGGGCGCCCTCGACGCGTTGATAGACCGTAGCGTTGTTCTGATGAATCATATGGAATGATTTCGTGAGGCCGAAGAGGCTCTCCGCGTGACCCACGAAGAGATAGCCTTCGGAGTTTAGACAGCGATAGAATTTTTCAACGAGACGCTTCTGCTCGGCTTCATCGAAGTAGATCATTACATTGCGACAGAAAATCACGTCGTTGCGCTGAGGCAGGTACTCGGTCTTGAGATTGTGAAAATCGAACTGGACTAAATTTTTGAGCGCCGCCTTAACGACGTATTTGTCGGCGACTTTGTCGAAATAGCGAAGGCGACAGGTGTAATCGACAGTTTCCATTTGCGCTTCGGTGTAAATGCCCTGTTGCGCGGTGAGAAGCGCGGAGTAGTTGATGTCGGAAGCGAGAATCTCGACTTTCCACGGCGGCGGAATCAGGGGCTTCGGCGTGGGCATCTCGAAGGGCAGGGGATTGCGCAGGTAGTAGTAGGCCAGCGCGTCGCAGACTAGAATCGCGAGTGTGTAGGGCTCTTGACCCGTGGAGCAGCCGGCGCTCCAGATACGCAGCGTCCAATCGCGGCGCTCCTGCTTGCGTTTCAGAATTTCTTCGAGCACCACTTTCTGGAAAAGATCGAGCTGCGGACGAATGCGAAAGAAGCTCGTCTCATTTACGGTGAGATTCTCGAGCAAAGCGGTGAGTTCCTGTTTTCCCTCGCGGCTGGTGAGCAGCCGGTAGTAGCTGTAGAAGGAGTCCATCTGGCAGGCCTTGAGGCGGCGCTGCAGGCGATCGCGCAGAAAATGCGTGCGGCGTTCGTCGAAATACATGCCGCATTCCTGATAGACCAGAGTCTGAAGGAGCTTGAGTTCGGGATCTGTGAGTGGAACTTCAGTGGTCAGTGTGGACATTCGCTCCTCGTCGAAATTGCATTACCGGAACGACGGCTAATTTCGTGTGGCGCTACCAACGGGAACAGCGGCAGGCTCGGAGAATTCCCCGAGCCGCCGCAGCTCTCCTCGCTGCAAAATCTTGTTCAGGTCGAGCAGAATCACGAGGCGGCCCTTCAATTTTCCGACGCCCGTGATGTAGTCGAGCTCGCCTTCCTGGAAAACCGAATGGGGCGCTTCGATCTCCGAGGGCGGAATGCGCAGGACCTCGGAAGCGGAATTCACCATCAGGCCGATGCGGCGTCCGTCCATCTCGACGACGACGACGCGATTTTTCTTGCCGGGTTCCGTAAACTTCTCGTTGAAACGCTTGCGCAAATCTATGACCGGGATGATCCGCCCGCGCAGATTGATGACGCCTTCGATGTAATCGGGGGCGTTCGGTACGGACGTGATTTCGGGAACGCGCACAATCTCGCGCACAATCGAGATGGGCAGGCCGAAGGTCTCGCGGCCGATCCGAAATCCGACGACCTGGATTTCTTTGTCCATAGTTTTCTCGCCGCTCAGGTGCGAGCCATCTCCGCATACTCTCTCGCGCCACTTTGGCGTTCCGAGCCACCTCCGATGCGCCGCGGGGGGAATCTCCGGCTGTCGGAATGGCCATCGTCGATGACGAACCGGTCCATTGAATCGAGGAGATTGCGCGAAAGCTTGGACATCTGCTCGGCGGCGGCTGCAAGTTCTGTGGAACTTGAGGTGGATTGCTGCACGAGCTCCCGCATTTTCTCCATGGCGCGAACGACGCCTTGCGCGCCGGACGCCTGTTCCTCAACGGAAGAAGTAATTTCCTGGGTGATTTCTGTGAGACGATTTGTGGCCTTGGCAATCTGCGAAGAACCGCTCGACTGCTCGGTGGTCGCAGCGCCAATTTCCTGTGAGAACTTGTAAACTTCGGAAACCACGGCCGAAATCTTCTCCAACGCACCGCTCAATTCCTTATTGAGAACCAAGCCTTCCTGGACCATCGAGGTGCTCTTTTCCATGTTGTCGACGGCTTCGCGAGCTTCCTTCTGAATGCCTTCGATGAGCTCGGAAATTTCTTTTGTGGACTGGGTGGATTTTTCGGCGAGCTTGCGAACTTCTTCAGCGACAACGGCGAAACCAAGGCCATGTTCACCGGCTCGCGCGGCTTCAATGGCGGCGTTGAGCGCGAGAAGATTGGTCTGCTCGGCCAAGTCGTCGATCACTTCGATAATTTTTCCAATGTCGTCGGCGCGCCGTCCGAGCACGTCGATAATTTCCGCCGACGATTGAATGGCATGGCTCGTGCGGTTCAAGCCCTGCGTAGCTTTTTCCATGGTGACCATACCGGTTTGGACTTCGTCGCGCGAGCGGTGCGAGATATCGACAAGCAGCTTCGCGGTGTCGGCGACTCGCTGAATGGAGGTGACCATCTGGTCGATGGACGCGGAAGTTTCCGCGACGCTTGAGCCCTGCACTTGCGTGTTCTTCACGACGTTCTGCACGTTGATGCTCATCTCGTGCATAGTGCTGGTGACTTCATCGATCGCCGAGGCGGCTTGCACGCTGACCTTCGCCGATTCATCCGAAGCGCTGGCCATCTGTCCCGCACCACTTGCCACTTGTGCTGCGCTATCGCGAACCTGGCGAACGAGATCGCGAAGGCCCTGCGTCATCCGAGCGAATGCTTTGGCCATCGTGTCCTGTTGGGAGCGAGGCATCACGCTTACTGACAATTGCCCTTCTGCGATGGCAGCCGACACATCGGCCATCTCCCGGAGGTGGACGATCATCTTGTTGAAATTGTTGGCAAGTATGCCGACCTCATCCGCGCGATGAATGTCAATCGATTGATCGAGATCGCCGGTTTCTCCGATCCGTTGCGCTACTTCGATTAATTGATTCACGGGCTCACGAATCGTCTTCGCGGTGAAGAAAGCGATGAAGGCTCCCAGGAGAATCGCAACAAGTGTCCCGACGGTCGTGATGATCGTGCTGAGCGTCGTTGCCGATGCCGCGGAAATGTTGGAATCTTGAAGCGCTTTGCGGATATTCGTGCTGGCGTCGTTGAGCATGCTGGCTGATTTGGTGGTCCAAGAGGCCGGATCGTGCTGCAGGTAATAAATCTGAAGATCGGAGACGGTCGCGTCGCCGGCATCCACCTGATGGCGTTTCGCGACCATCTGTTTCGCGAAATTCTCAGCCCAGTTGTGTTCGTTCTCCTCCACCTGTGCGAAGGCTGCCCGAAGGTTGGAGTCGTTCCCTTTGCCCTCGCCTTCTTTCAGAAGCCCAAGAAGAGTGGCAACTCCCTTGTTGGTTTTCTCCTCGTCACGCAGGTCGCCGCTCAGCAGGTAGTTTTCGAGGAACAGACGGTTTTCCATCATTTGAAAACGAATGTTTTCGATGATCTCTACATCGCTCAATGTAGCCGCAGCAGCCGAGCGCGCGGCGTGTTCCCGCACCACCGTGAACATATTGACCACGAACAGCGCCAGCATAATCGCCAGAATGGCGCCGAATCCGAAATAAAGCTTTCTGCGGATCGTCATGACTTACGCCTCCACTGCATGCCCATCGGTGCGCTCTCCCCCACCGGAGAGGTGCCCGCGTCTAGTTGAAATCGAATTCAATAATCTCGGTGCTTTCTTTGGGAGCAGACTCAAAGCGCCACTTCTTAATCGCATCCAGAGCAGAACCGACCAGCAGCGGGCTGCCCCCCACTACTTTCGTGCTGGTGACGCGCCCATCTGGCGAGATCGTGGCTTCGATTTTGACCTTGCCCGTTACGTTCATCTGCTTTGCGAGAGTCGGAAAATCTGGAACAACCCTCGTCTTCACTTTGCGCTTGGCGGTGTCAGGTGCAGTAGCCTGTGCCAGCGTCATGGGAGCAAGAGCTGCTGACATGGACACGAACAGCGCGACGATCAACCCGATTGACCCAACTCTCAGCTTCATGCCGACCCCCTCCGGGCAGACAAAGCTCCGGTAACAGAAAATGCAACGGTGATGCCAAGTGAACGAATGTCTTTGCAGGCGCCCTGTAACAGGCATGTATTTATGGAAGCGGTTTTAAATCACACAGATACAATGGTGTTGGCGGCGGTGGGTGCGAACCTTTCGTGATGTTAATCGTCTCATCGGACGCGGGGAGCATAATTTCTCGTCTCACAGTGCGACAGTCTCAGAGTGTCCTTTTCGGCAACAGTAGGTGCCACGTTCCTTGACTCAAATTGAGATGGGAACGTAACGTCGTCGGGTACCAGAAGCGCGCAGCCCCTCAACCTCCATGCGTGCATTGCGACGAACTCGGGATGTGTCTTCAGACCTCGACGGCTCCTTGGAGAGCCTGCTGAGCCAGTTTTCCGCGACGACCCTTGAATTAAATCCCTCGCTGGGCACCTCGGAATTCGCGCGACGACTAACCGCACGGACTGCGCAGATGCTTGGGGCACGCGCCGCAGTGCTTGCGGTGGTGCGCGATTCGGAATGGTCAATCGCTGGTTTGAGCGGGCCTGCGCATAGCTGGGATGCGAAGATTCAGCAACGCTTGGCGACCGCTTTGGCAGAGCAGGCGACGGTGCCCGCTTCGGACTTGCGCTCAGGGCCGGCAGCGGTGCTCTTTGGCCGGGAATTGGCGGATGCGTTGGGATGGCGTGAGGCGGTGCTGGCACCATTGACAGGAAGCGAGAGCGGGCTGCTTGGCGTGCTGTGCTTGGTGGAGTTGCGCAGGATGACGGAGACCGACAGGCAGCTGCTCGGGGCGCTGGTGGGGCATGCGTCAGTGGCGCTCGAGAATGTACGGCTATTCTCGCGAATCGAGAGATCGCGGAAGCAGTGGGTGGAGGATTTCGACGCCATCTCGGATCTAATTGTGGTGCATGACGCGGACAACCGCGTCCTGCGGCTTAATCGCGCGCTCGCGGATCTGTTGAAGGTAAAGCCGGCCGAGGCAGTTGGTCGGGACATGGGGAAGCTCGAGCTGCTGTGGTCAAGTGTGCAAGCGGGGCGATGCCCATTTTGCCGAAACCCGGCTGCGCTGCACGAGGAGTTCATGTTTCCAGCGGCCGATCGCTCCTACCTGGTATCTGCGTCGCGCATTCACAGCGGACATAACGACGAGCTACGCACGATTCATGTGGTGAAAGACATCAGCGATCGCCGCGAGGCGGAGCGCCGCTATCGCCGCGAACGCGATTTCAATAAGAACATTCTCAACAACACGCAAAGCATGATTCTCGTCCTGGATACAGCCGGATTGATCAGCTATGCCAATCGTCGGTGCTTTGAGGCTGGATACCAAGAAACGGATTTGCTGGGGCACTCGCTCACCGACATTATTCCGCCGGCGCGCAGGCCAGTTCTAAAGGAAACTCTGGAACGCGCCCTTCATGGCGCCGCAGTCGACAATCTCGAAATGCCAGTGGTGCGCGGGAACGGAACTGCGGGGCAATTTTCGATCAGCCTGAGCCCGATGCGTGATGAGCAGGGAGACATCAACAGTATCGTCGCGGTGATGACGGATGTGACCGATGCCGCAGATTTGCAGTCGAAACTGATGCACACGGAGAAAATGGCGGCGCTGGGCCAACTCGTTTCCGGCGTGGCGCATGAAGTGAACAATCCGCTCGCGGCCATCGTTGGTTTCACTGACTTGCTGCTCGAGAATCCGCAAGTTCCTGAAGCGGCGAAAGAAGAGCTGCGCGTGATTCTTCAGGAAGCGCAGCGCACGCGGATCATCGTTCAGAACTTGCTTAGCTTTGCCCGGCAGATGCCTGCGCAGCGTGAGCCGGTGCAGGTGAATGCCGTTCTGAGGCAAACGCTTAAGCTTCGCTCCTACGATTTCTCGAATCACGGCGTCGAGCTCGTCGAGCAATATGAAGAGGACTTGCCTCTAGTTGTGGGGGATCCGCACCAATTGCAGCAGGTGTTTTTGAATATTTTGAATAATGCGTATGACGCGATTCAGGAGACGAGGCGGCCGGGAAGAATCGAAGTGTTGACGACGCAGCGCGCAAATGAGTTAGAGGTGGTGATCCGGGATAACGGACCGGGGATTCTGCAGCCAGAGAAGATTTTTGATCCGTTTTTCACGACGAAGGAAGTGGGGAAGGGCACGGGCCTTGGCTTAAGCATCTGCTACGGGATCGTGCGGGCGCACAGTGGAGAAATCACGGCTCGAAATAATCAGGATGGCGTCGGGTGCACGTTCATTGTGCGGCTGCCTGTGGCAACGCAAGGCGTGGAACTGAGCGTGGTGGAGCCCGCCCAATGATGGTTACAGCCGGGACTGCCGCTGCAGCGCGTGGACGAATCCTGCTGATCGAAGATGAGCCGTCTGTTGCGGCATTCTTGCGGATCGCGCTCGAGCGGCGGGGATACGAAGTGGTAGCGTCGCCATCGGCAGTAGAAGGATTGCAGCTTCTGGCTACAGGAGATTTTCGGGGCGTGATTTCGGATTTTCGCACGCCGGGCGGCATTACCGGAGTCGATGTCCACGACTGGCTGGAGCGGCATCGCCCTGAACTGGCATCGCGAATCATCTTTATCACTGGTGATACGGCGAGTGACGAAACGATTGCGCTGCTCGCGCAAGCCGGCACACCGTGCGTTGAAAAACCATTCCGCGTCCATCAATTGATGGCGGCGGTAGAAAAGACAATCGGGAAACCATGACGAACGAGCAAAAAATCCGCTTTGTGATTGTGGACGACGAGCAAAGCATCCGCCGGCTTTGCATGACTGTGGGCCAGGGCCTGGGGTTTGAGTGTGGTGAGGCGGAAACAGCAGAGGCAGCCCTTGAATCGCTCGAAGCGGTGCTGCCCGACATTGTCGTGACCGACTTGAAATTGCCCAATGTAACCGGAGTCGAGTTGCTTCGGCGAGTGAAGGAGCAGCTGCCGCGCACGGAAGTAGCGATCATGACGGGACACGGTTCGATCGAATCTGCGGTGGAAGCGATGCGCCAAGGCGCTTACGACTACATCGAAAAGCCGTTTCGCGTGGAGAAATTGAGGCAATTGCTGCAAAGGATGGCGGAAAAAGTCCGGCTGGTTAACGAGAACCAGTTTCTGCGAGAGCGCGTGAATACCGAAACGCAGCTCGACGGAATCACCGGAACGTCCGCAAAAATTCAGGATGTGATGAGGATGGTGTCGCGGCTCAAAGATACGCGCACGCCCGTGCTGGTGACGGGAGAAAGCGGTACTGGAAAGGAGCTGGTCGCCCGCGCGATGCACTATCGCGGGCCGCTTGCGGAGATGCCGTTTGTCGCCGTGGATTGCGGTTCGCTCGTGCCTACGCTGATGGAGAGCGAGTTGTTTGGACACGAAAAGGGGTCGTTCACCGGCGCTCTCAAGTCGAAGCCTGGGCTATTCCATGCGGCCAATGGCGGCACGATTTTCCTCGACGAAATTGGTGAATTGCCGCTCGAGATGCAGGCCAAGCTGCTGCGTGTGCTGCAGGAAAAGGAAGTGCGGCCGGTGGGAAGCAACGAAAAGGTTCCGGTGGATGTCCGAGTGATTGCAGCGACGAACCGCGATTTGGAAGCGGCGTATCGAGCGGGGACATTTCGCAAGGATCTTTATTTCCGGCTGAACGTGGTCACGGTACATCTTCCTGCTTTGCGCGAGCGTCGCTCGGATATTCCACAGCTGGTCCATTGTTTTTTGGATCGCTATGCGCCTGGAGAGAATATTCAGATTGCGCCCGCTGCGATGAAGAGTTTTCTGCAATATGAATGGCCTGGAAACGTCCGTGAGCTTGAAAATTGTATCGCGAGGGCCATCGCCCTTGGAGACCACCGCACGATCGACGTGAGCGACCTGCCGCCCGCGATTGGCAAGGCTGACGAGGTCGTGTCTGGCGGGGATTCCTCTGCCCTTTCCACTACGGCGCTCGCCGATCTCGAGCGAATGACGATTCTTCGGGTCTTCGAGCAAGCAGGAGGCGACAAATTGCTCGCCGGAAGAATGTTGGGAATCAGCCGGGCAACGCTATATCGTAAGCTGAAGCGGTATCAGATTCCTTTGCGTCCCACTTCGAAACTGCCCGTAGAAACTTTGACCTAGATAAACAGTTTTCCAGTTCCTGACACG
Source organism: uncultured Acidobacteriota bacterium (assembly GCA_963815265.1). Classification (GTDB taxonomy): domain Bacteria; phylum Acidobacteriota; class Terriglobia; order Acidiferrales; family UBA7541; genus Palsa-295. The sequence goes on along the minus strand of CAWFGI010000007.1, from coordinate 96,366 downwards.
AGCAGCGACTCGAGATGAACCTCGGCCGGGCGTTTCGAATCCCTAGGTGAGACGGGGTGTGTCAGGGTGAGACGAAACTGCGAAAGAGCGGTGATGTTGGTCTCGTAATCGCTTAAGTCTACAGGCTGTTAACAGAACCCCAGGCTGCAAGGCTTTGGCCGCGAACTTGCAATCTTCTTGTCGGGCAAATTCCGTTTGTCAGGGTGTGCTCAGTTTCGTGTGTGGATAGCTCCAAAGCAGGTGGCTGCTGAGAATTATTGGGAGGTTCGGTGTCACGTGAAGCCGCAGTTGAGTCGATTGCAGCAGTACAGACCTGTGTCGAAAAATTGGCTCAGCTTTTCCCGAGTGCGTCGCCTGTGCGATTGCCGGTACGCGTAGTGGCGCTGGGGAGTGGTGAAAAGTATCTGGAGGAAACTACGGTGATTGAGTTCGGGACGGCACACGAAGTGTTGTTTGCTTCAGCGTTGCCCCTCGAATTCGAGGATCGAGTCCGAATTCTAAATTCCGACGGTTCGCTCGACGCAGGCGCGACAGTAGTTGCCGTCCGCTATCACGATGGCCGAAAAGCGGTGGCCACGCGCTTCGTGGGCGAAGTCGGAAACTGGATTATCAAGCCATGAGCCCAAAACTTTTCGGCATCACCTTCAACGAAGCAGAAGGCACGCAGAAGCCTGGCAGCGGCGCACCCGTGGAGTTCGCCGCGCGCTGGACTGAGGCGCGGCTCGCATATCCGCTGTACGCGGCGCTCGCAGCGCAATTCGAACTGGCACCCGCCCTTTATCCGGCGGGCGAACTTCCTAGCCTGCGACCGGCGCGAGAGGTGTTCGATCGCGACCTCCAATGGTTTGACGCGATCGACGAAAAAGTGCGAGCGTTTCAGATCCGGCAGCTGCCTCCGGAAGCTCTGAATGCCAGCGAAGAAGCGCTTAGAGCGTTTATTCAACGCCTTTTGAAGCGGCCGGGCAAGACAAATGCGGATCGCGACAAAATCGATTTGCTGCTGGTGCAATACTTCGCACTTTGCGCACCCGAAGCGCTATACCGCGAAGAAATTAAGCTGGCTGACGTCGCGCGCGTTCTGCAGCCAGTCCTTATTGAAGCGGATGCGGCACCTCTTGATTGGTGCGAACCTCTCGAGCAAATTCTGAAGACGCTCGACGACTGTCACAGCCTGCGGGACATGATGGAGCACGGCCTGCTCGAACAAGGCAGGCTATTAAAGGATTCCGCCGGGGATATGTTCTACGATCCGGCGGCGCTTGTGGCTTTCTGCCGTTTTAATTTTTCGTTGCGCCGCGCGTTTATTCGCATGCTGCACGCTGACTTGAACGCGGTGAAGACCGCTGTGGATATTCTCGAGGCGGCTGGAGTGAAAAGCGTCGATTGCCGCCGGGCCGGTTTTTCGGCGGCTGAGAACACGGCGAGGCTTCGATACTACTCCGAGAACTGGCGGCAGCCGTTCCACAAGGACTACACAGAAAGCTCCGTCAGTCGCGCATTCGAGCAGTTACTCGCTCTTCGTGCCGACTTGGAAGAAGCGGTTGCCAGAATGCATGACGGGTTTAGTGCGGCCACAGGCTCCGCAACTCCGGCCAAAGTTCCTTCACGGCCGGAGCTGGCGCCAGCAAAGATGACGGAGATCAAGTCGGGAGCAGCGCTCGCAAGTCAATCTCCGCGTACGCCATTGGATCTTGCTGGAATCGGTGAACCTGCTCCAACAAACGCGCCGCCTGCCAGTAAAGTTTCTGGCACCTCGAATCAGCAGGCAAAATCTGCGCCCGAATCCAACGTACGACCCACGGACGCAGCCGAAGTTGAGAAGTGCCTCGAAGCAATCTGGGAGCAGCTAATCGCCGCGCCGCCGTCGCGAGGGCGCTCGATGTCAACGGTTGTGTTGCAGGATACCAAGGTCTTGCTTTCCTCATGGGAAGTAGCCGCGTTCGTGGCACAAGGGGACCAGGAAGCGGAGGATTTGCGACGAGCAGTTGTCGCGCGCGCCATCCTTTCCGTGGCAATGGACCAACGGAAGCGTTCCGGCGAGGAAAACGCGCTGGCATCTGCGTTGATCCACGCGCGGGGCGAGGTTTCCTACTTCCAGGGTCGTGTGGAAGCAGCGAAGCGCTCGAAGAACACAGAAGCAGCCGTCAATTTAGGAATCAGTACAAAGCGGCTTCTGTCCACGATCGAGGAAGCAGAAAAACTCCAGCCCTGAGCAAGGGGGTAGGCGTCTCTTGAGTCAAGCCAGCGTCCTGATCGTCTCGGACGACGCTGAATTCGCGCGCACAGCCGCAGCGCGCTGGCAGGCGGAAGCCCATGCTCCCGAGGTTACGCTTGCAACCAGCGATCTCTGGCATGCTTCGAGCGCAACCGGCTATGAGCTCGTAATCGTGGGGCCGGTTCGTTCCGGAAAGTGCGCTTCAATTTTGTCTTCTTTGGATCCAGGTCTTTCCACGGCTGTGGTTTGCGTTCCTGAAAGTGAAACCGAGCTGGCCAGCTTGCGCAAGCTCCACTCTCAAGCGCTTTTGATACCCAGGCGGGACGGCTGGATGGAAATTCTGATCTTGCTCTCGAGTGAGGCGCTGCGTCGAGTGAATGCGCTGAATCGCGCACAGCGCGCAGAACGAATCGCGCTCGAAGCCCAACGCCACGCGATTCTTGGCCGCTACATACTCGAAATGCGGCCCGGTATTAACAACGCTCTGACTTCCGCGATAGGCAATGCCGACTTGCTGTTGCTCGAACCGGGTCAGCTTTCACCAGAATGCCGGGAGCAGATTCGTACGATCCATGCGATGGCGTTGCGCCTGAATGAAGTGATGCAGCGATTCTCATCGCTGGCGGCGGAAATGCGCGGGGGTGAGAATGAATCTCAAGCTGAGACGCGTCTTGCTTCACAAGGCTATTTAGCGCGGTGATGACGGTCGATTGGAACGATGTAAACACAAGAAATATAAAGGGTTTGTGCTTGGTTCGCAGTCTGCGAAAGGACCGGAGAGGGTGGCGCTGAAGTTGCAATTATCTTAGCGACATTATCCCTGCGGAGGTGCGCGCGTGCTGAAGAAGGTATTGGTAGTGGACGACTCTGAGGCAGAAATCAGCCTGATTCAGTCGTTCCTGCAGCAAGGCGGCTTTCATTCGGTGGGGATTTCCGACCCGACAAAAATTGAGGAGACGATCGAAGAGGAGCGGCCCAACGTGATCCTGCTCGACGTGGTGATGCCACAGCGAAATGGCTTTCAGGCGTGCCGCGATCTGAAGAGCGCGGGGGCATACGCGCAGATTCCGGTAATTCTCGTGACGTCAAAGACAGCTCCGAGCGATCGCTATTGGGGCGAGCAACAGGGGGCCAACGGTTACGTCGCGAAGCCGTTCACGCCCGAGGAATTGATCAGCGCGGTGAAAAGGTTTGCTTGATGGCCGGTAAGAACGAAGAGGTGCGGGAAAACGCAGGGCTGCCACTCGAGCTCGTTGGGGGAGAGTTTCTCGAAAGCGAAACGCTTTCGGAGGAACGGCTGCCCGAGCGGCAATACTGCGTTTTCCGCGCCGGCCGCGAGCGCTTTTGTCTTTCGGTGCTCGAAGTCGAAGAAGTGGTGGATTGGCCGATTGTGACGAAGATTCCGCTGGCACCGGCGTTCTTGATGGGAGTTTTTAATCTCCGTGGCACGATCGTGCCGCTGGTAGACATCGCGTTTACAGAAGGGCGGCGACCGGGGCTGTTGCCAAAGCACGTAGTGGTTGCCGCGCTCAAAGGCGATGCGCAGCGCGAGGATTTGAGAGTTGGAATCGCGTCCGATGAGGTGATTGGAACGTATTCGGCGACGGAAGAAGCTCTGCTTGACCAGGCGCCCAACGACGTGCCGCATTGCCGCGGAATGTTGCGACACGACGACCGGCTGGCGCTGGTTGTTGATTTGAGACGTTTGACGGACGTGTTTCCGGTTCCCGTGATTTAAGGCGCGAGGGGTCGCGCAAGTTTTAGGTGCTTGGGAGGAAGTCATGAAAGCTCGTTTGAGTTCCACAGTGTGGCTGCTGGTGTTGTGGATCAGCGCCGCGGCATTCGGAGTGTTGGGGCTCGCTTATTACGCCGGAATGCATTCGGTGGCGCAATCGGCGGATGGCGCCTCGTCGACCGGAAACTCGAGTGCTGCGCTGTTTGGAGCAGGCGCGCTCGCCGTCCTTGCGTGCATCTCTGTGGTTTGGGTGCTTAGCAAGCGCGTGCTGAAGCCCGTGGACGAGCTTGCGAAATTTTCCGAGCGGATTGTTGCAGGCGATGTGCGCGCGCGGGCGGAGATTGAATCCGGCGACGAATTTGAATTCATCGCCGAGAATTTCAATCGCAGCGCAGCGAAAGTCGCTCACGCCATCACGAACCAGCAGGCGCAGGATTCCCTCCAACGCAGCATCACCGACCTGTTGAATACGATCAAGGAAGTCGCTCGTGGCGACTTGACGATTCGCGGGAAAGTCACGAACGACGCGCTGGGTAACGTAGTGGACTCCGTGAACTTCATGCTAGACAACTTCACGAAGGTTCTCGAGCGGGTTCGCAAAGCTGCCATTGACGTGAGCGCGAGCGCCAACCAGATTCTCGATGCCGCCGACGACATGACCGCGGGCGCCACGCAGCAAGACCAGGAAATCACGAACACATCGTCGGCCGTCGAAGAGCTTACGGTTTCGATGAAACAGGTGTCGAACAACGCGGAAGCGAGCGCCGAAGCTGCTCGTCGCGCACTCGATGCCGCCGAACAAGGGAACCGCGCGGTTCGCGACACGCTGGAGGGCATGCAGCGCATTCGTGCATCCGTGCAAGCGACCGCTAAGAAAATCAAATCGCTGGGCGATCGTTCACTCGAAATTTCGGAAATCATCAACGTGATTAACGACATTACCGAGCAGACGAACTTGTTGGCTTTGAACGCGGCCATCGAGGCGGCCCGAGCTGGAGATGCCGGGCGCGGGTTCGCGGTCGTCGCTGATGAGGTTCGAAAGCTGGCCGAACACTCGCGAAGCGCGACGAAAGACATCGCGGCGCTGATCAAAGCGATTCAGGCGGAGACGAACGAAGCGGTGGTCGTCATGGAAGAAGGCACGCGCGAAGTGGAAGTGGGAGCCGGGCTCGCGGATCAAGCCGGTAAAGCGCTTGAAGCGATTTCGAGCGTCGTCCGGCAGTCGGCTGAGCTGGTGCAGGAGATTTCGCTCGCGTCGAAACAGCAGGTGCGCGGCACGGAAGGCGTCGCGAATGCGATGCAGATTATCTCTGGCATTACGCGGCAGACCACGCAAGGCGCGCGGCAAACCGCTTCGACCGTAGGCAACATGGTGAAGCTCTCAGAGCAATTGAACGAAGCGCTCGCGCAATTCCGTTCGCAGGCTCAGCCGTCGCGGCAGGCGGAAGCGACTGACGAATCACGGCCCGCGCCGGTAGGCGTTCGTTAGATTCAGGCTGGTGTTCACCGCCGGTGCTTCGAAGTGCCGGCCGCTGACGTGTGCCGAACATGAAACAGCATCCAGCCACCACCGCGAAACTCACCGAGCCTGAGCTCGACGAAATCCGTGCGCTTATTGAACAGCGCTCGGCCATCCTTTTTGATGCTTCGCGAGAGCGCTTTTTCTCGACTCGCATCCGCGAACATCTGGAGGAGAAAAATCTCGGCGACGGCACTGAGCTGCTGAAAGTCGTGCGGGGCTCGAGCATTGAGTACGAGTCACTTCTTGAACGGCTGTTGACGCAAGAGACCTCGTTTTTTCGCTATCCGGCTGTATATGACGCGCTGGAGAAAAGAATTCTGCCGGAGATTCAGGAACGGAAATTCTGGGAGAGCCCGCGATCATTGCGGATCTGGAGTGCCGGCTGCTCAACGGGCGAGGAACCCTACTCGATTGCGGTCACGGTGAGCGACGCGTTGAAGTTTCCGGAGGCTTGGGAGATTGAAATCCTAGCCACTGATGTGAGCCGTCGCGCGCTGCGCCATGCGGAGCGAGGAAGTTACTCGCGGCGCAGCCTGGGCGAAGTTTCCTTGCATCAGGTGGAAACATATTTCTCGCCGGTCAAGCACGGATATCAGGTGAGGCCGCGCATCCGGCGATTGATCTCATTCGCACAGATGAACCTGGTGGATTCTTTCTACGTCGGCAAGCTCGACTGCATTTTTTGCATGAATGTTTTGATGTATTTCTCAGCGGAGCGGCGGCTTTCGATCTTGCGGCGATTTTATGACGCACTGGAGCCGGGCGGCTACTTCCTGCTTGGCCATTCGGAGACGCTCTCGAATGTGCCGATGAAATTCGAATCAATCATGCTAGGCGATTGCCTCATCTATCGAAAGCCGACTAAGGCCTCCGTGGACCTGCGGCGCACACCCGCGTTGGTGGGGGGAAGCTTGTGAACGGCCCCGACCAACAATCGCTCGAGCTGTTCTTCCAGGAGGCTTCGGAAAACCTCCAGTACCTACGGGAATATTCCGGTTTGCTGCAGGAATCGCAGACGAAACCCGAGGATCTCGAAAAGCTGTACATTGCGGCGCACAGTTTGGCTGGCACGTCGGCGAGTTATGGCTATCCGCAATTTTCCGAGGTCGCTGCTAAGGCGGCGCACGTCTTTCACTACGCCATGAATGCGACCCTTACACTCGACATGCACGGGCCATTAACGGAATTCATTTCCGACGCGATTTCCGTTCTCGAATTCGACTTGCTTCAGATCAGTTCTGGGGAAACCGAGACGGCAGAAGATATCGCTGCGTTCAAGCAGCGGTATGCATTCGCATTTCCAGCGACTCCGGCTCCGGAATCTGCAGACGAAGCTTCCACGAACGCGGCGGGTGGCAATGCTACAGCAAACCTTGACGCCCCCCAATTTCCGTCATTCGTGGATCGTTTGCCCGAGGACGGCGAAGTGCCGGAAGAGGTTCTGGAGTTTTTCATTCCCGAAGCGGAAGAGCATCTGCAAGCCGTGACGGAATGTCTGCTGACCCTCGAAGCGGCGCCCAACGCAGAAGAGATTCATCGCCTGTTCCGCTCTATGCACACGGTGAAAGGCTCAGCGGCGCAGGTTGGTTTGCACCGTCTTTCAGCGGTCGCGCACCGCGTGGAAGATCTGATTGGCCAACTTCGCGATGGTGCTTTGCAACCGAGCGCGGAAATCGTGGACATCTGTCTCGAATCGGTGGATGTGCTGAAGAAGCTGCTGCACCGGCAATGGACGAGCGCTACCGAGATGGCTGCTGCGATGGATCCTCTATTGGCACGAATTTCCGAGCTCGTTCCGGAAGCAGACGAGGAAGGGACCGCCGAAACAGCCGCCAGCACGACGGAAACGGATGCACAGGAAACCACGACCAAAACCGTGGCGCCGCGAGCGGCTTCACATGCCCTCCCGCAAGCCAAGTCCGTCCGCATTTCTCTCGAGCGCCTTGATCGAATGATGAATGCCGTCGGTGAACTCGTCATCAACCGCACGAGAATGCTCGGAAGATTGTCCGAGCTTTCGAAGCTCGTCGAAGTTCTGACGTTTTCAAAAGGCCGGCTGGCCAACAAAGTCTCGGAATTTCAGGAGAAACACGAATTCAGCCGTTTGCATGTGGGATTGGTGCCGGGAAGTCAGCCGCCACAGATGGACACGTTTGGTGGAAGCTTCAAGTCCAAACCAGCGATCATGTCGAACGATCTGCTCGAGTTCAGTGAGCTCGAAATGGATCGCTACGACGATGTGAATATCCTTTCGCGATCGCTTACAGAAATTTCGGCAGACGTTACCGAAGTTCTTACGCAGCTCGAAAGTTTCATGGGCCGAGTCGATTCCGATATCGACGAATTCACTAAGCTTGCACATCACCTACAAGATGAAATCACGGCAGCCCGCATGGTGCCGATCGGCAATCTGTATACGCGCCTTTCACGCACGGTCCGCGATGCCGCGAAGGCATCAGGGAAGCCCGTAGAGCTTGTGCTCGAGGGCGCGGAGACCGAGCTCGATAACAACATCATTCAACATATATCCGACCCATTGATTCACCTGGTGCGAAACGCGGTCGCGCACGGCATCGAAAGTTCCGAACTTCGCCAATCCGCGGGCAAGTCGGACAAAGGCCACATTGCGGTCCGCGCCTACCACCGCGGGAATCACATTTTTATTGAAGTCGAAGACGATGGGCGCGGAATCGACTACGAGCGCGTGCGGCAGGGCGTAATCCAAGCTGGCGAGCTATCCCCGGTGGCAGCCGCTGAGCTTTCCGAGCGCGAGCTCCGCGAATATCTTTTCCGGCCTGGTTTTTCGACAGCTGCTTCGATGACCGAATTGGCAGGCCGCGGGGTGGGACTCGACGTGGTGCGCTCCAACGTGCACGCGTTGAACGGGGAAATTGAAGTTCGTTCGGAAGTGGGGCACGGCGCGTGCTTCACCGTAAAGGTTCCGCTGACTCTGATTATCTCGCAGGCGCTCTTTGTGCGCTGCGGTACCTCGACATTTGCACTGCCTCTCGCATTCGTGGAAGAAATTCGCCGCTTGAAGCCAGAAGAAATCGAAGACGTTGGTGGCAAATTGCTGACGCGCGTTCGCGGCGCGGTTACGGAAGTTGTCCGTCTGGACTTGCAGCTCGCTCTGCCACCTCTCGAGCCTTTGAACGGTTATTTTCACATGGTCATCGTAAAGGTGGCCGGAAAACATGTCGGTATCGTTGTAGAGGAAGTCCTCGGCAAGGACGAAATCGTCATCAAGAATCTCGGAGATTATCTGCGGCGCGTGAAACTCTTTCCCGGAACGACGATTGCGCCTGACGGCAGCTTGATTCTTTTGATCGACCTCAATCGCCTGGTTTCGGCGGATACAGCTGAGCGGCACGCATTGCCTTCCTCGTCTCCCGCAGCAAGGGTTTTCGCGCCCGGTGCAGAAGCCGTGGCGGCCGGCAGCATTCCTGCGGAGGCGGTGGACGCTGTTGCGAACGATCGAGTCGTAGTGGTTGCTGACGATTCCATCAGCGTACGCAAATTCGTTGGCCGGATGCTGGAGAAAGCGGGTTATCGCGTGAAGCTCGCGTCCGATGGTCTTGAAGCTTCCGAAATCGTCGCGCAGGTCGGATGCCATTTGATCATCACCGACCTCGAAATGCCGCGAATGAATGGCTACGAATTGCTCGCGCATCTGCGGCAGACTCCTGCCACCCGCCGGATTCCGGTGCTCGTCGTTACCTCTCGCGCAGGCGCCAAGCATCGCGAACGCGCGTTGAAAGAAGGAGCGGCAGGATTCCTGACAAAGCCGGTTCAGGAAGATCAATTGATTGCGACGGTGACGAGCCTCATGGAGGCAACGGAAGAACGGCAGAGTGTGCTTGCGCCGGTGCGGCAGAATTGAAATGACGAAAAGCGCAGACAAAAAACTTCGAGTGCTGGTTGTGGACGATTCCGCATATATGTGCAAAGTCCTCAACGAAATCATCAATGCCGATCCGCAGCTCGAAGTAGCAGGGCAGGCGCGCGACGGGCGCGATGCCGTGGCGCTCGCGGAATCGCTGCGTCCCGACGTGATCACGATGGACATCAACATGCCGCACGTGGACGGCCTTCAGGCCACTGAACTGATCATGTCGCAGAATCCACGGCCTATCGTGATTGTCAGTTCGGAATCGCGCGAGGGAGCTTCCACCACTTTGCGCGCGCTCGAGCTAGGCGCAATTGACTTTGTTCCTAAGCCTTCGAGTGGCGTTGACCTCGACATGAAGAAGGTGGGAGAAGAACTGACGCGAAAACTAAAAATGGCGGCGAAGGTACGCGTTGTGAGGACCGCGACTCGCTCGAAGCTTCCAGAGCCTCATCCGCCAGTGCCGGTTTCATCTAGCTACGCATCGGCATCAGCGATCGCCGCACAGAACGGCGGCAAATTCCCCATCGTCGTAATCGCTGCTTCTACCGGCGGACCGGCAGCGGTGATGCGTGTGGTCGCGGGCCTGCCGAAGGATTTCCCGGGCGCGATATTTCTCGTGCTGCATATGCCGGCCGCATTCACGAAGCAGTTTACTGTGCAACTGGCCGAGATTGCGCCGCTTCCTGTGAAAGAGGCGGAGTCGAATGAGGCGACGCAACCCGGTGTAATCTATTTGTGCCCGGGCTCGCATCACATGCGCCTATCCTCCACCGGCAAAATCCTCTTGGATGCCGGACCGCGGATCGATGGGTATCGCCCGTGTGCGGACGTAGCATTCGAATCGGTTGCCGCTTACGCGCGCGGATTTGCAGTTGGGGTGGTGCTCACGGGGATGAGCAATGACGGCGCCAAAGGCGTAAAAGCAATCAAGGCAGCGGCCGGATACGTAATCGCTCAGGACGAAGCAAGCTCAGTGATTTTTGGAATGCCGGCGGAAGCGATTAAGACCGGCGTGGTTAACGAAGTCCTCAGCCTCGAGACAATCAGCGCTGCCATCGAAAAACGCGTCGCGAAACTGGCTCGGCTAGTTCCGGTGGAAGCGCGATGAAGATCGCGACCCACGAAAAAGGAAAAACGCGGCGCGCGCGCCATTCCGAGCAGGTGATTCTCTTCGGCGTTGCGAATCGGATGTTTGCGATCGCTGCTGCCGCAGTGCAAGAGATTCGCAGCACGGACAGCTTGGCGGGTTCGGCAAACGAAATCGAACATTCTGACATTCCGAAAGTACGGCACACCCTGGAACGGAGCCATCAAACCTATTACGTCGTGAATGCAGGCGCGCACTTCGGCCTGCCTGTCACGCGTCCGACGCTTGTCTTAATTCTGCGCCAGTTGCGCGTTGCGGTGCTGGTTGACCGCATCGAACGGATGGCGGAGATTGCTGCAATTCGCGCGCTTCCGCTCGCATTTGCCGGTGAAGAACGACGCTGGTATCGCGGGCTCACATATATCGACGACCACGTGATTCCGGTGATTCAGCCCGCAGGTTTTTTGACGACCGACGAATTCCGCCGTCTAGATCGCACCGCCAACGCCATCCCAACACCGCGTGACCTGGAAGGAGCCTTCCAGGCATGATCGCCGAACTTCAAAACGCGGGCGCCGACACATACGTCCTGCTGCAGCTTGCGAATCGCCGTTTCGCGCTGCCTTCCACGATCGTCTCGGAACTTGCGCCGCCCGTAAGGCTGCACACCTTCCCTCACACTTCACCTCTCGTGTCTGGAGTGATCGTGCGCCGCGGCCGCATCGTGCCGGTTTACGACGTCGCGAGCATCTTGCTGGGACGGACTTCGTCCGTTCACCGTTTTTACCTGATCGCTCGGCGCAATTTTCCTGACGGCCCGGAGAGCAGTGCGATTCCAGTGAGTGGCGAGTGCGAACTTGTCAACGCGGAGCTGCATGAAGCCAGTGACGACACCCGGGCCCATATTTTCGGCCACCTGATCGTCGGCGACGAGTCAATCGAAGTGCTGAATTTGGACGCCCTGCTGGCAAGCGATTCCGTGCAGCATCAAGCACCGCGCAGCGCGGAGGCTCAGCCATGAGTTTCCCTCCTGCGGGCGCGCCGCGCATCCTGTTGATCGATAGCAACGTCTATTTTTCAAAACGCGTCAGCGACGCCCTGCAACAACAAGGTTTCGACGTGACCGTCAGCACGCAAGCTGCCTATGCTCTCACTATGCTCGAATGGAACGCACCGAGCGCGATTCTCTGCGCCACGAACCTACGCGAAATGGGCGCACTCGAGATGGCTCCCATTTTGCACGCCGATCCCAAAACCGCTAACATCCCTCTGATCGCCGTGGGCGGTGGCGATGCCCGAGCGTTACTTGAAGCATATGGCGCCGGTTGCGACGATTTCGTAGATCGTCGGCGCACTCCTTCCGATATCGCTGCGCACGTCCGCAGTTTTCTCGTGAGCCGCCAGGAGGGATTCCAGCCCACGCAGATGCTGCCGACTTCCGATACGGCACTGAGCGGCACTCTCTCGCATCTCGATCTCCCTGGCGTGATTCAGATGCTCGGACAGGCGCGCCAGACGGGCGCGCTCCATGTCAACGCAGGCGAAACAGATGGCATCATTTTTTTTGGCGGCGGGGAGATTGTCCACGCAGAGTGTGGCACATTCTTCGGCGACGAAGCGGTCACTCAAATCGTCAGAAGTTGCCACTCCTCCGACAAAGGCGTTTATAAGTTTGTTTATGGCGCTGCTGCCGCGCAACGCACCGTGCTTCGTTCCGCTACCGATCTTCTGCTGGATGCCATGCGTGAATTCGACGAAGGCGAACGCGATACTATCGACCACGAAAACGAGAACCCGGCGCATATCAGCGAAAACGCGGGGCATGACAGCTCAGCGCACGAGAATATCGGACACGATACCACCGAGGATCACAGCGTAGAGAAGGAGTCGACATGAGTGAAACCGAGACTCTCACGGCGGCGCGCGTTCCCACCGTGTATTTCATTGATGATAGCGCCACCATGCGCGAAGTGATCAAGATTGCCTTCCGCAAGGAAAATATCCACGTGATCACCTGCACCGACGCGAGCTCCGCGCTCGCCCAATTTGGAGAAGCCGCACCGGATGCCGTCATAACTGACGTCATCATGCCGGACAAGGACGGCTACGAAGTTTGCGAGTTCATCAAGCAGCACGAACAGCTGGCAAGAATCCCTGTGATTCTAATGTCGGGCGTCGTCAATCGCACGGTCGCCGAACGAGCCACCGCAGTAAAAGCCGACGATTTGATCCGCAAGCCTTTTCAACCGCAGGACTTGATCACGCGGGTCAAAAATTTGCTTCACCCGAAAACGAGCGCGCCACTAACAGGCAGCGACAGCAATTCCGATCAGCACGCCGCTCGGGTCCTGAATAATCTCTTTTCAGCGACTCCCACGCCTTTTGGAGCAGACAATCCACCGGTGCCGCGCGCCGAAACTCCAGTCTTCGCTTCAGCACAGCGCGCGATCGCTCCGCCTGCACCTGCTTCCGCGATGCCTCCGCGGCCATCCGCGGCACCGCCTGCAGAAATTCAGAAATTACGAAACGAAATCCGCCGCCTCGAACTGCTCGTGAAAAAACTCGAAGCCGAGTTGCAAGCCCAACATCAATATTGCGTCGCACTCGAAGCGCATTTCAAGCTCCAGCAGGAGTCAGAGTAGTTTCCGAACGGCTGCCATAAAATTCACCTCCGAAACCTCATGGTGTTAACTCCTATGCAAATCCCCGGCCGTCCTTCTTGACGCGCCTCTAGCCCAACGCTACGCTGAATATACCTCTCAGTGACAGGCGGTTTGCATAAGCTAGGCGCATTTTGGAGGCTGTGTGGGGCGCCGCAGCGAACAGCGAATCGCTTTGCGTGTTCCGATTCTCGTCCACGGAAAAGACAGTCGCGGAAGTCCGTTTACGATCACCGCGCAAACCCACGACATTACTGCCACCGGAGCATCGCTGAACGGTTTGAAAGGCATTACCGACGTTGGCTCGAAAATTGAAATTGAATACCAGGGCCGCAAGGCGATGTACAGGGTTCAATGGATCGGCCAAATCGGCACGCCGCGTTCAGGGCACGTTGGCGTCAAATGTCTCGAGACCGGCAATTACATCTGGGGCGTTCCACTCGCCGAATGGATGCCTGACACATACGATCCTGATAATGCGGAGCCACAGAAGCAGGCCGTCGTCCCGACAATCGAATCTCTGATCGCTCCGCCGCCGAATATCGAACGCCGGCGTTTCCCGCGCGTTGCATGCCGAATCGAGGCGACTGTCCTCGATGAATTGAGTGCGATGAATCTGCGGGTGAAGGTTACGGACATCTCTTTCGGTGGCTGCTACGCCGAAATGCTGGCGCCGCTTCCGGTGAAATCCTCCGTCGAGCTCACCCTGGATACTTCCCAGGGGGCAATTCGTGCGCGCGGGACAGTGGTTGCCGCGCAATCAGGCATGGGGATGGGAATCGCGTTTACGGCGATAAGTCCGGAAGACTTCGAAAAACTGCGCGAGATCGCTCCGATGGCGGGGCACCATCGCGAACCGGAGCATTCAAACCCGCGGTTGGCCGCAGCCGTAGCGACACTCCCATCCAACGGCACGCGCGCCAGCAAACGGTCCTCGCAAGTCGCGCCGTCCACGCAGGAGGTGCTCGAATCGATTCTCCGAATTCTTCTGCGCAAGGGAATCGTAAGCGAAGATGAGATGGCCGAAGAGCTTGAAAAATTGATCACCGCAAAAACGTGATTTCTCTGGCCGTTGTTTCAATCGCCATCCATTCCGATCACACCCCTGTTGTGTTCTCGTTCGCTGGCACAAATGTTTGTCGCCAGCTTTAGGCCTCGGCGGCTAGAATCTAAATATGCAGCGCATACGGTTTCTTTCGAGAGTGATTCCCGCTATTTTCCTGATTTCGGTCGCGATGAGCTCCTCGCCAGTATCTGCATCGGACGACCCCACCCCTGCCTCCCGGAATTTTGTATTCACGTGCATCACTCACGTTCCTGCCTTGCCCTCGGGATCTAGAGATCTCAGGATCTGGCTTCCGCTTCCCTATGAGGATCGCTCACAAGGTATTTCGCAACTCAAGATCGAGAGTCCTATTCGCTATAAAATCCAGCGGGACAAAGACTATGGTGATCGCTATGTCTACGTAGTCGTTCAGGCAGAGGATGCACCGAAGCCTTTCGACATCAAGATTTCATTTCATGTCGAGCGCTTTGAACATCGGGTCTCCTTCACGCCGTTGGTCGAACCTCTCGGGCAACCTCTGGTTTCTCCAGATCGTTTCTTGCTTCCCGATCGTCTCGTTCCGATTGATGGAGTAATCGGCGAGCTTTCCGACCAGCAGACAAAAGACGCAACTCAACCAATCGACAAAGCGCGGCGCATTTACGACTATGTGATCGCGACGATGCATTATGACCACGATGGCACGGGGTGGGGCCGCGGCGATGCGGTCTGGGCTTGCAATTCGAAGCACGGCAACTGCACGGATTTTCATTCGCTCTTCATTGGTATGGCGCGCGCCGCTGGAATTCCAGCTCGCTTCGAAATCGGGTTTTCGCTGCCCACGAACGCAAAAGCAGGTGTGATATCCGGCTACCATTGTTGGGCCCAATTTTATGCGAATGGCGTTGGATGGATTCCCGTTGACGCGTCGGAAGGATGGAAAAACAAGGAAAAACGTGACTACTACTTCGGTGCGACAGACCAGAACCGCGTGATGTTCAGCATGGGCCGTGATATTCGGTTGAAACCGGCCCAAAAGGGCGACCCGCTAAATTACTTCGTCTATCCCTATGCCGAGCTCGATGGAAAGCCGTTCTCCGATCTCAAAAACGAATACACGTTCCGCGATGACCCCACGCTCCCAGCGCCTCCATCAAAGACTTCAACCACTGACTGATCATTGATCAAGATGCTCAAAGCGCCAGCAGGGGTACCGGCATGCCCGCTCGCCCATTGGCACAGCGCCGACTCTCACCCATCTCAATTCAATCCTTTCGCGTGTAAGAACTCCCGCGCTACATCCGCCGCATCACGATGCTGCCCGTCGACCTCAAAGTTCATTTTCCGCATTTCCTCATCTGAAATCTTTCCCGCCAGTTCTGCAATCGTCACGCGCACTTCCGGATGCCGTGTCTCCGTCTCGCTGCGAATAATGGGCACAGCCTCGTAGGGTGGGAAGTAGTGCTTATCGTCTGCGAGGATCACAAGGTCGCGCGCCGAAAGGAGTCCATCTGTAGAATTTCCCGCAACGAAATCCACCTGCTTCTCAAGCAACGCACGATAGAGCAATCCCAGATCGAGGATTCGCGGCGCTTCCGCGAAGCGCAACCCGTAAATGCGCGCCAGCCCCTCATATCCATCGGGCCGCTCCATGAACTCATAGCCGAAGCCGGCTTGCCATTGCGGCGCGTGCGGCGCGGCATCGGAAATCGTCTTCAGGTTCAGACTGCGCGCATCGTCGCCTCGAATCACAATTGCGAACGTGTTATTGAAGCCGAGCGAAGGCAGCACGTCCAGCCCAAATCGCCGCTGATACTCGCTCTTTACGCGTCCGAACACAGCCGACGGATCCTTTTCGATCGGATCGTGCAGAATGGCCGTCAATGCGGTTCCCGTATATTCCACGTACGTGTCAATTCGCCCCGCAAGAAGCGCCTGCTGGCAGATATAAGAGCCAGCGAGATAGAATCGCCGCGTCACCGGGAGATGCGTGCGCGCTTCGATGTGCTGCGCCAGGATTTCACCCAGCAGAGCTTGCTCCGAGAAATTCTTTGAGCCGACGACGATTGTATTGCGCTCGCTGCCGCACGAAATCAGCGATGCCACCAACCAAAGCAGCAGAGAAGTAGATGCCGCACGAACCAATCTCATCGTACCGGCCGCAACCGCCGCTCCAGCACACCGAGCACAAAATCAGCCGCCAGCGCCAGCAGCGCAGCAGGAATCGCGCCGGCAAGAATCAACTGGTCGTTCACCATCGCGAGGCCGCGAAAGATAAATTCGCCCAGGCCGCCAGCGCCTACAGCCGCGGCAATCGTCGCAATTCCAATTGTTAGCACCGTAGCGATTCTAATTCCTGCCAGCATCGTCGAAAACGAGAGAGGTAACTCTACCTGGAAGAGGATCTGCCGGTCCGTCATGCCCATGCCTCGTGCCGCTTCGCGCACGGCGCGATCAACGCCAGTAATTCCCGCCGAAGTGTTGCGGATGATCGGGAGCAGCGCATAAAGCGTAAGCGCCGCTATCGCCAGCCTGTCGGCGCGTCCGCCGAGCCAAGGTACCGGTAGCAGAAATCCGAATAGCGCGAGACTCGGAATCGTCTCCGCAATATTTGCTCCGCCGAGGATTGGCTTAGAAAGCCAAGGCTTCCGCGTGACCAGGATTCCAAGAGGCACACCGATGGCGATCGCAAAAATCATTGTCAATCCCACGAGCCAGATGTGCTCGAGTGTCGCTTGCAGAATTTCTTGGTGGTGCCGCAGGAAAAATTGAATCGGATTCATTTTTCCCCCTTGGCTTCGTCGTACACTCGCAATTGCGCCATATACGCGGCTGCCATCGGATCGGTGGCGTGAACGAAATCATGTGGCGAATACACGCGGGCAAGTTTGCCCGCTTCCATGAGTCCGATTCGCGTGCCGAGCACGAGTGCTTCACCCACGTCGTGCGTGACGATCACCACCGTCTTGCCGAGATGCCGCTCGAGCGCCTTGAATTCATTCTGCATTTCTCCGCGCGTCATCGGGTCGAGCGCTCCGAACGGCTCGTCCATCAGCAGAATTTCGGGATTGGCCGCAAGCGCCCGTGCCACACCAACGCGCTGGCGCTGCCCGCCGGAAAGTTGGTGCGGATAGCGATGCTCGAAAGTCTTGCCGCGCAGTCCCACGGTTTCGAGCATTTCCTTCACGCGTTCTCGCACCCGATCGGCGGGCCAGCGTTCGAGTCGCGGAATCAGCGAAATATTCTGCGTAACGGTGTAATGGGGGAATAGTCCGACATCCTGAATCACATATCCGATTTTTCGCCGCAACGCGATGGGATCCCACTCGGTTGTCAGCTTGCCTTCCACGAGCACTTCGCCCGCCGTTGGCACGAGCAACCGGTTGATCATTTTAAGAGCTGTCGTTTTCCCGGCGCCGCTCCGCCCGAGCAGCACCAGCGTTTCTCCGCGCGCTACCGAAAAATTCACATCATTTAGTAGTTCGCGATTGCTTAGCGCGTAATGGACATGGCGAAATTCGATCGCGGGTTCGAGGTCAGATTCGCGGGGGGTTCGGGGAGTCATGCGGTTGCGCGAATGAACTGGCGCGCTCGCACGAGGCTAACACATCAGCCCGTGCAATCGTGATCATCCTGCGCGAATCTGAGAAAAGGGCTTGCTCTGAATTGCTGCGAAAGGTATAAGCGGCGCGAATCTCTTGTAATTTGGAAGGTCACAACTCGATGGTCAAGGATGTAGCGACTAACGCAACCGCCGGTGTTCCGCCAACTGGCGCGTCCAGTTCGCTGTGGAACAAGGACCTCGCGCCCATCCCGCTCGATCACCGCACGTGGGGCACCTACAACTACACGGCGCTGTGGGTCGCCATGAGCGTCAACATTCCCACCTATCTGATGGCCAGCGCGATGATTGCCGGTGGCATGAACTGGAAACAGGCGCTCTTCACCGTCTTTCTCGGCAATGTCATCGTCCTGGTTCCAATGCTGCTCAATGCGCACGCCGGCGCGGAATACGGGATTCCTTTTCCCGTTTTCGCGCGCTCCTCGTTCGGAGTACTCGGCGCAAATATTCCCGCGGTATTGCGTGCGCTAGTGGCCTGCGGCTGGTTTGGTATCCAGACCTGGATCGGCGGCGAAGCGATCAACACGTTACTCGCAGCGGTCATTCCTGGGTGGAATCACGTCTGGCTGTGCTTCTTCTTGTTCTGGGCATTAAACGCGATCGTAATTCTTCGAGGAATCAGCACGATTCGTTTTCTTCAGGGAATCTCCGCGCCCGCGCTGCTGATTCTTGGCCTCGCAATGCTCTGGTGGGCATACTCGAACGCAGGCGGCCTCGGGCCAATGCTTTCCGCTCCGTCGAAATTCCAAACCTTCAGCGAATTTTTTGCATTCTTCATTCCGTCGCTCACGGGCGTCGTCGCGTTCTGGGCCACGGTCGCGTTGAACATCCCTGATTTCACTCGTTATGCCAAGGGGCAGCGCGAACAAATGCTCGGTCAGGCGCTAGGGCTGCCTACAACGATGACATTTTACTCATTCATCGGAATCGCAGTTACGTCGGCGACGGTGATCGTTTTCGGCCAAGCCATCTGGGATCCAGTAATTGTGCTCAGCCGCCTCGGCAATCCAATCGCAGTCGTAATCGCTATGCTCGCGCTGCTTCTCGCGACACTCAACGTCAACGTAGCCGCAAACGTAGTCTCACCAGCCAATGATTTCTCGAATCTCTATCCACGCCGGATCAGCTTTAAAATCGGCGGCATCATTACGTGCTTCGTCGGACTTCTCATGCAGCCCTGGCGCTGGCTTTCGAGTCATGGCACGTACGTGATGGGCTGGCTCGTCGGTTACTCAAGTTTTCTCGGCCCAATCGCCGGCGTGATGATTGCGGATTATTACGTAGTGCGAAAGCGAAAGCTCGACCCCGAAGAATTGTTCAAGCGCGGAGGCGAGTACGAATTCTCTGGCGGTTTCAACTGGCGCGCTGTAGCGGCGCTGGCGGCTGGAATTTTCATAGCGCTGATTGGTCTTGTGGTTCCCGCGTTGCACGGCTTGTATCAGTATGCGTGGTTCGTCGGCTTCGGCGTGTCTTTCGCAGTCTATCTGCTCATCATGCCGCGCCGCGCGTTTCGTGCTGATCTTGCCCACGCGAATCCTGAATAGGTATTCAAGAAGACTCGCTACGCGATTCCTTTCGTTCGAGGAATTTCCGGATGTCGCGCAGGACTTTCGCAAGCATCGCCGGCGTCAACTTACTCGTAAAGGTATTTTGCTGGCTCGGATGATATGACGCGAATAAGTGCGGCAATCCCTCAGGCAACTCATAACTCACTCCATGCCCAAACGGATACGCAGCGAAGCCCTTGATCGCTCCGCGATCTTTGAGCAGCCCTAGATAGGTGCGCATCGCAATGCTGCCGAGTGCAAGCAAGGCGCGCGGCTGCAATATCTCCAGCTCGCGCTCGAAATACGGACGGCAATTCGCTTTCTCCGAGGGCAGCGGTTTGTTATCAGGCGGCGCGCAGCGAACGGCGGCAGCTACATAGGCATTCTTCAGGATGAGCCCATCGTCGCGGTCGGTTGAAGTTGGCTGATTCGTGAATCCCGCGCGATAAAGTGCAGCGTACAAAAAATCCCCGGAGCGGTCGCCGGTGAAGACGCGGCCCGTGCGATTGCCGCCATGCGCTGCGGGCGCAAGTCCAAGAATCAGCAGCTGTGCGCAAGGATCGCCAAAGCCGGGAACGGGTTTGCCCCAGTAAGTGCATTCGCGGAAGGCAAAGCGTTTCTCGCGTGCTACCTTTTCGCGGTATTCCACGAGGCGCGGACATTCACGGCATCGGACGATTTCGGCGTTCAATTGATCGAGTTGAGTCACAGGTTCCGCAAGAAACGCTATCACGAAACCGGAGCGCTGCTTCGCACATCCAAGGTTTTCCTGCTTAAAGGAGGCTACGAAAGGAGCGTCTAGGCTAGAAACGTGGCAGGCGAAAAAGCTGAACCCCCAATTTTTCCACCGGTTAAGATTTGCTAAGCACTCGTTTTAACAGGACTTGCGAAATTTACTAATCGCGACACCGTAGATTAGAATTGAGAGAAGGCGTGAAGAAATGAGCCTGTGTCGACTGATGCGAAAGCCTTGCGGTTTGCAGACTTTCCGCTAGGATTAGCACCTCAGGTTCCCGGAGCCCGCATCCATGGCGAATGCACGTGAAAGAATTGTAGTCATCGAGTCGGATGTCGCGAGCCGCGACGAGCTCCAAACAGCTATGCAAGGCGCAGGCTACGACGCGGCCCCGTTTGCCACATTTCAAGAAGGCCTCGACGCGATACACGCGAGTGGTGCGGATTTGCTTTTACTGGATTCGCGAATACCCGACCTGAATGCTCGCGGGGCTCTGGCGACGATTCGGGGATCGGCGGCCACCGAGGCGTTGCGCGTGATTCTTCTGGTCGGATCGAGCGGGGAAGAACGCGCTGCCGCGATTGATCTCGGAGCGGATGACGCGATTTCGAGACCCTTCGAATCGAGTGAGCTTTTGGCGCGAGTGCGAGCTCAGTTGCGAGCGCAACGCGCCGAAGCAGCGCTCCGGGCGAAAGCGCGAATCGCTGAAGAAGGGCAGCAGATTGCGCATACCGCATTCGAAGCTCTCGCGGTGACGGAGAAGATGACGAGCGATGCGTTCACGCTCGATCGTCGGCTGAAAATTGGGTTCGGAGCCGTTTTCGCGCTTGCTGCGATCATGGGGCTCATCTATTTTGGTTTCGCCCGTACCGCACAGAAGGAAACGATACGAGCGAACGCCACCATAGCGAAGCTCGAGGGCGGATTAGTCCACCAGCAGGACCTAATCGCAGAGGCTCGCAAGCTTCGTGAACAAGGGGGCTCCGAAACCGGCACGATTCCGGTTGGAAAAGACGACCTTAAGCGCCAGGCCGACGAGCTGAAGTCAAAAATGGCGGGTGCGAGCTCGACGGATATGGCGTCGTTGCAACAGCAACTACAGGCGACAAACGAGCGCTTGAAACGAATCGAGAAAGAAGGCTCAGCCGCTCAAAACCTGATTCCAATAGACGTTCAAAGCGTATGCCTGCTTCACGTGTCGGTCGCGTTCAATCAAAAACAGAGCGGACAGCGACTACGGTATGCCGGATTGAATCCTCAAGGCGATCCGCTGCAGGACAGCCAAGGAAATCCGATCCTCACGCTGGAAGGGCACGGGCCAGAGGTGAAGTTTGATATTTTCGGGACGGGGTTTCTGGTGGCTGGGGGCGGACGTGTCCTGACAAACCGTCACGTCGCTGAACCGTGGTGGAAAAACGACGAGCTTAATGAACTGACAAGCCAGGGATTCCAGCCTCAAATTTCTTTGATTCGCGCATATTTTCCGGGCGATCCGCGCGCGTTTCACGCGGAGATTCAGGAGATCTCGAAGGACACCGACCTGGCGACGATGCACGTGGATGTGCAGGACTTGAAACGCTCCGCGCTTTCCGTGGATGCAAGTAAAGCGGCGGCGACGAGCGGGGAACCGATCGTGTTGATGGGATACGCCACCGGCCTTGCCGCCATTCTCGCGCGGACCGATGAGGAGACGGCGCAGCAGATTCTGTCGCACGGGAGCGGAGACGTGGGGCAGATTCTGGACGAACTTGCTCGCCGCAGCCTGATTCGGCCGCTCATCACGCAGGGTCACATCGGCGATGTGTTGCCGGATAAAATCGTGTTCGATGCGCAAACCACTTCGGGTGGTTCGGGCGGTCCCCTTTTCAACCAGCAAGGAAAAGTGATCGGCGTGACGTATGCCGTGCTGAAAGGATTTGGCGGATCGAATTTCGGAATCCCGATTCGTCTTTCGCAACCGCTGCTCGGCCAATAGCCGCGTTAATATCGCCCTTCAAATTGACTTCAACAACCTGCGCGACTAGCATGGTTTCAGCGATTTTTCCTCAGGCCGAGCCTGGGGTGTGCACGTCCTTGCGGGGTTGAAAGCTCCGCAGTCCATGGAAACCGGAACGCGGTCGAAAAATATTCTGGATCGAATTGTGGAAGCACGCCGCGAATCGGTGGCGCACCGCAAACGGGTGCTTCCCGAAGTGGCCCTCAAAATCGCGGTTGAGAAAAAGATTCCGCCACCGCGAGATTTTGCATCCGCACTCACCCGCAACGGTATCAACATCATCGCCGAACTGAAGAAATCTTCACCTTCGAAAGGGCTGTTGCGCGAGGAGTACGCCCCGGCTGTTCTCGCATCGGGCTTGGAATCGGCGGGTGCTGCGGCGCTTTCAGTGCTGACAGAGGAGGATTTCTTTCATGGCTCACTCGGCGACCTGAAGGAAGCCAGCCGGGTGACAAAGGTTCCGATCCTGCGCAAAGATTTCATCATTGACCCCTGGCAGGTGTGGGAAGCGCGGGCGGCGGGTGCCGATTCGTTTCTACTGATTGCTGCGATCCTTAGCGACAGTACTCTCGGAGAACTGCTCGTGCTTGGCCGCGCCCTGAAAATGGAACCGCTGGTGGAAGTTCATGAGCGAGCGGAGCTTGACCGCGTGATCGCGGCGGGCGCGAAGATTATCGGCGTGAATAATCGGGACCTTCGCGATTTTCGAGTCCATATTGAGACGTCGCTGTCCTTGATCGAGACGATTCCGGACGACTGCATCGCCGTGAGCGAGTCCGGGCTGCGCACCCATGAAGATATCGAGCGGCTGCGGCGCGTCGGCTTTGATGCATTCCTGATTGGCGAGCATCTGATGAAAGAGGCTGACCCGGGTTCGGCTCTTCGTGCACTGCGTGGAGATTCGAGCGCCGAGAAGAAGCCCGATTGAGACTTGAATGGCCAAGGTGAAAGTGAAAATCTGCGGCATCACCAACTGGACGGACGCGCGGCGCGCCGTGGAAGCCGGCGTGCAATTCCTGGGTTTCAATTTTTACCGGCCAAGCCCTCGCTATATTCAGCCGGCCGCCGCGCGGCGAATCATTCGACGCCTACCGGACGGTATTGCGGCGGTGGGCGTCTTCGTGAATGAATCTGAAGCAAACATGGTAGCCATTGCGCGCCGGGTCGGTCTTGATTATCTGCAACTCCATGGCGACGAGTCGCCAGAGCAGGTGGCTCGCCTAAAACGAGAAATTCCGGTGATTAAGGCGGTTCGAGTTCGCGATTCCTTTCGGCCCAAGCAATTAGACTCTTTTGGGCGTGCATCGGCGATTCTTCTGGACGGGTTTGATGCTCGCCGTCACGGCGGGACCGGAAGGACGTTTAACTGGAATCTGGCTCGCGGTTCGAACGGTTCGCGGCGCATCTTTCTTGCGGGAGGTTTAACACCAGAGAACGTTGCCGAAGCGATCCGCGTGGCGCGTCCGTACGCTGTGGACGTATGCAGTGGCGTCGAGGCACGTCCGGGAAGAAAGGATCCTGCGCGAATTGTTGCGCTGATGTGGGCGGTGAAAGCGGCGGAGGCCAAGCAAAAGTGAGTTCTGCTCCACAAGCGATGCCGGATGCGCAGGGGCGTTTTGGTCCTTACGGAGGCCGCTATGTTCCGGAGACGCTGGTCGCTCCGCTCGAGGAGCTGGAGCGTGCATACATCGAAGCGCGCGATGATCCGAAATTTCAATCGGAGATCGATTTGCTTCTCCACAATTTCGCAGGGCGTCCAACGCCGCTTCAATTTGCTTCGCGGCTAAGCGAGCATCTTGGCGGGCCTCGGATTTACCTGAAGCGAGAAGACCTGCTGCACACGGGCGCGCACAAAATTAACAACTGCATAGGACAGGGCTTGCTCGCGGTGCGGATGGGGAAGCGCCGTGTGGTGGCAGAGACAGGCGCGGGGCAGCATGGCGTTGCGACGGCAACCGTTGCGGCGCGGCTCGGTCTGACATGCACCGTGTACATGGGCACGGAAGACATGGAGCGGCAGCGCCTGAATGTGATTCGGATGAGACTTCTTGGCGCTGAAGTAGTAGGAGTGGATTCCGGCAGCCGTACGCTGAAAGATGCGATCAACGAAGCGATGCGAGACTGGGTTACGAATATCGCGACGTCGCACTATCTTCTCGGGTCTGTCCTCGGTGCGCATCCTTATCCGCAGATGGTGCGCGATTTTCATAAGGTGATCGGAGAAGAAGCGCGCGACCAAATCATGAAGTCTGAGGGACGCTTGCCCGATTTGCTGGTGGCCTGTGTGGGCGGTGGGTCAAATGCGATTGGGCTTTTCAACGCGTTTCTCGGCGATAAAAGCGTACGTCTGCTCGGCGTCGAAGCGGGCGGGCGCGGAAAATCTCTTGGCGAGCATGCGTCGCGTCTGGCTGTGGCTGAAGGATTCACGGGGGCTCGTCCCGGTGTGCTGCAAGGAACATACACATACGTGTTGCAGACGGCGGACGGCCAGATTTCGACGACGCATTCCGTGTCGGCAGGTCTTGATTACCCAGCGATTGGTCCGCAGCACGCATGGCTGGCCGATCAGCGACGCGCGGAATACACGGCGGTGAGCGACGGGGAGGCCATACAGGCTGCGAAAACGCTCGCGCGACTTGAAGGAATTATCCCCGCACTCGAATCGGCGCACGCCATTGCGGAGCTCATCAAGCGCGCTCCGAAAATGAGGAAGGACGAAATTGTGATACTGAACGTCTCCGGACGCGGCGATAAAGACATGGAGACGCTGTCGCGGTATGTCTGAGCCCGCCATTTCGAAGGCGACTACAGAGGCGGGAAGAGCGCCGGTGACGGACGGACGGATTTCAAGGAAGTTCCGCGAGCTGGCTGAAAAGGGCGAGCTCGGACTTGTTGCATACATCACCGCCGGCGATCCTTCGCTCGACGCGACCGAAAAGATTGTTCTTCGTGCCGCGGAAGCGGGCGCGGACGTGATCGAACTGGGCGTGCCGTTTAGCGACCCTGTTGCCGACGGTCCAACGATTCAACGGGCGAGCGAGCGGTCTCTGCGGGCGGGTACTACTCTAGCGGGCGTTATCGATCTCGTCCGTCGGATTCGTTTGGGGTCAGATGTGCCGCTCGTGCTTTTCAGCTATTTCAATCCGATTTTGCAGATGGGGCTTGAGAAATTTGCGGTAGCCGCTGCAGCAGCCGGTGCGGATGGAGTTCTCACGACAGACCTGACCCTCGAAGAGGCCGACGAGTATCGAGCTGTGATGCATGCGAATGGGCTCGATACAATTTTCCTGGTGGCTCCCACGTCAAGCAACGCGCGAATCGAGAAGATTGCACACGCGTCGAGCGGGTTTCTTTATTTGATTTCGCGCGCGGGCGTTACCGGGGCGCGAGAAGCGCTTCCTCCAGAACTTCCGGGCTTGGCGCGCAGGATTCGAAAGTTCACGACGCTTCCGATTGCTGTCGGTTTCGGGATTTCGCTGCCGACGCACGTTACGGTGTTGGGCGGGATTG
This sequence comes from uncultured Acidobacteriota bacterium, assembly GCA_963815265.1. Classification (GTDB taxonomy): domain Bacteria; phylum Acidobacteriota; class Terriglobia; order Acidiferrales; family UBA7541; genus Palsa-295. Next base: position 70,802 of record CAWFGI010000007.1, on the reverse strand, counting down.
CCGATGCGGCGGTCGTCGGATCAGCGCTCGTGGCCGAAATCGAGAAGGCTGCATCACCCGAGGCTGCTGCGGAAGCTGTGGCGGAGCGAATTCGCGTCCTGAAACGCGCCGCGCGTGAAGGCATAAGCCGCCGTGGAGTCGAGGAAAGTTAGAAGTTAGGAGTCCCCGTAAAGCCACAGAACACTTTGTCGGTTCCACGCACTTGCACTCCGTGCCCTATGTACTAAGATAACCGCGCGAAAACAACCTTGAGAGTTAGAAATCCTAGACCGGCGATAATTGCGGGCCCTCAGGAGAGGTGAATGGATAAGCGAGTGGCGAGCGCCGAGGCGGCGATTGCCAAAATTCAGGATGGCGCGACGATTTTGCTTGGCGGCTTCGGTCTCTGCGGCATTCCGGAAAATCTGATCGCCGCGTTGCAGCGCAAAGGCTCGACAAATCTGACGCTGGTGTCAAATAACGCCGGTATCGACAATTTCGGGATTGGCCTGCTGCTGCAGACGAAGCAGGTGAAGAAAATGATTGCGAGCTATGTGGGGGAAAATAAAACCTTCGAGCAGCTCGCGCTGAAAAAGGAAATTGATGTTGAGTTGAACCCGCAGGGAACGCTGGCCGAGCGCATTCGCTGCGGCGGGGCGGGAATTCCAGCGTTCTACACGCCGACAGGTTACGGGACAATGGCTGCCGAAGGAAAAGAGGTGCGCGAATTCAACGGGCGCCCGCACGTGCTGGTTCCCTCGCTGCGCGGGAATTTTGCATTTATTAAGGCGTGGAAAGGCGACCGCTGGGGGAATCTGGTCTATCGGAAAACAGCGCGAAACTACAATGCTGTGATGGCGACGGCGGCGGATTACACGATTGCGGAAGTGGAAGAGCTCGTCGAGCTTGGCGAACTGAATCCGGATTGCATTCACACGCCGGGGATTTTTGTTGACGCGATTTTTCAGGGCACGCGATACGAAAAGCGGATCGAGCGGCGGACAGTCCGCAAACGGCAATAGCGGGAGACGGAATGGCAGAACGAACGACTGAAATCGATAAAAGGGAAGTGATCGCACGGCGCGTGGCGCGTGAGTTGCGCGATGGGTACTACGTGAATCTCGGCATCGGATTGCCGACGCTGATTCCGAGCTACCTGCCGCCGGGGATGGAGGTGGTACTGCAGTCTGAGAACGGGATGCTGGGAATTGGCGCGTATCCTTTCGAAGGCGAAGAGGACGCGGACCTGATTAACGCGGGGAAGGAAACGATTACGGAAATCCCGGGCTGCTCGTATTTTTCGAGCGCTGAGTCGTTTGGAATGATTCGCAGTGGACGAATCAACGTCACCGTGCTGGGTGCGTTGCAGGTGGACGAGAACGGCAATCTCGCGAACTGGGCGATTCCTGGGAAAATGTTGAAAGGCATGGGCGGCGCGATGGACCTGGTGGCGGGTGCGAAGCGTGTGATCATTGCGATGGAGCACGCTACTAAAGATGGCGAACCAAAAATTGTGAAGGCGTGCAGCCTGCCACTGACCGGCGTGGGCGTGGTGGATATGATCGTGACGGAGCTTGCGGTGATTGACGTGACGGCTGAGGGGCTCGTGCTGCGCGAAGTGGCGGCTGGCGTGACGCCTGAAGACGTACAGAAGGTGACTGAGCCGAAGCTCTTGCGTTCGCCTGATCTGAAGACGATGGCGGTGTGAGTCGAGATCAGCGCGCCCGCCGTGGTGCGCTGCGCGAAAAGATTACGGAGCAGACGTTTTGTGGCCTATTGGCGGCGCACTACCTGCGATACCATACGCAACGGATTCCGAGGAGAATGAATGCAGCCTCATTCGATCGTGGTGATTAGTCTGCACTCGCCGAAGGAAAAGCTGTGGGGTGAGCTTGTGGATATTTCGAATGCCGGAGTGACTTTGCGCGGGATCGATTTGAGCTCGTTTGATGATTTCGTAAGCCAGATACTGCATCCGGATGGCGATCGGATGGGCTTGCCCACTTTGTTTTTTCCGATGCTGCGAATTGAAAGGATCGCGCTTGACGAGGCACGCGGCTCGATTCCTTCATTGGCTGAAGTATTTGCTAAAAAAGTAGGGCGCTCGCTGCCGGATTATCTCGCACAGTTTGCGTGATGCGAAAGTTGACGCGGATTTCTACGCCCAGGTTCATTTCATGCCCAGTCGAATCCTGACGGTTCCAAACCAGCTCACATTTCTGCGCCTGGCTTTCTTGCCGGTGTTTCTGATTGCGATCGAATATGAGCGGTATGACTTGGCGCTGGGAATTTTGGTTGCGGCCGGCGTGAGCGATGCGCTCGATGGGTTGCTCGCGCGCGGGTTGAATCAGAGAACGCCGCTCGGAGCGTATCTCGATCCGATCGCGGATAAGCTGCTGCTTTCGTCGTCTTATTTTATTCTGGCGCTGAAGGGGAAGATTGCTTGGTGGCTGACGATTCTGGTGCTGGGGCGCGACGTGTTGATTCTGGTGGCGTGCGCGGTGATTTTAATTACCGTTGGCTACCGGCCTTTTCCGCCGAGCATTTGGGGGAAGGCGACTACATTTTTCGAGATACTGCTTGTGGTGCTGGTTCTGGTGCTGGCGATTTGGGATAACCAGTTTTTATGGATCGTACGGCACGCGTGCACGTATCTGGTGGCGGTGTTTCTGGCCATTTCGGGATTGCATTACAGCATTGTTGTGTCGCGGCAGCTTCACGCGGGAGTTTGAAGCCGATTCGTCACTTGAAATCGGATTGGACTTTAGCCGCCGCTCTGAATGAGGCCCTTCATCATGAACGCAATACTGGCGATTACGACGACCGCGGTCGCCCAGCCTAGAGCGTTTGCGCGGTTGCGTTCTTCTGGCGAGCCGGGCGGCCGATCCACCATGATCTTTCCAAGGCCGAATCCTGCGACCAACCCGCCGAAATGCGCATAATTGTCAATTCCGGGGAATAGAAATCCCCAAATCGCGATGTAAATGAGCCATCGAATAATCTGGCTGCGGAGCATTTGCATACCCACGCTTTTGCGGCCCGTGGTGATTGCGAGGAGCACGCCAATCAATCCGAGCAAGGCGCCTGATCCCCCCATGCTGGGGTGTCCGCTGAGAGTGCTACTTAGAAGATATCCGCCGATTCCTGTCGCGACATAGATAAAGAAAAATCGCGCTGAGCCGTAAAGCTCTTCAATCTGCGGGCCAATATCCATCAGCACCCACATGTTGAAGACGATATGCATCAGGCTGCCGTGAAGGAATACGGCCATTACCAAGCGCCACGGTTGAATAAGATCAGCGGGCATCGGGTAAGACATCCCGAAACGAGTAAGAACGTTCCCGTCGATGCTGCCAATGCCAAACAGGGCAAAAATTCCGCCCCCGCCCGGGGGCTGAAGGCCGTTTGTGCGAAGCGTGACAAGCAGGGTAACGATGTAAAGCAGGCAGCTGAATCCGAGGATGCCGTAGGTGGCGGGCGCTGTTGCGGGGAGCAGATTCCCGAGAGAACGGCTGGCGGCGGCCATCGAGAATGTGAGGTTGGCGCCGCATTGATGGCAGCGCGTGGCATTCGCGCCGACCAGGGTGCCGCAGGAAGGGCAGAGCTGTGGGCGTCCCTGTTTTCCACCGCCGAAAAAGCCGCTCATCTGTTTACGAATCCGACGTTCATGTATCCGATCAAATCAGTTGTGAAGGTGTGATGCAAGTACGGTACGCTTCCTTGCGCGATTGTGAGTGCGTTCCTATAATACCGAAAATGAGACGAAACAAGTGAATCGGGATAACGAGTGACGCTCTGCGACAGGCGGAGCGAATTTTCGACTGCGCCGAATCAGATTCGCGGCCGCGTTCGCGCCAAGGCGCTTTTGTTTTTTGCGCTTTCGCTTGTGTCGTTGACACTTCTCGTCGCAGGCTGCAATCGCAAGCCGCGACAGACGCAAGTTCCTCCCGCGCAGACTCCGCTTCCTCAGCAAGTTCCGCTACCACAGCCTACGACCTCTGCTCCGCCAGCACACGGCCAACAGACGCCAGCCAATGGATGGGTGGAAGAAGGGGTCGCTTCGTGGTACGGCTATCCTTTCCAGGGGCGCCGCACGTCGAACGGCGAAATTTACGACATGCACGAATTCACCGCGGCGCATCGCACGCTGCCGTTTAACGCTATGGTTCGGGTGACGAACCTGACCAATGGAAAGCAAACCGAAGTGCGCATCAATGATCGCGGCCCATTCGTCGCGAACCGCGTGATCGATTTATCGTTGTCTGCCGCGCAGGCTATTGAAATGGTGGGCCCCGGAACCGCCCATGTACGACTGGAAGTGATTTCCGGCCCAAATCCGTCGGTGGGGTACTTCGGCGTGCAGGTGGGAGCATTTCTGGTGCAGGAGAATGCCGCGCGATTGAAGGTGCAACTCGAATCGCGATATCCGCCGGTGAGCGTGGTGCCATTCGAATCGCCAAATGGAACCTTCTATCGTGTTCGGATAGGCCGGCTGGCGAGCGAGGAGGCGGCGCGATCGCTCGCCGAGCAGCTCCACGACAGCGAGCAGTTCACTACATTCGTCGTGCGACTCGACAACTAGGACTTCATTGCTCTAGGTTATTCGCTTGAGCTCGCCTATTTCCCTCGATCCGCTACTTGTGTTTCATCACGTATACGCCGTCCCAATCAGCTTCCGGTCCTTCGGCGAGATACTCCTCGCAACGACGTAAAAATATGCGCGCGGGCCCGTCGTCGGGCCAGCGGTCGATAACCTGTTCAAAGGCTTGTCCCGCAGCACGCCAATCGCGCAGTTTGTAAGCCTTCTGACCGCTGGCGAAAAGCTCCACGAGTTCCTTACCCTCACCTCCGAGCGCTTCGGCGTCGAGCACTTCGTAAATTGTGACGGGAAGAAGCTTGCCTTTCACGCGGATCATGTCGAGTTCACGCACCAGAACTCGATCGCTCTGCAACGCTTTGTAAGTGGATTCGCTGATGATAATTCGCGTACCGTATTCCTTATTCAGGCCCTCCAGGCGCGATGCCAAATTCACCGCGTCGCCCATAGCCGTATATGCGAGGCGCATGGACGACCCCATGTTGCCTACGGAAGCGACACCGGTGTTTAGTCCAATGCCGATATCCAAGACGGGCTGCCCTTGCGCGCGCCAATCTTTTTGCAACTCGGCGAGACGAGCGAGCATGCTGAGTGCTGCGTTGCAAGCTCGCGTTGCGTGATCGGGTTCCTCATAGGGTGCGCCCCAGAAACCCATCACCGCATCGCCGATATATTTATCCAAGGTGCCTTGGTAGCGAAAGACGATCCGGGTCATCTCTGTGAGGTAGCCATTGAGCAGGTCGGCGAGTTCCTGGGCATCGAGCGATTCGGAGATTGAGGTGAAACCGCGGATATCGCTGAAGAGGACAGTAATTTCGGACTTGCGGGGCTTGACGCGCTCGGGATCGTCGAGCAAACGGCGAACCACTTCGGGCGGGACGTATTGCTGGAATCTGCTGCGGACTTTGCGTTTCTCCTGCTCTTCAATCAGCACGCGGTAGAGGGCGACGAGACTGACGTTGGGGACGAGGGTGAAAAGCGCCGGAACGATGAAGTTGAGCCAGGATCCATGCAGGAAGGCGAAGTAGACGATTCCCGCGAAGGGAAGCAGCAGGGCCAGTCCCAAAGGCATCCAGCGCGGCTGTGTTACGGCGAGCCAAATTCCGAGCGGAAGGCCGAAGAGCAGGATGAAACCGAGATCGGTGAGCGCTTCTTTTCCGCCGCGCTTCAAGAACTGGCGGTTCAGGATGTTATCGATCAGGTTGGCGTGGACTTCGACGCCGGGAAAATCGAGTCCGCCGAAGGGCGTGACGCGAAGGTCGCCAATTCCAGTGGCGGAGGCGCCGACGAGGACGATCTTGTCCTTGAAAGCACCCGGCTGAAATTTCTTCTGAGCTGCATCCGCGAACGAAATGTAAGGGTACGTGCGGGCAGGGCCGTGGAAGTTGACCATGAGCCGGCTTACGTCGTCAGGCCGCACTTTCAGCTTCGGGCCAAATTCGACCGATGCTACTCCGTTACGGCCATACCACAAGATCGTTTGCTGATTCGGGAGTCCCAAATACAAGCGGATGGTCTGCACGTCAATCGATGCATACATATCCCAATTGGTGCGGTCCTTGTCGAAGCCGTAAGGCGTGGCGAGCGCGATGCGGCGGACAATTCCGTCCGCGTCAATGATCACGTTGAAATATCCAGTGCCGCCTAGTTCGGAAGCGACTGCGGCATTCAGGACCGGGCTGTTGGCCTCGGCGCCGCGCGGCACGAGGCCTAGATCTTGATATTTTTCGATCAGCTTCAGGCGGCCCGCCTCGCCCTGGGCCTCGCGATCGTTTGGTACCGGCCTCAACTGAGGAAACGTAAAATAGGCGAGCGAGTCCGCATAGTTTTTAAGCGAGTTAGTGGAAACTCCTTTCAAGTCCGTTTCGGTGTAAAGGAAGTAGTTTCCAAGAACTACTCGACGGAAACGTGTGATGGCGTCAGCAAACTGCTGGTCGTAGTCAAACTGCTTCTGGAGCGACGCGATCCGCTCCAGCAGGGCCGGATTCACTGCCTGGCCTTTCTTTTGTTGCTCGGCCAACTGTGCGGAAAGCTCGGTCAGGGGTTTTGAGGTTTCGTCCGCCTGGCTGAATGTTATGTCGAAGGCGACGACGCGCCCGCCGTCTTCGCGAATGTTGTCCAACAAGTTTGCAAAACGGAATCGAGGAAAGGGCCAATGGCCAAGAGCCTCCTGGGATTGCTGGTCGATATCCACGATCACGATGTGCGGATCGATGGGGATTTTGCCGCGGGCCTGGAAGCGATAATCGAGGCTGCTGAGCTCGAGGCGATAGACGGAGTCAAAAATCGGCGTCGGTCGTTCGCCCAGGAACGTGGCACCGTAGATCGTCAGTGCAGCGAGGGTGACGATCAGGCTGATGACGAGCGAACCCTTGTGGCCCCACCATCGACGCAGAATTTTGACGATTTTCGGACCGGCGCGGTTTGGCATACTAGCCGTGAAATCCAATCGGCGACAAAGGAGAATGAAATCGGCGCAAGGCTAGCAAACGGCTGCGTTGGATTCAAGGCAAGAACCGCGGGATAGTCCGGCGAATGCGTGCACGTGCTCCGCTGCGTCGCTTCCGCTATACTGTGACGCGTTTTCGGAGTGATACGGGAGACGATTTTCGAACAATATGCCCGCGAAGAAAAAGCTCCTCCGCGAAACGGGGTCAAGAGCCGAGAAGCTTGCGAGTCAATTACGCGCCACGCGTCAATTGCTGAAAGTGGCGGAACGCGAGCGTGAAGAATTGAACGAGATCGGCGTTGCGCTTTCATCGCAGCGCAATATCAGCGTTCTTCTCACTCTCATCCTCAAAAAAGCGCGCGACATCACTGGTGCTGATGCGGGTTCGCTCTATCTAGTGGAAGAGGACACGCACGATGGGCGTCGCCTTCGGTTCAAGCTGACCCAAAACGACAGCTTTGAATTTCCTTTTCAAGAGTTCACGCTGCCGCTCGCCGAAGATTCGATGGCAGGTTACACTGCGTTGCGTGGTGAAGTGCTGAATTTTGCGGACGCTTACAAAATTCCCGCGGATCTCCCGTTTCGATTCAACGATCGTTACGACCGCGAGTCAGGCTACCGCACACGCTCGCTTCTCGCGTTACCGATGAAGAATGCGAAGGGCGAAGTGATTGGCGTATTGCAGCTTATCAACTCCAAGCGCAACTTGGCTTTGCGCCTCAAAGATGCCGAGGACGTCGCGAAATACGTGCAGCCGTTCCGCGAGCGGTCGGTGCGGCTGGCCCTGTCACTTGCGTCGCAGGCAGCTGTGGCGTACGAGAATCGGAAGCTCTACAACGATATCGAAACGCTGTTCGAAGGATTTGTGAGCGCGGCAGTGACGGCCATCGAGCAGCGCGATCCCACTACGTCGGGCCACTCTCTTCGCGTTGCCACCTACACGCAAGCCCTCGCTGAAGCCGCGGATGCAGCGGCAAGCGGTCCATACGCCGAGACTCATTTCGATCGCGAACAGATGAAGGAGATACGTTACGCAGCTCTGCTGCATGATTTTGGCAAGGTGGGTGTGCGGGAGGAAGTGCTTGTGAAGGCGAAGAAGCTCTATCCACTGCAGATCGAGTTGGTGCGGCAGCGGTTTGACTACATCCGCAAAGAACTCGAAGCAAGCAACGTGCGGCGAAAGCTTCAGGTGTACCTCGAGCGCGACCGAGGCGACGCGCTTCAGGAAATCGCGCGCCTGAGCGAGGACTTCGAACAACGGCAAAAAATGATTGCCGAGTATCTCGAATTGATCATCGAGTCGAATGAGCCGACCCTGCTCGAGCACACAGACTCGCGCAGGCTGCAAGAAATCGCAAAGAACCTGTTTCTCGATCCGCAGGGCGTAGAATCGCCATACCTGAATCCGGACGAAGTGGGACTGCTTTCAATTCCGAAAGGAAGCCTGAATGCGGCTGAGCGGCTCGAGATCGAATCGCACGTGGTGCACACGTATAACTTTTTGAGCCAGATCCCATGGACCAGCGAACTGAAAAAAGTGCCGGAGATTGCTCGCGCGCATCACGAGAAACTGAACGGCACCGGATATCCCTACAAGTTGCGAGGCGATCAGATTCCATTGCCGACCAAAATGATGACGATATGCGATATTTTTGACGCGTTGACGGCTGCCGATCGCCCCTACAAACGAGCAGTGGCGACCGATCGCGCGCTGGGGATTCTCGACGATTGCGTTCGAGCAAAAGAGATCGAGCCGGAGTTGTTTCGCTTGTTTCGCGAGGCGCGCGTGTACGAACGCGGGGCGCTCTCTTCTTGAGGTTCGCCACTCGCCTTCGCCTGCAAGACAAAGCCTTCAACACGATGTCTACTTTTCTCCGCAAGATCATCTTCGGTGTTTTTGTTGTTGTCGAGTTGGTTTCGTTTTCGGCGCAGGCACAGACTACGCCTTCGGCCACCTGGTTTGTGACGATCATTCTGCCACCCAGAGTGATCGCCGGCCGCCCTGCGACACTGGCGATCCTCGGCGCAGATGGCCGGCTGGCGCCTAATGTCACCGTGGTGATCGGTGACGGCCAAAGTTTGAAGACAGACGCAACGGGCCGTGCGTTTTTTACGGCGCCCGCAACTCCAGGCGTCCTGTTTGCGGAAGCTTCGGGGGCTTCGGCGGTTGCGCTGGTAGACGAAACTTCTTCCCCCAACGCGCAGGCGGCGGGGCAAGACTTAACGGTGGCGCCTGTGATTTCGCTCAGAGATCGTTTCCCGATTTGCGGCGGAGGATTTCGCGGCGATGCGGACGCAAATCGCGTGACGATGAATGATGACCGAGCTCTCATCGTGGCTTCCTCGCCCGAATGTCTCATCGTCCTCCCAAGCCCTAGAGCAGTTCCGGGTGTCGCGAAATTGACCGTCGACTCGTCCGGCACTCAGCGGAATGCTACGACGACTCTCGTCTCACTCCAGTTCGAAGCTCCCCAGGCTGCGCCGGTCCCAGGGCAAAGAAGCGAGCTGACGGTGCATGTGGAAGGTTCGAACGCCCCACTCGACCTAACTATTAAAAACGAGACACCCGGCGTGCTGGAGTTCCTAAAGGGAGACATCCAGGAAGTGAGAACCACTGGCGGAGGCCGAAATATTGCGCAGGTGCAGATCAGCGCCATACGCTCGGGAGATTATTCTTTTAACGCAAAATTGATCCCGTCACCCGATATTCCGGCAGCGGAGCGCTATCTTCGCGCCGCGGTGCTACTCGCACCGAAGGCCTTGCAGCATCGCGTGAATGACGCAGCAGAGCGGGTCGCGACGCACCCCAAGGATCGTGAAAAAGTGAGGCAGGACCTCGAAAAAATGATTTCCACGACGATCCCTGGCCGCTTTCGAACGCTGCTGGAAGCGGCGCGAGCATCAACTTAGCTTTAATTGTTCACTCGAAGCCGCTTCAAGGATTTTGGCAGCTCCGTCCGGCAGCGCACCCTGCGACATCTGTTCGAGGGTATTTCGCGTGCGGCTGAGGCGGCTATCGGCTTCTTCGTAACTTTGTTGAGCGTGGCGAAGATGATTGCCGAGTTTGTCGTACACGTCTCCGAACGATTCGAACTGCTTCTTAAGCCCTTCGAGGCTGGCTACCAAGTGGCGGACGTTCTCAGCAATTTTCTGTCCCTGTAAGTTACTCGCGATGGCGCTGAGGCAGGCGTAGAAAGTATTCGGCGATACGGGGAAAACGTGTTTGCTGCGGCAGTAGCCGTCCATTTGTCCGAACTTCGAGTCCTCGCTCATGAGGAGTTCGTAGTAAACACCTTCCGATGGAACGAACATGAGGGCGTAATCGAAGGTGTGTTCGTCGGGCAAAATGTATTTGTCCGCGATTGAGTCAGCATGTTTGCGAACTGCCGCGCAGAATTCGCGGCGAGCGTCATCGCCCGTCTCCGCGAGTCTCCGGTACGCATCGAGCGGGAATTTCGAATCGATGGGAAGCAGGTGTTCGCCGGTGCGAACGATGGCGTCCACGATTGCGCCTGTGGAAGCAAAGCGAAACTGCATTTCGTAGGCGCTACGTGGAAGAGCGTCTTCGAGGAGGCGCTCGAGAGCCACTTCACCGAGGAGACCTCGCGTTTTTGCGCCGCCTAGCACGTTGTGCAGCGTTTGCGCGGATTGCGAAAGATCGCGTCCGGCTTGCTGTACTTCCGCGAGCTGGGTGCTTAGCTTGCGAATCGCTTCGTTCGAGGCTTGCAACTGCTGAGCCATCGATGCTTGCGCGGCGCTTGCGAGTTGGCCCGAGGATGCTACGCCGCTCTGCAGTTCTTGTCTCACCTGACCGAGCTGCTGGGTGACTGACTGCATGAGGCTGTTCATCTGCGCTAGAACGGTGTGCGACTGGGTGGCGAGCGAAGTTTGCATTTCCTGGCGAACGGCGGAGAGTTGGGTGTCTGTACGGCGCGTGGCGGACCATAAGATCGCCACGACCGCTACAATTGCAAGGATGCCGAAAATGAGCCACACCGCGGGACTCATGATGGGAACGCCTTTCTCAATAACGCGAATGTTAACTTCAAAGATTCAGGTTAGCACGATGCGTGAATGTTGCAAGGCTGCGCGCTGGTACTCTTTGGCCCGAAGCGAACTGAATCTAGAAATTAACTTTCAGAGCGAACTGAAACGTCCTTGGATCGAAGGCTGCAGTGGGTTGCCCGGCGGCGCATGTTCCCGAAATCGGATCGCAGAGCGGGTTGACGTCGCTTACATTGAAACGGTTCAACATGTTGAATCCATCCGCGATGATTTGAAGATTGAAGCGTTCCGTGATCGGAATTGTCCGCGAAATGCGCAGGTCAATCTGAAAAAATCCGGGGCGAGCGAAGGCGTTGCGCCCAAGCGTGCCGGTACAACCGTAGAACGGCGAAGGCACGTCGGGAAATGAAAAGGGCGTGCCGTCGCTGCCGATACAACGGTCAGGATCCACAAATGCAAATCCCTTGATAAACGGTGAGGTGACCGATCCTGGCGGAGGTGAATTCGTTTTGATAAATGATGGCCGGTTCGTGGCTGTGCCGAAGTCGAGGTTGGGATCCGAGCCGATCAGTACGTTATAAGGCCGGCCCGAAGCGAGCTCAACGACCGGCGAAACAGTAAAGTTCGCAAGGAATTTCTTCCAAAAGTCGGCATCGCTCTGATGATAAGGACTTTGAAATACGGCACTCGTGATCCAGCGATGCCGCTGGTCAAAATCAGAATTGCCGCGGTCAAGATTGGGAAAGCTGTTGTCTTGTGGGTTCAGCAAGGTCGAGAGGTCCGTGGAATCGTCGATCGTGTGCGAGTACGTCCAGCTGGAAAGCAGTTCGATGCCGTGCGAGAAGCGCTTGGTTACCGTCAGAGTGAACGCGTTATAGAGCGAATTTCCAGTCGATGTTTGCGGATTCACATCGCTCCACGGGATTTGGGTGCCAGCGAAACCGGTTGGAAATCCCGCAGCCCCAGCCAGGGCTACAAGCGTTTGATAACCTGCTGCCGGATTGCCTGGGTTCACGGCGCTAGCGAATGAAGGATTGGGGCCGGAGGGCCGAAAGAAATTGAAAACAGCGGCGCTGCCAATAAAACCGACCGTAGACCCGCTACAGTTTGGGCCGGTATAACCGAGTCCCAAAATACTCGGGGCAAGCGGACCGGCGGGAGTTCCGAAGGCGATGCTACCGCCGCCGGCGGTATTCGCAGCGGGAATGCCACCCGGGCACACAGTGTTGATATCTGCTGTGCCTGGAACCTGGATGCCTTGAGGATTCGTGCCAGGCGTGACAAGCCCGGCGAGAATCGCATTATGATCATTGCTCGTGAGCAACCGCGGTTCAGCGACGCTGATGTTAATGGTGCGATCGAGATGCGTGCCGTGCGTGTAGTTGTAGCCTACGCTGATCTTCCAATCCTTCGTAATTTCGCGCTCGATCGTCAGGTTCGCTTGCTGGGCAAGCGCATACTGAAAGTTCTTAGTGACCGGAATCGTAAACGGCAAGAGCGTCAGCGGATATCCGGCAGTTATAAAATTCTGGTTCGTAAAAATAGAATTCGCTTGAAACGGATTGAACCGCTGCTGATCCGGCTGGTAACACATTACAAATGGGAGAGCCGGCGGCATGGGGGTACATCCAGTGAGCGCATTGCCCGTGCTTGTAAGCAGTCCCTGAAAAATATTCGTTGCGTTTAGAGCGAAAGGGTTCAGATCCGCAAGACAAGTATTTGGAACCGGAGTGTTGCCCGCGCAAGGGGCGCCGCCCGCCGTCTCGAGAAGCGCGGACGTGGCCCCATCCTCTGCTGTGGCCAGAAATGCTAGAGCTAGAGCCGGGTGGTCATAGAAGAATCCGTATCCCGCACGAATCACGGTTTTGCCGTTTCCCCACGGATCCCACGCGACACCGATTCTGGGTGCAACGTTGTTCGTATCCGTAGGAATCCCCTCGACTACGCCGAAAGCCTTCTCCCCAGCGGCATTCAAAGCTGTCGCCGGTTTGAAAATCGGCATCCATTCAATGTCATAGCGCAACCCATAATTCAGGGTAAGTTTGCGGTTGACTTTCCAGCTGTCCTGCGCAAAGACACCGAGCGTCTTCACGTTAAAGGGCCGGTCCGATTGACCAATTCCTTGGATAAACGAGGTTGGCAATCCAAAACCGTACGCTTGAACAGCGGAGAATCCTGGAGCGCCCGCAGCGCCGAATGCGTCACTGATGGAGCCAGCGTCGAGTCCGCCGAACGAATAGACCCCGCCATAGTTCAACGTTAAGATTTGCGATTTGGATGATCTCAACTGAATCAAGTTGGTATCCGCGCCAAACTTCAGAGTATGCGCGCCCTTAATCCACGTGAGATTGTCAGTCCACTGAAAACGCCTTTCGATGCGATCCTCAGTGGAAAAGGGCTCTCTCCCGAAGAACGCGGCGCCCGTGATATTCACAGCGGGCAAATCTCCACCTGGAAGCGGCGAGAAACCGTAGTGCAGGCCTCGCCGCGCGTATTGAAAACGAAACTCATTAAAGAGCGTGCTGCTGATGGACGTAGTATGCTGCCCGACGATAGCAAGGTCACGGGTTTGCTGCACCGAGGTGCGCGAACCCGCATTCTGCCCGAAGTTCTGATTCTCGGCGTTTACCTCGATTCCAGTAATTGTGGACGGTGAAACGCTAGCGCGAATAAACGAGCTGTTTTTCGTATTCCAGATGTGATCGAGTCTCAATGACCAGAGGCTGGTGCCTTCGGAGGTCGGGAAATTTCCGACAGTGGAGGCAAGCCCAACGTAGGAGACGGGCACGGTCGCATTGCTCGACGGGAAAATATTAAGTGGCGGAGGCAATACGCCTGTATTTCCGAATATAGCGGTCTGTGCGCTCAGCGACGCGGCGCAAAAATACTGTGCGCCCAATACCGTTGGATTGGCGGCAATGAACTTGGCCTGATCGGGGGTCACTAAGCCCGACGTTTGTCCCGGGAAGCAGGGAGCTGGTGCAGGAATGCTTTCTAGGCCGAAATTGTCCTGACCGATGCTGGAAAATCCTGTCTCCTGCCGCCGCGTAATTTCGTAGCTAAAAAAGTAAAATGTCTTATCCTTTTGTATCGGCCCTCCGATGGTTGCCCCGCCTTGAACGCGTGTATACGATTGTTTCACCGGAATAGCCTCAAAGCCGGTAGTTTCACTGGGAATAACTTTCACCGAAAAGGGATCGCGCGCTTGAAGTGCTCCGTTGCGGAGAAAACCAAAAACGTCGCCATGAACCTGGTTCGATCCGGATTTGGTTACGATATTTACGACGCCTCCCATTGCTCGTCCGTATTCCGGCATATAGTTGCTTGTAATCACTTGAAATTCCTGAACGGCTTCCTGCGACACGGTCGCTCTCACACCATTGACGGAATTATCCACAGCATCCGCGCCGTCTACTGAAACTTCGTTCGATCTGGCCCGCTGCCCCCCAAAATTCAGTCCGCTGGTTGGCGCCGCGCCGATGGAAGGAGTGTCGTCTCGCGCTGCCTGTGAATTCAATAACGTGAAATTGATATAGTTGCGGCCATTGATCGGAAGATTGTCAATCTGAGTCTGGCTGATCGTCGTGGATACGTCAGTCTTTGTTGTTTCCACAAGATCGGGCGCAGCCACCACGCTGATGGTCTCGTTCGTCGTCTTGAGCTGCAAATGGGGGTTGTACTCGGGTGTCGTGCCGAGCGCGAGCTTCAGGGATTCGTCTTTCAAAACTGCCAAACCCGGTGCCTCTACTGTCAGCGAATAGGTTCCGGGAGGGATTCCGATAATCTCGTACCGTCCGTTTGAGTCGCTGGTCGCTCCGCGCTCGGCGCCGTTCGCGGTGTTCCTCAGCGTAATCTTGGCGTCTTTCACAGCGAGTTGCTGGGGGTCGAACACTGTTCCCGACAAGTTCACCGTGTTCACCTGTGCTTCCACACGGCTGGATGCCAGCAGTAAAAGGCCTACGAGCAGCAGTACGACGAATGCGAATTTGCCAAGGCGCATCGACACACCCTCCTCGAAACTTGTGCGTGGAAATCGATTCGCGAGCGTGGAGTCGCCAGTGCAGCAGTATTGAATGGCACAGGAGATTCGCTCCGTTCCTGAACAGAGCCTGAATTGAATCGTTTATGGTGGACTTGTAATCCACACCCTTGCTCTTTGCAATAGGAAACTTCTTGCGATTGGCCTTAGTTGTTCAAACAACTAGCGGGGAAGGTCCGACATGGTGGGAGGCGCCACCTTCAAATATATGAGAGGCCGAAAACGCCAATAGGCTGCTCTAGTGCTGGCTTGTCGAACCAGTTAGTTGAACGAGCGTCTCAGGCGCGGAAGGAGGTGCGGCATCTATCGTTTGCGGAGAGCGCCAGAAGTCAACTACGGAAATCTGGTGAACGCACGATACGGTGCAGCGAGGAGCGCAGCCCTTCTTCGTCAGAAACTCGCGCTGCCGCTGCTCATCGGAATAATTCTCCAGCGGAACGCCAGGATACCCACGCTGCTGCGAGCAGTAATGAACTAAGCCGTCCTCGCAAATATACAAATAGCGCGAACCTGCACGGCAACGCCAGTTGTTCTCGCGTCCCTTTGCGATGTTGTGTTGGAAATAATTCAATCGTGAGAACGACTTCTTCCCTAGCGACATTATCTCTTCGAAAACTTGTTGCTCGCGTTCGCCCAGCGGTTGGAGTTGCCCGTTGCCGTCATGAATGATCCCCACCGTTGAGGTGAATCCCAAGTCGATCGCGCGATGTGCCACTCGCAAAGCATCTTCTGGACTGCATACCCCGCTGCCCAGCACGGAATTGATGTTGACGTGAAAATCCGCATGTTCGGCCAGCAGCGCGAGTTTTTGGTCCAGCACCTTCAGGCTTTTCTTCGAGACGTCGTCCGGCATCACGTTGTCGATGCTGATTTGCAAGTACTCGAGGCCAGCACGATTCAAACGCTCGATGCGATCGGCTACCAGCAAATAGCCGTTCGTAATCAGCCCGGCGATGATGCCATTCTTGCGAATCCTGGCGATGATGGCGTCCAGATCGGGATGGAGCAGAGGTTCGCCGCCACTGATCGTAACTACGCCCGTCCCCATTTCGCCGAGCCGGTCGATTCTGCGGAACATTTCCTCCGTGGGAACCGGACTCGAAACATCGTCAAACTCGTTGCAGTAAGTGCACGCGAGATTGCAACGCCGCGTGGGAATGATATGCACCAGCAGCGGGTGGCGCGTCGAAATAAGTCCCTTAGCGATCATGCGAATCGACCGTAGCCTGCGATGAAGGGCCAGAGTCTTGCGTCGAATTTGTTTTGTAAGTATCACAATCGTCACTAATTGAGCCGCTTGCGACGAAAACAGCGCGGCAGTTTCATTTTAGCTATGCTTCAATTATGCCATAGGGCCACAAAGTTGTTCGGAACGATTGTTTCGAAAGCGCCATTTTCACAATGCAATTGCGCGGTCCCGTTCATGTACAATCCGGCCTCCTGAATTTATGAGTTTCGTATGCAGGCTCCGCAACATTCGAGGTCATGCAGGTGAGCGAAATCAAAGATCGAGGCCAAATGAAAAGGTTCTTCCTATTAGGTAGCGCGATTCAGTTGATCCTGACGATTCCCGTTGCATCGGCTAAGCAGCATGCAACTGCCGAACAGAAGAAAATCAAAGTGATTGCTGACCAGGACAGTGCCGGCCCGCAGGGGACCAACTTTCTTTCATTGCTCATGTTGCTGCGCGCTCCTCAAATCGATCTGCTCGGCATCACGACAATCAGCGGCGATCAATGGGTCGACCCAGCGACAGTATTTGCACTCTGGGCTACAGAGCAAGCTGGGCGCACGGACGTTCCGGTAATCAAAGGCGCGGAAATGCCGCTGCTTCACACTCCGCGCGAACAGGAGCTGCTCGAGAAGCTCTACGTTTCGCATCCGACGTGGCATGGCTCCTTCAATCCCGACGCACCTCCTCCCAGCGAGACGTGGCCGCCGCCGGGCGGCTATCCCAAGGTAAAGGCGAGACCGGGCCGTGCCGCCGACTTCATTATTGACACGATTCGTTCGAATCCCGGGGAAGTTGTCCTGTATTGCGCGGGTCCGCTGACAAATATTGCGCTCGCAGTTCGAATGGATCCCGCGATTGTCGCGTTGACAAAAGCCATTTACATCATGGGTGGAAGCTCGCGCGGTGGTTTTGAACTGAACTGGTGGTGGGATCCGGAGGCTGCAGCCATCGTAATGCGCGAACCGTGGAAACAAATCGTGGTCAGTCCGGCGGAAGCGGGAGGCCAAGTTTGGTCGAGCAAGCAGCTCATGCAACGGATTGTGGACGCCGGCGGTCCGCTCGCGAACCACGTCAAGCAACTCTACATTGACTTCCAACCGCCGGCCGGCACCACCCTCTGGTCGGCAATGTGGGACGAACTTCTGGTCGCAGCCCTTATCGATCCATCCGTGATTCAGGAATCCGAGACGATGTACTTCGATGTGGACGTCGAGCACGGGCCGAAGTATGGCGATACAGTGGTGTGGAAACAGCCCGTAGAAGTCCCTTCGTTTTTCCTACCTTACAGCGGCCCTCGTCCACGCGACGATGCGAAATGGCGGGACCACCTGATGCCGCCTGAACAGTTGCACCCCGCGAACGTCGAGACGAAGGTCAACGCATCGAAGTTCGAAGACGTTTTTGTAAACCTGATGAGCCACTGAACGAAGTCGATCCCCACCGGCGAAACCGGGCCCGATTCGAAAGTTCAGCGGATCGGTGCAACCCGGGATAAAATCAAATCATTCGCGGGCCTGTAGCTCAGATGGATAGAGCAGCGGTTTCCTAAACCGTTGGTCGGGAGTTCGACTCTCCCCAGGCCCACCATGTTTCTCCAACAAGCGCAAAGGGTTAAGTTTCGCCGTGTTCTGTCCGTGGAAACTCAAAATGGCCAGTGCAGTAAATTTGCAGTAACTCATCGCGGAATCTTGAAGGTATTTAGTTCAGCGGCGGAGGGTTCGCCTCCCACAAGCTTCCGCCATATCTTCCACCATCAACAACTTGCGCGCCTAATTTCGTACCAATTGGTGTAGCACACCGGGTCATCGCCAGGAACTTATGCCTTCGGCAACACGCGACCAGGGAAAAGTGCGGGGTTGAGATTTTCTAAACCATCTACCTTGATGATGCCCGTCCAGCGCCAAGTCAATTACGGGGTACCAAACGCCGCGCGGATATTTGTCACCCCGGTCCCCAGAAATATTCATTGTCAACATCGGCCACAACGTTGCCGCATAGCTCAGAGGGAGAGCACTGTTGTCCTCGAAGCTGTAGCCCGCACAAATGAGTCCGCAAATCCGGTTTGTGTCATCTACAACCCACCCTCCACTCATACCCGGCGAGAATTGCGCGCGAACCTCAAAGCATGGAAAATTCAGCATTGAAGTGTCCCTGCGCTGGGCAAAGACCTGACCAACCTCGCCTATTGACGTAGTGCCTTTGTCGTTCAGCACGATGTGGTGCACTCCTTCGGAATCTTCCTCGCATGCAATTTGGCCCTCTCTATATCCAAAAGCTATAACCTTCGAGCCGGGTATCGGAGCGGTTGCCCTGAGACCTAACGTCTTCCAAACAATGTCGCCACCGTCTCCATATTCTCGCGGGGTTGCGGCCAATTGAAGCAGTGCGATATCACTTGTTGGACATCGCCAGCCTCGGGAGACGTTCCATACCCTGTAAGCGGGGCCTGGCAGGACCTGATACAAAGTCAGCTCGCAACTAGTACCGAACTTTTGAAGAACGAAATCTACAACGTGCCCCGCTGTAAGAGCCAGGTGGCCTGTAATTAGGACTGCAGTGCCTACGACAAAAAATTTCCATTCAGGTAATTCAACAACGACGCGCAATGCCACTTCTGAAATGGAGCTTCGAGGGTCTGTGTCGATGAATGCCGGGATGGTCCGGAACTCATTGTCTGACATAAAGAAATGGTAAATTCACGGCGCTGAAATAGCCAAACCCAACCGACGATGAAAAAGCGTTGCCTCGAAATTGCAATTGACGCCATTCTGGCTGGCGCTTTCTACCATTTCTTTGGCTGGATTGGCTTCGCCCTCTTTGCGTTCGTTGTCCTCAGCTGGTTCTTCCTTCAGCTCATAGACGCTCAAAACGTGACAATGAAGACGCTGATATCACGTCTTCCAGATAGATGTGCGGTTTGCCATCGCGAGATTGTGGATGAGGGCGGAGTATTCGACGAGGATGGAATCTACCATGTGGCATGCTCTGAAAAGCTTGAGTCGCTTGAAGAGTTGCGAAAAGAAGCTGGTGTGGCTTCAGCTGAGGCTATTCACAAGCCACGCTTACGTCGCCCCTGAAACTTTGGCCTGCAGCACACATGTGTCAGCTATCAAGTAGGATGGTGTTACGACTTTTGGGCTTCGTTGTAAGCGTCGGCTCCGATGTCGATTGCTTCCTGCAACTTCTGCCGCGCATTGTTGACGGTCTTTTGTGCTTGGCGCCCTAGTTCCTTTAGCCCGTCATTCCAAATTTCGCCAACATCGTCGCGCAATTGGTCAATTCTCTTTGAACCGAGCAGAATGACAGCTGCTGCTCCCACTCCTATTCCTACAAGGAATGTAAAGAATGCTGTCGAATCGTTTCTGGACATTGAAGACTCCTATTCCTGTTTTTTTTCACGACCCACATTTAGATTCAGCGTTCGTGTTCTACATCACAGTGACTTCAGTCAAGCATCAGATGCCATGGATTGGATTGATGCGCGCTTTCATTTAGTGTGCTTGCGCTTATCCGAAGCTACCACCACTTGGGCACCTTTGCATCCAAGATGAGTCGTGCCTGTGACCGCAAAAGCCGCAGTTGTCCTTCTAAGAATCGAACGTGCGATTCATTCTTTGGGTCTATTTTGGGCGAACTGATGTTTGCTCGGAGATAACGAACGACCTTCTGGTCGTCTAGTTCCGGATGGCTAATCGCGTGTCGTAGGTACGTCGCTTCGGCGGGCGGGATATAAGGGGAGTTGCCGCTGGCAGTTATCCGCTGCTCCTGCTCGAGCACCTTGTAAAAGCTTTGGATACGCTCAATGACCGAGGGACTGCTATGTCCGAGTAAATACCAGTCCAGTTGGAGTCGCGTGACCTCAGTAAGATTCGCCAGAATCTCAGCTGGCGGCATGGGAGCCTGCCGAGCCACAGCCGCCTCTACTTTGACAAATCCAAGTCCGATTGAAACCTCCGAAACCGGTTCAATTGCCTGGGTGCGAACTCCCCCTATATTCACCGGGAGTCCGTAGCTGTATTCGATGAGCGTCATCAGCGGAATCACAGCAGACCGAGCCTTCGAGACGACTTCATCGTGTCCGGCTTCTACCTCGTGTTCCACAATGGTCTGAAGGGCAACCAACTTGCCATCGGGGATGAAGATTTCAATTCCAAGGTGCGAGTAGCTCTCCACAGAGGAGAACGCAATCGGATTAGAAATCGAGAATGTAACTTCTGTCTTCACGTTTTGGGGTTCAATGGCACGACGAGCACTAGCGCCAATGAAATCAGCACGGAGGCTGCGGCTACTTCCAGTACTCGCCCTTCTCCCACTCTTCGCCCACGGCCCGAGTTATATCCGCAACCTGAGCTTCGGAAATTAGAGTGTCATTTTCGAAGTCTTCATCCCTGACATTTAACTGGACCTCGTATTGGTCGATGTCGGCGGCGACCTCTGTCCGCCTGCCCCGTTGGATACCCGCATGATGTTGCACTCCGCCTATCTCGAAGGTTACAAGCCAATACTCGCCAGATTGAATGAATTCGGGGTTAACCCATTTCTTTGCAGCCAATGCAGATTCAGCCGGCGTCAACTTCCTCACCGAGAAATTCTTTAATTCCATGACGCCCTCCTTGGTTGGCAGGATTTTATCATTCGGAACGCATAAAGCGTGTTCCAGTCTCACGATAACATCGCTAGATTCTGGGATGAGCCGTGGGCGACACAAATAGCAGCCTGCGGCAACCCGATTGACCGAGATGCTATTGCAACCCGGCGTTTCAGGCTCGTTCGGTGACCGGACAACCGAAGCATTCGAACGTGCGGGGTCTAGGTGGTACTTGGTACGTCCCGCATTGACCTGAATCGACCTCTGTACCTACTTCATGCAACGTCATCTGCTAAAGCGAGACAAAACACACAGAGATAAAGCGGACGAATTCTTTAATCTTATTAGGCCGCACGCGATTTGCGCGAAGCCAGAGCCGGAATGGTCTGAATATCGAGAATTTCTGGTGTACCACGATGACAGCAAACAAGAAGACGTGTTAGAGCCGGTAGAAGACGATGCGAACGCAAAACGTGCGCTAAGGCCTCAAGCCTAGTTGATACGGTCGCTGGTGATGGATTGCCTGGTTTCATCGCCCATTTTTGACTGCCGATAGACTTCAAGCTTCCTCACCGCATCGCGCCGATATTCATCGAGGACCTTCGCGTACGTCTGAATGATTCCAGTTGGTCAATTCTGGGTCTCCGCATTCATCGATTCGTCGTGGTCATGACCCACCGCGATAATCTCGTACTCGATGTTCTTCGTCTCGGGGAAAGTGCAGATAACTCCTGCGGCTACTTCAGCCGTGGGGTAAGGAAATTCGCTCGCTTCCTCCAAGGTCTCGAAAAATGTGTTTTTGAAATCATCGACTCGCGCACCCTTTTGCTCAATGGCAGCTACCTCTGCATCGTCGTGGCCTGTGGCAACTGGTACGGCGCCGACATATATCTTTTTCGTGTCTCTTCTGTGATGCAACTTAATGATGTAGCCCATCTGAGGTTCTCCTTGGCTAGGTTTCCAGCCGTTTACGCGGTCAATTTCCTATGGGAACGGACGACGACCAGTTTGTCCCGGCTGTCACTTTCGATTGCCGGTACTCCTCAAGTTTCTTCACCGCATCCCGCCGATATTCGTCGAGGACCTTTGCATACGTCTGAATGATTCCCGGCGAGCTGTGTCCCATCATCTGCGCCAACGTCACCGGCGTGGTTCCGGCTTCCTGCATACGGGTAGCAAACGTGTGCCGCAGGTTGCCGATAGGGAAGTACTCGACTTTTGCGTTCTTCAACGCCCGTTTCCATGTCTTCGGCAGCTTCAGAAGGTGCGCAGATGGGTTCGCTTCGTTGAAGAAAACATATTCTGAAAACGCTGGACCCGTCAGGTCGTGCCAGCGCAGCAGTTCGCCCTTGCATGAAGCTGAAAGCGGGACGAGTCGCCGCCCGGCCATCGTCTTGGACTCACGCACCCGAATCGTTTCGTCATTAAAATCAATATCCGTCCACTTCAGCGGCAGCGCTTCCTTTCCCACACGCAAACCGGTTTCAACGAGCAGAATTACCAGCGCCCTGAGCATCGGATTTGAAGCCGCCAGCAACTTCGTCTCCTCCTCGTACGTCAGGATGTGCGGTTGCCGGCGTCCTTTCCGCTCTTCCAGAAACAGATTTCCCGCCTCGAACGGATTCCGTGCGATGTACCGTTCTCGCTCTGCCCGCTTCATGAGTTGCCGCAACAATGCCAGGTCGCGGTTCACCGTCGCCGACTTCACTTTCGCGGCGAGCCGCTCCCGCTTGTACTGCTCAATACGAGAAACCGTCACGTGGGGCATCCGTGCTTCCTTGAAAAAGTCGTCGAGGGCGACCTTCGAACAGGCGTACCGCCGCCGCGTAACGGAGTGGTTTATAACTCGAATGTGCTCAGTTTCTCGGGCCGTATAGCGACGGTCATCAATGAAAGAATCATCGCTAGAGTAAAAACATTCAATGGTCCCACACAAGAATCTGGAATCGACGGCCTCAAGTTTGCGGCATTCGTTGAATATCGCAATTTTTTGAACGAATCCCAAACACATCAAGACCAGCTCGAAATGTATTTGCCACTCGACCAACTCGTGAAATTCGTTGATGCCGACATTACGAGCCAGCAACTAGTTGACGGCAGCATCGTGCTTCTTAATGGAGACAGAATCCAGGTGCCACTCGCAGGAGGAATGCGATAGAGAGAGCTTTCTAGTTTACGGCAGGCTCTTCTGTGCGTGGTCGCCGGGGGTATCGTTCATGCGCAAAGCGGCCACATCAATGCTGGGGACGCAAAGAATCACCTTGGAGAAAAGACGACCGTATGCGGAAGACAGCACTCACTTCGCTAGTGGTAGCAAGGGACAGCCAACATTCCTGAACCTCGACGAGCCATATCCGAAAGAAATATTTACGATTCTGATTTGGGGAAGTGACCGTCCCAAATTCGGGCATCCTGAAGAAACTTATCGCGATAAAAGTGTATGCGTCACTGGGAAGACAACCAACCACCGAGGAGTGCCAGAAATTGCGGCGAGTGAACCTGGCCAGATTGAAAGTCGAAAATAATTGCGGCAGGGTTGAGAGTGGTGCCGACAGCCCCGCGTAAACGGGTTCCTTGCGGGTAAGGATATGAGCACGGCTAAAAGCGAATACGCCATCTGCGCAATCGTTCTTGCCGGCTTGATTTTGTATTTCGGAAATCAGTTCGGTGAGGGAGGACACCGCACAAATTCATTCTCGGAACCGCCTAGCGAAACTGGAATCCCAGACACCAAGCAAAATACATTCGATAGCTATGATTGCACCGAAGATTGTTCAGGGCATGAGGCCGGTTATGCCTGGGCGGAAAAACACGATATAACCGATGGAGACGACTGCGACACTGCTGGCGAGCATTCTAATTCTCCTTCGTTTGCTGAAGGATGCCACGCGTATGTCGATGGTGATTCTGATTCCGAAGAAAGTGGGGACTCTGACGACGAGAACTGATTCGCTCTTGCTAGGCTGCTAGATTAAGGTCCCAAACATAAACGTTTGACAATGGAATGCCATGTGGGTACAGAAAAGGGGGATTCTACTTGGTACAGCGATGTTCGCGGTTGTTGTTGCACTCTATCTAATCGTATCCGTATGGCGGCTGATATCGATGTTCAAAACAATGGCTCCGCCAGGGAAGGGAGAAGTAGGCATCGACCTTGTCACCCTGTTCCACAATATCGGTTTCCCGTTATGGCTTTTGCTGTCTTTTCCGGTTTGTCTCATCATCGGATGTTCCATAGTCGCTTTCTGGCCATCTTCTCGTGGAGGCCGAATGTGAGACTCGTGATTGTTTATTCGTTGTAGGGCGTCGCTTCTGTCAGACCTGCGTCCATCCATGACTGTGTGTTCGTTCTACGTGGGGATGGGTATGACCGCGACCGCTGACCCGTGGATACGTTCAACATGGGGAGCTGGCCTAGAAAATGGAATTCCTGTGTAATCGTTCCAGAACCTAATACTCTCGCCGCTTCGCTCAAATTTCAGCCTTGGTTGAAACCAAGCCCGAAAATGGTTCCCGAGACGTTCCGCGGCTCAGCCTATTGCCGCTAGCCGCTAATAGCAGCCGCGTGGGCCAACGTTAAAGGCCGAATGCGAGGCGTTGGTGAGGCGTCTTTTGGAGACCGGCGTTCCCCGATAATTGGGGGGGGCGGGCGACTGTTCTATCGTTCTAGAACCGGTCGCCATCGCATGCGGGCGAATTCTACTGATACTGACTCTTAGGGTGTTTGCACTATCTACGGTTACCTCTAGGTTTGGGTATACCTCTATTTGTTTCTATATAGAGATAGTATTTGCCCCCGGCCATGCCCGATGACCGGAGAGTCGCTGTGCATTCGTTCAACACGCATGGCGGTATTCAACAGACCCGCATTGTTCCATTTTGAGATGGGTGGTGCGAAGAGGAATTTCCCGGCATCTATTTCGACGAAAGCGTCGCTGCCAACATCAAAGCCGGGGACGGACTTGACCTGGATGCCCCAGGGCGTCTACCTTACTTAGAGTGATGCGTTTTGCCAGACAAGTCGTTATGGCCGTGCTCGGGGTCGCTCTTGCAGTCTATGCGTTTGACTGCTCGGGGATGACAACACCCGAACAGGCGATGCAGTGCTGCAATTCGATGCCCTGTTCATCGCAAAGTCATCATGGTCAGGATTGTTGTAAGACCATGCCGACATCACACGCTCCGTTTGTGCAAACATCGCACGTGCATGGGCTTCCCTCGCTCGCGGTTACCGTGCTCCCAACTATTCCTGGGTCTCTTGAGCTGAGCTTTTCAGTCCGTGACATTTCGACTGATTCTCACGCGTCTCCGACATTCCGCTCGGCCGCCGCATTACCTCTTCGTATCTAGGCCAGCTTTCGATTGCTCCCAATCTAACGAATAGGTGTGTTTGGGATTCATCGAAAATGCTGGAGGAAGAATTCGTGAGCTCGTTAAGGTCAATCGAACCTCATCTGAGGCGCATGACGTTGCTGTTGCTTATCTTCTTTGGTGCGCGGGCGGCCCGAGGCCAGGGGCCTGCACCCGAGACAGCGCCGCCTTTATTTCCTGGCGGTGCACTGATTTCCTACAACTCGATTTTCACCACTCGAGGTCTCATGTCCGAGTCATCGGAAACGATTCCGACGACGGCGCGGCCAACGCTCTCGCATGAAGGTGATTTCAATTTCACGTGGGGTTTTCATCCAAATTTCGATTTGACAGTGCTTGTTCCGGTCGTGACCAACCACTTCGCTGTTCCCGGTGGGACGCTGCTGGCGAATGGAACAGGATTGGGGGACATGCTGCTGCTCGTCAAGTATCGCTTCTATCGGCGCGACTCGCAGCGGGGAACGACGCAAGCGTCGGTGACCGTGGGACCCAAGCTACCAACCGGTCGAACGAATTTGGTCGACGACACGGGGAAGCTTTCGCCTGCTGGCTTGCAGCCGGGAACCGGTTCGGCGGATTTCTTCATCACGGCGAACTGGACCTACACTGGGCTGTTCAATCTTCGGCGACTGGTGGCGGACGAGGATTTTCATTCTCTGATTCGTTCAGAGGGAACGCAGAAGACCCGTCTGGGCAGCACTTTTGAGTCACGGTTTTGGCTCTCCTATCGTCCCTACGAATCGAAGGACATAACTCGGG
This sequence comes from uncultured Acidobacteriota bacterium, assembly GCA_963815265.1. Lineage (GTDB taxonomy): Bacteria > Acidobacteriota > Terriglobia > Acidiferrales > UBA7541 > Palsa-295. The sequence goes on along the minus strand of CAWFGI010000007.1, from coordinate 44,781 downwards.
AATGGTTCATCGGACCAGCGCTCACGTGGCTGCATTCGCAGGACGACCGAATCGCGGGAGCGACGCAACACGGAAGCGGGGGTGACGTGCTGCTTACGGGTATCACGACATACGCGGGAGTTCGTCCGGGCATGCATATTTGGGTGGGTGTCGATTGGGACGTTGCGCATTCGACAGGAGCGATGTTTATGCCGGTTCGCCGCCACATTAGTTTCGGAATCACGCAGCAGTTTCGGTTTCATGTTCTCGGAAAATAACAAGGAGGGATGATGGAAATACGAAAGCTTGCGCTATTGATTCTCTTGTGCTCGACCGTGGTGCCCGTATCGCACGCACAGATTACGCACGTCGAAATGCGCGTCGAAGGCATGACCTGAAATTTTTGAGCCTATGGGGTGAAACAACACCTCGGACGCCAGTCTGGCGTTAAAAATGTGGAAGTTAGCTTGATTGATGGGAAAGTTGAAGTGACTCCGAAGGAAGATGGGCAGATTGAGGCTTCTCAGCTTCTAAAGGCGACGTATGACAGCGGGGTGACGGTAGCGGAGATGGATGTGACCGCACGGGGACGAATCGTGAAGGACGCTTCTGGTGGCATCGCCCTGCAATTCGCACCGAATCGGTCGTTTGCACTCGCGCCGAATGAGATATCGAAAGGGCTTGAACCGCTTGCGGGCACCGAAACGACTGTCACCGTCCGAGGCGAGCTGTACAAGAAATCTGCAGGGAAAAAGAAAGCAGATACTTCAGGACCGTTGAAGCTGCTCATTCTAGAAGTGGAGAAGAAGGAATAATGCTAGGAAAGATTCTGTTTTTGCTGAGCCTCGCTGCGGTGGGACTCGCCGGATGTAGTGCGCATACAGCGAGTCCTCATCCGCTAAAAGAAACTGCACCGGCAGCGGGCGAGGTCGGTTCTCGGTTGCCTGACTTTGTCGTGAAGGACTTGCAAGGACGCGAGATTTCTTCCGCCGACCTCCGCGGCAAGGTCGTGCTCGTGGACTTTTGGGCTACCTGGTGCCAGCCGTGCAAGAAAGAGATGCCTGGCTACCAAAAACTCCTCGACCGGTATGTACCACAGGGATTTGTCGTAATCGGATTTAAGTTCGACACGATGGCGGACACCGAAGACCCCGTTCGATTCGCTCGCAAGATGGGGGTGCATTATCCGCTGGCCGTAGCTTCCGATGATTTGAAATTGAGGTTTGGCGGCATTGAAGGTCTGCCGACGACGATGCTCTATGACCGCCACGGAATACTTCGGAAGAAAGTCATTGGGTTTGAATACACCGATTCCTTCGAAAACGATTTAACTCCACTCTTTTAGAGCGAAGGCTCGGTGAAATTCAGACATTCTGGGAAATTAGTAGCTCTCTAGAGTGTGTCAGGCCGATTCATCATCTACGGCAACAGACGAGTGATTTGATTTCCCAATCAGGTTGTTCAGGAAATCGCAAGCAAGTCTTGAGCCAGGGAGGACTCCTTCCCTAATACAGAGTGTCTATGGCTTGGTTGTGAGAGGGGTCCCTGTACACGGTACCAAGCCTTGGGCGTTGGACTCTGCGATAAAAGAGGAGTCCTCATCTACTTAGATGCTTTAGGGAAGTAGATGGTTTTCGAGTACCGAAAGTCTTACGTCCGAAGGCTGCGTGGACCGCAAACGTCTTGGAATTTTCGCATCTCCGTATTAGGTTTAGGTGAAAACATGAGCGGTGAACATTTGGAAATTATCGCAAGTCCTGCGGGACGGGATGGACTCCGCATTCTGGCACTGAAAGGCAGGTTGACTCTCGAGACGGCGGCTTGTTTTCAGGATGCAATAAGGAAAGAAAACGCTCCTGAGTTGATTATCGACATGAGTGGAGTTCTGTCCATGGATTCTGCCGGCCTCGGTGTAATGATTGTGGCCTGCATACGGGCGAAGAAGACATCGCGCAAACTCGGATTTGCAGGAATGAACCAACGGGTAAAAGCGGTCACCGATACGTCGCGTCTGAGTCAGTTTCTGCAGATTTACGCGACCGTAAAAGACGCGGAGGCAGCTCTCTCGAAAGGTCAGTAGCGAGACCGAACTTTTCTTTAGAGGATTCCGTACAGGACAGACGAAGTCGACCTGAATGCAGGCAATAAGGTGGCACTGATGCGAAAGAAGGCCAAAACCAAGCCAGCTAAAAAGAAGCTATCTCCCAGGAGCAAGTTGGCGAGGAAAAAGACAGCTCCGAAAAAGTCGAAGGTGAAGGTCGGTGGATACAAGACGACCGGCAGAAAAACAAGACGTGAACTTGGAACGTGGGTCAGGGAGAAAAGCCACAGCGTGGAAACTGTAGCGTTCGCACCAGGGGAACTGGGAGCGCGGTCGGGCGAACAATCGGGAGATTTACAAGGACTGTCCAACGTGGAAGGTGCAGATTCGGAGAGTGTGGACGAATTGCTCGAAGAAGGAAACGCGTTCGAGGCCGACGTAGTGAAGGGCGTGGAAGATGCCGAGGATACTGATGAGCGGGAAGTTCGAACCCATGAGGTGTCACAGGACGATGTTCCCGGCGAGTATCTGGATAAGCAGTAGTGAGGCGCATCAAGGAGTAGGGGCTTAAGCGGTCACCCCTTTTTCTACCATTTTCGGCGCGTGCCGGGTCCCGCAGCTTATGGCAATCACAGGTGTATTTCAGCTTAGAGCAAGCAGGGTGCTTGTTATGTTTACACGACCAGCTGACGCCTGCCCCGTAGTTCTCTGAGGAAAGGCACACTTTCATACATCGGTGCTGAATTCCTTTCCGCAATCGAAAGGATGTTGTAATGTCTCTGCAATGTTTATCGGCGACTGCCCTTCAATCTGAAAAACATCGTACGTTGACCTCAGCCAGCACGGCGCGAAGAGAAAGGCATAGTGAAGCCGACGGGAATCAATCAGCTGTACCAAGCAAGCTTCACTCAACTGCGCATCAGCAGTCATCCGATTCATTTCGTGTTGGCGGTCATGGATTGCTTTTCACGCTATCTGCTCGTGTTGCGGGTTTCCTCCTCGAATACAACCCAAGACCTCGCTACCGGATTAGACGCAGCGTTAAGAGAAGCAAGGCAGGTGTCAGAGCTGGGTAACGATGATGTGATTACTCTGGTGACAGACGGTGGCCCGAGAGTGACCGCATCGGAGTTCTCAGACTACATTTCAAGCACGCCCTTCAACCATATTTCTTGCACGACTCGCCCTTTCCGGTCTCTGGGGATGGTCAAGCGGCTAATCTGGGCGCTGAAAGACGAGGAAACAAACTTGTGGGAGTATCGAGACCCGGTCGAAGCTCAACTTTCACTGGAGCGATTCCGCCGTACTTACAACTTCGTGCGACCCCACCAAGCGTTACGGTATCAGGTTCCAGCTGATTTGTTCTGCCAGAAGTCCGACTAATCAGCCTGAGCTAAGCTTTCAAATTCTCAATCGAGACCGCCTCGTACACCACCTATCGTCGTTATTGCCGAGCAGTCTGCGGTAATTTCACACTAGAAACGGCGGAATATGCAGGAAGACGGGAAAGCGGAATATGCGGGAAACTGCGAGGTGGTGGTTTTCGTCGCTTTATTTGCCCACCAAAGATTCTATGGAATGACGGTAATGCTCGTAACGGGATGAATTTCCATCCACTGTGCGTGATTCGTGTCTTGAACGTAGGTCCCGACAATTCGGACGTGAGAGCCTACAGGCGGTATTTCAACCGGATTGTGGAACGTCGATGGACAAGCAGCTTTCGCGTCTGCCTGCGACACTTTGAACCTACACACAATCTCGAACACCATGTTGCCACCCTCTGAGCTAATGTTCCCCGCATTCAACATGGGCTTGAATTGCGGGTCTAACGAAAGCCAACCGTGGGTGTCGCCGTCGGCCTCATGTCGAACTCCGTCGGCCTCTTTCTTATTAGTTGCGTCAACGATTGTTCCCGTTACAGCGACACACTGTTCTTTAACGATGAGCCGCTGCGGATTGTAGACGTGGTCCCACAAACTGTCATCGCATTCTGTTGACGTCGGTACGATTGCCGCCACTAGGGCTGTACCAAGAGTAATGTTTTTAGACCAAACCCAACCTTCCTGTCCGTCGGCGGCCTTAACGTGATAAAAGCCGCTTTGAGGTGTCGTGTCCAACAGCGTCACGGAACTGCCCGGCTTTAGTAGTTCGATTCGCGGATTCGTCGTGGACGGGTCTGAACGGAGATTGACGTCCCGCGCTACAGTGGCCTGTTGAGCCCATATCCCGAACGCAAGTACAGGGACAAGGCAGACGCAGCTCAGTATCCGTGTTCCGATTCTCAGCAAGATTTTCATACCGAGGTCCTCGCGATTGCCGTCGAGCTTAATTTGCCTGGCACTTAGGGAGCCAGTCCGCGTTCAAACTATTCCGCCGACTATTCTCTACAAAAATAGTGTTCAAGGGGACCAAAGCGTTTCAAACAACTCACTGCCGAGGCCCGGTATAAGAGCTCCGATACTGACGCAACCGAATCTTACGCCCAGAGCTTGACAGTCGGTCCATTTCTGGGTTACCTGTTGGTTAGTAAACTAGGCATTTAAGCGCTCACTCACGGAGCCCAGCCATGAGATTCGCTTTCTCGCTATTGCTGTCGGTCTGCCTATCGTTCGCCGTCCCGTTCACATTGTTAGGTTCTCCGCTACAGCAGGAAGGCAAACAAGCGGAGGGACAGCAACAAAGTTCGTCGCCAGTGGTCAAACCGCCTCTAGCATTCGGACTTGAGGACGGCACTCCTGTGAAGTTGCGAACAAACCGTACCGTTTCGTCCGCAGATGCACACGTCAATGACACCTTAGATTTTGAAGTACTCGAGGAGGTTAAAGTTCACGACGTCATTGTGATTCCCCGAGGCGGAATAGCTTGGGGAACAATTACCGAAGCCCAACCGAAGAGGAGAATGGGTAGGGAAGGGAAGCTCAACATCAATATCGATGACGTCAAGCTTTCATCGGGTGAGAAAGTTCCTCTACGTGCCGTCAAAGAGGCAAAAGGCGGGGGCCATCAGGGGGCAATGACTGGAGCAATCGTTGCAACCGCCATAGTGTTCTTCCCGGCAGCGCCTTTGTTTCTGCTCATCAAAGGCAAAGATATAACGATTCCAAAAGGGACTGAGATTACGGCGTACATCAACGGTGATGTTCCGCTAGACGCGGCGAAGTTTGACCCCACCGCCGCGCCACTCACAACTGGTGCTGGGCCGTCGCTGTCGTCTGTGGATATTAAGTCCACTCCGGACGGAGCTGACATCACCGTCGATGAGCGATTCATGGGGAATACACCTTCTAGCCTGCGTCTTGCGGCTGGGGACCACAAAATTAAGCTAGAGAAAGCGGGGTTCAAGCCGTGGGAAAAGACCCTAACTGTGGTCAGCGGCGAGGCCACAAATGTGAACGCCTCTCTGGAGCAGTAGACTCCCCGTGCATAAGAAACAATTGAGAAAACGCCCCTGGTTGCTGTAATGTCTCTGCAATGGTTATCGGCGACAGACTGAGAGAATTGCGCGAAGCAAAGAATTTCAGCCAGGGCGACATTGAGAAGCGCACTGGATTGTTCCGCTGCTACACATCCCGTGTGGAGAACGGTCACACAGTTCCCAGCGTCGAAACTTTGGAAAAATACGCAAGCGCACTCGAGATACCGCTCTACAAGCTTTTTTATGATGATACCGAGCCACTGCAAAAACCAATCAAGGCAGCCACCAAGGCAAATCCGGAGAGGGGAAGTCGTGGGAAGGATGACCGCGAACTGAGACGCATCGCAAAATCTTTGTCACTCATGGATGACCAAGACCGCCGGCTTCTTCTTCATATGGCTGCCAAGTTTGCGGCCCGAAATGAAAAATAGTCGGTCACTAACCGCTCTCGCTTCAATCTAGAGCGCGCTAACCACTAAATCTCCAATCACGTCTTTAACTAGACCCGCCTCCTCAAATCCGGCATCGCGACCGTCTCGTACACCACCTGTTCTCGGTATTTGCACGCAGTCTGCGGTAATTTCACACTGGAGACGGCGGAATATGCAGGAAATTGGGAAAATACCGCAGACGCAACGTACGCAGCTTCCGATTGTCGTGAGAGTTTGCTGCGGGCAGGACCGACTTGTCGGGAATCCGAGAAAAGTAAGCGGGGTAGGCGAGCGCTTAACGTCCTCCCCAGGAATTTAAGCGCTCGCTCCGCGCAATCTACCCTGCTGCGCTCCAAAGGCAGCTGGAACCCCAAACTTATCCGGCCTCTCTAAGCCTGTCGTTGCGCTAGAGCAATCACTAGAAAACCCGTGGATGCTATCGGTCACTTCGAGGAATGTCCACACGCAGATTAGCTGGGACTCCGCTAATATTGGCAAGTTTAGATGGCTTGGCTAACCGTTTCTAAATCGCCACACCACAACAAAGCGGATTACTTGTAGTATCGCGTACTCCGCCTTGGCTCGCTTCAGTTCGGGACGGGGGCCGGCGTCCTTACGGAGTCTGTCTTACGCCCCCTGCACTTTCGCACCACCCGGCACCTTTGCGGCCAGAATATCGAGCTTATGCACCTTCGGCTCCTGAATGAACAAATCCTGCGCCTTTCCGAACAGTGCCTTCGCAATTTCGCCGGTCAAGTGTGCTTCCCGTCCCGTCTCATCTGCAAAAGTGTCGAAAATTCCGAATTTCGCTCCGCCAAGCTTTACAGCGTACCAGGTGACTGTCCCCGGTTCCTTTTCCGCCAACGACTGCGCTGACTTCAAGAACTCTGCCACTGTTTGCTCTTTGCCCGGCTTCGCTTCCACCTCTGCCCAAATCGCAAGTTTCGACATAATCAGTACCTCCAACCTCTAAGATGCCAACGGCGAATATGAGTTTCGGATATTGTAGCCGATTCCGTGAGTATTGGAACTCAGCGGTTCTCACACGCCTTTTGCGCCCAGGCCCTCGTACCCACCTATTCTCGGTATTTGCACGCAGTCAGCGGTAGTTTCACACTAGAAACGGCGGAATATGCAGGAAACTGTGAGAATGCCGGGAATCGAGTGGAATGCGATAAAACGATGCGACCGTTGTCGTCACCGCGCTCTCGATTCCTTGACCGAATTCTCGCCTCAGGATTACACTCCGCAATAGCCGGAGGTACCGATGTTGCCGGATATTTCATCCCCTGGCGGGTTTCTTCTAGGCGTTCTAAGCCTCGTTGGTGTTGTTGCTTTGGCTTATGCGCTTTACCGCTCCATGGGCTCTCTCCCCGTGCGGTCGAGAGGCACCGACAAACTGGCCCATGAACTTAGCCGCATCGCCACCGCACTTGAGCTCTTGGTACGTCAACGACAAGAAACGAGCAAAGATGAGTTGCATCCGGATGCACCGCTCAATATTCCCACTCCGGTTCATCGACCTGACGAGGCGAAACAAGAGGAACCAAAGGGAGAAGCTAAGAACTCCGGGACAATACCGCTCTCAATGTTCGGACGCGGACGGTAGAGAGTAAACCTGTAGCAATCAAATTCGCATCGCAGTTCTCCATTCCGTATTTTCGGTATTTGCACGCAGTCTGATTGCATCGAACTCAGGTCGATAGGATGGTCCGAGGAGGAAATGCTAATGAAACTCGCCTACGCGATTAAGTATGTCGCTGATATGAACCGCGCGGTGAAATTCTATCGAGATGTGCTTGGTTTGCAGTTGAAGTTCGAATCGCCGGAATGGAGCGAATTTGCCACTGGCGAAACAACGCTCGCTTTACATCCAGCAACTGCCAAGCATTCAGCAGGAGCAGTCGAATTGGGTTTCACAGTTACCGACATTCAGAACTCTTACCAAGACCTCAGCGCGAAAGGCGTACGCTTCTCGATGCCGCCAACGAAACAGGATTTTGGCAGCGTCCTGGCACAGTTCGTGGATTCGGAGGGCGGGTATTGTAGCGTAGGCGGTCAGTAAGGTTTAGTATGTCTGGCAACATCCATTTCTAGAGGGCTGCGCACGGTGGCTTACAACATTTTTAGGAAGACTCCCGATACTCCGCTTGCGTGGGTGGAGACTGCCCTGAACCTCGACGAGGCCAAGAAGCAACTAATCAGCCTCGCATCAGCCGAGCCCGGCGATTATTTCATTTGGGACCCGGACGAATACAAATTCATCGAGCCGCTTCCCAAGTCAGCCTAGTCGTTTCACAATGCTGTTTCACAGCCGGAATCTCGAGAATCCTGTGGAGCTGACTAGGTTCTCCCCATGACCATCGTCTCGCCTTCGGAATTGAGGCCTGAGAATCGCCGACGTAGCAAGCGCGTTAAAGCCCGTATTCCGGTGGTAGTTCGATTCCAGACTTCCGACAAGCATCCCATATCAGAAAAGACGCACACCATCACTGTGAATGACCACGGAGCGCTTATACTTTTGGCGGCAGCAGTTGAGATTAACCAGATTATCCACCTTGAGAAGCTAGACTCCATGGAGGAATTACTCGGGCGAGTCACTAGTTTAGGCCCCAGCTTTATGGGGAAAACGCAGGTTGCGGTTGAATTTATCATGCCGACGCCCGGCTTCTGGGACAATCACTAGCATCTGGCAAGAATCAAATCCTCGGCCACGACCACCTCGCACGCCGCCTGTTCTCGGTATTGAAAGCTACCGAAGAGTGAGTGCCACCGCGTAGCCGGTTAGTAGCCCATGGAAGAATGCCTGCCGCACTTTTTGATTCGAGTCTTTGTAGTGGCGAGCCGCATCGTCAAGCGCGCGAAGTAATTTCTCCCGCCGAGCCTGTTTGCCCCCTCCCTTCACCAGCTTGGCCAATAGAACCCGTACCGCGTCGTCGTCGGCAATCGTAAACCTATGCGAATGTTGAGCCATAATTACACCTCACATTGCAAATTATATTCCCATTGACGTAGGTTGCTGTTGAGAACCGAAGGCTCGGCTGTAAGCTAATAGATAATCGAGGTTCTTACTTCTTCTGGGGTTTTTCGCCCTGCTTCGCCTTCTTACTGAGCTCATCAGTAGCGGTAGGAATTCTTGGGTCAGTTTGTTGCGCCAATAACTTTCCAACTTCTTGCATCTCCACCGCTAATTGCCGAGCACGCCCCTCGACGTGCGCATGCTTAGACCCGTGCTCCTCCAGATACTTCTGAAGGGATTGCGCTAGACTATGCAAATCGTCAGTAATCATCGTTTCTCCATTGCTATTTCATTGTCACGACCGATATCTGCTCACCCCTTCTTTCTCTTCGCCCATCGAGCTTTCTGCGCCATCGAGATTCGTTTGCGACCCGCTGCCGATATCCCACCGCGACCGGTCGGTTTGGCACCCCGCTTGGCACCTTTCTCAAAAGCGTCAATCAGATGTTCTATTTTTGCCATCTCCATCCTGAGATGTTGATACCTCTTGCGAAGTGCCTTTTCAAATTTGGTTACGAAGTCCACATTTTCTCCTGGAGTGTGCCTAGGTGCCCCGTAACTCTCGCTGAAGCAAGCAAGCGATGCAAGGTGGTTGTCGCCAAGCCACCTGCCGCACTTCTTACTCTCGGGGACCGCCCCGTTAGGCCGTCTGGCGTCGGTATTTTTGACCAATCTGCGGCGTTTTTTGTCTACCGCAAAGTTCGCATGCGGCTACATGCTTCGCGGCATCGCACCCGTCCACCGCCGCCCCTACAATTTTTGCTATTGCTCAGCTTCTGTGTGAGGTGACGCAAATGCATTGTCTCGATATTCGGTCCTTGCCGAAATCATTCAGAGCCACGAGTTGCTATTTCTGAGCGCACTACGTTTTGCTCTTCCCTGCCCGTTACGGTGGGAGAGGTCTCATGCGCGATACGACTAGGTACGAAATTTTCAAAGATGACCCTCCGAAAAGCCCTCGATGGTTGGAAGCCGTTGAAGGTCTCGAACAAGCCATGAACCGGTTAGAAGAACTCGCAACTAACGACCCATCGTTCGACTATTACTTGTATTCCAATCAAGCGGACAAGCTCATAAGACATTTGCGTCGTACGTCACCCCGCCCCGACGAGATGCCCCAAGATAAGTCCCAGAAGAAGACCGGCTGAGGGTTTGATTCGGGACAGCCATCACCATGCAGCATTCGCGACCTGGCTCCTACCTTCCGCCATCGCGTCTTGGTTGTGGTCGGCTTCGTTGCCACTCGTTAATTTCGTTTTGTAACTCACTCTTTCTCGTTTCGTTCGTTTCTGTTGCCAGTTGTCGCTCAAGTTCCGCTATTCGCCCAGCCGCAAAATCTGGTCGTCCTGATTTCTTCTTTGGTTGTTCAAATCGCATCGCCGTGACTCCTCTTTCACTAGTGTCTCACGAGGACGCCGACAGCGGAGCGTTGTCAGCGAGCTGCAACTCTTTTTGCTTTTATCAATATTGGCAGGCCCCCGCAGTGAGACCGCCATATGCTGCTCGACATCTCCCCGCTGTGCCTGTACCACAATCTCCCGATGGCTCTCGCTCAGGAGAAACGAAATCCGGAACGCCTTTTTGAACCGACCTACTATTGGTATGCCTGTCCTGTACGTGGTTGCAATCAACGCTACGATATGGGACACGGCTACCACGCGGTCACGGACGACGAGTCGGATACCTCAGCAACGAACAGGCGACCATGCTACGAATGTTCACATCGTCTCTACTTGGCGAAGCGGGGCACAGCGATGGAAGACACAATCTGGCTCTGTGCGAACGAGGATTGTCCGTCGAACCGCAGGTGACTTTCGTTCAAGGTCGCGGTATCAACGAGTGTTACTGCACGCCAGGCGGCGGCGGAAGCTTATATACCTCGCTAGGAATTGGTTCAGTCGCAACAAAGGTCTGAGCCAAAATCTTCCACTTTCCAGACTGTTTTTGCCATGTATCGACAGCTACGAATTTCGCGTTTGGTACGTCATAGCGGGTATCTTTGTGGCCGGTCGCATTGTAGATGCCTGAATACGTCACGATGGCTGTGTCGCCGGAAATTCTTACTTTGATGTCCTGGATTTCGACGCTGGCCTTAACGTCAGGGTCAGCCTTTCTCATCCCTAAACTCATTTTCTCGACGTCTGCCGGCGTCTGGTCCGCAACGTGACCCAACGGGTCTACCGTTATGACGTGTGCCGCATTAGTGTTCTTTGCGAAAGCGATATCGGCATCGCTTATTCCTGCATGCTTGGCCCCCTCAAGTTCGAGTTTCTTGAGCGTTTCCTCGTCGGATGTCTGCTGGGACCAACTTCGAGTCGTACAAATCACCACCGTCAACGTCGATAGCAACAACAGAGAGATTAGTCGGTTCATTGGGCTCTCCTTTGCGCTGGAGCCTAGCATATCGTCGTATTTAGCGCGATTATTTATCTCAGAGAATTAGCAACCTACAGCGGCAAAACTTTGTAAGTCTACAGTGTGAAAAATGATGCACAAACATCGGTCCTTTTCTCCCAACACTTCTCGCTTGCAAACGGCGCTGCGGGGGAGTAAACCGAAAGTTGAAGTGGCTAGTGCAAGGAGGAAATTACCGGACGATGACTCCACCCTGCCTAGGCTCTTGACTGCCGTTTACACACCGCTCTTGCGGTGCGCTACCGCCAGCGATGCTCGTAACGTCGCCGGCGGGCTACGGACCAAGCAAAACGGGGAGCTGCTGTCAGGTTCCCCGTTTTGCATTTCTGGGAATAGTTAGCGACGGCTCCATCCAAGAACTGCCCACCAGATACGAGCATCAGCATGATTTTCAGCTACGGCGGCTTTATGGCATTCCGTTTCTAACTGATTCTGCTGAGTGGTGGTAAATCCGATATCTACGGCAGACTGTCCACGTTGAACCGCATTGAAGTGGCATTCGGCACCTTGAAAACGGGGTTGATGAGTTTCAAGGAGGCGAAGGAATGAAGACGAACGGCGTGGTGTGTCGCCTCCCTGCGAGCCCGCCGGGATTCGAGCGTTGGGAAGCAAAGTGCTTATTGTGCGCATGGCGCTCGGGGGAACGGCTGTATGCTTCGAAGAGCGCGGCAACGCTAGGGATTGGGATGCACTTGAGGGTTGTTCACAAGTTGCAACCGAAGAAGCGCCGGGTCGAAGAGCGCGAACCGTGAGCCCATATGAGACTTGTGATTGTTTATTCGTTGTAGGGCGTCGCTTCTGTCAGACCTGCGTCCATCCATGACTGTGTATTCGTTTTACGTGGGGACTGTTATGACCACGACCGCTGACCTGTGTGTTCGTTCCACATGAGGAGCCAACCAAGAAAATGGAATTCCTGTGTAATCGTTCCAGAACCTATTCCCTCGCCGCTTCGCTCAAATTTCATCCTTGGTTCAAACCAAGCCCCAAAATAGGGTTCCCGAGGTGTTCTGCGGCTCAGCCTATTGCCGCTGGGCGCTAATAGCCGCCGCTACGGCCAACGCTAAAGGCCGAATGCGGGGGATTGGGTGGGACTGATTCTACGGGAGGGAAAGCGCGGAGGATTCACAGGGTGGAGATTCGTGACCTGTTCTCAGGAATGACCCACCAGGCCACCTACTGCTGGACTCCAGCTTCATTATCCGTTCTCATCGTCTAGCTGCTTTTTACTGCTTACCTCTACTGTCAACTTTACTGTCTACTATTCAGTGTGTACTTCTACTGTGTGTATGGGGATATAGTATTTCCTTCCGCCACGGGTCGAGGGCCAGAATCGTGTCGCTGTGCATTCGTTCAACGTCGCATCATATGACCGAGCATCCCCCGGGGTGTCCCATTTTGAGATAGCTGGTTCTATAAAAGGGGATGTCAACAAAAAAGGTTCTCCCTCGGCCGGTAGCCGAGAGATTTTTTGTCTCGATATCCAGCCCACTATTTGCTGATGGCTCTCGATCGCTCGAGAGGTTCTTCTCTGGATGGCTCTTCCGTTCCCTCGGTTCATTTTCGAGTAGTGACAACGTCCGCCGGCTCTTGAAACTTGGCAAGCGATTCGATTCCGTGGCAACCATGGTTCTATCTGAGGCTCTGGGCCTATCGCTATTTCTGGTTCTCCGAGGGGGCATAGCGTGGGAACGGTGACTCGGTGCCGAAGCACACAGGGTCGGACCAGCTATCTGATACTCCCCTCGAACCGAGCGTCTCAAGAACCGAACCGACCACCACCCCGGAGGATGGAACCAGCTCTCTACCAGAGACGTTCAAGCTGCTTGCCGATGTAATTCGTTGGCGTCGAAGCACACTCCTTTCTTCCAAATCGTCAAAGTGATCGCGGCAATCTTCCTCGCCAGGGTAAGACGTGCCATCGCCGGTCTCCTTCCTTTGGCCAGAAGCCCAGCGTAGAATTCCTGGAACGGTCCTGGTCGAGTGCTGGCGGATATCGCGGCACTCTTGAAGATGTTTTTCAGATCGTGATTATGGTTCTGGTTCAGGCCCAGCACGGTGACTCGCTCTCGGTTTCGTCGCAGTTGCCCTTTCACAAAGCGGTATTCGCCGCTGTCGTGAGTCTCGAGTCCGAATCCGCTGTAGGCCCACAACTGTCGCTTGGTGCGAAAACGATGCGGTGTCCCGAGCAGCGCCACCAGCAGGGCGGAACGAATCGGACCCAGATAAGGAATCTGGCGTAGTAATTTCACCGCCTGATGTTTCCGGCTCTCTGCCAGCAGATCGCGTCGCGCTCCCTGCCGCAAAGGCTCCAACGCATCCAGTTGCTGGTAGAGTCGCTCGGCTCGCAGGCGAACTCCCGGTTCTACGATCTTGGCCAACCATTCCGCACGATGACGCGGTCGATACACCGCTGGCCCGGCACAAGGAATAGCCCAGCTTCGGTACACGGCCTTGATCCGACTCATCACCCGCGTCAGATCTTTCGTGATCGTTAGATAGCTGCGCGCCAGTTCCTTCAAAGTGCGTACCCCGTTCTCTCCATGGTAGATCGGGGAGAGAAGGTTGCCGCGCAAGAGCTCGGCCAGCTTCCGAGCATCGATCCGATCACTCTTGCTGCCATCCTTTAATAGAGCATTCTTCCGGGGATCGCAGACCAAGACATTCGCAACATGAGGCTTGAGCAGGTCATACAACCAGGCGGCGGAAGTTCCTTCTTCGAAAGTCACCAGCAAACTGCCGTGCAGCCCGCCGATGAACTGCAGAATCGTGGCCGCTTTCGTTTCGAGGACAGACTCCAGGATCAGCTTGCCGGCGGAATCCAGGACCGCAACCGAGATCGTTGCCTGATGAACGTCCATGCCAATATACTTTGCTTGGTTCATAACGGCGCTCCTTTCGGTAGGTGGTGATACGAGCAATCAAAACCTACCGCAAAGTGGGCGCCTTTTATATTGCGTGCGAAGAGGATTTCTCAACACCTATCTGCGATGGTTGCCAAGGCGTCGAGGTAATGTCGCTTAGAACTCCCTTTGCTGAGGCCAAGGTCGGAAATCAACCACGATGTCGACCGTACCTTCTTTCTCATCACCCTGTATACCGAGAACGTGGCGCGACGCCCCTTCTGGTAAGGCCGCCATATTTGCCTCTACGAATTCACCCACGACGCTACGATTGAACACATCACCCGGCTGCAGCGCGGATGTCAGCATCGCGGCCTTGGTGGGCGGGAGACCAAATACCTCGACCTTCCTGACTCGAAATTGCTTGCCCTCGTCAAGTTCCATCAGCAGCGAGATGCGCTGAGTAGCGTCGTTTACTTCCGTTACGGGCGTCGTCACAAAATTGAGGTACCCGTAGGAATGGTAGGCCTTCATCAGCGCGTCGATGCTCTCCCTGATTTTCTCGGTGCTGAAAAGGTCTCCCTCCTGCAGCGGGATTAGCTTCCGCAGCTCCTCCCGCGGAAGAGCTAAGTTGTCATGCTCATCACGGTCGTTACGAAATCGGACGTCACCTAACCGGTACTGCAGGCCCGGTTCAACGTGAATTGTTACTGATACATGTTCGTAGGTGGAGTCGGCAGACACGACTTGCGTTTGGCCGGTAGCAATTACTTTGAAAAATCCATGGTTCTGCCAATCGCCTTGTATCCGAATCTCCAAAACCTCGTCCAGCCCTTCAGGACCACGGTCGAACATATGCTGCTTTAGCTCAGAAATAGCCTCTCTCTCTTCGCTTGAATCTGGCAGGTGGGCTGGGCTGTCAAATTTCACATCGTCGACAATCATTTTCGGATAGACCTTCTTTCCCGTCATCTCCTCAAATGCATCAGAGGAAGGACAAGGAGAAGGAACACAAGTCTTGGGTTTATGCTGCGTCGACTGGGCGCGAATCACTTGAGGAAAGAGGAGTGTAAACAAACCGCCGAGGACGACGACTCGCATCGGTGAGCTGCAAACCATAGCCCAATATAGGCCTCGATATCGTGGCGTGCAACATTTGAATAAGTAACTGTCGAGAACAGGGTTTATCACTACTTATCTCAGAATGCGACTGATTGCCGAATTCCTGATGATGCGCCAGTATCCCGACTTCTGTTTTCGAGAGCGATACGAGGCGTGCAGTAGTTTTGCAGTACCTGCTTGCTCATAACGGTTCAACTCGAATCAGAACCGTTCACATCCTTCTCGTTGGAACTTGTTGACGGATATAGTAGAGTCCAAAGTTTTCACAACCCGTCAACACAGCAACCTGATTTCCTAAACCGTTGGTCGGGAGTTCGACTCTCCCCAGGCCCACCATGCTGCCAGGCTTCCAAAAGTCAGCTTTGGGCGGGGCGGGTCAGGCCGCGTTACATCGAGCGAATTCTCATGTAGCGGACAAAATCGGGAAAAAGGGAAACGCCCGCAGCGATTGCGAAAACGGCGATTGCACCCAGGACAACATATTCAGCTCGCATTGGACCTCCTCGGATTTTTCTCACGTGTCTGGACCGGTCCTCTCTTGACGCATGATCAGCTTAAGTAGAGGCGGGAGCGCCGAACATACCGAAACGCCTGTATTTTTGATCTTTTACTTCACGACCCTGCTCCATCTAGGCGGCACCGTGAGTTTAAAAGAAGAAAGCCGCGACACAATGACTGGCCCTTCGGTACAATCTGCCAAAGCGCCACAGTATTCGACGCTGATTCGCTACTGAAAAACACGGCGCACCCACAAGTGAGTATAAGAGCCGAAATCGACGTGTTATGGATTACCGCCGGTCTCGGCTGTGACGGCGACACCATCGCCATGACCGCGGCAACACAGCCGAGCCTAGAAGATCTGGTGTTCGGCGCACTCCCTTTCGTTCCCAAGATCCAACTTCACAATCCCTTTCTCGCTTACGAAAACGGGGAAGAGTTCATGGAGATATTCCATCGGGCGGCGGACGGCGGGCTTGCGCCCTTCATTCTGGTAATCGAAGGGTCCATCCCAAACGAAAAAAACAAGCAGGAAGGCTACTGGGCCACATTTGGCACAGATCAAAAAACAGGTCAGCCAATCCTCACCTGCGACTGGATCGACAGGCTTGCTCCGAATGCCTGGGCGGTCGTAGCTGCGGGAACGTGCGCAACCTATGGCGGCATCCATGCCATGGAAGGGAATCCGACGGGCTGTATGGGATTGCCGGATTATCTCGGGTGGACATGGAAATCAAAAGCCGATATTCCGATTGTTTGTGTGCCCGGTTGTCCTGTGCAACCAGACAACATGACCGAGACTCTTCTGTATCTACTTAATATGGTGGCCGGGCGCGCGCCGATGATCCCGCTCGATGACGCGCTGCGGCCCACCTGGCTATTTGGTCAGACGGTACATGAGGGTTGCGATCGAGGCGGCTACTATGAACAGGCAGAATTCGCCGCGGAGTATGGCTCGATTCAATGCATCGTAAAGCTGGGTTGCTGGGGCCCGGTGGTTCAGTGCAATGTGGGGAAGCGCGGATGGATGGGCGGAATCGGTGGCTGTCCGAATGTCGGCGGAATTTGCATCGGCTGCACGATGCCGGGATTCCCGGATAAGTTCATGCCCTTCATGAACCAGCCTCCCGGTTCGCTTCTTTCTTCGAACGCGGTCACAACGTATGGCCGGGCGATTCATGCGCTTCGGCGATTTACACAGGCTTCTTTGAACAAAGAGCCAAGTTGGCGACGGCGCTCACGCGAGGCCGGATGAAAAACGCACGGAGTGGCGCAACGGAATGAGTGGAAATCCCATCGAGGAGAAAAACGCAGCCCGGGAGCTTGCGGAAGACTTGTTTTCACGCGACGCCAATTCGAGCCTGGCGGACGCGCAGGCGACCCTCTTGAACCTGGCAAGCGTGTTTTCGGAATCGCGCGTCCAGAGAACAGAATCCACAGAACAACTTCCAGAGAAAGCGACCGCCGCGCTGCGGTCGATCCAGCCACCGCCTAGTCTTGAGGCGAGGTATCGCGCCCTCGTCGAACAAATTCCGGCCGTAATCTTCATGGCTTACCTCGACAAGGGAATCGGCGAAGCGTACGTCAGCCCTCAGATTGAGGCCGCTCTCGGTTTTACGCAGGACGAATGGCTGGAAGATCCAGTTCGTTGGTACGACCGCATTTATCCGGACGATAAACAGCGATGGAGTGCGGAAGCCGCGGAGATGTTTCTTTCGGGCAAACCCCTCAAGTCCGCGTATCGAGTGGTGGCGCGGGACGGCCGAGTGTTGTGGTTCCACTGCGAAGCCGAGATGATTCGCCGTGATGACGGTCCGTGGTTCATTCATGGAGTGGGCGTCGATATCACTGAACTGAAGACAGCTGAGGAATCGCTGCAGGACGAGCGTAACGTTTTATCCGCGATTCTCGATATCGTGGGAGCTTTGATCGTGGTCCTCGATTCAAAGGGTCGAATTGTCCGCTTTAACCGCACCTGCGAACAAACCACGGGCTATACATTCGCCGAAGTGGAAGGCAAGCCGCTATGGGACCTGTTCCTACTGCCGGAGGAGGAGGAAACTTTCAAGGCGATTCTTGATGACAGAAAGCCGGCGCATTTGCCCGGGGTCTATGAAACCTCGCTTCTGACGCGTGACGGAAGTCCGCGCTTGGTCACGTGGTCGAGCACGGTCCTTGCGAGTGAGAATGGGACGACCTCGCACGTGATCGTCACTGGAATCGATATCACCGAACGTAGACGACTAGAGAAGGCGCTTCTAGAGGTGAGCGCACGCGAGCAACGTCGTATTGGCGAAGATTTGCACGACGGCCTCGGCCAGCATCTGACGGGCATCGCGTTCATGAGTAAGGTGCTGGAGAGCAAGCTTAGCGAGAAGTCGTTACCGGAGACCGGCGAAGCGGCCAAGATCGTGAAATTAATAAACGAAGCGATTAACAAAACGCGCGAACTGTCCCGCGGTCTTCTGCCGGTGGTCTCCGACGCTCACGGTTTAATGTCGGCCCTCACTCGTTACGCGGACGAAGTACAGGATCTGTTCCGGATCCAATGTCAGTTCGAATGTGGCGAGCCGGTTCTGATATATGACGTGAACCTGGCAACTCACGTCTACCACATCGCGCGCGAGGCTGTGAACAATGCAATCAAGCACGGAGGGCCGAAGCACGTCGTCATCGCCTTGTCGGCATCGAACGGCGAGGGGAGCCTTACAGTAACGGACGACGGACAAGGGATATCCGAGATTCCCGCCAACAATGCCGGAATGGGTTTGAACATCATGAGATACCGCGCGAATATGATCGGCGGGTCGTTGAACCTGGGACGAAGCGTGGCGGGCGGGACTAGTCTAGTTTGTGTATTCCCACTGGATGCCCGTTCGTGATACACCCGATTGTTCGTGAGCATAATGCAATGAACAAGACTCGATTGAATCCCTTGGCGCCCAAGTGCAAGGTTCTGCTCGTTGACGATCATCCGATCGTCCGGCAGGGGCTGGCACTTCTTATCGATCGAGAGCCGGATCTCACCGTTTGTGGGCAGGCAGATGATGCTACTTCGGCCTTGCAGGCGATTCGAAATTCAATGCCTGACTTTGTCGTACTGGACATTTCGTTGGAGGGTCCGGACGGCCTGGAGCTGCTCAAGGCCCTTCGCGCCGAGTATCCGAAGTTGCCGGTACTTGTTCTTTCGATGCACGACGAATTACTTTACGCTGAGCGCGCGCTTCGTGCCGGCGCGAACGGCTACATCATGAAGCAAGAGGCAACAGACAGGGTACTGACCGCGATCAGGCACATTCTTGGCGGAGACGTGTACCTGAGCGATCGCTTAACCAAAAGGATGTTACAGCGATTGGTAAACGGCTCCGTCTTGCCATTTGACCCGCTTTCGAAGTTGAGCGACAGGGAACTTGAGGTTTACCGATTGATTGGAACCGGCCACGGGACTCGCCAAATCGCCGATGAGCTGCACGTTAGCGCCAAGACGATTGAATCCTACCAGGCCCACATTAAAGAAAAATTGTCGCTGCGAAATGCGCGCGAACTTGTCCAGCGTGCCGTGGAATGGTCCGTGAACTTGAAAGGTGTGTAATTCAAAATTCCAATTCGTCACATCGACGTTTTCTTAGCTCGCGCAAAATTGAAACTGATAAATCAAGCCCGCCCATCTAGCTAACCACCAACCCTCCTGTTCTCAGTGCTTTAGAGGATAAGGGAATTCCTTAGTAAGCCTGTAGGAATGTTCCTATAAAGAATATAGCATGCGCCCGCTTGAGGCCGTCACATCGACGTTGTATTCCTTGCCCTGTAGCACTGAGATCGAGTTGACCCAATTCTCACATTCGCGTTTCTACTCCCGAAGCCCATCGCGAGAAATTTTGTTGATATGCCAGTTTGATAAGGACCGCCCAGCACTTGGATACGCGCAGCTAACTCCTGAAGAGATTGAAAGGAGGCATCAGCCATGGCAGACGCAATTCCTTACGGTCGTAAGACACAAAGACCCTCCCCCGTCTCCGATGTTCACATTGTTTGGATGACTGCTGGTCTCGGCTGCGATGGCGATTCCGTTTCTATCACCGCCGCCACGCAGCCCAGCATCGAGGACGTAATCCTCGGAGCGATACCGGGCCTCCCCAAGGTCCACCTTCACAATCCGGTCTTGGCTTATGAGAACGGCGACGAGTTCATGAAGTTTTGGTACATGGCCGCTGAAGGCAAGCTCAACCCCTTCGTGCTGGTTGTTGAGGGTTCCATTCCGAATGAACAGATCAAGAAGGAAGGCTATTGGGCGGCGATGGGAACCGACTCGAAGACGGGTCAACCGATCACTACGAATGAATGGATTGACCGGTTGGCTCCGAAGGCGCTGGCCGTGGTCGCTTGCGGCACTTGCGCGACATACGGCGGAATTCACGCAATGTCAGGCAATCCAACCGGAGCTATGGGGCTGGCTGACTATCTCGGCTGGGGTTGGAAATCGGTCGCGGGCCTGCCTGTTGTGAACGTGCCCGGGTGCCCCGTGCAACCGGACAATTTCATGGAGGTCGTCCTATACCTTCTCTATCAAGTCTCTGGGCTCGCCCCGATGATCCCGCTCGACGATCAACTTCGCCCGACTTGGCTATTCGGACAGACGGTGCACGACGGATGCGATCGCGCCGGCTATTACGAGCAAGGGGATTTCGCGGAGGAGTACGGTTCGCCGAAGTGCATCGTAAAGCTTGGTTGCTGGGGACCGGTAGTGAACTGCAACGTCCCAAAGCGCGGATGGATGGCCGGAATTGGAGGCTGCCCGAACGTGGGTGGCATCTGCATCGGTTGCACGATGCCAGGTTTCCCGGACAAGTTCATGCCGTTTATGGATGAACCGCCGGGCGCTCGCGTCTCCTCCGCGTCAATTGGTATGTACGGACGTGCGATCAGGGCTTTGCGTTCGATGACAAATGCAACTGTCAACAAAGAACCGAAATGGCGGCATCCCGGTACTGAACTCACCACGGGTTATCACCCGCGAGCGTACTGAGGACCGAAAGGAGCCTAGAAAATGAGCACAATCACCGGGGTAACGAAAGAGACCGCTACGAAATCGCGAAATCTTGTAGAAATGAACTGGGATCCCATTACCAGGATCGTGGGCAGCCTCGGAATCTTCACGAAGATCGATTTTGAGAATCGGCAGGTAGCCGAGTGCCACAGCACGTCGTCGATCTTTCGCGGCTACAGCATCTTCATGAAAGGAAAAGATCCGCGCGATGCCCACTTCATTACCAGTCGCATTTGCGGGATCTGCGGCGATAACCATGCCACATGTGCGACGTACGCCCAAAACATGGCATTCGGAATCCGTCCGCCTGCGATGGCTGAGTGGATCGTCAACCTTGGCGAAGCTGCCGAATACATGTTCGACCACAATATTTTTCAGGACAACTTGGTCGGAGTGGACTTTTGCGAGCAGATGGTCAAGGAGACAAACCCAAGCGTGCTGGCCAAGGCCGAGAAAACCGCTTCGCCGCACGCGAACCTTCACGGTTATCGAACCATTGCAGACATCATGCGCGCGCTGAATCCGTTCACGGGCGAGTTTTACCGCGAAGCCCTGCAGGTAAGCCGCATGACCCGCGAAATGTTCTGCTTGATGGAAGGGCGGCACGTTCATCCGTCCACGCTTTATCCCGGCGGCGTGGGAACCGTCCCGACGATTCAGCTCTTTACCGATTACCTCGTTCGCCTGATGAAGTATGTCGAGTTCATGAAGAAAGTCGTTCCGCTGCATGATGATCTTTTCGACTTCTTCTATGAAGCTCTGCCAGGTTACGAAAAAGTCGGACAGCGGCGCGTGCTCCTCGCATGCTGGGGCTCTTTCAATAACCCGGATGTTTGCGATTACACCTACAAGAACATGACCAAGTGGGGCCGCGGGATGTTCGTTACCCCGGGTGTGGTTGTTGACGGCAAGCTGGTGACAAATGATTTGGTCGACATCAATCTGAACATCCGAATTCTTTTGGGGAGTTCCTACTACGACGAGTGGAAGAATTCAGAAACCTTCGTCAAGACCGATCCTTTGGGGAATCCAGTGGACCAGAATCATCCCTGGAACCAGACAACGATCCCCCGGCCGCAGAAGCGCGACTTCGCCGGCAAGTACACATGGGTAATGTCACCTCGCTGGCTCGATAAGCGCACAGGAGATCATCTCGCACTCGACACTGGTGGCGGTCCGATCGCCCGCTTCTGGGCGACCGCTCTTGCGGGCATCGTGGACATCGGCTACATCAAAGCCACGGGACACAGCGTAAGGATCTATTTGCCGAAAACAACATCGCTGCCTGAGGTCGAGTTCGAGTGGAAGATTCCGAAGTGGAGCAATGCCATCGAGCGCGATCGCGCCCGGACTTACTTCCAGGCGTACTCGGCGGCGGCCGCTTTGTACTTCGTCGAAAAGGCGCTGGAAGAATTGCACGCGGGCCGGACGAAAACCTGGACAGATTTCAAAGTTCCAGAAAGCGCGATCGGTTGCGGCTTCCACGAGGCTGTTCGTGGTGTTCTGTCACATCATGTGGTGATCAAAGATCACAAGATCGCGAACTATCATCCCTACCCGCCAACTCCCTGGAACGCGAATCCGAGGGACATCTATGGAACGCCGGGCCCCTACGAAGATGCGGTGCAAAATACGCCGATCTTCGAAGAGAACGGCCCGGATAAATTCAAGGGCATCGACATCATGCGCGCCGTGCGCAGTTTCGACCCCTGCCTGCCTTGCGGCGTGCATATGTACCTCGGCAATGGAAAAGTGCTGGAGACGCATCATTCGCCGATGTTTGGCCTGGAACCGTAGAAGTACTGCAGGGCGCGTCGGGTAAACTCTGCATGGCGAGCGGCCTGTCGAACGAGTATCTTGTCTCCTGCTTCAGGGGAGACACAGGGAAAGGTATCCATGCCCGCTCCGAGTAACGCACAGAACCAGCTGCAAGCGATCGAGGCACTGCTTCAAAGAATTGAAAAAGCAAATGACCCGGCAATGTCGGCGATGGCGAAGGATCTCGTCCAACGCCTGATGCAGTTTCACGGCGCTGGAATCGAGCGAATGCTGGAAATCATCCACAAGGATGCAGCCGGTCAAGACAATGTCATCGATGCTCTCGGCCAGGACCCGCTTGTTCGCAGCCTTCTATTGCTCTACGGACTTCACCCCGACGGCCTCGAAGCCCGCGTGCAGCAAGCCCTCGAAAAGACGCGCCCGTACCTGAAATCTCATGGCGGCAACGTAAGCCTCATCGGTGTCGATGACGCCGGCGCAGTCACTCTCCGCCTTGAGGGAAGCTGCCACGGATGCGCATCCTCCTCCGCGACGCTCAAACTTGCCGTCGAGGAAGCAATTTACGAAGCGGCGCCGGACGTTACGGCGATCCATGTCGAAGGCGCTGTGGAAGAGTCATCGCGCAGCATTGCTTTTGTGCCGCTCACCCAATTGGGTAGCAACGGCAGCGGCAACGGCCACGAATCAAACTCCGAACTCAATCAAGCGAAACCGTCTTTCTCCGAAGCAACGCGGAGCGCGGTGTGAGCCCGCCGTTTTCGCCTGCCGCCAGCAATGACAGCGCCTTCGCGGTGCTGCGTCAATTTGCCCGGAAGCGCCGCACGGGGGAAGTCTGCGAGCTGTGCAGTGCCGGGCTCGCCACCGAACATCAGCATCTGATAGAACCTGCGGTTCGGAAATTGGTCTGCGCTTGTGAGGCCTGCGCAATCCTATTCAGCAGTCAGGCCTCGTCGAGATTCAGGCGTGTTCCGCGGCGCATTCGATTCCTGTCGGGATTTCAGATCTCCGATGCTCAATGGGAAGGATTGATGATACCCATCGAGCTGGCATTTTTTTTCAAGAGTGAGTCGACCGGAAAAGTCTCTGCGTTTTATCCGGGTCCTGCCGGCGCCATCGAATCGCTGCTTTCACTCGAGGCTTGGAGTGACATCGAACAGGAGAATCCGATCCTTCGCGAATTGGAGCCGGAAGTCGAGGCGCTGATCGCGAATCGAGTCGGTGCCAGTCGCGGCGTGGAGGCGCAGTACTACGTCGCTCCAATCGATGAGTGCTACAGGTTGGTTGGACTGATCCGGCTCAACTGGCACGGACTCTCCGGTGGCACCGAGGTGTGGCGTGAAGTCGGAAAGTTTTTTGCGAGTCTAAGAGAACGCACCGAGACGGTAGCCGAAAAATCGAATGCCTGAATTGAATTTCCAAGTCGAAGGCGCGAAAGCCGTGCCCTATGGGGCGTCACCATTGCTGGCATTTCAATTGCAGGTAACAAATTCGGGACCCGAGCCGGCGATTCATACCGTTGTTCTCCGCGCGCAAATCCAGATTGAAGTCACCCGCCGGCGCTACACGCCCGAAGAGCAAACCAAGCTTCTCGATCTGTTTGGCGAGCCAAGCCGCTGGGGCCAGACCCTGAAGAACATGCTCTGGACGAATGCGATTGTGATTGTTCCCGCATTCGAAAAAGAGACGATCGTGCAACTTCAGGTCCCGTGCACGTTCGACTTCAATGTAGGGGCGACAAAATACTTCCACGGCCTGTCGGAAGGCGAGCTGCCCCTGAATTTCTTGTTCAGCGGCACGGTATTTTATGCGGGCAGCAATGAACAGCTCCAGGTGGCGCCGATCTCGTGGGAGAAAGAAGCGAAATTCAAGTTGCCGCTGAAAATCTGGAAGGACTTGATCGATCACTACTATCCGAATAGCGCGTGGCTCTATCTGCGGCGGGACGTCTTTGATCGGCTCTACCAGTACAAAGTGCGGCACGGAATTCCTTCCTGGGAGCAAGTGATTGAGCGCGTGCTCGCAGGAACCGAAGAAACGGTGCAGCTGTGAACACAAAACTAGTGCAAGACATCGCGAATGCTGTGCTCTACGAAGGGTACATGCTGTACCCTTACCGGCCGTCTTCCGTGAAAAATCGCCAACGCTGGAATTTTGGTGTGGTCTACCCTAAAGCATATAGCGAAATGCAGACTGGTGCCGATAGCTGGTTCATGCAGACAGAATGTCTTGCAACGGGCGGGGCCGGCACCAAGCTAAGCGTTAAAGTGCGCTTTCTGCAAGCCGTTGCGCGCACCATTGGCCAACCCAAGGTCCCTCTCGATGCGTGGCCTGCTACGGGCGAAGCTGGCCGGGAACCCGATTTTCAGATCGTCGAAACGCTGCAGGTGGGCGATCAGATTTTCCAGACTTGGGAAGAGGCAATCGAGCGGGAAATCACTCTGCCGCTGGTACGGTTGAACGATAGCGTTACAGAAACTCGCTCCTCACAGGCTCTTTTTCCGGGTGGCAAAGAATTTGAGCCCGTGCGCAATCTCGACGGAAAAATCGCGGCCCTCATTGTGCGCACGAAAAAGAGCGTCACAGCACAAGTTGACGTCGGCGCGGTTCGGGTTAGCGAAGGTCTGTTTAAAATCACGGTGCGCATCTCGAATGTTGCAGCCACCGATCCTGCTTCCGTCAGCCGTACCGAAGCGTTGATGCAGTCTCTGCTGTCAGTGCACACCATTCTCGCGGTCGAAGGCGGCGAATTCGTTTCGCTTCTCGATCCACCCGCATCGTTGAAAGAATTTGTCTCTGCCTGCAGCAATATCGGCACGTGGCCCGTGCTTGCCGGCGACGAAGGTCGGCGCGAGACCATGCTGTCGTCACCTATCATTTTGTACGACTACCCCCAGATTGCTCCCGAGAGCCCGGGGAACCTTTTCGATGGCACCGAAATTGACGAGATTCTAGCGTTGCGCATCCTCACTCTGACGGAAGACGAGAAACATGAAATGCGCAGTGCCGACGCGCATGCCCGCCAGATCTTGGAGCGAACCGAGTCAATGCCGATCGAGTATTTCACGAAGCTCCACGGTGTGCTGCGTGGTTTGCGTCCGGCGGACAGTGAGGAAAAGCAATGAACGAGTGGGAATGGCGCCTCCTCGAGGATAAAGCTCCAGCGGGAAGCTTGAGCATCGCCGGCGTCGCAGTGAAACCGGGAAACCGGGTGCGTCTACACCCCGGCAAGCGCGGCGATGTGATGGACATTGCGCTTGCCGGCAAGACTGCAATGGTCGAGTCCATCGAGCAGGACTACGAGGGCAAATTTCACGTCTGCGTGGTTGCTGACGACGACCCCGGTCGTGACATCGGCATCATGCGTCAACCCGGACATCGCTTCTTTTTCGATCCCGAAGAGATCGAACCGCTTCCACCAGATCAGCACGAATCAAGTGTGGCGAACCAAAGCCCCTCCGTCCTGATCGCCGGAATAGGGAATATTTTCCTGGGCGACGATGCCTTTGGAGTGGAAGTCGCACAGCGGTTAGCAAACCGCAAGCTGCCGGACCACGTGAAAGTCGTGGATTTTGGCATCCGCGGTTTCGATTTGGCCTATGCGTTGCTCGACCGCTTTGACGTGACAATTTTGGTGGACGCTTGTCCGCGCGGCGGAGCACCCGGAACGCTCTACGTTATAGAGCCTGACCTGAAGGTGAGCGCGCAGGACGCCGCCGAAGCCGGACAGACGGCAGTAGATGCACACAGCATGAATCCGATGAACGTAATTCGCATGGCAAGATCGATGGGGGGCGACTTGAAACGCATTCTGTTGGTGGGATGTGAGCCACTAACGCTGGGACCGGAGGAAGGCGCAATGGGCCTCAGCGAACCTGTGGCCGCAATGGTCGAAGAAGCGGCGAATCGGATTCAATCTCTGGTGGAAACGATTCAACGTGGTAAATGGCCGGAAAGCTCTGAATCGTAGTCAAAGAGAGAGGAGAAAATCGTATGCCAGTGGAAGTGATCCAACGCGGTGGGGAAGACGGCGCCAATAAGGACACGTTGCTCATGCTCGGTGGAGTTGCACTCGTTGTGGTGGGCGCCGGACTCATTTTGACGAGTCCGCTAGCGAAGAAATATATGGGCCAGCTTGGAATTGGAAGCCTGGCAACCGATCTGATCCCGGACATCGAGCGATATTTCAAATTGCGCTCAATGTAAACGCGGAATCGGATTCCGCCGTTTTTCAGAAATGAAGCTGCATCGGCTCTAACAAAGAAGGTGGGCCCCGGAATCTAGCTTTGAGGGGCACCCATGAGTGATTACGTCCGTTACTCGATGGACGCAACGCAAAGCCATTTCACCGTTCATGCTTTCGCGAGTGGATTGGCGGCGGTTGTGGCGCACAACCCGAAGTTCGCGATTCGTGAGTTCAGCGGGGAAGCGCGGTTTATTTCGGATACTCTGCGCGATGCCTCAATCCGTATCAGGATCAAGGCCGCCTCGCTGGAGCTGATGGACGAAGTAAGTGAATACGATCGGGCTGAAATCGCTCGTGTGACATTTAACGAGGTTCTGCAAGTCTCGAGGTTTCCGGAAATTGTTTATACAAGCTCACACATTACGGCCACTCGCCTCAGCGAGAATTTATACGCCACCACGATCGCCGGCACTCTGACGCTCCACGGCGTCACCAACGGGTTGGATTTCTCTGCCCAGGTGGTCATCGGCCAAGACGCCCTGCGAAGTTACGGAAGTTTCTCGGTGAAGCAGAGTCAGTATGACGTCGCTATCGCTTCGATAGCGGGCGGAACACTGAAACTCAGAGACGAATTGAAAATTGCTTTTTTTATTATCGCGAAGAAGC
This sequence comes from uncultured Acidobacteriota bacterium, assembly GCA_963815265.1. Taxonomy (GTDB): domain Bacteria; phylum Acidobacteriota; class Terriglobia; order Acidiferrales; family UBA7541; genus Palsa-295. The sequence goes on along the minus strand of CAWFGI010000007.1, from coordinate 17,343 downwards.
AAGGGTAATCAAATGACCGGATCAACGGGAGCACAGATGGTGGCGACGGACACCGCAATAAGCTATCGAATCGATGTTGGGATGAGCCGTTTTACGGTGCGGGCGTTTGCCACCGGTTTGTTCTCTTCTCTTGGCCATAGCCCTACCTTGGCGATCCGCGACTACGCCGGCGAGGCGACTCTCGTTCCATCCGATCCCGGGCAATCTTCGATTCGAATCTCGGTGAAATCCGCGTCTCTCACCGTCACCGACGACGTGAGCCAGAAAGATCGCGCCGAAATTGAAAACAGGATGAATCAGGATGTGCTGGAAACTCCTGGCTATCCGGAGATCGTTTTCGAGAGCACCCAGGTGCTGGCGAACAAGTTAGGCGACGACCTCTATGCCGCGAACGTCACAGGAAACCTCGCCCTGCACGGAACCACTCGCCAGGAGAAAATTTCTGCGCAGGTTTCAGTGGCGGGCGACGTTCTCAGGGCGTACGGGGAATTCAGCTTGCGTCAGAGTGACTACGGTATCAAGCTCGTTTCTGTTGCTGGCGGCACTCTGAAAGTGAAGGATGAAGTGAAGATCGCGTTCGACTTTACGGCTCGAAAACAATAAGGAATCAGGCGATGGGCTCTGAGGACGACATCGAGAATCCGCCGGGGGGATGCCACATGTGCCTTGCGATACCAGGAAAAGTGATCGAGATTGCATCCGACAATCCGCGGTCAGCGCTCGTGGATGTGGTTGGCATGCGGCGCAGGGTGGATCTCGGACTCCTCGAAGAGGATCGTCCTGTTCCCGGCGATTGGGTTCTGATTCATGTGGGATTCGCTATGAGCAAAATCAGCGAAGCAGATGCCCTCGATCAAATGCACACATTGGAAATGCTGGGCGAGAGCGAGGCTGCCGTGCAAGAAGTGCGTGGATATGGACTCGAAGAGGTCCATGATAAGCACTCCCCGCAGCGCGGCTGAACGGGGGTCACACGATGAAATATGTGGACGAGTTTCGCGACCCGGCGCTAATCACTAAAGCGGCGGAAGAAATTCGACGTCTCGCCGACCCAAAGCGTCATTACAGGCTGATGGAAGTTTGCGGCGGTCACACGCATGCCATCTATCGTTTCGGCCTGAAAGACGTCCTCCCGGAGAATATCGAACTCATTCACGGTCCTGGTTGCCCCGTTTGCGTTCTTCCCATGGGCCGGATCGACGACGCGCTGTCAGTCGCAATGGATCCGGACGTCATCTTCGCCGCGTTTGGCGACATGATGCGGGTTCCTGGAACGCACGGCAGCCCGCTCGAACACAAAGCGCGCGGCATGGACGTGCGAATCGTTTACTCGCCGTCCGATGCGATCAAACTCGCGAAGATGAATCCGCAAAAGCACGTGATGTTCTTCGCGATTGGTTTTGAAACCACCGCTCCGTCAACCGCATTGACCCTCCAGCGCGCGAGAGCGGAAGGCGTGCACAATTTTTCCATTTTCTGCAACCACGTCACGATCATTCCGGCCATTCGCGCAATTCTGGATTCTCCCGATATGCGCCTTGATGGCTTTATCGGGCCCGGACACGTTTCCACCGTGATTGGCTGCCGCCCTTACGAATGGATCGCAATGAACGAGCACAAACCGATCGTCGTGTGCGGCTTCGAACCTCTCGACCTTCTCCAATCCATCGTGATGATTCTCGCCCAACTTCAAAAGGGTGAAGCGAAGGTTGAAAACCAGTACAAGCGCGTCGTTCTTTGGGAAGGCAATCGCGCGGCGCTCAGGGCCATGGCCGATACGTTTCAGCTTCGCCCGTATTTCGAGTGGCGCGGCCTGGGATTCATTTCGCAATCAGCCCTTCGCATTCGCGACGAATACGCCGAATGGGATTCCGAACAGCGATTCCATGTTCCCGGAATTCGCGTCACCGATCCCAAAGCCGCCCAGTGTGGCGAGGTGTTGAAAGGTGTCTTGAAGCCCGCGCAATGCAAGCTGTTTGGCAAGGAATGCACGCCGGAAAACCCGGTGGGAGCTTTGATGGTTTCTTCGGAAGGATCATGCGCCGCGTACTTCAATTACGAACATCGGAAAGCCAACCTGGTAACGAGTCTCAGCTCGCCGGCGTGAAAGGCGAGATAAAGCTCGGGAGCCCGGCTCCCAAGATCCGTTTCCGCGAGCCGCAAATTGAGATGGCACACGGCGCCGGTGGAAAAGCCAGCCGCCGCTTAGTGGAAGGGCTTTTTGCTCCTCTCCTTTTTGGTGCCAGCACGGAACCGCTCGCTGATGCCGCCCACCTGAAAATAAACGGTGCAAGGATGGCAGTCACCACAGACAGCTTTGTCGTAAAGCCGCTCGTGTTTCCCGGCGGCTCCATCGGGGAACTTGCCATAAATGGAACCGTCAACGATCTAGCGGTTTCAGGCGCGCGACCAGAAGCGATCGTTGTCACGTTCATTCTTGAGGCTGGGCTGCCCACGGAGATCCTCCAGCGCGAAGTTCAGGCTATGGCCGACGCGGCTCAATATGCCGACGTTCGAATCGCCGGCGGCGATACGAAAGTAGTCGAGCACGGCAAAGCCGATGGCATGTACATCACAACGACCGGTCTCGGCACGCCGTTGCTTGGGGTCGAGATCAATCCACAGTCGGTCCGCCCCGGCGATAAAGTTTTGCTTTCCGGCCCCATCGGCGATCATGGAATCACAATTCTGCTTGCGCGCGGCGAGCTCGATATGGAAGGCGACCTCGAGTCCGACACGCGGTGCGTGTTTCCCCTTGTCGAAGCTGTTGTAGCTGCCGCTGGCTCAGGCATTCGCTGGATGCGCGATCCCACGCGCGGCGGCGTTGCCACGTCGCTTAATGAACTCGCAAGGGACTGCGGGCTGGGCGTTGTTCTGTTTGAAGACAACCTGCCGGTGCACGACGCCGTGCGCGGAGCGTGTGAGCTGCTGGGGCTCGATCCGTTGCACATCGCCAATGAAGGGCAATTCCTTGCGGTCGTCGCTCCGCACCTTGCAGATGCCGCTCTAAGCGCGCTTCATTCGATGCCCGGCGGGGGCGACGCTCGTATCATCGGCGAAGTTCGCGAACAGCCCGCCGGCTCTGTGCTGGTTACCACTCGCTATGGCGGTAGCCGAATCGTCGACATGCTCGTGGGCGATCCGCTGCCGCGTATTTGCTAACTGCAGAGCGGCAAGCGCGATATGCTCAAAGGGAAAATGGCGACAAAGTGCCAACTCGCCTCACAAATTGAACAGCGCCTCCTGGCGAGAAACCAGATTCTAGAGTCGTTCTTTGCCAAGGAAGCGCATCGCCTCGCCAAGGCATGCCGAGAGATGTCCGACCGTTTCCTGCGCGGTGGTCGCTTACTTGCTTTTGGCCAGGGGCCATACGCCACAGACGCCCAACACGTTTCGGTTGAATTCGTACATCCAGTCATCGTCGGAAAGCGTGCCCTCCCCGCCCTCGACCTTTCCATCCTATTTAAGCCGTGGCTCGAAGCGATTGTTCGCCCTGACGATATCGTCATGGGCTTCGGCCCACCAGAGGGCGACCCGTCAGTCTGGGTTGCACTAGATGCTGCCGATTCGCGTGCTGCCATGACCTTCGCCCTCCCCGGCCTCGAAGGGTCGTACACGATTCCGCCGGCGAATGGCGATGCCTTCATCCAGCAGGAGTTAGTCGAGGTCCTTTACCACACGCTTTGGGAGACAGTGCACGTCTTCTTCGAGCATCGCGAATTGGGGCACGACGTGGGCCAAGCCGGATTCCTTTATCCGTTCTTGGGCCGTGAAAAACAGCTGACCTCTGACACTACCGCGCAGGTAGCCGATTCCATTCGCATGAAGGTGGCGGACGACGCGAGGTTGCGCGCGCAAGTGGCCCAGGAGGAAGCGGAGCAGATTAGCAATGCCACCTCCGCGATTTCGGGGCGCATTCGCCATGGCGGCAAGCTGATCATTTTTGGGAACGGCGGGTCGGCTACTGATGCGAACGATTGGGCCATCGATTGCGTTTCTCCGCCGTCAAACTGGAAGCCGATCCCTGCTGTTTCTCTTGCGCTCGAACCGGCCAACATCACTGCAATCGCCAACGATGTGGGCACAGAAGTGATTTTTCTGCGGCAGATGATCGCCCAGGCTCAGCCCAACGATGTGGCTGTCGCAATTTCTACAAGCGGCGGTTCGCGCAACATAATTATGGCTCTCGAAGAGGCCCGCAAGCGCAAGCTGCTGACAATAGCGCTGCTTGGTTACGACGGCGGCGAAATCCACCGCCGGGGTCTGGCCGATTTTCCGCTGATCGTTCGCTCCGATTACATTCCGCGCATTCAGGAAATTCAAGCCTCGGTGTACCACGTAATCCGCGAGGCGTTAGAGGTGCTCGGCCGTGGCGACGCTTGAGCTGTACGGAACGAAAACCTGCCAGTACACGCAGGAAATGCGGGAGTGGCTCGAGTGGAAGGGAACTGACTTCGTGGAATACGATGTGGAAACCGACGCAGCCGCGCGCGATCGAATGCGCGCTCTTGCAAATGGCCAGCGCACAGTGCCAGTTCTCGTTGAGGGCGACAAAGTGATCCAGATCGGCTGGCAGGGACGCGGCTGCATCGTGAACCTGGAATAAAACTTCATGGCGAGTGCTCGTACCATCAAAGTTCGCGGCGTGGTGCAGGGCGTGGGCTTTCGCCCATTCGTCTACCGCCTCGCTCGCGCCAATACCCTCGCCGGCTGGGTGCTGAATGGAGAAGAAGGTGTTGAGATTTTTGTGGAGGGCGCGGATCAAGGTGTGAAGACCTTCGTGCGTGAGCTGACAGCCGCGCCGCCGTCGGCTGCGCATATTACTGGGATCGAAGTCGAGTCTTCCGCTCCAGTCGGCTGCAGCAGTTTTACGATTCGCGAGAGCCGGCGCAACGACGACCACCTTACCGCCCGAATCTCACCGGACCTGCCTATTTGCGAAGATTGCCTGAAAGAGTTGTCCGATCCCGCTGATAGAAGGCATCGCTACCCCTACATCAACTGCACGAATTGTGGCCCGCGCTACTCGGTGATTCTGGCCTTGCCTTACGACCGCCCGAACACGACTATGCGGTCCTGGCCGCTCGATGAGTATTGCTCGGGCGAGTATCACGACCCCGACAATCGCCGATTCCACGCGCAGCCGGTCGCCTGCGCTGATTGCGGGCCGGCATATTATCTGCGCTCCGGTGACACAATCACGCCAGGCAGCGAAACAAGCATTCGCAGCGCCGCAACGATGCTGGCATCCGGCCATATCGTCGCCGTAAAAGGACTTGGTGGCTACCACCTTGCGTGCGACGCAAGAAACGCTTCGGCTGTCCGAGAACTCCGCAATCGAAAATATCGCAAAGAGAAGCCGTTTGCATTGATGGCGAAAAACCTGGACATCGCCAGAACCCTCGTCAGCGTTTCCGACGAGACGGAGACATTGCTGACTTCCCCAGCGCGGCCGATCGTGCTCGCTGCAGGGAAGGTGAATCTGCCGGGAGTCGCGCCGGACAATAACGAACTCGGCATCATGCTGCCCTATACGCCTCTTCATCATTTGCTGTTTGCCGCCGGCGCACCGGATATTTTGGTAATGACGAGCGCGAACCGTTCGAGCGAACCGATCGCATTCGATGACGCGGACGCTCTCGAGCGCCTCGCCGGCATTGCGGATGCTTTCTTGATAGGTGAGCGGCCAATAGCAAGGCGTGTTGACGATTCGATTGCTCGCGCCGGAGCCTTTGGTTCGGTAGTTCTCCGTCGGTCTCGCGGATACGCGCCCAGCGCAGTCGCGGTGCTTCCAACCAAGCGACCGATCCTCGCCCTCGGCGCGGACTTAAAAAATACGGTGACGCTGGTAGTCGAAGGACAGGCATTTGTGAGCCAGCACATTGGTGACCTCGAACATTTCGAATCGCTCCAAGCGTTTCAGCAAACGATCGAAGATCTGGTTTCGATGTACGAGATTCGCTGGGACGAACTCCTCGTCGTGCACGATTGCCATCCGCAATATGCATCTTCCACTCACGCCTCGTCACTTTTCGCGTCCGAAATGCGAAGTGTCCAGCACCACCGTGCGCACATCGCCTCGGTTCTCGCGGAACGCAGCGAATGGAACAAACGCGTTGTGGGCATTTGTTTCGATGGCACCGGTTACGGCGACGATGGCACGATTTGGGGCGGCGAGTTCTTTGCCGGAAGCATCAGCGGCGGCTTCGAACGCGTGACTCACCTTCGTCGCGCAATACTCGCGGGCGGCGACGCGGCGGCCCGCTATCCGGTACAAGCCGCAGCCGGATTCCTGGCGCAGATAGAAAACCTGCCAGGTGTAACTGCCGCGCCATTCTATTTTTCTGAACGCTTTCAGAACGCGATGGAACTAATTCGCAAAGGGGTGCGAACGTTCACAACTACCTCGATAGGCCGTCTCTTTGACGCGGCTGCGGCGTTGCTCGGTTTCACCCGCGAAACAACTTTTGAAGGCCAGCCTGCAATGTGGCTGGAGCAGAAGGCTCGCAGCGCCACCTGCACCGATGCGTATCCATTTCCCTTCATCCATGCAGAGCTCGACTTTCGTCCCTTGCTGGAGAATTTGGCGAAGGACCGCTTCATTGGCCGTGATGCCAGCGAATGCGCGCGTGCCTTTCAAAAAGGCGTAGCCCTCGGCGTCTTCAACGCTGCGACGGCGCTGTGCCAGGAACACGCTTGCGACACGATCGTGCTTTCAGGCGGAGTTTCTCAGAACGAGCTGTTGCTTGAGGATCTGAAATTAATGTTCGGTTCGACGCTTCTTCAAATTTGGACGAATCATGCCGTCCCGCCTAACGATGGCGGGATCAGCCTGGGACAGGCGGCTCTCGCATCATTCGCGCAATTTGACGACGCCGAGTCATTGAGTTGGAAGGAATCAGTTTCCAGGTAACGGGCCGATGCACGAGCTTTCGATAGCTATGAGCATTGTCGATATGGCGCAAGAAGAATCCGACCGGCGAGGCGGTGTGCCCATCCGAGCCGTACATCTTCAATTGGGTCTTCTCTCTGGCGTCATGAAGGATGCGCTTTTCGCCTCCTATGAAATGGCCTGCGAGCACACGGCGCTCGAAGGATCGCGCCTGATTGTTGAAGAAGTTCCCGTGCTGGTTTTTTGTCCCCACTGCAAAGCGCGGCGGCCGGTTCATTCGTTGCAATCGTTCTGTTGCGCTGACTGCGGAACCCTTACGGGCGATGTCGTTCAAGGCAAAGAGCTCTTAGTCGTGGGCCTCGAGGTGGATGAATGAATAACTCGACACGCATCATTGAGGTGCGCCAGAACGTCCTGAAGCAGAACGATGTGATAGCCCACGCGCTTCGCCAGCGATTTCATGATGCAGGTGTTTTTGTCGTGAGTCTGGTCTCGAGCCCTGGGGCGGGGAAGACGGCTCTCCTCGAGAAAACGCTAACTTTACTTCGGCAAAGGTTTCGCGTGGCGGCACTCGTGGGCGATCTCGCTACGGAAAATGACGCAGTCAGGCTCGCGCGCAGCCAAGCCCCCGTAAAGCAGATTGTCACAGGTACGGTCTGCCACCTGGAGGCTGCCATGGTGCAGAATGCTCTGGAAGGCTGGAAGCTCGATGAACTCGACTTCTTGTTCATCGAGAACGTAGGTAATCTCGTCTGCCCATCGTCCTACGATCTCGGTGAGGACCTTCGACTCGTTCTAATGTCCGTCACGGAGGGCGAAGACAAGCCGCTTAAATATCCTACGATTTTCAACAGTGCTGACGTAACTCTGATTACAAAGATTGACTTGGCCGAGGCCGTGGAATTCAATGCCGAGGCGGCGAATCGGAACATTCAGAGCGTGCGGCCAGGCATGAAGGTATTGGATACTTCAGTAAAAGCCGGCGCAGGTGTGGCGGAATTCTTAGATTTTCTACAGTCGCGCCGTGAAAGCGCGCGAGCCGTTCAGCCTCCCCAAGAGATCGGCGCGTCCGCAGCGCCTCAGAAATAAACCGGCTTATAACGTCCTAGGTCTAAGCCGGCTCATTTACCACAGTATTCGGCTAGCTCCCTACGCCGGGAAACGCCCACTCAGAAGCTAAAGCATTTTGTCGGGAGCGCCTTTCACTCATTAAGAATGGCGGCTTTTGGGCCGAACTATCCTAGTATATGTTCCTCTTCTGGCAGCGTTATTAGAGCTCAATTTATCGAGGCGTCATTTCTCGTGACAGGAGCACCATTGTGAACACGCGTTCGGTTTTCTCCAACGTCGAACATGCAACGAAAATGCAGGTACTCTCGTTCCAGAGTTATACGCTGCTCACTCTTCAATCGGTGAAAGACATCTTCACCACGACGCGCTACGCCGGCGACGTGATTGTGCAGATGGACCAAATCGGAGTGGGTTCGTTGCTGATCGTAATTGTCGCCCTCGTTTGCGTCGGCGGGGTAGTTGTTCTGAATTCCTCATCGCAATTTAGCCGGTTCGGCGCGACAGCTCTTACAGGCGACGCGGTTTCGCTTGCTCTCCTTCGCGAACTCGGTCCCGTGTTCACATCGCTTTTGGTGGCAGGCCGCAACGCCACCGGAATGGCTTCCGAGTTGGGGTCCATGGTCGTCACGGAGCAGGTGGACGCGATGCGAGGGCTCGGTATTGACCCGATCCGCAAGCTGATGACCCCCCGAGTGCTTGCGATGGTGCTGGTCCTTCCGTTACTCGTGGCAGTGGGGGACTGCGCGGGGCTGCTCGGCGGATTTGCGGTGGCGACCATCACCCTCCATCTCAGCGCAGAGCAGTTCTGGACACGCGCTGTTCACGCGCTAGTGTTTGGAGATCTTGTCATGGGGTTCGCGAAGCCAGTTATTTTCGGATTCATCATTGCAACAGTGGGATGTCATGAGGGATTTCGAGTGAAAGGCGGGACCGCCGGCGTAGGCCGCGCCACGATTACGGCATTCGTGGTTTCCTCCGTCGTTGTTCTAGTTGTTGATCTGTTCGTGACACGGTTTCTGCTCTACGCGTTCAATTTGTAACAGCCACTGTATTTTGAAAATTGCGGCAGCCGGGGAATCTCCCGTGTTGAGGCGTTATTGACACCCGCCTGCGGCATTCCTATACTTGCTTCTCCACGCCCACTTCCTTTCAGGGGGACTCCAATGTTCAAGTTTTTTCTGGCCGCTTCTCTAATCACAGCGTCAGCTACTGTCAGCTTCGCGCAAGATCCTGGGAAAATTCATCAACCAAAACTTACTCCTCAACAGAGCGGCACTACCCAACTCCTCATTTCGGTGAGTCCAGTGAACTCCCAGGTGGTGTGGGCAGCCGGAACTGGCGGTACCTATGTCGTGACAACCGACGGTGGCCAGACGTGGAAAGCCGCTGTCGTACCGGGAGCCGAAGCTCTTCAGTTCCGCGATGTGTTTGGCGTGAGCGATAAAATCGCGTATTTGATGTCAATTGGAACCAACACAACCGATTTTCGCATCTACAAGACCGTCGACGGTGGCGCAACCTGGGAAATCGAGTTCACCAATCAGAACGCAAATGCGTTCTACGACTGTTTCGCGTTCTGGACTCCGAACCGCGGCATTACCCACAGCGATTCAGTGAACGGGGTGTTCCCTGACATCCGCACAATCGACGGCATGACTTGGCAATCAATCGCCAACAATATGCCGCCAGCTCTGACGGGCGAAGCCTCATTCGCGGCCAGCGGAACCTGCATCACGACTCAAGATCAGACCAACGCATGGATCGCCACCGGCGGATCATCAACCGCGAGGATTCTGGCCACTCGCGATGGAGGACATAGTTGGAACGCGTATGACACGCCGCTTGTAAGTTCGGCCAGCGCCGGCGCAGTCTCGGTTGCCTTCCGCGATTCACGCAATGGAATCGTGGGTGGCGGCGATCTGGCCTCCAACACAGCAGCCGACACAGCAACCTCGAACGATGGCGGCAAGACGTGGACCCTCACGAACAAGCCCCCCGTACAAGGCGCGATTTTCTGCCTGTCCTATGTCCGCGGCGCTCGCAATAACGAAGATGACGGCAACGGGCGCGGAGGGGACAACGAGGTGGGTCATCAAAATGATCGCGCCGTTGTAATCACCACCGAGACAGAGCCCGATTTCACGTCCGGGGAAGCGGCCTGGACTCCAGATGAAGGGCGCACTTGGAATGTGCTGCCCGATGTGAGCGGCTACTGGGCCGTTGCATTTGCGGATCCGCATGATGGTTGGTTCGTAGGCAACAACGGCCAGATACTGAAGATCAGCTTCTAGCGCAGACTTAGAGACATTTCAGCTGGCTATTTCAACTCGATCGTAATCGCCTCGTACGGAAAGTCGCTTAGGTTTTCAGGTTGAAGCTCGGCTGCTGGAGACAAGCGAACTTGCCCGGCCTTGGCATGAAAGTTTTCCGCCGTCCCGTCTGGATAGGTGACGAGGAGATGAGCGATCGTGAGGTTGATCTCAAGTGCGGACGGGTGTCCGTGCATGACGGATTTCTCGTGCGGTCCAAACTTGACGCGGAGCACGCGCACTCTTTCGTTTTCGAATTCAACTGTGTAGTGCTCAGGGTCAACCGTGACCGGATCTTGGGCTTCCGGCTGCATTTTCGACGCGATGGACATATTCACCTTCGACAGTCTTATTGAAGCTCATTGACGCGGCTGCAGAAAGCTTCGCAACCAGCTGCATCCGAGCATACGCTGGCTATTCTGTCCAGAGGTAGTGTTTCGGCCGGCCAGAGCGTTTCACGCAATTTTCACGTTTCCTGTGGCTCCAGCCTTACCCTTCAATCCTGAGTGCTCGTCGCCGCCTTCGGTTTAGTGTGGTGACGTTTGGACTTTGACGATTTTTTCGCAGGATGTTTTGCTTTTAGATGTTCGATTTCCGCTTTTAATTCGGTGTTTTCCTTTGTCAGAACGTCGATGCGATTTCCCAGGTCACCGGCGTCCTTCTGCAATTGTAATACCTGTGCTTTTAATTGTTCGTTCTCCTGACGGGCTTTTGTATCCTGACAGGCTGCCAACGATAGGCCCAGCGCTATAGCCAGCCCCAAACCGGTTAGAATGCTCTTGTTCATTGACCCTCCTCAATCATGTTGCGGGCGGACTTTCGCCTGCATTCCGACATTTCAGAGAGAGCCGTTCCTGGGACGGAATGCTTTGCACCCTGTAGAGGTTAGCCTGTCGAAAAGGATTCGGCTACGATGAAGTGCGCGAAATGCGGTGCAGAACTCGTAGCCAGGCCTGTGCCCGGCGCGAAGCAATTTCCGCGCAGGCTCGAATGCCCCGAGCACGGCTGGCAGCAGGAGAAATTACGGCCAATTCGCATGAGGTTTCACAAGGATCGTCCCAACTGGTAGGGCGATTATTCGTATCCGTTGGGAGGGCACGCCCATTTACTTTCGCAAGTTTCTTCGCTAACGTGGTACCCCCGGCCATTCATCAGAGGAAAAGCCGCTTTGATGGAGGCTGAAGATTGCTGCCACAGCTGCTTTGTCCTACTCGACGTCCGAGGTCTCAATGAAAAGAACCGCTGTCGCCTTGGCGGTCGCATTTCTTCTGACATGTGTTGCCGTGTCCGTCGGCGCACAACAATCCCAAAGCCAGCAGTCGAAGTGGCAGAAGTTCGGCGGCAAAGTCGTCTCTCAGAACGATGTCCGCTTTGTGCTGAAGGACTACGATAATGATACTTGGTACCACATCGACGACCAACAGAAAGCCGCAAGTTTCCTGGGCAAGAATGTATTGATCACCGGAATTTTTGACGGCCTCACCGGAACGATTCGCGTTCAGAACATTGTAGAAGCCACGCCTGAACAGATATCGGCCGCGAACACTGAGAGGATCAAGGAAAATACCCCGCCTCCGCCTCCGCCGAAGATCGTGTCGCCTCCTCCAGCAGTCGCTGCCAATGCCGCCAAAGGTGTCCCTCCGCGGGCAAATCCAGCCCAACAGCAGGCCGCGCCGCGTTTAGAGGCTCGAAGCGCTCCCCCGGCAACCGAGGCTCGGGCCGCCGCGCGCCGGACTGAAGCGCCGATCGGTGCGCCGCGGCCAGTAGCGGCTCCAAGCCCCGCGATAAGCTTGCCGGAAGAAGCTGTTAGCGCCTCCTCCACGGTCGCGATCGTCTCTCGCCGTTCCATCCCAATGCCTCACAATCTCAGCTCGCAAAAACCGCCAGCAAAAGATTTGGTGGTTGGCCGGCCGCTGAAGCGAGTTTCACCTTTTTATCCGGTCGAAGCCAAAGAGCAAGGGATTGAAGGCACAGTACGATTGCACGCTGTGATTGGGGCAGACGGCAGCGTCCAGAGCGTCCAGCCCGTAAGCGGTCCGGAACCACTCGTAGCAGCGGCCGTGACTGCTGTTCGCGAATGGCGCTACGGCCCGACGCTTTTTGAAGGTCGCCGCATTCCAGTCCAAGACGATATCAGGCTCGTATTTCGCCTCCCGGACTAGCTGCCAGAAGTAGTTAGTCTTTTCTCGTTTCCTCTACGGACTATTGTCTTTACACAAGCCACCGTCAGACGTATAAAAGTGCGCCCGGTGTGAGTGTTGCAATCCAGTTTCCGTTAAAAATCTTCGAGGAGATCGAAAATGTCTCGCAAGAGTTTGCTGTCGGTTCTCTTTATCACGTCATTTGCTTCCGCTTGCGTGCTCTACGCCCAGGAAGGTGGTCTGCAACAACAAGTTGCGCAATTGAAAGAATCGATGGCGAAAAACAAGCAGGCCCTCGCTCAATACACCTGGGTCGAAACCGTCACGATCAGCCTGAAAGGGGAAGAGAAAAAGCAGCAACACTACCAGGTGCAAACGGGGCCGGACGGAAAGCCGCAGAAAACCTCCTTGGATTCGGCGCCGGCGGCACAGCCTGAATCGAGTGGACGCGGTGGCCGGCTAAAACAGAGGGTGGTCGAAAAGAAGAAGGAAGAGTACGAGGACTATGCCGAGCAAATGAAAGCCCTAGCCCAGCAGTACATTCCCCCGGACAAAGATCTGATTCAAGCCGCCTATGCCAAAGGGAACATCTCGATGACGCCTGAACCGGGCGGCGCAAAGCTCGTGATTCACAATTACGTAAAGCCAGGCGATTCCATGACTCTAACCATCGATAAGGAACAGAAGCAGCTTCAAAGCATCCAGATCGCCTCTTACATGGACGGGCCGAGCGACGGCATGAATCTCACCGTGACGTTTGCCCGTTTACCGGATGGCACCAATCATGTTTCGAGCACCAGGATCGAGGGCGTCAGCAAACAGCTGACAGTCGCTACGCAAAACGCGAATTATCAGAAGCGCTGACAGAAGTCGCAGAAAAAAGCCACGGTGCCGGGAATGTCTTCGTTCACTATTCCATTTCGAACGTCAAGTACGTAAACTTCCCGGCTCTTTCCACTAGCATCACGGCCGGCTCGCCGGGCTTCAGACTCGTAAAAGCCGCTCGAAGATCATCCACAGTTGTAATTCTCACGCGGTTCAAAGTGTGAATCACGTCGCCCTCTGCAAGCCCGGAATCAACTGCGAGCTGATCAGATACGAGCGATGCCACCGCCACTCCTGAAGGCATGCGCAGGCCTCCCAGAAATTCGGCCACCTCTGGCGTTACAGTGATGCCCACGATCCCCAATCTCGCAATTAGGCCCTTGGCTGGTTCAGCCATCTCGGACAGCCGCTGCGGGTCGCTGCGCGCCTCGACAACTGCCACATCGATATCGAGCTTTTGCGTGCCGCGCAGAATTCCCAGCTTCGCTGAACCACCTGAATTCAGCACATACAGACCGAGCGTAAAAAGCGGCACATTATTAACCGGGAAGCCGTCGAGGCTCACGACCACGTCGCCCGTTTTCAATCCCGCCCGATCCGCAGGGCCGCCGGGTTCAACGTCGGAAATAATCGCTCCCACATCCGTCGAGAGTCCCAGGCCGCCAGCTAGCTCGGGCGTTAGCGACTGAAGATCGGCGCCAATCGCACGCCGCCGCACTCTTCCATATTTTCGAATTTCTTCGTACGCAAACCGCACGATGCCACCCGGAATCGCAAATCCCAATCCTTCGTTCCCGCCGGACTTCGAGTAAATGAACGTGTCGATGCCCACCACGTTGCCTTCCACGTCCACAAGCGGGCCGCCGCTATTGCCGGGATTGATCGCTGCGTCCGTCTGTATGTACACCATCTGGTCGTCCGGGCTTTGTTGCCGCAGCACCGAGCTCACCAGCCCGAACGCCACGGAATTCTGCAAACCCTCCGGGCTCCCAAACGCCAGCACGATCTCTCCCTTCTGCACCCGATTGTAGCGGCCGATCGGAAGCGTCGGCAGGCCGGTGGCTTCCACCTTCAGTACCGCGAGGTCGATCAGCTTGCTCACACCTATGATTCGCGCCGGCAGGATTCGCCCGTGCGCCTTGAGCAAACCTTCCGCCTGCGATTCTTCGGTTATCTGCGGAGTCAAGGCCACACGCACTCGGTCCGCACCCTTCACCACGTGAGCGTTTGTAACGATGTATCCATCCGAATCGACGATCACGCCGGACCCAAGCGCGTGCTCACGCCCTACCGCGGTCGACGCCTTTTCGTCCTCATCGCTCGGCGATCCATAGCCTGTCACAAGCACTTCGACAACGGCCGGCGAAACGCGCTTCGCCAAATCTTGAAATGAGCGGCTCATCTGCAGCATCACGTCGGTATCTTTTTGCGCGGGCGGCGTTGAGGGTTGACTTTGTGCAAAGGCGGCGGGGATCAAACCTCCGCCCGCAAGTAAAATGACCAAAGGGAGAGCACCTCGAACTACCAGCGGGATAATTCTTGCGCCGCGCTTCATGACGGTAGTTCTCCTTTCGGTTGAAGACTAAGCTGATCCGCTGAATGCGCCTCCATTTTGCCCCAGGTCACAATCTTCAGATCGAGCACAAAAATCGAATAAAGCACGGGCACTAGCAGCAGCGTGATGAACGTCGCCACTCCCAGTCCACCAATCTGCGCATAGCACAGAGGCTGCCACAGCGGCCCGCCGTGAATCGCAAGCGGAAAGAGCGCCAGAATCGTCGCGCCCACCGTGATCATCACCGGTCGCAGCCGCACGATACCAGCGTCGAGCAATGCCTGCTCCAGCGGCTCGCCTTTCTCGTGCATCTCCTCGATGAAATCGAAAAGCACAATCACGTGGCTCACGATCACGCCAATCAAACTCGCGATCCCGAGAAAAGCCATGAATCCAAATGGAGAGCCCATGATGTAAAGCGCGATCAGCGCTCCGCTCACGCCATATGGCGCTGCGGCCAAAACCAGTATTGGCTTGATCGAATGCTTGAATTGAAATGCCAGCGCGAGAAAAATCATCCCGATCGAAATTGCCATCACCACGCTCAAATTCCTGAATCCATCCACCTGTTTGGACTGCTCGCCGCTCACAATAATCTTGTAGCCGGGCGGCAACGAATCCTCCACTTCCTTTAGCTTCGGCGCCGCGGGAGTGAATACCTCCGAAGCCAGAAATCCAGGTTGGGTGAAGCTCTGCACGGAAATCGTCCGGAAATGCTCGAGGCGCCGGATGCGCATATTTTGCAGTGTGTTTTCAACCGAGGAGACTTCGAGCAGCGGCACTTTGTTATTCGATTGCGACGAATATACATAAAGATTCTGAACGTCAGAAAGGTTTACGCGCTCTTCCATCCGAAGCCGCGCAACCACCGGAATTTGTTGATCGCCTCGTCGCAGAGTGGTCACCGACGCTCCACTCAGCGCCGTGCTCGATGAATTCGCCACATCCTGATTCGTGACGCCCGCCAGATTGGCCCGATCCGGGTCCACTTTGAGTGATACCTGAAAGCCTTCCGGTCCCCAATCATCGCGAACCCGAGCCGATGTAGGAATGGCGCTCAGAATCGCGGTCACCTTGCCCGCAATGGAACGCAACGTCGCGATATCCTTTGCTTCGTCGAGCGCGCTCACATCCGCGAGTCCGGTAACCCTCAATTCCACGGGATAATCCACCGGGTTTGTCTGCAACTGGCGCACGTCCACGCGCGCGCCGAGCGCATTTTTCGAAATCGCATCCTGAAACGCGCCTATCAATTTCGGCGTATCCTCCTTGTCGTACAGTTCGACAATCACCTGCGCGTAGTTCAGTTGCTGCAGTTGCGGTGTCACGGAAAACCAGAACCTCGGCCCGCCCCCGCCTTCGAATGTCGTCAGCGATTTCAACACCGGCTGCGGTTTCCCGTCTTTGCCGGGGTGCTCTTTCGCGTAAGCTTCCGCCGTCGCCCGCAGCAGATTCTCTACCTGGATGGCGGAATGGTTGGTCACCGTCAACGGAACATCATTCGGCAGCCATACATCCAGGAACGACAAGTACTGCACATCATCTGGGAAAAACTGCGTCTTCAATCGGTGCCCGAAAAATCCGCCGAGCGCCAAAAACAGCAGCGATACTCCAAACACAGGCCAGCGATGGTCGATCGCAAATTTTCCCACCCGATAGTAGAAGCCCGTAAATCCGCTCGCTTCGCGTTCCTCCATGGTGTTTCTTTTTCTTTGAGGGTCGCAGCAGGTAGTAGGCCAGAAACGGTATAAAGGTCATTGAAACCAACCGCGAGGCCACCAGCGCGCACGTCATCACCACCGGCAGGCTGAAGAGAAATTCGCCTGTCGTGCCTGTCAGCATCAGAAACGGAAGATACGCCACAATGTTTGTAATCGTGGCAAATAGAATCGCGTGCGCCAGTTTCGTCGGCCCCAGCCACGCAGCGATCACCGGTGGATGGCCATCGTCCAACGAGCGCTTGATCGAATCTCCGGCCACCACGGGATCATCCACGAGAAGCCCGAGCGCGATAATCAATGTCGCGACCGAAACCTGCTGAATGTCGATGCCCAGCAGATGAGCGAATCCAAACGTCATTGCCAGCGTGATCGGAATCGAAATTGCCATCAGCACGGCCGAGCGCCATTCCCAGAATCCGATGAGCGACACGATCACCACCAGTGCGATCGCTTCGTACAGCGCGTCCATGAAGAGATCGACGTTCTCTTTCACCT
Source organism: uncultured Acidobacteriota bacterium (assembly GCA_963815265.1). Lineage (GTDB taxonomy): Bacteria > Acidobacteriota > Terriglobia > Acidiferrales > UBA7541 > Palsa-295. The sequence continues at coordinate 334 of CAWFGI010000007.1, read as the reverse complement.
GCCGGGGCTGATCGGATGTGGCCGCAATGATCAAGTCCGATGGCAGCAATTTCTTCGTCTCGTCGATTTTCTCCTGACGTGCTCCGCAAACTTCGCGATCTGTTCGCCCTGCGCATCTGCACGGCAAGCGTGACCGCCCGCGTCGCTGCCACTTTCCCTGCTCGTCGCGCCAGGTGTAAAAGTTCAAATAACGCGCAGGACTCTGATATCCGCTGCGGATATCCACCAGATCCCGCAGATACACAGCCGACCCAGCGCTCGATGTTCCTACGATCACGTTACCGATGTCGGCCGTACTCGTGAACTCACCGGACGGATCAACCAGAATATTCTT
>CAWFGI010000006.1:0-558945 GCA_963815265.1 uncultured Acidobacteriota bacterium | reverse complement strand
CTTCGAGAGTGATGAGGTTGCGCGAATAGAGATCGAAGATGGACTGATCGAATGTTTGCATGCCGTACTGGCTGGTGCCGGCTGCGATGGCGTCGCGAATCATGCGCGTCTTATCTGGGTTGATGATGCAATCGCGAATGTAGCCGGTTGAAACCATCACTTCGACGGCGGGGACTCGGCCCTGGCCGTCGCTCTTGCGCACCAGGCGCTGGCTGACCACGGCTTTCAGCGTGGAAGCGAGCTGCAAGCGAATCTGTTTCTGCTCCGGCGGCGGAAAGACGGCGATGATGCGCTGAATGGTTTCGGTCGCGTCGAGAGTGTGCAAGGTCGAGAGGACGAGGTGGCCGGTTTCTGCTGCGAGCAGCGCTGTTGAAATCGTTTCCAGGTCGCGCATTTCGCCGACGAGCACCACGTCGGGATCCTGTCGAAGAGCGGCGCGTAGCGCGGTGGAGAACGAAGAGGTATCGACTTCGACTTCGCGCTGATTAATGAAACCTTTTTTATCGCGATGCAGATATTCGATCGGGTCTTCAATGGTGATGATGTGTTCGGCGCGGAGCGAATTGATGCGGTCGATCATCGCGGCGAGTGTCGTTGACTTGCCAGAACCGGTGGTGCCGGTGGTGAGAATCAGGCCGCGCTGCTCTTCGCAAATTTGGGTGAGGATGCGCGGAAGCTCGAGCTCTTCGATGGTGCGGATCTTGGTTGGAATGACGCGCAGAACCATACCGACATTGCCGCGCTGCTGAAACACGTTGACGCGGAAGCGGCCAAGGCCGGCGACGCCATACGCCATGTCGAGTTCGGCGGTTTCCTTGAATTTCTGCTTCTGCCGGTTGGTCATCATGCTGAAGGCCATCGACAGCATTTCTTCCGGGGTAATGCGCGGGACGTCGGTCAAACCACTGAGGATTCCGTCGACGCGAAGGTAAGGGTGGTTACCGACCTTGAGATGCAAGTCGGAAGCGCGGCTCTCCACTGCGCGGCGTAACAGATCGTCAATGTTGATGGCCATGAATAAACTCCCCGCTTTCTGCTCTATGTGACGCTAGCACGCGGATTTATGGGCGGGCAAGAATGCGCGGTGTGGCAATTTCTAAGCGAACAACCTGTACGTTTGGACAGGTGCGATGGAATTTGCGATTTCTTCAGTCGGGGAGCTGATCGCGGAGAAAAAAACGATCGTAGATTACGGCGGCGAGCACACCACCGAACAGCGGACCAACCCAATAAACGCCGTGATTTGACCAGTGGCGGGCAACCAGCGCGGGCCCAAACGCACGAGCGGGGTTCATAGCGGCGCCGGTGAAGGGATAACCGGCCAGCATTCCGGCTGCGACCGTGAGCCCGACGGCGAAGCCAGCGATCCTGTTGGCGAGGCTCCTGGGGTCAACCATGGTGGCAAAGAAGACGAAGACAAGAATGAAGGTGAGCACCGCTTCAAAAGTCATCGCGTGCATTCGTGTGAAGTCCGTGATGGGGACAAGGTCCGGAGTGCCAAGAGCCACAGGCCGCCAGACGGATTCCGGAATAACGGTGACAAGCAGGAAAGCAGCAGCGACCGAACCGAGGAGCTGGGCGATCCAATAGAAGAGAGCTTTCATCGTGCCGAGCCGGCGAGTAACCCAGAATCCCGCGGTGATGGCAGGATTGAAATGCCCGCCGGATATGTGCCCAACGGCGCTGACCATCAGCCCCATTGCAAGTCCGTTAGCCGAGGCAATCGCGAGTAGGCCTATGTTTGCTTGACCGTTGGCGCGAAGGTATTGGTCGGCACAAATGCAGCCCGCACCGGCAAGAACCAGCGTGAACGTGCCGACGAATTCAACGAAAAGCTTTTGGCCCAGGCTGTACACGGATGCTCCACGATCGTGGCAAAGTGAGCGGAAGGGCAAAGCGATCGCGCGCGAATTCTACTACGACCGCCGAGACGGGCCGATACTTTTCGGATATGAGAAGGAAGCGGTGACGTCCGCCGCCTGGAGCGATTTATCCGCGAACCGTCGCCGGTGCTGGAACGCCCACCGGGGTGAGCCAGCCGTGGCGATCTGCCTTCTTGCCGCCGGTGAGTGCAAAGAATTCGTCCTGGATTTTTTTTGTGATCGGCCCGCGGGTACCGTTGCCCACTGTGACGCGATCAACGGAGCGAATCGGAGTGACTTCAACAGCCGTCCCGCAGAAGAAAAGTTCATCGGCGATGTAGAGCATTTCACGCGGAATGATTTGTTCGGCGACGGGAATGTCGAGATCGCGGCAGATCTGCATGACGGTGTTGCGAGTGATTCCGGGAAGCGCGCCGTTCGAGAGCGGGGGCGTGATCAGTGTACCGCCGAAAAGGAGAAAAATATTTTCGCCGGAGCCTTCGCTCACTTGACCGTGCACGTCGAGCGCGATGCCTTCCGAATAGCCATTCGCATGCGCTTCAATGCGGATCAGCTGAGAATTCATGTAGTTTGCAGCGGCTTTGGCCATTTGAGGCAGCGTATTCGGAGCGGGACGATTCCAGGAGCTGACGCAGACGTCCACACCTGCATGCAGCGCTTCTTCTCCCAAATACTGCGCCCATTCCCAACACGCGATGTAAACCTCAATCGGGCAGCCCACCGGATTCACGCCCGCTGTGCCGTAGCCGCGCATCACCATTGGCCGGATGTAGCAGGCATTCATCTTATTGGCGCGAACCACATCCAGGTTCGCCTGTGCGAGCTCGTCGGCTGTGAAAGGAATATCCATGCGGTAGATGCGGGCGGAATTCAGAAGGCGCTGCATGTGTTCGCGAAGACGGAAGATAGCCGGGCCTTGCTCGGTGTTATAACAGCGAATCCCTTCGAAGACGGTGGAACCATACGTGATGACGTGAGACAGAACGTGAATCTTGGCATCGTCCCATTCGATCATTTTGCCGTTGTGCCAGATCTGACCGGTCTTCGGAAAGCTCATTGAGTGTCTCCGCGGCGCGATTTTCGCGCTGTTGTGCGCCCGCGAATCGAAAGTACAGGAGCGTAGTTGGGACGTCAATGGGAAGGAGGTAGTAGAACTAGCTCGACGCGGAATCCATATTGGCCGGGCCGATTTCTCGCGCGAGAAAATCCTTCGATTGGAATCAATCCTCACGTAACGCGACGAGAGGATCCACCTGCGTCGCGCGTTGTGCAGGAATGAAACAAGCGAACAGGGCGACGGCTGCCAGCAGCAGGGCAATCGAAGCGAATGTGAGCGGATCGGTCGCGGTCACCGAGAACAGCATCGAGCGAAGGAATCGCGTGACGATTGCCGCACCGATGAGGCCGACTCCGAGGCCTATGGCTACGAGCAGCATGCCTTCTCCGAGCGCCATCCGGAGAATGTCGCTACGCTGAGCTCCCAACGCGACGCGAACCCCAATTTCATGGGTCCGCTGGCTGAACGTGTAGGCCATGACGCCGTAGATGCCGATTGACGCGAGCAACAGTGCGACCCCCGCGAAGACGGCGAGGATGGTCAGCGCGAAGCGGCGATCCGCGAGAGATTTGGCGACCACTTCGTTCAGCGTGCGAACTGCAAAAACGGGAATTCCCGGATCGACGGACTGAACCTCGCGACGAATCGCGTCGCCCAATGTTCCCGGATCCGTCGAGGTGCGAAGGTAGATGGCGGCCGTCACGCCAGGATTCTGGAGCAGCGGAAAATAAACATGAGGCATGGCTGGCGCGTCGAAGCCATCAGACTTGATGGAGGAGACAACGCCTACGATGGTTGTCCATGGGGCGGTGGAATTAAGGGCTCCCGCTTTGATTTGCTTTCCGATGGGATCTTCGCCGGGCCAGTAGCGGTGTGCGAGCGTGTCGTCGATAAGGGCGACTTTTTGAGAATTTACGTCGTCGGAATCCGAAAAATTGCGGCCGGAAACCTGTGCGATTTCGAGCGTGCGAAAATACTCAGGAGTGACGGCTGCGAATTCCGCTACGGGGACCCTTTCCGCATCGGCAGGTCGGCCCTGAATCGTAAATGGAAAGCTATTGCGGGCGCGGGTCATTGGAAGGCTGCCACCACTCCCGATCGCGGCTTGCTGTACGCCCGGCATCGCTGAAACGCGGCGCAAGAGCTCGCGATAGAAAGCGCTCCGCTTCTCCGGCGGACGATAGGGATCGGCCTTTGGATCGTTCGGTACCGCCATCCAAATCTGCGCCGTAACGACCGAGCTCGGATTGAATCCGGGCTTCACTTGCAGCAATTGCCAAAAGCTGCGCAAGAGCAGACCAGCCCCAATCAGAAGTATCAAAGACAACGCAATTTCGGAGGTGACAAGAACGCGCGAGATTCGTGTGTGTTTTTTAGATGAGCCCGAGCCTCGGCTGCCTTCTCGCAGACTGACGATTTGATTGGAACTTGCGGCCTGCAGCGCCGGGACGAGGCCAAAAATTACGCCGGTGAAGATCGAGACAAAAAACGCGAACGCGAGCACTCCGATATTGATCGAGACTTCGTTGAGCCGAGGAAGATCAGCCGGAGCGAACCGCAGCAGTGAATTTTTCAGTATCACGACCGTGAAAAGCGCAATGATGCCCGAGATCGCAGCCAGCAGTACGCTTTCGGTCAGCAGCTGACTGATGAGCCGGCCGCGACTGGCGCCGAGCGCCAGGCGGATTGCAACTTCGCGCTGGCGTCCAGCTCCGCGTGCCAGCAGCAAGTTCGCGATATTGACGCAGGCGATTAGGAGGACGCAGCCGACAGCTCCGAAAAGCACAAACAATTCCGTACGAACGCCGCCGACGAGATCATCCTGAACCGAGACAAGGCGAGTTCCCCACGAAGCGGCGGCAGGGTAGTCGGTTGGATATTCCCGGCTCAGATTGGCTGCGAAAGTGTCCAGCTTGGCTTGTGCTCCAGAAGCGGAAAGGCCCGGTTTCAAGCGGGCAATTGCGCCGGGCATCATGCGGATCGCTCGCTGCGGCGGGTTCGGGAACGGGTCCGCGGCATATCCGGCAGCGATCCAGAGATCGACGTCGGTCTGGAGGGTGCGGCCTGGATGGCGGAAATCCGGAGGCATCACTCCCACGATGGTGTACAGATCGCCGTCGAGCCGAATTTTCTTTCCGATTGCGCGAGGGTCTGCGCCAAATTCGCGGCGCCAGAACCCGTCGCTGATAACGGCCGCTTCGATGAAGCCCGGTACGGTTTCTTGCTTCGTGTAAATGCGGCCCAGTTGAGCGTTGGCGCCAAGCAGCGTGAAGTAGTTAGTGCTTGTGGCGACCACTTCAACGCGCTCCGGCCGATCGCCTCCCGTTAGATTCGCGCTTATCGGCCAAACGGCGGAAATGTCTTCGAAGACGCCGGAGCGATTTTGAAGGTCCTCGAGCTCGGGTTGGGACATTCCCACATCGCGCACGTTGGACGCGCGCAGGTCGTCAAACACGCGGACGAGCTGCCCGGGCTGCCGATAGGGAAGCGGCCGAAGCAGGACGGCTCGCACCACGCTGAATGCAGCCACATTGGCGCCGATCCCGAGCGCCAAGGTGAGAATTGCGACAGCGGTGAAGCCAGGAGTTTTGGCAAGCATCCGGGTGGCATAACGGAGATCCTGCAGGAACGGATTCATGGCGCCTCCTCTCCTGGATAAGCGAACGCGCCTGGCTGCGAACAGAGTGATAGCGCGATAAGCAATATGACGAGTGGGTTGGGGCGTTTGTTAGCGGCCAAATTGGCTTAGCGTGAGATCGTAGTGAAGAACGGGAAATCAGCGGGGTGTGCGGTTTTCCGAATTGCCTTTCTCGAATTCGGACACTCTGAACTACCGGCCCGCGGCTTGTTCGTCCTGGAGTACCATGCAGGTTGAGGAAGAACGCGCCACCAGAGCGCCTTGCGAGTTCGTTATGTCGCATTCGACCATGCCGACGGACTTCCCGCGCTTTACCACCTTACCCGCGGCGCGAAGCCTTTCTTTCCAAACCGGCCGGAGGAAGTTGATCTTCAATTCGAGGGTCGTAAACGATTCACCCTCCTCGAGGGTCGACGCAAAGGCGATCCCCATCGCGGCATCTGCGATATCGCATAGAATCCCGCCGTGAAGCGTGCCCATCGGGTTCGCGTGCATGTCGCTGGCCTCGAGCTCGATAACGGACTCGCCGAGGCGGATCGCGGTGAGTTCAAACCCAATCAGACGCGCGACCGGCGCTTGCGGCACTTCGCCGCGAGCCATCCGTTCGATTGCCTCGAGACGCTTTGACATAGGCTTTTCCTTCTGACGGCCAACTTAGGAACGCGCTGCACCGAGCATTAGGGGTGATCATCTAGAGGTGATCATCCACAGTGACTTCCTCTTTGGGAGTTGCAGCAAAACCGCTTATGCGGCCCCAGGCGCTGGTCTTCCAATTATCAGCGGCCTCTTTGGCCAGAATCCAAGGGGGCAAATCGACATACAAGTACGAAGCCAATGCGTTGATGTAAGGCTCGTACATGCCGCGAAGCTTGATCAGCTTTTCATCGGCTTCCGCACCCTCCAGAAGGCTATAGCCCGATTCCGTGAGCAAGGAGCGCAGGCGCTTCAGTTCCGAAATAGGAAGCCGATCAGCGATCGTTTCGCGCGGAGTGGCATAGAAGACCTGCGCCAAGTCGACAACCGTGTGACGGCACATTGCAAAGGTCAAGCGCGCCTGGCGCGAGCATGCATTATCTAGGCTGGCGATCAGAAATGCGCTGGTGTCCAGGATTGCTGTAAGGGCACCGAGCCAGGATTCGTTGCTGTGTTGGGACCTAAAGTAGCTGACCACCGGATACGAAATGTGGCTCTCGAGCAGTTCTGCGGACCACCTTTCCCAATCGCGAAGGAGGCGCTGGAGGGCATCGATGCCGCCCGGTCCGGTATGTCGTCGAAGAAGTTCCGCCGCCGTGGGCGGAGATCCGGCACGAGCATCGAGCAGGACGATGTTAACTTCGCGGCGCGAAAACGCCTGATAGATCACCGGCAGATAGCTGATAACCAGCGCGAGAAAACCGAATCCGAGTCCGCCTTCGAATACAGCGAGTCTGCGTTCCCCGGCTGTGTGGGGAACTACATCTCCCAAGCCAAGGGTGAAGAAAGTCGTACCGCTCATGTAAAGGAGGGTGCTGAAGCTGGGCTGGGTGGTGTCGGTGTGAGCTGCCGCGCCGTAGTACATGAAAGCAAACCCAAAAATTAGCGCTGCGGCCCAGACTACGAACAGGCACAAGAGCGAAAGCGGGCCAAAGTAGCTGATAAAAGACTCGCGAATTCTCGGGGAATGAATCTTTCGAGCGAGACCCTTCCAGGGAATCCACGTAGACAAATAAAACATTCGCGTCAGGCGGAACCATCGGGCAACGCGCCGGGGCAGAATGATGGTTTCGAATGCGTCCCAAAGGACGACGGTGACGATGAGAAAGCCGACGATGGCCGGAAGGATCAAGCAGCTTGCTCCAGGTGCGCGTCCATCGTGATTTCGGCTTTCAGGAGCCGCGATACCGGGCAATTTGCTTTTGCGCTGGCGGCCGCCGATTCGAATGCGCTTGCTGAGATGCCAGGGACCCGAGCCGAAACATCGAGATGAATTTTCGAAATTGTCCAGCCGGCATCCAGTTTCTCGAGCGTGAGCTTGGCAGAAGTGCGCAGGGTTTGCGGCGTGAAATTCATGGTGCCGAGTTGGGCGGATAGGGCCATCGTGAAGCATCCCGCATGTGCGGCAGCGATGAGTTCTTCGGGATTGGTGCCCTTTCCGTTTTCAAAGCGCGTGATGAACGAGTAGGGTGCGTCGGAAAGAACGCCACTCTGGGTGGTGATCGTCCCCTTGCCTTCCTTTAGTGAACCGTTCCAGACGGCCGATGCGGTGCGTTCCATTGAGCCTCCTTTAGAAGTAGAAGCTGGATCTTTAATTGCCAGAAATCATAAGCAGACGCGATGCTCGGGGAAGCTCCTCGTGTCAGGGAACCAAGATAATTTTGCCATAAGCGCCCGACTCCATGATGATTTCGTGCGCGCGGGGCGCTTCGGACAGCGGAATCTCATGGCGAATCACGGGGCGCAGCGTTTCGTTTTCAAGGCCAGCAACGAGTGCTGCGTGGATGGTAATGAGATCCTTCTGGGAAGCGTTCCAGAGCGACATGCAGACAATTGAAGCGTCGCGGCCCATCGCGTCGCGCGGATTGATTTCGACGGTGCCTCGGTTTCCGACGACCGCCACGCGGCCATTCATAGCAAGAATCTGAAGATCCTTGGCGAGGTTAACATTTGCCAGCATTTCGACAATGACGTCGTAGCCGCGCCCTTTGGTAAGCGCGAGAGCCCTTTCGAAATGATCTGGTGCGCTGTGATCGAGCACGGCGTGTGCGCCCTCATCGGCCACAAGTTTCCTGCCGCGCTCGGTGCTGGCAGTACCAACCACGTGGAGTCCGGCGGCGCGCGCCAGTTGCACTGCCGCGATTCCAACACCGCCGCTCGCGCCTTGAATCAGCACAGTTTCGGCGGGAAGAGCCTTCGCCTTCTGGAATAGTGCGCGATAGGCGGTGCCGTAAGGAACGTGCATCGAGGCGCCTTGCGAGAACCACGCATTGGCAGGAAGCGGAAACACCGCCCAGGCTTCGCATAGAGCTTGCTCTGCGTAAGTGCCACTCAGACTGCCTGCCGTATAAACCCGGGCTCCAGGCGCCAATCCCTCAACACCTTCGCCAACAGACAGAATCGTACCCGCGCCATCGGTCCCTGGTGTATAGGGCAGAGCCGGCTTGCGAGGATACGTGCCTGCGCGAATGTAAACGTCAACCGGGTTCACGCCCGCCGCTTCAATCTTAACGACGACCTGGCCATGCCCGGGCTTTGGATTTGGAACCTCTTCGAGCTGCAGCTTTTCCGGGCCGCCAAACTCTTTCACGCGAATGGCCTTCATGAAATTCTCCTTGTGCCGATAGCCTGTCCGGTTGGAATTGGATGTGAGCCAGAGGGTCCGGGATTTGGAAAAATTCCGGTGGATGAGAACACTGGGACTCTCAATTCTCGGTTGGCGCGCCTTGATGCGATTCGAACTTCTTTAAGGTCTGGTAGTCCCTATGGATTCGCTCGAGGCGGGTGCCAGCCGCATTCTCATAAATACCGAACACCAAGAAGGGAACCATAGCAGCTAAGACCCAAAGCTTTGCGCGGGGCGATACTTTGGCCTCAGGTTCCCACCGAAAAAGCTGTCGCGAAATCTCGAACGCCACAAGCACACCGATGGTAAGTGCGACCACGTCAGTGAGAATTTCACCCGCAGTTGAGAGGTTTGTTGTCGCAGCCTCGAGGCCCGTGGCGAGATATGTGGCCGGCAGAAACAGTGACACGCGTTGAATCCAGCTCGGAAAGATCGCCAACGGGATCGTGGCGCCGGAGAGAAACAGGAACGCCGTCCAGATCAGCTGATTGATTACTTGGGTTTCCTGCATCGTGTTTGTCACGCTGGCCACGATTAAGCCGAAGGACGAGAACGCCGCGGAGCCGAACGTCACCAGCAGGAAAACAGCCCAGAGGTTGCCCCAGGAAATCATATGAAAGGCGAAACGGCAAACCAGAATTTCGATCAAGACGGTCGGCATCGTCATCAGGTAGTTGGAGACAATACTGGAGGCCAGCATCGGACCGGCGCCGATCGGGGCCAGACGGAAGCGGCGCAGAATACCCTGCTCGCGAAACGTCACGAGCTGCACGCTCAGTCCCCAAAAGCTGCCCATCACCGTCATCGTAAGCACGGCCCCGAGAATGTAGGCGATCCAGCCCGCCTGCCCTTTGGCAAGAACCAACACGAAAAAGAAAAGAAAACCAAGCGGCATGACTAGGCTGAAAAACAAGAAGGTACGATTACGCATCGCGAGCCGCATGCGTATTTTCGTCAGGGTCCAGGTGTTTGTAAGAGAATTTGCGCTCATTATTCCCGCAGTCGTCATTCCCGCAGCCGGCGGCCGGTGAGTTCGATGAACGCGTCTTCGAGTGACGGCGAAAACATTTCGAGGCTTTGCAATTCGTTGTTCTCGGCCTCCAGCTGCTTTACAAGCGCAACGATCGTTTGGGGAGGACGCGAAGAGTGCATGACGTAAGCGCCGTCGAATTGCCGACAGTTGGTGACGCCATCAAGCCGGGCGAGTGACCCATCCGTGATCGGCTTCGCCAAGCGGACCTCGATGCGTGTCGTCCCCGCTGACGCATGTTTCAAGTCGCGCGGCGTACCCAAGGCGATCACGCGTCCCTGATCAACGATTGCCACCCGATCGCATAAACGCTCGGCTTCTTCGATGTAATGCGTGGTAAGCAGAACCGTCTTTTTGCTGCGCTTGAGTTCCTCGATGATGTCGTAAATTTCGCGCCGCACTTGCGGGTCAAGGCCAGCGGTGGGCTCGTCGAGAAACACAACGCTGGGGTCGTTCACGAGCGCCATGGCTAGAGCGAGACGCTGTTTTTGTCCTCCCGAGAGCTGGCTGTAGAAGGCGGTTCGCTTTTCTTCGAGCTGAAAACGCTTCAGCAGGTCGTCCGTATTCGCATGACGGCGATAGAATTTCGCAAACAACTCGATTGCTTCCTTCACGCGAATCTTGTCCGGCAGGGAAGTGGATTGCAGCACGGCTCCGATTTGCTCTTTGAACTCAAAACCGCTCTTTTCGGGATCGAGCCCGCACACGCGCGCGAGGCCACGATCAGGCGTGCGCATCCCCTCAAGAATCTCGACCGTAGAAGTCTTTCCGGCTCCGTTGGGTCCGAGCAACCCGAATACTTCGCCCTCTTCAACTTCAAAACTCACACCCCGAAGCGCTTCGACAGCGCCGTAGTTTTTGTACAACCCTTCCACTTGGATGACGGGGGTGCTCACTCAGCTTGTCCTCAATTTTGGAAGCGTTCTTCTATACCACAGTCAGCTGGGCCGCGCGAAGGCCGCCGACGATAGAAGCGGATCGGATAGGTTCAATGTCGCGCACGACGTTTCGCGGGACGCTTGGATCGCGGCTTTGATCTTGTTCGCGCCGTTGCGGGGATCCATCCGCATTGCTTCATGTTCACGCGCCTTTCGGTCAAAACGACTCCTTCGGTCTCAAGCAAGCGTCGCTGAAGGCTCGCGCGCGGCTCCGATATGAGCAACTTTCCGCCGGCGCCCACGACGCGATGCCACGGAATTCCTTCTCCGCTGTGACATGCCGCCATCGCATGCCCGGCCGCGCGGGCGCCGCCTTTCAGGCGGATCGCTTTCGCGAGCGCTCCGTAGGTTGTTACGCGGCCGCGCGGAATTTTTTTCACCAAGTTGTAAACCGGATACCAAGACGACATTGCCGGCTGCCCGTTTTCCCTCATCGCTGATTTTCCTGAAAAGCTGCTGTTTAAAGCTAGATCCCGCGAGTTTTCGGTCAAGACTACTTTCACTACAAATCAGGCATCTAAGAGTATGTGAGGTGATGAGTGGCCGGTTGCTTAGTTCGAAAGCCTTCAGCGGTAGAGCCGCTACGTCTTTATTCGTGTCCCTGACGCCCTTCCGCGGGATGCTGCAAGCTAATAACCAATTCGAAGCAACCTTCATAACTCTAGAGCATCGTACCATTGACGGGGTAGTGGACGCCTCATACACTACGCCACGAACCGTCGAAAAGGAGGCAGTTGTGGCTTTCGTTCGACGCAAAGGCAACACCTACTTTCTGGTGCACAATGTGCGCCGGCAAGGGAAGGTGCAGCAACTTCACCTGGCGCGGCTAGGCGAGCGGCCGCGAATCACGGATGACGTGGTGCGTCGGGTTTCGCGGAACCATCCGTTCCTCGAACTCGATTGGCCGCGTTTGCGGGAATCTGTGAATAGCCGAGTGGAGTTGTTCAACGTTCGCTCGCCGTATGTGCAGAGCCTCATGCACTCACTTCGCAACCTAAACCTGGACCTGGCCGATCTGTCGCCGCCGATGTTGTTGCTGACGGACCGAGCCAATTCAAGCCGTGAACTGGTCACGCAATTGCGAATGTTGCGATCCATTCTCGATATCAAGCTCGACCAATTCGAGAGGTCAGGACCGCAAATCGCACAGAGCGGAAGGAAGTTCCGGTAGGGGGAGCAATACCGTGGGCGCGCACGCATTAAAACTCGACCCGACCCAACGCAGCGTGGAGTCGCGTGATTTCGAGGGAGGGCTGCGGCGGAAGATTGTAGGTCAGGACGAAGCGGTGCAGGCCGTCGTAGACCTGTACCAGGTGTTTCGGGCCGGCCTGAACTCGCCTGGACGGCCGGTGGGGAACCTGCTGTTCCTGGGGCCGACGGGAGCCGGCAAGACGCGCGTGGTGGAAGCCACGGCCGAAGTGCTGTTCGGCGATCCGCGAGCGGTGATCAAGGTGGATTGCGCCGAGTTTCAACACTCGCACGAAATCGCAAAACTAATCGGGTCGCCTCCTGGGTATTTGGGGCACCGGGAGACGCATCCGCTGATCACGCAGGAAGCGCTCGCGCAATACCACACGGAGAAACTGAAGATTTCGTTCCTGCTGTTCGACGAAATCGAAAAGGCGTCGGACGCGCTGTGGCAGCTGCTGCTGGGAATTCTGGACAAAGCCACGCTGACGCTAGGAGACAACCGGCGAGTGGACTTGTCGCAAACGATGATTTTCATGACGTCGAATTTGGGCGGCGGCGAAATCACGGAACTGATGACCGGCGGAATGGGGTTTGCGCCGACGGTGCCGGCGGATTCGAAACCGCGGCTGGACGAGAAGGTAGAGAAGACAGCGGCGGAAGCGGCGAAGCGAAAATTCGCGCCGGAGTTCATGAACCGGATCGACAAGACGATCGTGTTCCATCCGCTACGCTCAGAACAACTGGAGCAGATCCTCGAGATCGAGCTGGGCATGGTGCAACAGCGCGTGCTCGAGACGGCCAAGGGCCGTTTCTTATTCCGCGTCACTCAGTCCGCGCGCGAGTTCTTGCTGAAAGAAGGGACTGACCTGAAATACGGAGCGCGCCATTTGAAGCGTGCGATCGAGCGCCACATCGTCTATCCCCTCGCGAGCTTGCTTGCGACCGAGCAAGTGACCCTCGGCGATGTGATTTCGATCGACTGGGATGGCGCTGAGCAAGCTTTGCGGTTTTCCAAGGAAGCGGAAGGGGCGCTTGTTCCGGTACCATCTCCGGTCCCGGAGACGATGGCTGAGGCCGCTGCCGCGCACTCTGACGGCCGCCCGGTTCCTATGTTTCCAGCGGCGACAGCCACGGCGGACGTCGGGGCTGCAAAAAAGCTGGCGTCCTCGAACAACCGAACGATTCCTGTGGAGAAGGCTAAGAACGACAAGAACAAATCGTAGCGCGAGCTACGACGGTCCGGGATACGATTCCGCGGCATGCCCTGTTCCAGGGCATGCCGCGTTTCTGTTTGTATGGGTATGGTTCAGATTCGAGAGCTAAAGCGATGAGTGGCTTGTTTAGTCCTGCTTCGGTGGCTCCATCGGTTCATCGAAGCTGCCACCGTAGATGCTAGGCACCTTGCCCCCCATCGGGCGCAGATAAGTGCAGAGCTGCCCGCGATGGTGCGCCGTGTGCAGCATCATGAAGTGCCAATACAGGACCGCAGGGTGATTGTAGATTCCAAAGAACGGCATAGGAGTGGCCCAGAAATCGGCAGGGAGCTTGGCGACTTGATCGAGCTTGGGGCCGAACTCATCGTCATACCAGGCGGCGATGTCGGCAGAATTAGAGAAATCCGCAGGCATGCTGTCGTCTTCCATCTCAAATTTGCCCGCGAGAAAACCCTCCAGGAACCAGATATCGCAGCTGGCAATGTGCCAGACCAGCTCAAGGGCGCTGCGGCTGTGAGGGGCGGGGCGGTAGGATTCCGTGGTCATGGGAACGGCTTTAATGACGCGCGAGGTAATTTCCGATTCCTTTCGGATGATCGGAAGTTGGATGTTCAGGAGAAAAGCCGCCTGTTCCGGCGTCATGGATAGGAGCTCTTCGCGTGTTGGGGACGTGTCCTTCATGGCTTCCAGCGAAGAATCGGCTTCCGGGCTGCCGCAACTTCATCGAGCCGGCCAACGCGAGTGGAATGCGGCGCTGTCTTTACGAGATTCGGATCTTCTTCGGCTTCGGCGGCAATCGAGCGCATCGCATCGATAAAAAAATCGCATTCTTCCTTGGACTCGGATTCGGTCGGTTCAATCATCATCGCGCCGGGAACGATTAGGGGAAACGCCGTGGTGTATGGGTGAAACCCGTAATCGATGAGTCGTTTGGCGATATCCATGGTGTTGACGCCGTGCTTCTTCTGCCGCGCGTCGCTGAAAACCACTTCATGCATCGAAGGTAAATTGTAAGGCAAATCGAAATAGTCTTCGAGATTCTTGCGAATATAGTTCGCGTTCACAACGGCGTCTTCGGTGGCTTGGCGAATACCAGGGCCATAAGCCAGCGTATAGGCGAGGGCACGAAGCAGAACGCCGAAATTTCCGCAGTAAGCCCGGACGCGTCCAATCGATTGCGGACGATTCTGATCGAGTGCGAACTGCCCATTTTCCTTTCTCACGACGACGGGCACTGGCAGAAACGGTTCGAGAATCTTCTTTACCATCACGGGGCCCGAACCCGGGCCTCCGCCACCATGCGGCGTCGAGAAAGTCTTATGCAGGTTCAAGTGCATCACGTCCACGCCGAAATCTCCCGGCCGCGTGACGCCTGCGAGGGCGTTCATGTTGGCGCCGTCCATGTAAAGCAGCGCGCCTTTTTCGTGCAGGATCTCCGCAATCTCCGCGATGCGCTCCTCAAATACGCCGAGGGTACTCGGATTCGTCAACATCAACGCGGCGACGTCCTCGGTGACGAATTCGCGAAGATGGTCGGTGTCGATCTGCCCGCGCGCATTGGACCGGATGTTCTGTACCTCGTAACCCGCAATCACCACGGATGCGGGATTCGTTCCGTGAGCGGAGTCGGGTATGAGGACTTTCTTGCGCGGATTGCCTTTGCTCGCGAGGTAGGCGCGAATCATCAAAAGACCGGCAAGCTCACCCTGCGCTCCCGCAGCTGGCTGAAGCGTCGCGGCGTCCATCCCGGTGATAGCCAGCAGACACTTTTGCAGGTCCCAGAGGATGCGCAAGCAGCCTTGTGATACTTCGGCAGGCTGCTGAGGATGCTCACTCGCGAGTCCATCGAGCCGAGCCACGAATTCATTCACGCGCGGATTGTATTTCATGGTGCAGGAGCCGAGCGGATACATCCCGAGGTCGATCGCATAATTCCACGTGGAAAGCCGCGTGAAATGCCGGATCACTTCGATCTCGCTGACTTCCGGAAAGCCTTCGATCGAGTCACGCGTGAATTCGGCGCCAAGAGCAGCGGCAGGATCAATCGCCGGCACGTCGAGCGGCGGAATCTCCATGCCTCGTTTACCCGGAGCCGACTTCTCGAAGATCAGGCCCTCGTTTTGATTAGGATGCGGACGCACCTTCTTGATCGAGGCGGCGGCCGTTTCCGTATCTACAACCTTCGAACTCAAGTCTGAAAACTCCTTATACCGGGGTCTCGAGAATTTTCTTCAGCGCACCGGCGAAACGTTCGATTTCCGCTCGCGGCATTGTTTCGGTGACGCAGACCAGGGCGCGCTTGGTCAATTCCGGGTACTGGGTGCCGAGCGCAAATGGCCCAATGATTTTTTCGCGCAAGAGGGCGGAATTAATCATCTTTACCGAGCGCGGGAATTCCAGCGTGAACTCATTAAACGTGGGTCCAGAGAACACACGCCGCACGCCGGGAATTTTCTCGAGCTCGACCTGCGCGAAGCGCGCTTTTGCCAAGTTTTGCGACGCCACCTCTCGCAATCCCTCTTTGCCCATCAGGCAAAGATGGATGGTTGCGACGAGCGCATAGAGCGCCTCATTCGTGCAGATGTTGGAGGTGGCCTTCTCGCGCCGGATATGCTGCTCGCGCGTTGCCAGGGTCAGCACAAAGCCGCGCCGTCCTGCCGCGTCTGTTGTTTGCCCGGCAAGCCTTCCCGGCATCTGCCGAACGAATTTTTCGCGCGTTGCAATTACCCCAACATAAGGGCCGCCATAACTCGGCGAAACGCCAAAGGCCTGCCCTTCCATCGCTACGATATCCGCCTCGACGGGAGGGCGAACGATGCCGAGCGATACTGGTTCCGTAATAGTCGCCACCAGCAAAGCGCCACCCGCATGCGCCGCAGTTGCGAGGGCCGGAATTTCTTCTAGGACGCCGAAGAAATTCGGCGTCTGAACAATCACCGCAGCAGCGTCAGCGAGTTTTTCGGGAGTTAATCCACCGCGATTGATTTGCCCGGACTGCGTGTAGGGCAACTCTTCGATTTCAAGCCCCAGGTTACGCGCGTAGGTGGCCAGAACCTGCCGATACTCCGGATGCACGCTGCGCGCGACGAGCACCCTATTCCTGCCCGTGAGCCTCTCGGCCATCAGCGCAGCCTCGGTGAGTGCCGTCGAGCCGTCATACATTGAGGCGTTCGCCACTTCCTGGCCGGTAAGCTGCGCCATCAGCGTCTGAAACTCGAAAATCGCGGTCAGCGTGCCCTGAGCAAATTCCGCCTGATATGGGGTATACGAAGTCAGGAACTCACCCCGTTGCACGAGTGCGTCAGTAACCACCGAGCGCAAATGAGGATAGACACCTGCTCCCAGGAATGAAGTGAAGCCTCTTCCGTTCTCACCTGCGCGCGCCTGAAAATATTGAACGATTTCGGCTTCGGAAAGCGGTCCGGGCAGGGGAAGGGGACTGCGAAGCCGGAATTTATCCGGTATGGATTGGAAAAGTTCGTCGACAGATCGGACGCCGATCGCCGCGAGCATTTCTTGACGCTCCGAAGGGCTCTTGGGAAGATAACGCATCGGGCCTAGTGTTCCTTCGCTTTCTCGGTAACGTATGCTTCGTAAGCAGTGGCGTCCATCAACGACCCTGGCTCTTTGGGATCAGCAAGTCGAATCTTGATCAGCCACGCCGATCCGTGCGGATCGGAATTGATTTTCTCAGGCGCGTCGACGAGCGCCGGGTTCGTCTCCGTAACTTCGCCGCTCACCGGCGTGAAAATCTCGCTCACAGCCTTCACGGATTCCACGGTACCGAGCGATTGTCCCGTCTTCAGTTGAGTTCCCACCTTCGGCAGCTCGACAAACACCACGTCCCCAAGCTCATGCTGTGCGTAATCGGTGATTCCGATTGTGCCGGTCGCGCCGTCCGCTTTGATCCACTCGTGCTCTTTCGTGTAGCGGTAATCTTTCGGGTACATGCCGCCCCCTGGTCGCTGCGAGATTCGATGCTGTCACTTCAGTGAGGTCGCTTATAAAAAGGCAGTGTAACGATTCGCGCCGGCACCGCCTGCCCACGGATACTGATTTCAAGCTTCGTTCCGGCCGAGCCCGTCGTAGATGGAACATAGGCCATGCCTATATTCTTCTTGATAAACGGCGCCGGGCCGCCGCTCGTTACACGGCCCGCCTCGCGTCCATCAATCAAAACAGGATAACCATCACGGCCGATTCGTTTATCGAGCATTTCAAACCCGACAAGCCGCCGATCGATTCCGCATCGCTTTTGATCGCTCAGCAGATTGCTGCCTAGAAACGGCCCTTTGTCGAGCTTGCAGATCCATCCAAGACCGGCTTCGAGTGGCGTCGTGGTTTCGTCAATCTCATGCCCGTAGAGGCACATACCGGCTTCAAGACGAAGCGTATTGCGCGCCCCAAGCCCGCAAGGCAACAGGCCCGCCGACTTGCCTGATTCCATCAGATCACCCCAAAGCTTTTCGGAGTGCTCAGGATCGAAGTAGATCTCGAATCCGTCCTCGCCCGTATAGCCCGTGCGGGCGATCAGGCAATGAGCCCCGCTAACTTCGCCAAAAGCGAAGTGGTAGTAGCGAATCGAATCGAGCGAAACGGGCGTGAGGCGCTGAAGAATGTCCTTCGCCCGCGGGCCCTGGATTGCGAGCTGTGAGTAGCGTGGCCCGGCGTTCTCGACCTTCGCATCGAATTTGTTATTCGTTTGAATGTGCTCGAAGTCGTGATCCTGATTGCCAGCGTTGACGCACAGCAAATAGTGCGTGTCCGAGATCTTGTGAACGAGCAGGTCATCCACGAAAGTGCCGCGCTCGGTCATCAAGCCCGAATAGTGCGCCTGCCCAACGATCAGCTTTGCTGCGTCATTGCAACTTACGTGTTGGACGAGATCGAGGGCCTGCTTGCCCCGGATTTCGATTTCCCCCATATGGCTCACGTCAAACAATCCAGCCCGCGTTCGCACCGCCTCGTGCTCGGACAGAATTCCGGAATATTCGAGCGGCATTTCCCATCCGCCAAAATTAACCATCTTTGCGCCCAGGCGGTGATGAAGCGAATTCAGGGCTGTTTTGCGCAATTCCGCGGTGGCCGGCGTTGTCACTGGGGATTTCTCATCGTAGAGACAAGAAAATTAACGTAGCATGCGTGTTTCGAAGTGTCAAGAAAGCGCGTCACCTTCCGCTTGAAAGCTCGCACCGAAAATTCCGCGTGCCCCATCTCGTTCTCGGCAATCGCGCGAGCGAACCCGCTTGTCGCCCATTGGCGACTAGCCTAGTATTAATCGTCCAAAGTATATAGCCGCTGGAGATCGGAATTCTGTGACGGTCCTCTGCTCACAATGTGACAAGCCGGAGACGCGGTGCACCTGCGAGAAGTTCTGTTGCTTCTGCCAATCGCAATACAACATTCGACTTTGCGTGGATGGGTTGTATTATTGTCCGGATTGCCGCGAGGCATGCGATGTCCGCGTTGTGGAGACCAGTGACAGTGACCACTGACCCGGCACGAACTGAGCTTAAGGTGCACAACGACCCGCGGCTGCTCTCTGCCGTCGGGGCAATCGTGTCCCATTCCGCGCATCGCGCGGGTCTCCCACGGGAGGCTCAACAGGGGTTCGCCGAAGCGGCGGTCGAAGCCGTACGCGACACATTTCCTCTACTCGGAAACGACAGCACGGGAGATCGCGACCTCCGGATGATTATCGAAGATTTTCCCGATCGGGTGCAGGTGACGATCGAGCATTCAGGTGAACCGAAGCCGACAGCCGGGCTTGACACGTTTGTGGGCGGCTCGAAAGATCACGCCGGCGGGAAAATCAGCGCTTCGCTGCAGGATACGAGAGTTGACCGCGTGCAATATGAGACTCACGAAGGGCGCTCGCGAATGACGCTTATCAAGTATCGAGATCAGCGTAGCGCGAAGGTCTAATCCGCGGCTGACTCAGGAACAGCACTCCTCCCAGCGTTATCTACATCGGAACTGCGAAGATTCTCGTGTTAATCAGCGATCCGAGCTGGGCTTCGCTCACCGGAGCTTCGACCTTTAAGCGATCACCTGCCGGCACGACAGTCACGCCGTCGAGCACCTTCGCGAAGTCGGGATTGGCTTGCGCCTCTTGGTAACGCTTGTACATCAAGCCCGCCTGGAAAGCTGCGCCGAGCAGATTGGCGTCATCCGTTGAGTTGCACACAGCTTGAAACTTCGCATTCACGCCGCTGTCCGCGTCCACGCTGATGGTCATGGCCTTCAGGCGGTCAACGATGGCAGCTGCCTGAGGGAACTGGCTGGTCTCAGGGAGTAACTGCTGCATTGCCAGGTGCGTGTAGTTCTTGTCCAGCACACCCCAGATGAGCCCACTCCCGTTCACTTCGTTGATGAGCGGAAATAGCTGGTCATTCGTCAACAAACTTGCTGCACCGCCCATTCGAACTTCGATCAGTTGTTCAAGTGCCGATCGGTGGCCGAAGGCCGCGGTGTTGCTGTCAAGAAAAGTAAACAAAATGTCGCCTTCGCCGCTTCCACTGCCATATGCCCAGAGGTGATAGCCGTGGTATTCAACCGAGGGCAGCTTCTTCGCTTTGAATTGCGCCTCGGTAGACGACGGATCGAATGGTCCTAGAGCTACGCCGACCACGTCCTCGCCGCCGGCTTGCGAAACGGGCAGCCCGCCCCATGCGAGTTCTTCCACCTGTGAGTTCGGATCTACTCCGGAAGAAGTGAGGAACTGTTCGAACTGGCGGAATTTGCTGGGCAGGAGCTGTTCGCGCAACTTGGGAAACCAGGGGTATTTTCGGGCCGTTTTCAGATCGGCGTAGGCGAACTCCCCAACCTGTTTGGGGAAAAGGCCGATGACTCCGGTGCTTAGTGACCCTGCGTTGATGGGAGACGGAATTGCCGCAAGCGAAGCAAATATTGCGGCTAATGCAAGTACTGCGAATGCGGTTAGGCGGATACCAGGCTGTCTCAATTTTTTATCCTCAGTTTTCTTGCTCATTCAGTGCTATCGACCGATTACACTAACGCCTTCAGTTACGCGAGCTAGAAGACTTGCTGATTCCGAGCGCAGACGCTCAACAATCCCAGTGTCCGCGATCGACTCAAGATTAATGGCGACATTCTCGAGGGCGCCTCGAACCGCTGACGCTGCCATCCAACGTCCCACGCGCAGGTCTGATAACATAGACGCGCTGGACATCGATTCCAGTTGCCCTAGCCGTTCGAACACGTCAACAGCGCTGCGCGCCACTTCTAGCGGAACCTCAGCCGCCCCTTGCAAAGAACGTTGTATCGTCTCATCGCGCTTGCGTTGTTCTTCGGGTGTGCCCTGCGGCAGCTTGTAAGCAGCCATCACCGACTCAAAGGACGACGCGTCGCGATCGATCGCTTTCGCCAGCTCCTGGCCTGCCACGTGAAATTCTGAAACGGCCTCGCTGAGTTGTTCGACGAATGCGGCCTGAGACTTTTTCTTACGCGAGAGCCCCGCGACCATCTGGCCCAAACTAGCTCCCAGCGCACCCGCAAGCGCTGATACCGAGCCGCCGCCTGGCGCTGCAGTTGGCTGTGCCACGGCATCGAGAAATGGCTGCGCCATCGCCGCGAGACGTCCTGGGCCTTCCGAGGCCGTTCCACCCAGCGAGGCTTCCAGACGATTCTCTAACACCTGCGCGGGTGAAAAGTTCTCGAGACGCAGATAAAAGTCGGCGGTCAATTCGATCGCGCGCTTCGGGATAAGGCCGACAATTTCGCTTCCGACTATCGAGACGCCGTAGCGCTCCGCCTCGCGCTTCACCATTTCGAACACGCGATGAAGTGGTGTCTGCTCGAAATCCGTCATGTTGATCGAGACTTGCGCAAGATTGCGCGCGCGAAGGTCTACGCCCATCGCCTTTACGTAGCGCAACCCGCCATTCGAGAAGCGGATATTCTTCCCGATGCGTTTGGCGATTTCGATATCAGGCGTGTTCAGATTGATGTTGTATGCAATCAGAAACTTTCTGGCCCCGACGACCGTCGCGCCTGCCGTCGCGTGCAATCGTGGTTCACCAACGTCGGGAGCGCGGTCCGGATTGCGAAGCACCTCTTCGCTCAGCCCCTCGAACTGGCCTTTCCGGATATTTTCGAGGTTTGTACGTTCGGGCCGTTGGGCCGCCGCTTCGTAAAAGTAGACCGGGATACGGTAGCGTTCCCAGATTTCGCGCCCAACTTTCTTCGCAAGCACGACGCAATCTTCAATCGTCACGCCTTCGATGGGAATAAACGGGACCACGTCCGTGGCACCCATCCGTGGGTGTGCCCCCGAATGCTTCGTAAGATCGATTAGCCCCGCGGCTTTTCCGACGCCGCGAAGGGCTGCTTCCGCCACGGCTTCAGGTTCTCCGGCCAGCGTCACGACGCTGCGATTGTGGTCAGCATCACTTTCACGATCGAGGAGGAACACACCCGGAACTTCGCGCATCGCAGCAATGATTGCGTCGATTTTCGCGGTATCACGGCCTTCGGAAAAATTCGGCACACACTCGACGAGTCGTTTCATGGAATTTCAGTTGTTTGAATAGATGACGGTTCCGCGCTTCATCGTCAGGCTGCAAAGGTTCACACCAAAATAATACGGAATTTCCCGGTAATCAGCCACGTCAAACGCCGCCAAGTCCGCATACTTGCCAACCTCCAGCGAGCCGATGCGATCCTGCTGACGAAGAGAATAGGCCGGATTAATGGTCGCGGCCGATATCGCCTCGGCAGGGGTCATGCGCATTTGCGTGCACGCCAGCGAGAGGATCATCGGCATACTGACTGTCGGACTCGTGCCGGGATTAAAATCTGTCGCTAAGCCGACGATGGCCCCGGCTTCAATCAGTTTGCGTGCCGGCGCGTAATGCGCCAGTCCTAGATGAAAGCAACATCCGGGTAACAAGGTGCAAACTACATTTGAAAGCGCGAGGGCGCGAATGTCCGCTTCGTCAATTTTCTCAAGATGGTCTGCACTGGCCGCTTGCATTTCAATCGCCAGTCGAGCTGCTCCGGTATGTGCAAGCTGCTCGGCGTGCAGGCGCGGGACCAGCCCGCAGGCGCGTCCGGCCGTCAAAATCTTCCGTGCCTGAGATACCGTAAACGAGCCTCGGTCGCAGAAGACGTCGCAGAATTCAGCAAGCCCCGCCATGGCGACATTCGGAATCCATTTTTTCGTCAGAAGGCTTACGTATGCGTCTGCCCGCCCTTTGTATTCGACAGGCACGGTGTGAGCGCCGAGAAAAGTTGCCGCAATATCAATCGGCTGCTCCTGATGCAGCTCATAAAGAATATTCAGGATCTTCGATTCGCTCTTCCAGTCGAGGCCGTACCCGCTTTTTGCTTCGATCGTGGTGGTTCCATAGGCCGCGAACTGCTGCAATGCTGCCATTGCGCGCGACTTGAGTTCCTTCGCCGAAGCGCGCCGGAGGCCGCGCACGCTCGAATGGATTCCACCCCCTTTCCCCGCAATCTCCTCGTAAGTGGCTCCTGAAATTCTTTGCTCATACTCTGGCGCGCGGCTCATAGGGAAAATTAAATGGGTATGCGAATCGACAAAACCCGGTAAGACAACACGGCCAGCGAGATCAAGCTTTTCCGCACGGCGCGATTTTCGCGAGCTTTCGATGCGGCGACGCGTTCCTATCGCCACGATTCGATCGTCATGTATCAGAAGAGCGCCGTCTCGAATAATTCCCAGCTCGCCAAGCGCGCGACCGCGCCGGGGAATAGCACCGCGAAGAGTTAGAAGCTGAGAGCAGCCGGTAATCAGCCAGTCAGGCACGGGCGGAGTTGATACTAGCGTGACATCAGCCAAAAGACTATCGGGTCAGAACCGAACAGCCCAACGCCACCGGACACGCCGGCGCAATTCTTTCGTTGGGGGCCCGCCGGAAATGAATGCTAGGCGCCCGCGGTTTTATTCAGAAACGCCGGCGCGAACACTTCCGCCGCGAACGATTCAAGCGTTGTCGGAGTGGTATTCTTAGCCGTCCGCTGCTCTTGTGGCGTGATGAGGCCAGCATTCGCGCCTTTCCACATCTCAATCAACAGCGCCGCCGTGCTCTTCGGCAATCCCATCTGGACAAGCGCAGGCTCCAGCATCGTAAATGGCACTTGCATATACGACAGACCAGGTTTGCCGATCGACTTGCCTATCACAGACGACGCTTCCTTCATCGTGATGTCGCGCTGCCCGTGGAGTTCCTGTGTGGACTTGCCGGGAAAATCGCGCGCTATCAGACGGGTAGCCGCGTACTTGCCGATATCCTGTGTAGCGATCCACGGCGTTGCCAGATCGCCCGTCATGCCACCTGGAAGAATTCCCATCGAGCGCATCGGCGGAATACTCAGCAAGAGATTCTCCATGAAATAACCCGCGCGCAGGTAGAGCACGTTCAGGTCAGGCACTTTGTTGAGTTTCTGTTCCATATTGTGCAAGCCGACGATGGGGCCCGTGCCTTCCGCGTGCTGCGCCCCGATACTGCTCAATGCGACCACGTAAGGAACGCGCGCAAAGGCGACGGCCGCTGCGTAAGAGTCGGAAATGCGCTCCTGATGAGCTCGCAAATCCGGCTGCGTGGTGTCCTCCGGCACCACGAGATAGACGGCATCGGCGCCCTCGAACGCTTTGCCCATCGCGTCCCGGTTTTCGACGTTGCCAACGAAAGCCTCTGCGCCACGGGCCACAAACTGGTCGAGCTTCTTCGCATCCCTGCTGACGACGCGCACATTCGCCCCACCAGCCAGCAGCGCTTCTGCTGCCGGTTTCCCAGTGTGTCCCGTCGCTCCTGTAATGACGATCATCCGCTATCTCCGCAATCGTTGGGATAATGCCCCTGCCCTAACCCATCGGAATTTTGACGCCTGATTTCCTCGCGAATTCGATGGCCTCCGGATATCCGGCATCCACGTGCCTGGCGACGCCAATGCCCGGATCGTTCGTCAGCACGCGCTCGATGCGTGAAGCCATCTCTTTTGTTCCATCCGCCACCGTCACTTGTCCCGCGTGCTGTGAATAGCCGATGCCGACGCCTCCGCCGTTGTGAATCGAAACCCAGCTCGCGCCACTCGCCGTGTTCAGCATTGCGTTCAAAAGCGCCCAGTCGGCTACCGCGTCCGAGCCGTCGAGCATTTTTTCCGTCTCGCGGAATGGCGACGCAACCGAGCCGCAATCCAAATGATCGCGCCCAATCACGATCGGCGCTTTCAGTTCGCCCCGCGCAACCAGATCATTCAGCGCCAGCCCGAACTTGTCGCGCTCACCATACCCCAGCCAGCAGATTCGCGCCGGGAGTCCTTGAAATTTCACCCGTTTCTGCGCCAGCTTGATCCAGCGCGAGAGAATTTCATCGTGCGGAAACATTTCCAGCACCAGCTGATCCGTGCGATGGATATCCGAAGCCTCTCCAGAAAGCGCCGCCCAGCGGAATGGCCCTCTGCCTTCGCAAAATAGCGGCCGAATATATGCCGGCACAAATCCGGGAAAGTCGTAAGCGTTCTTAACGCCTTGCTCGTAAGCAAATGTCCGAATGTTATTGCCGTAATCGAAAGTTACGGCGCCTAATTTTTGCAACGCGAGCATTCCCTCCACATGCTTGGCCATCGATTCAAGCGAGCGCCTGCGATACGTCTCCGGATCTTGCTGCCTCAACTCCGACGCCTGTTCCACATCAAGCCCCTGCGGAATATAGCCGCCGATCGGATCGTGCGCGCTCGTCTGGTCGGTAAGCAGATCGGGAACCACTCCGCGTCGCGCTAGCTCTGGGATCACGTCGGCACAATTTCCCACCAATCCAACCGACGTCGCCTCGCGCGTACGCACGGCGTTCTTCAGTATGCGCAGCGCTTCATCCAGATCGTTCACCATCACATCGCAATAACCGCTCTTCACCCGCCGCTTGATGCGCTCCGGATCCACGTCGATTCCCAAAAACGCCGCTCCATTCAGCGTCGCTGCCAGAGGCTGCGCGCCTCCCATCCCGCCCATTCCACCGCTCGCCACAAGTTTCCCGGCAAGGTCCGCTGTATGAAAATGCTTCCGTCCCGCCGCCGCAAAAGTTTCGTATGTGCCCTGAAGAATTCCCTGCGACCCAATGTAGATCCAGCTGCCCGCGGTCATCTGTCCGTACATCATCAGACCCGCTCGATCGAGCTTGTCGAAATGTTTCCAATCGCTCCAATGTCCCACCAGATTCGAATTGGCGATCAGCACGCGCGGCGCATAAGAGTGCGTACGAAAAATTCCCACGGGTTTGCCGGACTGTACCAGCAGCGTTTCGTCCCCCTCCAGCGACTTCAGCGATTCGACAATCGCATGGAAGCAACTCCAATTACGCGCGGCTTTTCCGCGTCCGCCATAAACGATCAAATCCTCCGGTTTCTCTGCAACCTCGGGATCAAGGTTATTCATCAACATCCGCAAAGCGGCTTCCTGCTGCCATCCTTTGCACGAAAGTTGCGTGCCACGCGCGGCGCGCACCGGTTGATAACCAATCGATTCCTCGGTCGAAAGCTTCGCCATAAAATTTCCCTCTCCGGGCATCTTATCTCACCAAGGCACGCGTGAGTAGCGCCGCGTTGCGCTCCTCGAGCCCATACGCTAGAGTTTAAGAAATGGCGAGCGAGTATCCGGCCCTCACAAAATTTTTCCTCGATGCCATCGATCGTTTCGCCAACCCGCGCGCGCAGATGTACCGCACTCCCGCCGGCTGGCAATCCATATCGGCGCAGGAAATGCTCCGCAGAGTCGCCGGCCTTTCGAAAGCGCTGGCCGAACTCGGCGTCGTATCAGGTGATCGTGTCGGGCTGTTCGCGCCTAACTGTCCGGAATGGCACACAGCGGATTTCGCGATTCAGGGTCTCGGCGCTGTCAATGTCCCGATCTATTTCAATGAGTCGCACGACCGCCTCGTTTACATCCTCAATGACTCAGGCGCCCGCGTTGTATTCACCGCCGGCGCAGCGCAATCGAAGAGAATCGCGGAATGCCGCAGCCGAATTCCGACCCTTGAACACATAATCTCCGCCTCGCCCGATAACAACCTGGACGCCGACACCCTCCGTTACGAAACTTTGCTCGCATCAACCACGGATGCCGATGTTGCGGAATATCGCCGTCGCGCAGCGGAGATTACGGGGGACAAACTCGCCACCATCATCTACACGTCAGGCACCACGGGCGAACCCAAGGGCGTAATGCTCACGCATGCAAATCTCAGCTCGAATTCCATTGACAGCGCGTCCAACCACCACCTACTGCCGTCTGATGTCGCGCTCGAATTCTTGCCGTTGGCGCATGTGTATGAGCGCACCGCCGCGTATAGCTACATTTGCAGGGGCGTGGCGCTTGCCTACGTTGAGCGCATCGAAGACGTCCCGCAAGCTTTGCTCGAAGTGCATCCCACGCTTGCGGCCGCTGTCCCGAGATTCTTCGAAAAGATTTATGCCAACATTCTCGAGAAAGGCCACCGCGAATCAGGCATCAAACGGAATATTTTCGATTGGGCGCTACGAGTGGCCGAAGAATCCGTTCCGTGGCGCGCCTATGGAAAAAGCGCGTCTCCAGGTCTGAAACTACGCTGGCGAGTGGCAGACGCTCTCGTTTACTCAAAGATTCGAGAAGGACTCGGCGGTGGCACCCAAAGATTCTCCGCTGGCGGCGCGCCACTGGCGCCGGAGCTCGCCGAATTTTTCTGGTCCGTGGGCGTCACAATTCATCAGGGTTATGGGCTCACTGAGACATCCCCCGTCGTCACCGCGAATACTCCGGCGGCGAACAAAATCGGAACCGTCGGCCGCCCGATCCCGAACGTCCAGGTAAAGATAGCCGAAGACGGAGAAATTCTCGTGAAGGGCCCGAACGTCATGCAGGGCTACTACCGCAAGCCCGAAGCAACCCGCGAGGTCTTCACTTCCGATGGATGGTTTCGCACCGGCGATATCGGCCGCCTCGACGAAGACGGCTACCTGATCATCACCGATCGTAAGAAGGAGCTGTTGAAAACAGCCGCTGGAAAGTTTGTTGCGCCCGCTCCGATCGAAAACACGCTCAAAACCTCAGCCTACATCACGAACGCAATCGTGGTCGGCGACACGCGAAAGTTCGTGTCGGTCCTCGTCGTGCCGAATTTCGCCAATATCGAAGCCGCCGCGCGCAAAGCCGGCCACGATTTCGCCACGCCCGCTCAAATGACCGGCGATCCGTGGGTGCGCGATCTTCTCTCGCACGAAATCGAGCGCCTCACCGCCTCGCTCGCACAGTACGAAAAGCCCAAGCGCTTCGCTCTTCTCGAACAGGACTTCACCTACGCCGGCGGCGAACTTACTTACACAATGAAGATGAAACGCCGCGTCATCGAACAGCGTTACCACGATGTGATTGCCCGTCTCTACGCCGACGTCGAAGAACCGCGCCCGCACCACTTGGCCTAACCAAGCCAACTGCCTGCACCATCGACGCCTGTTGCGGTGGCCGGCGCGTGCGTGAATCGCTATCGTCGGAGTACAATAAGCGCCGGGAAGGGAAGAAATGACCGATCAACTCACAATCGCTGGGCGCCAGTTCCATTCGCGCCTTATCGTTGGCACAGGGAAGTACCGCAGCTTTCAGGAAATGGCGCGTGCTCACCAGGCTTCCGGCGCGGACATGGTTACTGTCGCCGTGCGCCGGGTCAATCTGAGCGATCGCTCGAAAGAATCGCTGCTTGACTACATCGATCGCAAGAATTTTTTCATCCTCCCGAACACTGCCGGTTGCTACACCGCGGACGAAGCAGTGCGCACCGCGCGCCTCGGCCGGGAAGTTGGACTCTCCGAATGGGTGAAGCTCGAAGTGATCGGCGACGAGCAAACCCTCTTCCCAGATACGGAAGCGCTTATCAGCGCCACCAAAACCCTCGTGAAGGAAGGTTTCGTAGTTCTGCCCTACACGAACGATGATCTCATCGTCGCGCGCAAATTAATCGACGCAGGTGCCGCGGCTGTCATGCCGCTCGGCGCGCCTATCGGCTCAGGGATGGGCATTCAGAACACGACGAATCTCCGAATCCTGCGCGAACGCATCACCGAAGTGCCTCTGATACTTGACGCAGGCGTCGGCACGGCTTCCGACGCCGCACTCGCGATGGAATTGGGCGCAGATGGCGTCCTGATGAACACTGCGATTGCCGGCGCACAGGATTCCATCCTGATGGCGGAGGCCATGGGGGCCGCAGTCGAAGCTGGGCGCAAGGCGTTTCTCGCCGGCCGCATCGAGAAAAAACTATACGCAAACGCGTCAAGCCCGCTCGCAGGTGTCGTTCGTTAGCGGCCTTTGGTGAGCGTTACAGAAGCCGTTACCTGAGAACGCGCGCGAATCTCAACGAAACAACACATGCCAGGAAATATCCACCAGCGCATGCACGAGCGCTCCCGGTAGCAGCGAGCCAGTTTTCATCCAAGCGTGCCCGTAAAACACCCCGGCGATCGTTGCGAGAATCACATACTTCCAATTCGGAAATGGCGCGTGAAGGATATGCGATAAGCCAAAAACAACAGATGCCACGGCCAATCCGATCCACTGGCTTTTCAGCGTGCGCGAGAAAAGATTCTGCAATATCCCTCGAAATAGAAACTCTTCCGGCCAAGCCGTAAAAAAAGTGATTCCGATCACCGCCACGGGCAGCGAGCGCAGTCGGGCAATGGACGGGTCGTATGCAATAAAGCCAATGGCAATCCCGAGTGGAACTGCGATCGCCGCAAACAGCAAGAAATGCGAAAGCACAACCCAGCCCGAGCCGCGCGCCCACTCGATTGGGTAGCCAACGCCTTCGAGCCTCCGCAACACAACAAACGCAGCTACACCTGTGCTCAGCGCCAGAAGGATGGTTAAGGTGTGCGTCAGCTGCTGTGGAAAAGGAAATAGCCGGTACATCCAGCGAAACTCAACGGGTAACCAGACGATCGCCGCCGCAGCGTAATCCACGCACGTAGCGCCCGATCGACCGGCGCTCGCTGCAAGCAGCAGGGTCGGCAGCACCGCGTATGCTGCGCCGATCAGTGTGTACTTCCAGTTGCCACCAACTCCCAGGGAATAAATCAGCACCGCAAAAAGCGGCACCAGCGCCGCCACCACCGCGCCTCTTTGCCCGAGCGCACCCTGCACGGTGCCAAACACCTTCGGCACGGCCAGGAAAAATTCAAAAGCAAAAAGCGCGGCCGCCAGTGCCAGCGCAATCGCAAATCGCGAGCCGGAATAGCCCAAATGAATTCCAGCAAATGCCGCCAGCAAAACGACTACAGCCCAGATCGCCACGGCGCCCGGCAGACTCATCTGCCACGAACTCGATTTAGCTGTCACGCCGAGGATTTTACCGAAGCGTGCATGCGTTCCGGGAAAAACTTGCTTTGCGCTTCAGCCTCGGCGATTCTGTGGCGCGATTCAACTGATGGCAGCCCCCGGAAAACAACAGCGCCTCGCCTATATCGACTGGATGCGCGGCCTCGCCTGCCTCTTGATGTTTCAAACGCACTGCTACGATTCGTGGCTCGGTGGCGCCGCGCGCGAAGGCTCCTTCATCAAATGGTCTCAACTCGGAGGAACGCTGCCCGCGCCGCTCTTCCTGTTCCTTGCCGGAGTTTCGTTCGCCCTCGTCACCGACCGCATGCGCAGCAAGGGCATTTCTGCCAACGAAATCGCACTCACTACGATCCGCCGCGGCGCGGAAATCTATGCGCTCGGTTTGCTGTTCCGCGTCCAGGAATTCGTTCTCGGCCAGCCTTGGGCGCCCTGGACCGATCTCTTGCGAGTGGACATCCTCAACACAATCGGTCTCTCCATGATGATCATGGGAGTCGTTTCGCGCCTGACGAAAACCAGAGCTGCAAGCGCAATTGTGGCCGCGCTCGTGGCATTGGGCATCGCGCTCGCGACGCCGCCTCTATGGACAACCTGGCGAATCCTTTGGCTGCCTTGGTATTTCGAGTCATACATCAACGGCGTTCACACCTACAACAAGCCGCAGCCCTGGCTCTTCCCAATTTTTCCCTGGACGGCATTCGCGTTCGCTGGTCTCGCGCTTGGATTTTTGCTCTTCAGCGATTGGGCCAAAGAGAACTTGGCGAAGCTCACGGCGTTGGTGGGCGCGGCTGGCGTGGCGCTTTTCTATTTCTCAAATTGGCTCGATGCGCGTCCGCGCCAATTCTATGCCGTGTACGATTACTGGCACACGAGTCCCAATTTCTTCCTGGCGCGAGTTGGAATTCTCATGATGATTGTTTTCCTGGCCTATGCGTGGTGCCGCTGGGGAGCAGGGCAGTGGGGCTTTAGTCCCCTGATCCAGATCGGCCAGACTTCCTTGCTCGTCTACTGGGTGCACATCGAATTTGTCTATGGACGATTCTCGATTCTGCCGAAGCGTGCCGAAACCATTCCGATGGCGACTTTCGGTCTGGCCATTATTTTCACAGCGATGGTTCTGCTTTCGATTACGCGCACCCGATACAAAGGCCGCGGCGCTGAAATTCTTGCTCGAATACGTAATTTTCGCGCGGCTAAACCAGCGACAGAGAGTTAGGGCTTCTTAGTAGCGTCTGCTGGTTGCGGATTTGTCGAAGGACTCGCTTTCGGCTGGATCGGGAATACGTATTCCCCGGGGCGTTTCAAATGCATTTCGTCCCGCGCGATGCCTTCTAGAGTTGCGGGATCGGATTTGAGGTGCTCAACGCGACTCTGCAGCTTGCGGTTTTCCTCGTTGAGCCGCTCGATTTCTTGCTGCACTTCCTTCGCTTGTAACTGCGTACGGCGCATCGCCAGCACTCCGTGCGTACCAAAAATATCCTGGAGAAGCAGCAAGGCAAAACCAGCCACAAGGAACCAATTCATATTCCGGTTCAAAAATTCGCGCATCTGTGCGCCAAACCGTATCCCGGGCGCCTTCGCCTCCGGGTCCAGCTCCGGTCTTCGCGCGCTCTTCCTGCGGACTACTTTCCGATCCATCCGCGAGCCTCCTCAGCAAGTTTTTCAGCAGCAGCTATGGAAGAAGCTTCCGCATAAATTCGCACCACCGGCTCGGTGCCCGACGGCCGCATCAGCACCCACGAGCCGTCGTCAAAAATCAGTTTCATCCCATCGAGACGATTCTCTTTGGCCACGTGACGCCCCGCAAATTCCGTGAACGTCTCCTTCAACCGCCCCACAAGCCTCGCCTGCACATCCGGCGCCAAATGCAAATTCACCCGAATCGGCCAGAATTCCTGGCCCACGCGGCGAAAAAGATCCTGGAGCTGCTCCCTGAGTGACTTCTGCCGTGCTCCAATCATTTCCGCTACCAGCAGACAAGCCAGAATCCCATCCTTCTCCGGAAGGTGCCCGCGTATCGTCATCCCCGCGCTTTCTTCTCCGCCGAGGGCAATCTTGTCGTCCCGCAGAAGCGGACCCACATACTTGAAGCCAACGGGCGTTTCGTAGAGTTGAACGCCATGCAGTTTCGCAACCGCATCCAGCAGATGCGTTGTTGCCACACTTCGCGACGCTCCCAGCTTGTATCCGCGCGTCTCGAGCAAGTAATCAAATACGAGTCCGAGAATGTGATTGGGCGAAACGAACCAACCATCTCGATCGAGAATCCCGAACCGGTCCGCGTCGCCATCCGTCGCCAAGCCCGCCAGCGCCTTCTTTTCAATCACTTCTTTCTTGAGCGGCGCAAGATGGTCTTCCGATGGATCGGGCCCGCTGCCATCAAATAACACGTCGCGCCCTTTGCGAATCGCAGTGAGATCAACTCCATGGCTGCCAAGTATCCCGTCGAGCCACCCCGCGCCGCACCCGTGCAGCGCATCGCAAACAAAGCTGCCTTTCGCTTTCTTGATCACCTCGAAACGAACCAGCTTCTCGAGTTGCGCAAAATACGGCTCGCGCGGATTGATCCGCGGAAAGTCATCCTCCACCTCAAGCATCGACCCGGGCTGCTCGCCAAGAGCCGCCGCACGCTTCTCGATATCTTTTGTGATCTCGGGCAGCGCCGGACCGCCATCAGGCCCCGAGAATTTCAGTCCGTTATACTCGGCAGGATTGTGGCTGGCCGTAATGTTCACGCCGCCGTCAAGTTTTAGGTAGAGGATCGCGTGCGCAATCGTCGGGGTCGGCGTAAATTCATTGCAGAAAAGAATTTTGCAACCGTGTTTCTCCAGCACTCTCGCCGCCGTCCGAGCAAACTCCTCGGAGAAGAAGCGCGTGTCGTAGCCGACGATCAGC
Source organism: uncultured Acidobacteriota bacterium (assembly GCA_963815265.1). GTDB lineage: Bacteria > Acidobacteriota > Terriglobia > Acidiferrales > UBA7541 > Palsa-295. The sequence continues at coordinate 526,435 of CAWFGI010000006.1, read as the reverse complement.
GTTGGCGATTTCTTCAGCGAAAGCACGTGCCCCGCGATCGCCGCCGCCGCTCGGCGCACGCCGCCAAACGTAAAGCCCTCGGCCATCACGCCGCGCCAACCGGAAGTTCCGAAATGGATCGCTTCACTCGCCATAAAAACGTATTGTATCTTGGCCTGCAAGCAAGGTGAACGCAATACGCGATTCGCAAGAGTAAATTTGCATGAGCGCAGTGCAACGCAAGCGAGATGGCGCTCGAATGACCGACAAACTGGTCGTGCTCGTCACATGTAGTTCGGCCAAGGAAGCGGAGCGCATCGCCCGCACCCTCGTCGCAGCGCGCCTCGCCGCCTGCGGCAATATTCTGCGCAGCCCGATCCGCTCGATTTACTGCTGGAAGGAAAAAATCGAATCAGCAGGAGAAGTCTTGCTGATAATAAAAACCTCGCGCCGCAGGTTCCCCGAACTCCAGGCCGCCATCAAACGCCTTCACAGCTACGAAGTCCCCGAAATAATCGCCTTGCCCATCGTCGCCGGATCCCAGAGCTATCTTTCCTGGCTCACGGAATCCGTCACCCCGCGAAAAGAGCGTTAGCAGACCACGCCAACGCCCTCGCCCTCATCAAGCCTGCGCGCTTTTCGCACGCCGCTCGCCGATCACCCGCATCAATTTCCGGCTGCGTCGCACCAGAAAATCCCAATACTTGATCGGCATCAACCGCTGCATGCGATCCAATTGCACCGCATCGCCCCCCACAAGAATCCGCCGCTCATTCGCCAGAACGCCGTCCACGATCCGATCGGCCGCTTTCTCCGGCGGCATCTGCGCCACCACATCAAACATCTCGAGCGTCACCTCGCGAGCTTTCGGATCCGATTTCCCGCTCACGCGCGCGCGCTTCGCAATCGGCGTCCGAATTCCACCCGGATGCACGCAGGATATGCTCACCGAACTCCCATCCAGCTCGTGCATCAGCGCCTCAGTAAATCCCCGCACCGCAAATTTGCTCGCGCAGTACGCCGTCTCCCCCGCCGGCGCAATAATCCCGTAAATGCTCGACATATTCACAATGTGCGCCCGCGCCTGCTTCCGCAAAATCGGAAGAAAATTCGCCACGCCATACAGCACCCCATAAAAATTAATCTTCATCAGCCAATCAAACTCTTCGAGCGTCAGTTGCTCGAACGTCCCATGCATAGCCACGCCCGCAATATTCATCAGCAGCGTCACGCGCCCATGCCGCTCCACCACCTCCGCGGCAAACCGCTCCATCCGCCCTCGATCCGCAACGTCCACTAAATGGCATGAAAGCGAAGCGCTCGCCCCGCCAAGCTGTTCCACAGTCTCCGTCAAACCGGCAGAATCCACGTCCGCCAGCGCCAGCGACATTTTCTCCCTCGCCAACCGATGCGCCAGTCCTCGCCCAATTCCCGAACCCGCTCCGGTAATCACCGCCACGCCGCCCTGCAGCTTCAACGGTTCTTGACGATCGCTCATCCCAGCCTCGCTAACAAACTCGCTCACAAAATAAACACAGCCTGCCGCGCACAAAAGCGGTCGCCCGGCAGACAGGCGCCGCCTACCCTATCGTGCCGCCGCCCCGCTTGCAATGTTTGTTGTTGGGGAAATCCCGGCGAAATTCGTCATCGCTGGACGCGGCTGGTAGGTGTGAATCAGTAGGGGCGCGTCTAAGACGCGCCCGCGACGCCCGCCCCATCGCTGCGCCATTCATCCCGCGCCGCCAGCATCTCGACTAGACTTTCGCCAGCGCCTGCTCCAAGTCCCCAATTAAATCTTCCACATCCTCAATCCCCACCGACAGCCGCACCAACCCCTGCGTAATCCCAATCTGCTTCTGAATCTCCGGCGGCACCGAAGCATGCGTCATCAACGCAGGATGCGAAATCAAAGTTTCCACTCCCCCCAGGCTCTCCGCCAGCGAGCAAATCCGCACATGATTCAATAATTTCTTCGCCGCCTCCAGCGACCCAAGATCGAACGACAGCATCCCCCCAAATCCGCGCTGCTGCCGCTTCGCGATCTCATGCTGAGCATGCGAAGCCAGACCCGGATAAATCACCCTCTTCACCTTCGGATGCGACTCCAAAAATTTCGCCACCGCCATTCCATTCGAGTCATGCCGGTCCATCCGCACTGCGAGCGTCTTGACCCCTCGCGACACAAGAAAGCAATCCATCGGCGCCAGCCCCGCCCCCGCCGACCGCTGAATAAAATAAATTTTCTCCGCGTCTCCCGGACGCGTCAGGATCGCCGCACCCCCCGTGCAGTCGCTGTGCCCATTCAAATATTTCGTCATCGAATGGACCACAATGTCCGCCCCAAACTCGATCGGCCGCTGCAGATAAGGGCTCAAGAAAGTATTGTCCACTACGAACGTAAGATTCCGCGCCTTGCAGATTCGTCCCACCGCTGCAAGATCCGTCACAATCATCGTCGGATTCGTCGGAGTCTCTATATAGATCATCCGTGTGTTTGGCTTGATCGCTTCTTCAATCTTCTTCAGACAAGAAGTGTCCACATAGCTGAACTCAAGGCCGAAATCGGCCAGCAGCTTCGTCGTCAGTCGAAAAACTCCGCCATAAACCGCCTGCGAAAGAATCGTATGCTCGCCCGGACGCAGCAGCCGGAAAACCGCATCAATCGCCGCCATCCCGGAAGTGAACACATACGCCGCGTGACCGCCTTCCAGCTTCGCCACCGTTCGCTCGAGCGCTTTCCGATTGGGATGATTCGTCCGCGCGTAGTCGTAACCCTTGTCCTTCCCCATCTCCTCGAGCACATACGTCGACGTCTGATAAATCGGCGCCACGATCGATCCGGTCAGCGGATCAGGCTCCTGTCCCACATGGATGGCGTCGGTCGAAAACCCCATGCTTCCTCCTGAACGAAAATGCAGCGGATATATTCCGCTCGCTATCATACGCTTGGGCGAGTCAGCGGCAGCATCGGTGGCTCGCAAAGATACACCGCCAAAATGGCATCATCGCTCCCTTCGAACGGCACTTCGCAGACGCTCGGATGACCAGGAGTTCTCACCACACAGAACAGTTGAGCCAATCCTTCGATTGGAGTAGAAGTGAAGCGACATGCGATTTGATCTAAACGCGAAGATATCTTTCCCGTCGTGCCGCTCTGCAGCAATCTTGGCACTTCTCTTGCTCTGCGCGACAGTAAGCAGCACGCAGCCACGCACGTCGAGGGCCGCACTTTTTCAGGAATCGCAGCAGAATCAAACCACTTCCCAGGAAAAACCAGCTCAAGATAAACCCACCGACAGCAAGAAGGATTCCAAACCGTCCGATCCAACGACAACGAGACTCCGAATTCACGTCACCGCCACCGACGATAAGCCTGTTGGCAATGCCAGCGTTTACGTTCGCTTCCCAGTTGCCGGCGGAATATTCCATAAGGACAAACTCAGCGAACTGAATTTAAAAACGAACGAGGACGGCTCTGTGAAGGTGCCCGATATTCCTCGCGGCAAAATCCTAATTCAAGTCGTCGCAAAGGGTTGGAAGACGTACGGCAAGTGGTACGAGATAGATTCCGAAGCAATGACCGTCGAAATAAAACTCGAACCGCCCGCTCATTGGTATTAAACGCCGGTACTAAACGCCCCGCGCGTCAGAATTTTCTGACTACAGTAAAAACTGCACACAACTTGTGCAAACTGCATCAGCCCCACGTTTTCTGCGGTTTTTGATTCGCAACAATGCTTTTCCACACGGTTTTCAACAGAACTGTTGAAAACTTTCACCGGCCATTCATCATTCGCGCCTCTTCTCCGCGAACGATGGCTCGCAAATTGCCTCCACAAAAAAAATCCAAGCAAAATCAAACTCAGACTCCACAGCCGATTCGGCCCGCGCATTCACTTCCGTACCGCCGGTTTACCCTGAGCTGCGAAGGGCGTCCCGCCGGCTCTTTTGACTTTCGCGCCACTCACTCCCAAACTCCGCTCCAAAAAATTTCACCGAGCTCCGCGTGATATCATTTCCTCTCCACGGAGACATCCCGCTCGCACATGAAGCAACTCATCCTCAACGCCGACGACTTCGGCCTCACCCGCGGAGTAAATGAAGGAATTATCCGAGCCCATCGCGAAGGAATCCTCACCAGCGCCACCCTGATGGCCTGCGGTCCCGCCTTCGATCACGCCGTCGAACTCGCGAAACTCAATCCGCGCCTGGGAATCGGCTGCCACTTGGTCCTCGTCGGTGGACGAGCCATTGCTCCCCTCGAAGAAATCCCATCGCTCGTCTCCAAAGACGGCAATCTCCATGATTCGCTGGGTAGTTTCGTAACGCGGCTTTCCACCGGAATCATCCGCCCCAAGGAAATCGAAAGGGAACTGCGAGCTCAAATCCTAAAAATCCGCGCAGCCGGCATCGAGCCAACCCACCTCGACACTCACAAGCATACGCACGCTCATCCAGTCGTCATGGGAGCTCTGAGTCGTGTGGCGCGAGAACTCGGAATTCCGCGCGTGCGTAAACCTATGGAGAACCTGCGAGATTCCTGGGAGTCTTCGCGCGGCGAACGCCCCGCCATGTTGCCGGAACTTTTCGCAGCCGCCGCCGCCCGAATGGTCACGCCCATCTTCCAATCTACTGCGCAAAGGTATGACTTGCGGTCACCAGATCATTTCTTGGGTCTCGCCAGGACTGGTCGACTCCGTCCCGAAGCTCTTCGCCGCATGATTAGTTCCGTTCAAGAGGGCAGCACCGAAATCATGTTGCATCCCGGCATATCCGATTCCGAACTTCAAACAATCGAGACGCGCCTTTCCTGGCAGCGAAATTCGGAAATGGACGCTCTCATCGATCCCGCCGTCAAGAGTGCCATCGAAGAACATGGCATTCGCTTAATCACCTACAGAGAGCTAAACTAAAAAGTGTTCGGCGCGATATGTCGCGCCTAAGTCCGCGTTGATGCGATAGTCAGCCCGGCTTATACTGCTTAAACCAGCTCAGATACCGGAGGAAGCTTGGGAACTCGCGACTTGCGTCCGAAATATTCGATCGTCGTCCCGTTTCATGACGAACAGGAAAGCGTCCGCGAGCTCCATGCCCGCCTCGCCGGAGTGATGACCGGCCGCTTCGAACCTGTCGAATTCGTTTATGTGGACGATCAGAGCAGCGACGCGACTCCGCAAATTCTTAGCGAGATTGCGCTCGACGATCCTCGCGTCACCGTCGTCCGTCTGAAGCGCAATTACGGGCAGACCACCGCCCTCGCCGCCGGGTTTGACTATGCTTCCGGCGAGATCATTATTTCCATGGACGGCGACCTGCAGCACGACCCGGACGACATCCCGGTAATGCTGGAGACCTTTGAATCCACTGGCAGCGACATCGTCAGCGGCTGGCGCCAGAAGCGTGTCGACAATTTCATCATGCGCCGCTTGCCTTCGCGCGTTGCCAATTGGATGATGGCCAAGCTCTCTGGAGTCGATATCCACGACTTCGGCACCACTTTCAAAGTCTATCGCCGCGAAATCATCAAGGACATTCGCCTCTACGGTGAAATGCACCGCTTCATCCCCGCTCTCGCTGCTTTGAACGGCGCGAAAATCGTCGAAGTGCCGATTAAAAATATCGTTCGTCCCGGCGGAAAATCTCACTACGGAATTTCGCGCACTCTGCGAGTCTTCTTCGATCTGCTCACGATACGGTTCCTCCTCCGCTATATGACGCGCCCGCTCCACTTTTTCGGCCCAGCCGGACTGCTCGGCATGATCACGGGTGGCGGAATTCTCACCGTGCTGTTTGCAAAGAAAGTTTTGTTCGGTACCTCGATTTTCGTGCAGCACGGCCCCCTGCTCATTCTCGGCATGATGCTCTCTCTGTTCGGTGTGCAATTGCTCGCCATGGGTCTTGTCGGCGAGCTCTTGATGCGCACTCACTTTGAATCCCGCGTCGAACCCATGTATCGCGTCGAACGCGTCACGGGCGCATCCGTGCCTGCCGCGTCACTCCGAAAGTCCCCAAGTAATCCGCTCGCTGCCCGCCGAGCCGGCCAGTAAGCAGAAATACAGCATTTCCTCGACTTCCTTGTGTCCTCCATTCGGCATCAAAATTGAGAGGCTATGTGCGCATTGCCTCGCCTCAATAGGCTCGCAGAATTGGAAAGCCCGCCCAAAGAACGGAGGAAAAATATGGTTCGCAAAATAATCTATAGCGTCGCAACAGTCCTTGTTGCCGCATCCCTAATTTGGGCCGCCAACGACCCGTGGAAATCGAAGCCCTACGATCAGTGGGACGATAAAGATATTCACCGCATCTTCAACGATTCACCTTGGTCCAAAGTCGTGCAGATTGGAAGTTCCTCGCCGGCTGCCTCCGCCATGCCCGCCGACACGAGCGCCGCCAGTCCAGGTCAGCAGAGCCGTGGAATGGGCGGAGGAGGACAATACGGCCAACCCGCTGTTCCCCCACAAACTCCGCAGCCATCTTCCACCGGCGAGACGCCCTTCGTGGTTCGCTGGGTTTCATCGAGAACGATTCGCGAAGCTGCGGTACGCAATGCAATTCTAAAAGGTCAGTTGAAGCCTGAGGATGCCTCGAAAGACCTCGCACAACCGGTCGACATGTATCAAGTGCTCGTCGCTGGCCCGAACATGAAGGCTTTTCAATCCGCGGATGAAGACGCCATCAAGAAGAGCGCCGTTCTGGAACTGAAACGCACAAAAGAGAAGCTGGCTCCGAGCGACGTAAAGATCGAGCACAAAGCCGACGGTTCGATTGAAAGCATAGTCTTCCTGTTTCCCAAGAAAGCTGCAAACGGTGAGTCCGCAATACCGGCGAATGAAAAAGGCGCGGAATTTTCCACCTCACTGAGCGGCGCGAAGATTAACGCTTCGTTCGACTTCTCCAAAATGGAAGACTCACAAGGCCGCGACTTGTAGTTCAATAGGGGCCATAGAGTGGTGTCCTAACCCACAAACCGAAGGAGTGTGTCGCGATGAAGAAGTGCCTATCCGTCTTGGCAGCAATCGTTTTTTGTGCCCTTGGCCTGGCATCCACGTCCGATGCCCAGATGATGCGTGGTGGCGGCCCGCCGCAGTTTGCCGGCGTCTTTAATCCCAAGGTGGGAGTTGGCGCGGCGTATGAAGTCCAAACGCAGGATGGCAAGAAAACCATGGAGATGGCCATCGTGGGAAAAGAAACCGTCGATGGAAAGGACGCCTACTGGTGGGAAATGGCTATGCCCGACCAAAGAGCGGGCGGTGAAATGGTTTTCAAAACCCTTCTGGTAATGGATGGCGAGAACACCCACGCCTCTAAAATGATCATGCAGTTTCCGAGCAGGCCGCCGATGGAAATGCCCGCCGGGATGGGTCGAGGCGATCACTCTCGCGTGCCGACCGACGCGCGAAACGACGCCGAAGACCTCGGCAGCGAATCCGTCACCGTTCCCGCCGGCACCTTTACTGCCGAACACTATCGCGCCAAAGACGGCTCTGCAGACACCTGGGTCGCAAAAAACGCAGGTCCCTACGGTCTTGTGAAGCATCAGGGCAAAGACACGACCATGGTGCTGACCAAGGTGTATTCGGATTACAAAGACAAAATCACCGGCACACCACAGCCCTTCAATCCGGCGCTGATGGGCGGTGGACAACAGCGGTAGTATTCGCGTAGGATTCCGTCAACGTATTGCGCGAGACGCCTCGGTGCTGCCGGGGCGTCTTTTTTTTATTGGTTCCGAGCCTGAGGAATGTCATCTAACTTCGGAGGCAACCTTGGGAGACACCCCACGCATGGCGCTCAGCGGCGACAAATTCTACCGCGCCCGCATCACGGAGCGCGACGAGATCTCCCATGACCTCTGGAAGGTCAAACTCGATCCTGGCGGCAAGTTCGATTTCGTTGCCGGCCAGTACGCCACGCTGGGCGTGCCGGACGGCGACCGCTTGATCGAGCGCGCCTATTCCATTGTCTCTTCGCCGTACGAGCCGCAACTCGAAATTTTTTTCGAGCTCGTCCCCCAAGGGCGGTTGACCCCCCAGCTTCATCAGTTGCATGTAGGCGATGAAGTCAGCATGCGCAAGATTCCTAAAGGCCTCTTCACCCTGGATTTGAAAAGCGGCCACAAGAATCATCTGCTGCTCTCCACTGTCACCGGCGTCGCTCCCTACGTTTCATACATCCGAACCCTTCACAAAGATTGGAAAGAGAACAATATGCCGGCGGACCTCCATCTCTACATGATCAATGCCGCCAGCCGATCCATTGAATTTGGATATCGCGAGGAAATCGAACGAGTCGCTGCCGAAGTTCCGTGGCTCACCTACGTTCCGTCGATCAGCCGGCCGTGGGAAGATCCGGAATGGCGCGGCGAGACGGGCCGCGTCGAAGATTTGATTCGCAAATATAGCGACCAATGGGGACTGACGGGCGACACTACAACTGGATACCTTTGCGGCCATCCGCAGATGATCGAATTGGGAATGGGAATTTTGAAGCGCCGCGGATTTCCAAACCAGTCGCTGAGGCAGGAAGTTTACTGGATTCCGCCGAAAGCCGGCGCGTGATGCGATCTCATTCCGGGCGAGCGCCTGCAAGGGGCTTGCGACGCCCGCCGGAAAGGAATCCGCAGCGCATCTAGCGCGTGGGCGCAGGACTCGCCGCGGCAAGTTCTTCGATCGCGCTGGACATGGCACGAATCGGCGCGGAGACGTGGACGGTTTCGTCGTTCTCGTTCACATCCACCCCGATGGACCCGCCGCTCTTCGCCACTCGCACGTTTTGCCCCTGTTCCTTCACCTCTACGAATGTGATGTCCTCCGATTCTCGGAGCGCATCAAGGCTCGCTCGAATCGTCGGCAACCACGGCTGAATTTCGCGCGCATGTTCCGCGAGATGCTCCTTCGGAACGAAGTGCATCGCAATCGGCACGAGCATCGCCGGAGCTACAACATAGACGTGATGCTTCTCCGGCTGCCTCGTCTCCACGTTCACCGAAATCATCCCCTCGCTGCAAATGATCCCAGCCCCAGCAAGCGCGCTTCCCACAATCGCCATCCCAACTTTTCCCAGAAGAATCATGATCACCTCTAACTTCTCGGCTGGCTAAAAACCGCTGTCATTCTGAGCGCAGCGAAGAATCTCAACGTAAGCACCCAGCACTCGGAAAACCACAAGCAACGTTTTACTCCGCCCCGCTCTTCGAATCGATCCAAATCTTCACGTTCTGCTCGGCGTCCTGCACCGTCACCAGCACAGTCTCGCCTGCTTCGCCAAGAGCGCGAATCGCCGCTGCCACGTCGAGCTCGTTCTGCTTCGCGGTGGAAAACAGCGCGTCGACCACTTTCATCGGAACGGTAATGTCGACCTTCTGCGCGCTCTTGCCGCTCTCTTTTCCGGAGTCGCGTACATGAATGATCAGGTTTCCGTTGGACTTGGCCACGCGCACATCCTGTTCGCTGCTCTTCACGGTCACAAATTCGTTATCAGGCGCGGTGCGAACGGCGTCGAGTATCGCGTGCAGATCCACGTCGTTGATATCGGCGTTCGAAATGGTCACGCGGCCGTTGTGCAGCTCTCCATGATTGATCGTCGGCAGAATTTTCACCGCCATGGAAAGCGGCACGTTCACGTTGACGCTTTCACCTTTCGTTCCGGCGTCGACCTTTACGTGCAGGTAGCGCTCCGCCGCGGGTTTTGCTGCCGTCGTTGCGCCTCTCGCAATGCCAATCGCCACTGCGATCGTTGCTATAAGCAGCAAACACGAAACCGCGACTGCTGATTTCTCTCTTCGCATGATCGTGAAACCTCCTGTTGTTTCCTTGTCGCTATGTACGGAGACGACCGCGAGAATGTTCCCTGGAATTTTTGAAAAAATGCGCGCTAGAAATGAGGACTGTCAGTTCGTCAATCGGCGGGACACTTAAAGTAACTCGCAGCGAGAGGCGGCAGGCGCAGGTTGATTGACCAGGGTTTCCCGTTCCACGGTATAGGTTCGGCGTTCACTCCGCCGGCGTTTCCTGCGCCGCTGCCCCAGTAGTAGCCGGAGTCTGTGTTGAGAATTTCGCGATAGTAGCCAGGTCGAGGAACGCCCACTCGATATTCGTCGCGAACGACGGGCGTGAAGTTGCATACCACGACGACTGCATTTTCCTGATTTCTCGCGCGCCGCTGAAATGCGATCACGCTGTTTGTGGCGTCGTTGGCTTCGATCCACTCGAAGCCAGCCCACTCGAAATCGAGCTCATGCAAAGCAGGTTCTTGTACGTGCAGGCGGTTCAGGTCGGACATTAGCTGCTGGATCCCGCGATGCGGAGGAGAATCTTCAAGTCTCCAATCAACGCTATCTTCGTCCCAAAATTCCTCTCGCTTCGCAAGCTCGCTGCCCATGAACAAAAGCTTCTTGCCCGGATGCGCCCACATGTAACCAAAAAGTAGGCGGAGATTTGCAAACTTTTGCCAATCGTCGCCCGGCATCTTCTCGAGCAGGGAACGTTTCCCGTGGACCACTTCGTCATGCGAGAGCGGCAAAATGAAATTCTCGGTGAATGCGTAGATCATCGAGAACGTCAGTTCGTTATGGTGGTATTTCCGATGAATCGGATCGTATTCCATGAATCGCAGCGTGTCGTTCATCCAGCCCATATTCCATTTCAAGTCGAAGCCCAGCCCACCGAGATAGACAGGCCGCGAAACCGCGGGCCACGATGTGGATTCTTCCGCGATCGTCAGCGCACCGGGATGCTGCGTGTGTAGCACTTCGTTCAAGTGCTTGAGGAAGCGAATCGCTTCGAGATTCTCGCGGCCGCCAAAGCGGTTTGGAATCCATTCGCCCGCCTTGCGCGAGTAATCGAGATAGAGCATGGACGCGACCGCGTCCACGCGCAGACCGTCGAGGTGATATTTGTCGATCCAGAAGAGCGCGTTCGAAATCAAAAAATTCTGCACTTCGTTGCGGCCGTAGTTGAAGACGAGCGTGCCCCAGTCAGGATGCGCGCCTTTGCGCGGATCGGCGTGCTCGTAAAGATGCGTGCCATCGAAGAATGCCAAGCCGTGCGCGTCGCGCGGGAAATGTGCGGGCGTCCAATCGAGAATCACTCCGATGCCTTCCTGGTGGCAGCGATCGACGAAGTACATAAAATCGTCGGGAGTTCCAAATCGGCTGGTCACGGCGAAATATCCGACGGTCTGATAGCCCCAGGATTTGTCGAGTGGGTGCTCCATTACGGGCATCATCTCGATGTGTGTGTAGCCCATTCCCTTGACGTAAGAAATCAGCTCATCGGCGAGCTCGCGATAGGTGAGCCAGCGGTTTCCTTCATCGCGCCGTCGCCGCCACGAACCGAGATGCACTTCGTAAATCGACATGGGCGAATGCAGCCAATCGCGCGACGCGCGCTGCGTGAGCCATGCGGCGTCGTTCCACTGATGCTTGTCGATATCTACGACGACGGAAGCATTGTTGGGACGCTTCTCGGCAGCGAATCCATACGGGTCGGACTTCAGGCCCCAGAAGCCAGCGCGAGACTTGATTTCAAACTTGTACAGCGTGCCTTCATCGAGGCCGGGGATGAAAAGTTCCCAGATTCCCGTCTCGCCACGCAAGCGCATCGGGTGAATGCGGCCGTCCCAGAAGTTGAAGTTTCCGACAACGCTAACTCGCAACGCATTCGGCGCCCAGACGCCGAAGTGAACGCCGCTAACGCCGGCGACTTCGCGCACGTGCGCGCCAAGCTTTTCGTATTTCTGGTAGTGCGTGCCTTCGCCCGAAAGATAGAGATCGTAGTCGGTGAGCAGGGGCAGGAAAGCGTAAGCGTCAAATATGTCAAGCGAATTGCCGTCGGCAAATTTGAACTTCAAACGGTAAGAAGTCGGCGCGATTTCGTCGTTGTCGCGCAGCTTACCGACATCACTCGGAACCACGGCTTCAAACACGCCACCCGGATGAATTTTCTCCGCCGCAATCGCGGAGTGCCGTTTGGGAGAATTGGGCAGCCATTCGACAGCCATCTCGCTCGCTGCGGGATGATAGGCGCGGATCGCCAAGACTCGCTTGCCGTCGCGGTCGAGCCAGTGCGGCCCGAGGAAATGGAACGGGTCGGACGATTCGGCGCGGACGATGCGCTCGATCTCGCTTTGGGTCGCGTCGAGAGGCTTAACGGCTGCTTCGGATTTGGAATCTCTTGGTGACATGGTCGAACTCACTTGGTTTCTGGGCAGGACGAAGTTCTCGTGGGCAAAAAACGGGCCAGTTTTGGATTGGGTTCTGCGCGGCTTGGGGGGCCAAATACCGCCGATTAGAAATTCGTAAGTAGTTGTAAAGAGGTGCGTTACTAAAAGCTTTAATCGCGCTACCGTGTATTAGAACAGCCGTCTCGACCGCAAGCGCGTCGCGGATTCCACGGCCGAGTTGGCGCCGAGTGTTCACAACTCTCTGAGGACGGTAGCACGCCGGGATAAGCGTTTCAATAAGACTTTCGGCGTTACAACAGAATTCTCCCTCAGTATTTCGATGCTCACTGCAGCGTTTTGCACGCAGCCTAGTAGCCTTTTTCTGAGAGAGCGTCTTAGTTGGACTTGAGTTAGAAAGTCAGGTAGGTTAGCGGCGTCCCTGGGGCAGGCAGCGGGGCAATCCAAATCACAAGGAGAAATTTCGATGATACGAGTCGTTCGCCCAATTTTTGTGGCCGCTGCACTGTGCATGGCGCTTTTTGCGGGGGTGGTGCGCGCGCAGGATAGTGTGCAACCGAAGAAACCGCTGACGGCTGCAGAAGCTGTCATTGAGAATTGGAACGACGTGGGAAACCGGCTGGTGGCGATGGCGGAGGACTGGCCGGAGGATAAGTACGACCACAAGCTTGCGCCCACTACTCGCACTTTTCAGGAAGTGATTCTGCACGTGGCGGGGTCGAATTACGACATCTTGAACAAGATGGCGAAATCGAAGCTCGGTGATGGACGAAATGATCCGGCTGTGGCTGACTACAAAACGAAGGCGGCTACTGTGGCGTTTTTGAAGAAGTCGATTGAGGATGGGGCGGCGCTGGCGAAGAAGCAGGGGGATGCGGGGGTGGTGAAGCTGCTTGAGTATTGGGACGGGTATACGGAGCACATGGGGGAGCATTACGGGTTGTTGGTGGCTTATTACAGGGCTAGTGGTGGGGTGCCGCCGGAGTCGAGACCTAAGAAGTAGTGCTGGTTCAGGGTAGCGAGATGGTGTTGGTGGCAAGGCTTGTTGCGGTAGCTGCGAGAGAGGCGCACAGGCAGGAGTGAGTGCCTGTGCCACTTGGGGTCCGAAGAAGTAAGTGGCCGCGGAGGCAGGGACGCGTGGAGGACGGCGGGACGAGTGCTCAGCGATATGATGCGGCTGTGCAGTGTGATACGCGGGCGGGTCTGAGACCCGCCCCTACGGCCGTGATTTGTTGCATGGACGGAAATTTTTGTACGGGCGGAATTTGTTGGCTGGGCTTGGAGGGGCAGTGCGGAATGGGGCGACGTGGAATGGTGCAGCGGCGTTGGCTTGGTTGGTGGTGGTGATGACTGTGTTGCCGATTGTTGTGGCGCCTGCGCGGGGGCAGGATCGGACGCAGACGCGTTCGATGGTACTGACGCGAGAGGGGATTGTGGCGGCGGAGAGTCCGCTGGCGGCTCAGGCTGGCGCCACGATCCTTGCTCGCGGCGGGAAAGCTGTGGATGCGGCTGTGGCGGCGAATGCGGTGATGGGCGTCGTGGAGCCGATGATGAATGGAATTGGGGGCGATCTATTCGCGATTGTTTACGAGGCGAAGACAGGGAAGCTTTACGGATTGAATGCTAGCGGGTGGGCGCCAAAGAAACTTTCGATTGAATTTCTCAAGGCAAAGGGAATCAGCGGGAAGATGCCGGCCGATGGCATTCAATCCGTGACTGTGCCGGGAGCGGTGGATGGATGGTCGCAGCTGCTTTCGCGATTGGGCACGAAGAAGTTTTCGGAAGTGCTCGAGCCGGCGATTCGATATGCGAAAGAAGGGTTTCCTGTGCCGGAGTGGGACGCGGCTTACTGGGATTCCGCTGAGGGCATTTTGAAAAACGATCGAAATGCTGCAGCAACTTTTCTGATCGACGGACGAGCGCCGCGGCTTGGAGAAGTATTTCGCAATCCCGATCTGACGCGTTCTCTCGAATTGATTGCCAAAGATGGGCGCGATGGATTCTATAAAGGCGGGATTGCGCAGCGCATTGTGGCGACTGAATCGAAGATGGGCGGCCTGATGTCGGCAGAGGACTTGGCCGAGTTCTCGAGCGAATGGGTGGAACCTATTTCGACAACGTATCGCGGCTGGACTGTTTATGAGATACCGCCGAATGGGCAGGGAATCGCGGCGCTGATGATGTTGAACATGATGGAGACGCTTCCGCTCGCGAAGTACGGGCATAATTCCGCGGACGCGCTGCACGCGATGATAGAGGCGAAAAAATTGGCGTATGCCGATATGTACCGCTATGTGGCCGATCAAAAATTCAGCCGCGTGCCGGTTTCCGGGATGCTATCCAAGGAGTACGCCGCTGGGCGAGCGAAGCTGATTGATATGGCGAAGGCGAATTGCAACGTGTCAGCGGGAGAGCCGGAATTCCCCACGAAAGGTGACACTACGTATTTGACGGTGGTGGACCGGGACGGAAATATGGTGTCGCTGATTCAGAGCAATTTTTCAGAGTTTGGATCGGGGATCGTTCCAGAGGAGAGTGGTTTTGTGCTGCAGAATCGGGGGGCGCTGTTCAGTCTCGATTCGGCGTCTCCGAATGCGCTGGCGGGGCACAAGCGTCCTTTGCATACGATCATTCCGGGATTTATGACGCGCGGGGATGAGCGGATTGCATTTGGAATTATGGGCGGATTCAATCAGGCGCAGGCGCATGCGCAGTTTGTGGCGAACGTGGTGGATTTTGGGATGAATATTCAGGCGGCGCTGGAGGCGGCGCGGTTTTCGAAACATACTTTCGCGGGATGCGACGTGGAGATGGAGAATCGCATTGATGCCGGGGTGCGAAAGGCGCTTGCCGAGCGCGGGCATGAGATTCAAGTAGTGGGCAGCTTTTCGACCGACATGGGCGGCGGGCAGGCGGTGCGGCGCGATTTCTCGAGCGGCGTGAACTTTGGAGCTTCGGATCCGCGCAAAGATGGTGCGGCAATTCCTCAGGGGAACCTCGGAAAGTGAAATGGTCGCCAACGCGGTGCGGCTTCTTCGCAGTGTGATTGCGAGTCTTTGAAATACTACGCAGTGTGTCGTAAGTGCCTCTAAATGCTTCACTTTGGTACGAAGGTACCATTGTGACCCAGGTTGCTCGCCGCTATATCTAGAGCGTGGGGTGTTTCCGCGGAGCTGCGTGCGGCTCCGAAACCTGTCCTATGCCATCACGAACTGAGGAACTCGGCGCGGAGCGATCGAAAGCGCAGCGCGGGACCGAGAAACGAAAAGAGAGAAGTGTGACGGCGGAGGGGAAGGGCCCGTCTCCCGCAGCGCACTCGGCCTACGTGCAGGCGCTAACTGAAAACAATCCTCTGGGAATCGTAGTGCTCGATCTGCAGCATCGAGTGCTGATGTGCAATCCTGCGTTTGAGACGCTCTTCGGGTATCAACAATCGGAAATTCTAGGCGTGGAACTGGATCCGCTACTGGCGCCTCGTGAGTTGCTGAAAGAAGCGGCGGCATTGACGCGGCGATCGACTGCCGGAAACGTGGTGCGGGAGAAAGCCAAGCGGCTGCGAAGCAACGGATCGCTTGTGGACGTCCAGATTCTGGGAGTACCGATTTCGGCTGACGGAAAACTGGTGGGCAGCTTCGGTATGTATGAGGACATCACGGAGCGAAGGCGCGCTGAGCAGGCGCAGAGGGAAGCCGAGGAGCGATTCCGCAGTCTTTTCGAGAACGCCACGGAAGGAATTTTTCAGACGACCACGGATGGACGATATCTCAGCGTGAATCCGGCGCTGGCGCGGATGTGCGGGTTTGCGTCGCCTTCGGAGATGATTTCAAGCGTCGAGGATTTGGGGAAAGAGATATATGCGGACCCGAATGTTCGAACGGTGTTCAAGCACCTGATTGAAAAGTACGGGTCGGTGAAGGATTTCGAATACGAGGTACGCCGCAAGGATGGAGCGAAGATCTGGATTTCGGAAAACGCGCACGTGGTGCGGAATCCGGATGGGGAAATTCTGTCGTACGAAGGAACGATCGAGGATATTACGGCGCGTAAACGGGCGGAGTTGGAGCGGCAGGTAACTTTCGAAATCATCCATGCGGTGAATGTGACGGACAACCTGGATGACCTGCTGCGACTGATTCACATTGCGCTGAAGAAGGTGCTGTACGCGGAGAATTGTTTTATTGCGCTGTATGAGCCGGCGACGGGGATGTTTCATTTTCCGTTTTTTGTGGATCAGTTTGACCAGGCGCCGCCGCCGCAGCGCGTGGGCAAGAGTTGCACCGCGCACGTGTATCGAACGGGGCAGGCGATGTTGATTCCGCAGCGGACTTTCGATTTGCTGGCGGAGGAAGGGAAGGTGGAGTTGGTGGGGACGCCGTCGCCATCCTGGCTGGGTGTGCCGCTGAGGACGCCGGCAGCGACGATCGGAGTGCTGGTGGTGCAGCACTACGAGGACGAAAACGCGTACACGGAGCGCGACCAGGAATTCCTGGGGTCGGTGGGCGGGCAGATTGCGCTGGCGATTGAGCGGAAGCGTTCGGAAGAGAAGGTGCGGGAGAGCGAAGCGCGTTTGCGGGTGCTGGTGGAGCAGCTGCCCGCGGTGCTGTGGACGGTGGATCGTGACTTGAGGTTTACGTCGGCGCTAGGGGCGGGATTTGCGCGGCTGAAAATAAAGCCGGACGAGCTTTTGGGTATGTCGCTGCTGGATTATTTTGAAACGGCGGACCAGACGTTCTTGCCAATTGCGTCGCACCGGCGCGCCGTAGCGGGCGAACCGATGACGTTCCATGTGGAATGGAAGGGCGGCTCGTATGCATGCCACGTGGAGCCGTTGCGAGATTCCGATGGGCAAGTGTCGGGCGCGATCTGCATGTCGCTGGATATCACGGACCGGAAGCAGCTGGAAGAACAGCTGCGGCAGGCGCAGAAGATGGAGGCGGTGGGGCGGTTGGCGGGCGGCATCGCGCATGACTTCAATAATTTGCTGATGGTGATTCAGGGCTATAGCGATCTGCTGGTCGAGCGGCTTCCGGATGGCGACCCGTTGCGCCGAAATGCGGAGCAGATTCAGATGGCGTCGCAGCGGGCGTCGTCATTGACGAGGCAGTTGCTGGCCTTCAGCCGGAAGCAGATGCTGGCGCCGAAGATTTTGAATGTGCAGAGCGTAGTGGCGGAGATGGAGAAGATTTTGCGGCGGCTGATTGGCGAAGATGTGCAGCTGGAGACATCGTCGGCGCCCGATCTCGGATTAATAAAGGCGGATCGAAGCCAGATCGAGCAGGTGATTTTGAATTTGGCGGTGAATGCGCGCGACGCGATGCCGCAGGGCGGACGGCTGACGATTGAGACCGCGAACGTGGAGCTCGATGCGTCGTATTCACATCCGCCGGCGGTGCTGTCGCCGGGCAGGTACGTGATGCTGGCGGTAACGGATAATGGCTGCGGCATGGATGCTGAGACGCAGGCTCACGTCTTTGAGCCTTTCTTTACGACAAAAGAGAAAGGCAAGGGGACGGGGCTTGGGCTGGCGACTGTGTATGGCGTGGTGAAGCAGAGCGGCGGATATGTCTGGGTGTATAGCGAGCCTGGCCGGGGCACGAGTTTCAAAATCTATTTGCCGAGAATCGAAGAGACTGCGGTGCCTGCCGGACGGGACGGCAAGAGCGAGACGCAGATTCCGGAGCGCGGTTCTGAAACAATTCTCCTTGTGGAAGATGAGAAGGGCGTGCGGGAGCTGGCGCGCGAGTATCTTGCGTCGAGCGGATATACCGTGATTGAGGCGGAGGATGGTCATACGGCGCTGGAGCTGGCCGCCATGCACGTTGGCCCGATTCATTTGCTGCTCACTGATGTGGTGATGCCGGGAATCAGCGGCAGGGAATTAGCGGAACGAGTGAGCCAGATTCGGCCTGGAATCAAGATTATTTACATGTCGGGATACACGGATCAGGCCGTGGTACATCACGGGATTCTCCGGAATGATGCAGTGCTGCTGCAGAAGCCTTTCACGCTTATGACGCTTGCTGGAAAGCTGCGTGAGATGCTCGCGGTTCCCGCCGTTCAATAGCTACTGATAGAAGCAATCGCAGCCAATCGCAGCAAATCAAAGCAAACAGGATAGGGCGCGATATGTACACCTCTGAAACAGGTGTGCGCGTGTGGGCCCTTGCAAGCGTGGCGCGCGAGGCTGCGATCTGTTGCCTTCGCATTTTGTCGGTGCTGTAACCCGCTGTATACATGGCTATTGCGCGGCTTGTGCGGTTTATGTCCGGCGCCAGTGCGATTGGTCCGTGAGGTGCATTTGTCAGGAGTGAGCGGCGAGAACAAAAGTAAAAAAGCCGCCGGGGACAAGGGGACGAGCGATGGACTCAAAGGGAACAAACGGCGGCGCAAGGATGATGGGACAGGAAGGCGTGACGGAAGATTGTATTTCAGAGCGCCGGTTGTGGACGGCGGTCGTCGTGATGGCAGTAGAAGATTGGCGCAAAGGATCGTTGCGGGCACGGCGTGAGGCGCAGTCGTTCTTGTTTGAGGACAACGCGGATTTTCAGGCTGTGTGCGCCAGTGCGGGTCTTGATCCCGAGACTCTGCGGGCGCGACTTCTGAAAATTGGGCAGCGCGTTCACATGCACGGGCCGTATCTTCAGCCGATGGCGGCGTAATCATTTTATTCGGGCTTAGATTGTTCGGGTTTTTCGCAATACTTCATAACTTCTTATAGATATTAATTCATACGAGTTTCCTGCGCTGCCGCACGATGTGGCGGCGCAGGAGCTTCCCTCCTCGAGCAGAATCCAACAGTGACACAACTTCAAATAGCGTAGTATTTCGCGAGGGAGCGTTGCGATAACGAGACGGTGCGTTTAAAGGAAACAGAAGCCGCTTGTGCGGAAAAGCAGCTGCTGGCGAGCTGCGCGCGCACACGTATGGTTCCGGAAATCGCGGAGCAAATTCGCAAGATCACTGCGGGGCCGCTCGATTGGGATTTTGTCCTAAGCGAAGCCACGGAGAATTCAGTTGGGCCATTGCTGGATTTGAATCTGCGGGCGGTCGTGCCGGAGTGCGTGCCTGCCGGCGTGTTGGAGCGACTGAAGATCACGTGCCGCGCTAACACGGTTCGATGCTTATTCTTAGCAGCGGAGCTGCACAAAATTCTCGAACTGTTCCGAACTGCCGGGATCGTGGCAATTCCGTATAAAGGGCCCGTGCTCGCTGAGCAAGCCTACGGGAACCTGACGCTGCGCGACTTCGACGACCTCGACATCATCGTGCCGCAGCGCGATTTGACGAAAGCGCACGAGGTGATGCTCGGGCTCGGGTATCAGGCGCGATTTCCATGGATTCTGTCCAAGGATTCGAAAACGGCGTTGGTGCCGGGGGAGTACAACTATCGCGATGAAAAGCGCCGGGCGGTTGTCGAACTCCATACGGAATTGACGCTGCGACATTTTCCGGTTGCTCCGGATATCGACCGGTTTGTTCAGCGGCTGGTCAAGGTGATGGTTGCGGGGCAGGAAGTGGCGACATTTGCGCCAGAGGATTTATTGTCGGCGCTTTGTGTCCACGGCTCAAAGGATTTTTGGGACCGGATATCGTGGATCGCGGACGTCGCGGAGCTTATCCAGAGGCATGCCGATCTCGATTGGGATGCGGCGTTTCGAACGGCGGAGAGTTTGCGGGTGGAGCGAATGGTTCATCTGGGGCTGGCGCTGGCGGATGGCTTGTCGCAATCACCGATGCCTGCGGAGATTCGCAAGCGAGTGCGTGAAGATAGGGAAGCGGTTTCCGTGGCGCGAGAAGTGGAGCATCGAACTTTGAGCCGAAACCTTGCCGGCGCAAGCACAGGAGGCCGGCTGCGGTTTCGCCGGCGAATGGTGCAAGGGACGCTGGCAGGGTGGCGGTACTCGTTGCGTCTGGCGGTGATTCCGGCGGAGGAGGACTGGGAGATGGTGCAATTGCCTGGGCCGCTCGCGCCGCTTTATCTTGTGCTGCGCCCGCTGCGGCTGTTGCACAAGTATGGATGGGCACGGCGACGCCAAGATGCGTCGTTGTGGATTTGAAAGGCCGCGCTAAGGAAAGGTCAAAGCGCGCGCCGATTCATACAGCCGCCAAATGGAAGTCACTACACTGTTTAGCCCCAAGCACGTCTTCAGGAAATTAGTCACAAGTACGACACGCGAGGGCAATTCTTTGTTGACCCCTTGGGTACCCCCGGCAAGACTAGGAGCGGCTTCCTCTCAATAATTGCTGGGAATTTGGCGCATCGCTCTGAGCGGGAAGCGTTTCGGGACGCGACCCGAATGTTGCGTCGTAACGCATAGCAAAGGGGTCATCAAGACTTGGGACCGCAAGCCAGCGCGCAGGGAAGCCTGTGTCCACTCAATATTTCGATCGGGAGAGTGCCGCTCTCGCTCTTGATTTCCGGTCCTCATCTGCGCGAAAAGGCGCTCTCCCGATATCGCGAATTTACGGCTGACAATGACGGTGGGCTGCCAGTGCTATTACGGAGCGACGCTCAAAGCGACGCCCGGCCTACGGGCAAGGATCCAAACTTTTCCTATGTTCTCGATGACGCCTCGATGCTGCTGGACTCCTTCGGCGCCGAATTTCACGGAGTTCGACACGAGTATGCGCTCGATTCGTTGCTGCGCATTCTTCTGACGATGGTTTTGCTGCCGCAGCGCGGATTCTTGTTGCACGCGGCGACGGTAGTTCGCGATGGCCGCGCCTACGTGTTTACAGGCCGATCCGGGGCGGGAAAGAGCACCGTGGCATCGCTGTCGCCGGCAGGAACTGTGCTGACCGACGAGATTTCGCTTCTGAGGTTTACCGACGGCTGCTGGCAGGCCTACGGCACGCCATTCTGGGGAGAATTCCGGGCGGCCGGGCAGAACGAACACTACCCGATCGCGGGAATTTACACGCTCGTTCAATCCGCTGAAGACCGCGTAGAACGCTTAACGACGAAAGAAATGATAAGAGCCCTGTTGCCTTGCGTGCTGTTTTTCACTTCGAGGGTGGAGGCAAACGAAGATCTGCTGCGTTTATTGCTCGGGTTCGTAGGACAAGTTCGCTGTCAGCGGCTTCTTTTTCGCCGCGACGATGGGTTCTGGAAGGTGATTGCGGCATGAATCTCTTTCCAGAGCGGAATCCCAAGCTGGCCTGGCGCGAAATTGATGGCGAGGCCGTGATCATTTCTCCGGAAGACAGCCACGTGCACGAGCTAAATGAGACGGCGAGTCTTATTTGGACGAGCGCCGATGGCCGACACAGCGTGGATGAAATTGCGGATGTGATGGCGGCGAAATACGACGTGCCTTTGCCAGTGGCGAAGGCTGACGCGTGCGAATTGATCGAGATGCTTTCAGCAAAGGGCCTCTTGGTTCCGTCGAAGCAGCCCGAGGTGCCCACCGGTGCCTAGCACACCCGTCATGGACCGGCTCGTTCGCAAGACGGTGGAGCGGCGTCTGCCGTGGAACGTGCATATCGATCTCACGTATCGGTGCAATGAGCGTTGCGTTCATTGTTATCTCGACCATCAGGATTATGGGGAGATGACGACACACGAAGTGAAGAACATTCTCGACCAACTCGCCGAAGCGGGAGCATTGTTCCTGACGTTCAGCGGAGGCGAGATTTTTCTTCGTCCGGACCTGTTCGAGTTGATCGCTTACGGCCGCGGGTTGAATTTTGACGTGAGTCTGAAGACGAATGCTTTGTTGATTGATAAAAGCCGGGCGCGAAAGCTTCGCGAACTGGGCATTCGAAAAATTCAGATCAGCATCTACAGCGCCGACGCTGCCATTCACGATGCGATTACGAAAGTGCCGGGCTCTCTAGATCGTTCGCTGCGAGCGGTTCAGTTTCTGCTTGCGGAGGGCCTGCAAGTAAAGCTGGCCTGCCCGCTGATGAAACAGAACCTGGCGGGATTTCGCGAAGTTCAGGCGCTGGCGGAGGAGCTGGGTGTGCCGTACATGCTCGATTTGACGATCACGCCGATGATGGACGGCGGCGAAGGTGTGCTGGCGCTGCGCAGTTCACCAACAGAACTTTTGAGGGTGCTGCAGGATCAGAATCTGAATTCGCGGGCGTGCACGCCGCCTGAAACCGAAGCGAAGTCTGCGTTTATCACAGGAAGTTCGACATCGAGCGGAATCGAAAGCAGCGCGTATGACGACATCCCTTGCAGCGCGGGGCACAACAGCTGCTATATCTCGCCATACGGAGACGTGTCGCCCTGCGTGCAGATGCCGAAGCCGGCGGGGAATCTCCGGAAACAGCGGTTTGATGAAATATGGTACGGCTCGACAGAGATGAACCGTGTCCGAGCCGTGCGCGAGTCGCAGTTACCGCTCTGTTCGTCGTGCTCGATCCGGAATTACTGTGAACGTTGTCCGGGACTGGCGCAGATGGAAGGTGGTGATTTGCTTGGTGCATACGAGCGAGCCTGCGAATTGGCGGAGATGAATGCTCGTCTGGCGGGAATTGAAAATCCGATTAGCGCCATGCATCTCGAGAGCGGACTAACGGGCGCGCTAAGCGGAATCGTGCAGCGAAAGGATTTGGTCCAGGTTTCACTGTAGGCCTGCAGGCTGGGATTGGGAGAAGCGATGGAACAATCGAAGAAGAACGCGGAGCGCAACGGCGGAATGGCGGCGGGAAAGAAGCCATACGTGAAACCTTCCTGTGTCTCCGAGCCGATTTACGAGACGCTCGCGCTGGCCTGCGGAAAAATGCCTGGGCAGCAGGGGATTTGTCACGCCGCGCCGAGGCGTTCGTAACTGATTTTGAGCAAGAGTTGGAAGTTTTCGAGACGGAGGCAACACGCTTCATGAATAACCGGCTTTTACACAAAGCTCAGCGATACGCCGTATGGCAGAAAACGCTATGCCTCGGATTGTCGCTCTTCCTGGCTGCGCCAATCTTGGCGCGAGAGGTAATCGCGATTCAAGCGACAGCCGCGCAAGTCCGCGCGGCGGACGCGACGATTAATCAGGCGTTACCGACCATTAATTCCGGCGGCGCTGCCACTTTAACGGTTGAATCCAAAAACGGAAATTCAAACCAGCGCGCTATCGTCCAATTTGACCTTTCCGTGCTGCCCAACGTGGCTATCAAGCAGGCATTGCTTGTCATGGAAGCCACTGCCAGCACGACGAATGGATTTCCACGAACATATGGGGCATATGGCATTACGTCATTTTTTCGTGAATCAGACGTGACTTGGAACACTCGCGTTGCCAAGCAAGCCTGGAATGCCAACGGTGGTGATATCGGAGGCACAGCTACATCGACCGCGACGGTGGCGGGGGGAATCGGAACCTCCACTCCAATTCAATTCGACATTACCGCAGATGTCCAAAATTGGTACAACGGCACGCCGAACTACGGCACGCTAATTAGAGACCAGGCCGAAGGTTCGAACACCAGCGCCACGACAACTTTCGGTTCTCGCAATGGAACTGCTGCGAACGCGCCCGTACTTGATGTCACGTTCGTCCAGAATGTAACGAACCCAGCTGCAGTTCCGGGCGACGGCACGGTGACTGTAAGTTGGGGTTATCCAACGCCGATCGGCAGGGTGAATTTTGCGGAAAACTACACCGGCGTTCTGATTCTCAGGCGCGCGAACTTTCCGGTCGACAAGGGTTCTGTTCCAACTGACACCCAAGATCCCGCGATGTGCTCGGTGATAGGGAGCGGAACGGTTGTATTTGACAACACGTCGCTTGCGACGGCCTTCACGGATGATAGTTCCGACCCGTGCGGAGCGCCCACAAACGATACGACGTGGTTCTATAAAGTCTTTCTGCGGGATCAGAAAAACTATTACGCCACGCAGCCGATTTCACAGGGCTCCGTATTCACTGAGGAAATTTCGGGAACTCCGAGCGCAACGGCCGCGAATCGGCAGAATTCAGTTTGGATCGCGGCAACGTTTTCGACCACGCTGGCAGCACCGTCGCTTTTCCCAGGTTCCATCGTGATGGCGGGCTCGCAGACGAATTTGTCGTTTGGCATTGATGCGGTTACGGGCTTGAGAAAATATCCTCCTGTGTCGCTTGGCGGGCCGGTGACCGGCCGATCGCCGGTGATCGATGCGGGGGATTCGTCGCTGGCAGCCAATGTGATGTATGTGGCAGATAACGATGGGCTCGTGTACGCAATCGCGACGGATACGGGGCAAATTCTGTGGGTGGTGAATCCTACCAGTCTAACGACGAACGGATTTACAGGGGCGCCTTCGGTGCAAGTGAAATCATTCAGCGACTCCACGTTTACCCCCACTCACGACTTACTTGTGGTCGGCACGCGAAATGGTGCCTCAACCACCGCGAATCGAATCGTGGGAATCGATGGGAACACGGGCGCTACTGTGTGGCAAACGATCGGTAACTCCGGCGGCGTGGCTAAGATGGATATCATTAGCTCCTCGCCGGCCATCGATTTCGTGAATCACGCAGTTTGGGTGACCAGCCGAAGCGGTGGCGGTACTGCGCAGCCGAGTCTTTGGAAGCTCAACCCGAATAGTGGCGCGGTCCTTGCTACAGCGGCACTGGGCGATACGGATACCGACCCGACGCTTTCGATTCCAAGCGATGTCCTTTTCGTGGGCAACAATGCAGGCACGATTTTTGCGATCAATCCGGCCACGGCGGCCACGCTGAAGTCAGTGGCTGGCGGCGACGGTGCGATCATTTCGTTTCCGATCACTCTGGGACTGACTTCGCCTTACACAGTGATTTTCTCCGGGCAGACGGCGGTCCACGCGATGAAATATGACAAGACGGCGAACACGTTCACGAGTCTGTGGTCGACAACGATTAGCGGCCCCTCGGCCCCCATCGGATTTACTGGGGGCGCCAAGGTGTATGTTGGTTCAGCCGACGGAAAGGTCCATGAACTCGACGCTGTGACCGGTGTGGACGGCAAGCAGCGAACGGCCAATACGGGACAGCCTGGCATAGTGGGTGATCCTGCTCTGGACCTTGTGCTATCTCGAATTTATATATCGACAAACGACCAGCGTGCGTATGGCTTTACGTTTCCGTTCTAAGTGGAGATGAGCGAGGAATTGAATTGATGTATACCAAAAAAAGAGGACGAGCGAGGCGCGCCTGGAGCACGGTTTTGCTTGGCTGCGCTGTTCTATGTCTGGTGGCAGGCTTCGCAGCTTGTCAGACGGGAATGACCTCGGGCACTGGCGGAGGCGGAAATCCGCCGCCCACGGATGCGACCATTTCGTTCTGCGACGATGGCGATGGCGCTTGCACGCCGACAACTTCGTTTAGCGTCGCGTCGTTGCGCGATCTTGTGATCAACGTGAATTGGGAGAATCTTTCTGCGGGCAACCACACTCAAATGCTTGAGGTTCTTCAACCGGGCGGCGGGCTTTATCAGGCCAGCCAAAGCTCTTTTTTGGTGAGCGACGCGTCGCAAAGCTCGCTGACGATGACGCGGACGGTGCCTGTGGCGGGAGCTTGGATTTCGCAGCGGCGGATGACCGGAGAATGGAGCGTTCGCGTGTCTTTGGACGGCAAGGCTATTACCTCTCAGACAGTGCAGATCAATCCCTGATGAGCCCATCGATTGCGTACGCGCGCGCGCGATGCGTTGAAGAGCGCTTCGTCGCGCCCAAGGAAAAGGGATCGAATCCGATTGCTGCCAAGCTGCGAGCCGATGGGTCGGTTTGCTTCCGGGTGTTGGGCGCAAGTATGTTTCCGTGGATTCGCTCTGGCGATCTGGTGTTCGTTAGAAGCTTTGCTTACGAACAGGCGTCGCGAGGCGACGTGGTGCTCTTCGAGCGTGCGGGGAGGCTATTTGTTCACCGCGTAATCCGCGCGGCGGCTGGAGCAGGTGGGAAAGAGCGTGGCGCGCTAATAACCAAGGGCGATGCGCTCGATGCAGAGGATGAGCCGGTTACGCGCGCGGAGTTTTTAGGCCGCGTGATTCGAGTGCATCGCGGCAACCGTCACATAGACATGGGGGCGATCGGCCGCGTGATGATGGGACGCTTGATTGCGCGCTTTTCGCGCGCCAGCTTCGCGCTGTACGGCCCCGCTCGCTTCGTGAAGCACCTTGTCTTCGGCTAGACCGGCGCTAGCTAGTTGCGAGCTGACAAGCCGCCGGTTCAGACCGTTCTAACTTCCTGCCGGAATAAAGCCATACTTCTGAAAAACCGCCCGCGCTTTTTCGCCCGCTAGAAACTCAAGGAATGCTTTCGCACCGGCTGCGTTCTTGGAGTTCTTGATCACGGCAGCCGGGTAGACCACGGGCGAGTGCGAGTCCTCCGGAGCAGTCGCTACCACGGTCACCTTCTTCGATATCTTCGCATCGGTGGCATATACGATTCCGGCATCGGCGTTTCCTGTCTCGACGTAGGCGAGCACCTGGCGGACGTCCTTCGCGAGCACGAGTTTCGATTTTAGTTGGTCGTATATGCCAAAATGTGTAAGCACTTCCTGCGCGTACTTTCCCGCCGGCACGGTTTGTGGCTCGCCGACCGCAACCGTCTTGACTCCTGCTCTTGCCAGGTCCTGAAAACTAGAGATACTGCTCCCCGCGGGAACGATCAGGACGACGCTATTCCGCACCAGATCTTTGCGGGTGTCGTTTAACAGCAACCCCTGCGACTGCAGCGAATCCATTTCTTTGGGGGAAGCGGAGATGAAGATATCGACCGGTGCGCCTTGCTCGATCTGGCGCTGCAATGTACCTGAACCGCCAAGATTGAAATGCACTTCCGCGCCGACGTGCTCGGAGGTGTAAAGATGCGAGATCTCGTCCAACGCATCCTTGAGGCTAATCGCCGCTGAAACGGTAATTTCGTCAGGTGGGGCCGGTGAGATACCCGGCGACGATCCCGTATTTGCGCTATATATTTTCTGGCACGGCGCGCCCATCGTAATGATTCCGAGCACTAGCATCCACACACTTCGTCGCAGCATCATCGGTCGCTTTCCCTGAGCAAAATCACTCCATCAGTGTTTCCGTGGCTAACGCAATAGCTAACTTGACGAACATGAACGCACATGAACCCACCACGCGTCGCCGGCAGATTTTACATTGGATTCACGTCCAGCTGCCTCTCTAGTGGGGTAGAATCGAGGCTCGGACCTGACTAAGGGTTTAACGCATAGACTGCACCTTTGAGATGCGGTGAAAAGAGGACGATCATGAGCACTGGCGTAACAGCAACCCCAAAGGAATTCGATCCAAAGAAATCGCAAAATCCACTCAAGGCGCTGAATGCATTCGGGCAATCGGTCTGGCTCGACTATATTCGGCGCAACCTGATTTCAACGGGTGAACTCGCTCGCTTGATCGAGCAGGACGGCCTCCGCGGCGTCACGTCCAACCCCTCCATATTCGAGAAAGCAATCACAGGCAGCACTGACTACACGAAAGCGCTCGAGGAATTGAGCGCGCAGAAAAATCTCGATGCCAAGCAGATCTATGAGGCGCTGGCAATTCACGATATTAAGGATGCCGCCGATGTCCTGCGGCCTGTCTATGATCAGACTCACCGGCGCGATGGGTATGTGAGTCTGGAAGTGGCACCTTACCTTGCGCACAAGACGCAGGAAACAATCGACGAGGCACGACGGCTGTGGAAGGCAGTGGGCCGCGAAAATCTCATGGTGAAAGTGCCGGGAACTTCGGAGGGTCTCCCCGCGATTCAGCAACTCATCAGCGAAGGCATCAATATCAATGTGACTCTACTCTTCGCGCAAGATGTTTACGAGCGCGTGGCCGAAGCCTATATCGCCGGGCTTGAGGCGTACGCGAAGTCCGGCGGCAAGGTGGGCCAGATCGGAAGCGTCGCAAGCTTTTTCGTCAGCCGCATCGATACTCTGATCGACAGCCAGATCGCGGATCGAGTCAAAAAATCGCAGAACCCGTCCGAGCAAGCTGCGCTCCAGGAATTGGTGGGTAAGGTAGCGATTGCCAACGCGAAGCTGACCTACCAGCGATACAAGAAAATTTTCAGCGGACCGCGATGGGCGGCGCTTGCTTCCCAAGGCGCGCAAACGCAACGCGTACTGTGGGCGAGCACAAGCACGAAGAATCCCAAGTTCTCGGATATTTTATATGTCGAAGAACTCATCGGGGCAGATACGGTAGACACGATTCCGCCAGCCACCTACGACGCGTTCCGCGACCACGGAAAGCCGCGCGCGAGCCTGGAAGAAAATATCCCCGCGGCCCAGCAGACGATGGATTCGCTCGAGCGCGCCGGGATTTCCATGAAGGCCGCTACCGACCAACTGACCGAAGAGGGCGTGAAACTTTTCTCGGAGGCTTTCGACAAGCTCCTCGCAGCCGTCGGAACCCACGCCGCGAAGCCCGCTGCGTCGGCCGTGAACAACCTTACATACAAACTCCCACAGAATCTCGCGACTGCCGTAAAAGCGACCCTCGAAGATTGGAAGACAAATCAGAAAATGAAGCGCTTGTGGGCTCGCGAAGCCTCACTTTGGACAAATGAGGACGAGGCGAACTGGCTCGGCTGGCTCACGGTTGCCGACGACGACGTCGCTCACAGCCGCGATTTCAAGCAGCTTGCGGATGAAATTCGTCAGGCCGGCTTCACCCATGCGGTGTTGTTGGGTATGGGCGGTTCGAGTTTGTGCGTGGAAGTGATGGAACTCACCTACGGAAAGATCGATGGCTATCCGCAGTTTCTCGTTCTCGATTCCACCGACCCCGCGCAAATCCGCACTTTGGCGAAGAAGCTCGACATGACGAAAACGATTTTCATCGTCTCGAGCAAATCGGGAAGCACTCTCGAGCCGAATATCTTCAAGCAATATTTCTACGAGCAGGTGAAACAAGCCGTCACCTCGGAACCGGCAGGGAAGCGCTTTATCGCAATCACCGACCCTGGCTCACATCTGCAAAAGGTTGCCGAAGCCGACGGTTTTCGCCACGTCTTTTTCGGCGTACCGAGTATTGGAGGCCGTTACTCGGCGCTTTCAGACTTCGGGATGGTTCCCGGCGCGATTCAAGGCTTGGATCTCCCGAAGTTTCTGGATCGCGTGGAAGAGATGGTTCACGCATGCGCGTCGGTCGTACCCGCAGATGAGAATCCCGGCGCGATTCTTGGCGCAATCCTCGGCACACTGCAGAAAAGCGGGCGCGACAAGGTCACCATTTTTGCTTCGCCCGGAATTTCCGATCTTGGCGCGTGGCTCGAACAGTTGATAGCCGAATCCACGGGCAAAAAGGGTACCGGCTTGATTCCTATTGACCGCGAACAGATTGGGCCGCCCGAAGTCTATGGCAACGATCGAATCTTTGCCTATGTGCGTCTGCAATCAGCGCCAGATGCAAAGCAGGATGAAGCGGTGGCCGCGCTCGAAAAAGCGGGACAACCCGTTGTGCGTATCGCCGTCCCGGATGTCTATGATCTCGGCCAGGAATTTTTCCGCTGGGAGATTGCCACGGCGGTGGCAGGCTCGATCATCGGCATCAATCCATTCAATCAGCCGGATGTGGAAGCGGCAAAAATCGCTACGAAGAACCTAACGTCCGAGTACGAAAAGCAAGGTTCACTTCCGGCGGAGCATCCATTCTTTGAAGGCGGCGGAATCAAGCTGTATTCGGATGACAAAAATACGGAAGCTTTGAAGAAGGCGGCCGGCGGCGACCTGACTCTCACCGGATATCTTCGCGCGCATCTAAATCGCCTGCGGGCCGGAGACTACTTTGCGATTCTCGCCTACATTGAAATGGACGATGCGCATCAATCGGCATTGCAGTCGATCCGTCATACCATTCGCGACAAGAAGCGCGTGGCCACCTGCTCGGAATTCGGCCCGCGTTTCCAGCATTCGACGGGACAGGCCTATAAAGGCGGACCCAACACCGGCGTATTTCTGCAAATCACTTGCGATGACGCTGCCGATATCCCCGTGCCCGAGCAGAAATATACATTCGGGATCGTCAAAGCTGCGCAGGCTCGAGGCGACTTCCAGGTTCTCGCGGAGCGGGATCGCCGGGCGTTGCGAATTCATCTGGGAGCGGACGTTGCGGCCGGATTGCGGGCCCTTAGCAGCGCAGTGCGGCAAGCTCTTCTGTAATCGCTAAAAATCAAGCGGAGGCCGATTCGATGGGTTCATCCGATCCAACAGGATTAGTGCACGAAGAGCGCGGCCAGCCCGCCGATGCGTGCGCGATGGTGATTTTCGGTGCTGGCGGCGATTTGACGAAACGCAAGCTCTTTCCCGCGCTCTACCATCTCGCCAACAGCAAACTCCTTCCGCAACAGTTCGCAATCATCGGCGCATCGCGCGAGGAATATTCCACCGAGCAATTTCGACAGAAAACGACTGAGGAGATGAAAGAGTTTCTAACGGGTTCTGCCGGTGACGCGTGGGAGTGGTTTGCCAACCGTCTGTATTACATTTCGGGCGATTTCAAGGATCCAGCGCTGTACAAGAAAATTCAAGATCAACTCACGCAAGTGGATCGGGATCATGCCACCTGCGGAAACCGTTTGTTTTACTTGGCCACGAGTCCCAGTTTTTTTCCGGTTGTCGTGAAACAATTAGGCGCAGCCGGATTGACAAATATTGACTCCAGCGGCTGGAAACGGGTGGTGATCGAGAAGCCTTTCGGGCACGATTTGGCTTCAGCTGTAGCCTTAAACCGCGATATTGGCGAAGTCCTTCACGAAAACCAGATTTATCGCATCGACCATTACCTCGGCAAAGAAACGGTTCAGAACATTCTCGCCTTTCGATTCGCGAATGGAATTTTCGAGCCGGTGTGGAACCGCCGCTATGTGGATCACGTGCAGGTTACAGTCGCCGAAGAACTGGGAGTGGAGCTGCGCGGCGATTATTACGACCGTGCGGGTGCGCTTCGTGACATGGTTCCCAACCACATCTTCCAACTCATTACCCTCATGTCCATGGAGCCGCCGATTTCGTTCGATGCGGACTCCGTCCATGACGAACAAACAAAAATTCTGCGCGCCATTCAGCCGCTTAATCCCGAGCAAGTGCTCACGCAAGCGGTGCGCGGCCAATACGGCGATGGAATGATTGACGGCAAATCCGTCCCCGCATATCGATCCGAGCCCAACGTGGCGAAAGACTCCCATACGGAGACCTTCGTGGCTGTAGCGCTGCACATCGACAATTGGCGCTGGGCGGACGTTCCGTTCTACCTGCGGACTGGCAAACGGATGGCTACGCGGGTAACGGAAATCGTTGTGCGTTTCAGGCGGCCGCCCTTCGTTTTATTTCGTAAGACGCCGGTGGAACACATTCCATCGAACGAATTGGTGATCAGTATTCAGCCGAATGAAGGCATCTCGTTGAGCTTTGAGGCCAAGGTTCCGGGTCCTGTCGTGCGGCTCGGTGCCGTCGACATGAATTTTGAATATGCCGATTATTTCGGAACCGAACCTTCCACTGGCTATGAAACTCTTCTCTACGATTGCATGATGGGCGATCCCACGCTTTTTCAGCGCGCCGACATGGTGGAAGCCGGTTGGAGCGTGGTCCAACCGATTCTGGATGTGTGGACTGCTTTGCCCCCGCGCGATTTTCCCAACTACGCAGCCGGTTCCTGGGGACCGGAAGCGGCCGCTGAATTGCTTCGCCGCGACAGACGCGAGTGGCGCGATCCGCTGCTCAAACGGGGCGCGATGTATGGCAAGAATGCGGCTAGCCCGGTTGCCACGAAGGGCGCGACCGCTAATCCCTGAGCATCTCCACGCGCGCGCGCGATTCCAGAATGAAGAGCCGCAGGGAAGCGCTCAAGGATATAGAAAATAAATCTTTTGATGTTTGTGTGATCGGCGGCGGTGCCACCGGTTCCGGCTGCGCGCTTGATTCCCAGTTGCGCGGGCTGAGGACTGTACTTATTGAGGCAGGCGACTTTGCCTCGGCCACCTCCAGTTCTTCCACGAAAATGGTGCACGGTGGCGTGCGCTATCTCGAAGAAGCTTTTCGTCGTCTCGATCCTGCTGAGTACAAAGTGGTGAATCGCGCTCTGCATGAGCGGATTCACATGCTTAAGAATGGCCCGTTCCTTGCCAGTGCCAGGGAGTTCATCACTCCGTGTTACAGCCTGTTTGACCTCGCCTATTACGAAGCAGGTTTGAAACTGTACGACTGGATCTCGGGCCACGCGAGTCTGGCTCCAAGCCACTTTCTTTCTCGCCGGGAAACGTTGCGCGGCCTCCCGAATCTGAACCCTCAGGGCCTGGTCGGTGCTGTCGCATACACCGATGGGCAGTTCGACGATGCTCGTTACAACGTGACACTCGTGCAGTCGTTTGCCGAAACGGGCGGAGCGGCGTTGAACTACGCGCGCGTGACCTCGTGTGAGGGGGGCGCAGATGGGAAACTGGCAGCTGTCACTGTTCAAGATCAGTTCAGCGGGCAAAGTTTCGGGATTCGCGCGCGCGCGTTTGTGAACGCCACCGGTCCATTCGCGGATTCCATCCGCTCAATGGCGAATCCGGACGCGAGACCGCGCATCCGGCTAAGCAAGGGCGTCCATATTCTCCTGCCGGCAGAGGTGCTTTCGAGCGGTGACCCGATGCTGATTCCCAAAACAGAGGATGGCCGCGTATTATTCGCGATTCCGTGGAGGGGACGTGTGCTGGTTGGAACCACCGAACAAGAAGTTGCAGTTGGCGAAGAACTCTTCTTAACGCACGAAGAAGTAGAGTATTTATTGCGGCATCTCAACCGATACCTTGCTCTGCCGGTGAAGCCCGCCCAAGTGGTTGGCGGTTTCGCCGGGGCTCGCCCTCTATTGAGCGCAGACGATTCGCGTGACACCAAAAAATTGGCGCGCGACCATCAAGTCGAACTGGATTCCCTGAGCGGCCTGATCAGCATCATGGGTGGGAAGTGGACCACGTATCGCGCCATGGCTCAGGATACGATTGACGTCGTTCAGAAATCTTTCGGCGGCAATCCAACACCGTGCTCGACGTTGCATCATCCGCTGGTCGGTTCGGACGGCTACTCGTCGGATTATTGGAAGACGCTGATCACCAACTTTGGCGTGCCGGAAGGCACCGCGCGGCACTTGGCAGAAAAGTATGGCACACGCGCCGCGGAGCTTTTGCGCCTCACCGCAGATGACCCCAATCTCGCGGAGCCTCTCGTGAAAGGTCTCGCGCCGCTTCGAGTGGAAGTCGCATTCGCAGCCCGATTCGAAATGGCAATGACGATTGAAGATGTTCTCGCTCGGCGAGTAGGATTGCAGTTTTACGGATGGAGCGAAACAATCGCCGCAGCGCCGGCGACCGCCGAAGTTTTGATGCGCGAGTTGGGATGGTCAAAAGCGGATCGCGACAATGCTTTAACCGAATACGTCAAAAAGATTCGAGACCTGCAGCGAAAAGCGGGGCTGACCGTCCTACCAGAAGGACGAGTATAAAACTACTGGTAGTGGAAGAGGGAACCGTGCCGAGTTATATCGGAGCGCTCGACCAGGGAACCACCAGCACGCGTTTCATTGTGTTCGACCGCGCAGGCCAGGTCGTCTCCACGGCACAGAAGGAACATCGCCAGATTTATCCGCAGCCGGGATGGGTCGAGCACGACCCCGAGGAGATTTGGCTACGCACACAGGAAGTCATCTGCGAAGCAATGAGCCAGCGCACCCTGGCTCCAAAGGACCTTGCCGCGATTGGGATTACCAATCAGCGCGAGACGGCTGTCCTCTGGGAGCGAAAAACAGGCGAACCGGTAGCGAACGCAATCGTGTGGCAGGACACGCGAACAGACGACCTCGTTCGTGAATTCTCAGCGGCTGGAGGCCAGGATCGCTATCGAGCGAGGACCGGCCTTCCGCTCTCAACCTACTTCAGCGCATTGAAAATTCGCTGGCTGCTGCAAAATGTTGCCGGCCTGCGCGAGAAAGCAGAGGCCGGCGAAATCTTGTTCGGAAACGTCGACACGTTTCTGGCCTGGAAGCTCACAGGCGGCACCCCTGGTGGGATTCACGTCACAGACGTATCAAACGGAAGCCGCACGCAGCTTATGAACCTCGAGTCGCTAATGTGGGATGAAGAAATTCTTTCGGATTTCGAAATTCCCGCGGCGATGCTTCCCCAAATTCGTTCGAGTAGCGAAATTTACGGAAACGCTCAACTCGACTCGATAAAAGGCGTGCCGATCTCAGGAATTCTCGGCGATCAACAGGCCGCTCTTGTGGGGCAGGCGTGCTTCAAACCGGGAGAAGCTAAGAACACATACGGGACCGGCTGCTTCCTATTGCTCAACACAGGCGAAAAGCCGATTCCCTCAAAACACGGTTTGCTAACGACGGTCGCCTACAAGTTCGGCTCGCAGCCTGTCTGCTACGCGCTCGAAGGCAGCATCGCGATCACGGGCGCGCTAGTTCAGTGGCTTCGCGATAATCTAAAGCTCATCGACAAAAGTTCTGAGATCGATGCACTCGCGCGAACGGTGGAAGACAACGGCGGCATCTATTTTGTTCCCGCCTTCTCAGGCCTCTATGCGCCTTACTGGAAATCGAATGCCCGCGGCGTGATAGCCGGACTCACACGCTTTGCGAATCGCGGCCATATCGCCCGCGCAGCCCTCGAGGCCACCGCTTTCCAGGTTCGCGAAGTGGTCGAAGCCATGGAAAACGACTCCGGAATTCATCTCGACGTGCTGCGCACAGACGGCGGCATGGTAACAAATGATCTTCTGATGCAATTCCAGGCGGATATTTTGAACCGGCCAGTCGTGCGCCCCGCGGTTCAGGAAACCACAGCTCTCGGCGCTGCTTATGCGGCAGGGCTTGCGGTGGGGTTCTACGAGAGCACTGATGAACTTCGCGCTCACTGGCAAGTAGATCGCACCTGGCACCCTGCAATGGATAGCGCCACTCGCGATTCACTCTTTCGCAAGTGGAAGAATGCCGTTACTCGAACGTTCGATTGGATGGATTGATTCGCGAGCGAGGAGGTTCCATGAGCACGAGTTCGATTCCAGGTTTCATCAGCAAACCCAGTCCTCATTCGGTATTAGAGACAATTCAGCGGCTTTGCACGCTGCTGAAATCAAAGGGCGTCGCAATTTTCGCGCTCATCGATCACAGTGGTGAAGCCGAGAAAGCTGGCCTAAAGATGCGCCCCGCCCAATTGCTGATTTTTGGCAATCCGAAAGGGGGCACCCCACTAATGCTCGCTGCTCCCAGCACCGCCATTGATCTGCCGCTCAAGGCGCTCGTCTGGGAAGACGCTGACGGCAAAGTGTGGCTCAGCTACAATTCGCCCGACTACCTGCAGCAGCGCCACGGCTTTCCCGCCAACCTCGAAACGAATATCGCTGCCATCGAGCCTCTCCTGGCTCAGGCTGTTGCCAGCTAACTCTCGCTTCGAAGATCGCGCAAGAAACGCCGGGCATCCAATCTATTGCTTTTGCAATCGAATTAGGTTTACGATATGTAAGATGATTTGAACGCGGGGCGATCGATGCTCATGCGCGGAATTCTAGCAGCCAAACAGGTACAGTGCGGACTAAGCCCTTCAAAATTGTCCCGATTCAGGTCGTAGTCGTCACGTTACTCGTGTTCCTGGCCGGATTTTCAACTCTAGCTAAGAACGTTCAGTATCTCCCGAAGTCGAATCCCGCTCGTTATCTCTCAATCGCCAGTAAGATGAAGGCGGATTCAGACTGCACTGTAGCCGAGATCAAAATCCAACCTACCCAGCCAAGTTCGCAGCTGGTGATTCCTGAAGCCAGCCTTACGGTCTTCAGTTTCGATCCACGGGAAGCGCCCTTCGTCCAGCGAATCTCTCTAATAGTATGTCTGCGGTACCGCGCTCCTCCCATCTCGCTCTCCTAGCAACATCGCGTCCCAAAACCATTTTTTGTAGTCAGAAGCTGTGCCTAATTTAAGTGGCGGTTGCACTATAACCGGAGGCCCGAATGACTGCACCTTCGCTGACGCCTGTTCGTTTGGAACAGTTGCGCCGATTCAGCACTTGTCTGATCGCCAGCGCGATCGAAAGGTTCCAGGTACGCTTACCCAACACCGGGTTCTCCGATTCCAGCATTCGCTGCGTCTTCGACGATCTGCCGCCTGTCGTTGGCTACGCAGCCACAGCGCGCATTCGAACGTCGGACCCGCCAATGGAGGGCGGCGGCTATCTATACGATAGGGCGGATTGGTGGAAAGACGTCCTCACCGTGCCCGCGCCTCGCATCGTCGTGATTCAGGATGTCGATTCTCGTCCCGGACTGGGCGCGCTTATCGGCGAGGTTCATGCCAACATTTTGCAGGCGCTCGGATGTGTGGGCGTTGTCACCAATGGCGCGGTGCGGGACGTCAACGCGGTTCGAGCTTCAGGGTTTCAGATGCTCGCAGGTAATATTTCCGTTTCGCACGCCTACGCCCACATATTTGATTTTGGGGGCGCCGTCGAGGTAGCTCGAATGACCATTCGCCCCGGCGACTTGCTGCAGGCCGATCGTCACGGCGTTGTTTCGATACCAGCCGAAATTGCCGATCAAATTCCGCCAGTGGCCGCCGACCTCGCCGATCGCCGGCATCAGATCGTCGATCTATGCCGCTCGTCGGATTTTTCAATTGAAAAGCTGCATGAGTATTTTCAAAAGAATCTTCGTGGACTTCGTCCAAGTCGTTCCACATAGCAGTGAGGAAGAAATGGAGTCAAAGATGAAGATCGCAGACGCACCCTGCCCTGCGCCGCTCGCGTTCCCACCGGTTCTGCTCGCACTTCTGCCATTATTGGCGGCGGCGCTTCTCATTGGCTGTGACTCGACCGGCAAGACAAAAGCCGACGGAGCCGATGCCCCCAGCGCAGCTGTTGTCAAGGTCACGCGGCAGAATCTTTCCAGCGAACTCGAAATCGCTTCCGAATTCCTCCCCTTCCAGGAAATCGACGTTTACGCCAAAGTCTCCGGCTACATTCAAAAGCTGTACGTTGATTGGGGAACCCACGTCAAGCAGGGTCAACTCCTCGCCGTCCTGGAAATCCCCGAACTGGAACAGCAGCTCACTCAAGACGAAGCCGCCCTCCGGCGCAGCCAACAGGACCAGGAACGCGCGCGGGAAGAACTCGGCCGCGCCCAGTCCGCCTACGATGTCGCGCACGTCACCTATCAGCGCCTCGCTGACGTCCAGAAAACTCGCCCCGAGCTCGTCGCCCAGCAGGATATTGACGTTGCGCAGGGCAAAGATCTCGAAGCCGGTTCCAGCGTTTCGGCCGCGAAGGCCGCCCTGTCTGCCGCCGAACAGGCTTCGATTGCTTCAAAGGCCGCGCTCGACAAGGACAAAGCCCTGTTCGCATATGCGCGAATGACGGCGCCCTTCGACGGTGTGGTCACCAAGATCTACGCCTACACCGGCGCGTTGCTTCCCGCTGGCACTTCCTCAGCGAAAGCAGAGTCCGCTCTTTGTCAGCTCTCGCAGAATAATTTGCTTCGACTGGTGATTCCGGTTCCGGAAAGAGCCGTCTCAGAAATTCACGACGGTCAGACGCTCGAGGTAGATGTCTCGGGTCTCAAGAAGACCTTTACAGGAAAAATCGCGCGTTTTTCCGATCAGATCGATCCAGCCACTCGCACTATGCACACCGAAGTAACCGTCCCCAATCCCAGCTTTGAATTAGTACCGGGAATGTATGCCAGCGTACGCATCCCGCTGCATTCCGTGACGAATGTTCTCACCGTTCCGGTGCAAGCGATCGAATTCACGGGTACAGGCCAGGGCGTTGCCCTGCTTGTGAATTCCTCCAAGCGACTCGAAAAGCGCGAAGTAAAGCTCGGGCTTCAGACCGCCGCCGAAGTGGAAATTCTCTCCGGGTTGAGCGAAGGCGACACCGTCGTTTTCGGTGAGCAGAGCCAATTCAAGGAAGGCGAACTCGTTTCGCCGAAGCTCGTCGAAGTTCCGAGGATGGAGTAACCGTGCCAACTTTCGCGATACGTCATCCCTACTTCACCATCGTCGTCTGCCTTTTCATTTGCGTCCTGGGGATCACCAGCCTTGCGCAAATGCCTGTGGACATGTTTCCTCCCATCAATATTCCCGTTGTCCTCGTCGCCACCTTTTACAACGGCATGCCTCCGGAACAGATCGAAGCGGACATCACCGATACCTTCGAGCGATTCTTCACCCTCGGCAGCGGCATCGATCACATGGAATCCCGCTCCATGACCGGCGTGAGCCTGATCAAAATTTATTTTCAGCCCGGCACTGACGCCAACGCCGACGTCACCAACATTTCCAATCTGGCCATGGCTGACTTGCGCCGCCTTCCCGAAGGCACGCTTCCCCCCGTCGTCATGAAAGTGGACGCTTCCAGTCTCCCCGTTTGCCTGCTCACTGTGGATGGCCAGGGACTCAACGAAACGCAACTTCACGATTACCTGCAATTTCAAATTCGCAACCAGATCGCGGGCGTCCCCGGCGCCACGGTGCCTCCGCCTTACGGCGGGAAATATCGCCAGATAATGGTTTACGTGGATCCGCTAAAGCTCCAGGCGCACGCTCTCAGCCCCATGGACGTCGTCCGCGCGATGAACGAATCAAACCTGATTCTTCCCGCGGGGGATGTCCGTTTGGGTCCGCTCGATTACAACATCTACACCAACGCACAGGTTGCCAACGCCGATGCCCTGAACCGCGTACCTCTCAAGACCGAAGGCCAGAAGTCAGTCTTTCTGTCCGACGTGGGCAAAGCCGTCGACGGCTCCTACCTTCAATACAACATTGTTCGTGTGAACGGCCAGAAATCCGTTTACGCTCCGATTCTGAAACAGGGCGGCGATACGAATACGATCGCAGTCGTGGACGGCATCCGAAAAGCCATTAAAACGCTGCGCGACATCCCCGCCCAGCTTCACACCCACGTCGTTTTCGACCAGTCTCTCTTCGTGAAACAAGCCATCTCCACGGTTCTGCGCGAAGGCGGTATCGGGTTGTTCCTCACCGCCGTGATGATTCTCCTGTTCCTCGGCAGCATGCGCGCCACAGCCGCCGTTTTTCTTTCGATTCCGCTCTCGGTAATGATCACGTTTTTTATCCTCCACCTCGCCGACAAAACCATCAACAGCATGGTGCTAAGCGGACTTGCCCTGGCATTTTCTCGCCTGATCGACGACTCCGTAGTCGTAATCGAAAATATCTACCGCCACGTCGAACTGGGCGAAGATCCCAAAATTGCTGCGGTAAAAGGCGCGAACGAAGTCGCCCTGGCTGTCCTGGCGATCATGCTTGTCGCCGTCGTAGTCTTCTTTCCCGTAACACTCCTTTTCGGTGTCAGCAAGTATCTGTTCTCGGCGCTGGCGCTCGCAGTGGTGCTCGCCCTTTGCGCCTCGTATTTCGACGCCGTTACCGTCGTCCCGCTCTTCTGCGCCTATTACCTCAAGCCGGCGCATCATGGTGACGAAGCGAAAAAATCCTGGGGAGCGCGATTTCACTCAGCCTTCAACACCAAATTTGAAAAGATGCTCAACGTCTACGAGCGTTACGTGCAAAAAACGCTCGATCGTCCGCGCGAAGCGATCCTCATTTTTATCGGCATTTTTGTGGCCAGCTTCCTGTTGGTTCCCCTGATCGGCGTTTCATTTTTCCCACGTTCCGACGCCGGCCAATTCCTGATCAACGTGAAAGCCCCCACCGGCACGCGCATCGAAGTCACCAACGAAGAAATCAAGCAGGTAGAAGCGATCGTTCGCCAGGTCGTGAAGCCGAAGGATCTCAGCACCGTCGTCTCCAATATCGGGCTCATGGCCGACCTCTCCGCTCTCTTCACTCCCAACTCCGGCATGCACACCGCCTTCGTCCAAGTAGGACTCAAAGAAGACCACAAAGTCAGCAGCTTCGTTTATATGGACGAAGTCCGCCGCCGCATCGCTGTAGAGCTTCCTCAACTCCGCACCTATTTTCAGTCCGGCGGCTTGGTCGACGCGGTGTTGAATCAAGGCAAGCCGGCGCCGATTGACGTGCAAGTGAGCGGCATGGACCTGAAAACCGACGACCAGATCGCGCAGGAATTGGCCCGCCAGATCAAGGCCTCCAAAGGTGTTTCCGATGTTTATATCCCCCAGGATATGGACTATCCCGCTCTGGAGGTAAACGTGAATCGGGAGCGCGCCGCCGAACTCGGGCTAAGTCCCAAGGAAGTGATTGACAACATGATTACCGCGCTTACTTCGGACGTCATGATCGCTCCCAGCTACTGGGTCGATCCCAAGAACGGCAACAATTACTTCGTCACCGTGCAATATCCCGAAAATCAGGTTAAATCTCTTCAGGATTTGAAAGCGATGCCCTTACGGGCGCCGAGCCTGAAACTTCCCACTTACCTCAACCAGGTTGCAGACGTCACCCCGATTCTCACCCCCACGGAAGTCGATCACTACCAGTTGCAGCGGACGATTGACATTTACGTGGCGCCGACCGGGGAGGATATTGGCGGTCCTCAGAAGGAAATCTCGCAAATCATCGCTCACACGCAAGTTCCGGCCAATACGCGGATAGACATTCGAGGGCTGGTTCTTACCATGGACTCTTCCTTCAAGAGTTTCGGCATCGGGCTTTTTCTCGCCGTCCTCCTCGTGTATCTCATCCTGGTCGCGCAGTTCTCCTCGTTTCTCGATCCGTTTCTCATCGTGCTCGCGGTTCCGACCGGAATCATCGGTGTGATTCTTACCCTCGTGCTTACCGGCACCACGCTGAACATCCAATCGCTCATGGGCATCGTAATGCTCCAGGGCATGGTCGTTTCCAACAGCATCTTAATCGTCGATTTCGCCAACGTGCTGCGCGGCGAGGGCCGCGGCCTGCGCGACGCCGTCGTTCACGCGTGCCGCATCCGGCTCCGTCCGATCCTAATGACGTCGCTCGCCACGGTCGTGGGTCTGCTGCCCATGGCTTTCAAACTCGAAACCGGCAGCGAAGCCTACGCTCCGCTGGCGCGGGTTATCATCGGCGGCTTGCTCACTTCCATCGTTCTCACAATCTTCGTCGTCCCGGCCGCGTATCTCATCATGTATCGCCGGCGCGAACGGGCAACTGCCGCAGCCATACCGCAGGAGGCGTAATGAACAGATCCCCGCTCCTCCTCGCCATTCTTACGCTTCTATTCGCAGCTGCCCGCACCGTCTCCGCGCAGTCTGACGCGATGCACGTTGCTCCCGGCCAACTGGCTCCGCCCCCTCCACAGGCGGCGGCTTCACCGCAGGGACCACAAGCGCTCACGCTCCAGGACGCTGAAAAAATCGCGCTGCAAAACCATCCCCAGGTCCAAGTGGCGGGCTACCTGGCCATGGCTGCGCAGGCGCGCGTCACAGAAACCAAGTCGGCTTATTATCCGTTGGCTTTCGGCAGCGTCACCGGCGCGTATGCCGAAAACGACAGCCGAATCGCCGCAAGTGCGTTAAACAATCCCACGGTGTTCAACCGCTTTGCCTATGGCGTTACGATCAGCCAGCTCGTCACCGATTTTGGCCGCACCCACGAACTCGTCAAGAGCTCCAGGTATGCCGCTCAGGCCGAGCAGGCCAATGTCACGCTTTCTCGCGCCGATGTTCTTCTCGGCGCCGACCAGGCCTTCTACGGTGTCTTAAGAGCCCAGGCCGTTCTCCAGGTCGCTCAAGAAACCGTCAAAGCCCGCCAGCTCGTTTCCGATCAGATCACCACCCTCGAAAAAAATAAGCTCAAATCCGGGCTGGACGTCAGCTTTGCCAATGTCGATCTCGCCCAAGCCCAACTGCTTCAGATTCAGGCCCAGAATGACCTGGACGCATCGATCGCCGACCTCTCCGCAGCCCTCGGATACTCCGAGCACCATGTTTTTACGCTTGCCGATCCGCTGCCAAGCAATCCGCAGCCGCCTCCGGCTGATTTTCCAAGCATCCTCCAGACGGCTATTCAAAATCGCCCTGAACTCATCGGCCAGCGCTTCCAACTTCAGTCCGAACAAAGCTACGCAAAGGCCGAACGCGATCTGTGGTTTCCCACGTTCAGCGCGATTGGCACCGCGGGTTTGGTTCCGTTCCGCGAGGACAATCTGATATCCCCGCGCTATGCCGCCGGGGGCTTCAACCTCAACATTCCCATCTTCAACGGCCACCTGTTCGGCGCCCTGCGTTCCGAAGCCGAGGCGCACGCCAGTGCTCAGCAGCAATCCGTCCGCGATCTTCAGAATCGGATCACCCGCGACGTGCGCAACGCCTGGCTTAACGCCAATTCCGCCTTCCAGCGCCTCTCCGTCACCGAACAGCTCCTTGCGGAGGCCCGCCAGGCCTACGACTTGGCCCAGGCCCGCTACAAACTCGGCTTGAGCTCCATCATCGAGCTCAGCCAGGCCCAACTCAACGAAACCCAGGCCGAGATCGCCGAAGTCAGCGCAAAATACGACTACCAGGTTCAAAACTCCATGCTGAACTACCAGATGGGCCTCTTACACTAAGGCCTTCTTGGACAGGCGACGTAATGTAGCGCCGGTCTTCAGACCGGCAGGTTTTGTCGCCTGAAACCGCATCTCTCCCGCCCCTGTCCGAACGGCGATCGCCCCCTCGTGCAAATTCAAATTCTGTGACACAGTATTCGGCGATGGCCGAATCGGGGACCTCTTCACTTTCGCAAAGAGTGGCTTTCACTCACCCTGGTTTCGCGCTTTTTCTTTTTGCTCGCTGGTTCGTCGTAGCTTGCCTGGAGATGCAGTCAGTCGCGGTGGCCTGGCAGGTCTATTCGATTACGCATCGCGCGCTCGACCTGGGACTCATTGGCCTCGCCCAATTTCTGCCCGGTATCTGCCTGTTTCTCGTTTCCGGGCACGCTGTGGACAGGTTCCGCCGGCGCTCCATCCTGTTTCTCTGCTACACGGGCTTTACCATGTGCGCTGCTCT
Source organism: uncultured Acidobacteriota bacterium (assembly GCA_963815265.1). Classification (GTDB taxonomy): domain Bacteria; phylum Acidobacteriota; class Terriglobia; order Acidiferrales; family UBA7541; genus Palsa-295. The sequence continues at coordinate 483,413 of CAWFGI010000006.1, read as the reverse complement.
CCTGTTCTGGATTAGCGTTCACGGCGTTGGTTCCATCCGTTGGATCTACGCCGTGATCGTTCTGCTTGGCATTGTGCGGTCATTCAACTTTCCCGCTACTCGCGCGATCATCCCGGAGATGGTTCCGGAAGAACATCTGCCCAACGCGATTGCCTGGGCTTCCACCACTTTTACGAGTGCCACAATCCTTGGCCCCTCGATAGGAGGCGTGATCTACGCCCTGTTCAAGGGCCCGACCGCCGTCTATGCAACGTCGATGGCGCTTTCGGCCTTGGCGACGTTTTCGCTTCTCGGCGTGAATCCCGTATCAAAGCCTCGCCCGCGCGAGCCCATCAGCCTTAAAACAGTCATGGCCGGGCTGCACTACATCGGAAGCAAGAAATTGATTCTCGGCTCGATTTCCCTCGACCTCTTCGCGGTTCTTTTAGCCGGGGCCGTCGCTCTGCTTCCTGCCTACGCCTTGGATATTCTGAAGACCGGTCCTCACGGATTGGGGCTTCTGCGCAGTGCTCAGGGTATTGGTGCGGCGGCCATGGCAATTTCTTTGGCCTATCGGCCTCTTCGAAAAAAAGCTGGCACCACGCTATTCGTCTGTGTCGCTCTGTATGGCGTGTTCACAATTGTGTTTGGTCTCTCCCGTAATCTTTATCTTTCGTTCGCGGCTTTGATACTCGTCGGTGCCTGCGACATGGTGAGCGTGATCATTCGCGCCGTGCTGATTCAGGTCGCGACGCCCGACGAAATGCGCGGTCGCGTCAATGCGGTCGACATGGTGTTTATCGGCGCTTCGAATCAACTGGGCGAAGCCGAATCTGGCTTCACCGCGGCCTGGCTGGGTGTAGTTCCTGCAGTCGTCCTGGGCGGAGTCGGTGCAATTCTCGTCGCGGCGGTGTGGGCCTGGGGCTTCCCAGAGTTGCGACGCATTGACAGCCTCACCAGCTCCCAAACCTAGCCTGCCGATGCCCGCCGCAATGGTCGGTAGCGGCAGGCCAATTGTTGCGATTAGACCGGAATTTCTAATCGGGACACCGCGATTAAAATTCCCCGTATCTAGCTTAAAAACACACACTTGCAGATTTCTAATCGAGACAAAATGGGCTGTTTCCATCTCGGATGTTTTTTGCGGGGATGGCCTTTTCGTTATGCGGTCGGCTTGTCGGGAACTGGTTGCGTGGCGTAGAAATCGTCGCGAAATCGCCCGCTGTAGGAGTCGAGCAGTTCGCCGATGCGCTCGGGTTTCGGCGCGCTCAGGACAAACCCGGCGTGATGATGCTTGGGCACGCGATAGACAATCTCAGAATCGTTGTACGCCGAAGTGTCCGGCACTTCCTGCCGCGCCAGTGAAATAATCACGCCTGCATAATCGTTCCGTTTCTTCGGCAGCGCGTAATTTTCTTTCCCCACGCCGATTTCAAGCAGCGCCCATTCTCGCCACAGATTAATTCCGGTGGCCGCTTCGATCTCGTTAGAGATGTAGGCGCCGCCAACGCGCGCGGCCACTTCGATAAAGTAAATTTTGCCGTCCTCGTGCGCGCGCAGGAATTCCGCGTGCGTCACGCCGCGGACAAGTCCCAACGCCGTGATCACCTCGCGGTTGATTTTCAGCAGCGATTTGGACAGCGCGGAAGTGCGCGGCAATGTTCGGCTGGTGAACACGCCGCCTCCATGAGACACATCGAGCGGCGGACTCCCATACGCGTGCGCCTCGGCGAATACTACTTTTCGCTCCGAGACGATGCTGTCCACGTGAAATACATCTCCGGACACGAATTGCTCGAGCAGGTAAAATGATTGCTGGTCGCCCAACTGGTCGAGCCATGGCCAGAGCTCGCCCTCCTCCTTGATTATCTTCATGCCGATTCCCGAGGCCTGCGAGCGGGGCTTCAGCAGCCATGGCGCTTTCACTCGCGCCATGAAATCCCGCAGGTCGTCATAGTTCAGCACGTGGACAAATTCAGGAACCGCGATGCCTTCTTCCCTCGCGCGCCCGCGCATGGCCAGCTTGTCGCGGAAATAACGCATTGTCGTCAAGCCCATCCCCGGGATGCGCAGGTGCTCGCGCAGCGCCGCCACGTTTTCCATGTCGAATTCATCGAGCGCGACAATTCGGTCAATTGGGCGCGAGCGCGCCATGTAGCTCACCGCATTGATCAGGCCCTGCAGCGGCAGCTCCTCGGGAAGATAGAACGCTTCCGTGATCGCCTCACGCGGCCAGTCCGCATCGCGAAGCTTTTCCATCGTCAGGAGAAATACGTCCCACCCTTCGCGTTTGCACGTGCGCATGAATTCCTGCCCCTTCTCATAGGAGCTGACGCACAGGATTGTCTGTGGGCGTTCTTTTGGCACGAGACTCCTCGAGCTTCTCGCGGCGAGCGGCAGCTATGCGGCGCCGCGAAAAAATGAATTATACGTGGGCCTATCGGGCAGGGAAGAGAAATCGCAGAAATGGATCCACTCGCAGCGCCCATGCCGCTTCGTCGTGCTTTCCGCCCTGGATTTCGCTGTAGCGCAAGTCGTGGCCTTCCTGCCAGCCGCGATGGACCAGGGCGTCGCGAAGCTTGCGCATATCGTCAATCTCGTGCGCGCTTTCCTGCGTCCCGGCGTCGAGCCACATGCGCGGCCTCGGTTCGACGCGCGCGCGCGCAACGTAATTCACAATCCAGCGCTGATTCCACCACACCGATGGCGACAACGCAGCGATCCTGCCAAATATTTGTCGGTATTTTAGACCGAGGTAGAGAGTTAGCAAGCCTCCAAGCGACGAGCCGGCAATTCCGGTGTTCGCTGGGCAAGAAAGGATCCGAAATTGCGACTCAATGAAAGGCTTGATCTCGCGCGTCAACATGCGCCCGTAACGGTCTGCCCCGCCTCCGCCGAGCCTGCGGTCTTTTGACGGCGAATATTCGCGCAGGCGCCGCTTGCCAGTGTTGTAGATTCCCACGATCACGAGCGGTTGAATCGCGCCTTCCGCAATCAGCCGATCAGTCGTTTCGCCCACCCGCCAGTAGACGCCTTGAATGAACGACGTGGCGGGATCGAAGAGATTCTGCCCGTCCTGCATGTAGAGCACCGGAAAACGCAAATCCGGGCGCCGCTCGTAAATGCCCGGCACATAGACGATGACGGTGCGCTCACCGGGAAGGTAGCGCGATCGGTAGTTTTCGAATTTTCGCAGCTGGCCGGGACCGGCCGCAGCGGCTTCATTCGCCTGCATCAAAGAGGACAATCGAAGGTGGCTCCGAAGTTTCGCACGTCGTTCAATAGAATATCAGACGCGAAATTCTCCGTGCATTGTTTCCTCTTTCAGCGGTTCGCAAACGCCGTATAATACCGCCCGCCTTTTGAACGGCCCGGCGAATCCTACGGAAAACTCGCGCGCAGGAGCAAAATGAAAAGGGAATATCATCGCTGGTATTCGCAACGCCTCGGTCTGGAGATGGGAGTGGTGGTCTACGGCCATTGGGGACCGCCGCTGCTTGGGTTTCCCACCAGCGCGGGCGACGAGTGGGAGCTCGAAGGCCAGGGATTGATCGGGGCCCTCGCGCCGCTGATCGATGCTGGGCGCGTGAAATTCTTCAGCGTGAATTCCGTGAACTCCGCCGGCTTCTACAATAAAGGAGCGCACCCATTTCATCGCAGCTACGTGCAAGCGCAATTCGACGCTTATATTCGAGAAGAAGTGGTTCCTTTTATCCGCGATAATTGCCAGTCGTGGGACATCGCGATCTCGACGATGGGCGCGTCGTTTGGGGCCTACCTCGCTGCGAATACGCTCTTCAAACATCCCGACGTGGTGCGCCGCTGCTTTGCGCTTTCTGGCGTTTACGACATCAAGAATTTCATGGACGGCATGTATGACGACAACACCTACTTCAATAATCCGGTGGATTATCTTTCGAACGCGGACGGACACATGATCGCGCAGCTAAACCAGTGCGACATTCACATTGCGACCGGTTCTGGCCCGTGGGAACACAGCGGGCCGTCGTATCGGCTTTCGCACATTCTTGCGAGCAAGGGGATTTATCATCATCTGGACGATTGGGGACCGCAGGGTGGGCATGATTGGCCTTACTGGAAGCACCAGATGTGGGAATACATTACGCAGCTGTTTTAAGCTGAGTCAGATTGCTGTACTTTTTTTGAACGAAGGCGAGCGAATGGCAAGCGAGCAGAATGCTGACGCAAGAAGAAGAACGGCGGTCGCGGTGGGTGCAGGAGTGGCGCGGCTCAAGCCGTTGATACTTGTGGCACAGGCAGGAATGAATGCCTGTGCTACTGAAGGCCGAATTTTTCTAGCATGTAGCGGCCCTTCGCGATTACCTGCTCGTCATCGATCCAGACGTTGCAGTGGCGCGCTAGGACGTCTACGTGGGTGGTTGAACTCCAGGCGGCGTGGGTTTGACTCCCGTATGGGTCGCCAAAGGCTAGATGCACGCCGGGGAGTTTCTCATCCTGTAGCAGCACGCCGATCATGTCTGACAGGCTGAGGTTTGTGCCGAAGGCCAGTTCGCCTACGCGGTCGCTATTTTCGTCGGTGTGGCAGTATTGCCAGAATTCCTCTTCTAGGTCTTTGCGGGAGCAGGTTGCTTTTGCCAGGCGCGCGCCGCGAATTTCCAGGACGAGCGGGGTTTTCTGCAGGTCGCCATACTTGCCGCAGAAATGATCGCCTGCCGTGCCGTCGCAGACAAACGTGCCATCTACTTTTGCTGGCGTGGTGAATACTTCGCCGGCGGGAAGATTCGACCAGTAGCGACGGCTGATGAGGCCACTGGTTTTCACCCAGTCGAGGCCTGCGTCGAAACTTGCGACTAAGGAAGTGCCCGCCTCGGTGCGCACGGTTAACGAGCGGGCTTTGTGCATCCTGTCGAGGAGTTTTTCGCTCAGGCGGTCCACGAGCGTGTAGTCCGCTCGCATGCCTTGCTGCATGATTTCGGGAGTGACGCCGACCATGTGCGCGTAGCGAATCTGGCGGCGCTCGACGACGCCGACGATGTCTTTGCGCGCGCCCAGTTCACCGGGCATCGGATTCATGCACAGGATTCCGGCGTCGGCGCGCTCGAGTGAATCGAGAACAGGCTTCGGTGCGCGCGCCAGGGGACGGGGCGCAAGATCTTCCAGCAGGAATTCTTCGCAGGACGCGCCGCGCATTTCAATTGCGCGCGCCAGGCTCGCGGCAACTTCTTCGCTAGTGCGGTCGGTAATGAGGGTGACGCGTTCACCGGGCTGAATCGCGAGGCAGGTTTCGATTGCGTTTCGCGCGCCCGGGATGAGTTCTTCGAGAGCCGTCTCAGTAGGCATGTGTTCTATTGTAATTTTGCCTCCGCTTCTTTGCCATAGTTAGTCGCACTGCGTGCAAACATCAGCCAAGCGGCTCGACGACCATGGCGGGGACCTGCCCTCCGCCCGATGTCACGTTTGCAAGGCCGGTGGAGCTGAGCCGCGTGAGAAATCCTGCCATTTGCCCGCGGAAGAGATAAGGTGCAAGGTCTACGAGCATATCCCGCATTTGGACGCCATTCGCCGTCTGCATCGGAAACACTTCGCGGCGAATTGCGATCTTTTCCTGCAGTACCCAGGCGTGCTCGCGATCGGCGAGCGCGCTATTGAGCGCCGCGTCCCATTCGCTTTCGTTATTTTCCCAGCCCAGCGTGACGCCGGTGCCGCCGTATTCGTCGTTGGGCTTCAGCACAAAATCGTCGCGCCGGCGCCGCACATATTCAAGCAGGCCGAAAGATTCGCTATCGCGGGTCGTTTTCGTGTCCGCGAGGAGCCGCGTCCAGGGAACATGCCGGCGAATCAGTTCGCGCTCGGAATCGCTGAAGAGAGCGGCGTTGCGTTCGTTGGTGAGCACCGCGAAGAACGCCTTTTTATGCGGGATTTTGCATGTCAGCGCATTGGCCATGCAAACAGCACCAGACGCGTAAGCCTGCACCAACGCGTCACATTCCTGCTGATGCGCCAGAATATCGTTGATGAGGACGCGTCGGTAAAGCAGATCGATTCGGCGACCCTTCGCGGTGAGGTTCTTGCCGTCGAATTCAAGGTCGCGCGGGTCGCTGATGATTGTTGGCACGCCTTCGCGCTCGAAGCGCGCCTGAAGAATTTCAAACTCGCTCCAGGTGGGCACTTCGCGCCAGTCGACGATACCGATCACCGGCGGAGTCGCCTTGCCGCCCCATTCGCGGTAACTCGCGAGAAGGGCTTCGAGCAGCATCTTCATCGTCTCGTATTTTTGGACGCGATAGCTTTCTTGGAATCGCTTCATCACCGGAAGCGACAGAAATACTTCGGCGAGTGTCTCGGCGTACCCTGGGCCGGCAGGGGATTCAGCGTTGTATTCGGCAAATTGCAGGGAATTGGGCAGGAGGAACGCGTCGAGACGCGAAGCGGTGCTCGACCGGCCGTAGCCGGGAGACATTCTAGCGAGCCGTTCCTCGTCTGGAGTCAGCGCAGCCTGGGCGAGCAGCGCGGGATCGGCCAGTGATTGCTTTACCACGCGTTCGCCTATTGCAGCGATTGCTTCAGTGACGGCGCGCACACGACGGTCGTCTTCTACCGTGAGGAAAAACGGGCGCAGGAACGGGCAATGAACGCGGTCGCCGAATTTCAGTTTTTCGGCGCGCATCCGGGCGTTGAGCTCGGCGCAGAATTCAGGAGAGAGTTCGACATCCGGCCGGAGTAGCCCGTGCCATGCTTTCGCGGCAGGCGGCTCTTGGGGCGCAACGGCTGAGCGCGGTGGGTCGTCCGATGCTGAGCGGGACGCCTGCGGCGAACCCGTCATGCGCTCTTCGCTCCGATGCTACGAGACGGCGTGCTTTTCGCCGGGGCGCTCGCGCTGGTTTTTGCGACCGCGGGCGCGGCTGTAAACCCGCTTGCTGCCCCGATGCCGAGCATTTCTTCCCAGCGTGGCCAGGAATTCGCAACATTGCCCTTGAGAGCGCGGTCGATGACGAGCTTGGCCATCTTTTCCACTACGTGGCCGAAATAGAATTCCGTGATGCGGTCGCGCTCAAAGTCCGGAGCCGGGTTCAGGAAATCGATCGCGTAGGGCACGCCATTCTCGACTGCAAACTCGATCGTATTCATCTCGTAGCCGAGCGCCTGATTGATGGTCTGCGCATCTTTTACCACGCGCGCGCCAAGCTCCGCGGAAAGATAATTGTGGTCGACCAGGTAGCGACGCTCTTTCGGATCGTAGGCGACTGGTGTGATGTCCATTTTGCCGAATGTGAAGCAGCGCACGTACTGATCGAAATTAACGAACTGCTGAAGCGTCATGCAATACGGCCCGGTCCCGTCGTAGGCCGCGAGAAGCTCTTCTTTGTTATTCACCTTGTAGACGTGCTTCCAGCCGCCGCCTGAAAAGGGTTTGAGTATCGCGGGGCGTCCCACGTAATCGAGCAATTCGTCCCATTCGATCGGATATTTGAGATTGCGCAGCGATTCGGAGTTGATGTCCACGTCGGCGGGATAGGATTTTTGCGGCAGTAGAACTGTTTTGGGAATCGCGATGCCCAGCTTTGAGGCCACAGCGTAGTTGAAAAATTTGTCGTCGGCCGTCCACCAGAAGGGATTGTTGATTACGTAGGTGCCTTGGAGCACCGCGTGCTTCAGATAGCCTCGATAATATTCCACCTCGTGCGAGATGCGGTCGACGATCACGCGATAGTCGGTCGGCTCATTCATTCGCGTGCCGCCCAGTTTCACGAACTCGGCGGTGATTCCGTCGGCTTTTCCCAGCTGATTCACCCTCTCGATAAATGCAGGCGGGAAGCTGTATTCGCGGCCACAGAGAATTCCGATTTTCATCACAGTGTTTGCTCCTTTGCCGTTCGTTCTGGCCGCGCGTTGCCGCGCCGCTGAGCGATGAATGCTTTATGCGCCAGCAGGAAAATGCGCCGCGGACGATACCCGTTTCGAGCCCTCGCCGCGGGTTTCTTCCACGATTTGCCGGACCACTGCCTTGAGGTCGCCGGTTTCCGCGTAGGCCTTTAGCTGGCGCTCGGCGCTGGTACCTTCGCGGAGAATGCGCTCGATTGGAGCGAGCGAATCGCGGCTTCCCAGATCGTCCACGACATCGTCCACGAAATCGAGGAGTTCTTCGCCGAGTTCGCGCATGGGGACTTCCGCTTGCTTGCCGAAATCGATCAAATTGCCTTCGACGCCCCAGCGCGCCGCTCGCCATTTGTTTTCCTCGATCAACGCGCGCGGATACATCCGGTAGCCCATGTTCTTGGTGTAAAGATAGTGAAGCTTGACTACGATGGCCTGCGCCAGAGCGGCGATTGCGATTGCGTCCTCGATTCGCGGCGTAACATCGCAGATTCGAAACTCAAGAGTGCCAAAGACGGGGTGAGGGCGGACGTCCCACCAGATTTTTTTCGCGTTGTCAATGCAGCGCAGCTTGATGAGCAAGCCGACGTAATCCTCGTACTCGCTCCAGGAATCGAAGTGGTCGGGGATTCCGGTGCGCGGGAATCGGCGGAAGACTGTGGTGCGAAACGATTTCAAGCCTGTGTTGCGCCCCATCCAGAAAGGAGAGCTGGTGGAAAGAGCGAGGAGGTGCGGCAGAAAATAGCGCACCATGTTCATCAGGTCGATCATCGTGGTGCGGTCGGGCACCGCGACGTGAACGTGCATTCCGAAAATCAGCAGGGACCGCGCGAGCTGCTGCAATTCCTCTACGATGTTCTTGTAGCGCTCGCCGGGAGAGATGACCTGGTCGATCCAGTTGGAAAATGGGTGCGTGCCGGAAGCTGCGACATACAGGCCGACGCTTTCGGCGGAGCGAACGAGTTCGCCGCGGGTGCGGTGCATGTCGATGCGAAGTTCGTCAACATTTTCGCAGATTTTGGTGCCGATCTCGACGATCGACTGGTGCATTTCGCGTTTCACTTGTTCGCCGAGATTCGCGGAGGTGGCGGCGACGAGCTGGCTGACGTGCGAACGCAGCTCGCTCGTAGCGGGATCTATGATTTGAAATTCTTCCTCGACGCCGATCGTGAAGCGGTGACCCATGAGAGGAGTCCTCTCGTATATATCCTGCGGGGATGCAAAATGCTATCACAGTTTGCTGTGGTGAGAATTGGGATTGAGTGACGGGCGCGCTGGTGGCGGGCGCACCTCAAAGCGTGGACGTGGGCGACGTGGCGGGGCCAAATTCGCGGCATCGAGCATGATGTGCGCTGAAAGAGAGCTCTGTGGTATCATTTGTGCGCGGGGTGGAGCAGCCTGGTAGCTCGTCGGGCTCATAACCCGGAGGTCGTTGGTTCAAATCCAACCCCCGCAACCACCTTCCTTACTTACTTTCCTACAATCCCGAGGGCATGAGCCGAAGAGGGCTGTCATTTTTTATTCTGAGCGCTACGCGCTCAGGGGCCGGAGGTCGTTGGTTCAAATCCAACCCCCGCAACCATCCGAATGCGCCAGTCGAAGAGCTGGCGCATTCGGTCCAGTCCCAAGCAGGTTCCAGCTTCCCTCCGCTACGTAGTGCCAGTTCTTGCCGTCTCCGGTCGCGGTCATCCGAATTTCGCTGAGGTGACGGTGCAGCTCTCCCTTCGCCAAGGCAGCGTCGCGTCCCAGAAGCGATCGCAGATCGGAGATGCCCGACGTGACGAACTGACGAATTTCCTGCAGCCGGCCATCGAGCGAGTTCTCACTCGTCGAAAGCAGCCGATTCGTAATCGCGTCACGTTCCCTCTCGCGTTTCGCGAGCTGCTGCAGGAGCGAATCTAGCGAGCCACCGCGCTCGATCGCATCCACGAGCCGCTGAATCTCGCCTTCGAGCCGTTCCTTTTGCTTGCGAAGATCTGCGACGTCGCTGGAGAGACCAGCGAGTGCCGTTCGGAGTTGCCGCCCAAATTCGGCGATGGCGTAATCGATCACTTCCGGACGGAGCAGCTCTGATTGCAGCCGGCCGAGAATTCGCTTCTCGAGAGCGTCCACCCGGATGTAAAGATCATTTACGCAGGTGCCGCGATTGAAGTAGTTCGCGCAGACGTACATCTTGTGAACGTGAGTCCCGCCTCCCGTGCCGACGATAAGATTTCCTCCGCAATCGGCGCACTTCAGCAGACCGCTGAAAAGATACGGGCTGGTGACGGATCGCGGCAGCAAACCACGCTTCTTCGTGTGCAACCCGTCGAATGAGCGAAGCCGACGCTGCACCTGCTCCCAAAGTTCGCGCGACACGATGGCCAGGTCTGGTCGCTCGCTTCTTTTCCATTCGCTCTGCGGGCGAGGTTTGCTGCGTCGCTTATTCGTGCCGGGCACCTTCTCGAACTTCGAGCGATTCCAGATCACTTCACCCCGGTACAATTCGCGTTTCAGGATCGCGCGAATTGCAGTCGGACACCATGAAGCGCGGCGACCGGCGCGCGGACGTGGAGCGTCGATGCACTCTGCGTTCAACGTTCTCGCGATTCCCTTCAGAGAAACGTCGCCGGCCGAAAGCTCAAAGATTCTGCGAACCACCACAGCTTCGGGCTCGTTGATCGCGAGACGCTTCGACGTTCCGGCGCCAACGGAAACGGCGTCGTAGCCAAAGCATCGGCCGCCGGTCGAAAGGCCGCGCAGGGCGAGTCCTTCTAGACCGCGGTGGGTTTTCTTCGCCAGCTCTTTCACGTAGAGCGTATCCACAAACCCGTGGACGAAATGGAGAACATCGAATTGCTCGTCGTCGCTGTCGATTCCCTGGCTGACGGCGACGTAACGGACGTCATGGAACTTTAGCTGTTGGAGGACCTCGAGCGAGTCTTTCAAGTTGCGGGCCAGGCGGGATGAGTCGTCCACCAGGATCGCGTCGAACGGGTGCGCGGTGGAAGTCGCTGCAGACATCATGCGGACGAGCGCAGCGCGATCGAAGCCAGCTCCGCTCATGGCCTCGTCCACGTAGAGATGCTCGTCGTTCACAGCAAAACCATGGGCCTCGGCCCACTCACGGCATTTTCGGATCTGGTCTGCGGTGGAGAGCTGGCTCTGCTTATCGGTGGAAACTCGTGCGTAGATGGCAGCGCGACTCAATTTTTCGAGCCTCGATCGTCAGATTTTTCGTTCCGAAGCTTTTCCTTTTCCATGAAGGCTTTCACCAAATTCGGCACCAGGACGCGGTCGATGAGTCCCTTCAGTTTCGGCTCTGGCAGATTCGCTTGGGGCTTTTGGCTGCGCGCACCTCTCGCGACCGCGATGTTCCGCGCGCGGGGAGCGGCGTGTTCGATTTTGAGCCGAGTCGCCACGGTGGTCGGGAAGTAGGTTGCGGTGCGTGGAGAGACGAATCAACTGACTTAAAATCGCGATTTGTTGCAAGGGGGTCCCTTGCGATAAATGTAGGGGCATTTTCTGCAAGGGGGTCACGCGAGTTTGACCGCGAGTTTGACCGCTTCCCGCAGCAGCGCTTCAGCCTCTGAGGGTGTGAGCTTTTCCTTCAGGCTGTCAATTGCTTTGCGGTTCCTGGATGCAAGAGAGTAGGTGTTCGTCTCGGCCGAGGCCGGCGCATCGGGGTAGATCACTGAGCTGTTGCTGCGAAGTGGCCTTCCCAATTTCTCGAGCGCGGCGATGAGGTTGAGCCTTCCCTTGGTGTCCTCGGAGGTGCTGCCCTCCTGTCGCCCGCGGTTACGTTTTTGGGTCTCCTTCGCAGGCGCTGCGGCACTGCCGGGTTGCGTGGCGCGTTGGTCGCGATCGAGGCGAAGAATCAAACGCTCCATCTCGCTTGGGGGCAAAGAGCGACTTTTTTCAGAGGCGACGGAAGAGCTGACGCTGAACCGCAGCGCCAGGATTTCGACAGCCAGACGCCAAAGGTCCAGGCGCTTGTCTAGTTTTCCGAGTCGCTGCTCTATCCAGGGCGACAGCTCGATTGCAAGGGGAAGAACGGAGATGCTTCCGTCATGATGTGTCGCCGCCTGTTCGCAAATCCAGTTCTGCCAATGTTCGCAGCTCCGTACTTTTCGCTCAGCGAGCAGGTGCCGTACGGTCGCGATGGCTTGGGGGAAATGGGGCACCAGCGAGTTCAAAACCCTGGGAGAGCTTCCCGTGTATCGCCCGCGTCCCTTGTTCTGGGCCAGGCGATAGACGTCGCTGATGATCTTGTCGCGGGCCGTGATGATGGCCAAAGCATGGTCGGGCGACAGGCGCTGTTTCGCACGGACCGCCTTGCCGTGAGTGAGCCACTGTGGAACGCCAAAGCGACTCGCGAAGGACGGGCCGTCGAGCCCAGTCGCTTTCTGCAGAATCGCAAGTTGTGCTCTCGTCAGCCGCACGCCCAGATCGTAGCGAGCGGGCCTCGAGGACAGACCGAGCTTCCTGCCGATTCTTTTCACGCGCGCAATACTTCGGCCGATGGAGTTTCCTATTTCACCGGGAGACTTGCCCGCTACCAGGAGCTTCGCGACGTTCCAGCGCCTCGTTGGCTTCTCGCCTCGATGCGCCCGTCCCAATCGCATGTCCGGGCGCGCGGTACGCAACTTTTGCAGCAGCGCGAGTGATATCAGTGGAGCGCCGGGAAACTTTCTCAAGTACTGTTCGGTTGTCAGTTTGTGGTGAGACATTAGGTGACCGGGCGTCATCGATTTCGCTTTTGCGCCACAGCCGGACACGCGGCAGATGACGTAGTCTCTAGCGGCGTGCTCTTGCTCGTAGCAAGGGTCTTCGCGGGCCGCCTTCAAAGCTCTTCCGCTGACTTTCGACATTCGGGCGTGACGGCGTTCGCGCGCATTCGCCCTCCGTTGGACGCGATGATCCTGGTTGTACTTCCGCATGTAGTCCCGCCGGGCCTCACTGGTCGCATTCTCCATGGTGCGCGCGACTCTACCCTAAAGCCTTGACACGTGGCAAGGGACTGCGATACGAAGCTTGGTCCATGAGCCCGAAACGATTCACAACAGTCGAAGCAGCCAAGGCTGCCGGCGTGAAGCGCTCTACGCTGCAGCATTGGATCAAAACCGGAAGGATCACGGCGCCGCCAGTCCGACTCGTCGGTGGTAGAGCTGTGAGGATGTGGACCGACGCGCAGACAAAGCAAATCCGGCGATTGAAGGGAACGCTGAAGGGAGGACCGAAAAAGTCGCAGCCCAAACGAAAGAGCTGATCGGCGGTGACTGTCTTGTGTTCGCTCCGGCTGTGCTTCAGACCAGCGCGAGCGCCGAGTCGGCCGGCATTTCATCCCAGGTTCTTCCCTCCAGGGTTCGGCCCGTCCTGCTCTTTTGCACGCCGCCCCACTGTTTGAAGAAGAACGCCACGCCCGCACGCTTGCACCTTTCGCGGATCCCGATCACCCAGCTCTCATCGATCGGGCGAGCGCCAGGTCCGGATTCTCCGCCGACGATCACCCAATCGATGCCGCGCAGTTCCAGGCTCGGCAGCGCTTCGAGAAGAGGTTCGAGGGACAAGAACTTCACTGCGGCGTTCGTACGACGGAGATCGTCAACGCGATCGAGATAGCGCTCACTTTCGACGCTGACGCCCTGCCAAACGTTCGCCGGCCATGGGAGCTGCCGGTTGAGTTCTCGGAGGCGTTCCGCTCGCTTGGTGAGAACCTGAAACTGATGCCAGTGCGCTCGGACCATGACGTCGAAAACGCGCTTCACGTAGTCGGTTGGCACGTCCTCGTGAAACAGATCGCTCATCGAGTTGACGAAAATTCGCCGCGGCGACTTCCACCGAAGAGGCAGCTCTAGCATGTGAGGCTGAAGCGTCAGTTTGAAGCCGTTCCGGTAGTTTGCCTGCCCCATCAGTTGCAGACGTCGCGCGAGCCGTTCCGCGTAGCAGTGCTTGCAACCGGGACTGATCTTCGTGCAGCCCAGTGACCGGGTTCCAGGTCGCGTCCGTCCATTCGATGTGCGATGTATCCGCCATTGTCGGTCGCCTCGCGGTGAATCGTACGTCCATTCACAGTTTCCCACAACCTACCTCTTCTGGTTTAATAAGGCACGTGACTACGCCTGAACCAATGATCTGGCCGATCCTCCCTCACACTTCCGCGAAGCACACGATCCTCCGCACCTATCTCGCTGCATGGTTCCCGATCATGAGCCGGAATCCCCGAGTCGCGTTTTTGGATGGCTTCGCGGGGCCGGGACGCTACGAGGGCGGCGAGGCGGGATCTCCCATCATCGCGCTCGAATCGGCAAAGACACACAAGGCGAGGCTCTCGAAGGAACTGGCGTTTCTCTTGATCGAGGTGCGAAAGGATCGCGCAGATCAACCTGTCGAAGGAGGTCCAGGCGCTCGAGTGTCCGAGCAACTTCAAAATCGAAGTAAAGCGCGGCGAATTTGCGCCGACCCTCACGGCCATCCTCGATGAACTCGCGGGGAGCGCTCTCAAACTCGCTCCGACGTTCGCGATGATCGACCCGTGCGGGTTTGCAGGCATCCCGTTCGATCTGATGAAGCGCCTGCTCGACAATCCGAGCTGCGAGCTGTTCGTAAGCTTCATGGTCGACTCGATCAATCGCTGGCTTGAACATCCCGCCGAATATATTCGCGCTCACATTCGGGATGCATTCGGCAGCGACGAGCCGTTTGCAGCTGACCGAGAAGTCCGCCGATCGCGTGGAAGCTCTGACGGATCTGTATCGCGGACGGCTCCGAACGGTCGCGCGATTCGTTCGATCGTTCGAGTTGCGCGACAAAAATGACCGAGTCGTGTATCACCTGTTCTTTGCATCGAAGAACAGTCTCGGTCATCTCAAAATGAAAGAGGCGATGTGGAAAGTCGATCCGCTCGGCGAATTCAGGTTTTCCGATGCGACGAATCCTCAGCAGCAAATCTTTTTCCGGAGCGCCTACCACGACATCTTGAAGGCGGATCTTCGACGTCAATTCGCGAACGCGGCGAACATCCTCATCGAGCGCGTCGAGGCATACGTGGTCGACGACACCGCCTTCCTTCCGAAGCACATGCGCGAAGTGTTGCCGCTGCTCGAGGCGGAAGGCAGCGTACGTATCGGAGCTTTGAAGCGCGACAAATCGACGCGGCGAAAAAGCACCTACCCAAACGAGGCCTACATCACGTTTCAGTGACGTCCCCTCGCGCGAGCGGAGAAATTCCTCACTTCCATTGCGAGATCAAGCGATTCGCGGTGCGCGGCTCGAGCCGTCCGCGTCAGCCGGCTAAAATCCGAGCGCTGGCACTTGCTTCGAGAAATGGTTCGGACGGGAGTTTGGCTGCTCGAAGCGAGAGGAAGTGTCCGTAGATCTGATCCATCGTAAGCCTGGATCCGCGTTCGCGGGCGAGACGCTGGATAATCGCCGCGTGAGCTGGGCGCGGAGTGGTCGCGCCTCGAATCCAGTGGTAGACCGCAGAGGGGAGGACGTCGAGCTGCATCGCGAGTTCGTCCACACCGTAGTTCTTAACGAAGCGGGCGAATTTGGAATTCCAGTAGCGTTCGTTGATCTGTTTCACTCGGCTTGCTCCTTTATCGCACTGCGAGAAAGTCGGAGACTCGGGGAAAAAATCTCCGGGGGTTTCGAGTCTCCGACCCGAGCACAGCGGAGGTAACCGTGTGCAATCTGCTCAAATCTATCCAATTCCCTCAGGAAGTCCAGTCCCACGCAGAGCGATCCTGACGATAAGGACAATGCGGCTTCGGTGAACGAAGCGCGGAAAGCGGAAACAATTCGGGAGGGGAAAAGCAGTCACTGAGATTTCACGGCTTCAACCTAGCCCGGCCATGGCGCGTTTCTCTTCGGAACGTCCTGCGCTCGGTCCATCGCCCGCGAAGGGACGCCTCGCTCCAACTCCGCGACCGACTTCAATCTCCAAACGTGCTTGCCTCCCTTCACTCCGACGTACCCAAATGTGAGGCGGATCGGACGGTCCGGCGTCTCGTCGCCCTTCCTGACTGCTTCGGCGTTCACATCCAGGAAAATAGTTTGTCCGTCGCCGCTTTTCTCGTAATCATTGCCAAAAGGCTGCACCATGCCTTGTCGGATGTGTTTCGTAGCCGTGCTCTCTGAGCATCTCGGCCAGCTTGCGGCCGCTAAAAGGGATCTCGGTTTCTGACGGCGGAATCATCGGCAACACTCCAGTTTTCAAGACCTGCTCGCGCAGCCACAACGTTTCGAGCAAGGTCTCCCGAGAATCTAAAAGCGAGAAGGCGTTCAGATTGTACTGATCGAGCGACTTGAGGATCGCGATCCGCTCCGTCGACGGGAGAACGAACTTCCACACGTAGTCTTCTCTGCCGCGGCTCCCAAAAACTTCAAAATACGGATCATGCGGATGAAAACGCCAGCCGGCACCCTGCTCATCGAAGACAGCGCAGATCGTGTAATCCGATTGTTGCCGGAAATGCCTAGCGTGCGCGCGAACGTATCTCCCGATCGCGCGCATCGCAGGCTCGCCGACAGCGCCGCTCTTAATGCCGTGGGTCTCTCGCAGTAGACGTAGATCGATCGCGTCTCAGCCGTGCCGATCTCTCGGAACGCGAAAAAAGCCGCGATGTGCGTCGACGATGTCCAGTCGAGGAGCGGCGACGGGAATCCGTGGTGTCTGAGGTACACCACGTATCGGATAAAATCTGACGGAGGGAAACCGGCGCAAAGAGAAAAGTTCGCGGTCAGTAAGAAACGCCTGCTCCATCGAGGGATCATAATTCAGGCACGTCCCACGTCTCTTCGGTGAAGGTTTCTACAGTCGGCTTCACGCGCTGAACCGTCATGCGGTAGTAGTCCTCGAAGGACATGTCTTTGTAACCCGCGCGTTCCAGAGTCGTTGTCAGCGGCCAGGCCGAATCGCTCTGGCCTCGAAAGAGCAATTCGGGCAGTTTCCCTGAAGCATCCTTGGGGAGACCGTCGCGAAGTTTCTGAAGTTCGGTTGCGAATGCATCCCAGTTTGGCAGGGAGACGACTTTCATGCCCCGAATCCTACACCCGGGAGCGCCCCAGGAGGCCTGGATTTGAAGTTCTGGCCCGCCGTGTCGAGCGCAATCGGCTTCGTCCGGGGAACGGACCTCATCGCCTGTGTGAGCGTCCGAACGGCTTTCTTGGCGGTTTCGATAGTCTACACACCGGAGCGGATCCGAGCAGACAGGTTAGCTATCGCGCTTTGATGAGACCAGGGATCACTTGGGCTCGTACTTCGCGAGACTGAGCAGCGCCTCCTTCAATCCCTTTTCTACGATGGCGTGAGCCATGACCCTTGAAGCCACTCCGATCAAATCTGGCGCGATACGCGGAGCGACAGCGAGAATGCGGGCCTTGGTTGTTAAAACGAGGTCCGTCATCGCCCGCTCTGCGTCTTGGATCGCCACGAGCTGGCCGCGTTGTTTGGCGAGTTCAATTTCCGAAAGGTCGGCCTGCGAGCGCAGCAAACGCACGCGCTCCTCCCGTTCGCCGACGTAACCGCCCTCGAGAGTCGGAACGGACTTCTTCTTCAGCGCCGTTTGTAAATATCGGATGTACCATCTCAGGCATTTGACGGTGTCGTATCTGCCGCGAGCTTCGCGGGGCAGGCCTTCCTTCACGAGCTGTTGTACACGCTGCTCCGTCAGATTCAGCGCGTTAGCGATTTTGCCCACGTCCGCGGTTGCCTTGAGCCTGCCGTCGACCGCCTCGAGGCCGGCCCTCCTCTTCTCAGTCTTCACGCTGCCCTCCGTCGCGATTTCGAGTCCTCGAGAAAGCGCGCAAATTGGTGCAGGATTTCGTGTGGAGTGTTCCAAAAACCCTCGCGCGAAAAAGAAAAACAAAGTCCGTCAAAAAATTCTGGTACGTGGTTGCCCCCCGGGCGCGCCGTCACCCACGGTGCACCACCCCGTCCGGGAGGACCCGCGCGAAGACGAAAAAGTAGTACGCCACCCTCCGCAGAACAGAGGTCCGGTTCGATCACCAAACGCGATCAACGCACACGTGAACACGAACGCCCACAGTACGCAGCTCTCTGCAGAACACCAGTCAAGCCCAGGTAGATTTCACCCAATCTAAAATTAGATTTTCGCGTTCTCTTATCCGATCAAAATTCCAGCCCCTTGCTTCGATGACGTCAGCAACTTCCGACGCGGAATGTAACCCCGACGCCCGGTATTCTTTGACTTTATCGAGCGGCTTCCTTGCGCTCAATATGCTGTTTAGCCCGGGCGGCAAAAGCATGAGATTGCCGAGATTGTGGACGTATTTGGCCCCAGTTTCTTGTGCTTGGATGTGTTCAATTGAATGGGAAGCTGATTCCTCCCATATTCGACGCCACTGTTCGTTCGTAAAACCTGCATGAGAGTGATCTTCCTCATATCGGTACATCAGATAGCGTAGCTCCTCTTCCCAGCCTTCGTAACAGTTCGTATTCTTGATGCTTTCCACTGCCCATTCGATGCTGTGTTCGCGGTCGTCACTGCCGATCTTCAACAGGCATCGTTCAACTTCATCAGGCGAAATGTTTGCATTCAAACAGTCCCAGGCAAGTCGCACATATTCACCGACCTGAGTGCGCGCATCTTTGCGGCACAGCCCGAATACACGGAAGGAAATTTTTTCCCAGATCCCGAATAGCTTGGTCTTCGCGTCTTCCGAAAAACTAGCAAGGTCGATCGCGATGGCGAGCAATCTCGCATGCGCGATTCGCGTAACCGCCTTAGAGCGGTGTACCTCGCGAAGAAATTCTTCGACAACCTTTGAAACGCGTAAGACCCAGCGAGAAGTTTCGACAGTTTTGGCAGGATCTCGCTCACACTGAGCAACCAGGCTTTCTACTGCTTCTTCTTCCCCTAGTGCTTTACTGCGCTGACTACTCGATCTAAGAGTGGCAGCAAACCTTAGCGCTTCGGTGCTCAGGCCCTGCCTTAGGCCGATTGTTCTATAGACTCCCTCCCAGATCCCATGCAACTCCTCAATAATCTCGGCCTTGTTGCCGGAGCCATGTTCAAAGGCGATACCCATTAGAAGGCTCTTTAGCCGATCGAGCCAAGGAACTGAGAGCCCCCGACTGTTGAGCACTTCAAACACGTTGTAGACCGTTGCCTCATCATCAATTTCATGGAAAATGAAGGTCAACCGATTCTTGACGATGCCGGTTAGTTGAATAAGGTCGTCCCAACTCTCAACAAACGTTTTGCATTCGCGGATCCCATTAAGCAGTGCTCGGTCCGCCAACGTTGTCGCCGTATCAGCCGAGCAGGCGGCTCCGGTCCTTAGATAGTTTGGGAAGTGGCCGTTTGGATCGTGATTCATTTGCAATAGGATCAGACTGAGTTCGTCTTGCTTGATAAGCACATCTTGTAATTCGCCCGCGAGTTTCGCGTGCTCCTCTGGCTTCGCCTGAAGTGCCAGTTGGATCGCTTTTAGAAGAATGATCAGGGTGGTAAGTCTTTGCTGTCCATCAACAACCTCGACGACAGAGTATTCGTCAGTAACGATCACTCTCCGTCCGCGGTTAAGCCCGACCACTGTTGCCATAAAATGGTGTCGGTCAGGCTGTTCGCGGAGCACCTTGATATCCTCAAACATGTCTTGCCGGTGTTTTCGTTCCCAGGAGTAGGAGCGCTGATACTGGGGAATTCGGAAAAGGCGGTTAGCCAATAGGTCCGAGAGTGTCAGAAACTTCGGTTGAATCAGCATTTGCGAGCCCCTTGAGAATGATTGTGAGTGCAATAGGCGCAGCGATTCTGAACTGTTTGGTCTCGACTTTTCAAGGGCTCGATGGGTCTTTAGTGCCAGGCATCATAGGACGGAAACGCGCTCTGAACCGGCCGTTATGTTATAAACTCGTCCAGTCATGAAAATATACATCGATGAAGCGGGTGCGTTCGTCGCGCAGCCGGCTGGACAGCCGCTTTACTCCCTCGTTTTAGCAGTGGTCGTTCCGTCGTCGCTCGAAGCCAAACTGTTCGGCGAATTTTCGGGTTTGCTCGGCACCTGGTCTCACCCCGGCGGTGAACTAAAGGGAAGCAAGCTCGACGAGGCGCAGGCGGCTGAGCTGATCAATTTCGTTGCGCGACACGACGTGATGGTCCAGTTTTTCGCGGTCGACATGGAGATGCACAGCGACAAGATCGTGGATGATCGCAAGGCTCGCCAGGCCGATGCTGTTACGGAAAACCTGACACCGCAACACCATCCACCGATTGCCGCGCAACTCCATGCACTGGCGGACGCTACTCGCAGAATGCCGAATCAACTCTTCCTGCAAGCCTTTCTGATGATCGAACTGGTTCTCAGGGTGATCGAGGAAAGCACTCTCTACTACGCGCAACGCCTTCCGAAGGAACTCGGAAGCATCGAGTGGATCATCGACCGAAAAAATCGCACGCTCACGGAAATGGAGAGCACCTGGTCGACTCTGATCCTGCCGATGAGCGAGAGCCATTTCGTGAAAAGGCCGCTCGTCTGCCTTCGAGAAGCTGACTATTCGCACTTCGACGCTCGGTACGGGGTCCGCGCCGACGATGAGGAGATGAACCGTCACGTGGCCTGGACACGTGAGGCCTATGGAATCCAGGGGATTGATCAGGCTCCCGGTTTAAACTCGGGCTTGCTGCTCAGCGAGCAAAGACAATTTGCGGACTCGGCCGGCTCGCTTGGTCTGCAACTCGCCGACATGCTGGCGGCGATTGTGCGACGCGCGCTCAATAACCGACTCCAACCGGCGGGCTGGTCACGATTGGGCCGTTTGTTCGTTGCCGACAAAAGGACTCCGTTACTTGTCCTAGGAACTCCCGACGGGCTCGAGCCGAAGTTTGGTGAACAAATCGTACAAGTCTGGAAAGCCCTCAACACCGGAAATAAAAAGATGCTACTCAAGCCCGGGATTTGAGCGTTGGGTCGCGGCAATCCGCGAGGCACGCTGCGCCATGTGACATCCTCATCCCAAACGCTGCGGTCACTCCCGATCATGGCTAGCTTTTTTGCGAGGCCTGGTGAAACCGAGATCGCCTCGCGTGTCGTCTCGCTTCACTCCGCTGGCTTCTGAGGAATAGCGAACGTTGGCCGGATGGAAAAGAGCGCGACTGTTACGCAGATTCTGCTCGCGCTCGGCTTCCTCGAGATCGATTCCCATTTCGGCCAGCTCGACGGTTGACGCCTTTTTACGAACGATGGCGGCGCGGAGTGCCACAATCAGGGAATCCACGTCCATCGCTTTTCGATCGACCGCAGCTTCGCCGGCAAATTGCTCGTCGACGGTCTGCCCCTCAAACACAAGCCGCTCGGGCTGAAGGATGAGCAGCCGTCCGACACGAGCGAAAATCATGGCGCGCTGCGAGATCTGGTCGCGCAACTTTCCGATCTGCTTTTCGAGGACGCTCTGCTCGAGGACGAGCTTTCCGATTTGCCGCTGTGTTTCTCGTTCGGGCTTGGTCATCGGCCGACACCCTCGACGGCCTCGGGCTCAGTGCCCACCGGTTGACACTTGAGAGCCTCGACCAGTTTCAACACCACGTCGAAAAATCGCGTCCATTCGGTCGAAGCGGAATTCACACGAAGCCTGACCATCCTCCAGTTTTGTTTGTCCGCCGATGCACGCACGTCGCGGTCTTTGAAATAGGCTGCGAGGATCGCAGCAGCAATCGCGGGATCGATCGCGAGATCCGGATCTCGGGCGAGATCCCTTCCGATTTCGGCGCCGAAGTGCTCGTAACTACGCCGTCCGATGATCGGGATGAAGCCGCGGCCGTAAAACTTTACGCTGTCACCGGGCAGGTCGTTGCCGAGGTCTTTCCTGTTTTCGTACAGACCCCTGAGATAAGCAGTGCTGGCGCGCTTTTTGATCGGGCTGAACCGCCGAGTCTCAACCGAAATCGTGGCGATGGCGGCCACCGCGCACAACGGAGAATAGATCGCTCGAGCGTCGAGCGCAGCCTCGACCAACGGCCAATTGTTCGCGACATTCCTGGACGGTCCGTAAGGGCCGAGGATTGCGGAAATTACCGAGCAGGGAACGGGGAAGCTCATGGAATCAGGCGGACCGGGCGCGCACGGCGCCACGTCCGCCCTGGTGCCAGGTTCCGCGCATTTGGAGCGCCCGTGCGAGGCGCAGCGACCGGCTGTTCCGGCGGCGCGAAACCATCCTGTTTTGTTCGCCGTTGCCCCACTTCCGGAGTCGTTTCGTCGTTCACAAAACCCCCTTTTTTACAGGACACGCAGAACTGTCGGGCACTATTAACGCGCCTAAAATCAACGAACTGCGCGGCCCGTTTTTAAAAAGTGCCACTCTGGTGCCACACAAAAACGCGTAAGAATTACTGCTTGGCGCGAAGCTCAGCCTCCAAACACACGGCGAAGCAGGCGCTTCCACGTCGTCTCGGAGTTTTGCCCAGCGGAAGCAGATTCAGCCGCGGCTCGCTCGTCGGGTACTACCAGCAAATCGTTCCCGTGGGCCCAGCATGTCCGCTCCGAATCCATGTGCGGGTCGCGATAGCGAACTGTGACACTCCCGTCGCTGTTGACACTCTCGATGGTTCCGAAAGAATTGAAGAACGCCGGAACGAGCACGCGCCGTCCTACGAAATTCGCGCCTCTCTCTCCCCGCGCTCTGCCGGCCACGCGAACGGAAACCTCGCCCAGCTTCGCGCCTAGTTCTCGAATTATTCCCTCGACAACCTCTCGTTCGACGCCGTCGATCGCGCGTAATTTTACGAGAGTGAAACCGCTGTCATGCTCGAGAGTCAGTCCGGCAGCGTGGACGCGGTCTAACAGCCGCCGGAGCCTTTCATCGCACTGCGAGAAGGAGAACGAAGGCTTTGGAACTGGACCAGGCCCCTCGTCATTCAGGATCAGCAACAAATCGGCGCCGGGGCCTGAATGGATCGCGTCCACCTCCAGCTCGGGATCCTTAAAGCTCTGCCGCCGGTACCGCACTTCCGCGAGCCCCTCCGCGCTGAAGGACGTCAGCCTCCCAAAGATTTGGATCGAGGGAACGAAGACTTGCACATCCAGAAAATCCTGGCCGCGCCTGCCGCGAGATTTTCCTACCGCGATGCGAGCAACGTCGGGCAGGTGCTTCCCGAGCTGTTCGAGAAGTGCGTTTTCTAGCTCGCCGTCATCGTCATCTCGGCGCTGATCGGCCGATGCTTCGCGCGTCACCACAAGGAATGCCGCCTCGTAAGAGAGCTGCAAACCGAGATTTTCGACGCGACTGAACAAAATTTCTTCTTCCATCGTTCCTCCATTGTTTGGCCAAGCCGTCGCGCGTGCCGACACTTCATGCCGATGCTTTTCAAAACGCGCGCTTGCCCTTCCGGTGTTTCTCGGTCTCCGACTCGACAAACCCGGCGATGCTTCGTAGAAAATCCTGTTCCATCGCGATCCCGGATGACGGGAAAAAACAATATTTCCGACATCGCGAATGCCAGGCCACTCTGCCCATGTGGCGAGCATCACCGAGCGACCACACTTCCCAGGAGTCCGTTATCTTCGTCGACGAACGGTCGTTGAGCCAAAAACTCACGCATGCCTTCGCGCCTGCGATTAGAGGCGTCTCGTCGATGGCGCGCGGCGAACTCACTTGGACTCCAGGGACGCGATGCGACGCGCCTCACGCAAAAATTCCTCGCGGCCTTTTTCATCGTCGGGCTCGCTACTGCCGGCATCTATGCGGATCTCATCCTGTGCACGTTCGTGTGCTGTCTCTGCGCGCTCGGCCTGCACTGGCAGCAGAACTTTGTATTCCCAAACCGGCCCTCGGGCGCGTCGCCGCTTCAGCAGCCGGTAGGAAAGTGGAAATTTCTTGAGGTTACGAAGCTGGGCCGATAGTGAACTCTCGGGAAAAATCGTTGGCGCGTAGAGCCGCTCGAGATCTACGCGCGCCTCGCGCAGCGTGAACCAATCGCGCGTGAGCGCCCAGGCGCGAAGCCGATCGATCTGCAAAGTGAGGCGCGCCTTATCGATGCTCGGCGCGTAGGCGGCGCCGCGGAAAGTCGGGGTTGAATCCGTCGATGCTCTCATCGGCGCGAACCTGCCACAGTCGCCAGGCAACGGTCGGATATTTTCCGTTCAGCAAGGTCGAGTGCTTTCGCGATCGAGTCCGGGTCGTAGGGAATTCCGTTCTCGGCAGCCCATCGCTTCAAATCTTCCTTCCAGCTCGAGTAATCGAGCTGCGTTCCGGCAGCCTCTGCTCTTTCGTAAACGAACACCGCTCCAGCGACGAGTCGCCGGACATCGGCCCACTCGACATGCTGTGGGAGTCGCTTTCGGTTCTCGATTCGGGTTGTTGGTTCAAATCCAACTCCTGCAACCATCTTCCTTATTTCCCGCACTCTTGTCTTTTTCGACCTTTCTCCGGTTGGCTACTCGCTACCTGAGCTTTGAGCGTCTAAACTAAACTGGAAGTTCTTTTACTACTCTCCGAACGGCGGTTTTGCGCATTGATCGACATTCTCAAGGATCTTTTTACACGGCGCTTCCACGCACCTGTCGAGCGGCTGCAACCGCTCCAGGGGGAGCTGGGAGCCTCGGGTCGCAAGATCATACGGCTCAGCGGCGGAGCGTCGAGCGCGATTGGCATTTTGTATAACGTGCGCGAGGAGAACGCGGCGTTTCTTGAGTTCTCCAAACATTTTCGATCGCGTGGTCTGCCAGTGCCTGAAATCTACGGCGAAGATTTGAGCCAGGGCGCTTACCTGGAGGAGGATTTCGGCGATACGACGCTTTTCGAATCTTTGTCGGCGAGTCGTGCCGGGAGCAGCATTTCGCCGACAGTCGTTGAAGCCTATCGCAAGGTAGTGACGTTGTTGCCGCGATTTCAGATCGAGGCCGGACGTGACCTAAATTACAAAGCCTGCTATCCGCGCGCTGAGTTTGACGAACAGTCGATCGCCTGGGATCTGAACTATTTTAAATATTATTTTCTCAAGCTGGCTGGAGTTCCGTTCAACGAACAATTGCTGGAAGATGATTTCAAGCGGCTCAGCTCATTCCTGTTGAGCGCGCGGTCGGATTTCTTCCTCTACCGGGATTTTCAATCGCGCAACATCATGCTGCGCGGCGGGGAGCCGTTCTTTCTGGATTACCAGGGCGGGCGCAAAGGGGCGCTTCAATACGACATCGCTTCTCTCCTGTTCGACGCCAAGGCCGATCTGCCACCCGCACTGCGCCAGGAATTACTCGATCTTTACATCGCGCGCGCTGGCGATTTTGTCGCGCTCGAGCGCTCCGCGTTCATGCACCATTACTACGCCTATGTGTATATCCGTGTGATGCAGGCAATGGGCGCCTATGGATTTCGCGGCTTTTATGAGCGCAAGAGCCATTTTTTGCAGAGCGTTCCGTATGCGCTGAAAAATGTGGAATGGCTGCTTCAGAACGTGGAGCTGCCGATTGCGCTGCCGGCGCTAATGGACGCGCTTGGCAGAATGCGTGATTCCGAAACGTTGCAGAGGCTTTCTTCTGGAGAAGGTCCGCCCCCGAATGCGGTTGCCACCAACAAATCGGGGATCGGGGCCCCCAACGAAAGCGACCTCACCGTGCGTATCTTCAGCTTTTCATTTCGACGGGGCATCCCGAAGGACGAGAGCGGCCACGGCGGCGGGTTTGTTTTCGACGCTCGCAGCATCCCGAATCCCGGACGCGAAGAAAAGTTCAAGGCTCTCACCGGGAAAGATGCGCCAGTGATCGAGTATCTGAATCAGCAAGAGAACGCGCATCGGTTTCTGGGCAGCGTCATGTCGCTCGTTGATGCCAGCGTGAAGACGTATCAGAATCGCGGTTTTACGAGCTTGACTGTTTCCTTCGGTTGCACGGGCGGCCAGCATCGCTCGGTTTATTTCGCCGAGCAATTGGCGAAGCGGCTGAAGGATAAGAACGGAGTGAAAGTGGTAGTGCGGCACCTCGAGCTGGAGAATCTGAAAAAGTGAAAGCGATGATTTTGGCTGCGGGGCTGGGCACGCGATTGCGGCCGCTCACCAACGATCGTCCCAAGGCATTGGTGGATGTGGGTGGGCGCACGATGCTGGAGGTTACGCTCTCGCGTCTGCGGGCCCTTGGTATTCGCGACGTGATCATCAATGTTCATTATTTCGCTGACATGATCGTCGAATACCTCAAGAAAAACGACAACTTCGGCATGCGTATCGAGGTTTCTCGCGAAGATGTATTGCTCGATACCGGTGGAGGCCTGAAGAAGGCCGCCCACTTCTTTCTCGAAGATCGACGCGGTCCCGAGACGCCATTCGTTCTCCACAACGTGGACGTCATCAGTACGATCGATTTACCGCGGATGGCGCAATTTCATACTGAAAACCGGGCTCTTGCCACCCTTGCGGTGCAGGAGCGAGAAACATCTCGCTATCTGCTTTTCGATGAGCGGCAGCAACTTTGTGGCCGTCGAATCGGCCAAGATCAGAAAGACGAACTCGTTGGGTCGGAAAAACCAGCGCAGGCTCTGGCTTTCTCGGGCGTCCACGTTATTTCTCCGCGCATTTTTGAACTCATGCTGGAGAACGGCATTTTCTCCATCATTACCGCTTATCTGCGATTGGCCGGCCAGGGAGAAAAAATCCTGTCATTTCGCGCGGACGGCTACTACTGGCGCGATATGGGTAGGCCAGATGATGTGCGCCAGGCTGCCATCGATTTGAAGCAGCAGGTCCTAGGGTAGGTTTAGAATCGCATTGCCAGATGTTCGGCAGAGGACTCCTCTTCGACGCGTGCTGATGACTATTTGCTTGCGTAATCGTCGGCGCCGAGGAAATGCAGCGACACATACGGCGCGTCGCCCACCACCCAACTATCGTGGCCGGGAGGGCCGGGTGGAATATAAAAGAGCGTACCGGCGCCGAGTTCGTGAACGGTGCCGTCTTCCATAGCGGCAGTGGCGCAGCCGGAGAGCACCATGCCGACATGCTCCACGTTGCAGCGTGAAGCGCCCACCGTAGGCCCCACATGAACGGACCATTTCCATCCTGGTTGATAGGTGGCGCGGCCGATGGTCATGCCGCCGATGTGGACGAGCTCAAACTTTCCTTTTTCAAATATGCGCACTTCGTCAGGTTCTTCAAACCGCTTCAGAACAGTATCAAGCATCGGTGTAGCTCCGTCGCGAGACAAATCCGGGCGACAACGCAATTATACTAGTTTGGGTTTGCAGACTTCTCAGCGGTCGACGCCATCCTGGGATCGGTCGTTCATTCGGTGTGCAGGGCGCGCATTGGATCGAGGGTGGCTGCGCGGCGCGCCGGTATCACAGCGGCGAGAAATGCAGCAAACGCCAGTGTGACGGCGGTAAAGAACAGGATCTTGGGATCGTATGGCTTCACGCCAAAGAGCTGCGTGGCCATGGCGTGGCCGGCGGCAATCGTCACGGGAATCCCGATGACGAGCGCAATTCCCATCTGCAGCAGCGCTCCTTTCAGCACAAGCTTCAGCACGCTCATCCTTCCGGCGCCCAGCGCCATTCGAATGCCGATTTCGTTCGTGCGGCGCTCTACCGAATATGCCGTCACTCCGTAGAGTCCCACCGATGCGAGAATGAGCGCTAGCAATCCAAAGAGCGACGTTAGTTTCGCGATCATCTTCTGCTGCGAGAAATTGTTATCAACTTGCTCGCCGAAACTCTTGAAATCAATCACCGCGAGGTCCGGATTCACATCCCCGAGCACGTGACGCACTTGTGCTTCAAGATTCGTGACCTTTCCGAGAGTCTTGATTTCGATGGCGTTCAGAACATGTGATCGTTCTTCAAACGCGATGAAGCGCGGATTGTCGAACACGACCGCCTGCGTGGACGGAAGGAAAAACATAGGTGGGATTTTGCGCGTCGGTTCGCGGTACTCCGTGTTTTCCGTCACTCCCACAATCTCAAATTGGCCCGCATGCTGCATATCGATATACCCAAAATGGTGTCCGAGCGGATTTTCATCTTTGAAGAATTTCTTCGCGAAGGTCTCGTTTATGACTGCGACGCGCTGCGAGGCGGGCGTGTCCTGGTCGCCGATGGAACGACCCCGAATGATTTTGGTGCCCAGAGTCTCAAAGTACCCGGTGCTGACACGGAGCCATGAAGCGTTATTTTCATTGGAATCGGGAGGCGGAGGCGCCTGCCCTTCGATATAGACCGTTTCGCCCCAGTTGTCGCCCTCCATCGGAGTGTAAAGAGAGAAGCTCACCTGCCCCACGCCGGGAATCGCCGCAAGCGAATCGTGAAGCTGGCGAAAGAGCGACTGCATTTGCGCGGGTTTGTATCCCGCCATTTGTGGATCGATGTGCGCGATGTAACGATTGGGCGTCTCGAAGCCGAAATGTTGGCCCTGCATATTACGTAGGCTCTGCGTCAGCAGGCCCGCAGCGGAAAGTAGCACGAGAGACAGCGCCGCCTGCGCGATGACGAGGGATTTCTGCGTCCAGCCACCGCTGCTTCCGCTGGAACGCCCGGCGCCGCGAAGCGCGTCAGCAGGAGCGGCGTTCGCCGTGATCCATGCCGGCGCAACTCCAAAAAGGATTCCGGTCAGCAGCGAGACCGCGAACGTAAAAACCAGCACGGGCACCGATGGTGAGGCATGGATGGCTACATCGGTCACCGGGAACGCGAGGCGAAGAATCAGGTGCGTTCCAGCGTAAGCAATCGCCACGCCCGCGATTCCTCCGAGAACCGCCAGCACAATACTCTCGGTGAGCACTTGGCGGATTTGGCGCGAAGGCGGCGCGCCGAGCGCGGCTCGAATGGAAGTTTGCAATTTCCGCGTGGTGGCGCGGACCAGCAGGAGGTTGGCAACATTGGCGCACGCGATTGCCAAAACCAGCGCCGAAATCCACATGAGCAGATGGAGGCTCGAAAGATATTCGTCGCGCAGTTGCTGAACCCCGGCACCGCCCGGCGCGAGGCGAAGCGTCTGTTTAGCCACCGCATCGCGCTCTCCCGGCTGAAGCTGAGCGATGGGACTCAGAAGCCACTGTTGCAATTCCACCTGCATGTGCGCGCCAATCTGCTTTGGATCAGCGCCGGGAGTGATGCGGCCGATGACGTCGAGCCAGTCCTGCTGAGGGAAATCTATAATCGCGCCAGGACCTTCAAGGAGCGGCTCGGCAGTGATCGGAATCCAGAAGGCGGCGGGATCGGTGAGCCGGTCGCCAAAGAACGCGGCCGGTGCGATGCCGACCACGGTGAACGGCTGGCCGTTCAAAGTTAACGATCCTCCTACAATAGAGGGATCGCCACCGAACTGCTGTTGCCACGCGCGATAGCTGATCACCGTGACCGGAGGCGCGCCTTTGCGATCGTCATCGGGGGTAATCACGCGGCCGGCGTATGGGCCAATGCCGAACATGGCGAAGTAATTGCCGGAAACGAATTCGCTCCGCATCGAACGCGCGGCTTCGCTGGTGCCGGAGCGGCGCACGCCGATGAGATCGTGTCCTGCCTGGAAAGCCGCAAGCTCTACGAAGCCGGGCGTGTTATCGCGAAACACCTTGTACTTGTCGTACGAGAAGAGCGACCAATTGTCCTGAAGACCGCCATTGACGCAGCAATTTTCCACGTCGCCCACGCGATACAGTTCGCTGGGCTTGGCCACCGGCAGGGAATTCAACAGCACAGCATGCACGAGCGTGAAGATCGCCGTAGTTGCGCCAATTCCAAGTGCCAGAGTCAAGACAGCAGTCACGGTAAAAACCGGGGCATTCAGGAATTGCCGCAGCGCATAGCGAATGTCTTTCATCGGTTCGACTCCTCCCTCTAGTCCATACGAATAGACAGAGCACTTTGTTCAGTGCTTTCTATCCAGGAGGGAACGCGGAGCCGCCCGCCCGCGTATCAGGGCTTTGTTGACGGGAAGCCAGCGGGCGTTGGTGGAATTGCGGAATGACTTGTGAGTTCGTTCCCGGCGACAATCGCATTCCGAATCTGCCCGAAGAGATCGGTGAGCGTGTTCGGCGTATGAGGAATCAAAATCGCGTTGGTGTGATCGTTCGCGGCGATTTCCTTCAAAGTGTCGAAATATTGCGTCATCAAAACGAGCTGCATCACGTCCTGCGGAGTGGAACCCGGGACTGTTTTGGCAAAGTCCTCCACAGAATCTTTCAGCCCCGCAATGATTGCTTTCCTCTGATTGGCGATGCCTTCTCCCTGCAAGCGCTTCGATTCGGCTTCCGCTTCCGCCTGCTTCACCAGGAGCATTTTATTCGTCTCCGCACGCGAAACCGTAGCTTCCCGTTCTCGCTGCGCCGCGTTGATATCATTCATGGCGGCTTTCACTTTTTGGTCAGGAACGATGTCGGAGATCAGAACCTTGACGATGGAATAGCCATATTCCTTCATCGAGGCGTCGAGGTTGTCTCTCAAATCGCTCGCAATGTCCGCCTGGTTCAGGAAGGTATCGTCCAGCTTCATTTTCGGGACGTGGCCGAGAACGACGTTGTAGACCATCGACTCAATCTGCTTCACGGGATCGGATAATTTGTAGAACGCCGCTTCGACCCCTTCGGGTATCACTTTGTACTGGATCGAAACGGGTATTTGGACAAACACGTTGTCCTGCGTTTTCGTCTCCACTTGAACATCGAACTGCTGCACCTTCATGCTCAGCCGCCGAACCACGCTCTCCAGATACGGCGTCTTCCAGTTCAGCCCGGGGCCGGCAACGCGGGCGAACTTTCCGAGCCTCTGCACGATGGCCACCTGCGCCGTCTCAACCGTGAAGAACGAGCCGAGGAGTACACTCAAACCAACGAGCACAATGATCACAGTCAGAAACAGAAAAACGGCAGCCACGTTCACCTCCTCTTTCGCTCGATCCGAGCGTAACTCCACGCACAACGATTCTGAAGAACGCGGCATTCTACCTCAATTCAATGCGCGCTTACTCACCGCTTACTTGAATTTAGCGTACTCGGCTTTGGCTTGCTTCAGGATGGGAATGTCAGGGTCGGCGTCTTTCCACAACGCGAAGAAATCCTGGTAAGCAGCCCGCGCCCTCGCATCATCGCCCGCAAGGGCGTAGGCGCGTCCCAACTGCAAATGAGCCACCGGACCCGTGATCGAATTGAATACGATGCCGGGATGGTCCAGAATTTTCTGGAATTCGGCGGCGGCTTCATTGCCCTTGTGCAAAAGCAAGTAGGCCTGCCCGCGGTCATAGACACTCGAAAGTCCTCTTGTGAGGGCAAGGTCGTAAGGCATGACGGGCTGAAGGATCTCAATCGCTTTGCCTGGATTGTTGCGGTTCAATTCGATGGCGGCGCGAATCATGGGGAGCGCGAACGCATTCGCAAGAGTATCGGATGGGCGCTCTTTGGCTATCTCGTTGGCGAGTGATTCCGCGCGAGCTGCGTCACCCGTTTGCGCAAAAACGTAAGCCACTGCGCCCTTGGTGACGAACGGGGGATTGAGAGCCAGTGCCGCGGCGGCGTCTTTTCGTGCGCCTGCAACATCGCCCACCTTGGCTTCCACTCGAGCCTGCGCAATCAGTGCACCAGCGGCGCGGTCCTTCCCGCCCACGCCCTCCTGAGACGCAACGGCGCGCTGAACGAGCGCTCGGGCCTTCTCGAGACGACCGAAATAGGCCTCCGTGGCTGCCCCAATATTCAGCGCCAGGGCTGCCATTTCCGGCGAACTGTTCGAGACGGCAGAAAGCTCGCGGGCCATTGCGGCGGGGTCGTTCTGCAAAAATGCTACTTGGTAAAGGGTCAAATGGAAGAGGGAGACGTCGAGTTTCTTTGCCAGCGCATCGTTAACCGTGGCTTTGGCTTCGTCCAGACGACCGAGACCCACATACACGCTGGCAATTTGAAAATAATTGAGACTCTCGTCGGGGCTCAACCGATGACCTTCTAGAGCCTCGGGCAACGCCTTCTCCCACTCGCCCAGTAGAACGTATGAGACGGAAAGGTTGCCGCGCGGAATCGAGTCACGCGGGTAGGTTTGTGCCCAAAGTTGATAAACCTGGTCGGCCTGCTGGAGATCGCCACTCACATTCTCGTGGTAATGCGACTCGATGTAAAATTTCTCCAGGTCGCTCGCGCGATCGCGCAAGTCGTACGCCTTTTTCGTGTACTCGCTGCCCAGACTCACTGCGCCCAAGTTTGTTTCCACCTGTCCGAGCACCGCAATGGCCATGGCGAAATTCGGGTCGAGCGTGACCGCCTGCTTCAGGAAAGGCACTGCTGCTTCCTCGCCTTTGCTTCCACGCGCTTGGATTCCGAGGCTATAGGCTTTCAGTGCCTCAAGCGACGAGGTGGTGGCCTCGGCGATAGGCGTGTTGTATTTCTGAATCGAAGCCAGCGACTCGCCGAGCTTTCCGCGAATCTCCTCTGCCACCTTGCCGAGCGCGCCGATCACTTGATCCTTATTTGGCGCTTCTGTCGTGGCCGTAGCCAGCGTTTCGCCAGACGCGCAATTCACAGCGCTGAGCACCAAGTTGTACGTGCTGCCGATCTGCGCGATTGACCCGTCCAGCACGGCAGCGCTTTGCGTCCGCTGGCACACTTGCCGCGCCAGCTCGTTCGTCAGGCGCGCCGTGGGAGACTGCCCCATGAAACGCAGCTGCTGCCGGACTTGCTGGTCGGAGAGAATGTGCAGAAAGGGCGATTGCGCGAGCTGAGCGGCGAGGCCTTGTCGAAGGGCGTCGTCAAAGACTGCGTCGCCGGTGGTATTCGTGAAGTCGGCGAGGACGATGGAACCTTGTGCGGTGAGCTTGGGCGCGCGATGGGTGAAGAAATATCCTGCCGCAGCCAAGGCCGCCACCACGACGATCGCAGCGCCCGCAAGAAGTGGCCAGCGTCCCTTGGCGCCAGAGCTTGCCACGGCGACGCCGCTGGTTGGTTGCGAAGGTGCCGCGACCGCCCCGCTCGTCCCGCCCGCGATAGGAATTGTCGCGGCGCTTGTGCCACTCGCTGGTGTTGCCACGGCGACAGACACGCTCTGAGGCGCTTGTTGGAATGCCGCTTCTCGAACGGCACCGGACCCGGAGGTAGGCATGACCGCCGCAGTCGAACGGCCGGAGTCGGTGTCGCGCTTCAGCCTCGCTAGATCGGTGCGCATCTCTGCTGCGTGCTGGTAGCGCATCCGCCGGTCCTTTTCGAGCGCCTTTGCTATCAGCTCTTCCAGGCGCGGCGGAATATCTGGATTCAGTCGTACCGAAGGCACCGGCGCTTTTTCGAGGATGGCGTTGAAGATGACAGCGGTGGTGTCGCCGCGGAAGGGCAGGGCGCCCGTCGCCATTTCATACAGCACCGCTCCAAAGCTGAAGAGGTCGCTGCGAGCGTCGAGCTCTTCGCCGCGAGCCTGTTCCGGCGACATATAAGCCACCGTTCCCAAAGTCATGCCGGGACTCGTGAGATTCTCCGGGTCTACGGTCGCGTCTGCGCCGCTAGTCATAAAACCGGGCGGCCGGCCGGGGCCGCGAGCGGACTGCTTTGCCAGGCCGAAATCAAGAATCTTGGCGTGGCCGCGCTGGGTGACGAATATGTTCGCCGGTTTGATGTCGCGGTGGACGATGCCTTTTTCGTGCGCTGCGTCGAGCGCGTCGGCCACTTCTACGCCCAGCTCCAGCAACAAATCCATCGGCAGCGGCTTGCCTCCGATGCGATGCTTCAGCGTCTGCCCTTCGAGATGCTCCATCACAATGAAATACCGGCCGTCCTGTTGCCCGATCTCGTGAATCGTGCAGATGTTCGGATGATTCAAAGCGGAAGCCGCGCGCGCCTCTCGTTGAAATCGCTCCAACGCATATGGATCGCGCGCCAATTCCTCGGGCAAGAACTTCAAGGCGACGTGGCGGCCGAGGCTCGTGTCCTCAGCCTCGTAGACGATTCCCATCCCGCCGCCACCGAGTTTCTCGATGATTTTGTAGTGGGAAATGATCTGGCCGGGCAGAATCTGTGTGTCCGACATGTTGCGGGATAATAGGTGACGGCCTGAGCCAAGTCAACGCGGACGAGCGGCGTGGTTCTATGATTAAATGCAATGTGCACTTGGCCGACGTTTAAGAAAGAGATCGAACGGCCAAAGCGCGGTCAGCCATTCGCTGGTGTTACTCGTTGAAAGCCCTTCCCCCCAAAGCTAAACCATAGCGATTCAATAAAATAGAAACTTGCAAGACGTCTGCATCGGGATTACAGTTCCCGGTCGGGAGCGCTCCTAATTATTCTGAATCACTTGGGCAGCGTTCATACTCCAATGACAATGACAAATCCGAATGCTTGCGAACTCGCTAAGCAGGATTTTCTGAGGAGAAGAATCAATGATTAAGAGAATTGCGCCAATTCTACTTGTGGCGTGCGTTGCGGCCGCTTTCGCTGGACGGCCTGCTCAGCCAAGCGGGTCTTGGAAGGTTGATAATGGTCATTCCGATGCTCGGTTTACCGTGGATGGTACAACGAATTTCGGCAAGACTCCGATGACCTTCACGGTCGGCTTTACGAGAGCGATCGGAACCGTTCGCCTCGATAAAGACGATCCGACCAAGTCCGTAGTGGATTTTAAACTGTACCCTGCCGGTTCGATGATGCCGCCCATCGACGAAGATGGAAAAGTGAATAAGAGTTGGATCGGCAACATGGCGAACCATACGCTCGTATGCTTCAACTCCAAGAATGTCTCCACCGAGGCCGATGGCAAGCTGAAGGCCGTAGGAACTCTCACGGTGACTCGCGTGGATCGCAACGTAGAGTTGACCCCCAGTGAATCCTATGCGGGTCCCGTTTATGGGCCTCCCATGATTCACCACGTTTCGCGCGATGCTACTTTCGTTTTTCACGCGCCAAAGGCTGGCGAAGGAAATGACGTCTTTCTCCTCAAAGGATCGACCAACGTGATTCGCGAGGATTTTCCGCAGCTGGTGACTTCCGTTCTCAACACCTACTGGCCACCTGTGGTGGAGGACAAGAAGTGTGAAGCGTCCTCGAGCCCGACCTCTGAGGATTACGTCGGCGCCCAATGCACGGGCAAGCTCGTCGATGACGGCTCGGCTCTCCCGCAGGCTCCGACTGGAGCTAGCCAGGAGGATTATCCCGGACCGTCGAATTTCAATGCCGTCGTCGGTCAACATCTCAACATTCATGTTCATCTGAAACTCGTGCCTGCGGGTACCGCCGTTGCACAAGAAGTTGGTAAGTAAGAGAAAACTCGGATGGGCCGGACGGAACTTCAAAATTGTCACCAGAGGTTCCGTTCGGCTTTCGATCGCAAGCTTTAATTGCGGCGGAATGAAACCTCAGGTGCCGTTTTCGTGCGCGGCGTCACTTGATGGCTTGGCTGCTGGGCTGCAGCCAGGAAACCACGAAGTCTGTGATCGAAGGGAAGAGCGTCGTCAGCAGCCCCAGCAACGGCCCGATTCCAAAAGTAAAGAGCTGCCGCCAGAATTCTCCGCCCAGTTCCCCGGGCTCCGAGCCGGTGATGTAACTCAGCGTCGCATCGCGGTGCATGCCCGCGTAAATCAATATCATCGTCGTCCCAATAATCACGAACACCGCCAGAAAGATGCCTCCCAGCGTAGGCAGTGGATCGAACGGATAACTGGACACTGCTAGTGTAGTTGCGACAAAAAGCCACAGGCTGCCGAGCACGATGGTGCGGATTCGTCCAAGAATGTTCTGAATAAAGCCAATGTACGGCAACACGAAAAACTCCTCCGCAGCCAAAACGTGCGGAAGGATTTTTTCGGAAATAATAGGCCCGCTTCGGCTATCGCCTTCCTTGTCACTCTTTTCCTCCGTTCGCTCGAAAATGAGCGATTCCTTTTCAAGGCGCCAGGCCGGCAGCAATACGACTTTCAAGGTTTCCGCGGCAAGACAGGCAATCTTTTTTTGCACGTCGCAGATTGGCTTGATGCTCGTTACTGGCTTTTTGTCGAGATCCACGTACCAGCCAATGAACTCCGGCAGGTCGTCTTTCTGGAAGCTCCGAATTTTCGCCACGAATTCTGCCTTGCCCGGCAAATCCTTCTTGTCGTCTGTGAACGAGTCGAGCTGATTCTCCAAATGCCTCATCGCTTCGAGTTGTCGCGATATCAGCGAATACCGTTCGGCTAACACGTTACCGCTCATCGCCCACACCGATTGCCACGAAAGCCCTCTGAGACCGTACAGCGTGCGGCGCACAGCCAAGCGGTCGAGGTGAACCAGCAGATTACGCAGCCGCTGCCAGCTAAGCCAGCATTGCGCCGCGTCTGCCAAAATCACGGCGATGCAAATGGTCAGCCACACAAAGATGTACACCCCGAAATTTCGCTCGCCCAGCGTGCGCAACCCCCAGTCCCGAAGCACTACGCCGCAAATAATCAGCACAACCGGGAAGACCAATCCGAGGATAACCAGATAATCCTTTCCGAGTGGCATCGCGTCGGCCTCGATTCCGTCACCTGCGCGCTCGCGGCTGAACATTGCCATTACCTCCTTCCCGTTCATGATCGGAAGGTCTGTTTCCGAAGGCAGCTGCGGGCGATCATCGCCGAAAAGCGCCAGCCCGCGTAGAGAAAACCAGAACCACGCATAGAGTCCGACGGCAAGAATCAGCTGCGGCAGCAAGGGAGAAACGCCGCTGAGCAGGTGAATGTTTCGCCACAAAAGCGGAATCCGATTTGCGCTAATCAGCTGGCGATGAAGTCCCAAGCGGATCTCGATGAATATCGCCACGAATACGGCGCACGCTGCGGCGCTGATTAGCCTCGAGAAAGCCGCGTTGCGAGCCTCGAAAGTCCCGCAGCCCATCGTCGGCATGCGGTAATTTATCGCGCATCCCACGCAGGAAAGCACAATGACCCATGCGACAACCCCGGCTACCCATTTGTTGAACGCGCCCAGCTCCCAACTGAGGAGTCCCGATGAGGAGGCCAGCAACACCCCGACTGCTACCATCACCACCATTCCGACGCCAATCAGCG
Organism: uncultured Acidobacteriota bacterium; assembly: GCA_963815265.1. Classification (GTDB taxonomy): domain Bacteria; phylum Acidobacteriota; class Terriglobia; order Acidiferrales; family UBA7541; genus Palsa-295. Next base: position 446,679 of record CAWFGI010000006.1, on the reverse strand, counting down.
CGGGGTATTGCCATCGAGGCACAGGAGCGAAGTAGGCCAAGCGAAATGGAGCCGGAACCGGCGAAATCGATCCCCGCCAACAAAACAGGAAATGTAGAAGTCCCCAGATGAAGCACAGGATCAGCAACACCTGGAAATCAGCAGGCAGATACCGGATTGGATCCGCATTGCCCGATATTTCGATCAGCCCGTTGCGATCTGAGGCCACCTGCAACAGAGAATCTGTGAGATCAGGCGGCCCGGATTTCGAATCCCGGTCCTTCAGAGTATTGGAATTCAGTACTGCGACTGGCCAGAATTGGCGATGGCCGATTACGGTTAGCCATGTCGCCGGCCGGCTATTATCCTCTTCGTTCTCGTCCTCCTCCGAGCGCGCCCAGGCAGGGGGAGCGTAGTCAGCAATCTGTACGGAGGGCGGCGGATCCAATCGCGTTGGATCACCCAACAGCAATTCACGCGCCGCGATATACAGTCCTTCGGCGTTATCTTGCCCGAATATCCGGTAACTCGCGCGCTCGTAGCGAGCCTTGGACGTCCAATCCGGTTGCCAAATCAGCAAAGGATATGTGGAAAGCATCATCACACCGCGTAAGGACGTGCCCTCCGCTCCCCGTCGGAAAAGCAAATCAGAACCGTCTATCACTAGACGCGCATCGGGAAACGATCGTCGCAGGAACTGGCTCAAGAAAATCTGATCAAGCGAGTTCGTGCTTCGCAACACGACAAATTCAATCTGCTTTGCCTTCAGCACTTCCGCGATCGAAAACAGGACCGACTCCTGTGCCAGCGGCGTAAGCTGCCCACCATACGTCCGCACCGTGTCGTGCTCGCTGTTTTCGGGTTCACTGAGGTCACCCCTGAGAGCCGTCCCGGAAGTATTCGTGCCATTTGTTCCCTGTTTGCTCGAACTGAGAAGCGACTGCTGCTCGTACGCCGAGCGCAGGGTAGCGATATCCCGCGGATAATAGAGATAGGTCAGTTCGGAGTTGTATACGCATATTCCCGAATCGGAATCGTCACGAATCGCTACTCCACCGCCAAACGCCGTTTCATCCTCGGACAGAATCGCGATCTGCTTTGTCTCGTAGCCTTCCTTCTCTACATAGGCCACAAACCGCTCGAGAACGCGACAATCTCCTTCCAGCGCCGTTTGGAACGTTCCGAGATTTTCGTCTTTTAGCCGAGCGGTGAACCACTGAATGGAAAAGTCCGACGTTACGCTGCCGCTTGAAATGATGATCGTTGGCTCGTGTGCCTGTTTCGCTTTAGCCGCGAACGGTTTCAATTCATCGGAACGAAGTAGTCGGTACAGTGAAGGAAGCGATCCCGAGAACGTTGGACCCAGAATCCTGAGCTTTCGCTCCGGAGTGAGATGCCCTAGCGTTTTGATCCATGCGAGTGCGTTTCCGAACTGATTCTCATTAATTCCTCCCGTCGGTAATTCTGCCACCACGAACACGACAAGACCGCCTTTGTACGGCGCCTCCTCGGCAGCCCCCAGCGGTTTGCGGAAAACCAGAACGCCGGGCTGTTTCTCAGTTTCCGATTGCGAGTCCTCAGATGCCCGCTCATCCGGGTATCGCGCATAATCTTTCCCGGCGTTCCACGGCAGCCACGATGAGTCGTAGGTGTAGTTGTTGTCCTGTGCGGCCTGTTCGATAATCTCGATGACTCGGTCGAACAGCATTGGCAGGTGGGTGGAAATAGGATTTGGCGCTGTAGCGATTGCGAAAACCACGTCTTCCGGTGCTGTCCGCGGTTGATCCGATGTTTGGCTAGTTCCGTAACAGGAATCCGGCAGTTTCCACGGATCGCCGGCGTGATCGGCCACCAAGACTTGAAGCCGCTCTTGAATTTGCGAGCACGCGTAGATCTTGTCCTTATCACTAGGGGCTTTTTGTGTGCGCTTTGTTCCACGCTCAAACGCAGTGTCAGTGCCGCTGTTTGTCGAACTCTTGGGCAGGTTCGACACGCCGAAAATCGCCAGCACCACAGCCAGGGCCGTGATGACGCCGGCGGTCTGCTTCATGAAGGTGCCTCCACGTGTGAAGCCGCGGACGAGTTACTTCGAGCACGTTTTGGGCGATCCACTTATCGTTGGTGGTCAACTAGATAGTGACTGCCGGAGGGATAACGTTTCAAAGCTGAGACGTCTAATCCGCAGGACTGCTCTCTCTTTTGGGTTCTGGCCCCGACTGGGCTTCGGTCGGCCTGCCAGAGAATATGACCTTGAACGTGATGGGTTCGTGTGCTTTCATGCCACGAGATTTCATACGAACCACGGAGAATCGTGATGACCGAGGAATCGATCCCAGCCAATTCTCATGTCGCTCCGACACGTCGCAAAGTGATCGCCCGAGTTGGAGCAGCTGCCTTAGCCGGCCTTTCCTTCCGCCGGAACCTTTGGGCTCTGCCTCAACAGCAGCAGGCCACCAAAGAAGCCCCAAGCACCCCTGCAAACCAGGCTCGCACCTCGCTTCACCAGGAAATCGAATTGAAGGCAAGCCCGCAGCGCATCTACGAGATTCTTCTGGATTCGAAGCAGTTCGCTGCTTTCACCGGCACGCCGGCCAATATCGACCCCGCGGTGGGCGGCGCGTTTTCCATGTTTGGCGGCGTGATCGTAGGCAGAAATGTCGAACTCATTCCCAATCAACGCATCGTCCAGGCCTGGCGTCCCACGCACTGGGATCCCGGCGTCTATTCACTCGTCAAATTTGAATTGAAGCCGCAGGGGAATGGCACGATGCTGATCCTTGACCATACCGGATTTCCGGAAGGCGATTATGATTCGCTTTTCCACGGGTGGACGTTGCAGTACTGGGATCCACTGAAGAAGTATCTCGGATAGAGATAATCGGCAGAACTTTAAGCGGGCTCGCAGACAGACCGAGCTACCAGCTACTGTAGGGCGTGTTCTCGAACGGTGAAACCGCATCCGATGCGGAATGGACCGAACAAATCCCGGTCACCGATTGGTCGGGATCGAGCAATGTGTCGCAATTCACTGTCACCCAGTCTTTAGCGCTCGTAATCGGGTCAGAGGGAATAGCGCTCAGGTATTGCCCGCTCACTAGGTCGTCCAGAGATTGCGGCGCGGCCTCTTTGTCTCTGGTGTAGTCCTGGATCGCGTTGTTCATCACCCTCAGGTCGGACTTCAGCACTGCCTCGCGCGAGCGAAGCACAGCATTCCGGTAATGCACGCTCGCGAGAGTGGCGAGTATCACGATGATCGCCATCACGATCATCAACTCGATCAACGTGAATCCGCGCCGGGCTGAACCACGCCGGCTGCTAGCTGATGGGGCCACTGTATATCGAAAAGATTTCATTCCACTCTGCTTAAGAATCATCGATTCTGTTACCAATCCGAGTACTTGGTTCCGTCCAGTGCAGTCCCCGTGGATTTCGAGTAGACATCGAACACATCCTGCCCGCCCCACGAGGTAGTATCCGTATCATCCTGCACCGACCGCATGCCCCAATCCGCAGTACCAGTCATCGGGTCCTTCGGAACTTCACGCAGGAAACGGACGTGCTCGCTCTTCGCGCCGGTCAGCTGAACGCCTTTTACCAACGTGTCGAGGTCCGGAGGGTAGCCCTCGGTCCCAGCCTTCACCTGGATCAGGTTCTTGTCGGCCGCGTCTTTATAGCGGTCGATCGCCGTGCGCATTTGGCGAAGGTCGTAGCGAAGGTCCGCTTCTTTTCTGCGCTTGATCGCCACGCGCGCAAGCGGTACCGCGATCGCCGCCAGAACGAAAAGAATCGAGCACGCCAAAATTAACTCGATCAGGGTGAAGCCAGCCGCAAGCGCCCGAACTTTCCTGGAATCGTGATGACGGCGCGACGGTAGCGATGAGAAGGCCCCAGAACCCAGAATGCGAGACGCCAGATTGCGATTTGCCCCGCTCATCGTGCCTCACTGCACCTGAATGGCGGCTTCTCCGGAAACCATTGGAATATTTCGATGTTGAGAATCATGTGCGTTGACCTGAAGAATTTGCAGCACCGTGTTTCCGGGCGCCACTGCTCGTACCACGATTCCGAGCAGCGTTCCGGTTCCGTTCACGCCGGGAGTATTCGGCTGGCGCGTAGCGGAAACAATCACTTCACCGCGCTGCTCGTCAATTCGTTGCACGATGGCAATTTCCTGCGTGCCGCCCGATAAAAATCCGCCGTTGCGCACCTCTTCCACTTGCACCACGGCCGGGTTGTAGTGAATGAGCAAGGGAATCGAATAGAGATCCGTTACGTTGGAGACGCTCAGACCCAGCGTCGTCTTGTCGCCCGGCTTCATCCTCACGCTGGGCGGATCAAATCGAAGCTGGGCCGCGGGAGTTGCTCCCCCCTGCAGATTCGCTGCCGCCACGCCCGGTGCGACTCCTGGCGACGGAGCCGCGGCCGATGGACCGGCCTTGGCGCCCGTATCCACCTCGGAGTCGTCGCGATACACTCGCACGTTCGAATCGGTTCCAGCCGCCATCGTGCGCAAATTTGCGGCGGTGATGGACGGCAGACGAATGATGTGCGGTGTCAGGACGATCAGCACTTCCTGATCCTGGATTTCGTTACTGTTGTCAGAAAAAAGGTACTTGGCGAGTGGCACGGATACCAGGCCCGGGATCCCGTTCTGGTTCTTTATCTCTGTCCGCTGGATCAGGCCTCCCAGGACGCTCACCTCGCCTTCCTTGAGCCGGACGTCGTGCTCGATTTTGTTCTGGGTGATGATGGGCTGATTGATACCGCCAATGTTGCTGCTTCCCGCGATCGAGGAAATGTCTACCGTCAGCTTCATGCTCACTTCGTTGTCCGGGTGGACGCGAGGCGTCACGTCAATATTGACGCCCACATCGAGGTACTGGAATTGGGTGTTTACCAACGGGTTCACTACACCGGCGCCCCCGCCCACTCCAACTCCCACGCCCGCCTGAAAGCTGCCCGTCGCTACCGGAACCCGTTGGCCGATTTTCAGCGAAGCCTTCTGGCCATCGGTAACGCGGATTTCCGGATCCTGAATGATCTTGGTCTTGTTATCGGTCGCGATGGCATTCGCAGTCGCGCCCGGAAGGGTGATGCTGTAATCCGCCGTCGAAAGGTGCTGCAAGTTGTTCAAAGTTATTTGCGGAATTGTCGTGCCGGTGGTTGTAGTCGTAGTCGTCGAGGTCGTCGTTGTCGTGCTGGTGGTGCTCGTAGTGCTTGCCGTGCTGTTCGGCTGCAGGGAAGTGCGCGGAGTGAATGCCAACGATACGCTCTGGCCGGGCAAGATACCCAGATCCCGCAGCCGGTCGAGGTTTGCCGACATCACCTGAACGTGGATCAGTACTTCCGGCTTTGCTTTATCGATATCGCGAATAATTTTCCCCGCCAGCACCAGCTTGTCCGGTGTATCGCGAATCACGATCGCGTTTTGCGAGTTCACCTGCTGGATGCGCCGCAGATCGAGCAGCTGCCGAAGGCCCGTGACGATTTCCGTTAAATCCTGCGGCGTCAATGTGTTGGAAACGTAGAACGTCTTCACCACTTCGTCTTCCACATCTTTTCGCTTCTGCGGATTATCGGGCGCCACGAAGATTACGCTGGGCGTGATCGGCTTCCAGAAGGATTTGCTCTCCAGCGCCACCGCATCGAGCGCCTGCTCGAGCGTCACGTTCGGCAGCTCGGCCGTGATCCGCCTGGACGTAAAATCCGGATCGAATATCACGCTGAGTCCCGCCAGCTTGGCGATCGTCTCGTACACCACGCGCGTATCGTTCGTCATTTTCAGGTTGATGGGTTCGCGCGAAAGGGGCTTGAGTTCGGGAGGTTCCGAGAGCATCCCGTCATCTTGCGGGTTGTAATTCATTGCCTTGGGAGCTTCCGCTGCGTTCTGTGCCGCAATCTTCTCGAGCGTCCGCTTTATTTCCTGATCCGCAATCGAGCTAGAGGGATCAACGGCCTGTGCCTTTTCAAACTCGGTCAGCGCCCGCTGCAGGTCGCCCTTTTGCTCAGCGGCTCGACCCTGCCGGATGTGGAATTGGCCGTCCTCGAACCGCATCTGTGTGGCGCGAAGCTTATATTCCGCGTTCGTGGGATCGGCGCGCAGGGCCCGCTCGTAGTACACCAGCGCCGTGTCATAGTCCTGCACGGCCTCGGCCTTCTTCCCCGTTTGAAAGTCTGAGTTGGACTTCGGGCAGCCAACCAGCAGTGCCGCAATAAGCGCCATGGAGGAGCCTAAGGTGAGGATTTGAAAGGGAGTTCTGGGAAGTCTGGGATTCCCGCCACCGGAACCTGCCACGCGCAGTGAAGATATTAGACCGTTTCTACAAAGCAAAAACGCCCTCCAAAATCGGCTGTCTCAGGACTTGGAAAGTCTAGCACCCGCTCTGTGATGCGGCAACAAATCACAGCGTTGCCGTACTTAGAAACTAATACCCCCATGGCGGCTTTTTGTTGCGAATGCATGAATAGATATGGTTGGAACTCGGGGCAAATCTGCGACTTGCGACTTGTCTCACCCGGCGGCTATCATGTTTGGTTCATGAAATCAGCCGAGAAGAAACAGCAGTACGAAGGCGTGAAGATCGTCGCGCAGAACCGTAGCGCCTCCTACAACTACACCCTTGGCGATAAGTATGAGGCGGGGCTCGTGCTTCTCGGAACCGAAGTGAAGACTTTGCGTGAGGGCAAGGCCGCCTTGCGGGATGCCTTCGCCGAGATTCGCGGCAGCGAGGCGTGGCTGGTGAACTCTCATATTCCGGAATATCTGCCGGGCGGTTCGCGGAACCATGACCCGCTCCGCAAGCGCAAGCTTCTCCTGAACCGGCGCGAGATCGAGAAGCTGCAGGTTCAGATCCAGCAGAAAGGCATGACCATCGTCCCGCTGAAGTTCTACTTTCGCGACGGGATGGCCAAGTGCGAACTCGCGGTCGGCAAAGGAAAGAAATTCCACGACCGCCGCGAGTCCGAAAAACAAAAAGAAGCAAAACGGGAAGCCAGCGAAGCGATCAGCCGCTCTCGCCGCCGCTAAATCAGAGATTAAATCAACGACAAAATCGAAAGGAAACCATGCAGATCCAGATCGACTCACAGCCGTACTCTTCAATTCAAGCCGATGCGCTCGTCACGTATGTTTTTGAAGGCGACAGCAAAATCGACGGTGTTCTCGCCGAAATCGACCGCCGCATGACGGGCGGGCTTGCCACCTTGGTGACGAGTAGTGAAATCACCGGAAAAGCTCTCGAAACCGTGCTGCTGCATTTTCCCGAGGGCATGGACGCGAAGCGCTTGCTCCTCGTCGGAGCGGGGAAGCCCGCCAAATTCGCGGTTGGCGACCTGCGCAAAATCGCCGGAGCCGCGTTGCGCTATTTGAAATCGCGCGGCGTGAAGAACTTCGCGTTTCTCACGCGCGAGGGCGAACGCAGCCCGGCTGCGGCGCAAGCCATCACTGAAGGCCTTCTCGTCGCCGATTTTGAATCCGATAAATACCGCTCGGAGAAAAAGAACAACAAGGAGATTCAATCCGTCTCGCTTGCGGGGTTCGAAAATGGTTCGCTCTCCGGCATCAACGAGGCGATCGAGCGCGGCCGCGTGATTGCAGAATCGCAGAATTTCGCGCGCGATCTCATCAACGAACCTTCCAACCGCCTTACGCCGCGCATGCTTGCTGCCAAGGCCGAAGCGATGGCCAAGGAAGTGGGGCTGGGCGTGGAAATCCTCGACGATCGCAAAATCACCGAACTGAAAATGGGCGCATTGCTCGGAGTGGCGCAGGGAAGCGTCGAGCCGCCGCGAGTGATTGTGCTGCGCTACGAACCGCAAACGCTGCGACCGGGCGCGCCGGTGCTCGGGCTTGTCGGGAAAGCCGTGACGTTTGACACGGGCGGAATCTCCATCAAACCGGCTGACAACATGGAGAAGATGAAGTACGACATGGGCGGCGGCGCCACGATGCTGGGCGCGATGCGCGCTCTGGCCTTTCTGAAGCCTTCGATTTCGGTGATCGCGGTGATTCCCGCGACTGAGAACATGCCCGGCGGGCGTGCGCAAAAACCGGGCGACGTGCAAGTCGCCATGTCCGGGAAAACGATCGAGGTGATCAACACCGACGCCGAGGGCCGCATGGTTCTGGCAGACGGCCTCACTTACGCGAAAAAGCTCGGTGTGACGCACATCATTGACGCCGCCACGCTCACCGGCGCGATTCAGGTGGCACTTGCCAATGTCCACGTGGGTGCGTTCGGCACGCCGCGAGAGTATCTCGATCAATTTCTCGAAAGCGCGAAATCAGCGGGCGAAAAAATGTGGCCGATGCCCATCGACGACGAATATCAGGAAATGATCAAGAGCAACATCGCCGACATTCGCAACACCGGCACTGGCAAAGGCGGCGGCGCGATCACCGGCGCGTGGTTCATCAAGGAATTTGCCGAGGACACGCCGTGGATTCACCTCGACATCGCGGCGACGTGCTGGGTGGACGAAGGCCGTCCGTGGCTGGCGAAGGGCCCGACGGGCGTTGCGATCCGCTCGATTGTGGATTTCGCGATGAAGCTCTAGCCGAATCGCGCGAGCGCTGACTGTTGCCGACGGATTGCTCGACGTTACGCTGAGATCCTTCGACTGCGAGCCGGCCGTCCCACAAGAGTGGGACGAGATGCAAAGGCAGCCGGCTCTTCGCTCAGGATGACCCGTCTGGGCGTACACGCTACATCTTCTCGGGTGGTACGATTCCCATAAGGCCGAGCGCGGCGACCAGTTTGTCGCGGACGAATATTGTTAGCATCAGCAAGAACGATCGCTTCGCTTCATCTTCTTCCGACAAAATGTGGTGCTTGTGATAGAAGCCATTAAAAGCCTGCGCGAGTTCGAACGCATAGCGCGCCACAAAAGCGGGCTCTTGCGCTGAGACCGCCTGGTCGGCATACGCATCCAGGGAGCCTGCTAGCAGCAAGAGTTCCCAAAGGTCGTCCGCAGCAGGCGCTGCCACAATCGCGGGATCGAACCGATTCGCCATAGTTGCTTCACTATTGCTGTCCGGTGCCGAACGTTGCGTCGCAAATTGTTGGTAGACCTTCTGCATGATTCCGTTGATGCGGACTACGGCGTATTGGACGTAGGGGCCGGTTTCGCCTTCGAAACTTAGGGCATCTTTGAAATCGAAGGCGATTACTGTTGAGCGCGTGAAGCGCAGGAGGAAGTAGCGCAGTGCGCCGACTGCTACTGCGTGGGCGATTGCTTTTCGGCCGGCTTCGGGTTCTTCTCCATGGCGCGCGTCTACTTCCGCTTGCGCGCTTTGTTCGAGGCGATCGAGGAGGTCGTCGGCTTTCACGCCTTGGCCTTTGCGGCCGCTTACTTCGACGTATGGCTTCTTGGCGTCTTCCTCGGGAATTTCGTAGCCCATTTCGCGGGCGCAGCGCGGCGTGAGAGCCACCACGTTGTAGGCGAAATGTTTCAGGCGGTCGGCTTGCTCTGTATAGCCTAGGGCGCGCAGTCCTGCCGCGACTACCTGCTGCGGATACGCCTGCCGCGAATCCACTACGTTGAAGACTTCCTGGGCGTGGCCGAAAGGCGGTGCGCCTGCGTCGCTGCGTTCGCTTGACGTGACCCAGGCTTCGTGTCCGTCGGGATGCGTGTGGAAACGCTGATAGTGAAAATCACGATCGAGGAGGCCGAACTTCCAGAGGTGGTAGGCGATGTCTTTTCCGACGTATGTGACCGTGCCATTGGATCGGACGATGATTTTTGCTTCGGCTTGCTCGGTAGGCTCGTCGTCTGTTTCTGGCGCGGCTTCTTTTGCCTCGCGGTCCGATGGGAGCTGCATCACCCAGCAGCCTGCAGTTTTCCCCGCTGTTGCGAGCTGAATGGCGCCGCTTTTCTTAAGCATGTCGAAGGCGGCGTCCCAGAATTTCAGGTGCAGGATTTCGCTTTCCTGCGTGAGCAGGTCGTAATCGATTCCGAGCCGGTCGAGCGTTTCGAGATGGCGGTGGACGATGGCTGTGGCGACCAGTTCGGCCATTCGCGCGGCTTCGCCCTGGCCTTCTTCGATTTCTTTCAGCGTGTGTGCGCGGAGTTCGAGACGCGATTTTTCTTCCGCGAGAAACTGGGTGACGCGCGTGTAGAGATCCCAGCAGACGTAGTCGAACCTGGGCGCGAGAGTGAGGTCGCGCACGTCGTCGATTGATTTCTTTTCGAGGTGCAGAAATCCGAGAACTACGTCGGCGACCTGGACGCCCGTGTTGTCGATGTAGTTCTGAATTTCGACGTTCCGGCCGGCGTGGCGGAGGAGGCGGACGAAGGTGTCGCCCAGCACGGCGTTGCGCAGGTGGCCGATGTGCGCGGCTTTGTTCGGGTTGATCGCGGTGTGCTCGACGATTGTCTTGGGCGCACCGGCACTGGCGGGCACGGGTTTCTGCGTGGACTCCAAGAGCGCGCTTTTAAAAAATTCTGCGCGGTCGAAGAAAAAATTCAGATAACCGGCGCCTGCCACTTCGACTCGAGCGACGCCTGGAATGGGCTTCAACGAATTCGCGATTTCCTGGGCCAGCGCGCGAGGCGGCTTCTTCAGGCGCTTGGCCAGTTCGAAGCAAACCGGCGAGGCCGCCTCGCCCATGGCGAGCTTGGGAGGCCGCTCGGTGGCGATGGGCACGTCCGTCTTGTAACGCTCGTGGATATGGTGCCTTAGCGCCTTCCGGATACGGTCTTCGACGACTTTGTACACAAGCCTCCTACGGGCGCGCTGACGCGCTGAAAGAATCCCGCGATTATAGGGAATGGGGCCGGGGGCGTCAAAGCGCGAAAGGGCACCGGCTGGCGAGACTCGAAAGAAACCGCGAAAGGAGCCGGCCCCGCGAAATCCGCCGGGACGCGGACTGCGCGCAGGAGGCCGGCGCTACAAGGGAACGAGCGCACGACCGGGCCAAGGATGGCGAAGTGTTGCTGATGGGTGATGCTCCCAGCCTTGGGAAAATGAAAGCAAAAACTGCGATTTTTTTGCGATTAGAAAATCTTAGATCGCTGATTCTTATGGGGTTTACGCGAAATTCTAATTCCGGATTTGCGATTAGAAATTTGAGGTGTTTGGGGGGTTTTGTCTCGCCCACGCTTTGGAGAGCGTGGGCTGAGGATCGCGGGACGTCTTGGTCCTCGTTCATCGCCTCGTTACTGCTACATCTTCTCTATTTCCTGACAGCCGTACTCAGCTAAGTATTAGTACCATGCTAGTAATCAAAAGTCAAGGGGATCAACGCTGCCTGCGCGGTGCGGATGGGATGCCGGGAACATCTGGGGCCGGCCGCAAAATCCTCGACGTGCGTCGAGTTCGACGGTGCAGTCGTAATAGTAGGAGTCAGTGGGTATGTTTTCACGGGTGGCCCATTCGAGCGAATCGGGTGAGGGGGTTGCGGTGGTGCGCCGCGGCAAGCGGTAGAGCTGGAGGCGGCCGATCCCTCTGAGGTGGTTTCCCGGATCGTTCCACCGCCCCATTGATGCCGAATCCAGGTTCTGGGGCCAAGCCCAGTCACGGCAGAATTCGGAATCGGATTCGAGCTGGCCCGGATCGAGGGCTTTGTTGTTTGTAAGGCGCCAGGAGGTACCGTCAGCAAAATCGACGGCACCGATGCCAATCTGGACCTGGATGAAGGCGCTTCTGACCCAGACACCGGTGCTCACTGCGGTGTTCGGATTAGCAGGGAAGGCCCAGAGACGAGCTTCTGCGCCTGGCTCAAGATACACAGATTCGGGGCCGGTGCCGCCGCCGCTAAAGCTTGCCGATTGGGCAGCACATCCGCTGGGCGCTCTCAACCAGTACTCGACACGGACGGAGACGACTTTCTTGTCGGAGAAATTATGGACCATGACGCCGATTACCGCCGGGGAATACGAATCCGGGGGATTGGGCCAGAGGATGAGCTGAACGACTCGAACCGGAGAATCCTGGCCGGTGGCGGCGATGGTGTGAATGCGAAGAGTGACCTCTTGTGCAAAGGAAAGGCGCGAGATGCTGAGAATGAGCGCGAGCAAAAGGAACAGTTTCTTCATCAGGTTTGGTTCCGTCGCAATAGTATAGAACATGGGATATTACGTGTCCGTAAAATGATTTTGGGCTTTCAGGCGCTTACAAATCTGACTTTAGGGAGAATGGATCGAAAGGCAAGAGCTGAGCGGTGGTAATCCGGTCTCGGTTGGTGCCGAGAGGAACTGCAGGAGTCAAAAGAAACTGCAGATCCCTCTCTTCGCTCGGGATGACAATCGTTGATTGGGTGACGATCGTTGATTGGGATGGCAATGGCAGATCGGGATGAGGGTCAATGATTCGGATGGCAATCGCTGAGCGGGATGGCGATCGATGATCGGACGGCACTCGTTGGGCGTTGTGAGAAGCCGGTGTAGGGCTGGAGTGAGAGGCTTACCTGTGGAGAGCCGGTACTAGCCGGATTTGACACGACTTAGAGGGCAGACTAACATCGTTTTTTCGGCTTGCCGCGGTGATTTCGACAGTGCACGCATGAAAAGCTCGCGTATCGCTTATTTCGACTGTTTTTCTGGTATCAGCGGGGACATGGTGCTGGGCGCCCTGGTGGATTCCGGCGCGGAACTGCGCGAGATCGAATCGGGGCTGCTCGGGCTCGGGCTGGAGAATTGGAGCATTTCGGCTGAGAAGGTGCAGCGTGGGGCGATTTTTGCGACGCATGTGAAGGTGAAAAGCGGGGCGGAGCATCATCATCGCGGGCTTTCGGTTATTTTGAAGCGCATCGAGGAAGCGCATCTGGCGCCGCGAGTTGCTGCGCGGGCGACGAAAATTTTCGAGCGATTGGCGGCGGCTGAGGCGAAGGTTCACAACATCGAGGTGGAGAAAGTTCACTTTCATGAAGTGGGGGCCGTGGATTCGATTGTTGATATTGTGGGGTCGGCGATCGGATTTGAGCTGCTGGGGATTGATGAGTTCGCGTGTTCGCGATTCGATGTTGGCGGGGGGCAGGTGAAGACGGCGCACGGGGTGCTTCCCGTGCCCGCGCCGGCTACTGCTGAATTGCTTCGCGGGGCGCCGACGTATTCGAGCGGAGTCGAACGGGAACTGGTGACGCCGACCGGAGCCGCAATCGCCACTGCACTTGCGACGCGTTATGCGGAGATTCCGCCGATGACGTTGCGGACGATTGGCTATGGCGCGGGGTCGGCTGATCTGAAAGAAAAGGCAAACGTGATGCGGCTGCTGATTGGAGATTCGGCGGCGGCGAGCGAATCCGAGAGGGGCGGGCGGTGGGATTCGCCGGTTACTGTGATTGAGACAAACCTCGACGATATGAGTCCGCAGATTTACGGATATTTTGCGGAGCGGGCGCTGGCGGCCGGGGCGCTGGACGTGTTTTCGACGCCGGTGCAGATGAAGAAGAATCGGCCGGGGCAGCTGGTTACGCTTTTAAGCGAGCCGGAGAATGTCACGCGGTTGATTGATTTGATTTTTAGCGAGACTACGACGATTGGTGTTCGCATGTATGATGTGCGGCGGAAAACTCTGAATCGCGAGTTTGTTCCTGTGGAAACGCCGCTGGGGTCAGTGCGCATGAAAGTTTCACGCATGAACGGAACGATTCTGAACGCGACGCCCGAGTACGAAGATTGCCAGAAGATTGCGGCTGAGCGCGGCGTGCCGCTGAAGCAGGTGATCGCGGCTGCGTCGTTTGAATTTCAGAAGCGACGGGAACAGAACCAATAATTCATGGAAAATCCGAACATTCTCGATAACCGGACAAAGTACTACCTTACGACGCCGATTTATTATGCGAATTCGCGGCCTCATGTGGGGTCTGCGTATACGACGATCGTGTGCGACGTGATTGCGCGACACAAGCGCATGACGGGTTTTGATGTGGCGTATCTCACGGGAACCGATGAGCATGGCGTGAATATCGAACGCGCTGCAGAGAAAGCAGGTATTTCACCCGCCGAGCTGGTGGACCGCAATCAGAAGATATTTGTCGAGCTCTGGAAGCTTCTGGGCATCAGCTACACGCATTTCATCCGAACCACTTCAATGCAGCATGCTCGTTCGGTGCAGACTTTGGTGCGCCGGACGTTGAGACGGTCGCCTCATGCGATTTACAAAGCGAAATACGAAGGCCGTTACTGCATCTACGACAATCTGTACATTAGCGACACGCCGGAGCCAGCCGATTGTCCCAATTGCGGACGCCCTGGAGAGCTGATTTCGGAAGAGAACTATTTCTTCCGGCTCTCTGCATATGCGGATCAATTGCTGGCCCTGTATAAGAACCGTCCCGAATTCGTTGAACCGGGATTCAGGCTCAACGAAGTGAGAAGCTTCGTGGAGAGCGGCCTGAAAGATATTTCGATCAGCCGCAAATCGATCAAGTGGGGAATTCCGTGGCCGGATGATCCCGAGCATGTGTTTTACGTTTGGTACGATGCGCTTACCAGCTACATGACGGGGATCGGATTCGGAGAGGGCGAAGAGGGTAGCGAAGAGTTTCGGAGATACTGGCCGGCGAATCTGCACATGATTGGGAAAGAAATTATTCGTTTCCACGCTGTGTACTGGCCGGCGTTCTTGATGGCGGCGGAGTTGCCGCTGCCACATCACGTGTTCGCGCACGGATGGCTGCTCTTTGAGCAGGAAAAGATGAGCAAATCGAAGGGGAACGTGGCTTATCCCGAGCCGATTGTGAAGGTGCTGGGGAATGATGCGCTGCGGTATTACCTGCTGCGCGAAGTTGTCTTCGGGCAGGATGGAAATTTTTCGCGCGATGCTCTGATTACGCGCTACAACGCGGATTTGGCGAACGGTTTGGGAAATCTAGCGAGCCGCATTCTGACGATGATCGAGAAATATTGCGATAGCAAGGTTCCCGATCCGCCTCTGCGGCCGTCGAGCGATCAAACGATTCTGCACAAGTGTGCGGCTGTGCGCGGCGAGGCCCGGACCCTGATCGACGGGCATAATTTCAGCGGGGCGCTCGAGAAGATATGGTCGTTGATTTCGACGATCGACAAATTCGTGACTGACAACAAGCCCTGGGATCTGGCGGCCGATTCTGGACAAAAATCTCGGCTCCATGGAATTCTTTACGATTCGTGCGAAGGACTGCGGATTGTGACTTTACTCTTGTATCCGTTTCTTCCCAATGCGACTGAGAAAATCTGGGTAGCGCTTGGGCAGTCGGGAAAACTCGAGAGGCAGCTGATCGACGAAACGCCGTGGGGAAGCTTGATGCCGGGAACTCAGATCGGCAAGCTTGAGCCGATTTATCCGCGCGTTGATAAGAAGGAAACTTCGGAGAGGATAGAAACTATGGAACAGGAAATTCGGAATCCGGGCGCTGCTGCGCCTGCAGCATCGAGTTCAACGCCAGCGGGTGGCACGACGCCTGCTGGTGCACCTGCTGGGGCTGTGGCAGGAGCGGGTGCTGCTGCGGCTCCTGCGCCTGGGGCGAAAATCACGATTGATGATTTCGCGAAAGTCGAGTTGCGAGTTGGCGTGGTGAAGTCTGCTGAGAAAGTGCAGGGGGCTGACAAGCTGCTGAAGGTGATGGTGGATATTGGAGATGAGGTGCGGCAGGTGCTGGCGGGAATCGCGCTGGCTTATGCGCCTGAGGAGCTTGTGGGGCGCAAGGTGGTGGTGGTGACGAATCTTGCGCCGCGGAAAATGCGGGGGCAGGAGTCGAACGGGATGCTGCTGGCGGCGTCGGATGGGGCGGAGGGGAAGCCGGTGCTGGTGACGTTTGCGGAAGATATTCCTGCTGGCGCCAAGGTGAAATAACCGGTCATGGGCACTAGCGAGCCCGATTCGTACGAGATCCTGGCGTCGCACTACGACGGTGGCTATTGCTCAAAACTGGATTTGGCCGACGTGCCGTTCTACGTCGATCTCGCGAGGAAATCCGGCGGGCCGGTGCTGGAGATTGCGTGCGGAACTGGCCGGGTATTGCTGCCCATTGCGCGAGAGGGAATCGAAATCGAGGGCGTGGACAATTCCGAGTCCATGTTGACGATTCTCCGGCGTAATCTGGCGCGCGAGCCGCGGGAAATGCGCGAGCGAGTGACCATTCGTGAAGGCGACATGCGCGACTTCCGCCTCGCGACGAAATTTCCGCTGGTGATTATTCCGTTTCGACCGCTGCAACATATGTACACCGTGCAAGACCAAGTGGCCGCGCTTACGACTGCGGCATTTCACATGGCTGAAGGTGGCAGCCTGGCGTTCGATGTTTTCTTTCCAAACTTCGAGGGAATTCCCGCGAACATCGGAAAAGAAATTCTCGATCTCGAGTGGACGGTGGATTCCGGGCGGATGGTGCGACGATACTTTCGCAAGAAGTCGTACGACAAGGTTCAACAAACATTTGGCGGGGAATTCGTGTTCAGGACTTATGAAGGAGACAATCTTATTCTCGAAGAAACCGGTCCGCTGAAAATGTCGTACTACACATATCAGCAACTGCGAGCGCTATTTGTTCTAACGGGGCTTGAGGTTATCGAGGAGTACGGGTCGTTTTCGAAGACGCCGCTTGATAATGAGGCGCAGCAAATGATTTTTGTGGTGCAGAAGAGCGGGTCGCGCCGGCCGAGAACCGGTGGCGTGAGAAGGAAGTAGGAAGTGAAAATTATCGACTCGCATGCGCATCTCGAATTTCCGCAGTTTGATGAGGATCGCGACGCGATGCTTGAACGCACGCGCGCGGCTGGAGTCGAGACGCTGCTTGCGATCGGTAGCGGGACGGGGCCTGAGCGGCTGAATGCGGCGATTCCGTTTGCGGAGCAGCATGACTGGATTTATGCGACGGTGGGAATTCATCCGCACGAAGCGAAACTTGCGACCGAGGAACATTTCGAGAAGCTCGACGAGCTGGCGAAGCATCCGCGGGTGATCGCGTGGGGCGAGATGGGCCTCGATTATTACTACGACCATTCGCCGCGAGATGTGCAGCACGAGGTGTTTCGCCGGCAGCTTGGGCAGGCTCGGGCTGCGAAGCTGCCGATCGTGATTCACTGCCGGGACGCGTGGGCCGATTGCCTGGAAATGATCGAGCAGGATTGGCGCTCGAGCGGGCTGGGAGGGATTCTTCACTGCTTCACTGGGACGCTCGAGGATGCGAAGCACGGGCTGGATATGGGGTTCATGGTGTCGTTTGCGGGGAATGTGACTTACAAAAAAATGCAGAATTTGCGCGATGTGGCGAAAGAAATTCCGCTGGAGCGGCTGCTGACGGAAACCGATTCGCCTTTTCTTCCGCCTGAAGGGAAGCGCGGAAAGCGAAATGAGCCGGCGAATGTGGTGGAGGTAGCGCGAGCATTGGGGAATGTGAGAGACTTGCCGGGCGAAGAGATTGCGGCAGTTACTGCTGCGAATTTTCGGCGTTTTTTCCGTCTTGAGGCGCAGAATCAGGCGGCGCACAAAGGGTAAAATTCGAAGATGAGTTTCGCCGTCCAGACCGTGAAGGAAATTTTCGAACTGGTTCGCGACGACCTCGCGTTGGTGGAGAGGGAGATTGCCGGGCAGAACGCGGCGGCGATTGAGCCGGTGTGCGAGATTTCGAGTTATTTGCGCGAGGGCGGGGGAAAACGGCTCCGTCCGGCGCTGCTTTTGTTGGCTGCCGGAGCTTCGGGCTATCGCGGGCCTAGCGCGATTCGGCTCGGAGCGGTCGTCGAGCTGATTCATAACGCGACTTTGATCCACGACGATGTGATTGATGGCGCGAATACGCGGCGGGGACGTCCGAGCACGAATGCGCGGTGGGGAAATCACATGAGCGTGCTGGCGGGCGACTGGTTGTATATGCAGTCGTTCGAGATGGCGCTGCGGGAGCGAAATTTTGCGATCCTCGATATTCTGATCGACCTGACGCAGAACATGGTGGAAGGTGAGCTGCTGCAGTTAACGCGGCTCGGGCAAATTGATTTGACCGAGGCAGAGGCGACGGAGCTTGCGTATCGCAAGACGGCGTGCCTGTTTAGCGGATGCTCGCGGCTGGGTGCGATTCTCGGTGGTCAGCCGAAGAGCGTGGAGGACGCGCTCGGGGAATACGGGCGAAATGCGGGGCTGGCGTTTCAGCTTGTGGATGACTTGCTGGATTTCACGGCTTCGCCCGAGCAGCTCGGGAAGCCTGTGCTGAGCGATTTGAAGGAAGGCAAGGTGACGCTGCCGCTGATTTTTGCGCTTCGTTCGGAAGCAGCGCTCGCGGGCGATGGGAATGGGCACGACGGAAACGGGGCCGGCGGGCGGCGGCTGGTCGCCAAGGTGCTTGAAGAACGAGGCTTCGTGAGCGTGCGGCCGGAGCAAATCACGCGGCTGGTGCGCGAAAGCGGATCGCTTGATCGCGCTGGGAAGCTTGCGCATGAATATGTGGCGCGCGCGAAAGATGCGTTGGCTGAATTGCCCGACTCGGATTACCGGCGGGCGCTCCTCGCTGTTCCTGACTTCATTCTGGCCCGCGAAAATTAACAAATCGGAATTTTGGAGTGGTTGGGGCCGGCAGCTTTGCTACTGCGTTTTCCCTGTTGAGTTGGCGGCAGCCGGAGGCGCTTGTTTTCCGAAGCGAACTTCATGAGCGACCAGGTCGCTGCCTACCGGTTTGGCATGAATCACCACGCGGTCGCCGACTCTTAGATCTTTGAGGGTGACGCTAGCGCCGCTTTTCACGAACGCGGTGTCCTGTGCCAGCTTTACGACCTGCACTTCCTTGGTTTGAGTTTCAACGGTAATTTCGGTGTCGGTAATTTTTGTGACGGTGCCGAGCACGTGCTTGTCAGTGCCGTGAGCAAACGCCGCGGCAGCGAGCGATATGATTGAGATCAACGCAAGAATTCTAGTCAGCAAGATTCCTCCTCGGGGGGTCATACCGAATTTCATCGCTTAGTGCCCATTCAAGAAATCTTCTTCCAGCTGTTCTTCTTTCATCTCCGCGGGGCTGCGCGGATTGTGATTCTTCATGTCATCGAGGTCATCTTGAGTTAGATGCGGCAAATGTCGGATGAAGAGGACGAGGTGCCAGGTTTCGTGGTCATTGGGGCCGCCGGCTCCCCATGCGGGCATGCCGGTGAAGCGGATGCCGTTCTCGATGATGTAGTAAAGCTCGCCGTCAGTGAGATTCTGAGTTTCCGCGAGGCGCATATCCGGTACCCGCGGATAAAGGTTTTGACCCATCTCGGTTTTTCCGCTGCCATCGTTGGCATGGCAGCTCGCGCAATGATCGGCGAAATGGCGACGCGCTTCTACCAGGGCTTCGGGGGTGGATTCCATCGGGTTTGTCGCCGAGCGCGCCGACTTGGGGATGGAGAGCCTCTGCACCGTTCGACCGATGAATGTTTCGACCGCGCTGGGAGGCGTCCGTGCGCTCATGCCGGTGAAGGTGAGCCATCCGAATATGAACGCGAAGATGGCGGCCAGGATCGCGAGTGGAACGATGATCCGCAAGAATCCGTGTCTCCTAACCTAATGATGCACGTCGGAACATTTACGAACGCTCTGCTAGTAGTGAAATCGCCAGCGAATTGAACCAATGAATTGGCGCGGCTCGACGTAGTGAGTCCCCCCAAACGTGTTACTAGTGTCAAGCAGATAGCGATTGTCGCTGATATTGATCGCCGTAAACGAAAGCGACAGCCGCTCGCCGATATTTTTGCCAATCGAGAAATCGAACGTCGTATGTGACGGAAGGTGCTGCGGTCCGTCGCCGTTCAAAAAGCCCGAGCCAAAATTCAGATTGCCACTCGTCCATGTAGTCCACGGCAGTCGGAGATCGTAGCCTGTACTCAAAGTGTCACGCTGATCGTGATCAAGGAAAAAGTATCCCGTATCCGGAGGCGTGAAGTCTGTAAGGCCGCCTGTGACGCCACCGGCTCCCTCCGCGTATTGATGAGAATAAGCCAGATGAATGCGCGCACGGTGAAAAACTTCGGGGGAACGAATGGTTGTTTCCCATCCGTAGATACGAGCGTGGTCAATTGTGAGAGGAAGGAAGATATTCGAATTGCCTAGGACGTCGTGGTCGAGAAAATTCCGCGAGGCTGTGTGGAAGTAATCTTCGTCGAAGGTCCAGCCGTGGAAGGGAATTGCGAGGCCAACCTCCCAGTGTTCGTCGCGTTCACCATGAAGCGGCAAAAAACCGAAATCGGGGCCAAGCAACGGCCCGGAAATGGTGTCGAGGGGAGGCGCCTGATAGTAGCGACCGTAGAAAGCCCGCAGCACCGCATTGACTTTCGGAATCCGAATGGCAGTTCCAACTCGCGGATCCGCAGCGTTCTCGTTCACGAGGCCATCAAAATGAGTAAGGCGGATTCCGCCATTCACGCTGAACCACGAAGTAGGTTTGTACTGATCTTCGATGAAAATAGCCTGCAGATTGCCCCAGACGATTTGCCGCTGGGAGGAAGTGGGGCCGAGGCCGTTCTCGTCATTGGGAGTGACGCTGAAAAAGAAATTATCGTGCTCGCCATAGACGTAGAGGCCGCCGCGAAAGTTGTTCTTATTATTCACCAGCGAAATGGAGGCCTGCAATCCCGCGTAATTGGAAGCGCGATTGTCGATCGTGATGGTTGGAGTATCGTTCGGCCCTGGAGTGAAGTTAGCGCTGTTGTAGTGGTAGAAAGGCGAGACGGTAAGGACGGCGCCGGGAGTGAGAGTGCGAACCCAGGAGAAATTGACGAACGAATCGGCTTCGTTGTCAGCGTCTCGAACCGAGCAATTCGGCGCCGGCGGAATCGGCTGCGGACAAATAGACTGTTGCTCGGGCGTGTTAGGCACCTGGTAAAAATCGTGGCGCGCGGAGGCGACGAGCCGCAATTGATCGTTCGGAGTGGCATTATAAATCAAGGAACCGAATCCACCGACGCCGTCACCCAAATCGTGGATGATCTGCGGCGTAGGAGGTTCGAGCGTAGCGTCGGAACGGTTGACATTGACGCTTCCGTAGTAGGCAAAACGCTGTGTGTGGCCTCCCAAATTAATTTGACTATTGGTTTGGTTATAGCTGCCATAGGTTGCGAGGATATCGATGTCGTTGTTTCGGTCAAAACCGGTGCGCGGAGCTACATTAAAGACCCCAAACATGCGATCGCCGTAGTCGGCTGCATAACCGCCGCGCTGTACTTCGAGGTAGTCGACATCCTTCGGATCGAACTGCGGCCCCACGTTACTTGCAATGCTGGTATTCGGAACGGGGACGCCATCAATCAGCCAGCTAACCTGATGCCCTCCGCGAATATGCAACTGATCATGGACCATGTACGCGCCCGGAACGAAATTTGTGATCATCGCAAGGCTGTTGGTGCGGGTAGCGCCGGGAGATGAAGCGATGTCGGAACGAGTGACCAAGGTTTGCGTGGTTGAGGAAGAAGTGTCGATTTCCTGCGGCTGTTCCTCTGCCGAAACCTCCACGCTCTGCGTGCTGCTCGCGATCTTGAGTTCGAAATGCAACAGAGGCGAACTACCAGAGTCGACCACTAGATTTTGCGAGATGTCGCGAAAGCCAGGATGATGGATGGTAATCGAATACTCTCCGATAGCAACAGCGTCAAAGTGAAATTCGCCGTTCGGATTTGTTTGAGTCGTTTGCGTCCAAGCCGAAGTGGCGGATTTGAGAGTTATTTCAACGCCAGCGATAGGACGGTGCTGGGGGTCGTGAACGATGCCACGAATGTTGCTGAAAATCGTAGCTCTCAGAAGGGGCACGAACAACAACAAGCACGAGACAAACAGAAATAGCCCGAAGCTCCTGACATGCTTTCGCATAAAAACCTCCGCACGAGTTATTGGATTTTGTGAAGCGCTGGAGCGACGGCTAACTGCGGGGAGGTTCGAACGGCGCGGCGAAAAATCCGGAAGCTAAAGGATCCATTGATTGCGCGATTGCATTTCGAGCCGGAACAGGCAACACCAAGCCAACCAATGACGACGGAGCCGTGGGAGCGAGTGGCGCGAGAAATCCAAAGTCCATCAGGTGGCGGCCCGCCTTCATGGAACAGAACATAAGGTGGCCAGCTTCCCCGTGATGGCAAGACATGGCGCTCTCTTTCGAGTCGGACGCGTGTGCCGCATGGGGTCCGTGTCTCAGACAGCAGAGGTTATTGCAGGCGCTGCCTAGTCCTGATGATGCGCGTGCGAGGAGCGCAAGCGGCGTCGCGAACAGAACAAGCGCAAGAAGAATGGCCTGAGCCCTTTGCATCGCCGATTAGGTTAGCACAGGTTGTGGCAGATGCTGTACTGGTCCGCATGACTCCGGACCGCGTGGGTTTGCGTTTCGAAAAATTAAGCGATAGGCTGGCAGCGTGCTTCCGCTCAAGCTCATTTACGACGACCGGTATGACCTGAATCTCGGTGCGCACGTTTTCCCTTCTCAGAAATACCGTCTCGTTTACGAAAGGCTCCTGCAGGACGGCATCGCCACGCAGGACGACTTTCTAAAGCCCGCACCGGCGAGCGATGAGGACATTCTGCGCGTCCATTCGCAGGACTACGTCTACAAGCTCAAGACGGGATCGTTGACGCGTGCTGAAGTGATGCGCATGGAGGTGCCGTACTCTGCGGAGTTGATTGAGGCGTGCTGGCTCGCTGCGGGAGGTTCGATTCTGGCTGCGCGGCGCGCTCTCGAAGACGGCGTTTCCGCAAACATTGGCGGCGGTTTTCACCATGCCTACTCCGATCATGGTGAAGGGTTCTGCGTGATTCACGACGTGGCCGTAGCCATTCGCAAGATGCAAGCTGACGGTGCGATCGAGCGCGCGATGGTGGTGGACACGGACGTGCACCAGGGGAACGGCACAGCGGCGATTTTTGGAGGAGACGAGACGGTCTTTACGATGTCGATTCATCAGGAACACAATTATCCATACCCCAAGCCGCCTTCCACGTTGGATGTGAACCTGCCTGACGGGGTGGATGATGCGGATTACCTGGCGATTCTGGAAAAATATTTGCATTGTTCCTTCGATGAGTTTTCGCCGCAGCTGCTGTTTTACGTGGCTGGCGCCGATCCTTATCGGGAAGATCAACTTGGAGGGCTGGCGCTGACGATCGATGGCCTGGCGCGTCGCGATGCGCTGGTGATGGGTTACGCGCAGCGAAACCAAGTTGCAACGGCCGTCACGCTGGCGGGTGGATATGCGCGGAAGCTCGAAGATACCGTGAGCATCCACGTGAACACGATCAAGGCGACGATTCAAGCGGCGCAGCGCCGCCATGTGCGTACCATCTCTCCGACTCCGTAATTGAATCGGTCGCGAAAATCCCTATTTTGTTGGAGCGCTCATGGTGGTCTGGATCGCTGTGGTCAGTTCTTCCGAAAAGGTGTTCGGCGTAAAGCCGCCGACGCGATAAACGATTTTTCCTTTGCGGTCGATGATCAGCACAGTCGGGAGCGTTTCCACTTTCAGGAATTCGTCCAACCCATCCGCGAAAGCGACGGGAACCGTCCATTTCTCGCTAGCGACGAAAGGCGCGACGAGAGATTGGTCGTCATCCGTATTGATTGAAAAGAAGAAGAGGTTCGGATCGCCGGTGTAGTTTTTTGCGATCTGATCAAACATCGGCTCAAGAATATGACACGGAGTACACCAGGTGGCCCAGAAGCTCATCACTATTGTCTTTCCCCGGTAGGGCGCGATGAAGAGCGGGGTGTTGTCGAGGCGACGGAGAACAAATGAATAGAGATCTTGCGCGCCTGAATTCCGGGCTGCGGGACTATCGCTCGCAGCTCCCGGCCGCAAGTAATCGTAGGTTGTGAGGATCTGCTCGCCTAGGCCTTGCTCGCTTCCATGGGTTTCTTTCCACACATTCCCGAGCTTCAGTCGGATTTCGCTGCGATCCACTTTTCCTGCGGGCCCCGATTCCGGTAAAACAAAGGCGAGAGAATATTCCTGAACAGCGCGGCCGAGATCCTTCTGGATTTCGGCGATTTCACCGAGCGCTTCCGCAGCGACGGCATTCGCACGAAGCGCATAACTCATCTGCAAGTCTTTGATCGCGGCATCGTACAGATGCTGGCTCTTTCCAATTTGGCCGCGCAGGGCGTAGAGCTGGCTTAAAATTGTGTCGCGATGATCCTGCCATTCCTGAAGCGACACTCGCTCAGGGCGTTCGTTGGGCGTCGACTTCTGAACCCGATCGAGCACGCGAGAGACATACCCGCTGGCGCGAGTAAGGCTAGCGTCGTCACGCTTTCGCTGGAGAATTGAGACCGCGAGCAGCATCATCTCGGAATCGTCCGGATGCTCGGCGATGAGTTGCTCGGAGTAATCGAGGGCGCAATCATCATCGCGAAGCTGCTGGCAGGCTTCCACCAGGGCGCGATCGATCGCGGCTCGGCGCGGGGCTTCGGGGAAGCGTCGCAAATAATCTTTTAGATTGCGAACCAGAGCGGCGCGGTCATTTCCGGCAGAGTTGAGAGCCTTTTGCAGCCCTGCTTCGGCATCTGCGTCCCGTTTCGCATCCGAATTCGCTACGGATTTTGACGTGGGTGAATTCGATGGAGAAGTCTGGGCACGAATGCTCGTGGTAGCCGCAAAAAACGCGCAACCACAGGCAATGATATTGACAGCTCGCATCTATGAATCATTCTAACGCGGAACGCATAAAATAGAGGCGTTCCAGGTGGTGAGGGGACGATCAGTGAAGAAGAATCTTCCCGGAGCTGGTTTCGATTTCGACGCGCGCTTTGCCATCTCCGATCCGAGCACGCAACTCGTGCTTTCCTGTGGTTCCTTCCATCGTGATGGGGATCTGCGTATCGATATCGCCGGAACTCGTGTGCGCGTAGAGACGCAAATTCGCGTCAGGCGGAACTCGAAGAGTCACCGTGCCTGATGAAGTGTGAATCTCCCAGTATGTATTCGATTGCGGGTTGCCCTCGACGGCGACTTCGCCCGAACTCGTGTGCACCCGAAGATCGGCGGTTATCCCGCTAAGCGAGACGCTGCCGCTGCCCGCGTTCACTTCGACGGAGTCAGCCGGCTTGGTGATTTTGATTTCTCCTGAGCCTGTCTGGGCGCGAATGTCGCCGTGGATTTCAGCGAGCTTAATATCGCCGGACCCGGCAGTGATCTCTACCTGTCCTTGAATCTGGGATAGCTGAACATCTCCGCTACCCGCGGTCACGTGCACATCGCCGGCGATGTTGGACGCTGCGATGGTGCCCGAGCCGCCAATGAAGTTGGCAGGGCCTTTAATTCCGCTTACCTGAATGTCTCCGGAGCCAGACATGGAATGAATCTCTGTATCGGGTGGAACGCTGATTGTGTAACTCGCGGTGACGCCACCGGAATGTTCGCTGGTCCCACCAATGCGAATGAAATTGCTTTCCTGCAAAATAGGAGGGTTCGCGGCCATTTCATTCAGACGGCGTTCTCCATCATGAAAGAGACGGGATTTGGCGCGAAACTCAGCGTGAATTTGAACTTCGCCTGGAGGCCCGGCTGTTACCCGGGACTCTCCCGAACCGTTGGTCAATTCGATTCTCGCGGGGCCGGTGACGACGAATTTGCGGTCGGCGACCACGCTAGGGCCGGATCCGCCCTCATCGCGGCCGCGAGAGCGCTCCACGATGCATCCGGCGAGTCCGCTCGCAAGGAGCGCCACAAGGCTGAGCCAAATTCTTGTTCTGCGTTGGGTCATAGATTCCAAGAGCATAGCTAGCGAGCGACTCTTCCTATCAGATATATACGAAGCTGCGCAACTGGAAGTTCCGCTGGTCAGCCGACCCTAGTAAAGCTTTTGTGTTTCGGTTCGAGGCAGCGTCACTCTGTTGATTTGAGAAGCGAATTGAGAGATCCCTGGCGGTATCCCTCGAGATCAATCGTGACGAAGGTGAATCCCGCACTTTTTACTCCTCGCGCGATTCTTTCTGCCATCTCAGACTCGAGTCCGCGCGAAAGTTCGTCCGGCGCCAATTCGATGCGCGCCAGCTCACCATGCGCGCGCACGCGGAACTGACGGAAACCGAGTTCACGCAAAGCCGTTTCGGCGTGTTCTATTTTGGCAAGCAGTTCGGGCGTGACCGCGACTCCGTAAGGAATGCGGGATGAAAGGCACGCCGACGCTGGCCGGTCCCATGTGGGAAGTCCGGCCCGCCGCGACAGTATGCGAATTTCGGGCTTGCTGAGCGATGCCTCGAGCAGCGGCGCTAGAATCCGGTGTTCGTGGGCGGCACGATGGCCGGGGCGAAAATCGCGAGTGTCGTCGGCATTAATTCCGTACGCAATGGCGCGAAATCCGCGCTGCTGCGCCAGCAATTCCATTCGATCGAATAGCTCGTCCTTGCAGTGGTAGCAGCGGTCGGCGTTGTTTGCGACGTACGCCGGATTGTCGAACTCGCGCGTTTCGATGAACTCGTGCCGGAGGCCTAAGGAACGTACGAAATCGGTGGCTTGCTGGCGATCGTGCTGAGAAAAGCTTGCGGAAAGCGCGGTTATCGACAACGCGCGTTCACCCAGCGCCGAATGCGCCGCCCAGGCCAGATACGCGGAGTCGGCTCCGCCAGAAAGCGCAATCAGCAGGGAATCAAGCACACGGAGGAACGCCAGAAGCGAACGTTGCTTTTCGAGTGCTGCAGCTTCATCCGTTCGAACTTGAACGGCTGCTGCTGCGATAGGAACCAAGTGTTCGGTCATACCGAGGCCAGTATAACCTTTCGAGATGGCTACTGAAAATCGAGCAGGACGTCGACTGTCCCGGCTTGCGGGTCCTTTTGGAGGAAGCGGCCGATTTTCTCGTAATGGAAGGGAAGGCCGGTGAATGCTTCCTTCGTCCCATGGGCAACAAATTCGTCGTAGACGCCTTCATTAAAGACGGTACCCTTGGGAATTTGCCACGCCGCGCGAATCCTCCGTTCGCCTTCGAGTGAGAGACCGGTGAGAACGAGTTCTCCCATCCGGTATTGAGAACCCTCGGAAACGGAGACGGTGTACGAAACGCGTGCCGCTTTGTCGTCGTAGTGCGGAGTGGGTGTCAGCTTCGCGTCGAGGTAACCTCGGGCCCCATAGGCACCGGTAGCGCGATTCCAGCCAGCTTCCATTTTCACGCCATCGGCAACTTCGCCGGTTTTCAACTCAACGAACTTGTCGAGCTCGGCCGTGGAGATTACGGAGTTGCCGGTCCACTCGACTCCGCCCCACGTGTAGGCGGGGCCCGGTTCGATAGGGGCGAGAACATAGATTTTGTCCGGAAGCGGCTTCGTAGGATCACCTTCAAAACGGGCCGTCGGCGGAGCGAACTTCACTCGCAAAAAAGCATGTGTCAGGTAAATTGGACGAATCTGTTCGAACTCGAATAATTCGATCGCGCTGCGCGAGAATGGCTTGCCAACGATCTGCGACATACCCTGCTGAATCGCCGGGTCGCTTTTCGCGAGCGGATCCGAGAATTCAACCTCAGCGACCCGCAGAACATCCCCTTCAATTCGGAACTGTTGGACATGGCCGGTTGGACTTGTGACCACAGAATGCACCACCGTTGCATGCAAGCCCCTGGTGGCGATTAACTCCTCAACGGCGTTCGACATGGTAGCCAAAATCGTTCCATTCTCAGGAGCTGTTCCATCAAACAGCACCACCGCGTTCTTGATTGCAGTGCTCAGCTCATCATCGGAGAACTTCGGGAAATTATCAAACGTGACCGGAATCGTAGTCGCGTCGCTGACCTCGAAATCGACGGCCAAGCCGCCTGGACCGCTCGAAAACTTGTACTGAACATTCGTGAAAATCCCGAGCCGCGCGAGGCGGTCAGCCACCAGCTGGAGTTCATCGCGCGTAATCGATTTCCCCGCTTGCAGGCCGGTCGCTTTGGCGATTTCCGGGCTCTTATAACGATGGGAGCCGGACGCCGTGATGGAGGCCAGCCGCTCGCTGCCCGATTGTGGTGCTTCAGATGCCCGCGGTGGACTGGAAACAAGGAGGATTGCAAGTATCGCGACAATCGCGAATCGGACTCTGCGGAAATCAGTGGAAAACGATGTTGAGATCAACACTCGCCTTTTGCTTTTCTGGCTTTGGATTTACGGTAGCGCTGGTTTTCTCAATGCCCAGTTCCTTCAGTTTGCCGATTGCAACTTTCGAAACAAACGCACTAGGATACGATGCGTCGTAGACGTCTCCGGGTTTGAGCTGCCAGCTCTTGATCAATTCTTTGGACGCCACTTCTGGAAGCCCCTCAAAATGGACCATGCCCAGGTGAAACTGCGCGCCTTCATCCACCGCGACGTTGTAGGTTGTTAGCCGCGCCGTGTCATCGAGAATTTCCTTGGGCTTTACGGCTGCTTCGATGAAGCCGCGCGTCTCATAGGCGCGCTTGATCGCGGTGAGCCCTGCATCGATTTTTTCCTGGTTGGCCACTTCCTTTGGCTTCATTCCAAGCAGGCGATCAAGTTCTTCCGAAGTGAACACGCGATTTCCGGTCCACTCGGCTTTCTCCCAATAAAATTCCGGGCCCTCTTCCACGGACAGGACAACGGCAACCTCTTGTACAGAACCCTTATCATTGGAGTGAAGTGGTTTTCCGTCCGGCTTCTCGAATCGTGCGCGCAGGTACCCTTGCTTGCGATAGAGCGGCACGAGACCGGCTCCCGCGAACTCGCTGACGTAACTCACAGAATAATCTCGGCCGATAATCTGCGAAGAAGCGTTTTCGAGATTACTCACGGTTATCGCGACGTTCCCGGCGAAGCGGACGCTTTGAATCGGCATTGCCACACCTGTCACGGAGTACATGAAGGCGCTTACAGGCTGCCCCAATCCAGCGATCGACGGAATTACGGTGACGTCGCCAGGAATTCCGTTCGCCCGGATCATCTCCCGTAACGCGAGTCGAACATCTTCCGAGGTAGCGCCAGATTCGGGCACTCCACCAGTGTAGAAAGAAACGCGGCTGCGAAGCGCCTTATCCAGCTCCGCATCGGAGAACCAAACGAAATTATCGAAGACGCAGGGAAGCAGCTTTAAGACTTCCACGACCTGAAATTCGACGTTGATCGAATTTCCATTTGTCGAGTAGCGAAACGAGACGTTGTCAAAAGCGCCTGATTTCGCGAATTTATCGACCACAGCGGCAAGCTGCGCTTGCGTGACGGAATCACCCGTCTGAAGGCCGCTCGCCTTGTCCGCCTGCGCCTCGCTGAAACGATTCAGTCCCGTGAATTTTATTGTAGAGAGCCGATAGGATTGCGAAGAGGAGGACTGAGCGAATGCCGGCCCTGAAAGGGCCAGAATCGAAAGAAGACTTAAAACAAGCGAACGGACAAAAACCCGTCCCGAGATTTGGCTGGGTTTCATAAGGGATATTCTAATGAAATGGCTGTTTCCGCGCGAAGTTTATTCTACGGTGACGGACTTCGCCAGGTTCCGCGGCTGATCCACGTCGCAGCCGCGTCGCACGGCGATGTGATAGGCGAGAAGCTGCAACGGAATAATTTCAAGAATAGGCGAGAGCAATTCCGGCGCCGTGGGAATTTCGATCGCGTGATCCGAAGAGCTGCGCGCAAGCCGATCGCCTTCGGTGACCACAGTAATAACGATCCCATCGCGCGCCTTCACTTCTTGCAGGTTCGAAACGGTCTTCTCATAGCGCGTCATGGAAGCAGCATCGGATTCGTCACGCGTGGCGATGACCACGACCGGTAGATTTTCGTCGATGAGCGCGTTCGGGCCGTGCTTCATCTCTCCAGCGGGATAGCCTTCGGCATGGATGTACGAAATTTCCTTCAGTTTGAGCGCGCCTTCCAGCGCGATCGGATAGTGAATACCGCGCCCCAGGTAAAGGAAATCACTGTGACGGAAAAATTTCTTTCCCAGTTCTTCAATCTCCGGGTCACGCTGAAGAATGGTCTCGATCTTGTGGGGGATTCGCGTCAACTCCTGCATCATCGTCTGGGCCAGTGCGGGCGTGAGCATGCCGCGCACCTGAGCGAGATAGAGCGCAGTGAGCACCAAAGCGGTGAGTTGCCCGGTGAATGCCTTTGTGGAGGCAACGCCAATTTCAGGGCCGGCATGCGTATAGATCGTCCCGTTCGCTTCGCGGGTTAGCATTGAGCCGACTACATTGCAGATCGCCAGGATCTTCGCACCCTTCTGCCGCGCTTCACGTTGCGCAGCCAGCGTATCGGCAGTCTCGCCGGACTGGCTGATGGCGATCACCAGCGTGTTCTTGTTGATGATCGGATCGCGATAGCGAAATTCGCTGCCGTAGTCCACCTCCACGGGAATCTGCGCCAGCCGCTCGATCATGAATTTCCCGGCGAGCGCTGCGTGCCAGCTCGTTCCGCAGGCGACTATTTTCACTTCGCGGAAAGTTCGGAACTCCTCCTCGGTGATGTCCATTTCATCCAGGAAGACCTTTCCCGTTTCCTGCGAGATCCGTCCAAGGAGCGTGTCGCGCACCGCACGCGGTTGCTCGAAAATTTCCTTCTGCATGAAATGCTTGAATCCGCCCTTTTCCGCCATGATCGGATCCCAGGTGATGTGCTGGATCTTTGGCGTCACCGGACGATTGTCGAAATCGACGACACGCACACCGTTCAAAGTGAGAATTGCGATTTCCCCATCGCCCATGAAGAATGCTTCGCGAGTGTGCGACAGGATTGCGGGGATGTCGCTGGCCACAAAAAATTCGTTCTGGCCCAGACCAATCACCACTGGTGGTCCGAGCCTCGCCGCCACAATCTTATTCGGGTCGCGCGTGGACATCGCCACCAAGGCATAAGCGCCCCTGAGAAGCTTTACCGTTTGTAACACTGCCTCTTCGAGTGGGACATTCTTCGAATATTTCTCGATGAGGTGGGCGATGATTTCGGTGTCAGTTTCGGTCTGAAATTTGTGCCCTTCCCCTATCAATTGGTGTTTCAGCTCGATGTAATTCTCGATAATTCCGTTGTGGACGACGACGATCTCGCCAGTGCAGTCGCGGTGCGGATGCGCATTCTCTTCTGTGGGGCGGCCATGCGTGGCCCATCGCGTATGTCCAAGCCCATACACACCCTCGATCGGCGATTTCACTAACAGGTCCTCGAGGTTTTTCAGCTTCCCGGATGCGCGGCGGATTTCGAGCTTACAGTCTTGTCCTACGACCGCAATGCCGGCCGAATCATACCCGCGGTACTCGAGTCGGCGCAGGCCGTCTATTACCAACGGAACGACGGCTTTGGGCCCTATGTATCCGACAATTCCACACACGGTGTCAGCTCCAGGAACTTGCTTCAATCGTGGGACTTAATCAGGTTAGCACATACGTTTGATGAGACAAGATGAGGCAGCGATTCGTTGCTCAAAAACTCGACCGGTGAAGAAACGAGGGGCAGTTAGCTATTCGAGAATTTCGAAGCGGAACTCTTCGATCACCGGGTTCGTGAGCACATCTTTGGCAATCCTCTCCACCTGACTCTTCGCTTCCTCGCGGCCCATGCCATCGAGATTCAGAACGAAAAACTTGCCTTGCCGGACATCCTGAACGCTGGCGAATCCCTGGGAGGCGAGGGCGCGTTGGATAGTCTGTCCCTGAGGATCAAGGACGGTGGATTTCAGCATCACCCACACATGTGCTTTCATTGCCGCGATTATACCAATCCCGCCGCTTTTGCGGCTCCACGAAAATTCTCAAGCAATTCACGTTTGTCCATCGGCGGCAAAAATGCCGCGTTGATGCTGTTCTCCGCGAGCTCGAGCATCCTTTTTCTGGGGAGCCCAAGCGATTCGGCGAGCGCATATTCTTTTAGCAAATCGGTGTGAAATAGCGCGGGGTCATCCGTAGAAAGCGTGACCAGCAGGCCTTGCTCGAGGAATTTCGGCAGCGGATGGTCTTTCAGTGAAGCATCTGGCTTGCCCGTTTGCTTCGCTAGCGCTCCAGTGCACAGATTGCTCGACGGGCAGTTCTCAAGAACGACGCGCCGAGTGATGAGCGATTCTGCCAGCGCGGGGTCGTTCATCACGGCGATTCCGTGCCCAACTCGCTCGGCGCCAAGAATCTCCACCGCCTCGCGAACCGAGTCAGGGCCTCCAATCTCGCCTGCGTGGCACACGATTCGGAGCCCATTTTGGCGCGCATAATCGAATGCCGGCCGAAAACTCGTCGCCGGCCCCGCTAGCTCGTCCCCGCCCATCCCGAACGCCACTACCCCAGAAGCTTGCAGTTTCGAGGCCCAGCGGGCCACCTCCATTGCGGCCTCCGCTCCAAACTGCCGGGCTACATCGAAAATATATGCCGTTCGCAATCGGCGAAACGGAACGCTCTGCGCGGTTTCTCGAATCGCTTCGAAATTTGCCGCCACGTTCTGCATGCGTCGCAGCATGACGCCGGCAGAAATCGTGATTTCGGCGTATACGACATTTTGCCGCAATAGTTCCTCCGCCAGATGGTGGGTGATCAGCGCGTAATCGTCTGGCGTTCGCAAAAAGGACGTAATCCACTTAAATGTTTCGATAAAGCCCATGAAGTTGGAATAGTTGTAGCGAGCCAGCACTTCTTCGCGTGTGAGTTTCGTCCCGTGCCGCGCGGCCAATTCAACCGCTGTATCGGGGCGTATTGAGCCTTCGAGGTGCAGATGCAATTCTGCCTTTGGGAGGGATGAAACGATGCTCGTTGGCGGGGTTTGTTCAGTTGCCACGTCGCCTACTGTCCGGGCAATTGCGGACGCCCTGCATTGATCCACGCGGTCATCCAATAGGATCCCAGATCCGTCGAAGCATCTGAGAGCTGGCGAACCAGCACTGCGCCGGCTTGAGCGTAGAAGCGGTCGTAGTACTCATCCGTATAGCCGCTGAGGCCCTGATGAGCGCGCATGTCGGATAGCAGAATATTTTCGAGCCAGGAATGAGCGCTAAGCACCATTTCAAACGCGTGATCGGTCGGGTCATGAATGAAGACAGCTTCGTTCGGCTTCACGAAAAAGAACAATTGAAACCGGTCCACCAGATCCTTCCCGAAGCGGTCATTCACTCCCAATTGATTTGAGAGCTTGCCATCCCAGTTCATGGTTGTATTGAAAGGGTCGTGTGCTTCGGCCACGTAGTGAGCCAGATAGGCCGCGGACATTTTGGCGTCGGCCCAATTATGGTCATGAAATGCGTCGGTCAGCTTTTTGCTGTAGGTTCCTACTTGCCAAGGAAGTACTCCATTGTTGTAGACCGATCGCCGGCCAAATTTCGATACCGCCACGGTATATGCGCGCGGGAGATTAGTGAAAGGGAACTGCCCGTAGTGGTCGAGCTTGATGAAATCAAGGTTCTCGAGCGTCCGATCTCTTTTTTCGGCTTCCTCCGGATCGGCTACATGCTGAAGCAAAAATTGGCGGTTGGCTTCGAAAAACGGGCGGATATCGTCCGGCAAAGTATCTAGTGCTTTATTTGTAATCAGCCGTTGGGCATTGTCGCCCCAGGCAAAAGATGAGGGCAGACTCAATGCGAGGATCACCGGTACAAGCAAAAGCGCGAGAGAGAAACGCAACCGCATTACCGCTTTTCCCCTCTTGCCACGGACTCACCAGGCTTTGAGGTGGCTAACTGGCTGTGGTGCCGACCGTAGAAATAGTAAAGGAATAGACCGATTGTCAGCCAGAGGAAGAATCGAATCCAGCTTATGATGGGAAGGCCCGCCATCAGGAGCACGCATGTCAAAATTGTTGCGATGGGAGCCGTCAAACCGCCGGGCGCACGAAACGCACGAGGGCGCTCAGGCTGTTTATATCGCAGGATCAATACTCCTGCCGCAACAAGACCGAACGCGAAAAGCGTTCCTATGTTCGAGAGATCGGTGAGGGTTCCAATGTCCAGCAGTCCGGCTGGAATTCCCACCACGAAACCTGCGACCCAGGTGGAGAAATCGGGCGTCCGATATTGCTTGTGAACGCGGCTGAATAGCTTCGGCAAAAGCCCGTCACGCGACATCGCAAACCAAACGCGTGCCTGCCCCAACTGAAACACGAGCAACGACGAAATCATGCCCATGAGCGCGCCAATCAACACGATCAACTGAATCGAACCAAAATGCAGCTTTTTCATCGTGTTGACGACCGGCGCGGCATCGTCCAAAAGAGTCTGCCACGGCACCAGACCAGTAAGCACTACAACCACGCCGATATACAGCACCGTGCAGATGATAAGAGTGGCCAGGATTCCGATCGGTAGATCGCGCTGCGGATTCTTGCACTCCTCGGCCGCTGTTGAAACCGAATCGAATCCGATGTATGTGAAGAAGACGATCGAACCGCCGGTAAGAATTCCGGGCCACCCATTGGGAGCAAATGGGTGCCAGTTCGCGGGATGAATCAAGCGCGAAGCAAAAGTAATAAACACCAGAATGGCGACAATCTTCAGAATCACCATTACGTTGTTCGTCTCGGCCGATTCGCGAATACCTCGCACCAGAATCATCGTCAAGATCATCACGATGATGAACGCGGGCAAGTTGAAGCCGAAGTGCCAGCCAGGCTCGTACAGCACATTGTTCTGCAGGTCCGATAAACCTGCAGGTAGGTACGCAGGGGAAATCCAACGCAAGCTCGCATGAATTCCAAAATAATCGAGCAAGTTTACGACGTGCGCCGAAAATCCAACGCTCACGGCCATGTTCGACACGGCGTACTCGAGGATCAAGTCCCAGCCGATAATCCAAGCGATAAGCTCGCCCATCGTCGCGTATGTGTACGTATACGCGCTTCCGGCGATGGGAATCATTGCGGCCAGCTCCGCATAGCAGAGCGCGGCAAATCCGCACGCAATCGCAACCAAAACAAACGACAGTGCAATGGCCGGTCCCGCGCCGGGACGCCCGAACGACGCGGAATGATAGATGAGGTATTCCAGCAGCGGAGCATTCAGTATGGAGCTGAACTGCATTTTCTGCCCGGCGATCGCGGTCCCGATCACGGTGAAAATTCCCGAGCCAATCACTGCGCCGATGCCGAGCGACGTCAAGCTGAGCGCCCCGAGCGACTTTTTCAGCCGTTTGTCGGGCTCCTGCGAATCCGAAATCAGCTTGTCGATGTCTTTGGTGCGGAAGATCTGTGCGCCCAATCGGCACCTTCCCGTGTAAGCGAAAAAAACTCTATAACGCGCCGCGACTCCGCGCAACCGCTGTCGAACGCCAAGAGCGCCTCATCCTAACAGCAGTCCGTGCGAGAACAACTGCTTGAATTCAGAATTACGTTGCTGCAAGCGCAGCGGCCTTCGCCCGTTGCTGCCACCGCTAAGCGAGTTGAAGATTCGCATATCGCTCGATCAGTTTTTTGGCGCCGTAATCTTGAAAACTTACGGTCAGCTTGCGATCTTCGCCTTCGCCTTCGATTTCGATAATGGTGCCCAGTCCGTACTTCGAGTGCCGCACGCGCGCGCCAATCAGAGGGTCATTACTCGTCTGTCGCCCCGAAACCCGAGGAGATGTGCGAGCGCCGCCGCTCTTTCCGTACGGTGTGCGGGGCCTTCGATATGAATAGCTATCCGATAAATCCGGATCCGCTTCATAACGCCGGGTCTGCCCAGGCTCCGCCAGCGATCCCGAAGCCGCTTCAATCAGTTCCGCAGGAATTTCGGCGAGGAACCGCGAAGGAGTAGAGGCACGCAATCGTTCTTCGCCGTAGCTCCGACGATAAATCGCCCGCGAAATCACGAGCGATTGCTTCGCTCTAGTCATTCCCACGTAAAACAGCCGTCGTTCCTCTTCGATCTCCGATAGGTTGCTTCCCGATCGCGTGTGAGGCAAAAGCCCTTCCTCGAGACCTGCCAGAAACACCGCGTCAAATTCCAGCCCCTTCGCGCTGTGTAGCGTCATCAGCGAAACGGGAATCGTTGGATCATATTCATCGGAGTCCGCCACGAGCGCCGCCGCATCCAGTACGTCCTCGAGCGTTTGCCCTTGCTCCGTGGCTTCAGCCATCGCGTTGGAAAGCTCACGCAAGTTCTCGGCACGCGCGGTGTGCTCCAGATTGTCCTGTTGTTCTACGTACGTCAGGTAGCCGGAACGCTCCAGCACGCGTTCAATCAGCTGTGCCGGAGGCAAGCCAGCGCATTCTTCCTGCAAACGCTCGATGATTTCCCGAAAGGAATTCAAGGCGTTGCTGAGCTTTTTGCCGGTCGCGAATTCGCCGGCACGGATTACTTCCCACAACGACTTACCGGTCTCCCTCGCGCTGGTTTCGAGCATGGCCACTGTAGCCGCGCCGATTCCGCGTGGCGGCACATTCAATACTCGCAAGAGCGCCACATCGTCTTCAGGGTGCAGCAATAACCGCACATATGCCAACGCATTGCGAACTTCGGCCCGCTCATAAAAGCTGAAGCCCCCTACGACGCGATAGCGAATCCCCAGCCGCCGCAAAACTTCTTCGAACGACCGCGATTGCGCCCCCGTGCGATACAGGACCGCGACACGCGCATCCGGATCGTTCCTGATTACCGACGATATCTCGCCAACAACAAACTCCGCTTCGGCATACGAATCCTGCGCCTCGAAGAATCGCAACCCTTCGCCAGAGCCCAGCGTGGCCTGAAGTGTTTTCCCCAGTCGGCCGGAATTATTCCGGACCACCGCCGCCGCGGCATCCAGAATTTGTTGCGTCGACCGGTAGTTCTCTTCGAGCCGAATGGTTTTTGCTCCAGGAAAATCTTCGGTGAAGCGTTTCAGATTGCCCGCACGCGCTCCGCGCCAGCTGTAGATCGACTGGTCTTCGTCTCCCACAACACAAACATTCTTTCGCGTGCCCGCCAGCAAACGCACTAGTTCTTCTTGCGCGGCATTTGTGTCCTGAAACTCGTCCACCATCAAATATTCAAAGCGAGAGCTCCATGCCGCTCGCACCGGAGCTTTCTGTTGCAACAGTTCCACCGCTCGCAGCAATAAATCGTCGAAGTCCAGCGCACTCGCTTTGCGCAGCGTCTCGTTATAAGCGCGAAACACTTTCGCCACTTCCTTGCGTTCCTCGTCGCGAGCGATGCCTGCGCTCGCTTCCATTTCCTCCGGCGAAATTCCGTGGTTCTTGGCATGGCTGATCTGTGCCCGCATGCTGCGAGGCGGATAGTCGTCGGCCGGAAGATCGAGTTGCATTAACGTGCGCTTAATTGCGGCAGTCTGATCGTCGTCATCGAAGATCGCAAAGTCGCGCGGAAGTCCAGCGTTGACGGCTTCGCGCCGCAGTAAGCGCGCACAGAAGGAATGAAAAGTCGAGACCCAAACCTCCGAAGCATCCAGGCCACTCGAGCGCAGTAGATCGCCGATTCGCTCTTTCATCACAGCCGCTGCTTTATTTGTGAATGTGACAGCGAGAATCGCGCGCCCCGGCACGCCCTTTTCAATCAGATGTGCCACGCGGTAGGTGATCACGCGCGTCTTGCCGGTGCCCGCGCCGGCCAGAACGAGTAGCGGTCCCTCCGTCGCGAGCACAGCTTCACGCTGGCGCTCGTTCAAGGGATCGAGAAGTGACGTTGCCTGAGGAGAATTGCTCAAGCGTGAATTCTATCTGACCGACACGGAATCAGCAATTTGCGATCCGGCGAGCGGCTCGGCGAAATTTCACTCCACCATGTCCCTCGCGCCATGTTCCTCGTCCCACGGGCGCGTGCGCTTGACTCTGCTACAATCGGTCGCTTTACGTGAGTCATAGAATCGCGCATGAAACAACCCAAATTACCCCAATGGCTCCAGCGAATTGTCGCCGTAATGGGAGGCGGCGGCTTGTTCGTCGTAGCCTTTCTCGATTCCTCCGTTCTCTCATTTCCGTTCGTCACCGACGCGCTCGTCTTTCAACTCTGCTATACCAACCCAGCGCGCATGCCCTACTACGTTGCCATGGCGTCCATCGGATCACTCGCAGGCTGCATCTGGCTCTATCTACTCGCGAAAAAAGGCGGCGAAGCATATTTTCATCGCCACGCCGGCGGACGCGCAGCCAAAATCAAGGATTGGGTCGACAGCCACGCATTTCTCAGCGTCTTCATCCCCGCAATTCTGCCGCCGCCCTTCCCGTTTAAAATTTTTGTGTTGGCGCAAGGAGTCTTTCAAGTACCGTTGCGGACGTTCGTGCTCTCGATCCTGTCGAGCCGTGCCCTTCGCTACCTTGTAGAAGGAATTCTGGCCGTTCGATATGGCGACGCTGCTCTTCGATTCATGATCACGCACAGCGCCGCATTCGGCATAGCGATCGTGGCCGCGATGCTTCTGCTTTTTCTCATCAGCCGCCTCTCCCTGGGACACCCGGGGCACAGCCGCTGATCGCTCTTCATAAATTTACCTTCGCGAAGCAAACACAAAGCCCTGCTCCAGAACACGCATGTCCTCGCCGATTCTCACGCGCACCAGAATGTTCCACGGGCTGGCGTCATCTGTAGCGAAACGCGCATCGCGCAATTCAAATTGATATCCGTTGCCGGTTCGCACCACACTCGCAATGGGAAATCGCGCATATTTCAAGAATCGCTGCGCCGCCGCCGTTTGCTCGCCGGCCTCTAGCACCGGAGAATCGTCAGGCTTGTATTGCGTCGCACTGTGTTCCGGATCAAAGTCGCGCCCGACCCCAAACGGCACACCCATCTCTTCGATCGTGTTATCGGTGGACACCACTCCACGCCACTCAAGCGGCGAAGTCGAGTCCGGAAATGCACCCACCGCGAGCGCAACGCGGCCATGATAATCGTGGGATTCGAGCAGATCGACGGCTTGGCTATGCAGGATACCGCGCGCGCCTGCGTACGCAAGAATCAACACAACAGCAGCAATCGCGCTTCCTTTTCCGCTGGTGCGCTTCTTTCGTTCGCCAATCTCCTCACTTACGAGTCCGATTAACATTGGTAAAAGCAGTCCAACAACAAGAAACATCAGTATCCAAATATCGAAGTCGCGCAGCAGCTCGAACGCGAACCATCGCACCCGAAAGGGCCAAAGCAGCCGTACTCCCACGCCGCTCACCACATCGAGCAGCGAATGCGCCGCAATTCCGATCGCGCACACAAGAAACGCGGCCCCAAAAGTTAGCTTCGGAACCGGCAAATCGTCCAACCCCGAAGTCTTCTTCTCAGCATGAAGCGCAACGAAGTAAAACGCCGCAGCGAGCCCAATCGCGAGCACAACGAAAGACAGAAGGGAATGCAACAGTGTCCGGTCGTATCGCAGAAACGAACTCGCACCGCCAAGGTAGCTCGCATAGTCAAGGTCGGGAGCAACGCCGGCCACGACCAGCATCGCCGTTCCAAATCGCGGCAGGCGCCGTTGCCCAACGCGCGCGAGCGCCAGAGAAGTCAATGCATGCGTGACCGGCTCCACCCACGCATCCTAACAGAGTAGCCCGCACAGACTTATCGAATGGCGACGCGAATGCCAAGAAGCAGTAGGGGCGGGTCGCAGACCGGCCCGGGCAGCCCACACCTCCGCGCAGAACACTGAAGATCTAGGATCTAAATTAGTAAAAGCGGCTTCGGCTATCCAGGGGTGCGAGCAGGAATCACAAGCGAAAGAGCATTAGGCACAATCGAGAATTTAATCGGCAAATCTCCAATCGGCTCGCCATCCACCTGCGCCCAAAGAGGCCCGTCGCCATTCGGTTCGCAAATTGCCTCGGTGGATTTCCAGGCGTCAATCCCGTCAAGACTGCGGAGCTTTCCCAACCACAGCGCTGGCAAAGCCCCCAGGTAGCGCAGCCGGCTCTTCGCCGAGTTTGTCAGAAACTCGAAAGAGTCCTCAAATAAATTCGCGCCCGTCGTAATCTTGAAAGGTCCACCGTAATTCACAGTTCGCCCCACAACGACAATCGTCGCCCGCCTTTCCTCGCCATTCGAATGCACACGCATTTCCGGGAACCCGTACTTGAAAACCTGGCGCATCCCCTCCAGCCAGTACGCCAGAATTCCCGCTTTCTTCTTCAGCTCTCCATCCACTCCGTTGACAATCGCCCCGTCAGGCCCTGCACCCGCCACACACAAAAAGTAGCGCCCTTCCGCCGGCACCTGATCCGTATGCCTCCCCTCCGCCGGAATCGCAACCCCCAGCGCAACGCGCCGCACCGTACCTCCAGATATCAGCCGCGCAGCTTGGGGAATATCCCACGGGATTCCCAGCTCCTTAGCCAGAATATTCGCGGTTCCAGCCGGCAGCACCGCCATCGGCACATTGCTCCCAGCCAAGCCATTGACGATTTCGTTGTTCGTTCCATCGCCGCCGCACGCAATCACCATCCCGCGCCCTTGCTGCACCGCCTGACGGGCAATTCCGGTCGCACTCATGGGCGCCGTCGTCGGCGCAAGCTCGGTGCGAATCCCCGCATCCTTCAGAATGCGCACGGCCTGCTCGATTTCCGCGAAGCGACGGTGCTGCCGCCTCCCGCTGGTCGGGTTGTAGATCAAAAGCGCGTCTTGGATTCCGTCAGGCATGGCCTCGCCATCAAATGTCTCGTCTCGCACTACGAAAGCAAACTCACATTGTATAATATTGCGCTGGTTTCGTTCGCTTCATCCCTCAGGGGTTCCATGTCGAAGAAACAAGACGCTAAAGAAATCGAAAGCCTGCGCGACCAGATTCGACGTCACGAGTACGCCTACTACGTGATGGACGACCCGGAAATCTCTGACGCCGCGTTCGATCGCCTTATGAATCGCCTCAAAGGACTCGAGGCGCAATATCCGGATCTCGTTACCGCCGATTCGCCCACCGTACGCGTCGGCGGCACCCCCCGCGAGGGCTTTCTAAAAGTCCGCCATCAAACTCCGATGGTCAGCCTCGACAACGCCCTCTCGCTCGAAGCGCTCGCCGCCTTCGATCGCCGCGTTCACGAAACCACCGGCCGCGAAAAAGTCGACTACGTGGCCGAGCACAAGTTTGACGGTCTCAGCCTCTCCCTGATTTACGAAAATGGATCTCTTGTTCGAGGCGTCACGCGTGGCGACGGAACCACAGGAGAAGACGTCACGCCCAACGTGAAAACAATCCGCTCGGTTCCGTTGCGTATCGACCCGGTCCTGCTGAAAAAAGCCGCCATTCCGGGCGATTTCGAAGTGCGCGGCGAAGTGATCATGACCCGCGACGCTTTCAAGGAAATGAATCGCCTGCAAGCCGAGCAAGGCGGCAAAGTGTTTGCCAATCCTCGTAACGCAGCAGCCGGCTCGGTTCGCATGCTCGATACGCGAGTCACTGCCTCGCGGCGCCTCAATTTCTTTGCCTATTACATGCTCGTGAACGGGCGCGCTCCCAAGAAGCGCCTCTCGGAAATTCTCGAAACGCTCTCTGCTCTCCGTTTCAAACCGAGTGACGACTGGAAAGTCTGTCATTCACTCGCGGAGGTCGAGAAATATCTCACCGTCTGGGAATCGAAGCGCGACAAACTGGAATATGAAATCGATGGCATCGTAGTCAAAGTGGATGAAATCGGCCTGCAGAATGAGCTGGGCTTTACCTCGAAAGCGCCACGCTGGGCCGTCGCCTATAAATACGCCGCGCATCAGGAAACCACTCTCCTTCGCGAAATCGCTGTCAGCGTCGGCCGCACCGGCGTGCTCACCCCGTTCGCGATTCTCGAGCCCGTGCAGATTGGCGGCGTCACCGTTTCAAAATCTACCCTCCACAATATGGACGAAGTCGAGCGCCTCAATATCCACGCCGGCGACACGGTCCTCGTCGAGCGCGCCGGCGAAGTGATTCCGCACGTGCTCAAGGTCGTCAAGCACGGCACCGAAGAAAAGCAATTCAAGATGCCGGACAAGTGTCCGTCGTGCGGCACGCGCGTCCATCGCGCCGAAGGCGAAGTAGCCTATCGCTGCGTCAACGTCTCCTGCCCGGATCGAAGAAGTGAATCGCTTCTTCATTTTGGCGGCCGCCACGCCATGAATATTGACGGCCTAGGAGAAAAAATCGTCGATCAGCTCCTCGAAAAAAACCTGGTGAAAGACTACGCCGATATCTACAAGCTCAATCTCGAATCCGTCTCCAATCTCGATCGCATGGCCGAAAAATCCGCGCAAAATCTCCTCGACGAAATTGCCGCGAGCAAAAAGAACAGCCTCGAACGCCTGATCTACGGTATTGGCATACCCTTCGTCGGCGAACGCACCGCCCAGCTCCTCGCTCGGCATTTTGGCTCGATGGAAAAGCTGGCCTCGGCCTCCACGGAAGAGCTGCTCGAAGTCACCGAAATCGGCCCCAAGATCGCCGAAGGCGTGCACGAATTTTTCTCCGAGTCCGCCAACCGCAAACTAATCGACAACCTCCGCGCCGTCGGCGTCAACATGAAAGAAGAGCGCCCCGCGCCCAGAGGCACGCAATTCGCCGGCAAAACTTTCGTCTTCACCGGCACCCTCGAGCGCCGCTCCCGCGAACAAGCCGAACAACTCGTAGCAGCCTACGGCGGCAAATCCGGCGGCACAGTCAGCAAAAAAACCAGCTACGTGGTAGTAGGCAGCGACCCCGGCTCCAAATTCGACAAAGCCAAAACCCTCGGCGTCCCCATCCTCGACGAAGCCGCCTTCGAAAAACTCCTCCCAGCAAAGTGATCCCTGGGTTCGCCGTGGGCATTTCCGGTTATAGGGGTTTTTCACGTGTGGACCAATTTTCCCTTCGCGGGCACTTCCGCCTCTGGGCGCTTGGATGTTTTCGGTCATCCCGACCGAAGCGGAGGGATCTCTCTTCGTCTTTGCGGCTTGTTCCCGCAATCGCCGCGTGGCAATCTGTCACGCATTCCCTCGTCCTCACCCGCGCACATGCCGTATAATTATCTCGGCGGGTGAGTTGGATGATCGCCGGCTAGCCCAAATCCGTCGCAAGACGGACGCGGACCAGCGGGAGGAAAGTCCGGACTCCCATCGCCGCTACCTCGCAAGAGCCGGCGGCGATAAGGCAACGCGCCTGGTAACGCCAGGGGGTTGCGTCGCGCGTTCCGCGAAGGCGAAACGCGAAGTCGCGGCCACGGAAAGTGCCACAGAAAATATACCGCCGGTGTGATTCGCACCCTGCGGCAGGCCCACGGCAAAACCGCGGGCTCGCCTTCATCGGTTCGAGCGCATTTGGCAAGGGTGAAAAGGTGGGGTAAGAGCCCACCGCCCGGGTGGCGACACTCGGGGCACGGAAAACCCCGCGTGGAGCAAGGCCAAATAGGAGGGGAGGGCTGGCCCGGCCCGTATGCATCGCGTTCGCAAGAGCGCGGCGCTCTGACCCTCGGGTAGGCTGCTTGAGTCCCGGAGCGATCCGGGACCTAGAGGAATGATCATCGCGCTGCGTCGGTTTAGTCCCGGCCCCGTTTAGAACACGGTGCCAGGAGCGCCAATCGCCGCTAACGCAAGTTAGCGAACGAGACGCAGCACACAGAATCCGGCTTACAGACTCATCCGCCAATTCAAAATTCGCTGTGTTCTGGAGGAAGGTGCAAGACGTCGAGAACAAAGTAGCAGACGACAGCATAGAAAAACGAATTGCTGAAGAAGAGGGCCCACCACA
Organism: uncultured Acidobacteriota bacterium; assembly: GCA_963815265.1. Taxonomy (GTDB): domain Bacteria; phylum Acidobacteriota; class Terriglobia; order Acidiferrales; family UBA7541; genus Palsa-295. The sequence continues at coordinate 403,307 of CAWFGI010000006.1, read as the reverse complement.
TCTCGAAACTTCCGCTCCGGACGTGAATGCCTATGAGATCGAAAAGGCGCGTAATCACAAATCCAGGAAAGGTTAGTACATCGATAATCCGGTCGCGAATCGGTGCAAATAAAGACCCTCTGTGGCAGTACAGCCGAGAACGGCACTGACCACGATTCGTGCGGCAACCCGCAAAAGGAGTTCCCGGTCGTATCGCAAACGTGGCGCGTGAGTCTCCTGCAACACAGAAGTCCCCCAATAGAACTACTTGCTGACTAGGGGCACCGAAAAAAGCAACGTCTCAAATCTCACCCAAGTCTAGCTCAATTGTTCGCAACTGCTCGACATTTGCTCCTTATAGCATTGAAGGATAAGTTTCGAGGACTTCGCCGTGCTCCCAAATAGCTGCGCGCTCCAGAGGTTCCACGGCACGGGTTTCGTCGTAGTGAAGAATGGCGTCGAACTGGTCTGGTAGCTGGGCGTGGAAGTAATGGCTCATCCGTTCCGACTGTGGCAGATAAATCACGCCGATTGCGCGTTCCAGGCGAGGTTGCCGAAAGAATGATGTCGCCGCGTGATCCGCATCGAGTAGCAGCAGGAAGTTGGGAATGCCGCTTTGATGAAACAGCATTTCGTAACTACCAGGCAGCGCGGGCCGTACGACTTTACGTTCTGCGGGGCTATCCCATTCCGACGCCGCAGTCACTGTCCCCGTGTAGGTGCTGAAACCAACCAGAACTGCTTGTTTGCCATAGCGCTGGCGAACCAGCTGACCCAAATTCAATTCACCGCCCTGCCCCTGTTCAGTGGCGCGGGCATCGCCCAGATGAGAATTGTGGGCCCAGACGACAACTTTCGCGTCTTTCGCCCCAAGGTGTTGCACGAGTGCATCCAGCGTTTCAGCCATATGTGTGTCACGCAGGTTCCACGATGAGATCCGCTGGCGAAACATCGACCGGTAATACTCTTCAGCATTTTTCACTAAACGAGCATTCTGTTCGGCAAAGAAGAATTCATCGGAAAATGCGCGGCCGTCGCGGCGGGAAAGGTCGGCAGCGCGCTGGCGCATTTCCATCCACTGGGTGATGGCCTCATCCTCGCAACTCTTGCTCAATCCAAAGCCAGCTGCGTATCCGTACGCCTGGGTGTCTTCACCAAACGTCTCAAAGCACGAATAGCGATAACGGGCGCGGCGCGCGGCCTCGGGATCGACTTTATCGAGGAAATCCAAGACGGCGCGGATGGAGGCATGCAGGCTGTAAAGGTCCAACCCATAGAAACCAACCTGTCTCGAGCGGTGGTGTTCGTTGTAGCTTCGCAGCCAGCCAACGAAGTCGAGGACGTCTGCATTGCGCCACATCCACGACGGGAATCGCTCGAAGCCGGCAAGCGCATCGACTGCGTCTTCGTCTTTGCCTTGGGCGCGGACGAACTGATTGACACGAAATGCGTCCGGCCAGTCTGCTTCGACAGCGACCGCCTTGAATCCTTTTTCTGCTATCAGGCGCTTCGTGATCTGCGCGCGCAAGCGGTAGAACTCATGGGTGCCGTGCGAGGCTTCTCCGATCAGTACGAATCGAGCATCACCGATCCTCTTGAGCAAGGGATCGAAGTCTGTGGGTTCACCCGTGAGCCGGAAGGCTGATTGACGGATTGCTTCCAATACTTCGTGATCCTTGTAAATAGGCATCTGAGCACCATTTCCCTCAATAAAATCACGCTTTGGCGACCGATAAAGGCTTGGTTCGTTTGCTGGCCACCAAGTATCGCGTGAACCAATCCGCGGCGACCCGGGCGACCTCTCCTAAAGTCCCAGGCTCTTCGAATAGGTGCGTTGCGCCTGGGATAATCACGAGCCGCTTCTCAACGCATTTCAGGTTTGCGAGCGCCGATCGGTTCATATCGATCACCGGCCGGTCGTTTCCACCTACAATCAGCAGTGTGGGAGCTTCAACAACGCGGAGAACATGGCCTGCAAGATCCGGCCGGCCCCCTCGCGAAACCACCGCCGCTACGGTCCCAGGGAGTCTCGATGCTGCCACCAGCGCTGCTCCTGCCCCCGTGCTGGCGCCGAAATAGCCAATCGGAAGGCTCTGCAGATCCGGCCGTTGCTTCACCCACTGCGTCGCGCCGATTAGCCGTTCCGCGAGGAACGGAATGTCGAATCGTAGCTCGCCCGTCAGTTCGTCAATCCGTTCCTCGCTTCGGGTCAAAAGGTCGAATAGTAGAGTAGCGATTCCTTGCGACTGCAATACTTCTGCAACGTAGCGATTGCGCGGGCTCTGACGGCCACTGCCGCTTCCGTGAGCAAAAAGAACGATGCCTGTACAAGGCTCCGGAAGAGCCAGCGTCCCTTGGAGAGCTACATCGCGGCACTCAATTGTGACTTCACTCTCGAGGCCGTTCCGTTTGGAGATTCTACCGGGAATCATCAGCGTGCTCCTTCCGCTATGCAAACGCCTAGGCGATCTCGATGTAATTCTCAACCTTGGAAACGCCTGGTGCGCCCCACGCGGCTCGCTCGGCTTCCTCGCGTTCGACCCAAGACTTTACGCTCCCTTTTAGGATCACTTTGCCATTCGTCGCTCCGACGCAGATCCGTTTGGCATCCACTTCGGCAGCACGTTCCAGCGCCTCAACGATTTGGTTCTTAACATCGGCCGGTGAGACAGCTGGCTTCAGATTGATGCGGTTCACCACGCCTTTTACGCCGAGCAAACTGCGAACCGCTCTCTCGGCTTCGGTCTTCTGGTAGTGAAACTCCACCGAGCCGTCAAGGGTGATCCATCCCTTGTCTACAAGAACTTGAACGCGGTCCTGCGGCACCAGAGCGTTCCACTCCAGCACATTCACGGCGGCACGCGCGATATCGGAGTCAGTGCGCTCCCACTCTCCGGGAAGCCTGACTTCGATTTCGTTCGCCACCGCTTTGACTCCCTTCACTCGTTCCGTCGCACGCTCGGCTGCCCACTTTTGTGGGTAGCTGTCGACCGTGCCGGTAAGAGTCACAACACTGGAGTCGACTGAGATGCCGATGTCCGCCATATTCACGCTCGGTTCCCACGCAAGTTCGTCCATTACGTACCGCCTCTGCAACTCGTTCTCTGGCTTCATGGTCTTCTCCTTCCCAATCTTGTTTCTGCAATCCACATCTCTCGTTTCTTTCCTAGCCTTGACAACACACCTAAACGATAATTCCCCGACGATTCGTTGTATGGAATGCACATCACTTGTCGACGTGATGTGTGTCACAGGGCAAAAAAAGGCCGCCGCTGGCACTTACTTGTTTTAGGAGAGTGGTCGCACGCGCAGTGCCGTCCCTAAGGTCCGATCAGGACGGTACGACCAGGCAAGACTCACGAGTCGAACATAAACCCAGCGTGCGGCGGTCAGGCCGTGACGAAATTCTCGAGAGCGGCGCGGCTCGGAATTGACAGCGTAGAGCCTTTGGTAGTCACCAGGTGGCGGCTCTTGAAATCACTGAGCGTCCGCGTGACTGTCTCGCGCGTGCTACCAATGAACTCCGCGATTTCTTCGTGCGTCAGACGAATCGTGATCTGAGTGCCAAGCTTCGTCTCCTCGGTTCCAGCGGACCATTCCAGTAAAAGTCTTGCAAGCTTTTCGGGTGCGGACATCGAGAGTCCGACGGTTCGAAGCTGCTCGCAAGCTCCGTGGTAGTTTGAGCTCAGCTGCTTGACGATTCCCTGCGCGGCCTCCGGATACTGAGCGACGAACCGGACGAAATCGTCACGGCGAACGTAGGCGATCTGGGATGGACGTATGGTTTCGGCTGTAACCTCGTATGGCTTCCCTGAGAGAGCGGCCATCAGGCCCAGAATTTCTCCCGGTTTCGCGATTCTCAGAATAAGCGTCTTTCCCTCGCTCGAACTGATCGTAAGCTTGACCTCGCCTTCACAGAGAAGAAAGACACCGCGCGCTTCCTGCTTCTCAAGAAACAAGATTGCGCCCTCAGGGTATGCCGAGGTGGACTTGACGGCGTCGAGGTCCTTCGTGGCTGTGGGCGTCAGTTGGCAGAAGAAACTGCTCTTGCGGAGTTTGCACGACTGGCAATTTTCGCTCATTTCGAATCCGTATGGTCCTCGCATGTCATTTCTCCTCTTTCGTATCTTTCTTCGTCTTGCGCTGTGCTTCTGCTGCAAAGTACTGGGTCATAGGCGTGTCAGCTACAAACTCTGCGCCGGTCGCCCTATGAATATCGGCAAGTGTTCGTCTTCCATCCAGATCCGCATGCGTGACACCACAAATGTCGACCACCAATTTTTTCGTCCCCAGCGAGGCAGCCAGCGGCCGCCAAGTCCGATCTAGTTCGTTCGCCCATGGCCCCACGACTCTTCCTTCGAGCTTTAACGTCGTAGCTTGTGGCTCTGTTTGAACTGTGATTCTCAGCGTGACCTTGGCTCGTCCTGCGCCACGTGTTTCCTTATGGCACGCAGGAAGCCAAAATGGATAACGGTGCAGAAGTGAAGAACTTTGCTGTGGGTGAAGGAGTTATAGCCCGCTACGTTGGGAAGTGATTACCAACACTTGCGAGCGTGACGAAGCGCACTGACGAGATATCGTCAGCCAGACTAGATATAGTCGTCGCGCTCGATCCCCAGCTTTTTGAGCTTGGAGTTTAGTGTTGTCCGTTTCAGGCCGAGACGTGCCGCGGCCCCCTTGGATCCCGCGATCAAGCCTTTGGTTTCCCGAAGGATGCGGAGGATATGGTCCCGCTCAGTGGCTTGGAGCGTGGCGTCGTCTTTTTGGGGACTATCGGGCAGCATCTTGAGCTCAGCGAACGGGACGCGGAGGTCGGGGCCCTTCGAGAGAATCACAGCGCGTTCGATGAAGTTCTCGAGTTCTCGAATGTTACCCGGCCAGTCCCATTTGGTGAGGGCCTTCATCACGTCGGAGGGGATGGACTCGATATGCTTATCCATGCGCCGCGAGTGCTTGTTTACGAAGTAGCGTACGAGGAGGGGAATATCCTCCCGGCGCTCGCGCAATGCGGGCATTGAGATCGGAAAGACTCTGAGACGGTAGTAGAGGTCGCTTCGAAATTCCCGGTCGGCCACCATCTTTTCTAAATTTCGGTTAGTTGCAGCGATGAGCCGCATATCGACAGGGATGGTACGCGAGCTGCCCAGCCGCTCAAATTCTTTTTCCTGGAGCGCTCGCAAGATTTTAGGCTGAAGCTCTGCGGGAAGGTCCCCGATTTCGTCGAGAAACAGCGACCCCTGATGAGCGAGTTCCAAGCGGCCGATTTTCTGAGAAAGTGCTCCAGTGAAGGCGCCCTTTTCGTGCCCGAAGAGTTCGCTTTCGAGCAAGCCGGTGGGAATCGCCGCGCAATTCAATTTCACGAGCGTGCGCGAGTGCCGCGAACTGAGCTGATGAATGGCCCGCGCAATTAAATCCTTACCGGTCCCCGTTTCACCGAGAATAAGAACGGTTACGTCAGTTGCGGCAACCGTTTCGACTTGCTTCAAGACTCTTTTCAGAGCTGCGCTTTCTCCGATGATGTCTTCGAACCTGTGCTCGGTATTAAGCTCCTCTTCGAGGTAGCGTTTTTCACGCTCTCTGCGCTCCAATTCTTCTTCGATTCGGGCTTTTTCCGAGAGGTCGCGGATCACACTTAGCACCGCTTTGTTCGTTCCGGTCTGCACGGTGCTGAGCATGATGTCGACCGGAAACTCCGTGCCATCTTTGCGTCTGGCGCGAAGCTCCAGGCCGATTCCCATCGGTCGAGTCCGGGGCTGTTCGTTATATTCTTTCCGATGGTTCGGGTGAGCGGTTCGGAACCGCTCAGGGATCAGCATTTCAATCTTCTGGCCCAACAACTCGTCTTTGCCGTAGCCGAAAATTTGTTCCACTTGCGAATTTGCTTCGGTGATTTCCCCATCTTGATTGGTGGCGAGAATCGCGTCTGGCGAGAATTCGAAAAGAGTCCGAAAGCGCTGTTCGCTGAGGTGGAGTGCTTCGTCTAATTTCTTGCGTTCCGTAAAATCGCGCGTGACCTTCGAAAACCCCAACAGCTCGCCGTTCTTGTCGCGTATGGGCGTGATGATCACATTGGCCCAGAAGCGGGAGCCATCCTTGCGCACGCGCCAACCTTCTTCTTCCATCCGTCCCTCGGAAACGGCTATCTTTAGCTCCTGTTCGGGCTTCCCGTGCTCGATGTCTTCTTGCGTGTAGAACCGCGAGAAGTGTTCTCCGATAATTTCGTCCGCGCTGTAGCCCTTGATGCGCTCCGCGCCGGCGTTCCAAGTGGAAACGCGGCCTTGGGGATCGAGCATGAAGATCGCATAGTCCTTTACGCCTGCAACAATGGATCGAAATCGGCCTTCGCTACGCGCCAGTTCTTGATTGGCGCGCTCCAATCGCTGATTCGCTTCATAGACTTCTCGTGCCCGTGAAAAAATCTCAGTTTCCATTTGTCCGGTTCTTGTGCGCAATTCCTCCGTCAGCTTCTGCTGCTGGGCCTCTTGATGACTGAGGCGAACGAAATCGGTTACGTCCTCGACGCGATGGATGATGTAGGCGACCTCTTGATCCGGCCCTAAAACGGGAGTGTTCACGGGACTCCAGTGTCGCTCCTCAAAAGCGCCGCCCTCCGACTGCGGCTTGCGAATGTCGTACTTCTGCACTGCCATGGTATCGGGCACCTTGCCCTGCAGCACTCGTTGCAGGGAAGCCCGCAGATTGCTTACTCCGGTAGCAGCTAGATCGTCCGGGTTATCCGGAAAGACTTCGAAGATTCCGCGGCCCAGAATTTCCTCGCGCTGAGTCATCGTGGCGCGGAGATAGGCATCGCTGACAGCGACGATGGTGAGGTCGGGCGACAAAACGAGATACAGACCCGGCCCGGACTGAAAAAGCGTCCGAAAGTCTGGAGCCGCCGTAGAGGGTTTCGGCAAGCTATAGCTCCCAATGACTGTAGCAGCGCGCCTACGATAGGGAAAAACCGTCCCTTTCGGACGCACGCATGCGCTGCAAAACGAGTATTTTACCGGGTGCAGCAGGATTCTATCCCAGGCGTGCTATAAGGCAAAGCTGCCGCTAGCCTTTAGCTAAGCGAAGAAGGAACGAGAGCGTTACTTGCAAGGCCCCGGGCGCTAGCGACGCACCATAAGTACCGGACACTTTGCGCCCGCGACGATTTGGAATACGCCCGGGCGGATCAGGTATTTTCCGAAGTTCTTGCCGTTGTTTTGTATGCCGAGCAAGATCAAATCCGCTCCGTGTGCTTCGGCAACTTCGAGAATCTTGCTGGCCGGTGCTCCACGGTCGACAATGCAGACTGGCTCCGTCCGCAGATCCGCTCCAAAAGGGACCAGTTGCCGTAGGGAATGCAATAACGCAGACACATCGCCTCCATTCTCGATCGAATGCACCAAAACGAGCTGTGCGCGATGCTCTTGGGCAAGGGAGGTCGCATAGGGGGCAGCGGCTAGCGATTCTGCCTTGAAATCCGTAGCGTAAAGGATTCGATTCAGCTCCGCATTCGCTCTTGGTTTGATTCGTACACCCGGACCTACCGCCAAAATAGGGCAGGGTGACTTTCGAAAAAGTTCATCCGCCACCGACCCAAATATCAGCTTCTGCAACCCACCCCCGCCGTGCGTGCTGAATACGACTAGATCAATCTGTTTTTCTTCGATCAGCTGCGAAAGGATCGGCCAAGTCTTTCCCGGCCGGAATATAATTTCGTGCGGAACACTTTTCAGTTGTTCCTCCAAGTCCCTCTTGCTCTCCTCTCGGAAAACCTCTTCGGCCTCCGCCATCTTGGACCAGGCGCTTGGTGGAACCAGAGGATAAACGTCCGGCTGGATCACGTGGACGACGTGGATGGTGGCGCCGTAACGCCGGGCGATTTCCAGCGCGTACGGCAACGCACGTTCCGCTGCAAACGAGAGATCCGTTGCGTAAAGGATGTTCTGAAACCTCAATCGGGTAGCGAGGTTCGAGACTCTGGTCGAGATCCAGCCGTCTTCTGTACGCCGAGTGAAGTACTCTTTCTCAGACCCCTCGTGAACTGGCATCCTTTTTCTCCTTCCTGACAAAACACTAGCCCCATGGCTATTGAAACGAAATGACACCTATCACCGGAGGGTGTGATGTACCTCACAGATTCGGCTTCCCGCGATGACGAGAATCCCCTGAAGGGGAAATACGCTGAGCAATGGCGCATACGCGGAAAGGAACGGAGGGATAAAATGACCGAGAAAACTACCATCGTTGATCTCGCACCAGAAGGGAAAACTCTGGGCTTGGTCGAGCCACAGAATTTCGCAAAACGCATAGACGACATCCACAATCAGATTGCGCGCCGAGCGTTTGAAATTTTCCAGTGCAGCGGCGGTCAAGAATTAGACAATTGGTTCAAGGCCGAAGCGGAACTGCTTCATTCAAGTCACATCAACATCAACGAATCCGAGAGTGCTCTCGACATCGAGGCCGAAGTGCCGGGTTTCAACGCTAACGAATTGGAAGTCAGCATCGAACCGCGGCGTCTTATCATTAGCGGCAAAAAGGAAACCAGCAAAGAAGAAAAGAAGAAAAGAAGAGAGGGAAGAGCATTTACCAGGAGCAATGCGCGAGCGAACTGCTTCGTGTGATTGATCTGCCGGCGGAAGTCGTTGTCGGTAAGGCAAACCGCAACGCTTAGGAACGGCGTTCTCGAACTCAACATGCCGAAGATAGCCCGGCTGGAAGTGAAAGTGAAAGCAGCCTGACACCAGAAAAGCGGCTTCCATTCTAAAGGGGGACAGAAATCTGTCCCCCTCGTTTGTCGTGCAAAGCTCATTGGATCATGGCAGGCACCGCTCGATTTTCATGAGGCCTGTCAACGCAGCGTTTAATCCCCCCCGCAGCTACCAAGGCAGCTCTTGTGACTCACGCCGCATTGAATCGTGACGAGTGTCACGGCACACAGAATCGTCTCGGATTAGGGTAGTGGTGGATTTAGGGCATAGGCCCTACTAGATAGATTTGCAGATGTAGAGGAGGTTCAAATGCTTCAAGAACATGGAGTAGCAACAGGAACTGCAAGAGTCACCATTCCTGCGACGCAAGTTTCTTTCTCGAAAATCATGGTCGCTACGGACTTTTCACCCGCGTCTGAGCGCGCGCTTGAATACGCGATCTCAATTGCGCGCCGGTTCGGCTCTAAGATTTATCTCAGCCACGTCATCACCCTCGACGGGTATCCGATGATTGCGCCTGAAATCGCCGCCAAAACCCTTGACGCGAGCCGAGGCGAAGCCGAAGAGAACTTGGCTAAGATCGTTGAATCCGGCGGTCTCCACGGAATCGAATATCACACCAATATCGTGGAGGGCGCATTCTGGCCCACACTCGACTCACTCATCAAGGAATGCAAGATTGATCTGCTCGTTCTTGGCACCCGTGGCCTCGGCGACGTCAAGAAAGTCGTCCTCGGCTCCGGAGCTGAAGAAGCCTTCCGGCAGGCGCGCATTCCCGTCCTTACCGTCGGACCGCATGCCAAAGATGAATCGCTGGGCAAGACCGAGTTTAAGAACATCTTGTTCGCCACGGATTTTGGTCCGGGCGTCGACCGCGAAGCGGCCTACGCATTCGCACTCGCTCAGGAACATCACGCGCAAATCACGCTTTTGAACGTAGTGCCCTATGTGGACGAGTTTTCGGAGGAAGCCGTCACAAACCGGCGCAACTGGGTCGTTCGGCAATTGAAGGAGCTCGCGCCGGCCAAGGCAAACCTGGAATACAAACCTGAATTCGTTATGGTCATCGGTGAGCCGGTGGAGGAAATCCTCCGCTTCTCAAAGCAAGCGGACCTGGTCGTCATGGGTGCCAAGCCCCGCAAGGGTCTCGCGGGCCACGTACCCCACACCAAAGCATATCGGGTGATCAGCGCGGCGAAGTGCCCGGTGCTTACGATCAAGTCATAGCGCGACCTTCGCTCGCGGCCCAGGCCGTGAGCGAATAGATCGGCAAGCGTCACACGGTAGGTAGAGGGCGAGCGCCAAACGCGCTCGCTCTCGCTTTTCTGTCCCGACTCAAATTGCTTAACGATTTAACGCCTCGGGAGAGACCTGCCATCGGGCGCCGCGGTGAAGTCTTTCGGGATTAGCGGTACGCCTGCTGGTGCCGACCTGCCGTCGCCGAAGATGGGAGGAGCCATTCGATGGCTCCTCCCATTAAAGCTAGCCGCGAATCGTGAGGACAGGGCACGCAGCGTGCGATACAACTTTGTGCGCCGTGGCTATCGGGAGATGCGTTGCCGCGCCCGGGAAGCCGCTCGGTTGGCGGACACCGAGCACAATCAGCTCCGCCCCGGTTCGCGCTGCAACTTCCAGGATCTTTCCGGCCGGATCGCCTTGTTCGACCAGATACTCCGGAACGCACCAGAGTTCTGCTTCTGCTGGTAGAAGATTGTGAAGCAGTTGCGTGGATGATTTCACCAGATCTCCCGCTTGGACCAGATCTCCGGCCTTCGGAGCTTTAATCACATGGAGCAGCGTGAGGTAAGCCTGGCATTCCTGTGCCAGCGAGACAGCGTACGGCGCGGCGGCACTCGATTCCGGGCTGAAATCTGTCGCGAAGAGTATCTTGCTGATCTCGCCAGATTGTTTTTCTGGTGCAGGTGTGTGGGGCCCAACCGTCAACACCGGACAGGGTGCCCGTCGAAAGATTTCCTCCGCGATAGAACCAAGCACGAATTTTGAAATGCCCGACCGGCCGCGGGTCCCAATCACGATCAGGTCAATGTTCTTCTCTTCAATGGCCGATGTAAGGCTCGACCAAATATCTCCTTCTTTCATAAGGATTTCCGGTTGAATTCCCGAGAATGCGTTAGAAAGTTCTTTTTCATGCCGCGCATCTTCGATTGCCGCCGCCTCTTCCAAACCGCCCCACGTGAGCGGTGGCGTCATTGGATTGACCACGGGCGGCCTGACGTATAGCGCGTACAATTTTGCCCCATATCGCTTGGTCAATTCCGCGGCAAACGGCACTGCAGCGCTCGCAGCGGAAGAGAAATCGGTGGCAAACAGAATGTTCTTGAACTCGACGCGGCTTCTCGCTTGCGTGGCTTTCATGAATCACCTCCAATAATACTTACAAGCTAGCGCCACGCCGGATTTCTCGCTGTGACACACATCACTCCAATCTGTGACGAGCAAACGAAAGGAATCCAAAGGCGCAGAAAAAAATACGGTGGATAGCGGAATGTCCTCGGTTTACTGGCCGGACGCTGCGGACAGCGCCCCGGCAACATGAAGTCTTCGCAGCATGGAGCGTTTCTTGTCTTGATGGGCTTCCATGCGGCGCAAGATATCGTCGAGGGCGCGAACCGCCTCTACGATGTACGGTCCTTTGTTGAGCATCACGCACTCCGCCCGCTCTCCCATCGCTGCATCCGTAATTTCCGAGCGCGAGGGGATGCCATTCTTCGCGAGGGACTCGAGAACTTGTGTGGCCCAGATTACCGGCATGTGCGCCGCCTCGCAAATCCAAAGGATCTCCTCTTGCACCTCGGCAAGCCTTTGGTAACCACATTCGACCGCCAAATCACCGCGGGCGATCATGACGCCGACCGCACGCGTGCGCATCGCTGCTACAAGCAGGCGCGGCAAGTTGTCAAATCCTTTGCGTGTCTCAATTTTCAGAATGATGCCCAGATGCTGCCCGTTCAATTCAGCGAGCCGCGCCTGCAGTTCCTGCACATCTTCTTCGCTTCGCACAAAGGAATAGCCAACCATGTCCGCATGTTCAACGATGAAACAGAGGTTTTTCAAATCTTCCGGCGTCAGGGAAGGAAGGCACAGATTTGTTTCGGGAACATTGATGCCCTTCTCAGCGCCTAGTTTTTCGCCGCTCGGCCTGGCTTGCGTGATTTCGACCACCACTTCATCCGGCGCAACACTCGCTATCGTTCCTCCGATTCGCCCGTCGTCGAACCAGATGGGTTCGCCGGCGCGAACGTAGTCAAAAAACTCAGCTGGAAAAACTGCAATGCGCGCCGGGCCTATTAGATTTTTGTCAGCGTCATATTCGGCAGGTTTCCCCAGTTCGGCGGAAGGTGTCAGAACGAGCCGGTCACCCGTATTCAGTCGGAGCGTTTGTGACGTCGGGGGGATTGCACCGATACAGGCACTCCCGGCACCGGACGATTCAGCCTCGAAATCCTCTTCCGCGGTCAGCACGGTCCCGGGCGTCAGATACGCGGTCTGCAGGGCCTCTGCCCAACGGCTACTGCCACACGCGCCTTCAACCTTCATTGACCGGTTAGCCCCACGGGCGTCTGTAAACCGGACGAGACTTCCAGCCTTGAGTTGAGAAAGCCATTTTCCCGGCACAGGCACCGAGGCAGCTGGGCTAGGCGGAATTTCGGGATCGTCTGCAGGGGTAAGCCAAATTCGAGCAGGCGATTCTACGCGACCATAGGTATCTCGCTTGGGGCGATACTTTAGAACGCAGGGACCGGGTTCGATCGGTCCGGTTCGAAGCTTGGGACCGGCCACGTCCATCGCAACTTTGCACCATTTGCCAGTTTCCTTCTGCGCGCGGCGCAGGTTCTGGATCATGTTGCTCCAGGCTTCCGGCCCGTCGTGCGCACAATTTATGCGCATGCAATTCATGCCGTTCAGCAAGAGCTTCAGGACGAGATCATAATCTGTGGCTGCTTCCGGAGGCATGGTCACCATAATCCGCACTCGGCGGTCTTCAGGTGCCGGCCCTAACAAGGCTTCTGTCTTAGCTTGAAGAAGGTTCTGGCCGTTGCGAAGCTCTGGAATGCTTTCGCCCGCATCGGGCAGGCCCGATTCGTTTCCTGCGAGTTTGACAAGGATGTTTAGGACGCCCTGCAGAGCGTCAATGACGCGCGACTCGGTCCGGCCGAGGGAAGAAAGACCAAGCGAAGCGAGGTGTAGCTGCAGGTCGCGAATATCGTGCCGGCGAAGCGCCATATAGTGCAGGAGATTCTTGGCGCTGGCAGTGTGTTCAGGGCTTACCTGCTCTATCTCGGATCGACCCGCAGCCTCCGCCCTCACCATTTCAGAGCGAAGCAGCTCCAATTGTCGAATCAATCCATTTAGTTCAGCGCGGTCGTGCATGGGATAACCCTCGTCGTCGTTTGTTTCATAGAATCGTTAATACAGGATTAAGGGAGGGTTATGCGTCAGGTCGTTCCAAGTCACGCCAGAGAGTGACGCCGGTCACTGTTCCATTCCGACCATCGAAGGTATTGTCCAATCGCTTCAGCCACATCGGCTGCAAAGGAGCGGGGTAATGTTCTCGACGTGCGCCAATCCTGATTGTGCGACTCCGTTCGACTACCATCGGGGAGAATTCTTCCGGTTTCACAACGATCACATGAATGACGCGCCGGACACGCGGTCGCACTCCGTGCAGCATTTCTGGCTATGCGAGTGCTGCTGCGAGAAGTACACTTTGCACTACGAAAAACGCAGAGGCGTACTCATCAGCATTCGTTCTGAAGCGGTTCGTCCCCGAGAAACGGCTCGCGTGATCGCCGCGGCGTGACTTTGGCGTCTCAGCGGCCCCTTTGAATCCTTTGAGCCATTTGACCGCTCCGTGGCTATGCTCGACGCCTTGGCGCGAATCTAGCGTGGGATATGAGTTCGTCCTCGACCGCAACCAGCGAACGCAGCCACCAGGACTCGAGCGTGCTGCGCGGACTGTCCTCGCAGGAAGCGGCGGAACGCCTTTCCAAGTACGGCCCAAATGATCCCGCGCCCGTAAAGCGTGGCGCCGCAGTAATTGAACTCCTGCTCCTCTTCGTCAATCCGCTTATCGTCATCCTCCTCATCGCAAGCGTCGTTTCCTTCATCCTCGGAAATGCGACGGACGCCGTGATCATCCTGGTGATGGTCCTGCTGGGCATCTCGATCAATTTCATTCAAACCTATCGCTCGCAGCGTGCGATCGACAAGCTTCGCGAAAATGTCACGCCCACAGCCACGGTTCTCCGCGACGGCAATTGGCAGGAAATCAAGCGCCATGAGGTCGTACCGGGCGACATTGTGCGCGTGTCCGCTGGAGATCTGATTCCCGCCGACGGCCAGCTTTTGGAATCACACGATTTGTATGTCCAGCAGGCGGCCTTGACCGGTGAGTCGCTACCGGCAGAAAAAAATGCGATTGGTCATGCCCCGCCGCCAGACGGGAGTCCCGATGCGCCGGACCTTGTCTTCCTCGGAACCTCGGTTGTCAGCGGTACCGGCACGGTTCTAATTCTGAAAACGGGAGCTCAAACCGCGTTTGGAGCCATTGCCGAAAGGCTCGCCACGCGCCCGGCCGAAACCGAATTCGAGCGCAGCATGAAGCACTTTGGAATGCTGATCATGCGCGCCGTATTTTTCTTGGTTTTATTCATCCTGGTCATTCGTGTCGCATTGCATAAAGACGCGTTTGAGTCCTTCTTGTTCGCTGTGGCTCTCGCGGTCGGTTTGACGCCCGAGTTTCTCCCCATGATCACCTCCGTAACGCTCGCACGCGGAGCCATTCGCATGTCGCGAGACCAGGTGGTCGTAAAGCGCCTCTCCGCTATTCAAAACTTCGGGACGATCGATGTGCTTTGTAGTGACAAGACCGGCACGCTCACAACCGGCATCATGAGCCTCGCCGCCTCCGTCGATTTTCTCGGAAAGCCTTCCGAACGCGCCATTGAACTTGGTTACATCAACAGCAAGCTCGAAACCGGGATTCGCAGTCCGCTCGACGCAGCCATTTTAAAGCTCCAGCGCCCGGATTCCGATGGATACACGAAGTGCGACGAAATTCCATTTGATTTCGAGCGCCGCCGGCTTTCCATCGTTGTCGAGAAAAAAGGATCCACGGGCTGCCTCCTGATTACCAAAGGCGCGCCGGAAGGAATACTCGACCTCTCGGAATCCTATGAAACAGAAGGCCGCGTCGTACCGCTCGACGCCGCTGCGAAGGGCCGCTGCCGGCAGACCTTCGACGACTTGAGCGCGCAGGGCTTCCGCGTTCTCGCCGTCGCTTATCGAATGGCGGATTCGCACTGTGCTTTCACCGTCGCCGATGAGCACTCGCTCATTCTTGTGGGCTACCTCGCGTTTGCCGACCCGCCCAACCCCGATGCGGCGCAGTCGCTTGCGGCCATGAGCCGCGACGGCGTGGAAGTGAAAATTCTCACCGGCGACAACGAACTCGTTGCGCGGCACATTTGCGAGCAGGTTGGCATCAAAAACCCCACCATAATTCTGGGCGAGGAACTGGAACGAACGAGCGACCCCGCCCTGCAACACCTCGCCGAAGAAACCACTGTATTTGCGCGTGTCTCGCCCATGCAGAAAGATCGCATCATTCATGCATTGAAACAGCGCGACCATGTGGTCGGGTATATGGGCGACGGTATCAATGATGCGCCGTCATTGCACGCGGCGGATGTCGGCATCTCGGTCGCGTCCGCTGTGGATGTTGCGCGAGAAGCGGCCGATATCATCCTGCTCAAGCCAGGCTTGCAGATTCTGCACAATGGCATTATCGAAGGCCGCAGGGCTTCCGCAAACGTCATGAAGTACCTGCTGATGGGTACCAGCTCGAACTTCGGCAACATGTTCAGCATGGCGGGCGCATCCGTGTTTCTCCCGTTTCTGCCCATGCTCCCCACCCAGATCTTGCTGAACAACTTCCTCTACGACACGGCGCAGATCACGATCCCGTCTGATAACGTTGACGAGGACGCCATTCGCGCCCCTCGGCGATGGGATATGAAACTCATCAGGAATTTCATGATTTTCATCGGTCCCATCAGTTCGATCTATGACTTTTTGACCTTTTATGTCTTGCTTCATTACTTCCACGCGAGCCAGCCGGAATTTCATACCGGATGGTTCGTCGAATCGCTCGCTACGCAAACCCTAGTGCTCTTCATCATTCGCACCGCGGGAAATCCGCTGAAGAGCAGGCCAAGCATTCCCCTCGCGATTACCACAATTCTCATCGTGATCGTCGGCATCGTTCTGCCGTTTTCACCTCTGGCCAAACTTCTGGGCTTTACGCCTCTGCCGGGACCATTTTTCACTTTTCTTGCGATCTCCACCATCACCTACCTGCTCCTCGTCGAATGGGCAAAGCGCTTGCTCTTCTCGCGTGTCGCAGCCTGATATTGGAGCGCTCCGAATTCTGGTCTCCGCCGTCACCTTCCATCGTGACCTGCATCACTGTCCCGGCTCTGCATAGCTGCGATTGTAGAGTAGTCAATTAGAAGGGAGCCGATATGCGCAGGGGAATACAAGCAACTCACCCGGCGGGCTCGAAGTGGCTTTTCGGTGTTCTTTTCTTCCTGATTCCGAGCCTGCTCGCCTTTGCATGGGTGTCCGCCCTCTCCCGCAATGCGTCGCCGGCGTCAGCATTGTGGTTCTTATACGAGGTTAGCCGCCTCCTCGCCTACATCGGAATCGTAATCGCCACAGGACTGACTCTGGGCATCGCTATTCGCGGGACGGCTTCGGGACTTTTCGTGGCGCTCATGATGCTGACCATCGGCAGCGCCGCGCTGTTGCTCTGGTACACGGTGCATATTTTTAGGAGCCCCTGGTGAAAAACCTGTGAGCTTCCCGCATATGGAAAGGAGCAGAAACCATGGAGCGGAAGACAAGAATTGAAAAAAACACAAAGCTGCGCCGCGCGCATCGCGCCACTCTGACGAGAGCTGCTCGGAAGGCCGTTGATCTAAGGCTTAAGAACTACTTACTGGAATCCCACCCGGAGCTGGGCGTCTGAGTAACTTCGGTTCGCGAAGTCAATGGGATCCAGAGGAGGTAGAAAGATGAACGCACAAATTAGGAATCGAGAGGAAGCCGGCCGCCTGCTGGGGCACAGGCTTGCAGCATATAAGGGGCGGCCTGACGTGATCGTTCTTGGGCTCCCGCGCGGGGGTGTAGCCGTTGCCCACGAAATAGCGGAGGCCCTTGACGTTCCGCTGGACGTTTTCCTTGTTCGCAAACTGGGTGTTCCGGGGTTCGAAGAACTCGCTATGGGCGCCATTGCAATGGGCGGAAGTGAATTAGTGGATCCCGATGTTGTGGAGGAATTTGATCTATCGGGAAGCGTGATTCGCCGCGTTGCTGCCACGGAGCGGCGGGAGCTGGAACGTCGCGAGCATGTCTATCGTGGTGTGCGTCCGCCACTCGATGTGCACAATAAGACTGTCATACTCGTCGACGACGGAATTGCCACCGGCTCAACGATTCGTGTCGCTATCGAAGCGCTAAGGAAATTGTACCCCGCTCGCATCATCGTGGCCGCGGCAGTCGCTCCTCTGTCCACGTACCTCATGCTGGGCTCGGAGGCCGACGAGGTCGTATGCTTGCTGACTCCGAGAGAATTCCGCGCTGTCGGCGAATTCTACGCTGACTTCCCGCAGCTTGCTGATGAAGAAGTGTGCAGGCTGCTGAACGACAAACGAGAAGCGAGTGCCTTGACTTACTGATCTGCGACCGGAGCGTTAAGCCGTCAGTTCTGCGCAATCACTGCCGCAAATGCTTTAGCTTCTCCGCCACCGTGAAGCCAACCGCCCCTTCCCACGATCCATACATCGGATTCGGCAGTTGAAACCAACGCTCGCCCCACAAGCTCTGGTGAGCGATGAAAAGTTTCTCGCGACCCGCGAGGTTTGCGTCACCCGGCGGGATCGTCAGAAAATCTCCGAGTTGATCGCCGAATAGCAGCAGAATGCGAAACTTCGCCGCGACCAACCTCCTCCGCGGAGTCTTGTCAGTATCCTTGCTGTCCTTCGCGCAAAACAATCGATCGACCGGAGAATCCAGTGGCACCTGAAGCTTACGCAGCACTTCCACGGTGGGATCATCATCCTTGGACGAGTCGCACCGGCGATTCGTAATGTAAATCGGCGTCACGCCGTTGGCATGCGCGAACTGCAGAAAATCGATCGCCCCGGGAACGAGACCTGCGCCCACTTCGTTGGCCCATTTTGTCCACTCCGCCCCGATTTCATGCTGCGGCACCGGGGATACCACCAGGCGCGCGTCAAACGCGGAATTGTCCAGCACAGTCTCATCCAGATCCAGGATCACCGCGGGAGGCAGCTTCGCAAAATCGCCGCCCTGCTCGAGCGCCGCAGTCCAATGCGGATCGCGAAGCCCTTGCAGCAGCGCCGCTTGCGCCACCCGGTAGGTCTGCACCGTGGCTGCTTTATATTCCACAGCCGTCTGCATCCACAGAACGGCGTTTAGATTTTCGTAGGTTGTCGGCGCAGTCGGATTCGCTGGGCCGAGCGTGAAAAGGGAACACAAAAACACGTTGCCAATAGTCCGCAGCATCGCTTTTCTCCTTCGCGCAGGAGTCTATCAAATCTTTGCAGTCAATCCGTATTTCCGGTTGCGCTCAAAATCTCGAAATGTCCGCAACGGAAGCCAAATCCTTATGCCCTCCGCGTTTTTCACAGTCTGAGGAAAACCCCTGTGCGTATGTGTCCATAGAGTCACGCGAAACGCCGTCGAATACAGCGATTACCTTATTCGTAAGCCTTAACCCTCGCCTTATCTTGGTAAAGAAGACGAGCTCATCCCCCGGCCCCGCGTTTTCCTCGCGATCCCGCTCCTTCCCGTCAGTGCCGTAACGGAGGGTAACGCAATGCTAAGAATACTCATCGCAGACGACGTGCCGATGGTTCGCGCGGGCTTGAAAATGCTCCTCGAAATGCACAAAGGCTGGAGCGTATGCGGCGAAGCTACGGATGGTCAGGACGCCGTGCAGAAGGCGCTCGCCCTTGCCCCTGACGTAATCCTCTTAGACGTCTCGATGCCCAATCTCAACGGTCTGCAAGCCGCCCATCTGATCCATAAAGATCTGCCCGACGCCAACATCTATTTTGTCACCCAGCATCATTCGCTCGAAATGGCCCGAGCCGCAGCCGACGCCGGCGCCCGCGGCTACATCGCGAAAATTCAAATTCCCACCGATCTGATTCCGGTGATCGAAGCCGACAATAACACCCAGCCACTCGAAGCCAAGCCGTAAGAGCTACGCCGTAAGCCGTCCCAGCAGCAGCCGGAAAAATCGCTCCGCATCCACCTCCATCGCCACTCGCGCATTCGCCTTAAAAGTCTCCTCCGTCGCCAGCACCGGCGACCCCTCGTGCTTATCCGCAAGCGCCATCGGCGCCGAGCCTCGCGCCGGCCCATACGCCCACCCAATCGTTTCTCCCGCCGTGAACTCGCCGTCCGTCTCAACCTCCACGTAATAATCCTTCAGCGTCAAAATTCCCGGATCGATCAAATTCGCTACCGTCAACGGATCGTGCATCGCCTCGATCATCGGATGCGGCCCTCGATTCAAATGCTCGAGCGTCGCCGCCATGATTTTCGCCGCCGCAATCCCCGACGGATTCTTCGCCGTCTCCAGCGCCTTCAGCCGCTCATCCGTAAACAAAACTTTGCGCGTCACGTCCAGCCCCACCATCGTCAGCGGCACCCCCGCATCAAACACAATCCGCGCCGCCTCCGGGTCCACATACAAATTAAACTCCGCCGCCGGCGTCACGTTCCCGCCCGAAAGCGACCCGCCCATAATCACGATGCTCTTAATTTTCGCCGCCAGATCCGGATCGTCGCGCAGCGCCAGCGCCACGTTCGTCAACGGTCCCACCGCCACAATCGTAATTTCGCCCGGATTCGCCTTCACGATCTTCCGGATCATCTCCGGCGCCGATTCCGCCACCGGCTTGATCTTCGGCTCGGGAAATTCCACGCCCGCCAGTCCGTTGTTCCCGTGAACCCGCTCTCCCGTAATCAGCTTCCTCACCAGCGGATGACGCGCCCCGCCCGCCACCGGCACATCCGTCCGCCCCGCAATCTCCACCAGCTTCAACGCATTCGGCAGCGTAAAATCCAGCGGCACATTCCCCGCCACCGGCGTGATCGCTTCCACCTGCAATTCCGGCGACCGCAGAGCAAGCAAAATCGCCAGCGCGTCATCCACGCCAGGATCCGTATCAATGATCACGCGGCGCGGCGCCGCAGCCGTAGGCGCTTTCTCCATCGCCCCGCCCTCACGCGGAAGGGAACCGAACGCACTCAAGTTTTTCATCCGCGAAGCCGCCAACGCGCCCACCGATCCCGCCAAAAATTCCCTCCGATTCGGCCGCCCTTCTTCCCGCGATCGTTCCTCCCGCTCCTGCCGCGCTTCTCCCCCGCGTTCGTGGCCCATGATTCTCCTTGTAAGATCACCACCTGCTCGAAACCGTTCCTTATATTCGCCGCCGCTCCGTTGTGTCAAGCAACTGCACGCAACGCGGCATTGCCGCGCATCGTAAGATACGCGCAGTCACTTGCACCAGCTTGCAGAAGGGGAATGCGACTAAGAAAAAATCGACCTACAAATTCGATTCATCAGCCCAAGAAAACCAAATTTCGAGTCTCAACTCGCCTTGCGATGCTGCCGATGCCCGCCCGCCGCCGCCGCCCTCCCCGGCCGCGCCTTCGCCCCGCCGCCCGCCGCCGTGCGACGCCCCTCACCCAGGCTCCTCTTCAGCGCCTCCATCATGTCGATCACCGGCGCCTTCTCGCGCTTCGGCGTCGGAGCCACCGTCTTGCCCTCCAGCTTCGCGTCAATCAATTCCTTCAGCCGCGCCTGGAATTCATCCTTATAAGCCTCAGGCTTGAATCGCGACGTCAAACTTTCCACCAACTGCTCCGCCAGCCGCACCTCTTCCGCCCTCAATTTAATATCGTAATTTTTCCCGTAACCAGCCACGCTCGCAATTTCATCCTGGTAATACATCGTATGCAGCGTGAGCCCGTGATTCCGCGCCCGAATAAATACCGTGTACTCGCGCTGATGCATCGTCACCTTCGCCACGCCCATCTTGTTCGTCTCCTCCAGCGCTTTCAGCAATAGCACATACGGCTTGTCCGCCTTCTCATCAGGCAGCGCCAAAAATGACGAATCAAAATAAATCGGGTCCACCTCCCGCTCCTCAAGGAACGCCAGTATCTCCATCGTCCGCCCCGATTCCGGCGTAATCTTCTTAATCTCCTCCGGCTCAACGTACACGTACTGCCCCTTCTCGTACTCGTACCCCTTGATCACTTCCTTCCGGTCCACGAACCGCTTGCAATGAGGACAATACAGCGGCTGCTTCAACCGCGTCTTGCACACACTATGAATCTGGTGCAGGTTAATCCGCTTCTCCCGCGCCGCCGCATACAACCGAATCGGTATCGACACCAACCCAAACGAAATCATCCCCCGCCACACAGAAGTCGCCATCGCCACCCTCCACTGCGCCCAGCATACCTTCCCGCGCCAATCCCAAACAATCAGGACTTGACCCTACCGCAAACGGTCTTTCGTACCGCTGGCCTCCGGCCGGCGCGGTTGCCTCTGATTGCGCCGTTGCCTTCCAGTAGCACAGGCAATCCTGCCTGTGCCCCAAGTCCCACGCGGCACACTCCTCAATGCTTGGCGATCATCGC
This sequence comes from uncultured Acidobacteriota bacterium, assembly GCA_963815265.1. GTDB lineage: Bacteria > Acidobacteriota > Terriglobia > Acidiferrales > UBA7541 > Palsa-295. The sequence continues at coordinate 381,861 of CAWFGI010000006.1, read as the reverse complement.
GACATCGTTCTTTTCGCCTTTTCCCTTGTAGCCGGTTCACCGGTTTTCCTGCCGCACTGACGGTCATCCCGAGCGCAGAGAGGGATCTGCAGTTCCGCCTTCGCCTTCGAACTGTCGTCGCCGGCTCTTTTGCTCTCGCCTTTGCCCGCCGTTTACCGCCGATTAGAATTTCTCAACCTGCTGATCGCTCATGGGTTGCCGTACTTTTTAATCACGGAACCGTAGATCAACTTTGCGGGGCGTTGGGCGTCCGTCTCGCGCGGCGGACGCTGCGCAGCTGCGGTCGTCATGTGGATTTTGTAGAAGACCCGGCCTTGAGCGTCCGGCTCCGACATCTCCTGATTCGGATAACCCGGGTGTGGGTGCCAGATGAGGCCGTCGGCGTCCGGCTTCGGTTTTGGAGGAGCGGCCGGTTGTGCGGGTGCGCCGCCGGAAGGTAACGCGGCGCAATCGGTTCGGTCGGAAAGCGACCGGTCATTCGGATTCTGGCTGCGAACAACGTCTCGCGGCAATGCTTGCGCAGGTGAATCAGCGCAAGCGGTAGCGGTCACGCTTCGACCGCGATTGTCTGAATTTAGTGCCACTGCCGGTGTCTTGCCAACGCATTTGCTTCGATCTGAAATTTTAAATTTGCAATCCCCCTCTCCTCTCCCGCTTTTGCGTTATGTACCGCTGGCCTCCGGCCGGCTCTTTCGCCTTGTAGGTCACGGCCTTAGCCGTGACAAAAAAATCCCGCAATGCGGCCTAATCGTATTCGCCTTCGCATCAAACAAATAATCCGGGTCTGCCTGCGTGAGGAACGGTAGGCCGATTGCTTATAGACCTTAAACTAGCGTGTGGATTCGAATCGAAACATAATCGGCATTATTATCGTCGCAGACAGGAATGGACTTATGAGAAGATTCCGCGTGGAGTCTCCATTGCTCTTTCCCGAAATGAAAATCACGGACCAGAATCCCTTTCTGACAAGATCAATAAGCATGCGCGCGCAGTCGTTCGAGGGCATGAGCAATTTGACCACTCTCGAGCTCTGTGCCGGTGCAGGGGGACAGGCTCTTGGATTTGAGCAAGCAGGCATCCAGCACGCCGCTCTCGTCGAACTCGACAAGAATGCTTGCGCCACGCTACGGTTGAATCGCCCGGGTTGGAGAGTACTTCCGGAAGATCTGAATCATTTTGATGCCTGCGAATTCAAGGGCGTCGACATCATCTCCGGAGGACTACCATGCCCTCCATTCTCAATCGCAGGAAAACAGCTAGGACAAAAGGACCAACGAAATCTTTTCCCAGCAATGATTCGTCTCGTTCGTCAGATTCGACCGCGGGCAGTAATGATAGAGAATGTTCGAGGGATTCTTGATGCCGTGTTCGAAGATTACCGCCGCCATCTTGGAGCTGAACTGAAAAAGTTGGCGTACCAATGTGGATGGAAGCTAATGAATGCCTCCGACTTCGGCGTGCCGCAGTTGCGGCCTAGAGTGGTCTTTGTCGCAATCAGAAAAGAATATTCCGAGCATTTTTCATGGCCCGAGACGTTCGATTCTCCTGCGAAAACGGTTGGCGAAACTCTTTATGATCTCTTGGCCGCGGAAGGATGGAAGGGCGCAAGTGCCTGGCGGAAACGCGCAGACGAAATCGCCCCCACGGTCGTCGGGGGGTCGCTCAAACATGGCGGGCCTGATTTAGGCCCAACTCGCGCAAGGCGAGCTTGGGCGACTCTCGGTGTGGATGGTCTTGGCATCGCAGATCGTCCTCCAGCACATGATTTCGTAGGTATGCCTCGCCTAACAGTGCGAATGGTTGCACGCCTTCAAGGTTTCCCGGACGATTGGCAATTTGTCGGAAAGAAGACACAGGCATATCGACAAGTGGGAAACGCGTTTCCTCCGCCTTTCGCTTGTGCAATTGCGAATAGTCTTCGAGAGTGCCTCAGCAAACCCAGTACGCGCCGCCTAGATACAGCTGTGTGATACCTCCGTATTTTTAGCCGTGGTAGATACACTATCAAAACGTCAGCGTAGCCAGAACATGCGTCTCATCCGGAGTAAAGACACTAAGCCCGAGATCGCTGTTCGCCGCACTGTTCATGCGTTGGGGTATCGCTTTCGACTTCACGTCCCCTCTTTGCCGGGTAAGCCTGATTTGGTCTTTCCAAGGTTGATGAAAATAATTGAGGTTAGAGGGTGCTTTTGGCACCAGCACGCAGGCTGCATCCACTCTCATGTTCCGAAAACGAAGACCGACTACTGGCATCCCAAGCTGAGGAATAACGTAATACGGGATGAGCGAAATCTCAGTGAGCTCCGTCTCCTAGGCTGGCGCATCCTCATCATTTGGGAGTGCGAAGTAAGCGCGTCACCGTCACAAGCGCTGGTTCGTAAAATAAAGAACTTTCTTCGTAGCCGCTAAGTCTCACTCCAGCTTATTTTTCTTTTCCCGCTCTTTTTCAAATTGTCTGACTGCCCCAGTGGGATCGTTCGGCCATGGCTTGTAACTTTTTAAGACATAGTCGACCTGTTTTTTCCCCGACGGTGACTTGTGTGAGCGCGTGTCAATTTCCCAACCTATGACGGGATAATCTCAATTCCCTCAGCCTTTTTTGCCAGTCATCTTGATCAGCCACGACTTCGAGTAGCTCCGAAGGCGTGCTGTTCCCGACGCCAGAAGCTTTCAACATCTCGCCAATACGAACATGCACGCTCTTATGGGTGATTACCTTCTTCATCAGATCGGGTGCGACATCCAGAGAAGCAAAAAAAGCTTTCTTACCAGCGTTACACTCTTCGCAGATGGCCCAAAGATTGTCGCGTTCGTTCGAGCCGCCCCAGTCACGAGGTTTCCTGTGATCCACGACAAGTCCAATCCCGTGTCTTTCAACCGTCCTACCACACATCTGGCAACGACCGTGTGAAGCATGAATGACCTCGGCCCTACGTTTCTGGCCTACCTGCCCTTCATCCACGACGTCGGTTCTTTCTCCAAGATATTTGTAAAGTACGACAGTTCGTTTCTTACCCTCGAATTGCTGTGTACTTTTCACCTTCTCAATTAGAAACCACTTTTTTAGATCTCTTTTCCGGCGATCAAGATGCGTCTGGTCTTCGGGCCGCAAGCCTTCCTTTTCTAATTCCTCTCTGATTTGTCCTCCAGTCACACCATCTTGAAAACGCTTTAATACATTCACTATCCTTTGATGGATTGTCCCTGGCCGACTCTTTTTTTCTGCCACGGTGGGACCTCGCGACTGTCCGCGCGATTGTAACAAATATCACAAACCCGGATGCTCGCAGGTCATTCAGAGTGGATTTGGGGTTTCCGACGTACCCTGGAAGCAAGGGAGCGTCCCCACTCGGCGTAACGCCCCCCGCCGCATGGGAGCGGCTCCTCGCACCTGATCTACGCTTGAATCAACCATATGACTATGCTACCGTGACAGCGGACTAATGAAGACTGACCGCCAACTCGGCAGTAGGACGCAGCACTCAAGCAAGCCCGCTCCAGGCTTGCCCCGAGCGCCACGAGGAGCCTCAGTGCCTCGACCATCCGCCCCAACCGCATTTCTAATCGCAAATCTGGAATTAGAATCCAACTCAACTCATAGAAAACACAGCCCACTAAGAATTCCTAATCGCAAATTTTCGCGCGTTCTTGATTCCCATTCGGCTCTGAATTTCTCCCCACTCGTCACTCATCACTCATCCCTCGTCACCGCACCTTTAATCTACGGTTCCGCGATTAAAACTCCTGCTAACCCACAAGGATTCAACGATGTACGATTTTCTAATCGGCGGTAAAACCGGGGTAAGCCCCTCGCTTGCGGTCTATCTTTTCGACCACAATTCCTTGTGTCGCCACCGCCGCTCGATCCCGCCATGCGTCGTTGGCGCAGGATCGTCATCTAATCGACGTAACCACTTCAAATTCAAATTGCACTCAGAACGAAAGGATTTCGCATGGCCACAGCTGTAACGCCAAAAGTCTTTAAGAATTACATTGATGGGGAATGGATTCCCGCGCGCAGCGGCAAGGCCATCGAAGACCGCAACCCCGCGAACACGGGCGAGCTGGTCGGCATGTTCCCGGCGTCGTCCGCGGACGACGTCAACCTGGCGATCGACGCCGCGAAGCGCGCCTTCGAAGATTGGCGCCTGACGCCTGCGCCCAAGCGCGCTGAAATTCTCTACCGCGCCGCCGAAATTCTCACCCAGCGGAAAGAAGATTTTGCGATCGACATGACGCGCGAAATGGGCAAGGTGCTCGCCGAAACGCGTGGCGACGTGCAGGAAGCCATCGACATGACTTACCTGATGGCTGGCGAAGGCCGCCGCCAGTTCGGCCAGACCACTCCGTCCGAGTTGCCCAACAAATTTGCAATGTGTGTGCGATCGCCAATCGGCGTCGCGGGCCTTATCACGCCCTGGAATTTCCCGATGGCGATTCCATCGTGGAAAGCGATTCCCGCGCTCGTTTGCGGCAACACGGTGGTGATCAAGCCGGCCGAAGACACGCCGCTCTCAACTTACAACTTGATGCAGGTGCTCACCGAAGCCGGCCTGCCGCGCGGCGTGATGAACGTCGTGTTCGGCGACGGCCCCGACGCCGGCGCACCGATCCCAAGTCATCCGGATGTCAATCTCGTCAGCTTCACCGGCTCCACCGAAGTGGGCCGCATCGTGAGCAACGCTTGCGCGCCAACTTTCAAAAAGTGCACCCTCGAAATGGGCGGCAAGAACATCATTATCGTGATGGACGACGCCAACATCGATCTCGCCGTGGACGGCGCCATCTGGGGCGGCTTTGGCACCACCGGCCAGCGCTGCACGGCGGCGAGCCGCGTCGCAGTGCACAAAAAAGTGTACAGCCAGTTCGTCGAAAAATTTGTGATGCGCGCGCAAGCTCTGAAAGTGGGCGACGGCTTGAATCCCGCCACCGAAATGGGCCCGTGCATCAACGAGCAGCAGTTGCAGACTGTGATGAAGTACGTCCAAATCGGCAAGGACGAGGGCGCAAAACTCGCCGCGGGTGGCAAGCGGCTCGAAGGCGGCGGCTACGCGAACGGCTGGTTCCACGAGCCCACCGTTTTTACCGATTGCGATCCGAAAATGCGCGTCTGCCAGGAAGAAATTTTTGGGCCGGTCGTCTCCGTGATTCCGTTCGAGACCTTCGACGACGCGCTCGCCATCGCGAACGACGTGAAGTACGGCCTCTCGTCATCCATCTACACCCGCAACGTGAACGACGCCTTCCGCGCGCAACGCGATCTCGAAACCGGAATCGTCTACGTGAACGCGCCCACCATCGGCGCAGAGACGCATCTGCCGTTCGGCGGAATCAAGAACACCGGCAACGGCCACCGCGAATCCGGCATGGCCGCTCTCGATTTTTACTCCGAGTGGAAGACGCTATACATCGATTACTCCGATCGCCTGCAGCGCGCTCAGATCGACAACGCCGACTAACTTTTTTTAGAACGCGCGGCCACCTGTACGAACGAACAGGTTTCCGCGCGCGCATACCTGAACCTTTTCTGGATTGCCTCGGCTCGCCGCGTGCGAATAGAGTTGTCGTACGTCAGCCAATCCTGACGACCCTTTCGAGCGAAACGAGGAGGCACCATGTGGACCAAGACTCAACCCGAAGCGCCCGGCTACGCGCCAGCGTCGGGGCAGGGAAGCGCACCATCGTCAAATTTCAATAGCGCAGCAAGCGCGACGCGTTTCAACGCGCCGGCAACAACGCCGAGTGCGCCGACCGCTCGAGGGCTTTCGTGCCTGGGCGCGAGCCTGGAGATCAAGGGCAAGATTTCCGGCGAGGAAGATCTGCAAATCGACGGCAAAGTGGAAGGCGCGATTGCGCTGCAAGGGCAACGCCTCACGGTGGGACGCAGCGGCCAGTTGAATTCGGAAGTGCACGCGCGCGAAGTGGTCGTCTTCGGAAAAGTGCAGGGCAACCTGCGCGCGAGCGACCGCGTCGAGATCAAGAAGGATGGCTCGGTGACGGGCGACATCACCACTTCGCGGATCAGCATCGAAGACGGCGCGTATTTCAAGGGCCGCATCGAGATCGATCGTTCGAAGGGCTCGTCAACGGAAGAGTACGAAGCGGTTGGCGCTTCGTCGTCGGCGAACTAAGTCCTCACCGGTTCCTCCTCGGGTTCCGGGGCTGCGCGCCAAATCCTGGGCGAGCGCGCAGCTCCGGAATTCGTTTTCCTCAAGTCCCGCTGCGATCCAACGAAAAAATAGATTTGTTGAGTTGAAAAAATGCGCCGTGAGAAATGGCTCACGGGCCGCGAAAGTGTGATTTCTTAGACGGGGTCGGCGACTAGATCGCCGATTTCTGCGGCTTCGTCGCAGGCGGAGCGGAAATTCTCGTACCAGGTTTCGGTGAAGGTGTTGACGAGCTGCGGAACGGTGCGGCCGGCGACTTCGAATTTGGCTCCGGCAATTTCTCCCCAGGTGTGAATCACGGTGCGGCCCTCACCTTGCTGTTCGAATTCAACCCACTGAATAATGGTGACGCCCAAGGCGCTGTCAATCCAGCCAATCTGCTTCGTCGGCGTGCAGGTGATGATGACGTGCTCGATCACGGTTTCCACGGGGCGCAGAATCTCGATAAAAAGGCGGCTGCCGACCTGCCAGGGCTTGCCTTCCTGCCAGCGAAGGTTGCCATAGACGTTGGCGAAAGAGGGCCAGCGGGTCCAATCGGAGAAGATGTTCCAGGCGACCTGAGGGCTGGCCTTGGTAATTACAGTGTATTGAAATAAATGCGAATCGCTCAGCAACTTCACGAACAAATCCCTCCTTGACCTTCCTTTCCTTGATTGCGGAACAGGTAAGAATCTGGGGCCATTACTTATACAACGTTTGTTTAACGACGTCAAATGTATTAAACTTCCGGACACGAGCAGTAAGGGGGAGTCCTAGATGCCGCGCCAACCTGATTTGGAAGTGGAAGGGCACGTTCTGGATGCAGCGTACCGGTTATGGCGAAGCAAGGGCGAACACGGGCTGACTATGCGGGCCGTGGCGCGAGAAGCGGAGACGACTACTCCGACGGTGTATCAGCGGTTTCGAGACAAGCGGGACATTCTGGAGGCGATACGCCGGCGCGCGCAGCAGAAGTTGTTCGCCACGGTCAGGAACGCAGGATCGATCGCACAGTTCGGACGGCGGTATCTGGAATTTGCCTCCGAGCATCGGCACGAATACGAGTTGATCCATGCGGATTGGGCAGCGCGACTGGCGAGGGAGGAGTCCCGGCCGTCGTTCGAGCTGCTGAAAGCACGGCTCGCAGACCGGCTGGGCGGGAGGCCCGCGCAGCATCGGCGCCTAGCACTAGCGCTGGCTGCGCTCTTCCATGGAACGGCGACGCTTCTGCTGGCTCCGGAAATCCATGAGAAGGTATCGAGGGAACTGCGCCGGATTTGCGTGACGGCAGCGGAGAGTCTGGTGGAATCGGCGCGGAAGAACGGACGGCGGAGCAGGGGATGAGCTTCTCTTATCCTTGTTGCAAATTCGTCTGCTTGCAGGGAATCCGTTAATCATAACCTTACAGATGCTCACAGAAAGTTGGCAGCAAAGGGATATTGTGAGTTATTGTTTGGTACCGTGCATCGTACGTTCGCCCTGACTCGGTGTCTCATAGCCGTTTTTCTCTCTGTGCTGGCTGCCGCAGTACGCGTTCCAGCTCAATCTTCCGCGAAGCCCTCGCCCGACACCCACTTAGGCTCAGCCACGCATCCCGATTTTTCCGCAGAACCGGCAATCTACGAATTTCTGCACGCCACGATGCGTTATGAAGATGACGGTTCGTGTAGCCGGGAAGTGCGCGGCCGTATTCGGGTTCAGACCTCGGCTGGGCTGTCCCACCGCCGGCCAGCTTGTTTTTGAATACAACGCAGTGGACGAAAAGGTGGAAATACAAAGCGTTCGAGTCCTCAAACCGGATGGCAGCGTCGTCGCAGCCGGTCCGGATGCTGTGCAGGATTTGAATGCTCCGATAACATCGGAAGCACCGATGTATACCGACGCCCGTCAGAAACATGTCACTGTCCCCGGGCTGTCCGTTGGTGATGCCGTCGAATACAACGTCTTTATTACCTCGAAACCTCTTCTTCCTGGACAATTCTGGCAAATATGGAATTTCGAACGAAGAATCGTCGCCCTCGACGAGCAGCTTGATCTGAATGTACCGGCGAACCGGGTGCTGAAAATTAAGAGCTCCCAAGGCATCGAAACGTCCACTCATTTGGAGGGAAACCGCCGCCTGTATCACTACTCAACCTCAAACTTAAAAACGCCGCCGCCAATCGACATCTTCAAGGATTTCAAGTTCGATGTAATCAAGCTGCTACAAGGCCCTCGTCCTCCTCTTCCTCCACGTGTGGTGTTCTCCACCTTTCAGGATTGGACTTCTATCGCGGATTGGTATGCGCAGCTTGAACGGGATCGCCGCATCCCCACCGCCGAAATTCGTGCGCAGGCCGATGAAATTGCGCGAGGCCGGCAATCCGACGAAGACAAAGCGGCGGCTCTCTATTATTGGGTATCGCAAAATATTCGCTATGTCAGCTTGTCTTTTGGAGTCGGGCGCTACCAGCCCCATTCTGCCGCAGAGGTTTTCGCCAACCGGTACGGAGACTGCAAGGACAAAACCACCCTTCTTGAGGCGATGCTTGAGGCTGAGGGGCTCCACGCGCAGCCGGCCCTGGCAAATCTCGTCGCCGACATCGACCCTGAGATTCCGAATCCACTTCAATTCGATCACGTAATCACGTTTTTACCGCTCGGATCGAAAGAGTCGTGGCTTGATACGACGCTTGGCGTCGGGCCTTTTGGCTACTTGCCGCCCCAACTGCGCGGCAAACAAGTGCTTCTCGTCTACGCCACGCCTTCTTCGGCCCTGCGAAAGACGCCGCAGGACTTTCCATTCACCGTCGAATACCGAATCGGCGTGGATGGGACGGTCGATGGGCTAGGAACCATGGACGCAACTGTCGAACTCCAGACTCGGGGGGACCTTGAGGTTCTCATCCGGATTCTCAACGCGCATCTTTCTCAGGAGCAGTTCGCCAAAACAGCTGACACCGTGCTCGCGAGAACCAACAAATTCCTCTACGATTCCGTCCATTACACCGATTTTAAAGTTGTGAACGCCGCTGACGTTTCCCAGCCTGTAAGAGCGCAATTTCATCTGGCAGGAAGATTGATGTACGTGGATCCAAAAGGCTCAACCCCCGACCAGCTCGCGGTTTCTCTCACGTCTAAGCCGATTGATGCGTGGCATCTTCTCACTCTGCTCCCGGCCGCGAATTCGAAGCCGGATTCAGCCGGGAAACCACAGCAATTGCCGGTCGAACTCAACGGTCCGAGGTCTTATTCCCTCAAGCTGAATCTCGCTTTTGCCACTTTGTCGGGAACCGCTCCTCCTCCCGCGAAGGAGTTCCGGATTACGCAGACTTTCGCAGAATACGCATCGAGTGATTCATGGAAAGGCAACACCTTCCACGCATACAGGACGCTGGATTTGCGCGTTCCAACGATTTCATCGAGCGATTCCAAAGATTATGCGGTGTTCGTCCAGAAGATTGCTGAAGCCACAGCCGTTCCGGCCACACCAAAAAGGGAAAGCAAGAAGACGGATGCCTCGGTCGCCACCGTTTCAACGCCCACCTCAGCGAAATCCGACGCTCCAGCCGGGACGCCCGGAGTTGATGCCAAAGCCAACTCGCCCTCAACGAAGAACGATGGCGGTGCAATCGCCTCGTCTCTCAGCCCTTCTGTTTCTTCGTCTTCCGGAGCGGAGCCCCCACCGGCTCCGGCTGCTCATCTGCCATCACCCGAAACACGCGACATGTACAAGCGTGGAGAGGAGGAAGCGAAACGCAAGAATTGGGCGAACGCTATCGATGCGTTTAGCTCCACTGTGAAGGCGGACCCCCAATATCCCGACGCATGGCGCGAACTTGGGCGCGCTCAGATGTACCTTCGAAATTATGTGGATGCTGAAGTCGCCTTCCGGAAATATCTGGCGCTGGCGCCCGACGACCACTTAGCGTACTTGAATATGGCGTGGGTGTTGTACAACGAAAGGAATTATTCGGAAATGGTGACTCTGCTCACTAAACGCCTGGCGGACTCGCCGAATGATGGCGATGCGAATGCACGGTTAGGCTCAGCCTACCTGGCGCTCGATCACCCGGAGCTAGCGCTGCCGGTTCTTCAGAAGGCGGTATCTATTTTCCCCAAGTACGAATTCCCACAATTCAACTTAGCGCGCGCACATTTGCAACTGCTTCATTACGATGCCGCCGCTGCGGAATTCCAGCGCGCGATTCAGATCGATGGGAGTAGTCACGTTCTAAACAGCGCAGCGTACGCCTTGGCTCAAGCAAATACTCATCTGGAGATTGCCGCCTCTTGGAGCGAACGGGCGATTCAGGCAGAGGAGTTGGAACTCAATCAGGCTAAGCTTCCGCTCCAAGCTGAGACATTGCGTCGCGTAAGTTCGCTGGCGGCGTACTGGGACACCATGGGGTGGATAAGGTTCCAGCAGGGTAACCTGGAAACAGCCGAGAAATATATTCGGGCGGCTGCCGACCTTGCAGCTGACACGACGATTTTGTTTCATCTCGGGCGAATTTACGAAGCTCAGGGGCGTAAGAATGAGGCCATCAACGCCTATGCGGAGGCTCAGGCTTCTGTACCCGTTGCGAGACCGATAGGCAGTGACGAGAAGGAAGCTCGCATCCGACTTGGCGTATTGCTCGGTGATGTTTCTCTCGTCGACGATCGAATAAAGCTGTCACTTTCCAAGCTCAGGGAACGCCGTTCAGTCTCGGTTCCAAATCCCGGGGGCTTGGAAGGGATAACTCAATACTCGCTTATTCTCGGGCGGGCCTCAAAGGTGATAGAGATCGAGGCCTTGACCCCAGATGATCCATTGGCAGGATTGAACGACTCCATGCGGTCGGTGACGATGCTGCAGTCGTTCCCGGACGAGACCATTCAGAAATTGCCTAGAGCTGGGACGCTTTCTTGTCCGCGCGCAGAGCTGCCATGCACTTTTACCTTCACACCTGCCGGTTCTGCGTCGCGCGTTGTCTCTCCAGATTGATAACCGATCGGCGAGATCATATCTTTCCACTGTACTTCATGAATTTCCTCCTGTGTTTTTTGTTCAAAAGACAAAATCAAGACTGGCGCAGACTCCCCGATAACCTGTTCATCAATCATTTGATTTCATAACGTCATTACAAGGAAGGCCCCTTCGCTAAACCGCATACGACGATATATGGGTCTTTTAGGTCACTGTACTTTGCATAAGCGCTGTGCTAGTGTGCCGTCCCTCTCCGCAACGGAGGACGTATGAGCCCAGTTCAAGGCACGCCGGCAAGTCGCACGAACGCCCCGATCCCGCGGTTCTCATCCATGGTTCTTGGTTTGAGAGGTCTTCCAACGATCAAGTGGCCTTTCGTGTTGGCACTTCTGTCCATGTTGACCTTTGCGGGTTCGGCCATGGGGGATACTACGACAGGCCTCACCTCTCCAGGGTCAACGAACGAGAGTGCCAATTGGGGACAACTCGGTAGCGCAGGCACGGCCGTGTCCAGCCCATTCAGTTTGACGTCCGCGAACGGCCTTGATATCACTGGAACCTTTTCCGGTTCGGGTTTGCTGGGGCAGCAGGGCTCCGGCGTGAACGACTTCCTCGGTAACTTTTCGCCGGGTGACAATCTTATTTTGGTGCGCGCTGATTCACTTACGCTTTTGTTCAGTCAGGGGATTTCCTCAGTCGGTGCGCAGATCGCGTCTAATTTCTACGGCCCCTTCACTGGTACGATAACGGCCTACGACGGCGCCACCTTGTTGGGAAGCTACACGGAGAACGGGAACTCTACCGACTCCAACGACGGCACCGCGATTTTCCTGGGATTCGCCGATCTGTCGGCGCCTGACATTACGTCCGTTGTGTTCACTTACACCGCGGGTGCGCCCCAGGGCTTTATTCTGGACACGTTGCAGATGAACGACCCGCTACCAGTCATTACTCCCGAACCAGGGACGCTCAGCCTCGCGTTGTTTAGTCTCATAGGCTTAATGCTCTGGCGCCGCCGCAGCATTCCGAACTAGCGGTCCCGCAACTGCTTCCTTACTAATCAGGACTTACTGCCTGTTTTCGGCTCGTTAGAAAGGTTGTCTGACGATGTGCAAAGATACGCAGGTCAGCAACCTTGCTTACGTGGCCGTCAGTTGGAATGCCAGGCGAGTCGTTTTCCCGTCAGGAGCAGCAGCGCGATGCCCGCCGGCAACAGGATGAGAGTGCTCGGCTCGGGAGCTGGGACAGGACCCGCTATTCCCTCAGTGTCCGATAACGCCGTGTAGACGAAGTTGGTGTCGGGAGTAAGCGTGTCCAGCGATATACCTACGGGCGTGCCCGTGCAATCGACGATGGTGCTGTAGCAAATGATTGGGCCGCCACTGATGTAGAACTGGAGCCTGCCTCCGTCGGCGGTGCCGAAAGCGAAGATCAGTTGCGAGGGCGTCGCCGTCAAATCCGATCCGACCAGAAGCACGAGGGAATTGTTGCCGCTCGTCGGCCCTTCGAGGTCAACCGGTGGGTTGGTGCCGTCGTTCAAGGTAAGGTTCCAATTGAGAATGTCGGCGGTATCGAGAATTCCAATGGTTCCATCGGTAGTGATGAAACCAGTCGCGGAGCCAGCCCCGACCGTTTCATCAACCGCATACGTAATGTCGGCCCTCGCAACCGTGGGCGCACCGATGGCCGCGAACAGTAATAGCACGGGGATGATCCGCAAGGTCTTTCGCATTTTGAACTCCCTCCTTGACGTGCTCACACTACTAAGACTAAGTGACCTGCCGACGCCTAAAGGTGGCAGCAGCCAGGAGGCCCAGCGCCGCGAGCAGTAGCGTGGGCGGCTCCGGCACCCCCATCGACGAGCCGGGGGCAACGAGATGGTCTTGCGCGAACGACTCGGGCTGGCCATCGTCAAATGCGTTGTTGAGCTCTGCCAGCTGAATGTCGAGGTCGAGAAAGGTGAAGCCCGTATCCGCTCCTCCGAGTGCCTGCTCGGTGAGGCTGAGAAACTGACTTACGGTAAGGCCGTTGAGCCCGGAGTCTGCGCCCGTCATTCCTGCGAGAACCAAATCTCCGAAATGCAGTCCTGATGTACCCGGTAAAAGTCCAGCCGCGGAAAAGTCTACGTTGAGCTTCAATCCAGCGACTTCACCTGCGAAAATTCCGGCCGAAGTCGTCGTCGGATTTGCCAGGTTGGTATTGAGCGATCCAGGAGTCCCATTCGCCGGCAGAAAATCATCCAAGTGAAACGCAGAAGTGAATTCAAGAAAAAATCCCGGGCTCACGATCCCTATATGGAAGAGATCGCCTGTCGAGGAATAGACCGAGCCATAGTCGGCCTGCAATAACATACCTGCAGAACCGGCAGAGTCGCCCCACTCCGTCTGATCGTAAGTCGTAAACGCCCCTGCACTCCACGTGTCCGCCCGAGCCGCACTCACAAAGAACAAACTCAAACCAAGAACCATGAGCGACAACGTCAGGATTGGGGCCTTCGTACGACTTGCTGGCATTCCTTGAACTGGGCTCATAGGCCTCCGTTGGGGAGAGGGCTGGAATCCTAGCAGCGCTTATGCTAATTACAAGTAACCTAAAAGGACCATATCCCGTCCCGTACGGTCCAGCGAAGGTACCGTCATGCCCCTGCAGTGGCGCCCCATGCAAGCGAATGACGTGGCGGGATGCGCCAAGATCATTGCCGCCCACCCCGTGATCGGCCCGCGATATGGGGCCGCAATCAAGGACTTACCCCGCTGCTGGCTTCGCTTGCTCGGCTCGGAGGCCATGATTCGCACGCCGCCGCATCTTCATGCAGGGCAGTAGGAGGCCGATTCCCAGGAGCATCATCGTCGAGGGTTCGGGGACATTCATCGTCGTTACATTGGTCGTTTCGGTCCAGGCTGGGCCAAATAACGGCTGGAACTGAAAAGAAACACTACTTTTGGCATCCTCAAACACATCCGTGCAATTGCTAAGCGAAACCATTTCGAAGACACTCCCAGCAACTGTATCCTCGCCCTGGGAAGATGCGTTAGTAGTACAAGTTGGCACAAGGGGGTCAGTCGTGTTGGTCAAGGCAAAAAACCAATCTTCGATGTTTCCCGACTTGTCCGTACCCACAATCAGGCTGGCATCATTGCCACCCGCGAAAGGGTCAAAGATTATAGTAAGAGGGTCAAGCGGATTCCCGGTGCCAGAGCCGTCCGCGGTCCACATATAAGCAGTATTCGGAGCGAGTGCGTTTGCCACCGTGAATGAGATTTGCATCCGGCAGGGTGAACACGGGTGCAAGCCGCCGAGATCGAGTTGCCCCTGGCTGATGTAACTGTACGTGTAGGTATCCGCCCGCGCAGAGCTGCTGGCAAAGAGAATTGCGAGAATCACTGCGAATGCGGCGAGAGCGACCTGGGTCTTCTTCTTCACGTGGAACCTCCGGTGATTCGTTTAGATCGGATTTGGACGGTCCAGAGAGCGCGTTTTTCTAAGGATGGCAGGAGACTGGGCGCCCACCACCGCAAGCGCGAGCCCGATGGCGAGCAGCGGCAAGCTGGATGGTTCTGGTACAGGAGCAGTTGGGGTTCCGTTGAGAGTGAACGCCAAATCGAAGTTGTCCGTGAGACTTGGGTTGAGGCCCTGTGAAATACCGTCTCCTCCTGTGCCCGCATCAAAAGACCAGCCCGTATCCTGGGTCGGGAGTAGGGGAAAGATAGAAAGGTAATATTCTCCGCTAGAGAGCTGCACGGGCACGGAGAAGTTGACTTGATAGCCGTAGTTGGACGAGGAAGCCGGAATGTCGCCAGATATGTTTAAGGCACTCGAAGTCCCCAAGAAGGTCTCGTTTGCCATGGATGGTGAAAAAGTCATCGGGAATCCGTTCACGAAACTCGCATCAGATGCGGAGAGACAATCCGAACCGAGACAAGAACCAAGGATCAGGATGAAACCGGTCGCGTCGGCCGCAGGAAATCCTACCGAGCTGCTATTTTCGTACGACCCAAACCACTGAAGAGAATCGATGCTAGCCCCCTGTGCGAGAGTGAACGTATCAGCCGTTTGAAAGCCAAATGCGCTCAGGTAAAACCCCCCAGCATCGACTAAAGGCGCTTGCAAAGGCTGGCTATAAATCACTTGGTCCGCTTTGACGCCGCTCGCCCAAAGGGTTATTGCCCCGACGGCGAGCATGACGAGAGTGGCCAATCTCAGCCTGTTGATGTTCATGGTGGAACCTCCGGTGATTCGTTTAGATCGGACTTGGACGAGCCAGAGCGCGCTTTTTCCTGAAGATGGCAGCAGCCAGGACGCCCATCGCCGCGAGCAGTAGCGTCGGCGGCTCGGGCACCCCCACAGACGAGCCGGGAGCAACGAGATGGTCTTGCGCAAACGAGTCGGGCGTGCCGTCCTCAAACGCGTCGTTGATATTGGCCGTGATGTTGTCGATATCCGCAAGGTCGAGGCTCGTGGCCTGCCCGGCGAGTGCTGCCTGACTCAGAGGAAAAAACTGTTCGACAGTGAGACCATTGAGCGACGACTCCGCTCCGCTTAATCCCGCCAAAACCAAATCTCCAAATAGCACGCCGGATGAATTGGGAAGCAAGCCCGCGTTGGAGAAGTCAAGATTCAGCTTTAGTGCGACCACTTCGCCTCCGAACTGCCCCGAGGGGCTGGTGGTCGGATTCACGAGGTCCGCGTCCAGTGGTCCCGGAGGTCCGGAAGCAGGGAGGAAAGCTTCCAAATCCACTGCTCCCGTGAAAATCATGAAGAAGCCCGGTGTGGTGCTGCCAATCTCGAATATGTCGCCGGCGGAGCCATATACGGAGTCAAAGTTGTTATCCAGCAACATTCCGGCGGCATTTGTCTGATCACCCCACTCCACTTGGTTATAGGTCACGACAGCCCCCGGGCTCCAGGTATCCGCACGAGCCGGACTTGCAAAGAACAAACTCAATCCAAGAACCAAGAGTGACAACTTCAGGATTGGGACCTTCGTAGCGCTTGCTGGAGTTCCATGAACTTGGCTCATAAGCCCTCCATGCAGAGAGGGCTGGCATCCTAGCAGCGCTTATGCTAATTACAAGTAACCTAAAAGGACCATATCCCGTCCCGTGCGGTCCAGCGAAGGTACCGTCATGCCCCTGCAGTGGCGCCCCATGCAAGCGAATGACGTGGCGGGATGCGCCAAGATCATTGCCGCCCACCCCGTCATCGGCCCGCGATATGGGGCCGCAATCAAGAACTTACCCCGCTGCTGGCTTCGCTTGCTCGGCTCGGAGGCCATGACCACCGCCGTCTTCGAAGAGGTGGAAAAAGGGCGCGTCACTCTTGCCGGCGTGGGTGTGGGCGTGTTTGTGCGCGACGAATTTGTGCGCGAAATGAAAGCGACGCCACAATTTTGGGTCGGTGCCGAACTGACCAGACGCGCCCTACGCGCAGATTCCCCCGTGCTTGCCGACAAAGAAGTTCGCGAAGCCAATTCCGGCGAGGGACTCAATGAACTTGTGTGGGAAACGCTTCCTCGGCCGGCTTTTGCGGAACGTAGCGAGATGTACCACCTGATGGGACGCGCCTATATCGAGATACATCGCGGGTTTCGTTTGAAGGAAATGATCACTTCTCAGGCCGAGAGCCCGCAGCGCCTGCAGTGGGCGATCGACGCGGGCGGGCTCTACTGGGATCCCAAAGCCGCGCGCTATGTGAAATCAATTAAGAAAGGACCGGAGGAATTTTCCCGCTCGCCCCACATCGTGGGCATTACGCGGGAACTCGAGCGTGGCCGGCCAGGCTCTTGGGTTGGCACACTGTTTGACTACCAGCCGCCTGTTCTTTACCTCAGCGCGAGCGAACAGCGCATGCTGATGCGCTGCATGTCCAATGACACGGGAACCAATTCGGCGCTGGCCCGGCAGCTGAACGTCTCTTTGCCGACCGTAAAAAAGATGTGGCTCTCGATTTACGACCGCGTCGCTGCACACAAGCCGGAATGGATGGCCGAAGCTTCCCGATCCGCCGCCGGTAGCAAACGGGGCAAGGAAAAAAAGCGCCGCTTGCTCGCCTATCTTCAGGACCACCCTGAGGAACTTCGTCCCGTATTGCGCCGCTCCAACGGCCAAAAGCCTCGCTAGCTGCGTCTGCTCCGATGCCTGAGAGCGGACCCTCCACACGGGACTTCAAGGTTTGATCTCATCACTTCTTCGGAGGGAAACTTTTCATTGTCTTTTGGATGGCCTTGTCGACATTCTGCTGGAGGTTGTTCGTAAATTTCATAGGATCGTGAATCGTTTTGGAAGCGGTGGCCTGCCAAAGATTGCTTTTTGTGGCGGCGTCGGTGACGGTAATTTTTATTTTCGCCAAGCTGGAAACCCATACGTCTGAGGAAATTCCGCTGAGATTACCCCAGTAGTAGCCAACCATGTCTGAAGCGTACAAGGGTCGTTGAGCGCCCACATCGGCTTGGGGTTGTCCTCCGGCCTCGTAGGTGACCTTGAAGTCCGGATGGCTATCGTCTTCGACGAAACCCGCGGCTCGAAGATTCCGGTTGATGGAATCGACGATCGCCATGTTGATGCGTTCCTGAACGTCTTTGGGCTGTAGAGTGAGCAGATAATTTGATCCCCACGTATATTTTTTGTATTTTGTGAAATCCGCGGATTTGTCGAACGTAGACTTCACGTTTTGCGCGCCGGCGTTAACCGACGGATGCAGGATGCAAACGAAAAACAGAAAAACGGCCAGTCGCCTTTCACGCAGCATGAGTTTCCTTTAGGGTTTTCTTTCGCCGCCACTACGGCTTTAATTTTTGAATCCGCACCATGGTACACCCTGCCCCGCATTTCGCCTTTTTTGTTGGCGGCAATACTCGTGGTGCTGCTGGGTTGCGCTGTGTTTGCGTGCTACTGGCAAGCGGAGATTAAACTCCAGATCTTCCGAGTTTCTTATTACCCGAGACGCGCCCGCTGTTCTGTTTCATGTTGTAGGGTGACTTGAGTTATATTGCGCTGCGCGAGCTGCTCTGCGCTTTGACAGGAGGAGACTTCCTATGCTCAATCACATTGGCGGATTCGGATGTGTTGCTCTACTCGCCGTTGCGAGCGCCGTTCTTTCGTGCGCCGTTGCCGCGCAAGAGGTGCCGGAAAAACTGCGGCCGCCAGCCAACGAACAACTTCTCTTTCGGCTCCATGCCAAGGGCGACCAGGTTTATGTCTGCAAGGGTGAAGCGGGGCAATTGGCCTGGACGCTGAAGGCTCCGGACGCGAAACTCTTTGACCAGGATGGCAAAGAGTTCGGTAAGCATTTTGCAGGACCGTCGTGGGAAGCAAACGACGGCAGCCGTGTGATGGGCAAGGCTGTGGCCAATGCTCCTTCACCGGACGCCGATTCCATTCCATGGCTTCTGGTCAACATTGTAAGCCACGAAGGCAGCGGGGTGCTGTCACGCGCCACGACGATCCAGCGGATCAACACGAAAGGCGGCAAAGCGCCTGTGTCCGGGTGTGACACTGCGCACTCTGGCGGGGAAGTTCGCGTGCCGTATTCTGCAGATTATCTTTTCTACGCACCGAAGTGAGTAGCTAGCCGGCTGACTCGGTCTTCTGTGAATAGGGCTTCTCACAGCGGTGCAATCCGCCGCTGAGCTTTCGTTCCACACCTGCATGAAGACATCCTCTCCATTTTTGCGTTGAAGCTTAGCTTGGCGACGCTTTCGCTGTGAATAGCCCCGGCAAGCCGGGGCTTATGAAAGCGGCGGCAAGCCGCACGCACTCCAAATGAGCTGTACCGACCCCGGGGAGAGCTGGGTCTGAAGTGAGGTGACGGCTTTAGGACTTATCCGATTGGTTTGAGATATAATTCGCCAAAGTATTCAACCGGTTAAGAGGAAAATATGCGTTACAGGGTGCTACACCTCTTGCGGAATGTAATTTTGGTTTGTGCTGTCGGCGCAGCCCCAGGTGTGGCGGCCATACCTGCAGAGGCCCTCCAAGTCATCCTGGGCCCGCCTGTAGCGATAGATAAACCAAGTGGTACGGGGCAGTACAGCCTGAGCGGGACCGTGGTGGACGCTGTGACAGGGCTGCCAATCCGGCGAGCGTTGGTGCAGTTGAGCGGAATGGCAAACCAGCTCGTGCTCACAGATGAAGGCGGCAAATTTCAATTCGAGAACCTGGCGCAAGGCGAGTGTGGAATCAACGCACATAAGCCGGGATACATAGATTCCTCCGGCGGACCTCCTACTATGGTCACGATCGGTGGGGACAGGTCGCCGCTGGTGCTGAAGCTCGATCCGGAGAGCACGATCACGGTGATCGTGACGGGCGAGGACGGCGAGGGGGTGGAGGGTCTGCCCGTGCGCGTGTTGGGCTCGCGGGTTCAGGAGGGGCGCCGTTACTGGAGCTCGAACGGAGGAGGGCAGACGGATGAGCAAGGTGAGTTCCGGGCCGGCAATCTGCATCCAGGAAAATACTATGTGTCGGTGGGACCGAGCTTTCGACCTGTGGGACACGTTGGGAACGGCGCACAAGGGAGCGATGTGGGCTATCCGCGGGTGTTCTACCCGAACGCTACCGAATTGGAAGGGGCCGCGCAGGTGGAGGTGAATTCGGGAAGGCGGGCGCGACTGGAGTTCACTCTGAATACGGTGCCTCTGTACCGAATTTCGGGCGCAGTGGTGGGTGGAACGCTTGGACAGCCATGCCGTCCGCAGTTGAGAGACAGCTCGGGCGACGATGTGCCGGTTGGTATGAGGGCGGAACCAATGACGGGAGTGTTTCGAAGCGGGGAGGTGCCGGCGGGATTCTACACACTCGAGGCGAACTGCTTTGGCGACGGGGAAATTTCTTCTGCCGGGAGGATGCCGCTGCACGTGAGCTCGAATATTACGAACCTGACCTTGTCCGTGGCACCAATGGCCTCGATTCCCGTGGATTTCCGAACGAATGAGGACGGCGCGGGCGCCAGTGAAAATAATCCGACTGGCACGGTGTTCTTGACTGAGAAGCAACCGAGTGCACGCCCCCGCACCGCGTGGTCCCAATGGGAAGTGGACGGAGATCAAAGGCGCGCGGTAATTAAGAGCGTGGAGCCGGGAATTTATTCCGTGGGCATACGGCCGAATTTCGGGTGGTATGTGGAATCCGCACTGTACGGGTCCGTTGATCTGCTAACCGACGAGTTGATGGTGCCAGAGGGCGGAACGATGGAAGCAATTGAGATCACGCTGAGGAACGACGGCGCGAAAGTGAGCGGAAATGTCCGAGGGAGAGGATCGGCACCCGCGAGCGGAGTGGTGCTGTTGGTGTCCAATCGTGCGCCGCGACTGATAAAAGTGACGCAAATAACGAACGGGACCTTCGTGATAGGCGACCTTGCGCCAGGTTCATATCGCGCGATCGCAATCGATCGAGCCGACGATCTTGAGTACGCGAACCCGGAAGCGCTGCGAAATTATCTGACCAAGACGCAAGACGTAACGCTCAGCGCGAAGCAAGAAAGTCACTTGGAACTGGAACTAGTGCAGAGAGAGAAATAAATCATGCTCGAAACGCTTGCGTGGATAGCACTGTTGTTGGCGGGAAGCGCGGCGCCGGATGCTTCTCGCGCGGGGGCGCCGGTATCGCCGCAGCAACAAGCAGCGCAGCCGCAAAAACGGACCAACGCGGCAGCTACGGGCGACTTCCGAATCACAGGCCGCGTGGTGAACTCGATGACGAACGCGCCTGTGGCAGGCGCCTATGTGCTGATTGCTGCTGCATCGTCGCCGAACTTGAATCGCACATTGCGAGCCGGCACAGACGGTAGCTTCGTATTGACCCAGATTCCAGCGGGCCGCTACATCCTAGAGGCGCGGCGGAAGGGCTATGTTGAGCAGATGTATTTGCAGCACGAGCAATTCACGACCGCGATCCTTGTGGGGCCAAACCTGAATTCCGAGAATCTGGTGTTTCCATTGGCGCCAGAGGCTGTGATCTCCGGCGAGGTGACGGATGAGGTTGGCGATCCGGTCCCATCCGCAAGAATGTTTTTATTTCGTGAGGATACTGAGAGCGGCGGGCACGTGAAGCATTTGAACGGGCACCAAAATACGAACGAAGAAGGGCGGTACCGATTCGTGTCGTTGCCGAGCGGCAACTACTATCTGGCGGTCTCGGCGGAGCCTTGGTACGCGGACTACGCGCGAAATGTTTCCTTCCGCGACTTGTCAGCTTCGCAAAAGCCTGGACAGACCAATTCCAGCCTCGATTTGGTCTATCCGATTACATACTATCCAAATGCGATTGATGTGAGTGGCGCAGCGTCTATCCACGTGGAGACGGGCGGTAGCGCACAGGCTGACATGCGACTCGTGCCCATACCCGCGATGCACTTGCGTGTTGAGGTGGAGGAAAGGGATTCGAAACTGTTTAGGCAGATCCTAGTCAGCCAAACAATTCTCGGAGCTTATCAGGATCGGGTCAGGGTTTCGACTCAAGAGTCGAGTGCGGAGGACGGTGATTCCGAACAACAGTCCGGAACTGTCATTATGGAAGTTGACGGCTTGCGCCCTGGCCCCTCAGTCATCCAGGTGATGGCCAGCAATTTCGGAGAGGCGCGGCAGTCCATGAGATTCAGCAAGTCGGTGACCGTGGATCCCGCGGATGGGCAGACGCTAGATGTGAGGGGAATAGCGCCCGCAGGAGTGGTGAGTGGAATCGTACGGTTGGAAGGAAATCTGTCTCCACCGCAGGGAGTGCGCGTGTTTCTGAGGAACGCTTCCAGGGGAAGCGGTTTCAGGCAGGACGTAGACTCGGCCGGGAATTTTAGTTTTTCTTCCGATCAGATCGAGCCGGGAGTGTACGAAGTGTCTTCCGTGGCGCCGGGAGGGCTGGAGCTTCGGAGCGTGAGCGCGAATGGGACAAGTCTGGCTGGGCGGAAGATCGAGATTAGTGGCGGGAGCGACCTGCGGTTGATTTTGACTTTAGCACGCGGCGTAAATGCCCGCGTTAGAGGGATCGTGGAGCAGGGAGGAAAGCCGGCGCCCGGAATGATGGTAGTGCTTGTCCCGGAAGATCTTCGGGATCTTAGCGAGTATCGGCGGGACCAGAGCGATAGCGACGGATCATTTTCGCTGAATCAGGTGTCGCCGGGAAAGTACACGGTGGTTGCGGTGAAGGACTGGAGCCTCGAGTGGGGGAAGCCGGAAGTGATTCAAGGCTATCTGGCGGGTGGAACGTCGATCGAGGTGGCGGGCGGCGAAGAGCGCGAAATCAAAGTAACGGCGAAGTAGGCGCGGTGGGCGCGATACGTCGGCTTTGGTGATTCGCGGTGTGGTAATACATCGGCGCAGGGATCATTTGCAGACCCTGGCACACACGTTCTTATGAACGACGGCGAGAAGAACGAAATCGCGCAGGCGACAAGCATCGATGATGTGTGACGGGTTGTTTCGCAGGCACAGGCAGGAATGCCTGTGCTACTGGACGGCACGGCGGATTAGTCGCGGTTGGATTTGATGAATGTGATTACGAGGCGGGTGAATTCTTCGGGTTTTTCCAGGTACATGAGGTGGCCGGAGTCTTCGACGACGATACGGCGGGAATTGGGGATGCCGGCTTCGATTACGCCGGCGTGGGCATGAACGTCGGGGATATCGATGTCGCCTACGAGAATTAAAGTGGGAACATGGATCTCGCTTAGGCGCGGAAGGGAATCAGGCGTGGGACGCGGGAAGTCGGGATGATTTAAGTCCTGCGGAGAGGCCGATAGGATTTCGTGTAGTTTCTTTTTTGCTTCGGGGTGATCGGCGGCGAGCAGGTATTTGTCATTCGACCAGTTGGAAACCATGGCCGCGACGTCGTTCTTTTCCATCGGGGCATTATTGGCAATGCCGCGATTCAAAAAGTGGTCGGAATAGCCGTAGCCGCTGACGACCGCGCCGACGAGTACCATTCCATCGACGAGTTTCGGGTGCGCGAGCGCGAAATCAATTGTGAGTTCGCCGCCGTGCGAGCTGCCCACGAGAAAGGCGCGGCTGATTTTCAGATGGCGGAGTAGCGTGAAGAGGTCGTCCGTCTCGTAATACCAGGTGGTGGCGGCGGGCGAGCGGCCGTATCCGCGGCGGTCATAGCGCACCGTGTGGAATTCTTTACAAAATGCGGGCCAGACGGCGTCCCAGACGGCGGAGTGCGCGATTCCGTCGTGAATCAAGACGACGGCGCCTGGACCGGTGCCGCATTCCTCGTAGTAGATCTTGCCTTTCTCGACTTCGACGAAATGGCCGGGGGCAGAATCATCGGCCGAGGCAACTGCGCGAACAGGAAACGCGAGTGTGACGAGCGCGAGGTTGATCAGCAATAGGTAATGGACCGAGCCTCGCTTCACGGCGCCTCCGAGAACAAACAGGAATTGTAAGACTCTCGCATTAGACCGCCGCGGAACGCAACTGTAAGCAGTGTGATGGCGAGGCCGGCGGTCGCTTGACCCGCGCTATTCACAAGCGATACATTCAATCTAGTCTGAAAGCGGCGCTGAAAGGCGCCGTGCTTCCGTAACACGTGCCGGAGTGGTGGAACTGGCAGACGCGCCGGACTCAAAATTCAAATCAAGACTTTTCGTAAGTGCTTGTGTTTCTTTCGGAAGTCGAGTGTTCCCAAGAGATTGCAACGAAATCGTTGTTGAGTGTTGTGCGGTCTAGTGAAGTGTTTTCCAGTCTTAACTGCCACAGTTGATACCACAAAAATAAGTCGCTCACGAACTGCGGGGCGGGGAGGGAAGAGTCGTGGACTGGAAGAAGTAGATCAAGGATTGCAAATTGACGTGTGTAGCTTTTCCTCTGGATGCTCCAGTCGAAACTACGCCGAAGTAGCTCAGTGGTAGAGAAGCCGATTCGTAATCCCGCCGTCGATATTGTCCGTATTTGGAATCAATGGTTTGCGTTCGGGTTATTCGGTGAGAATCGGATTATTCGGGGCGATTTGGATGGTTTTAGGTACAGCTTGTGTACAGAAACCGAGTTCCTCATCGGATTTTCACCTTCCGCCGAGAGGCAAGCCATCGCGCTCGGCAACGGCTGCGGCAATCGTTGTGCCGGGAGACCGCCGAAGAAGCTTCTAACATCGTGATGTTGTGCTCTTCTCACCGAAACTATAAGCGTTTGTGTTGTAGCCGAGACGGCCCTCAGGAAGAGGTGCGTTCTGTCACGTCGAACTGTGTCTTGCATCACAGCGCGCAAATCAGGATGCCGATCGAGCGACCAGAACGCATTGACGGGCGGCAACTGGCCTGGCGCGAAACGCAGGGTATAACGGTTGGCCCCCATCCAGCTTCTGCCAGTTGGCATCAACGGCATAGACTGGATACATGGCAGAACACGGCCCCGGCCATGCGGTAAAGGCAGTTGTTGGCGTTTAGCCTTGTGTTCTTCCCATAATCTTAATATTCGTACTGCCCAGCTGTCGTGACTGACAATCGGGCCAGTTGCACTGATGACCCTGTCGAATTTCCGAAAAGACGCTTACCGTAATAAGTGACGCGACTTTGCATCCTTACAAGTATTGGACTTGCGACCCAACAATCACGAATTCTTGGCAACCGGTTCCACACCCTCATTCGCCTGCCGCCTTATCACAACCTCAACCACCGCGGCCTCCCAACTGTCTGTGCGGCATGGCTACGAGTTACGGGACGAACCGTTACTGTGTGCAGTGATACTCATCACAGACACGCGGAGAGTGTTGGTAGTAAGCAGTGCCCCATGCCTGAGATCCCTGAGCCGTTCAAAAAGTATCGCGTATTCTATCAGGTCTCGCCTTACCATGAACTCATCGAGGGTGCGCACGGCTCGCCTGGGGCGAGTCGCCATATCGTTCAGGCTGGCTTCGACGTTGAGGTTATCGGCTTAAGCAACAAAGATACGACGGAGCTACCGCCCTCCGGCGACTACGCGTTGGCTTACGCACAGTTAGAGAAAATCGCAGATACGGTAGCGCAGCATGCTAACGAATGCTCCATCGAGGTTATACCGTTCGCTTCAACCGCCTTCTCCGAGGCCCACAGTTCCCGGTCGGAAGCAGTGATCCGAATCCGAATTTCACATCGCCCCATTGATCAGCCTGTCGGCCTGCCGGAACAACAGGCGCTTGAAGAACTGGAAAGGCAGCTCCAGGGCCTGGGTTTACGGCCGCGGTGAGGGCACCTTAACGCTCTATCACGCAAGCCGTTTTCGATTGGCTCCTGGAGAAGTTCTCCGCAAGTCCAAGGCGTTAGTCACGCATCGAACTTCCGCGACGCGCACCACCTAAGAAGGTGCGAATCGCTGGAAAACATACGAGGCAATTATTCTAAGATTGGACAAGGCGTTCAGAACTTCATTCGTGAAACGGTGCTTCCGGCATTCAGCGAAGTGAAGTAGGGTATTCTCAATTGGGTCGTCGGTGGCGCGACATGTCACTCGTGCTTGTCGAAGTGGCCGGGGCGCCGTGCAGGTGATCCGCAAGAAGCGGCTCGATCATAAACAATACTACGACATGCCCGAAGTCCGGGGTTGGAATTGGCTTCACAAGGGATAAATCCTGCGAGCAGCAGGCAGGGCAACCGATGGCGATAAAACCCAGAGCACAACCGGGCAGGAGTTTCCCACTGGGCTCAGCGCTTTATCCAGAGGGCGTCAACTTCAGTGTGTTCTCGAAGAGCAGCGCCCAGGTGGAGTTAGTGTTCTTCGACCGCGTCGATGATACCGAGCCAAGCGCGGTGATTCCTCTCGATCCGATGAGGAACCGAACGTACCACTACTGGCATGTCTTCGTGCCCGGTATTCAGGCCGGCCAGATTTACGGCTATCGAGCATATGGACCCTTTGAACCGCACCGTGGATTGCGGTTTGACCCAGGCAAACTTCTGTTTGACCCGTACGGGAAGGCCATGGCCGTACCGGACGGCTACAGCCGCGTCAGCGCGTCCGTACCAGGTGACAATTGCGCGACCGCAATGAAGAGCGTGGTCGCTGATCCCAGTCCGTACGACTGGGAGGGGGATGTTCCGCTGAAACGACCATTTGCTCAAACCGTGATCTATGAGTTGCACGTGGGCGGGTTTACCCGCCATCCTAGCTCCGGTCTGCGTAGCGAGACGCGAGGCACGTATCGAGGGCTGATTGAGAAGATTCCTTATCTGTTGGCGCTCGGCGTGAGCGCAGTGGAATTACTGCCCGTGTTCCAATTCGACGAACAGGATGTCGTCCCTGGCCATGTCAACTATTGGGGGTATTCGCCGGTGTCATTTTTTTCTCCCCATGTGGCGTATAGCTCTCGCAAAGATCACCTAGGGCCTATCGACGAGTTTCGCGATATGGTCAAGGCGCTCCATCGAGCCGGCATCGAGATCATCCTCGATGTCGTGTTCAACCATACGGCAGAGGGAAACCAAACAGGTCCGACGCTCTGTTATCGCGGCCTCGAAAACGCGGCGTATTATATTTTGCAAGAGGACCGATGCTGCTATGCCAACTACACAGGCACTGGGAATACCTTGAACGCGAACCAGCCGATCGTTCGACGTTTGATCATGGACAGCCTTCGCTATTGGGTAGATTCGATGCACGTAGACGGCTTTCGTTTCGACCTGGCCTCGATCCTCTCCCGCGACGAGGGCGGCCGGCCGCTGGCAAATCCTCCCATCCTCTGGGACATCGAATCGGATCCGGTCCTGGCCGAGACGAAGCTCATCGCGGAAGCCTGGGATGCGGCAGGTCTGTACCAGGTCGGCTCGTTTATCGGAGATAGTTGGAAAGAGTGGAACGGCCAATTCCGGGATGACGTCCGCAGCTTCATGAAAGGAGACCGCGGGACAGTGACCCGCCTCGCTCGCCGAATCATAGGCAGTCCAGACCTTTATGGCCTTCAGGAACGGGAGCCGGAGAAGAGCATCAATTTCATCACTTGTCATGACGGGTTAACCCTGAACGATTTGGTGTCCTACAACTGGAAGCACAACGAGCCCAATGGCGAGGCCAATCGTGACGGAAGCGACATCAACCTGAGCTGGAACTGCGGCGTGGAAGGCCCGGCGGACGACCCGGCCATCGAACGCCTGCGCAACCGACAAGTGAAAAACTTCCTGGCGCTAACGCTTCTGGCAGTCGGCACGCCTATCTTGCTCATGGGCGATGAAATCCGGCGCACTCAGCGCGGGAACAACAATGCCTATTGCCAGGACAATGACATCAGTTGGCTTGACTGGACGGGACTCGAGAAGCATGCCGACATTTATCGCTTCGTGCGGCTCATGCTTCTGGCGCGCTTGAAGAGCCGGTTGGAGCAAGGGGAGAGGAGTTGGACCCTGAACGAGTTCCTTCGCCAGGCCAGAGTCGAGTGGCATGGGATCAAGCTCGATCGGCCGGACTGGAGCGACGAATCCCACAGCTTGGCCGCGACGGCCGGGGTCGTTGGCGGTCAGGTTCTGATGCACATCATGAGCAATGCCTATTGGGAGCCGCTCGCATTCGAGCTGCCACGGGCGGCGGGGACGCACCAGGGGTGGCGTCGCTTCATAGATACCTATCTTGAGTCGCCAGAGGACATCTGTGATGTGTTTGACGCGCCAGTCTTTTCAGGTGAGAGCTATGTGGTTGAACCCCGTTCGGTGGTTATCTTGTTCGCGGTTCGCGCGGGCCAAGCCAGGGAAGGCACGCTTACCCTGGATATGCTTCACCGCGATTCTGAGGGCGGATGATTTTCGGGCGAGTTTTGTTTCTTAGGTTCCCTTCGTCGATGGCCTAGGAAGTGGCGCGACATCTGTGATGTGTTTTGACGCGCCGGTCTTTTCAGGTGAGAACTATGTTGAACCCCGGCCGATAGTTGTGTTGTTCGCGTTTCGTCAGATGCGCGGTTGTTTGTCAGCGACTGCTTCATGGCTCAGCTTATGCACATTTTTCTGAATCCGTATTCTCGGCTCGAATTACCTAGTCGTGTTTGGAGCTATCCTTACGAGCGTAGGCGAAGAACGCGTCTTGCCACTGTTGGGACGCTCATGAACAAGTCGTTCGCGCAAAAGTGGTGCCTTGCGCCTTGGCTGGATTAGCGATTGAGCTCGGGCTCGCGTAGCGCTTCGAGTTTTCGGTTAAGTCGCGCAGCCATTCGAACGCGGTTGTCGATACCATCTTATCGGTGAAGCGCCAGAGCCAATTTCCGTTCGCCCGACCCGGTACGTTCATCCGAGCCCCGGTGCCGAGGTCAAAAACGTCCTGTAACGGCACAATGGTCAAAGCTGCCACGGATGACCATGCGAGTTCGATCAGCGCTGGTGCAGCTTCCGCACTATTCACCAGACGGCGGTTGAGATAGCTCCACAAAGTTTGTTTCTGGGAATCGGGCAACTGTTCATACCACTCACGGGTTGGCGGGTTGTCATGCGTGCCGGTGTACGCGACCGTGTTGTAACAAAATTGTGCGGCCAATCCGGGGAATGCCATTCATCAATCAGCCTGTGAGTGTTGCGATTCCAGCTTTTGTTTTATGGTCACGAGGACCCGCTCGAGTGAAGAACGGGTCTTGTCTACGGCCACCTTGCGCACGATGCTCCCTTTCAATCCGGTAAGGCCAGCCTGAGTCGACCCTTTGACGGTAATGATGTAGAAGCCGGGGCGTTGCGCATCTTTGACGCAGACGGTTAAGTCGAGTGCCGTTTCGAAGTAGTGGCTTGCATAGAGCTGTTTCTCAGCCACTGCGTAAACAGGCTCTTTTTCAATTGCTCCCCGATAGACGATCCTCTGTATGATCCGGAAAGTCGGTTTCAATCCGAAATTAACATTCTCCCAATAGAAACCGGCCTGCAAGTTGTCCGATTTCGCCTTTGGGTATTCAAGCAGATACTCGTTGAGTTCCGGCAGGTACACGGGAAGCGCCTCGAATGGTCCTATCAACGAAGCGAAGGTTTCCGCCACTGCTGCGGGGTGCTTCTTGTCACGATAGGCCCCCAAGGCGGTGTTGCCCCCTTGCATATACTCCCGGAGCGCCTGCAGTGCCAGTCGCCGGGCCAGGCGATTTACCTGTCGGCAACATCAGGCGCGGACCAGTCGATCGACTGCTGAAATTCTTCTATGGCCCCAATCGGCAGTTGAAGTTGGCAATGTCCGGGCTTGCAGTTCTTCAGCTCCGAAATGTCTTGCTCATCCAGGGTGAATCCCTCAAGGTCGGAAAGCTGAGGCGGATCGCTGAAACTCTGGATTGCGAGATAGCTAGGGAGCTTGCGCAACGCGTCGATGTCCGAGGCAAGCTTGAGGTAGCTCTCTGGAGTCGCCTCCACGTACACCGATCCGAAGACGTACACTTCATCAGGGGTAGGCGACTCGACGACCTTGGCAAGCGCCTTCCCTGAGCGGATCGCCGCTATCTGCGCTTCATTCAATCCAGCGAACTCGCGGAAGAACTTATACGGCTCGTTGGCGCGGTCTCTGCTTCGGTGATAGTAGGAAAGAGCAGCAATACAACGGGAAGCGTGACGCAAAAAAAAAGCTTCTCATGGGCCTTCACCTCGATTCTGCTCTGCCCAACTCGGCTGCTTTGCCCCATTCGGTCCTCTTCATCATGATCATGCACGTGGCCCCTATCACTGCCCAGAAGATGGCTGCGCGCACGCCGGCACAATGCCAACGTCAATCCCGCAGTGCCCGCCACACCGAACATTTTTACAATCAGCATATTGCCACCCTCGTAGGTCCCGACGTTACCTGGATTCAGCGCGCCGACGAGGTTGATCACCTTCGTCAGGCCTTCGAACGCAAAGGCGCCGACGAAGGCAATCCCTGCTCCCATGAACCGCAAGATGACATAGACCTCCAACACTGCCAGCGCGTGCCATAGGAGACTAAGACTAAGGCTTGCCCAGAATGCGGCAGGCGCTTTGCGATAAAGGTGAGGAGGTTGTGCTCAGCTGAGTCAATGGTCGGCTGTTTGCCGACTGACCCAGTTGTGAAGCTGAGGCAATCGCCCAATCGCTCTGGCCGTGTTCCCCATCAACCGCCAACGGCTTGCGACGGCCACCGACGCCAGGATCACCACTGCGATAAGCACGCCACGGACAGCAATGCATAGACTCGCCACTGACCAGAAAGAGGGAAATGCAATAAAGTGACCACTGATTCCCAACGCAGCAACGACTGCGGCCGTCAAGAGTATGCAATCCCCCGTCAATCGCGCAGGACGCTATTGCACGATCCGCCGGCACTACAGAACACACCAGAGATACGCGGATCCCCTCCCCAACCATTTTTCCAGCAAGACCCAGTTGCCCGCACGCATCCGAGGCCACTTGCGCGCCAATACTGCGCGACCAGCGGAGCCGTGATATCGCCTCGTAATCGTCTGCCGCCAGGCGCATGTCCTGATGAACTGAGACAACCCTCCCAGAATAATGATCAAGCTAAGCCCCAGCCGACTACCTGCACTTGCTTCCAAACGACCTCCGGGCCCGTCCGAAACACCAAATAACCCAGTAGGCCAAGCCCAAGAAAAGCGGCAAAGAATCGAAACGAGAGCTGAATTAGTGAACGGAACTTAGGACGAGCAGCTATCCCGTTGCAGTGATCCTGATCACACACCCTCGTAACCTGCTGAGTAGTCATTTTCTTTCGCGAACTAATACAACAATGGATCGCGGGGCCACTTGGTATGTCGCATGCTTTAGGGGCACACTGAGTTCCGCGAAGTCGTCGGAAGCCGGTAGCGGTGCTTTTCCCGCGTTGGGGCCGGGCGCAATTGCCATTTTGCGATCGAACTCGGGTGGGAAGAAAACACATTTAGAATAGGGATCGAGCAAAACCTTGTCGGGATCGAAACTGTGAACCCGAGCAACTGCTTGGCCCGAGACCGAGTAGGCGTAATAACGAGCACCCCGCATTTCATTGAGCGGAAGCCTGCAATGCCAGATCCGTCCTGACTTGTTACGGTGGAAATCGAATGGGAACGTCAGAGTAGGGCTTTCCACATCCTCCTCGGAATAGAGCAGGAGAGGGACACTATCTGCATGTTCCGCATAAACCGCAAAGTTAAAGGCCTCCTCGTCTTCTATCCACGTGGCGCCGAGGGGTAATGGAGTTCCTTCTGTTTGCTCCCATAGCGGGCGCTTAGGGCATGAATTTTTCGCCGGCCCTGCATCAGATGTGCGGTTGTTTGTCAGCGGCTGCTTCATGGCTCAGCTTATTCACATTTTTCTGAATCCGTATTCTCGGCTCGAATTACCTAATCGTGTTTGGAGCTATCCTTACGAGCGTAGGCGAAGAACGCGCCTTGCCACTGTTGGGACGCTCATGAACAATTCGCTCGCATAAATGTGGCGCCTTGCGATTTGGCTAGACGAGTGACTTGAATCTCGCGCTCGCGCAGCGCTTCGAGCTCTTCGGTCAAGTCGCGCAGCCATTCGAACGCGGTTGTCGATACCATCTTATCGGTGAAGCGCCAACACCAATTTCCGTTCGCCCGACCCGGTACGTTCATCCGAGCCCCGGTGCCGAGGTCAAAAACGTCCTGTAACGGCACAACGGTCAAAGCTGCCACTGATGACCATGCCAGTTCGATCAGCGCTGGTGCAGCTTCCGCACTATTCACCAGACGGCGGTTGAGATAGCTCCACAAAGTTTGTTTCTGGGAATCGGGCAACTGTTCATACCACTCGCGGGTTGGCGGGTTGTCATGCGTGCCGGTGTACGCGACCGTGTTGCTGACAAAATTGTGGGGAAGATAGGGATTGTCAGGGTGACCATCGAACGCGAACTGTAGGAGTCGCGTGCCTGGTATTTGAAATTGATCCCGCAGTGATGCTACCTCCGCGGTGATAATGCCCAGGTCCTCCGCGATAAATGGCAAGTATCCTAGTTCTTGTCGGATCGCCTGAAAGAGGGTGGCTCCTGGCCCTGGTACCCATTCGCCCGACTTCGCGGTGTTGGCGCCGGCTGGCACATGCCATGCAGCCGCGAAGCCACGAAAGTGGTCCAGTCGAATCACGTCTACGTGACTCAGCAAAGTACGAATCCTATCAATGCACCATCGGTACCCTGTGGAACGAAGTGCATCCCAGTTGTAGACAGGATTACCCCATAGCTGTCCATCAGCGCTGAAATAATCGGGCGGTACTCCAGCGATGAAACGGGGCCGCCGCTGCTCGTCCAGCAGGAACAACTCGGGACTCGCCCACACATCGCTGGAATCCGGTGAAACAAAGAATGGAAGGTCGCCTATCAGGCTCACGCCGTTGGCACGCGCGTATTCCTTGAGTTGATTCGCTTGCCGCAGCAGCAGAAACTGTTCAAAACGAAACCGATCAATTTCATTGGCAAGCTCACACCGCGCTTTGGCTAAAGCAGCAGGGTTGCGCTGGACTAAATCGTCGGGCCATTCGAGGTAATAAGAGCCGCCGAATTTGTTCTTTAGCGCTCGAAATAGCGCATAGTCTTCAAGCCAAGTTTGCTGCGTCGTACAGAATTCCTGGTAAGCCTGACGGAGATCCCCAGGATCGCCCACATCGACACTTGTCCATGCTTTTTCGAGCAGCTTCTCTTTGAAAGGAATAACGGAATCGTAGTCGACCAGATCCGAAGAAAACTGGGATGCGCAGTCACTCGCCTTTAGCAGTCCGTCCGAGATGAGGCACTCGGGACTGATGAGCAGGCCATTGCCCGCGAAGGAAGATAGTGATTGGTACGGCGAATTTCCATAACCGGTGGGCCCAAGACGGCAATGCCTGCCACCACCCCTGCCCACTATCGTGGAGGCGGTCGACCCACGAAAACGCTGATGGTCCCAGGTCGCCGACACCGTAAGGCGAGGGCAAAGAGGTAACGTGCAGCAGAATGCCAGAACTGCGGTATTCGGACGGAAACGGCGGAAGCATAGGCACCTCGCCACGGGCGCTCATTGCCGACTCGCCGCGGATGAACGCAATGCGTTGTTCACTATCTCCTGGGCCTCAGCCACAATGGAGTTCAGATGCTGCTCGCTCTTGAAGCTCTCTGCATAAATCTTGTAGATGTTCTCTGTCCCGGAGGGCCGGGCTGCGAACCAGCCGCTTTTCGCCACGACCTTTAGCCCTCCGATCGGGGCATTATTGCCTGGCGCCCGCGTCAACTTGGCCATGATCGGCTCGCCTGCGAGACTCGATTCCTTGACCGTATCTGGCGAGAGCTGTTGCAATTTGCTTTTCTGCTCAGGGGAGGCCGGAGCGTCGATGCGCGTGTAGTAAGCAGTGCCGAACTCTGCTACTAGTTCGCTGTAGTGCTCGCCTGGATCCTTGCCAGTACGGGCCGTAATCTCCGCTGCAAGAAGATCCATGATGGGGCCGTCCTTGTCCGTGGTCCAGACCGTTCCGTCACGCCGCAGAAAACTCGCTCCGGCACTCTCTTCTCCACCGAAACAATAGGAACCTCCGAACAGGCCCGGTACGAACCACTTGAAGCCCACGGGCACTTCGCGCAAATCCCGGCCGAGCTTTCTGACGACGTTATCGATCATGTTGCTGCTCACCAGCGTCTTGCCCACTGATGCTTCGTGCCGCCACTCTGGCCGGTGCGTGAGCAAGTACTGTATCGCGACTGCGAGGTAATGGTTCGGGTTCATCAGACCGGCTGACGGGGTGATAATTCCGTGTCGGTCCGAATCTGGATCGTTCGCGAAAGCAACTTGGTATTGGTCTTTCAAAGCGACGAGTCTAGCCATCGCGTAGGGACTGGAACAGTCCATCCGGATCTTGCCGTCGTGGTCCACGGTCATAAACGAAAAGGTTGGGTCAATTACGGGATTGACGACTGTGACGTGCAGTCCGTAACTCGCGTTGATCGGCTCCCAATATGGCCGAGCCGCGCCGCCCAGGGGATCCACGGCAAGCCGTAAGTTTGCACTGCGAATGGCCTCCATATCGACAACGTTTCCGAGATCGCGCACGTACGGCAGGATCAGATCTTCTTGGTGCGTAGTGGATGTGGCGATCACCTTATTGAAAGGCACCCGCTTCACACCAGCGTTCCCCGAGCGCAACAATTCGTTTGCCCTCGTTTCCACCCAGTGCGTCACATCGGTATCGGCAGGCCCTCCGTTCGGCGGATTGTACTTAAACCCTCCGTCTTCGGGTGGATTGTGCGAAGGCGTAATGACAATGCCATCAGCCAAATGTTCTTTACGATCGCGGTTGTACACAAGAATGGCCCGTGAGATGACGGGCGTAGGTGTCACACCGTCGTTTTGCTGAATGATGATCTCCACGTTGTTCGCCGCCAGCACCTCAAGCGCAGTTCGCTGTGCGGGACCAGACAGCGCGTGGGTGTCTTTACCCATGTAAAGCGGACCGTCCGTTCCTTGCGATCGCCGGTAGTCGCAAATTGCTTGTGCGATAGCGAGGATGTGGGCCTCCGTGAATGTGCCCTGAAAGGGCGACCCACGATGTCCACTTGTGCCGAAGCTGACAAGCTGGTTGGGGTCTTGAAGGTCCGGGCGTCGGTCGAAATACTCCCTCTCCAGCCGAGCGACATCCACTAGCAGTTCCTTCGGTGCGGGTTTGCCAGCGAGTGGCGAAACCGGGTCTTGCTTCGCCATACGTACTGCCGAGCGTGCTTCTACGGGATTGGGCATGGTTCTGCCTTCCAGATGTCGCGATTGTATTCAGCAATCGTGCGATCGCTGGAGAATTTCCCGCAGCTCGCCACGTTCAGGATCGCTTTCCGCGCCCATTCACGCGGATTTGCATATAACGCGCCCACTGCTTCTTGCGCCCGGCAATACGAAGTGAGGTCCGCCAGGTGCATGTAGTGATCGCCGTTCGTCAGGAGAGTGTCGCGTATCGGAGCGAAGATGCCAGGTTCGTTGCGGCTGAAATAGTCGGAGAAGATGAGATCCAGCGCCGCTCGCGTCTCCGGCTCATTGTCGTAGTGCCAGTGCGGGTTGTACCACCCGCGGCAATTTTCGACTTGGTCTACCGTGAGGCCGAATAGGAACAAGTTCTCTTCACCGGCCTCTTCGGCCATCTCAATTGTCGCGCCATCCCGCGTGCCGACCGTGAGCGCTCCATTCATCATGAATTTCATGTTGCTTGTTCCGCTGGCTTCATATCCCGCTGTGGAGATTTGGTTCGAAACATCGCTGGCGGGAATCAAGCGTTCTGCGAGCGAGACGTTGTACTCGGAAAGGAAGATAACTTTGATTTTGCCGCGCACAGCAGGGTCGCCATCGATCGTCCCGGCGAGATCATTGATGAACTTGATGATCAGCTTGGCTAGCCGATACGCGGGGGCGGCCTTGCCTGCAAAGAAAAATGTGCGCGGCGCGATTTCCAGGTTCGGGTTCTCCCGCAGTCGGTTGTATAGCACCACGATGCGTAGGGCATTCAGCAGTTGCCGTTTGTATTCGTGGATGCGCTTGACCTGGCTATCGAATATCGTGTCCGGATCCACCTCCTGACCGGACGTTTTCTTGAGCCAGTCGGCAAACAGCGCCTTGCATTCGCGCGTGCACTTGCGGAAAGCGTCTTGAAAGGCCTTGTCGCCGGCCAGGGGCTTGAGTCGGCTTAGTTGGCTCAAGTCGGTGATCCAGCCATCGCCGATCGCTTCAGTAATCGTTCGCGCCAGCGGCGGATTGGCCAGCAGCAGCCATCGTCGAGGCGTCACCCCGTTTGTCTTGTTGCTGAAGCGCTCTGGGTACATCTCCGCCAGGTCCCTGACCGTGGTCGTCCGCAGCAGCTCGGAATGGATCGCGGCGACGCCATTCGTACTGTGCGAGCCAACAATCGCCAGATGGGCCATGCGGATTTTGCGCTGGCTACCCTCTTCGACGAGGCTGACGCGAGCGACGCGCCCGTCATCGCCAGGGAAGCGGAGGCGAACCTCATCCAGGACACGCCGGTTCACCTCGTAAATGATCTCCAAATCGCGAGGGATAAGCATTTCGAACAAGTCGACGGGCCACTTCTCAAGCGCTTCCGGCAGCAAGGTGTGATTTGTATAAGCGAGGGTCTTCTTGGTCAAATCCCACGCCTGATCCCATCCCAAGTGTGCATCATCGAGCAGGATTCGCATCAGCTCGGCGACGGCCAACGACGGATGTGTGTCATTGAGCTGGATTGCCGCCCTCTCGGGTAGCTTGTCCCAGTCGTTATTGAGCCGTCGGAATCGCCGCACGATGTCAGCGAGCGAACAGGCGACCAGAAAATATTCCTGCACGAATCGTAGTCCTTGCCCAGCCATTGTTGAGTCGTCGGGATACAGTACGCGCGTGAGCGACTCCGCCTCAATCGTGTCCCCCAGGGCTCCCACAAAATCACCGGTACCAAATTCCTGGAAATCGAAGTAGTTCGGTGCAGCTGCGGCCCACAGCCGGAGCGTGTTGATCGTTTTTCCTCCGTAGCCTACGACAGGTCGGTCAAACGGGATGCCGATCAGGGTTGATGGACATCCGCGCAGGACCTGAATGCTGCCCCCGACCATTTTGAACGAGCATCCTAACTTCACTTCCACCATTTCAGGAGGCCGCACGACCTCCCAGGGGTCACCCATGCGGATCCAATTGTCCGGACTCTCCTTTTGCCATCCATTCACAATGGATTGCTTGAACATACCGTACTCGTACCGAAGACCGTAGCCTGTGGCTGGCAATTCCATTGTGGCCATCGAGTCCAGAAAACAAGCCGCGAGCCGTCCCAGACCTCCGTTGCCGAGGCCTGCGTCGGGTTCCTCTTCAATTAGCTTGAGCCAATCGAGTCCTTTCTCCTTCACCGCGTGCTGAACCAATGGGGTAAGCAAGAGGTTGGTCATGTTGTTGGTAAGGGAGCGCCCAAGAAGAAATTCCATGGACAGGTAATAAACTCGTTTGGGATTGGTTTTGTTATACGTGGTCCTGGTCAGCACCCAGCGTTGTGCGAGCACGTCTCGAATCGAGTGAGCAACCGCCTCGAAACGCTCTCGCGCCGTCGCGACCTGTGGGTCGATGACGCGGTCGAAGACCAAATGCCGTTCGTAGAATGCATTTTCCGAACCGACAAATGCAATGGAACCGCAGCCGTACTGTTTGAGAAGTTCCGAAACGCGCCATTCTTCTGGCGTTCTAGGGGGGACCTGAACGCCTTCCGCGGTTTTAACAACTTTTGTGCTCATTGAAAATCCTTGTCTTCTAATTTAATTGAACCTATTACTTCAGAACCTGAAGTCAACAGTTTCCGTTTAACAGTCAGCGACGTCACGCAACCACATGATGATCGTCATTCCAAAGCTGGATCACCGGCTGGGAAAGCTTGTGCTCATATCCGAGCGCGCTCAGGCTCGCCGTAGTCAAGAGAAAATACCTGCCCCCTGGGTCCGGACCGAGCGCCAGCCAGCGGGCGGCAAGAACTCGAATAAAGTGTCCGCTGGAAAAGAGCAGTACGTTTCCCGGGACTGCGCGGACACGCTGGACCACACGCTCGGCCCGCTCGCCTACTTGTGCTGGCGATTCGCCTCCCGGACAGCCGTCTCGGAACAGTTGCCAGTCTGGGCGTTCCGCGAATATCTCGGCCGAGCGCCGCCCTTCATATTGACCGTAGTTCCATTCCACCAGGTCAGGATCAGTTTCGGCTACGGCGCCAAACCCGGCCAGTTCACAGGTTCGGGCCGCGCGCTGCAACGGGCTGGTAAACACTCTGGCAAATGTCATGCCCTTGAGGCGCTCTCCGAGCCGCCGGGCGTTGCGCTCGCCATTTGGAGTCAGAGGTAAGTCGGTAAGGCCGGTATGCTGGCCCGATAGACTCCATGCCGTTTCGCCGTGACGCGCCACATACAACACTGGAAGTACTTCGCTCATGCTGGTTCTATCGCTTTTCTGACTTGATTAATGCCCCATTTCGCTTCCCGCTCTCTCGCCTCGTCGGAGGGATTCTTTCTGAGCAACACTCGCATTTGTTGTCCCCGCTGGTGTGCCTGCCTGCGCCAGCTCCCAACATTCTTTAGCGATAGCCCAATCTTCCTCAGCCCGAATCACTAGAACACGTACTCGCGAGTCCGGAGTAGAGATATCCTGATCAAGGGTGGGGCGCGCGTTTTTCCGATCACTGAGTCGGATCCCAAGAAATTCCAATCCACGGCAGGCCGCGGCTCGGACCTCAGGGGAGTTCTCGCCCACTCCGGCGGTGAACACCAGAACGTCCATTCCGCCCAGAACAGCGGCCATGCCACCGATCGCCGCTCGCAGACGATGCACATAGATGTCGAATGCCAACTGCGCTCTCTTATGACCTTGTTGTATTGCAGCGAGTATGTCGCGCATGTCACCCGAAAGGCCCGAGATTCCCAGCAGACCTGATTTTTGGTTCAGCACGTTATCGATTTCCTGGGCATCCAATTTTCCCTCGCGCATCAGGTAAGTCAGAATTCCAGGATCCACAGATCCTGAACGCGTGCCCATCATCAAACCCTCCAACGGAGTGAACCCCATCGTGGTGTCAACGCTTCGGCCTCCTTGAATTGCAGCCACTGAGCACCCATTGCCCAAGTGGCAAGTCACCACTTTGAGCGTTTCTTGGTTCTTGTCCAGCAACTGAGCGACGCGTTGGGCGCAATACCGATGATTGATGCCGTGGAATCCATACCGGCGGATGCCGCTCTCAAACCACTCATAAGGGCCCGGATAGATTGCCGCCGATAGCGGCATTTGACGATGAAAACCTGTGTCGAAAACGGCCATCTGCGGAACATCGCTCCGAATATTCTCGATAATCTTCATGCCTTCCAACTCGGCGCGAATGTGCAATGGCGCAAACGCGGACACGCTGGCGATTGCCGAGTACACCTCGGGCGTAATTACTACTGGATCCTCGAAATGGGGGCCACCATGGACCACGCGGTGTCCCACAGCATCGATGTCGGAGGCGGAAGTTATGGCACGCGCACTCCCGCTTACGAGCGTCCTCAATAAATGCCTGATAGCTTGCTCCCGCGATCCGACCGTTAGTTGTTCTTTTTGGGCGATCCCCTTTGAATTCTTCACCGTAATCGCGGCGCTATGGCTACCCCACTCGATCCTTCCCTCCCATAGGAAGGCCGGTGCGAGAGTAGGAAGAGCCTCGCCTATTTCGTACAGGCAGGCTTTCTGGCTGCTGGAACCCGAGTTAAGGACGAGAATTTTCATATTGTAGATAGGCCAGTTCACGCCACTGTTTGGGTCACCTTGGAGACCGCGTAGTCTTCCAGGTGCCGGGCGTCGCTGTTGAACTTGCGGATGCCCTCGGCAAGTTTTTCCGTCGCCATGGCGTCCTCGTTGTGCATCCAGCGGAAGGTCTTCTCGTCCAGGTGAATGCGTTCTTCCTTGCTCGCCTGCGCTTTTGCCGGGTCGAGTTTACGCTCCAAAGTACCCTCGGCCTGCTCCAACTGGTCAAGAAGGTCTGGACTGATGGTGAGCAAATCGGACCCGGCCAGACGGACGATCTGATTCATATTCCGGAAACTTGCTCCCATCACCTGGGTCTTGTAACCGAATTTCTTGTAGTAATTGTAGATGCGAGTGACGGACGCAACGCCGGGATCTTGGTCCGCTGGAATCTCCGCCCCGCCGCGCTCTTTCTTGTACCAGTCGTAAATGCGACCAACGAAAGGAGAAATCAACGTTACTCCAGCTTCGGCACACGCGACCGCTTGAGCAAAACTGAACAGAAGTGTGAGATTGCAGTGGATGCCTTCCTTCTCAAGAAGTTCGGCTGCCCGGATGCCCTCCCACGTGCTGGCGATCTTGATGAGGATGCGTTCGCGCGCCACGCCATTTTTCTCATACAGCGAGATTAGCTTTCGCGCCTTGGCGATCGTCGCCGTGGTATCGAAGCTCAAGCTCGCGGCGACCTCCGTGGAGACACGGCCGGGCACCACTTTGAGAATTTCACATCCGAACAAGATAAAGAGACGATCGATCAACTCTTCC
Source organism: uncultured Acidobacteriota bacterium (assembly GCA_963815265.1). Classification (GTDB taxonomy): domain Bacteria; phylum Acidobacteriota; class Terriglobia; order Acidiferrales; family UBA7541; genus Palsa-295. The sequence goes on along the minus strand of CAWFGI010000006.1, from coordinate 341,884 downwards.
GCCATGTCTTCATGACGGCCGCCGCTCTTGAGGGCAAGCTCGGCAGCCTCCTCCACCAAGTGCCTGTAGGTCGGCATCTGGGCAGCGTGGAAAAGCAGCGAAGGATTGGTGGTAGCGTCCTGCGGCCGGTGCCGGGCAATGGCCTCGATGTCACCCGTGTCCGCTACAACGGTCGTGTATTTCTCTAAGGATTCAAGCAATGTCATTGTGGTCTCCTATCATTCAGACTCAATAATCTCTTGCTACTCGCCACCGTGCGCGAAAGCCTTCGTGGTATCTTCAAGCTGAGTTACCTTGGCCAGCCTACGACGATGTCGGTCTGCACCGCTGAACCGAGCGCCGAGGAAATTCTTCGTGCAGTCCCAGGCAACCGCGATACCCATGGTCCGGCCTCCGAAGCAGAGGATACTCAGATCATCATCCTCTACCCCCTGGCGTGCCGAAAAGTCATCGTGACAGAGCGCTGCTCGCGCGCCGCGCACCTTGTTGGCGGCCACGGAGGCGCCCACGCCGCTGCCGCACACGAGAACACCACGCTGTACGTCTCCGCTTGCCACAGCGCGGGCGAGGGGGATCGCAAAATCGGGGTAGTCATCGTCGGGATCATATACTTTATTGCCAAAATCGAGGACCTCATGGCCTGCGACAGCCAACAATTTGACGAGTTGCTGCTTCATCTCGAAACCGCCGTGATCCGCGCCTATGCCCACCTTCATATCGTGATCCCCTTCAGCCCCGAGCTTGGTGCCGCTCGATCTGGCTCTTCGCCGCGGCTACGATGTTTTCCACGCCAAAGCCGAACTTTTTCAACAGTTGCTTTAGCGGTGCCGAAGCTCCGAAGGTTTCAATGCAAACGCTGTGTCCCTCGGAGCCCGTATATTTGCTCCATCCAAAATCAGATGCCTCCTCCACAGAGACTCGCGCCTTCACATCTGGAGGCAAAACAGATTCCCGATAAGTTCGGTCCTGATCGTCAAACAATTCCCACGACGGCATGCTGACCACTCGCGCTCGCACGCCTTCCTTGTTCAGTTGTTCGTAGGCCTCGAGACAGGGGGCAACCTCGCTGCCGGTGCCGATTAGGATGACCTCAGGCTTTCCCCCCGGGGCATCCGCGAGAATGTAGGCCCCGCGGGCCAGGCCCGAAGCCGGGGCATACTTCGTCCGATCGATTGTCGGCACGGCTTGGCGAGTTAGCACAAGCACCGCCGGCTCGTGATGCAGCTGGAGTATTACATTCCAGGCTTCCCTCACCTCATTCGCGTCCGCGGGCCGGATCATAATCAGGCCGGGCATGGCACGCATGTGGGCAAGCTGTTCAATGGGCTGATGGGTGGGCCCGTCCTCGCCAACTCCAATCGAATCGTGCGTGAACACGTAAATCACCGGGAGCTCCATCAAGGCACTCAGGCGGAGAGAGCCCCGCATGTAGTCGACGAAGATGAAAAATCCCGCGCCAAAGGGCCGGACCTTTGCCAGACTGAGTCCGTTCAGGATGGCGCCCATGGCATGTTCGCGGATCCCGAAGTGAAAATTGCGTCCTCCATAATTCTCCGCTGAGAAATCGCCGGCGCCCTCCTGCGTAATGCGGGTCTTGGTGGATGGCGCGAGGTCTGCTGCTCCTCCGACCAACCAGGGGATGTTCTTGGCGACTGCGTTCAGCACCTTGGCCGAGGACTCGCGAGTCGCCAAACCTTTCGGGTCGGCGGGGAATTCCGGCAGGTCACGGTCCCAACCCTCCGGGAGTTGGCGGTGCTGCATGCGGAATAGCTCTTCGGCGAGCTCGGGGTACTGTTTGCGATACTCGGCGATTCGCGCGAACCAAGCGTCGCGCAGCTGCTTGCCGCGCTTTCCGATGCCTTGCCGGAAATGGTCGTAGACGCCGTCCGGCACGTAGAACTTCTTGTCTTCCGGCCAGCCGTAGTTTCGCTTCGCGAGCCGGACTTCCTCTTCGCCGAGGGGTTCACCGTGAGCCCCGCTAGTATCTTGCTTGTGGGGCGCACCGTATCCGATGTGGCTGTCCACGATGATGAGCGTGGGGCGATCCTTGGTGTTATGAAAAGTGCGGAGCTTCACGGGCCAACATGTCGAGGTCGTTTGCGTCTCCAACCCGCGTCACGTTCCAGCCGTAACCGATAAAACGCGTGGCCACGTCTTCCGTAAACGCCAGGGAAGTATTGCCTTCGATGGTGATGTGGTTGTTGTCGTATATCCAGCAGAGATTCGAAAGTCGTAGGTGTCCAGCAAGAGAGGCAGCTTCGCTTGAGATGCCTTCCATCATGCATCCATCCCCGCAAAGTGCGTAGACGTTGAAGTCAAACAGATCCTCGAAGCATGGTTTGTTGTAACGCGCAGCCAGCCATTGCCGGGCGATGGCGATCCCGACGCTGGTGGCGACGCCTTGGCCAAGCGGCCCCGTCGTGGTCTCCACTCCCGAAGTCCAGCGGTACTCCGGATGTCCCGGGCAGCGGCTATCCAATTGCCGAAAAGCTTTGATGGCGTCCAGCGGCACCGATACCTCACCGAGAGTTTCATAGTCTTTGCTGACAGCGCGGACTTTGGTCAAGTGCAGCAGAGAATAGAGCAGCATGGACGCATGCCCGATGGACAGAACGAAGCGATCGCGGTTGGGCCATACGGGATCTTGCGGATCAAAGCGAAGGAACTGCTGCCACAGACAGTAAGCCACCGGCGCCATCGCCATCGGAGTTCCAGGATGCCCCGAATTGGCTGCTTGGACGGCATCCATGGAGAGCGTGCGGATGGTATTGATGCAGGTCAAGTCCATGGTTTGCAGCACGGGAGAACCCGGGGAAACAGCGGCTATGCTCATTGAGAATCATCCTTTCGCCGCCTCTCTCCGGCGGTCCACTCTGCACCAAACAAATCCAAGGTGGCCGGTTCGCAGCTCGTGCGCAGCCATCCCTTGCATTCGATCCGGTTAGGCTGGCCGTTGGGGCCAGCGCCATCCGGTAATCTCGGGGCTGTCGATGCCATGCTCATGAGCGTAGGCTCGGCAAGCAATCTGCTGATTCCGGAATTTTTCCTTGGCGTGGCCCCCGATTCTCTGCAATTGGGAGACGCGATCAATCGCGTCGATCGCCAGGCTGAAGCGATCAATCTCGTTGTTGATGGCTAGCTCCATCGGCGTGTTGATGTTCCCTTTCTCCTTGTAACCCCGCACATGCAGAGCTTTGTTCTTCCGGCCGTAGGCCAAGCGGTGTATCAGCCATGGATAACCGTGAAAATTGAAAATGATCGGCTTGTCGATGGTGAACAGAGAATCGAAATCCAGGTCCGTTAATCCGTGAGGATGTTCTGTGCTGGGTTGCAGCTTGAAAAGGTCGACCACGTTGATGAAACGGATCTTCAGGTCAGGGAACTCCTCCCGCAGCAGCACAGTGGCGGCGAGTGCCTCCTGCGTCGGGATATCACCAGCGGAAGCGATGACAAGATCCGGCTCGCCATCCTGGTCGTTACTCGCCCAGTCCCAAATGCCGATGCCCTTGGTGCAATGCTCGATCGCGGCATCCATATTCAGGTATTGAAGATGCAGCTGCTTGTCGGAAACGATCACGTTGATGTAGTTCTCGCTCCTCAGGCAGTGATTGGCGACCGACAACAGACAGTTCACATCAGGCGGAAGGTAAATGCGCGTGACCGCGGCGCTCTTGTTCAGAACCACGTCCAAAAACCCGGGATCCTGGTGCGTAAAACCGTTGTGGTCCTGGCGCCACACCGTCGACGTGATCAGAAGGTTCAGGGAGGCAATCTTCTGACGCCAGGAGAGATGGTTGCAGATCGACAGCCACTTCGCATGCTGGTTGAACATGGAGTCGATGACGTGGACAAAGGCTTCGTAGGAGGAGAGAAAGCCGTTTCGTCCGGTCAGCAGATAGCCTTCGAGCATGCCCTCCATGGTGTGCTCGCTGAGCATCTCGATCACGCGTCCATCGGTCGCCAGCTCGCCCCCATCTTTGTCTTCGGGGAAGTACTCGGCGATCCAGAATTTCTTGGCGACCTCGTAGATGGCTTGCAGCTTATTTGATGTGGTTTCATCTGGTCCGAACACGCGGAAGTTGCTCATGTTCAACTTCATCACGTCTCGCAGGAAGTTGCCCAGGGGCGGAACGTTCTCGACTTCGATGGCTCCCGGCTGGTCCACTTTCAGAGCGTAATCGCGGAAGTCCGGCAAACGCAGACACCTTCTGAGCATTCCGCCATTGGCATGAGGATTGGCGCTCATGCGGCGGTTTCCCTTGGGCGCAAGCTCCCTTAGTTCCGGAACGAAGTTGCCATTCTGGTCAAACAACTCCTCCGGCTTCTGATCGCGCATCCACTTCTCTAATATCCGCAGCTGCTCGGGGTTTTTCTTGACGTCGGTCAAGGGAACCTGGTGGGCGCGCCAAAAACCCTCGAGCCTGTGCCCCCCCACTTCTTGCGGTGCGCCCCATCCTTTGGGAGAGCGCAAAACGATCATGGGCCAGCGGGGCCGCTTGGCTACGCCGGTCTCCCGGCATTCCCGTTGGTTCTTCTGGATTTCGAGAACGCAGTGTTCGACGGTCGCAGCCATCGCCTGATGCATCGTGTCAGGATCGGAACCTTCGACGAAGTAAGGCGTCCAGCCGTAGCCCAGCAGTAAGTTCTCCAGTTCTTCGTGTGTAATGCGAGCCAGCAGAGTGGGATTGTTGATTTTGTAGCCGTTCAAGTGGAGGATCGGCAGTACTGCCCCGTCGCGAATAGGGTTAAGGAACTTGCTGATGTGCCAGGAAGTTGCCAGCGGCCCGGTCTCAGATTCGCCGTCGCCTACTACTGCAGCGACGATCAACTCTGGATTGTCGAACGCTGCGCCGCAGGCATGCGAAAGTACGTATCCCAGTTCGCCTCCTTCGTGAATTGAACCGGGAGTTTCTGGCGTGCAGTGGCTGCCGATGCCGCCCGGGAATGAAAACTGCTTGAAGAAGTCGTGCAGACCTAGTTCGTCCTCACTCTTTTCCGGATAGATTTCGGAGTATGTACCCTCCAGGTATCCCGGCCCTAAAACTCCGGGCGCGCCGTGGCCAGGCCCGGCCAGGAAAATCATGTCGAGATCGAACTTCTTGATCAGGCGATTCAGGTGGATATAAATAAAGGCCAGCCCTGGGCTCGAACCCCAATGTCCGAGCAAGCGGTTCTTGATGTGCTCGGGCTTCAACGGTTCTTTCAACAAAGGATTTGCCTGGAGATAGATCATCCCCAGCGCCAGATACTTGCATGCTCGCCAGTATGCGTGGATCTTCCTCAGTTCCTCTGAAGTCAACGGTGTTCCCTGGACCGTGGATCGCGCTTTCCCATACGCGGTCAGCGGCAGTGGTGCTATCACAGCTTGCGTGCTCATTGAGAGTCCTTGAGTCTTAGATTCATCGAATCTCGCGACCTATAACAGAAACACTTCTTCAGTTCTGTGAGCTACATCACCTCACGAGGTGATGACGCTTCACTGCGCACCCGAACGATCCTTTTTGCGTGCAGTCCTCAACAGTTCATCGGTTGGCGCGCTAAAGACCGCTCGCGTGTCCCATTACTCGCTAACGCAACTGGCATGCCATCAGATAGGCCGCCCGGGCACTCAGGCCGAAATCACATGCCAAAGTGATATGGATCACCGACTGGCCCGCGCAAGAGGCTTAGATAGCTTTAGACGTTTGACGTCAGGGACAAGGAAAGCCTTAGAGTTGCGATCGTTCACAATGGGCGCCTGGCCGCGACATTGCCTGCATACAGGCGGCTTACCCTCCGGGACGATCCATTCTGCCCTCCTAGGTCCAACAACTTGCAGGCCGCACGAATTGAGGTGCGTTATGCATGAGTCGCAAATGATCAGTCCTCTGACTTCGAAAGAAAATGGCACGCCCACAGGCGAATCGAGACCCTCGCACTCAAATGCAAGGGGAGTTTCAAGAAGGACGATGACATGCAAGCATCTATTCCTGCTCTGCTTGGTCTTCGCTGGCGCATGTCCGGGAGTGTTGCTAGGTCAGCAACAACAGACTTCAGCGGGCGACACGGTTGAGCCTGCCCTTACCCTCGATGATGCCGTCTCTCTAGCCCTGGAAAACAACCGGCTTGTGAAGAACTCGGCTCTGGAGGCTCAAAAATACGACTTCCGCGTGAGCACAATCCGTACCCGACGGCTGCCCCAATTTCAACTTGCCGTTCTCGGCGGTGAGTTATTGCATCCGTTTGACTTCACTTTCCCGGCTGGTGTGTGGGGCACGTATCCAGGAATTGGGCCAGTCCCAGGAACACAAGCCAAAGTCCATACGCCAGCGGTGTTCACTACTTATTTGACGGGCAGCATCGATCAACCTCTGACACAGCAATACAAGATTGGCCTTGGAATTCGCGCAACAGAGCTTGGCCGCGACATCGCCCGAGAAGACGTCCGCGCCGAGCGGCAGAAGATCGCTGCCGAAGTCCGCGATGCATACTTCAATCTCGTCGCGATCCAAGCGAGTGTGGAGGCCGCGCGGGAGGCGGTGAAAACACTCGAAGAAGCGCAGCGGGTCACGGTCCGATACTTGGCAGAAAAGACGGTGCTGCGCGCTGATGCATTGGACGTCGATGCCCGGTTAGCGAAATCGCGCTATGAGTTGTCCGTCTCAGAGAACGGCGTGGCAACGCAACGTGAGGCGTTGAATCAACTGCTAGGCCGCGATGTTTCCACATCCTTTCGTGTTGACTTCATTCCTGAGCAAGACAGAAGCGATCTGACTCTCGATTCAGCCCGCCAGGAAGCTTTGGCGAACCGTCCTGATACTCGTCAAGCACACCTGAAAGAAAAACAAGCGGAATACGACCGGCGGCTCGCGAAAGCCGAATACATTCCGGACCTGAGTCTTGAGGTGCGCTATCAGGGACTCTACAACGTGCAAGTTCTGCCACCGAATGTTGCCACGGCCGGCTTTTTCCTGACTTGGGAGCCGTTCGATTGGGGACGGCGCCACAACAAGGTTGTTGAAGCAACGAAGACTATCGAACAGGCGCGGAACGGGATTGAAGAGACGGAATCGCAGGTCGCCGTAGAAGTGGGTGCGAAGTACCGCAAATGGCAGGAAGCTTCTTTGTTGCTCAAGGCTTCGCGTGCTGCCCACGAAGCGGCTGCGGAGCAGTTCCGCGAGACGAGCAACAAATACAAGGAGCAGGCCGCACTGTTAAAAGACCTTCTCCAGGCCCAAGCTCAAAGTTCCGAAACTAATTTCCAGTATCAGCAAGCGCTTTCCTCCTATTGGAGCGCTTTTGCCGAGCTGCGCAAGGCGATGGGAGAAGAGTGACTAACAGCCAGCAGGACAGAGTTCGAGAAAGCGATTGGAGAGGAGTAGACGTTATGGGAAGCAAATTCAGAAAAGGGCGTGGATCCGCATTAACGGCTGTGCTTTTCGTGATGACGGCAGCTACAAATGGCTGTCATCAACCCACGCAAGTAGCCGCCAAGTCGCCCACGCCTGTTCATCTGGTGGATGTAACTTTGGTTTCGTCCTCAGAAGATTTGCGCTACTCGGCTTCCGTTCTGCCGTTCGCCCAAGCGAACTTGTCATTCAAGTCCGCAGGATATGTGACGGAGATTAAGCAGGTCATGGGCGCAGACGGACGGCGTCGAGACATAGGTCCAGGAGACTATGTCGCCCGGGGCACGGTTGTCGCGCAGATTCGGCATCAGGATTTGACGAATCAACTTGACCAGGCGACCGCAACACTGAGTGCCGCCCAAGCTCAGAATGTCGAGGCGACGAAGGATTACGAGCGCGCGAAGACGCTTTACGCATCAGAGAGCTTGACCAAGCCCGATTTCGACCGAGCGCAGGCCAAATTCGATTCGACCCTGGCGGCTGTGGATCAGGCCAAGGCCGGTGTGCACCAAGCGCAGTTGGCTCTCCAGGACGCGGACCTGACGGCGCCGTTTTCGGGTTACATCATTTCGCGCAACATCGAATTAGGGAACCTCGCAGCACCAGGGACTTCGGCCTTTAGCATTGCCGACACAAGTGCGGTCAAGATCGGTTTTGGCGTTCCCGACTATGCCGTGAGGCGTCTACGTCTGGGGCAACAGTTCAGCATTCATTTGCAGAACGATCCGAAAGAGTACAACGGACGGGTCACGAGTATTGCTGCGAGCGCCGATGAGAAAAATCGGGTTTTTGCTGTCGAAGTAACCGTGCCCAATCCCAAGGCATTATTGAAGCCCGGGATGATTGCTTCACTCAGTTTGACAGGTGTTCACAAAGCCGCGGCGCCTTCCGTACCGCTCAGCGCCGTTGTTGCCGACCCCGGCTCACCTGGACGCTACGCAGTTTTCGTCGCTCAAGAGCAGGGCGGCAAATGGGCGGCGCATTTGCGCACGGTCACGCTCGGTGAAACGCACGAGAGTGATGTGGCAGTGGACGGTGTAAATTCAGGCGAAAAAGTCGTGGTCGTCGGAGCCGCTGGTCTGAAGGACGGCGATTTGATTCAGGTTCTCCCATAGAGGTATAGATCAATGGCACTTGAAAACGCGCAAGAAATCAGTAATCGCCGCAATGTTCCGAGGTTCTTCGTCGAGCACCCGCACGTCTCCTGGATGCTTCTTCTCGGAGTGCTCATTTGGGGCTGGTTTGGCTATACGTCCATGCCGCAGCGCAAGGACCCGGACATTCCCGTGCGCCTTGGTGTGGCGGCTTGTCCATGGCCTGGAGCCACAGCGCAACAGGTCGAACAGTACGTTACCCGTCGAATTGAGGATGTTGCCGCCGAGAACAAGACCATCCATCCGGGAACCGATGCGGACTACGGCATTAAGTCCATATCTCTTCCTGGCTTTTCGTTTGTGACCATTCAACTGGATGAGGGCATCACCGATACCAAGCGGCAATTCAGCGATATCAACCTCAAGCTGGATGCTCTAAATGCTCAGCTACCGCAGGGCGCCGGTCCCATCACTTTCCAGAGCGATTTTGGAGACACCGCGGCGCTCATGCTGACGGTCGCGAGCCCGAAGGCAGACGATATCGAAATTGCGGCCCGCGCCAACTCCGTCGAATCGGCAATTCGCAAAGCTCGCAATGCAAAACAGCAGAATGGAAAAGGGCAGCGCATCACGGTGGTGGATTCCTTTCCGCAATCCATTTCGCCGCGCGCGGTTCTTGACACCGTATACCTGTTTCAAGAGAAAGCGCGGACCGACGGCATCATTCGAGACTCGGAAATCATTCAGGGGAGTGGATTCATCGGCGTCGATGGTGTTTCCGAAGCAGATGACAGTTCCATTCAAGCGTTCATCCAGCGGTTTATATCGGAGCGGCTAAAACGATCCGAGTTGCATCCCGATACATGGGAGCCAGCGGTCATCCGCGATCCGGGGGAAACACGAGCGAAACTGGCCAAGGTTGCTGGCGACAAATACAGCTATGCCGAACTCGACAATTTTTCGGACTTGATTGGGCGAACGCTGCAGGGCGCTCCCGAAGTTTCCAAGGTGGAGCGGCGGGGCGTTTTGTCGCAGACCGTCTATCTGGATTACTCTCAGGATCGCCTCGCAGCGTACGGCCTTCGTCCTGCCGATCTCTCCAAAGTGCTTTCGGCTCGGAACATCATTGCGCCGGGAGGAACTGTTGAAACCGGCGAACGCAGGGTCACGCTCATTCCCTCCGGACAATTCGATACCGCTAGAAGCATAGGTGATGTGGCCGTATCGACTACATCGGAGGGTACCCCCGTATATTTACGGGATCTCGTCCAAATCAGCCGAGGCTATCAGGCTCCTGCCCAGTATCTCAATTACTACACTTGGCGGGACACAAGTGGACACTGGCAGCGCAGCCGCGCGATCACCTTGGCGATCTACATGCGCGATAGAAAGCAAATCGCGCGCTTCGGAGAATCCGTGAATTTGAAGCTTTCGGAGCTTCGCCAAATCCTTCCCGCCGACCTGATTTTGGCGCACACCTCCGACCAGCCGCTGCAAGTCTACGAGAACATTCACCTGTTCATGCGGGCGCTTCTCGAAGCCATCATTCTCGTGGTCATCGTTTCGCTGATTGGATTTTGGGAGTGGCGCCTGGCGCTGATTATGGCGCTGGCCATACCCATCACACTGGCGATGACCTTCGGCGTTGTGTATATGTTGGGAATCGATCTTCAACAAGTGTCCATCGCATCGCTGATCATCGCGCTGGGCCTCCTCGTGGACGTGCCGGTGGTCTCCGGGGACGGCATAAAACGCCACTTGGCGGAAGGGTTTCCGCGCAGCGTTGCCTGTTGGCTCGGCCCTACAAAATTGGCAACCGCGATTTTCTACGCGACCATTACGAATGTTATCGCCTACCTGCCATTTTTGATGCTCACCGGCAATACCGGCGAGTTCTTGAAGAGCCTTCCGGTGGTGATGACGGCTTCCTTGCTGTGCGCGTACGTTGTTGCGATGACGTTTGTTCCGTTTCTGGGCTACTACATTTTGCGTCCTCCAGCAAAGCGAGAACCGACCATCGAGGAGAGACGGCAACGGGGATTTTACGGCTTCTATAATCGGCTTGTGGGCAAAGCCATAAACCACCGATGGGCTGTCCTCGCCGGGTCCCTGGTTTTCCTCATCGGAGGCGGGTTCTTCGGTTCTCGGCTTAAGACCCAATTCTTTCCCGAAGATGTCCAGTATTGGTTTTATTTGGATATTTGGCTGCCGAATGACACTCCCTTGAGCGTCACCAATGATGCTGCAATGCAGGCCGAAAGAGTCGTCCGGCAGGTGATTGAAAAGTCGCCTGAAGTCGCTTCGAAGGAAAGCGGCGGGCATCTTCTCAAATCACTGACGACCTTTGCCGGTGGTGGGGGACCTCGCTTCTGGTTTTCAGTCTCGCCCGAAATGCCGCAGACCAACTACGCACAAATGATCGTTGAGGTGACGGATAAAGAGGCCTCGCCAAAGTTAGCTCGTCCGATCCAAGACGCACTGGACAAGGAAGTACCAGGTGCGTGGGTTACGGTTCGCCAGCTTCAAACCAATCCTGTGGACAACCCTGTCGAGTTGTTGATCTCTGGGCAGGAGGACGTTGACGCGAGAAATGAAGCCAGCGATATTCGCACCCTTCGGCAGATTGCCGGGCAGGTTCAGGACATCGTCAGGCAAGCTCAGGGCATCGCCGTTCTTCGTGATGATTGGTTCCCTGACAATGTTCAACAGAGGATTCAGATTGATCCAGACCGCGCCAACGTGGCAGCCATTACCAACGCCGATGTGGCGGAGTCGTCGACTGCAGCCATGAGCGGCGCAACAGTGGGCGTCTTCAAGGAAGGTGACAAGAACATCCCGATTGTGGCGCGCCTACGTATGGAGGAACGTGCTCAGCTTGCGGACATCAAGAACCTCTATATTTACTCTTCACAGACCAACAACCGCGTGCCTCTGCCGTCGATCGCAACGGTCGGAAATTCTTTGGAAACGGGTCGCGTGAGGCGCCGCGAGCATTTTCGCACCATTTCCATTCTGTGTTATCCCCAGCCTGGAGTTCTCGCATCTGAGGTCCTTAACCAGATCCTTCCAAAAATACAGGAATTTCAGAAAAATCTCCCGCCGGGTTATCAACTCCGGATTGGTGGCGAACGGGCCAAACAAATCGACGGATTCGACAACCTCAAACTCGTTCTGTTGATCTCTTTACTCGGGATTTATCTCGCGCTATTGATTCAATTCAATAATGCCGGAAAACCTCTTCTGGTATTCGCCGCTGCTCCCTACGGAGTGGTTGGCTCTCTGATCGCCCTCTCGGTAATGCATACGCCGTTTGGATTTATGGCCTTTCTGGGTATCGCCAGCTTAATCGGCGTGATCGTTAGCCACGTGATCGTGCTGTTCGACTTTATCGAGGAAATGCATGAGAAAGGGGAACCCTTGGAGCAAGCGCTTCCGGACGCGGGAATCCAGCGTATTCGCCCGGTAATGATCACTGTGCTAGCGACCATCCTGGCCCTCGTCCCGCTGGCGCTTGAAGGAGGGCCCCTCTGGCAGCCTCTCTGTTATGCACAGATAGGCGGACTTGCCGTGGCAACGTTTATCACGTTGCTCTTGGTGCCCGTCCTTTACAGCATCTTCGTTCTTGATCTGAAAATCATCCGCTGGGAAACGAAACAACCTCCGGCAGAGACTGAAGCTCGCCCGGCCCCTCAAATGGCGCCACACACCAGCTGATGGCGAAGGTCAGTTGGTAGGTCACGGCTTGGCTCGCTTGACTAGGGCATAGCGGCGTTGGGAAAGAAGCTCGAATGAAACAGTGAGCATGTTTAGCCCGTTGAAGGTATTTGCGATGATTCTTTTTATTCAAATTTACGCGGCTGTTCTTCTGCTGAGTCTTACGCTCTGCTTGCAGTGCGCAGGTGCGATTATGCTCATCGAGTGGCTAAAGCGTGTTCTGTCGAGGGACGTTCACAAGCGTGGGCCAGTTTACTCGGCCACCCTGGTAGTGAAATCGGCGGTCGCAATTGTAATTCTGCACGGGCTCGTGATTCTTCTGTGGGCCAGTTTCTACCGGACGCATTGCTTCCCATCATGGGAGCTCGCCTTTTACTTCTCCGCGAGCAGCTACACCACTCTGGGATATGGTGATTTGATTCTGCCGTCCGAGTGGCGACTCTTGGGGCCTCTGGAGGCCATCATCGGTGTGTTGATGTCTGGAATATCGGTCAGTGTTCTGTTTGCCCTCGTCACCCGGTTGCTCGATCGCGACACACAATCTTTACGAACGAATTCAACTGAACAAAGCCATGCGTAACGTCAATATCGAGACTCCGGATTGGCTTCGCCAGATGGAGAGCATCCTCGAAGAGCTCAATGAGGGAGTGGCGATTCTTGATGACCAACTTCGCATCATTTTTGCCAATGAAGCGTTGGCACGATTATGGCAGTACGACCTCGACGAATTGCGGGGCAGTGCACTCGACGCAATTTTCCCTCCCGAGGACATCCCCCATATTATCCGCGATCACAAATTGGGGCACCGCTACGGCCGGCACCGCAGCGAGTTCCACCTTCCACGTAAAGACGGCAAGAGAATCCCGGTAATCGTAAGCGGGCGGGTGATTCAAGGACCAGACGGTCAGGACTACGTTGTGGTGACTGTAACTGACATCAGCGAACTGAAGCGAGTCGAGGAACAACTCCGCAAGCGTCAAAGGGAGATTGACGCCGACCTCTCGACCGCGGCACGAATCCAGCAGTCACTCGCGCCACATAATTTGGCATGGAAGGACCTCGCCGTCGAGGCCTACTACAGCCCTGCGCATAAGATTGGCGGCGACTTCGGTATAGTCCTCCCCCAAGGCGACGAATTTCTAAACCTCATCCTGTGCGACGTCTCGGGCCATGGCATAGCTTCGGCCCTGATGGCCAATCGCATCTACTCTGAAACACTTCATGCGCTGGAACGTAAGACTGAGCCTGGCCGTTTGTTGAAGTGCCTCCATGACTTCGTGCACGATTGCATCCCGCAGGAGGGTTTTTACTTCACCATGGCCGCAGCTCGTTTTAGTCACTGCGGACGGCGCATGACTTTTGCGGCCGCGGCCCAACCGCCAGCAATACTCGTTTCGAAGGGCACGTTGCGTCTGCTCGATTCGCAAAACGGTATCCTCGGTTATCTCTCCAGGTTTGCGCCGTCGGAGTCGGTGGCGGAAATCGAGTTCGCGCCCGGCGACCGTCTGGTTCTCTACACCGATGGGCTTATCGAAGTGTTCAACAGGTCCAAAGACATGCTTGGCGTTGAGGGCCTTCAAGGGTTGGTCCGCCAGTCGGCCACACGAGCACTTCCCGAAATGAAACAGGCCATCCTCGAGGGCGCGGCCGCGTGGAGCCACGGCGCCCTGGCCGACGATGTGTCCCTCGTCGTCGTCGAAGTTCGCTAGCTTGAACGAGCGAGCACACCTCATTTGCAGTCCAGAGTCCACGAGTACTCCCGAAAGTCGCGGCCGCCACTCCTCGTGATATGGGGAGGTTCGATCCATATCTCGTTCCCGCACTGGCAGAGTCCTTCCGGCGAGACATCCCGACTGCCGGTGTCCAGTTACTGGACACCGGAAATGTGCTAGAGACCCATGTCAATGAGATCGCTGTGGCGATCAAGTCCAAACTGTTTTGACCGCTGTGAATAATTCGTGCCGCGGCCGGTCATCTTGCGGCCGTGCGCTTTGCTAACTCTTGCTTCTCACACTCGCATCCGAGTTTGTCTAGGCATCTCGCCAAGTGCGAGGAACCGTCAGCCGTTCTCTCCGTGGTAGATCGGTGAGAGATGGTTGCCGCGCAAGAGCTCGGCCAGTTTCCGAGCGTCGATTCGGTCGCTCTTGCTGCCATCCTTTAATAGGTAATAGGGCATTCTTCCGGGGATCGCAGACTAGGACATCCGCAACATGAGGCTTGAGTAGTTCATACGACCAAACTGCAGAAGTTCCTTCTTCGAAAGTCACCAGCAAGCGCCGCCCAGCCTGCCTAGGAACTGCAGAATCGTGGCCGCTTTCGTTTCGAGGATGGACTCCAAGATCAGCTTGCCGGCGGAATCCATGACCGCAACTGAGATCGTTGCCTGATGAACATCCATGCCAATATACTTTGCTTGGTTCACAACGGCGCTCCTTTCGGTAGGTGGTGATACGAGCAATCAAAACCTACCGCAAAGTGGGCGCCTTTTATATTGCGTGCGAAGCGGATTTCTCGACATCTCTAACGAAGTCGGCCACGTCAAGAGTCTTTAACTCTTTTTTTATTCCTTTCGCACAGACTCCTGCATTGCGCAGTCCCGCTGTTTCCTTCGGCGGGCGATGCGCCGCAATTCTCGGATTGTTCTTCCTGTCCAACCTACGAGACTCGGTTCGTGTCACTTCATCGACTCGGTGTTGCCCACCAGACATCTCTCCGATCACGTGCGACCATGATGATTTCTTCGAACTCCCCGCAAGGGGGAGGCGGGTAGCCTATTCACTTGATCCGGTCACTATGCTGCAGGACCACTGTCGAGATCAGGCATCCCCGCACGGACACTACCGCTTTCCTGCCGCGCTTTTCCTCGACGGCAGAACTCTTCGTAATCGATCTGGTCACGCATCATGATCCAGAGTCGGATCCCGAGTTTCCTGGCTGCAGCGACTCTCGCTTTCCCCAGCCCTTTCTGCACCAGTTTGCGCCGATAGAAGCGTTTCAACTCCGGATCCCGCTCCACCGCGTGCATCGCCGCTTCGCACCACAGATAACGCAGCAGCGCGTTTCCTTGTTTGCTCATCGCACCCAGCCGCTGCCGGCCTCCGCTGGAGTGTTCGCTCGGGATCATGCCGATGTAACTGGCCAGTGCTTTTCCATCGATGAACCGCAGCGGATCGCCCAGGAAAACTTCGGTAGCTAACGCGGTGATCGGCCCCACTCCCGGGTGCGTCATGAGTCGCCGCGCCGGGGGATGTTGCTGAACCTGCTGGCTGACCTGCTGATCCAGCTGGTCGATGGATTCCTGCAAACGAGGGTACAAAGACAGCAGTGCCGCTCGCCGCTCGCTGGCATGAGGAGCCAGAGGCAATGCCCGAAGTGCGTGCAGGCCCGCTTGACTCCATAGCGCGTGGCCTCTCCTGAGACCGTGGTTGAGTGCCATCGATTGCAGCGTGTGTTGGACTCGAGATCGCAGGCGCACCCACTGATGACGGTGACGTAGCAACGTGCGCAGATCGCGTTGCTCGCTCGAGGGCATCCAGATGGTTGGAAAGCGATTCTCGGCGAGCAACTTCAGAAGCAAGAGCGCATCCCGCCGATCATGCTTTTGTTTGCGCGTCTCTGCTCGGCGGATCTTCTGGGGATGGCCGACGCGGCATTCGATCCCCAGCTCTTCCATCAACTCCAGGAACCACTGCATCGAGCCGGTCGCTTCGATCCCTACCAGAATCGGACCAGACAGTGCCGAATAAAACTCCCGCACGGTCTCGCCTTGATGTTCGAGGGTCTTTTCTTCCAGCTCTCCTGTGTCGCTATCCAACATCGCAATCGTCTGTTGTCGAGCGTGTAGATCGCATCCTATAATTTTCATCTCGGCCTCCTTCGATCCGAGCTCTGTACGTTGGATACCGCACAGTTTACTCGGCTCGTCGTGAGGCCGACTTCGTTATGCCATCACCTATTGGTTCAATGCTCGCGCCGTGGACCGCAACTCGGGGCAGTTCAAGGCGCCGTTCAACGAGATCAACAACGAGGCGCTAAAGACATGTAAGCATGTAGCCGCCGATTCGCCGAGGCTACAACCAGCCTCCGGTAAAGCCCGCCCGACGCAAACCGGTCACGACCGGCGAACAATGGCGCATGATGTCCCACAGCAACCCGGTGCGGTAATTCTCGATCATCAGCACCACCGGCCCTTGATCGATGCCGAAGTGATAAGGCGAAACCCACCAGCCGGTCGGACTGCCTTCCACTGCGAAGGATTGATTGAACGAAGGCAAGAACCCGTATTTTCTTGTCATGCCCAAATCCAGTTGGGCAAAATGGCGCACAGCCGGTATGACAATCTCCGGAGCGAAAGGTAGGGAGGCGACGACCACCCAGGGTGCGACGGTGCCGTCATCGGGACCGAAGGGGGCGCCGCGAGCGGTGTAGTCGAAGAACTGGCGCTCAACACCGTTGACGAGTCGTTTGATCCCTCCCGGTCCATCGCATGCCGTGAATCCCCAGCAATCTTTCCCGTAGCCGGCGAAGTTCATGGGGTTGCGAATTGCGTACTCCTGCTGCACAAAGGTCGCCTGACGGCTGTTCTCGAAGTAGTCGCTGCTATGCTGTCTCATGAATTCGTCACGAATGTCGCGAAAGTCAATCCACATGTGTGACAGTTGATGGGTAAATAGCGGGCCCGAGTAGAGCAACTCGCGGGCGTAGATGCTTTTCCACTGGTAGGTTGCGCAGTAGGCGCGATAACTCTCCGGCGGCAATGGATGTGTGGGCGAGCCCAGCCCCAAGATGTAGAGCAGCAGGCCTTCGTCGTAGCCTTGCCACCGGTATGGGATGAATCCGCTCTCCGGTCGCCAGCCGTGCGTGAGTGTGGCTGCGCCATCGCGAGCCCAGTTCCAATCGGCGCGCTGGTAGAGGGCGTTTGCGAGGGTGCGGATCTCGGCCTCGTGGGCGGTGTCGCGGTCAAAATAGGTGGCGACCGTCAACGCGCCCGCGAACAGAAAGGCCGAATCGATGGTCGACAGCTCGCACTGCCAAACGCGCCGGCCTGTTTCAATGTCCAGAAAATGATAGAAGAAGCCCTTGTAGCCGGAGGCCTCGGGCTCGGGACCCTGCGGGCATTGCAGCAGGTATCGCAGTTGTTTCAAGGTGTGCTTGGCCGCGAAATCTCGGATGAGGATGCCGCGCTCGACAACCACCGGGAGCGTGGCCAATTGCATGCCGACGGCCGCAATACTTACCGGGGCCGTCGGCTCAGTCTTGTCGCGGACCAGTAGGTTGTCTGGATTGGTTTCGTGCAAGTAATACAGCACCGTGAGGGACTGCAGAAGAGTCCACGCCTCGTTGGCGGGCACCCGAAAATAATCGCCGTCATCGTTGATCGCTTTTTCAGCCATCGCCAAACATCTTCAAGTCAGCACGATTGCATGCGAACCTCGAAAGAGGGCCGCATCATCCCGGCGAGGTCGAGTTGCTGATCTCGGGATGGTCCGTGCCTTCTTCGCGGGCATATTTCAAGTTGGTGATGATTTTCATTCGTCATGCTCTCGTTGAGATGTGCAGCCTTGTTCTGCAACCGCCGTGCCCGGTCGATCACATCGATCACCCCAACCAGTGAAATGATGAGATTGTCAGCCTGGAGAATATTTCTGGATGGTAATTCATTTTGCGGGTTCGGAGTATAAGGAATTATAAAGACCCATATAGTGCTGGCTGAAGACCTCGAAACAGCCTTAACCGAGGTCCTGTTTTCATCCCGCCTGATTCAGACCCAGATAAATGTCGAGAACAGGTGAGGGCTCAACCGGTCGATGCAACACCACCTGGTATAAATCTTTTTTCTAAAAGGTGGTGTTGTATGATCCCAAAGAAACGGATACGGCTTTCTGCGATGCAAAGAGTTGAGGTATGGCGTCGTTGGAAAGCGGGAGAGTCGTTACATGCGATTGGTCGAGCGCTAGGCAAGAACAATGTGGTTATTCACCTTCTGTTGAAGCGCCATGGTGGGATTGCGCCGCCCATCCGCCGCCGTTCACCGAGTTCACTCACCCTGGCAGAACGAGAAGACATCTCCCGCGGAATCGCTTGTGGCTCGCCGATTCGCGGAATCGCCCAAGGCCTGCACCGCTGTGCCTCGACGATCAGCCGGGAAGTGGCCCGCCATGGCGGGCGCGCGCAGTACCGCGCCAAGGAAGCCGATCAGCAGGCCTGGGAATCGGCCCTGCGGCCAAGAACTACTTCACCGACCCTGAGCGGGCAGAGGCGGCCATCAAGTTGGTGCTGCGCGAGAAAAATGTGACCAACTACGAGCTCACCGCGCGCGCCCGGGACGGCAAGAAAACAGTGGTGTCATACAATGCGACCACCTTCTACGACCGAGATAGGACTCTGCAGGGCGTGTTCGCCGCAGCGCGCGACGTCACGGAGCGCAAACGTCTCGACCAGGCGCTTCAGGATAAGAACGTCGAGTTGGAGAGAGCCAAGATCGCGGCGGAAAAAGCCAACCTCGCTAAATCGGACTTTCTTTCCAGCATGAGCCATGAACTGCGCACTCCGCTCAGTGCGATCCTCGGTTTCGCCCAGCTGATGGAGTCCGACTCTCCGCCGCCGAAGCAATCCCAGAAGGCACACATTGACCAGATTCTTCATGCGGGATGGTATCTACTGAAGCTGATCAACGAGATCCTAGATCTCG
Source organism: uncultured Acidobacteriota bacterium (assembly GCA_963815265.1). Taxonomy (GTDB): domain Bacteria; phylum Acidobacteriota; class Terriglobia; order Acidiferrales; family UBA7541; genus Palsa-295. The sequence continues at coordinate 322,997 of CAWFGI010000006.1, read as the reverse complement.
CGCAGATCGAGTCCGGGAAGCTGTCGCTGTCGCCGGAGCCGATATCGCTGGCCGAAGTCATGGTCGAGTGCCAGACCATGATTGACCCGCAGGGGCAAAAGCGGGGCATCAAAATGACCTTTCCCCGGTTCGACACCCCTTGCTTTGTCGGTGCCGATCGAACCCGATTGAAGCAAGTTCTCATCAACCTTCTTTCCAACGCGATCAAATACAACCAACCGGGGGGAACGGTCGTCGTGGACTGCACCACAAGCACCCCGGAACGCACTCGCATCTGCGTCAGGGACACTGGCGCGGGGTTGACTCCAGAGAAGCTGACGCAGCTTTTTCAGCCATTCAACCGTCTGGGACAAGAGAGCAGCGCCGAAGAAGGCACGGGCATCGGTCTGGTAATGAGCAAGCGAGTAGTGGAGCTAATGGGAGGGCGTGATAGGCGTAGAAAGCACGGTCGGGGTGGGAAGCGTGTTTTGGTTCGAACTGAACACAGCTACTGCACCACAACTTGCAGTTAACAGAGCCGAACCTACGGCAGTGGCCGAAGTTCAAGTTCAGTACGGCGCGCCGCTGCGCACCCTGCTCTATGTAGAGGACAACCCGACTAACCTAAAGCTGGTCGAACAACTCATCGCGCGCCGCCCCGATTTGCGCCTGCTGAGCGCGATAAACGGGAAACTCGGCATCGAGCTTGCGCGCCGTAACCAGCCGGAGGTGATCCTGATGGACATCAATCTGCCCGGCATGAGCGGTATCGAAGCCCTGAAGATCCTGCGCGAAGACCCGGCAACGGCGCACATCCCCGTCATTGCGATAAGTGCAAATGCAATGCCTCGCGATGTCGAGAAGGGCCTGCAGGCAGGATTCTTTTGGTATCTGACAAAACCAATCAAGGTCAAAGAGTTTACGGATGCGCTGAACGTAGCCCTGGAATTTGCGGAAAAGTCGATCCGTCCGAGCAAATGAATCAGGGCGAATGTCAAGGTCAGTTCATCCGATATACTCAACGACCGCGGAAACTTGGATAGATGATGGCATAACGAAGTCGGCCTCACGACGAGCCGAGTAAACTGTGTGGTGTCCGGACCTAACAGAGCTCGGATCGAAGGAGGCCGAGATGAAAATTATAGGATGCGATCTACACGCTCGACAACAGACGATCGCGATGTTGGATACTGATACAGGCGAGATGGAAGAAAAGACCCTCGAACATGAAGGCGACACCGTCCGGGAGTTTTATTCCGCACTGTCTGGTCCGATTCTGGTGGGGATCGAAGCGACCGGCTCAATGCAGTGGTTTCTGGAGTTGATGGAAGAGCTGGGGATCGAATGCCGCGTCGGTCATCCAGCGAAAATCCGCAAAGCAGAAACACGCAAACAAAAGCATGATCGGCGGGATGCGCGATTGTTACTGACCTTGCTCGCCGAGAATCGCTTTCCGACGATCTGGATGCCCTCGACCGAGCAACGCGATCTGCGCACGTTGTTACGTCACCGTCATCAGTGGGTGCGCATGCGATCCCGAGTCCAGCACACGCTGCAATCGATGGCACTCAACCACGGTCTCAGGAGAGGCCACGCGCTATGGAGCCAAGCAAACCAGCACGCACTTCGAGCGTTGCCTCTGGCTCCCCATGCCAGCGAGCGACGAGCGGCACTGCTGACTTTGTATCCTCGCCTGCAGGGATCGATCGAAGAACTCGACAAAGAAGTCTGCGAAGAGATCCAGCAGCATCCCCAGGCAAGACGATTGCTAACACATCCGGGAGTGGGGCCGATCACCGCGTTAGCCACCGAAGTGTTCCTGGGGGATCCACTGTGGTTCAGCGATGGAAAAGCACTGGCCAGTTACATCGGCATGATTCCGAGCGAATACACCAGCGGGCGCCGGCAGCGGCTGGGTGCGATGAGCAAACAAGGGAACACGTTGCTGCGTTATCTGTGGTGTGAAGCAGCGATGCACGCGGTCGAGCGGGATCCGGAGTTGAAACGCTTCTATCGGCGGAAACTGGTGCAGAAAGGACTGGGGAAAGCGAGAGTCGCGGCAGCCAGGAAGTTGGGAATCCGACTCTGGATCATGATGCGTGACCAGATCGATTACGAAGAGTTCTGCCGTCGCGGAAAAGCGCGGCAGGAAAGCGGTCGTGTCCGTGCGGGGATGCCAGCTATCAACAGTGGTCCTGCGCAGCAGTGACCGGATAAGTGAATAGGCTACCCGCCTCCCTGGAATGTCAGGGAGTTCGAAGAAATCATCATGGTCGGACGTGATCGGAGAGATGTTTGGTGGGCAAGACCGAGACGATGAAGTGACACGGACCGAGCTCGTAGGTCGGACAGGGACAATGAATTCGAGAATGGCAGCGCATCACTCGCCAAGAAACAAGCGAGACTGTGCGGTGGCAGGTGTGTGTGCGAAAGAAAGTGGCTCAGTTCGGCGAAATATCGAACAGTGTAGGCTCAATCACCGCCGGCACCTGCACATTCAGCGGCGTCTCGATGCCCTTCTCCGCGCACAGTCTTCGGAAGCGCTCCACAGACGCCACAGCAAATCCCTCAGTAGTGATTGTTGAAATAGACGTATTGCGGTATCCCACGCCTTTGAACCATCTGGCAGACCTCAACCCACGACGTCATGCTGGCCGTTTTGTCTTCGACAACCTGATTCCAGACCGTCGTCTTGGCTTCAATTGCTTTTCGATCCCCAAGCAAACGGATGTAGACGAAATCGGCCGTGATGGGATCTATCATCGAAAATAAGCGCTCCGCTGACGGCACGAGCGAATGATCTTGTAGCACAAGCGCCACGTTGCTTTCCTTCAGCAGATCGGCGAACCGTTTCGTTAACCACCATTTATTTCGAATCTCGACAGCGAATTTGTACCCACCCCGGGGTAGTTTTTTGAAGAACGGCTTGAGCCGGTCGAGAAATTGTACTGGGGTATTGAAAACATCTTTATTGAAGTATGGGAACTGAAAAACCATCGGCCCCAATTTTTCGTCCAGCACCTATACTGTGCCAACAAACTCCTCAAACTCTTTCTCGCAATCGATCAGAATTTTCTGATGAGTGATCGTTTGAGGGATCTTCAGCGAGAAGATGAAACCAGGCGGCGTCTTGTGCGCCCAATTGCGGACGGCTTCGATCGTGGGACAACGGTAGAAGGTGGAGTCCACCTCCACGGTATCGAAGCGACTCGAATAATAGCTGAGGTAGTCGGCGGATTTCATGCCCTTGGGATAGAAGGCGCCGTTCCAGCCGTCGGCCGTGAAGGATGATGTTCCGAGCCGAATTTCGCCGGCCATTGCGAACTCTATCCCTTCGTAGCTTTTGCTTTACGGGTCTTAGCCCAGCGAGCCTTCTGCGCGATGGAGATTTTTTTGCGGGCCGCTGCTGACAACCTATTTCCAACCTTTTTAGCACCGCGCTTCGCTCCCTTCTCGAAAGCGTCAATCAGATGCTCAATCTTCGCGAGTTCCGTCATTAGTGCGTGGTGTCGCTTGCGAAGTGCCTTTTCAAATTTTTGAACGAAGTGCACGTTGTCTCCGTAGGGCGAAGTTGAAATCAGTTCGGGGAATGCTATCCTGCCCGCCGTAAGGAAACAACCCCATGGCTGTAGGCTTCGACAAATTCGACGAAGGAAAAGAGCGCGAGCGCCTTCGTAAGATGTCAGACGAGCAGTTAGTCCGCGAAGGGCGGGCAGCGCGATACATGTGCGCACCATCCACTAATTTCGGCAAGCCACCACGAGACGTCTACGTGGCGGCGCTACGGCTTTGCAAAGAAGAATATCGGCGTCACCGCAAGCATGACAAGTCCTAGAAACACAAAGGGCACCTTCCGGAACTCCGACGCCGCCTTGTATCTTGGTTATTGAACCAATTCTTTGAAGGGTATGACCCACTTTCCGGATTCAGAATCGTAGATCCCATATGCGCCGCCCACGGAGGTGAGTTCGACAATACGCGCCTTCGCAACTTCCAAGCTATCGGCTGCTTCTACCCAGAGTGGTGCGCCGTCTGCCTCTCGCGTGAAGATATCGAATGTAGTCATGGGGTAGCATACAGCGTTCCGAGTACGACGTCGGTCGTGCAACACACATAGGGTAAGATTCGATGCCGAAGGACGGATAGGACGGAGACGCTATCGATGTGGCCAGTTCAGCCTTGAAAACCGAATGAAGATGGCGTTGTTGCTTTGCGTTAGGTTCCTAATTGCCGTGATAAAGCGCATTTAGTCTTAGGGTGCGCAAACTGGCTAACGCCTCGCCTATTGCCTGTCGCTCGGCGCACGCCTCGGAGTCCTGCGTAAGAGTTTCCAGACACGAGAAAATAGCACTTTCTGCTTCCCGCACGCGACCTTGTAGTGTTGCAGGATTCGCTTCGCGAACAGCGATTTGGTAGTGATCGCGCCAACCAGTACGGATCATTTAGCACCTCTGCTGGAGGAGCACCGAGTTGAATGGTTTGCTCGGTAGTTATGCGGTGTGACTTCCCGACTGTACTCGCTTCTAACGTCCGGAACCAGCCTCAAATGCGACTTGTGACGGAATCGCCCTTCTTCTGGCCATTCCAGTGAACGAGATTTCCTTATATCAGGCAGTTCGATAATCGGCGCTGTCTCGTCTTGGACACTGACCGAATTTCTCAATGGATTAGGGATAACTGGGTATTTCAACGCTCTGTAGCGGAGCCTACAGTGGCATTAAGGTGCGGAATGGCAAGTTGGTTTCTAGAGTGCAGCCACTGCGGATTGCCATTCCAACACTCGGTGATTGATGCCACAGTGATGAGTTTCTTCTTCCCTTCCAAACCTGAGTTTCCGGGTGGTGGGAGCGAACTTCAATGCCCCAACTGTGCGAAAACCGCGACGTATCAACGCACTGACCTCATGTATCGAGCTTGAATTACGTCGTTCGGTTGTGCGACGGGCACGCCTCGTTCGCGCAGAGCCAAACCGTATCCCCCATTGTTTCGCCACGCTTCGCCATATAAAGAAACAACGAACAGTCAGCACACGGTTTGTTCGTTGCATCTTCGAACGCGCCATCCCTCATCACATAGTAGCCATGCGTCATGTCGTACCGCTGATTACAACCGTGTACAGGACAGGCGAACCACTGATAGATCTCTTTCAGAAAACGTCTTGGGTGCAGGGTTTGCTCCACGAGAATCATCGGGCAATTGTGGTAAAGGCACAGCGGGGAAATATCGAGGAGCATTTGTGGTCTCATTCTGGCCCGGCCTCGAATACACATGCCGTTGACGGGTGCCAGCGCCCCTGATCTGGCTCGGGGAGTCTTTCCAGATCAAATCCGAGGCCGGGCTTATATCAATTTTCGCGACGCCAACTCGTGATTGGTATCGGTCGGTTACTGTATTTCACCGGTGACCTGCACAAGTTCTTCTACGAACCTAAGCGGAAGGCCCGATACCGCAGATAAGTCTCACGCACCAGCATTCCGGCATGTTCACGATCCCTGTGCTCGGGCTGCTAGGTCTTATACTCTTGCTGGGTCTGCTGGAGGCATGCCATTTCATGCAAGGAAGACAACGCAAGAACCGTGCGAGTCGAACAGGCCCAGACGATCCCACGACACCGCGCGGCTAGGTTGTTTCCGACCATATCCTTCAACCTCGGGCATAGTAAAACTTGTTGACTGTTACGTGGGACGGATGCATCGTAGCCTCCTTCGCAGAAATCTCTCTTCCGGTTGGAGGTGTCTATGGTTGCAAAGTATGACATCTTCAAGAAGACGAATGATTCTGTTGTGTGGGTTGAGGCCGTCGAGGATATCGTCACAGCAAAGAAGCGGCTGATCAGCCTCGCGGCGGATGGCACTGACGGTTATCGAATCTGGGATTCGACGAAACAACAGTTCATCGACCTGCTAGATGATTGCGCTTAACAGTCCCCTCTTGGAGCGCAGGTCGGCCGGGCCTACTTTGATTCCGAAGATTTCTTGGGCTCTGTCACATGTTTTTCGGCTTCGATTGTGACTTCTACTTCCGCACCGGGCTTAGGGACACGGGCTTGCCATTCTCGTCTTGCGGAGTGTTTTCGACGCGAATCTCTTTGTAGAGATGATCTGCTCCTTCGACTGCAATCTGCGCTTTATCAGGCATAGTTGAAACAACTCCCGGTATGATTTTTTCGACTTTTCCGGGAAGCGTGACTGAAGGTTTTTCGGGAGCATCTTCAGACTTTCGTGGCTTATCACTCATCGCGCGGTCCTTTCCCCACCCAAGGGGATTCTACGCTCATTTCAGGGACACGACCCCATGTTAGAATTACACGCATGAGCGAGAATGAGGAGGCCTTGAAAGGCGTAGCGATGCTGAGAGAACAAGGGCATCGCGTAGAATTTCTGCTCCGCGAAGACGAAAATGAAAAGACCAATGCGTGGTGGAAGGTTGACGAGGACTTAGCATCAACGCAAGGAATGGAGCATATCGCCGATGGTGTTTATTCATTTGCGGAATTGCATGAGCTCTTCGTTAGGCGACGAAGAGACAAAGGCGAGCTATAAGGCGCGGGCGTTGAGGTTAAGCGAGCTCCCCTCAATGAGTTACGACAAGTTTAGGGTGTTACGTCTTGCGTGGCGAAAATATTAAAGGTGTTAGTCTTCGACGGAGGGGCCGCGACAAAAAACAGTCATCCAAACAGAGGAATTTTAGCCTCAACTAACATCCCAGGTTCAGCTCCGGTCAGGGTCAGGTCGCCGCCGAATTGACGGACACGCTCACGCATTCCGCTGATTCCCACGCCAACATTTAATGGACTACGCGAATTGGCTTCTGGCGGCAGTCCCTTACCGTAATCGCGCACGCGCACTGTCACCCATTCAGACTGCTTCTCAATCTCCACTCGGGCGCTTTCAGTACCAGCGTGGCGATAGACGTTGGTAAGCGCTTCCTGAATAATGCGAAAAATGGTGGTCTCGATCTCTCGTGTGAGACGGGGGAAAATATGTGGCTTTATCGTGAAAGAAATCTGAATTCCACTCCTTTTTGCGAGTCCCTCTATGTACCAGTCCAGAGCGGAGCGTAAGCCAGTCTCGTCAAGCAGAGGAGGATGTAGGAGGTAAGACAAACTACGTACCGATGCGGATGCACTATCTACAACTTCTGACATCTCTTTATTACCGCCTTTCTTGGCCAGCATACTCAACGCACTCAATTGCTGACCTAAGTCATCGTGGAGTTCACGCGCGAGCCGCCTCCTTTCCTCATCCTGAATATGCAGTAGCTGTCCGGACAGCTTTTGAAGCTCAAAAGTTCTCAGCTCGATCACTCGCCGTGCTTCGTCAAGTTGTGAAACGCGCTGGCGAAGTTCTCTGTTCAGAGCCTGAATTTGCTCCTCTCCTTTTCTCCGCTCCGTCAAATCTTGAGTGATCTTGGCAAAACCAGCGAGCGTGCCGTCCTCGGTTCGCAACGGCGTGATCATGACAGACGCCCAGAAGGTTGAGCCATCCTTCCTCACGCGCCAGCCTTCGTCTGCGAAGCGGCCTTCCTTTATCGCAAGAGCAAGTTCGCGCCTTGGCCAGCCGCTCTGCACGGCCTCTGGCAAATAGAAATTTGAGAAGTGTTTTCCGACAATCTCGCCCTTGGTGTAGCCCTTCATCGCTTCGGCACCCGGATTCCAAGTCAAGATGTTGCCCTCCGGGTCTAATACAAAAATGGCGTAGTCTTTTATGCTCTCGATCAACAAACGGAAGACATCGGTCTGCCCGCCGCCCACACCTCCAAGTGCGTTAAGTGCCGCGTGAGGGTCTGACAACTGAGCCCTCCAGTGCAAGGAACATACCGCATATGCCAATCGCAACAATACATGATTTACCGTACTAAAAAATGAGCGCGGCATCCGAGGGTTAAGTGGCACACGCCCCAAAGTTTACATACAACACCCGATAGTTTGGCCTTGGTACTTCGGGAAACAGTATCAATTAACAGGCCAAGGTCAGTTTGCCCTCGCCTTCGCGAGAGCTTTCATGGCCAAACGCATCCTGGTGGCGGACGATAGCCCCCCTAATTCGCCAGATGCTCTGTAAACTCTTTGAGTCCGAAAAAGACTACGATATCTGCGCCGAAGCGAAAGATGGACAGGAGGCGATTGATTTCGCTTTGAAGCATCGCCCCGATCTCATAATTCTCGATTTGGCAATGCCAGTTTTAAACGGTCTAGACGCGGCCCGAAAATTAAAGAAGGCAATGCCTGAGGTCCCAATAATTTTGTTCACTCAGCACGCGACGGGGATAACGCTGATCGAAACTGACGTGAACGTTGACCGAGTAATTTCGAAGGGCGGCCCAGCAAGCCTCATGGGACACGTAAGGTCACTCGCTCCGGTCTGATTGTGATTTGCCCGCATTCATCACAGCAATGACGGCCTTGGTAGGTAAATGCATTATGCGTACCTCATTTGTAGTTTTCACGGCGAGTTGTTTTAGCACGTGCAGCGCATTCTCGTGCCCGGCAACGGCTGTACGCCAGAGAGGTTGGCCGTCTGGCAAAACCTCGAAAATGTCGTAATCACGTTCCATCGTTCGCGCACCATACCATTTGCGTTTACCAGTGTAAGTTCACTATTGGACAGTTACAGAAACGCCAGTCTAAGGGTGACGCGTCACTATTTCTCCCGTCCCGCCGACGCCGCTTTGCCCTTCTTTGCTTCGGCCATTCCCGGCTTTAAAACTACTTTGGTCCAACCGTTTTCGCGCGCGTCAAAGTGCTTGTATGCCTCTGGGGCGTCGTCGAGCGGGAGTTCGTGCGACACCAAAAACGAAGGCTTGGCTTTGCCGGTCTGGATGAGTTTGGCGAGATGCCGGTTATAGGCTTTCACGTTCGTTTGACCAGAGCCCATCGAGAGACCCTTCTCGAAGAACTTGCCTATATCGAAGGCGATTTGGCCCTGCTTCTCTAGAGTATCTTTGCTTGTGGGATCCTCGGATGGAAAGACGCCGACAACACCCAGACGTCCCGTGGGCTTCACTGATTTGACGAGATTGTTGAGCGTCATGTTGGGATGTTCGTGGCCCTTTGGATCGTGCGCTTGATACCCAACACATTCGCAACCTTTATCAGCGCCTCTTCCATCGGTCAACTCAAGCACTTGTTCCACCGGAGAAGATTTGGAATCGTCAATCGGCGTAGCACCGATTTTCGCTGCCAGCTTCAGCCGATCCCGCAGCCGGTCAACAATCATTACTTGGCTTGCGCCCTTTAGGATTGCGGAGTATGCCGCGAATAGACCCACTGGACCGGCACCATAGATGACGACGGATTCGCCCGGAAGCAAGCAGGCCAGCTCGGTAGCGTGATAACCGGTAGGCCAGATATCTGCGAGCATAACGTAGTCGCTTTGCTGCTCTTCCGCTCCCTCGGGCAGCACGAGGCAATCGAAATCCGCGAACGGCACACGAAGAAATTCCGCCTGCCCGCCTTCATAAGGGCCCATGCCAGCATAACCGTATGCGCCGCCCGCTTTGCCCGGATTCACCGTCAGACATGCGCTGGTATAGCCGCGCTCGCAGTTTTCGCAAAAACCGCAGCTGACGTTGAATGGCAGGCAAACCAAGTCTCCCTTCTTGACGCGGGTGACAGATTTGCCTATTTCGATCACTTCACCGAGATTTTCGTGGCCAAGAATTTTTCCTTCTTCCACGTCGGTTCGACCTTCGTACATGTGAAGATCAGATCCGCAGATATTCGTGGTGGTTATTTTGACAATCACGTCAGTCGGTTGTTCGATGTTGGGGTCCGGCACTTTTTCCACCCGTACGTCGCGCGGTCCCTTGTAAACAAGCGCTTTCATAAAACCCTCCAAATTTAGCTGCTATTCGACCTTAGTTGCAGCACATAAGGCGAACAATCGGCGGAAAGCTGTAGGGCGGGCGGGGTCAGTCTTGAAAATTACTCAAAACGGACTCGTTTCAAAAAATCGGCGCAGGGCCTGCTTTGTTTTCTTCCATTATCCATGCGGCAGGGACGGCAAGTTCGCCGAACACAAGAACCTGAAATACCGAGAAGTGCTGATTCACCGGTACGGCAGTTTGCGTTGTACTGTTCCAGTAAGATTGACTGGTCGCGAGGCCTCTGAGGCAACTTACAGAGTGACCCAACTCCTTATTCGTTTCATTGTCGGCGGTGCCGTTGTCTCCTTGTTCGCTGCTTTTGGCGACGCAGTGAAGCCCAAGAGTTTCGCGGGCCTTTTTGCCGCCGCGCCTTCGGTGGCGATGGCCACGCTTGGGTTGACCATCATGACAGAAGGAAAACTGTTTGCGGCGGTGGAGGCGCGATCGATGATCTTCGGCGCGATTGCTCTGTTCTTGTATGCAACCGCCGCGATTCGCCTGATGATGAAATATAAGGTAGATGCCGCTCCGGCAGCGATTTTAGCCCTCACCGCATGGATGATTTGCGCGATAGGCTCTTGTTGGTACGTGTTGTTGCGATAACGCGAATGCGAGTTCATTTCGAAATTTCGGCTTTAAAAGCTACGTGGTATGAGTATGCCCTCCGATTCCTTTTCGGAGGCACAATTACAGTTGTTACAGGAGTGCTGGCAAGCCATTACGGACCCGTATTCGGAGGCCTATTCCTAGCTTTTCCCGCAATTTTCCCCGCGAGCGCTACGCTGGTAGAAAAGCATGAGCGAGAAAAGAAACATAGAGCGGGGATAGCAAAAACGATTCGCGGGCGTGAGGCTGCGGCGTTGGATGCGCGCGGTGCGGCAATCGGGAGTATCGGTCTCATCGGGTTCGCATTCACAACATGGAGGCTGCTGCCGATTTGGAACGGCGCACTCTCACTTTTTGCCGCACTCGTGGTGTGGGTGACGCTCTCGATTCTGATCTGGCTTCTGCGCAAACATCGTCTTTTTCGCAAAGGCCGGCCCAGCGCCGCTCCGCCCGCGAGGCTTCCCTCAGAAGGGTGATCTAGGTTCGGGGGCCTAATCCGCTCGCGCCGTCCGCTGACTGAGCCACTGATTCTTCGCCGCTAGGGCGACGCGCGCTAAGGTAGGGAGATCGAGAATCTCAATGCGTCCATCGCATCATCGGGTAAGAGATTCCGTGTGCTGCGCTCGATCGAACTGAACCTGAATCCCAAAGGAGAAGGCGACATGGATCCGACGTCGCTTGCCCGACTAGATATTGTCCTAGGGTGTTTCCACTCATCCCTGCGGAAATTGGGAGATCAAACCGGGCGCTACCTCTCCGCTCTTCGCAATCCAACAATTCAAATTCTCGGTCATCCGCGAGGCCGTATCTACAACTTTAGGATGGGGCTGAGTGCGGACTGGCCGCACGTTTTTGGCGAGGCCGCGAAGCTCGATAAAGCTGTCGAGATCGATGGCTATCCAGATCGCCAAGACTTGAGTCCCGATCTTGTTCGGCTGGCCGCGAAAGAAGGGTGCCGAATTTCCTTGGGAACCGACTCTCATGGACCGCCGCAGCTTTTATGGAGTTTAGCGCAGCATCTGCTTTGTTAGCTGGCGTGAAACGCGAACGAATTCTGAACTTCATGCCGGCTGATGATTTACTCGCATGGGCCGAGAACATCCGCTATGACACCAAGCCGAAGAATCGATCTAGACGCGTTTCGCCCGCCAAATCGGCACCGGACACGGCAAACTGAAATGTATTTTCCACAGCGGCCTAGATGTTCGTGGCCCTGCTTCCTCTACCGGCTCAAGAGCGCGATCAAAATGACAATTGGAATCGGGACCCCAAGAAGCAATAGTATGATCGAACGCATCGCCAACCTCCGTAATTCGAATCAAGCTTATTCCACTTGTAGCTCGTCCATTAGCTACACGATTACCACGTGATCTCTCTCTGCACCGCCGATCGTCGCCGAGAAGCTAGCACAGAAGGCGCCAATTAAGAGTGCAAGAAATATCCAAAGTAAAGAATGAGCGACGGCCCTTCGAGTTGACTCTGCGGCTTGCTGATCAGCAGCAAATACGTCCGTCACGCGCTTCTCAGCTTCGGACTCGCTCAATCCAGTTCTTGAGGCCACCACTTGCGCGAGATATGCCTTGTCGGCTTCCGGAATGTCGCCCTGACGAAGGCCGTTAGCAATAATTAATCCGACCTCGGGGCGTACAAGAGCTTCGTTTGAATTTGAGTTCGATGAGCTGGACCGCAACATCATGTCTATGAAATATTCGTTCGGATCGGCGTTCGTAGCGGAAGCAGCCACGGATGATGAGCCCGTGGCCACGCGGGAAGGCGCCCCGCCCACCATTGAAGCTGTCGCGGATGCGAGAAACGCAGCCGTGATCACCAGGCCAACCGCCCAGGATAGAAAACCGTGCGCTGTATCTCGGAAATAGACTTCGTCGCCGTGAATTCTGGTCCACCTCGTGCGTAAGCGTCCCGCCAAATAGCCGCCCATCGAGGACGCCATAATTTCCATCAGGATGAGCCAGAGAATTGCTCCTTTACCGAGGGTTCCCGCCGATGCGCCTGCGTTGGACCATGGCGATACGGCGGACAAGCCGAGCCCCGCTCCCAAAGCAAGCAAGATTAGTGAAAGAGCAGCGGCCGCGAATGCTCCGGCGATCACTGCACCCCAAGACACACAGGAGCCATATGCGTCGTTTGCGATTACACCTTCAGAAGCCGGAGAGTGGTGTTGAACTGGAGGAAACGCGGAGTGCGCCATCAGGAACCTTCCTCATGTCGAGTCTGTAAACGTGCACGAACGATCTGAGCGGACATGCTGCTGCAGAGGGTAGTGACATGGTGAAGGCGAGGCAATACACGGAAGCTTGTAGCGGAATGGCAGAGAACATGAAAGCTAGGTGACGGGTTGCTCGTCCCGACGCTCTAGACCTTCGATTCCCGCTTATATAGATACGGCGATGACTCGATTCCAATCGCGCTTGTTTCGGACCTAATATATTTCGGACCTAATATTTGTTGATAAGTTGCGCATGATTTGCCGGTGAGAATCTAGTGAAATTTGAAGGTGGGCTCACCATTGAAGTCTAAAGCGATCGACATCCTGCGCGCTACGCACGAATACGAAACGTGGATGCGAAGCTGCACCAAGGTCGTCGAATCAGAGTTGACCGCTAAGCATTCACAAATGCGTAGCGATCCGTTTCTCTTCTTCCGGGGAACGTATTATCGATGGACGCAGCTCTGGCCAGAAATCTGTGCTGACTTGCAGAAGGCTCCGGTTGTCCTTGGCGTAGGGGATTTGCACGTCGAGAGCTTCGGTACCTGGCGAGATCGTGAGGGTCGACTGTGCTGGGGCGTTGACGATTTCGATGATGCATATCCGCTTCCCTACACGAACGACTTGGTGCGTCTTGCCGCCAGTATAAGGATGGTGACCGATTCAAATGATCTTACGATCGGTTTTCGTGACGGTTGCGATGCAGTTCTGGAAGGCTACTTAGAGTCTTTGAAAGGAGGAGGATGCCCATTCGTTCTAGCAGAGCACGAAAAGAACCTCGAACGGCTCGGCATTGAAGCGATCAAACCTCCTCAAGACTTTTGGGACAAATTGACAAAGAACCCGTCCGTTGCTCGCCGCGACGTGCCGATAGAGGCGCGGGACGCTTGGCGGAAAACTCTGCCTCCCGACGCCGAGTATAAGGTCGTTCGAAGGGTGGCGGGGCTGGGGAGTCTCGGACAACGTCGGTTCGTCGCGATCGTCATGCATGATGGCGGATATTTGGCTCGCGAGGCAAAAGCAACAATTCCATCCGCTTCAGTTTGGGAGGAACGGGAAAGAGGTCGCGGCGAGCATTATTATGAAAAGACGATTTCCTCAGCCGTTCGGTCTCACGATCCTTTCCAAATAGTGTTTGGAAACTGGCTGATCCGCCGTCTATCTCCTGATTCAAATCCGATTGAGATTGATAAGCTCCCGAAAGAACGCGATGAATATGCGCTTCTTAGCGCAATGGGACGGGAAGCCGCGAATGTGCATTTGGGAACAAAAAACCAAATCAAGCGTGTGCTGCGGGATCTGAGTCTGAAAAAGCCGAACTGGCTTCGCCGCGCCGGCAAGGAAATGGCGAAGGCGATGGAAAAAGATTGGCGTGAGTATTCTTGAACGGATCTTCAGCTTCGCGTCCCTCCACGGCTCCGGCTCCAACCCCGTTGCCTACACCTATCGCCGTATCGTCGCCTGAGATTTTACGCGTAGTATTGCGTGCGGATGTTCGGAGGTTATGATGCTATTGCTCATCATCATCCTGATTCTGCTGTTCGGCGGCGGCGGTGGATACTACGGCTACTCTCGCTCCGGGGAAAGAGCCTGACGTCGAAGAGCTAAAAATCGATCGGGCCAACCCGGACGCCGCCGCGAGAGCGGCGCAAAAACCGTAAGGTCTAGGTCGGTTTCTCTGGGGCCGTGTAGAACGAAAGGTTCGAAAAAACTTATGACGAACTTCGCGACATCTACGGCGCAGAGAACCAGTCAGTGAAAGCCCGACTCAAGATGGCCAAAGCAGATACCTCGCGGGATCCTCATGCGGGATTCGAGGATCACCTGAAACAAAGTCGTCAACTATTTGCTGGTTGCAAGTAGGTACGATGGGCGGGCCGAATGGTCCGCGAACTGGCCGCAACCTCTCATTTTCAACCGCCTACACGATTCGAGTTCCAGGACTACACCTTTAGTTCGATTGGCAGCGTCTCCGCGAGAACCTAAGCTTCACTCTCAGGACAAAATCTCGGAGGTGTAAGGGTGCTTCAATCAGAATTGAAAGAGCTTTACGTTGACGAACTAAAGGACATTTACAGCGCTGAAACGCAGCTCGTTAAAGCGCTTCCGAAAATGGCCAAGGCTGCGGTATCAGCAGAGTTGCGCAACGGATTTCAAGAACATCTCACACAAACTGAGGGTCATGTCACCAGGCTCGAGCAAATCTTCGACGGGCTCGGTGAAAAACCGACCGGCAAGAAATGCGAAGGCATGGCAGGTTTGATCAAAGAAGGCGGAGAAGCGGCGGAAGAGGATTATGAGGGTGATGTAAAGGACTCCGCATTAATCGGAGCGGCACAACGCGTCGAGCATTATGAGATCGCCGCGTATGGGACGGTTCGTGCAATGGCGGAGAAACTCGGTGATGAGAAAGCCGTTCAGCTCCTCACTCAGACTCTTCAAGAGGAAAAAGATACAGATGTAAAGCTCTCCAAGCTGTCAGACAAGATGAAGGTAGAAGCGGACCAGGTGAAGGCCTTCGCAGCGAAACGCTAAATCAACATTACATTCCTTCCGGAATTCGGGTCGGTAGCGATTCACCATAAGAGTCGTTACCGATCCCCATCACAAACAAGGAGATAGAGATGCAGATCGAAAGATATCTTTGGACAGTCGTACCCTCGTTACTGTTCGCCGGTTCTGTTCTCGCGGGACCGATTCCACAGGAACAGCAACCGGCGCCCGACAACACCAAAACAAACCAGGGCGATGCGAGTAAGAATGCCAAGACCGCTGATCAGCAGAAGATGAACCCTGCCGACCGCGAAACAACAAAGAAGATTCGGAGCGCCTTAATGGACGACAAGTCGCTGTCAACCTACGCTCACAACATCAAGATCATCACCACGGACGGAATGGTCACCCTCAAAGGTCCCGTACGTTCCGAAGACGAAAAATCAGCAATCGAAGCGAAGGCGAGACAAATTGCGGGCGATTCTAACGTCACGAACAATTTAACCGTCGCGCCACCGAAACAGTAGTCGCTAGGCTCTGAATCTTAAAACTACAAGGAACAGGAGACTTAAAAGTATGGAAAACAAGAAAACGGCAGTATTCGGCATCTACACAACGGTGGCAGCCGCGGATCTAGCCACCGATAGTTTGGTAAAAGCAGGGTTCTCAGCCGCAGACGTATCGGCGCTACTTCCCGAGAATCTCGGCTCCAAGCCAATCGCAACAGAGAAAAACTCCAAGGCTCCTGAAGGAGCTGCAACCGGAGCGGGCTCGGGGGCGGTTCTCGGCGGGACGCTGGGATTGCTTGCCGGCATCGGCGCTCTCGCAATTCCGGGCGTAGGACCACTCATCGCCGCGGGACCGATCATGGCAGCTCTCGCGGGCGTCGGAGTCGGTGGTGCGGTGGGAGGATTCACAGGCGCTTTAATCGGAATGGGGATACCAGAGTTCGAGGCGAAACGTTACGAAGGGCGCTTGAAGAAGGGTGGCATTCTTCTTTCCGTGCACTGCGATACCTCGGACGAGATCAAGCGAGCCAAGGAAATCATGAAGAATACACATGCAGAAGACGTCTCATCCACAGGGGAAGCTTCTGCCGACACCAAAACGACGGATCGCGACGTTGCTTCAAAAACAGCAGGCACAACGCTTTAATCACTTTAACCGAAGGGAGGAACGTCTCTTGTCGAGGCTTCCTCCCAATTTACTGTGACAACCAATATTTCGTTAGAGCGATAAAGGAGTTCGTCATGGCTAGAGACAATAAGGCAGGAACGATTCTGGGGTTTCTCGTTGGAATCGGAATTGGCGCAGCTGCGGTTCTCCTGTTGGCGCCGCAGGCCGGAGATGAATTGCGCGACAATATCACTGATGCGGTCGGCGACTCCATCGACCAGCTACGGGACCGGACTAAGAATCTTACCCGGCGCTCAGAGAAGTTTGTTGAAACGGCAAAAGAACAGGTGCAAGACGCTGTTGACCAAGGCACCGATGCATTCAAACAAGCTAAGAAAGCTGGGGCGTAGGAAGGCAAAATCCACCACTTGGAGAGCAAATGAAAAGAGCCAGCTTCATTGACAAAGAAAAGCAAGTTTTGGTAACAGTCGCAGAGAAGATCGGTTCAACGCTCGGGCAGGTCGCCGCATTAGGCCAAGTGGCAAAGAAAGCTACCAGAGCGAGCGTAAGACCAGTGCGCCGTAAAATTCAAATCAAGCGTTTTCGTAAGTACTCGTGTTTCCTTCGGAAGTCGAGTGTTGCCAAGAGATTGCGGCGAAATCGTTGTTTAGTGTTGTGCGGTCTAGTGAAGTGTTTTCCAGTCTTGACTGACCTGCCCCCCGTTTTTGGTCCAGTCATAAGTTAGCACTCTCGGGTTCCTGCACATCCGAACCTACCCATGCTGGGTCGATAGAGACGGCCGGCGTGGGGGGAGACGCCGGTCGCGCGGCCACACTTTCCGCGAACTCTTCCGGTGTCAGATATCTTAGTGAGCTGTGTGGGCGTACCGTGTTGTAATCCACCCGCCAGTCCTCGATCACCTTCCGTGCGTGTCGGAGATCCGCGAACCAGTTCTGATTCAAGCATTCATCTCGGAACTTCCCGTTGAAGCTTTCGATGAACGCGTTCTGCGTGGGCTTGCCGCGCTCGATGAAGTGCAGCGCCACCTGATTCTGATAGGCCCATTGATCCACAACGCGGCTGGTGAACTCCGTTCCATTGTCTACTTGGATTGCCGCCGGTGTTCCACGTCGTTCTCGCAGCCCCTCCAGGACTCGCACCACACGCAGACCGGGCAGCGACGTGTCCGGTTCGATCCACAGGGCCTCTCGCGTGAAGCCATCCATCAGGTTCAGTGTTCGGAATTTCCGCCCGCCGGCCATTTCGTCATGCGTGTAGTCCATCGTCCACATCTCATTTGCACGCGTCGGAAGTGCCCGCGGTAGCCGCGCTTCAGACCGAAATTTCCTGCGCTTCCTACGCTGCATCGCCAGCCCTTCCTCCCGGTACAGCCGATACACTCGCTTGTGATTGACACGCCACCGCAGCGTTCCATCCGCGGTCTTCTCCCGGCGCAGGAAAATGTACAGCCGCCGATAGCCGAATCGCGGACGCTCGCCTGCCAACTCGCGCAGCCGAGCCCGCAACGCCGCTTCGTTCCGTTCCTTCCGCCGGTACCGCCAGCTCCCGCGGTGCATCCCGATCAGCCCACAGGCGCGTCGCTCGCTGAGTCTTGCTTCTTCCCGCACGACACACACCGCTTCTCGCTTCGCCCGCGGGCCTACCACTTTTTTGCCAGCACCACCTTTAGCGCGTCCAGGTCCAGGGCTTGCTGCGCCACGATCTTCTTCAGCCGTCCGTTCTCTTCCTCCACCTGACGCAGCCGTCGGGTCTCGCTCACTTCCAGACCACCGTACTTCGCTTTCCAGTGGTAGAACGTAGCTGTACTGATGCCAACGCGGCGACAGAGGTCCTTCATGGGAACTCCAGCCTCTGCCTCCTTCAACACCCCAACGATCTGCTCTTCACTAAAGCGGCTTCCTTTCATGGCGCTTCTCCTCTCGTGGTCTTATACCCGGAGAAGCTAACTTTTGGCTGGACTAAATTTCGGGGGGCAGGTCAGAACCCAGGTAGGTTCGCTTTGACGAATGCTTCCACAAGGCTATATTGAAAATTGTCCCCAGGCTTCACCGTCGCCGTCAGCATGGCCGCCTTGCTGGGCTGGAGACCAAATACCTCGACCTTCCGAACTCGGAACTGTTTGCCTTCGGAAAGTTCCATGACCAGGGAGATGCGCTGAGTAGAATCGTCTGCTTCGGTTTCGGGTACCGCTACAAAATTGATGTATCCATGGGAGTTGTACAACTTCTTCAGCGCATCGAGGCTTTCTCTGATTTTATCAACGTTGAAGATGTCCCCTTCCTGCAGCGGGAGAAGCTTTCGCAACTCCTGTCGCGGAAACGCTAGCGTGTCACGGTCATCAGGATCGGATGAGCGAAACCGAACGCCACCTAGCCGGTACTGCTGGCCAGGATCGACGTGAATCGTTACTACGACATGCTCGTACGCGGAGTCGGACGAAACCACCTGCGTTTGCGACGAGGCTAGCACTTTGAAGAACCCTTGGGCCTGCCAAGCGCTCCGTATCCGCACCTCCAGAACCTCGTCCAGCCCTTCTTGACCGTAGTCGAACATATGCTGCTTGATCTCGGAAATAATCTCTGGTTCTTCGTTTGAATCCGGCAGGTGGATGGGACTTTCGAATTTCACACCATCAACGACCATTTTCGGATAGACCTTCTTCCCGGTCATTTCCCTGAACTCGTCCGTGGAGACACAAGGAGGTGAACACTTTTGGGGCGTTTCCTGGTCTGATTGAGCTTGAGTCAACGGACCGAAAAAGAGCGCACACAAGCCGGTCAGGACCGCGACCCGCACCGATGGGCTGCAAGCCATGGCCCCAATATAGGCTTCGATGTAGCAAGCGTGCAAGGCGACTGGAATGAATAACTGTTGGTAAGGGATTATCACGCAATATAAAAGGCGCCCACTTTGCGGTAGGTTTTGATCATTCGCATCACGACCTACCGAAAGGAGCGCCGTTGTGAACCAAGCAAAGTATATTGGCATGGATGTTCATCAGGCAACGATCTCAGTTGCGGTCATGGATTCCGCCGGCAAGCTGATCCTGGAATCCATCCTCGAAACGAAAGATTCCACGATTCTGCAGTTCATCGCCGGGCTGCGCGGCAGCTTGCTGGTGACTTTCGAAGAAGGAACTTCTGCCGCCTGGTTGTATGACCTGCTCAAGCCTCATGTCGCAAATGTTCTGGTCTGCGATCCCCGGAAGAATGCTCTATTAAAGGATGGCAGCAAGAGTGATCGGATCGATGCTCGGAAACTGGCCGAACTCTTGCGGGGCAACCATCTCTCCCCGATCTACCACGGAGAGAACGGGGTACGCACTTTGAAGGAGCTGGCCCGCAGCTATCTGACGATCACCAAAGATCTGACGCGGGTGATGAGTCGAATCAAGGCCGTGTACCGAAGCTGGGCCATTCCTTGTGCTGGGCCAGCCGTGTATCGACCACGCCATCGTGCAGAATGGTTGGCCAAGATTGTAGAACCGGGAGTTCGCCTGCGAGCCGAGCGGCTCTACCAGCAACTGGATGCGTTGGAGCCTTTGCGGCAGGGAGCGCGACGCGACCTGCTGGCGGAGAGCCGGAAACATCATGCGGTGAAATTACTGCGTCAGATTCCGTATCTGGGTCCGATTCGTTCCGCCTTGCTGGTGGCGCTGCTCGGGACCCCGCATCGTTTTCGCACCAAGCGACAGCTGTGGGCCTATAGCGGGTTCGGACTCGAGACTCACGACAGCGGCGAATACCGCTATGTGAGAGGGCAACTGCGACGAAACCGGGAGCGAGTCACCGTGCTGGGCCTGAACGAAAACCACAATCACGATCTGAAAAATATCTTCAAGAGTGCCGCGATATCCGCCAGCACTCGACCAGGACCGTTCCAAGAGTTTTACGCCGGGCTGGTGGCCAAGGGGAGAAGGCCGGCGATGGCACGCCTCACCCTGGCACGGAAGATCGCATCGATCACCTTGACGATTTGGAAGAAAGGAGTGTGCTTCGACGCCAACGAATTACATCGGCAAGCAGCTTGAGCGTCTCTGGTAGAGAGCTGGTTCCATCTTCTGGGTGGTAGTCGGTTCGGTTCTTGAGACGCTCGGTTCGAGGGAAGTATCAGATAGCTGGTTCGACCCTGTGTGCTTCGGCACCGAGTCACCGTTATCACGCTATGCCCCCTCGGAGAACCAGAAATAGCGATAGGCCACGAGCCTCGGATAGAACCATGGTTGCCACGGAATTGAATCGCTTGCCAAGTTTCAAGAATCGGCGGACGTTGTCACCACTCGAAAAATGAACCGAGGGAACGGAAGAGCAATCCAGAGAAGAATCTCTCGAGCGATCGAGAGCCATCTGCAAACAGTGGGCTGGATATCGAGACAAAAAACTTCTCGGCTACCGGCCGAGGGAGAAGTTTTTTTGTTGACATCCCTTTTTATAGAACTACCTATCTCGTTTTGAGATAGCTGGTGCGAAGCGGATTTCTCGACATCTATCCGGACCAACCTGCCTCAGCCCACCCGCAAAAGCTAGTTTCCGATTACGCGATTAATCAGAAGTTAGCACTACAGTGGGGTGTCCGGTCCGTCTTAGCCCGGGTCCCTATCAAAGAGCTTTATAAAATCACGCCGCTTCATATCTGGGTATTTTTTCGTCAGCCAGATAGCCATTGCCAAAAGTAACGCACCCGATGACAAGGTGACTGTCCATCCCAATACGGTGGGTTGAACGACCGAAATCGGATACGACCAGCCACACAAAACCGAAAGTACGATCAAGGCTAACGCGATCTTCCTTTGTCTGAAAAAAATAATTGTCAATCCCGCGCACGCAAATAGAAGCCAGATTGCGCGTCTGGTATCGTTCTTCAAAAAGGAATTAACGCTGCCAAAGCCGCAAAACATGATCGCCACGCCCACGCAACACAGGCCGATGACCTTCGGTGTCCATAATATCTCCGTTGACGAGGGGATATGTGAGCCGCCTCGGATCGCTGCTACTCGCATCGCTGTGGCTCGCGTACGTCTCTTTAGCAATAAAGCAGCCGCTGCCAGGAGAAACACACCGACGGATGCAAATATCACCACCGTTTCGGATAGAACAGGGTCGCCCACGTAATTACCCTTGCGCTCGTGCCCTTTCTTTTCTGGCTGAGGCGAGATTTATCGCCGCCTTCCACGACACCAGTGTGCCAACCCTCCAAAAGAAAATCACAAGTGAGGATTGTACGAGCGTCGAAGCAGTAACGTCGTATCCTGATCCTCTAGGGCTAGATTCCGACGCGCCCGCACATGCCTGATTAACGGCGTACTCGGACACTAGGGGATTTCCAGATAGATGTTGCGAACAGGGATTATCACTAGCTATCTCATTCTGAGATAGCTGGTGCGAAGAGGAGTGGCTGTTGAAAAAGTCGGTTTTCCCGAAAAAAATCAAAAATCGGGTGATAGAAAATGTCTAGGAGACTCGGAAAAATCGTTCATAGAGCTTCCTGACGCGAAGCAGTTTTTGCGAATTTGAAGTGAGCGAGTTTTTCAACAGCCACAGGATTTATCAACATCTATCGGAATCTGGGCGTGCCGCGCCACACTCTTGTCAGAATTTACGTGGCTTATTGAAATCAGCGAGCCCAGAATAGTCGTCCAGTTTGTAAATCTTAATTGCCTCACCTAGCGCGATCAGACAAAAGGATGGGAAAAACAATCGGAACAACCACAGCACGTGATTTGCCTCTTGTGGTGTTCCATAACTGGGAGGATGAGTCCATTCAATACTAATCGTCCAGCCGCGTTCGGCATCTGGGGTGTGCGGTCGTTTTGCAGAGTAATAGCTGGTCAAGACCTGTCCGCAAATAACGCTTAAGATGCACCCTGTGGCCCCGATCACCCGTAGTAGTCGTGCGAGAAGTCGCCATCGGTTTCTGGAAACGGCACTCATGCCGCAATTCTAAGTTTAGTTGACTCTTTCAGCAAGATTGCCGGTACCGGTCTTCCCGAGGCACAGCATTCATTCTACGGATTACTGGTGATAAGGGGAGTGGCTGTTGAAAAACTCGCTCACTCGGAATTTGCAAGAATCAGATCGCGTCAGGAAGCTCTACAAACGATTTCCCCGAGTATCCTAGACATTTTCTATCACCCGATTTTTGATTTTTTTCGGGAAAACCGACTTTTTCAACAGCCACGGGATTTCTCAACATCTATCCGGAACCGGGCTGCTCCCGGGCAGTTTGCATCCGGTTACACTTACGAGGACTTGAACCTAACAAAATGAGCGGCCTCCGGCTTGTCGTTTCTCATCGGTGGTTCCCAACCCAGAAGATGCAAATTGCTCTTAGCCAAAGCGGAACACGACTCCCGCGCTGAACCTGAAATTGTTTTGGCGGTTATTTAGCCCGTCCGGGATTTTTGTCATGAAGTAGTCGGCCTGCACAGGGCGAATGGAGACGTGCTTGGACACTTTGAAATCAACGCCGCAGCCTGCCGTCATCGCAAAATTGTTTTCGGTCCCCGTTGATCGGGCGATGCCGTCGGTTGTGCGAACGCCTCCGAAGAGGGCCTGAGCGAACGGCGCAACTTTGCCGCGCCGGAAATTCACTCTAGGCCCAAAGAGATAGGTGAACCCCGCTCCAGCGAATGCTCCGTTCCCGCTGCTAGTCGCAATAAAGCCGCCCAGGTCTCCTACCGCACCGAGCCAGCGGTTGACGTTGTACTCGAACTGGCCACCCCCACCGTTTCCGTTGTAGGTTGCCGAGGGTGCAATGCCCGGGACATTGGCATTTACATTAAAGCGCGTGTAGTAGTACCCCCCATATGCTTCAAACTCCGAGGGTTGCTCCTGCGCCCAAACTGGCCCAGCACTAACGGCCGCAAATAACAACACAACCGCGAGAGAGTTCCTCACTTCAATGCACCTCCTCGGCGTCAAAAAAAATCGACGCGCTGCTTTGTAACAGGCCCGGAATGCGTGGAATGGTCAGTAAGAAGCTGTACTCGATTTATTCGTTGCCTTCTCGGTCTCTGGAATCCCCGCGGCGATCAGGGTGTTAGGTATGAGCGTGAAGACAATCCTAGCGAATGAGACGCGCCCGAAACAAAACATGCCCGATAAACGCCGTTACTGGACACTGAAGTTCACATAACTGTTGCGAACAGGGATTCTCACGCAATATAAAAGGCGCCCACTTTGCGGTAGGTTTTGATCGTTCGCATCACCACCTACCGAAAGGAGCGCCGTTATGAACCAAGCAAAGTATATTGGCATGGACGTTCATCAGGCAACGATCTCGGTTGCGGTCCTGGATTCCGCCGGCAAGCTGATCCTGGAGTCTGTCCTCGAAACGAAAGCGGCCACGATTCTGCAGTTCATCGGCGGGCTGCACGGCAGTTTGCTGGTGACTTTCGAAGAAGGAACTTCCGCCGCCTGGTTGTATGACCTGCTCAAGCCTCATGTTGCGAATGTCTTGGTCTGCGATCCCCGGAAGAATGCTCTATTAAAGGATGGCAGCAAGAGTGATCGGATCGATGCTCGGAAGCTGGCCGAGCTCTTGCGCGGCAACCTTCTCTCCCCGATCTACCATGGAGAGAACGGGGTACGCACTTTGAAGGAACTGGCGCGCAGCTATCTAACGATCACGAAAGATCTGACGCGGGTGATGAGTCGGATCAAGGCCGTGTACCGAAGCTGGGCTATTCCTTGTGCTGGGCCAGCGGTGTATCGACCGCGTCATCGTGCGGAATGGTTGGCCAAGATCGTAGAACCGGGAGTTCGCCTGCGAGCCGAGCGACTCTACCAGCAACTGGATGCGTTGGAGCCTTTGCGGCAGGGAGCGCGACGCGATCTGCTGGCAGAGAGCCGGAAACATCAGGCGGTGAAATTACTACGCCAGATTCCTTATCTGGGTCCGATTCGTTCCGCCCTGCTGGTGGCGCTGCTCGGGACACCGCATCGTTTTCGCACCAAGCGACAGTTGTGGGCCTACAGCGGATTCGGACTCGAGACTCACGACAGCGGCGAATACCGCTTTGTGAAAGGGCAACTGCGACGAAACCGAGAGCGAGTCACCGTGCTGGGCCTGAACCAGAACCATAATCACGATCTGAAAAACATCTTCAAGAGTGCCGCGATATCTGCCAGCACTCGACCAGGACCGTTCCAGGAATTCTACGCTGGGCTTCTGGCCAAAGGAAGGAGACCGGCGATGGCACGTCTTACCCTGGCACGGAAGATCGCAGCGATCACTTTGACGATTTGGAAGAAAGGAGTGTGCTTCGACGCCAACGAATTACATCGGCAAGCAGCTTGAGCGTCTCTGGTAGAGAGCCCGTTCCATCCTCCGGTGTGGTCGGTTCGGTTCTTGAGACGCTCGGTTCGAGGGGAGTATCAGATAGGTGGTCCGACCCTGTGTGCTTCGGCACCGAGTCACTGTTCTCACGCTATGCCCCCTCGGAGAACCAGAAATAGCGATAGGCCACGAGCCTCGGATAGAACCATGGTTGCCACGGAATCGAATCGCTTGCCAAGTTTCAAGAATCGACGGACGTTGTCACCACTCGAAAATGAACCGAGGAAACGGAAGAGCCATCCAGAGAAGAACCTCTCGAGTGATCGAGAGCCATCAGCAAACAGTGGGCTGGATATCGAGACAAAAAATCTCTCGGCTACCGGCCGAGGGAGAACCTTTTTTGTTGACATCCCCTTTTATAGAACTACCTATCTCAGTCTGAGATACGTGGTGCGAAGCGGATTTATCAACATCTTATCTCGGTACTGATTATGAACAGAACGATCGGGCTGGGAGGGCGCGAAGTTTGGATTGCCCGATCCAATCGTGCTTGCAGCCATCTCTTTATGAAGAAGCGTTTTACCAGTGTATAGGAGCTTCGGGCCGAGTTGCGGGCGTTGAAATTCAATCTCTAACTCATCAGGTCAAGCATGGCACATGGTCCCTCGGCAATTCGAGGAGCCGCAATGACAGGGACATGAACAATGGAAGCCGTAGTCGACGGTGAGTTCCTCTCCCGCCATGATTCTCTTGAAGCTATAGAGGAAGATTTGGCTGCGTATTCTTCGCATCGTCAAATTCGGATCGCAACTATGATTGATGAACTCGGCTCCACTTCCTCCGACTGATCCATCGAGGCTTATTCGCCGATTCAGTCGGGCCGCGAAGACTCGCCCTGCCTTCCCGGCCAAGAACATCCTTACGGCACGGCGCACGGCTTCCCGCTCATTGATCCGCTTACCGGTGTACTGGATGACTTTCTTGCCCCGAGGGATCGTTTCCTTTGTGAACACTCCGAACCGCTCAATGCGCGAACGCTTAATGCAGAGGTCGAAAGAAGCGAATTTCGAGTTGACACACGGAACCTGATGCTTGGTGGTCATAATCAATATCAGCACGGCGGAACTGGCAGTGGGACGCCAGTCAGCAATTAGCAACCCCGTGCCAGACATCTAGTTGATCAATCGATGGGGCCCCACTTCTGAGTGCTACTGAGCGGCCTAGTGTGCTGCAGTGCCTTAGGGTTCTTAAGCTTCTTCGCTGGTTTCTTTTTCGCTGCCATGGGGTTCCTCCTCGCGCTGAACATTCACCACTAACGGAGTTATAGGCAAACGAGAGACCACTGTCCACAGGAAAATGGCGACGGACGATGTCCTTTAGAATGTTGTAATGCAGCGGAAGAATTTCCCTCCCAACGGCCCATACGGCAAGACGAAGGTATTGAGTAATTTAACGACCCATTGATAAATCCCATTGAGGGCCGAAGCTTGCGTCGGGCGGCAAAACACCAAACCGGAGCGCCGATGCGGCGAACTATACACCGGAATCATTCAATCTTTGGTGCGACTCGTTTTACAGATCATCCCGTCAGCGGACGATGAACGCATAAATCGATAACTGGCTACTTCCCAGATACCTATTGCTAACAGGGGTGGGTGTTGAAAAACTCGCCCACTGGCGGCAGTTTTGATCTGGGTGATTTTCCTGCGGGGTATCGCGCTTTCTTTTTTCTATCTCAGATCCGAACCGTGGCTGATTCTAGAGATCTCGATCTTAGGAAGCGAGCCAGTCGTTTCAAGTTCTGCGCTGTAGCCGCGAGAAAGAATTGTTCGCGAACATGCTTCATTCTCCTTAAACGCACCCTGCGCAGTCCGATCTGGTTCTTCAACTCCGCAAAGAGTGCTTCTACTTTCCGGCGTTGGCGTTGCGCTGCCGCGAAAGCCGGAACGGTCGTTCGCTCTCGTGCCCGTTGTCGCGCCGCTTCGTGAACATGGATCGCGATCTGCCGATAGTGGCCGGTGGTGCACTGCGATTTCTGCGAGCACTCCCGACACCGTTTTCGCGTTGCCCTGTAGATATGGTTTCGGTTGCGCGGATTCACCCCAAGGTACGTTAGTCGCTTTCCTTCCGGACATTGATAGCTGTTCGTCTCGGCAACGTAGATGAACTTTTCGATCCCATACAAGTTGGTTTTGGGAGCAGGACTCTCTTTCACGTGGATATAGGGAATGATGTCTCGTTCCTCAAACCAAGCCAAAAGCTCACCGTTCCCATAGGTCGTGTCGGCGGCAATCGACTGTGGGAAGCGCCCGCGTCTCTCCGCTAACCGCGTGATCATCTCGCGAGCCGCCGCACTTTCCTGGCTCAGTCGAGCGGACGTAGCCTGAACGCCAACAATGACGCAACTCTGGTTGTCGATCAGATAGTTGTTGAAGTACCCCAGCTCCGCCGGACGAGCGCCCTTGGTTGAATAGGTTGAATCCGGATCCGTCGTCGATACCTGGTCTTGTTGATGGGCCGGCTCTTCGATCGGGTTTTCTTGCTCGAGGTCCGCCAAGTACTCGCGCACCGTGCCCTTCACGTGGGCCACTTCCGTCAACTGCTCCCGCGGGATGCGGCTCGACCGGCTGGCATTCGCCGGAAGGAAGCTGCCATCAACAGACAGGTGCTTGCCCTCGACCAACCCAGCTTCCAAGCAGCGATCCACAATCTCTTCAAAGAGTTGCTGAAAGAGGTTCGACTCCTGAAAGCGTCCATGACGGTTCTTGGAAAACGTGGAGTGATGGGGAATCTCCTGATCGAAGCTGAGTCCGGTAAACCAGCGCCAGGCCAGATGCATCTGCAGTTCCTCGACCAGCTTGCGCTCGCTGGTGACGCCATAGAGATAGCCGATCAGCAGGATGCGCAATAGAAGTTCCGGATCGATCGAAGGTCTGCCCGTATCGCTGTAGGAGTCCTTCAGCTTCTCACGAACGAAATCGAAGCTGATGTGTCGGTCAAGGAGACGGAGTAGGTGGTTTTCAGGAACCTGATCTTCAATGCGAAAGTAGTAGAACAGCGACTCGGAACGGGAGTGTTGTCCCATCATAATCCGCAAGCCTCCGTGAATGGCGATGAAGAAGAGCATCGGCAGAACGCTTGCTCATATAGACGTCGCTGCCAACTTTTCCGTTCATATTTCACGAAGACTTTTTCAACAGCCACAGGGATTATCACCATCTATCTCGTTTTGAGATAGGTGGTTCTATAAAAGGGGATGTCAACAAAAAAGGTTCTCCCTCGGCCGGTAGCCGAGAATTTTTTTGTCTCGATATCCAGCCCACTGTTTGCTGATGGCTCTCGATCACTCGAGAGGTTCTTCTCTGGATGGCTCTTCCGTTTCCTCGGTTCATTTTCGAGTGGTGACAACGTCCGTCGATTCTTGAAACTTGGCAAGCGATTCGATTCCGTGGCAACCATGGTTCTATCCGAGGCTCGTGGCCTATCGCTATTTCTGGTTCTCCGAGGGGGCATAGCGTGAGAACGGTGACTCGGTGCCGAAGCACACAGGGTCGGACCACCTATCTGATACTCCCCTCGAACCGAGCGTCTCAAGAACCGAACCGACCACCACCGGAGGATGGAACGGGCTCTCTACCAGAGACGCTCAAGCTGCTTGCCGATGTAATTCGTTGGCGTCGAAGCACACTCCTTTCTTCCAAATCGTCAAAGTGATCGCTGCGATCTTCCGTGCCAGGGTAAGACGTGCCATCGCCGGTCTCCTTCCTTTGGCCAGAAGCCCAGCGTAGAATTCCTGGAACGGTCCTGGTCGAGTGCTGGCAGATATCGCGGCACTCTTGAAGATGTTTTTCAGATCGTGATTATGGTTCTGGTTCAGGCCCAGCACGGTGACTCGCTCTCGGTTTCGTCGCAGTTGCCCTTTCACAAAGCGGTATTCGCCGCTGTCGTGAGTCTCGAGTCCGAATCCGCTGTAGGCCCACAACTGTCGCTTGGTGCGAAAACGATGCGGTGTCCCGAGCAGCGCCACCAGCAGGGCGGAACGAATCGGACCCAGATAAGGAATCTGGCGTAGTAATTTCACCGCCTGATGTTTCCGGCTCTCTGCCAGCAGATCGCGTCGCGCTCCCTGCCGCAAAGGCTCCAACGCATCCAGTTGCTGGTAGAGCCGCTCGGCTCGCAGGCGAACTCCCGGTTCTACGATCTTGGCCAACCATTCCGCACGATGACGCGGTCGATACACCGCTGGCCCAGCACAAGGAATAGCCCAGCCTCGGTACACGGCCTTGATCCGACTCATCACCCGCGTCAGATCTTTCGTGATCGTTAGATAGCTGCGCGCCAGTTCCTTCAAAGTGCGTACCCCGTTCTCTCCATGGTAGATCGGGGAGAGAAGGTTGCCGCGCAAGAGCTCGGCCAGCTTCCGAGCATCGATCCGATCACTCTTGCTGCCATCCTTTAATAGAGCATTCTTCCGGGGATCGCAGACCAAGACATTCGCAACATGAGGCTTGAGCAGGTCATACAACCAGGCGGCGGAAGTTCCTTCTTCGAAAGTCACCAGCAAACTGCCGTGCAGCCCGCCGATGAACTGCAGAATCGTGGCCGCTTTCGTTTCGAGGACAGACTCCAGGATCAGCTTGCCGGCGGAATCCAGGACCGCAACCGAGATCGTTGCCTGATGAACGTCCATGCCAATATACTTTGCTTGGTTCATAACGGCGCTCCTTTCGGTAGGTGGTGATGCGAACGATCAAAACCTACCGCAAAGTGGGCGCCTTTTATATTGCGTGAGAAGAGGATTTCTCAATACCTATCTGGGAAGCGGCCGCTGCCGGCCCGTTTGCGGGCCTAGTTTCCGGTTATCCGAATGAGCATTTGTGAGGCACTTGCACGTGTAAGTCGCGTAAAAATGCTGTCGGAGCCGACAAATCTCTTGAAAGAGAATTGCAAATTTGAAATTGGAAATTTCAGATTGTAAGGTCAAGCTCATGGCCCTAAGCCGACCTTGCGGACCAATTCTTGGAACCGAGGATCGGATTGAAAATCGTCGAACGCGACATCCGAGATTAAGTCCGTCATGCCTACCGAACGCTCCTCGTAAGCCTTATCGAGGTACTGGAATGTTTTTGCGCGATCACCAAGCCCGGCATAGATGAGAGCTGTTTCATAAGAACGAACGTATTGGTTGGCTGGACGTTGACTCATGGTCGCTAACATCGCAAGAGCGTCCTGCTTCCTCCCGCTGACGGCGTATACATAGCCCAGAAGCCCTAAAAATGAGTCGTCACCAGACAGGGCCTTTGATCGCTCAAACTCCGCGACACTCTCCTGATAGCGGTGCTGCTCCAGCAGTGCGTAGCCCAGTGACCAGTGAACTCCTGGGGAATTGGGCTCGATCTCGAGGGCCTCTTGAAAATGACGCGTTGCCTCGTCCCTGCGTCCGATATGAGCGAGGACTATCGCCAAATGCGCGTGGTGTAGACCTCCGAGCGGATTCAGCTCGATGCACTTCGAGAATTCACGAACCGCGTCATTCGAATGGCCTAGATTCACCGAATACCAGCCCATCGCGTGATGTGCCATCTCTGAGCTTGGCTGGAGATCAATCGCCTTCTGAATCTCCCTTCCAGCACCCTCCCAATCCCACTCGTAATCCTCCAGGAAAGTGCCTAAAGCTGTGTGCCCTGCCGGGTCGAATGGGTCGAGTTCGATGGCCTTCAATGCCTCCGCCTTGGCTTTCGGCATCCCGTCCGAGGCAGGTGTCTCCCCATAAGTCACCTGCCAGTCGTATGCCGCCGACAACCCGGCGTGGGCAGGCGCATATGTCGGGTCTTTCGTGATTGACTCCCGAAGGTACTCGACACATTTCTGCAAGCTGCCGCTGATCTCTTGCAAGCACAAATACGACCCCTTCAGATACAGACGGTATGCATCAGGATCGATCTGCCGCGCGTCCGTCGGTTTGTCGCTCTCTCGAAAAGCGACAGATCCTTCGATGATTTCTGTCACACCCTGGGCCAGCTCTCTTTGCATCTTCAAGATATCACGCAGATCGCGGTCGTACTCTTGCGCCCACAGATGACGGTCATCGTGAGCATCAATGAGTTGCACCGTCACCCGAACCCGATCTCCAGCCTGCAGTGCTGCGCCTTCCACGATCAAGTCTGCGTTGAGTTCGCCGGCGATCTGAGGCAGGGACTTACTGGATCCCACGTAGCTCCTGACCGATGTGGCCGAGAGTACTTGTAACGAGCCGACCCGCCCCAGGTCGGTGATGATCTCGTCAGTGATCCCATCGCTGAAATACTGCTGATTCGGATCTCCGCTGAGATTCTTGAACGGCAAGACCGCGATGCGATTCCCCCTCGCCCTTCGCTCACCGATGTTTGCATGCTGCCGCCATGCGAGAAACCCAGCAGCAAGCAGAAGAGTTAGAACACAGACCACTGCAAACCCTCGGAGCCTTTGACGGCGAGGATCAGGCGCGCTTGGTGGCGCGGGTTCTTGAATCGTCTGCTCGGAAGAGACCTGATGCAACGCTCCGACGAATCGGTAACCGTGGCGTGGGAGGGTCTCGATGTAACGGGGAGTTTCAGCGGAGTCGCCGAGGGCCTCTCGAATGCGCGCGATTGCCTTGTTCAAAGCGTGGTCAGTGTCGCCGAATGATTGACTGGGCCAGATTCGCGAGCATATCTCCTCGCGGGTCACAACTTCGCCTCCGCGTTCGAGCAGGATCACTAATACCTGGAGTGGTTGGCCCTGGAGTCGCACCCTCATCCCCGCCTTGCGCAGTTCCCCCGAATGCGTATCCAGTTCAAAAACGCCGAAACGGAGGAAGCGGGGAATCTGGTTGGAGAGTGTTCGTTCCATTTCCGAAACTTTCGCAGGGCAGTGGCGCGAGTGTAGCACAGCGATTAAGTGCGGAATATAGAACTATAAGGCGTTTGAGATCAATAGCATGCCCGGGGACACAACTGGGATTGAACGGGAATTGACGTTCGTCGCGAATCCTTAGATAGCTACTGCCGCAAACGGCATTCCTTCTCGAGTTTTACGGACTCTTCAATCAGGTAACACGGGAGGAAAATATGAAACAGATACGTTGTCTTGCAGCCTTTACTTGTTTTGCGCTACTGGCCTCGGGCTGGTCTTCGAGCGCCCACGCCCAAGAACCATCGGTGAAGGTGAGCGTTTTCGCCACGGGACTAGTCAATCCTCGCGGTCTGAAGTTCGGCCCGGACGGCTATCTCTATGTCGCCGAAGCCGGTTCCCCCACGGGCATCGTGACTGAGGCTCCAGGCGGTTTGGGGGGGAATTGCTCAGCCGGAGGCGGGGCTCCGGGTGGGGGGACTTATTTGGGAAGTACGACCGGATCGCGCATTTCAAGGATCGATGCGGACGGCAACGTTACAACCTTCGTTGACAACCTGCCCTCCGACGAGATCGCCGGTCTTGCCAGTGGAGTTGCCGACGTCGCGTTCATTGGAAACACACTATACGCCATTTACGCGGGTGCTGGATGTTCGCACGGCGTACCCTCCATTCCGAACGCGGTCGTCCGGATAAAGCCTGACCACACTCCGACCATCATTGCCGATCTTGGGGCTTTTCTACAGAGTCATCCGGTGGCCAACCCCACCGATCCGATCACCGGCGACTTTGAACCCGACGGTACATGGTACAGCATGATCGCGCTGCGGGGTGACCTCTATGCCGTCGAGCCCAATCATGGCGAACTGGACAAGATCACCACGGACGGCAAGATCACCCGGGTAATCGACATCTCCGCCTCACTGGGTCACGTGGTACCGACCGTGGTTGGCGACCACGGTGTCTTCTATGTCAGCAACTTGGGCCAATTCGATCCTGATCAGCTCAACACGCAAGACGTGTTCCACATCACTCCGAGCGGTCAGCTCAAGGTCGTGGCGACCGGGTTTAGCAAGGTGCTGGGCCTGGCTTTTGACGGGCGCGCTCGTCTGTATCTGCTGGAGACCTCGTACTCAACGAGTTCCCCAGGTCCCGTACCGGCAACGGGTCGTCTTATTCGCATACTGCCCAATGGCCAGCAGCAGGTTCTGATCGACAGCACGCCTGACGATCCTCTGTTCTTTCCCACCGGCCTCACCTTTGGACCAGACGGCTTGCTGTACATTTCGAACCATGGTTTCGGTCCGCCGGGCGGCGAGATTCTCAAGGTCGAGGTCAAAGACTGAGATGGCATGACCATTTGTCGCGCTACCGCCGCCATCCCGCTCGGGGTGGCGGCAACGTAGCCGACGAAATAAACGCTGATCCTATGGAAATTCGGGGAAATGGCGGACGAGCGGCCAGACGCTGCCGATGAGGACGACGCAAATGGCTCGAGGCCAAATGCTCAGTTGGGGTCGGCGAGTTCTCCTGCGTTCTCGGTCTTTCTCTGATTACTCATAACTTCGTTCGGTTCTTGTGACAAAACTGTGCGCGGTTCGTACTCGATTCAGGCCCACAACTGGGCGATGAGTCGGCTTGTAGGAAGTGGTCTCCACGCTTGGCATCGTACTTTCCGGATAGGTGATGACATAACGAAGTCGGCCTCGCGACGAGCCGAGTAAACTGTGCGGTGCCCAAACCTAACAGAGCTCGGATCGAAGGAGGCCGAGATGCGAATTATAGGATGCGATCTACATGCTCGACAACAGACGATCGCGATGTTGGATACCGAAACCGGTGAGCTGGAAGAAAAGACCCTGGAACATGAAGGCGACACCGTCCGGGAGTTCTATTCCGCACTGCCTGGTCCGATTCTAGTGGGGATCGAAGCGACCGGCTCGATGCAGTGGTTCCTAGAGTTGATGGAGGAGCTGGGAATCGAATGCCGCGTCGGTCATCCCCAGAAGATCCGCAAAGCAGAAACACGCAAACAAAAGCATGATCGGCGGGATGCTCGACTGTTGCTGACGTTGCTCGCCGAGAATCGCTTTCCAACGATCTGGATGCCCTCGACCGAGCAGCGCGATCTGCGCACGTTGCTACGTCACCGTCATCAGTGGGTGCGCCTGCGATCTCGAGTCCAGCACACACTACAATCGATGGCACTCAACCATGGTCTCAGGAGAGGCCGCTCCCTATGGAGCCAAGCGGGCCAGGACGAACTCCGGGCGTTGCCTCTGGCTCCTCACGCCAGCGAGCGACGGAAAGCATTGATGACGTTGTATCCCGGCCTGCAGGAATCCATCGACGAGCTGGATCAGCAGGTCGGCCAGCAGGTCCAGCAACATCCCCAGGCACGGCGGTTAATGACGCACCCGGGAGTGGGGCCGATCACCGCGTTAGCCACCGAAGTTTTCCTGGGCGACCCGCTGCGGTTCATCGATGGGAAAGCACTGGCCAGTTACATCGGCATGATCCCGAGCGAACACTCCAGCGGGCGCCGGCAGCGGCTGGGAGCGATGAGCAAACAAGGGAACGCGCTGCTGCGTTATCTGTGGTGCGAAGCGGCGATGCACGCGGTCGAGGGGGATCCGGAGTTGAAACGCTTCTACCGGCGCAAACTAGTGCAGAAGGGACTAGGCAAAGCGAGAGTCGCAGCAGCCAGGAAACTCGGGATCCGACTCTGGATCATGATGCGTGACCAGATTGATTATCAAGAGTTCTGCCGTCGCGGAAAAGCGCGGCAGGAAAGCGGTAGTGTCCATGCGGGGATGCCAGATCTCGACAGTGGTCCTGCAGCGCAGTGACCGGATCAAGTGAATAGGCTACCCGCCTCCCCCCTTGCGGGGAGTTCGAAGAAATCATCATGGTCGCACGTGATCGGAGAGATGTCTGGTGGGCAACACCGAGTCGATGAAGTGACACGAACCGAGCCCGTAGGTTGGACAGGGAAAACAACCCGAGAAATTGCGGCGCAGCGCTGGTCCGAGAAACAACGGGGCTGCACAACTGTAGGAGTGTGTGCGAAAGGAATAAAAAAAGAGTGAAACACTCTTGACGAGGCCGACTTCGTTAGAGATGTCGAGAACAGGGGTGGCTGTTGAAAAAGTCGGTTTTCCCGAAAAAAGTCAAAAATCGGGTGATAGAAAATGTCTAGGAGACTCGGGGAAATCGTTTACAGAGCTTCCTGACGCGAAGCAGTTTTTGCGAATTTGAAGTGAGCGAGTTTTTCAACAGCCACAGGGATTATCACTACCTATCTCATTTTGAGATAGCTAGTGAGAAGCGGATTTCCCAACATCTATTTCAACGCTTCGTCTGGCTCTAGCGTATAGGGCTGCAGTTCATGTTTACCAGACTCTCCGCCGCCTTCAGACGGGCAAACCTCCGTGTTCGGTCTAAACACCACGATGCGGTACACGTAGCGCTTCTGCTCCCGCGGGTAGTATGCGAACGCAAAAGCGATTCCCTTTTCGCTGTCAATCCAATAAGTAAGTGGGCGACCGCCGGTGGCTTCTGAATAGACGTTCGATAGAACAAAAGCCCTGAGCCCTTTGTAGTGCATCCGTACGGCCCTTGGTGAACTGTAAAGAGTAATTCCTTCCGATGTGTGGAAACGCGGAGTTCCCGAATCAATCTGAGCTACCTCTCCAGCCTTCAATCGAACAAAGACGTTACCTTTGCTATTCGAGTCCACCCAATTGATTACCGTTCCGCAATCTGGCCCCTCCGGGCCCTCTTGGTCCACGCCCTTCTTAAAGGGGAAAATCTCCAAGACCGTTTCACGTGATTTTCCTAACAACAATTGGCCAACGCTCTTTCCAGGTTCTATCAACGCCGCACTAGAGTGGCTTTTGGGCGAAACCGACTGCTTGGTCAAGGCGCGGGTCAGGTGATGAGAGTCTACGTGCAGAAGGAGCACACTGAGAAGGGCTAAGGTCAGCATCCTCATGGACTCGACAGCCTACAACGGTCATCGGGGTTCAGCAACCATCTGGTCGGAAATTTCGTCGGGGCCAGCAGTTTCGGATAACTGTTGGTAACAGGGATTATCACGCAATATAAAAGGCGCCCACTTTGCGGTAGGTTTTGATCGTTCGCATCACCACCTACCGAAAGGAGCGCCGTTATGAACCAAGCAAAGTATATTGGCATGGACGTTCATCAGGCAACGATCTCGGTTGCGGTCCTGGATTCCGCCGGCAAGCTGATCCTGGAGTCTGTCCTCGAAACGAAAGCGGCCACGATTCTGCAGTTCATCGGCGGGCTGCACGGCAGTTTGCTGGTGACTTTCGAAGAAGGAACTTCCGCCGCCTGGTTGTATGACCTGCTCAAGCCTCATGTTGCGAATGTCTTGGTCTGCGATCCCCGGAAGAATGCTCTATTAAAGGATGGCAGCAAGAGTGATCGGATCGATGCTCGGAAGCTGGCCGAGCTCTTGCGCGGCAACCTTCTCTCCCCGATCTACCATGGAGAGAACGGGGTACGCACTTTGAAGGAACTGGCGCGCAGCTATCTAACGATCACGAAAGATCTGACGCGGGTGATGAGTCGGATCAAGGCCGTGTACCGAAGCTGGGCTATTCCTTGTGCTGGGCCAGCGGTGTATCGACCGCGTCATCGTGCGGAATGGTTGGCCAAGATCGTAGAACCGGGAGTTCGCCTGCGAGCCGAGCGGCTCTACCAGCAACTGGATGCGTTGGAGCCTTTGCGGCAGGGAGCGCGACGCGATCTGCTGGCAGAGAGCCGGAAACATCAGGCGGTGAAATTACTACGCCAGATTCCTTATCTGGGTCCGATTCGTTCCGCCCTGCTGGTGGCGCTGCTCGGGACACCGCATCGTTTTCGCACCAAG
The DNA here is from genome assembly GCA_963815265.1 of uncultured Acidobacteriota bacterium. Classification (GTDB taxonomy): domain Bacteria; phylum Acidobacteriota; class Terriglobia; order Acidiferrales; family UBA7541; genus Palsa-295. The sequence goes on along the minus strand of CAWFGI010000006.1, from coordinate 286,644 downwards.
CGACAGTTGTGGGCCTACAGCGGATTCGGACTCGAGACTCACGACAGCGGCGAATACCGCTTTGTGAAAGGGCAACTGCGACGAAACCGAGAGCGAGTCACCGTGCTGGGCCTGAACCAGAACCATAATCACGATCTGAAAAACATCTTCAAGAGTGCCGCGATATCTGCCAGCACTCGACCAGGACCGTTCCAGGAATTCTACGCTGGGCTTCTGGCCAAAGGAAGGAGACCGGCGATGGCACGTCTTACCCTGGCACGGAAGATCGCAGCGATCACTTTGACGATTTGGAAGAAAGGAGTGTGCTTCGACGCCAACGAATTACATCGGCAAGCAGCTTGAGCGTCTCTGGTAGAGAGCCCGTTCCATCCTCCGGTGTGGTCGGTTCGGTTCTTGAGACGCTCGGTTCGAGGGGAGTATCAGATAGGTGGTCCGACCCTGTGTGCTTCGGCACCGAGTCACTGTTCTCACGCTATGCCCCCTCGGAGAACCAGAAATAGCGATAGGCCACGAGCCTCAGATAGAACCATGGTTGCCACGGAATCGAATCGCTTGCCAAGTTTCAAGAATCGACGGACGTTGTCACCACTCGAAAATGAACCGAGGAAACGGAAGAGCCATCCAGAGAAGAACCTCTCGAGTGATCGAGAGCCATCAGCAAACAGTGGGCTGGATATCGAGACAAAAAATCTCTCGGCTACCGGCCGAGGGAGAACCTTTTTTGTTGACATCCCCTTTTATAGAACTACCTATCTCGTTTTGAGATAGCTGGTGCGAAGAGGATTTCTCGACATCTATCCAGTCAAGCCTTCTCACCTCATCTGCAAAGCCTAGTTTCCGATTACGCATGCCGGCTCAACCGGTCGATGCAACACTCTTCTAATCTGTTGATCCGATTGTGTTTTCCAAAGAGACCTCATCCTCTGGGCTGTACTCAATTAAACCCAGACAGGGCAGTGTTTTCTTTGAACAGCACTCTCGAACGAATTTAGCCGTTGAAGCATCTGCAGATTGGACTTCTGGCCGGTGTTGCGTCGACCCATTGAGACCACCCAACTAATCAGGAGTCGGCAAACTCGCTGCCTACCACTTGAGGACCGTAGTGAGGGTATGATGCTCTATGGTCAAACGTATCCGGTTTTTGGTGCTCGTCGTTTTAGTAACGTGGGCCCTCCTCCCTTCCCGAGTACTGTCGCAGTCGGCGGTGGCGGTGAAATACACGGAGGGCGTGGAACGCGGGTTCCTTGTGCTACGCACGCTCGAAGGCAACATCCTCGCCGAGGGTGATTCAACGCAGTTCGCCCGTGGCGATCGCGTGACTAACCACACGATTCTTCGCTTCAAGGACGGCTCGATAAATGAAGAAACCGTCGTTTTTTCTCAGCGCCATGTTTTCCGGCTCATAAGCGATCACCAGGTCCAAAAGGGCCCCGCATTCAAACAACCGATGGATGTCTCGGTGGACGGCCTAACGGGCCAGGTCACAGTCCGCTATACGGACAACGACGGCAAAGAGAAGACCGTGACCGACCGGCTTAAACTTCCGTCCAACGTCTCCAACGGCATGGTTATTACGCTGCTGAAGAACATCCGGCCCGACGTTCCGCTGACAACACTTTCAATGGTGGCAGCCACGCCAAAACCCCGGCTCGTGAAACTCTTGATCTCTCCCGAAGGCGAGGACTCGGTCTCGGCAGGAGGCTCCTCCCAGAAAGCTACGCGTTATGTCGTGAAGGTCGACATCGGAGGCGTCGCCGGAGTGGTTGCGCCGCTTATCGGCAAGCAGCCCCAGGACACCCACATCTGGATTCTCGGCGGCGATGCCCCGTCCTTCGCTAAATCAGAGGGTCCGCTGTATGGCAGTGGCCCCATCTGGCGGATGGAATTGACCAGTCCGGACTGGCACGATCATTAAGCTTTTCCGGTCGTGCTTGACTCGCAACCGCAAAAAACCAGAGTCGGGCCGCATGGTAGCGTGTTGTCGTATTCTTTATGGCGGCATGGTCCCAGGTCCTGATAAACGCGGTAATCGGAAACTGGCGCGTTGCAAAATAAAACTGTCGACAACAGGGGTGGCTGTTGAAAAAGTCCCTTTTTCTCAAAATACGCAAAAATTGAGGGGTAGAAAATGTCTAGCGACTAGAAAAAATCCTTTGTGGAGCTTCCTGACGCGTTTTAATTTTCGCGGATTTTTCGGAAACGAGTTTTTCAACAGCCACAGGGTGGGTGTTGAAAAACTCGCCCACTGGCGGCAGTTTTGATCTGGGTGATTTTCCTGCGGGGTATCGCGCTTTCTTTTTTCTATCTCAGATCCGAACCGTGGCTGATTCTAGAGATCTCGATCTTAGGAAGCGAGCCAGTCGTTTCAAGTTCTGCGCTGTAGCCGCGAGAAAGAATTGTTCGCGAACATGCTTCATTCTCCTTAAACGCACCCTGCGCAGTCCGATCTGGTTCTTCAACTCCGCAAAGAGTGCTTCTACTTTCCGGCGTTGGCGTTGCGCTGCCGCGAAAGCCGGAACGGTCGTTCGCTCTCGTGCCCGTTGTCGCGCCGCTTCGTGAACATGGATCGCGATCTGCCGATAGTGGCCGGTGGTGCACTGCGATTTCTGCGAGCACTCCCGACACCGTTTTCGCGTTGCCCTGTAGATATGGTTTCGGTTGCGCGGATTCACCCCAAGGTACGTTAGTCGCTTTCCTTCCGGACATTGATAGCTGTTCGTCTCGGCAACGTAGATGAACTTTTCGATCCCATACAAGTTGGTTTTGGGAGCAGGACTCTCTTTCACGTGGATATAGGGAATGATGTCTCGTTCCTCAAACCAAGCCAAAAGCTCACCGTTCCCATAGGTCGTGTCGGCGGCAATCGACTGTGGGAAGCGCCCGCGTCTCTCCGCTAACCGCGTGATCATCTCGCGAGCCGCCGCACTTTCCTGGCTCAGTCGAGCGGACGTAGCCTGAACGCCAACAATGACGCAACTCTGGTTGTCGATCAGATAGTTGTTGAAGTACCCCAGCTCCGCCGGACGAGCGCCCTTGGTTGAATAGGTTGAATCCGGATCCGTCGTCGATACCTGGTCTTGTTGATGGGCCGGCTCTTCGATCGGGTTTTCTTGCTCGAGGTCCGCCAAGTACTCGCGCACCGTGCCCTTCACGTGGGCCACTTCCGTCAACTGCTCCCGCGGGATGCGGCTCGACCGGCTGGCATTCGCCGGAAGGAAGCTGCCATCAACAGACAGGTGCTTGCCCTCGACCAACCCAGCTTCCAAGCAGCGATCCACAATCTCTTCAAAGAGTTGCTGAAAGAGGTTCGACTCCTGAAAGCGTCCATGACGGTTCTTGGAAAACGTGGAGTGATGGGGAATCTCCTGATCGAAGCTGAGTCCGGTAAACCAGCGCCAGGCCAGATGCATCTGCAGTTCCTCGACCAGCTTGCGCTCGCTGGTGACGCCATAGAGATAGCCGATCAGCAGGATGCGCAATAGAAGTTCCGGATCGATCGAAGGTCTGCCCGTATCGCTGTAGGAGTCCTTCAGCTTCTCACGAACGAAATCGAAGCTGATGTGTCGGTCAAGGAGACGGAGTAGGTGGTTTTCAGGAACCTGATCTTCAATGCGAAAGTAGTAGAACAGCGACTCGGAACGGGAGTGTTGTCCCATCATAATCCGCAAGCCTCCGTGAATGGCGATGAAGAAGAGCATCGGCAGAACGCTTGCTCATATAGACGTCGCTGCCAACTTTTCCGTTCATATTTCACGAAGACTTTTTCAACAGCCACAGGATTTATCAACATCTACCCAGATATCCAGCCCTAACTGTTTCCGGCTCGTCTGCCAAGGGTAGTTTCCGACTACGCGACTAACAAGGCAGTCGAGAAAATTCGTGATAAAGTCGACGGCGGTTCACGCTGATGCAACAAACGAATCGACAGTGGTTCCGTTGCTAAGGGGTTCGAGGGTGATTAGCTTTAGGCTGTTGACCATCGCGCTTGCGATCGCTATAGCCGGTGGATGTGACGGGTCGCACAGGGTAAACCTTTCGGATGAGGAAGCAGCTATTCGCAGGACCGATGCTGACTGGCTTGCTGCTGCCGCTTCGCGCGACCTAAATCGCGTGCTCCCGTTCTGGGCCGACGATGCGACCATACTTGCTCCTGGACAGCCACCGATAGTAGGAAAGCAAGCGATCCGCAAATACGTTAGCGAGTCGTTTGCCACACCAGGATTCTCAATCACCTGGAAGACTGCCAAAGTGGAAGTTTCCCAATCGGGTGATTTGGCTTACTCCACCGGAACCGACCGAATATCCCTAAACGGTCCTGATGGAAAGTCTCTGACGGAGGAAGGAAGAGGCGTGACGGTCTGGAAAAAACAGACTGATGGCTCCTGGCGGTGCGTCTTAGACGTAATGAGCCCCGCTGAGGCTTCGAGCATAAAATAACGCCTCAGCTCGTGATTAACGCCCGTAATCGGATACCGGGCGCTTCCCAATAGGTGTCAAGAACAGGTGAGGGTTTATCACTAGCTATCTCAGTCTGAGATAGCTGGTGCGAAGCGGATTTCCCAACACCTATCCGGACTGGGAGCGATCCAATCTGTCTGCCAAGCGTAGTTTCCTAACACCGAAGCTATTGGACAGAATCCGCTCCGCTTGGTTGGCGGAGTGCTGAACCGTCTAGGGGTGTTACTTGCACCAAAAGGATTTCCCATTCATTCGTTCCAAATACTAGAACGACACTCATGCGGTGCATCCAAGCGCGTTGTTCGCTGGCGAGAAGGGCGTTGTTCCATCGTATATTTGCAACGAACAGCTCGGATGTATCGGCCAGCGTTGCCTCGATCACGTAACTTGCATTTTTCTTTCCATAAGGGACAAGGAGTGTTTCAAATCCCTTCCAAATCTCATCGCGATTCCATCGTTTCCCAGAAGAATCGATGAACTGCGCGTTTTTCGCGAAAAAAGAAATCAGGTTTTCCGAGTTCAGAGATTTGAGTCCAGAAAGAAAGCTTTCGAGCGTCGGTAATCCACCGGCTTTGTGGGCACTCACAGTCGCTACATCGCCAATCGTTTCGTTCCCCGGAGTAGATTGAGCTAGTTTGGCGCGAATTGTCCGGATCTCTAAACCACGGCCAAGAAGAATACGTGCGGCAAGACATTTCTCCTCGCGCAGCATCCCTAAAAGCAAATGCTCTGTACCAATATGTCTGTGCTGCAGCAACTCCGCTTCTTCGGCTGCGAGTATTAGGATGCGCTTGCACTCGCCAGTGAGGGGTACTTCCACCGAGGTCAAGATGCGCTTTCCGGTTGTGATATGCGACTCAACTTCTTTTCGTATCGGATCAATCGACCAAGGCGATCCAAAAACGAACCTCGCTAGAGCCTGATCTTCTCGTAGCAATCCGAGGAGTAAATGCTCGCTTTCGATGAATGGACTGCCATACTGACTGGCCTCGAAGCGTGCAAAGAAGATCACCCGCCTGGCCTTCTCTGTGTATCGTTCAAACATGGTCGTAGCCTTATTTTACGCTTCACCTGATAGAGATTTCGACGATCAAGGAACGCGGATCACTGTCGAGAAACAGGAATTCGCACCGTCAATATCATTTTGAGGTACCTAGTGGGAAGAGGATTTATCAACAGTGTTTGCTGCACAGAAATGTAATGTACGAAAGGACTTCTTTGGGACGCGATCAGTGTAAGTTCAACGCTTTATCGAGGTAAACCGCGAGCTCTTCCTCTCGCGTTACAAGCATCAGGTTCCTTTGTTTAACGAAGTATTCACGCCTCGAACTGGTCCATCCAGTTGTGGCCGGCTTTCCTTCAAACGAATAAACGTAATGCCCGTTCTTCTGTGCTTCGGTGAACTTGACCGATGCAAAAGTCGCTGGTTTCTTGAGAAACAACGCTTCGAAGTCCCCGCGATCGGTTCGATAAAGGGCGGCACCAACTTGACCTTCAAAGACATTGGCCATTTTAGACGGGAGCACGCATTTGACTATTAAGCCGTCGCCGCGCAGGACTTGCGCTAGGTCCATTGCTTCTAAATATATTGGGTCACTAGGCTTGAGCAGATTAAGCAATTCGCGAGCGTCGCATTCTGAGGATGATTGGTGGGCCAGCCATCGAAAATCAGCCACGATGTCGACCGTGCCGTCTCTCTCGCTTTTGCGCATTTTAAGGACTTCACTCGATGTCACGTCTAAGAACCCAGGTATGTTCGCCCTTACGAAGGTTTCCACGAGGCTATATTGGAAAACGTCGCCTGGCTTCACCCTCGACGTCAGCGCGGCCGCCTTGCCAGGCTCAAGACCAAGCACCTCCACCTTCCCGACTCGAAATTGTTTGCCTTCGTCAACTTCCATGATCAGCGAGACACGCCGGGCGATATCGTCTACGTCCGTTGCGGGCGTCGCTACAAAATCGATGTATCCATCGGAGCCGTAAAGCCTCTTCATCGCATCGAGGCTTTCCCTGATTTTCGTTACGTTGAAGATGTCTCCTTCCTGCAAAGGGATTAGCTTCCGCAACTCCTCTCGCGGAAAGGCTAACGTCTCGCGGTCATCAGGGTCGCTCGAACGGAACCGCACATCGCCCAGCCTGTACTGCAACCCCGGATCGACGCGGATTGTTACAACCACGTGTTCATACGTGGAGTCGGAGGAAACGACTTGCGTTTGCCCGCTCGCCAATACTTTGAAAAACCCCTGATCCTGCCAGGCGCCTCTTATGCGCACCTCCAAAATCTCGTCCAGCCCTTCCGAACCGAAATCGAACATATGCTGCTTGAGTTCGGAAATAATCTCAGGTTCCTCGTTCGAATCGGGCAGATGGACAGAACTATCGAATTTCACATCGTCAACAATGATTTTCGGATAGACCTTGTCCCCCGTCATCTCCCTGAATTCATCCGTGGAAACACATGGAGGTGAACAGCTGTGAAGCTTTCCCTGCTGCGATTGGGCACCAATCACTGGAACGGACAGGAGCGCACACAAACCGCCGAGGATCGCGACTCGCATCGGTGGGCTGCAAGCCATGGCCCCAATATAGGCTTCTATATAGCAGGCGTGCAAGACTGGAATGGATAACTGTCGAGAACAGGGATTATCACTACTATCTCAGTCTGAGATTGCTAGTGCGAAGAGGATTTCTCGACACCTATTTAGAGACGCGGAAAACTAGGCCCTTCCGACGCTCTCTCGATGCTAAACTAACCGCATATTCGGCCAGATATTCTTCGAGGTTTTCGACTTCCGATGAAGGGCCAAGCACTGACTCCGCTACTCGCCTTAGCCTTTACGGTTTGGACGTGCGGAAGCCAAGCACTTGCATCCCCTCACCCGCAGAGCAAGGAACGATCTAAGTCGGACGCCGACATTAATGCCATCGGGAATCGACATATCGCCCGCGGTGTAAACTTTTATTCCGTTCAACATGAAAAAGAGCTAGGCAAATCGTTAGCCGACGAAGTTGAGCGGTCCGCGAAGTTGGTGCAGGACCCTGCAGTGATCGAATACATTGAAAGAGTGGCACAGAATGTTACGAAGCACTCGGACGCAGAAATCCCTATAACGGTGCGCGTGATTGACAGCGATGCAGTGACTACATTCACGCTAGCTGGTGGATACCAATACGTCAGTCGTGGGCTTCTTTTGAAATTGGAGAACGAGGGTGAGCTTGCGAGTCTGCTTTCGCGGGGGATTGCTCACACTGCATTACGTTCCGCCACCACACTGGCTACCAAGGCCCAGTTGATTCAAGCTGCGACTATTCCCGTCGCTTCAGCTCCTAGCCGTTCATCTGCCAGTGGAGTCCCCCTGACCGTTCCGTTGAGCCAACTAAAGATGAGACGGGACGACGAACTTGACGCGGACTACTTCGGAATACAGTACGTGTATAAAGCGGGTTACGACCCCAAGTGTTTCACAACCTTTCTTCAACGGATATGGGGTTCCAATGCCGCAGGTGCGACTGATAGCGCGTCGAAAGTTCTGAGCTCCTATCCACCGTTGGATGAACGGCTGGTTGCCTTGAGGAAAGAAATCTCCAAGATTTTGCCACCGCGTGATGGGGCGATCGTCTCTACGCCAGAGTTCGACGAATTCAAGGAGCACTTGCAGGCCTACAAATCTGACGAATTGAATCAACCCCCGAAAGGCAGTCAGCCCGCCGACCCACACCTGTTTGACCCGATTGGATGAGAACAGCCTTTGAGCGGAATCCGTCGTCTGTCTCACTTCGAGATAGATTGTGGGAAGAGGATTTATCAACACCTTTTCTAACGCCCGCCGAAACCCACCCCCGAAAGAAACGTAAATTAAATAGTGATAACGCGTTAGCTGTCTACGAAGTTAAGATGCAAGCAGCCGATTCGTTATGAATACTTGTCGTCACAGGATCGCAATTTGCCTTGGCGCAGCCGTCCTCGGTGCTTTTTCTGCCTTGCGGGTTTCCGCACAAGAACAGCTGCACTCAACAACTTCAGCCAACGACAACGCGCAAGTGGGACGCGTCGCCGGCACGGTGGTCCGTTCTGGAACGGACGAGCCACTCAGAAAAGCGCGCGTCACGCTTAGCGCGAAAGACGATAAGAACCCGAGTCCGCGAGGTGTGGTAACAGGAGCGGACGGGAAATTCGCGTTTGAAGGTCTTACGTCAGGAGCGTATGACTTGGAAGCCGAACACGATGGCTATGTGACGGGAAGTTACGGAGAGAACGCCGACGGCCAGGGGGCGGCCGTTCTGACGCTCGCAACCGGTCAAAAGGTAGAGGACTTAATCTTTCGGCTAAGAAAATGCGCAGTGATCTCCGGGCACGTCGTGGATGAGGACGGTGATCCTGTGCAGGGCGTAACCGTAGAGGCGGTCCGTCGCACGATGTATAGGGGAAAAGCGCTCGCTGTTCCAATTTTTCAATCCAGTACGAACGACCTGGGCGAGTATCGTCTGTTCGACTTGGAACCGGGACAATACTGTATTCGCGCAACGCCCAGCTCCCAGGAAAAGTGGAATGCGAGCATCGCTGACTCGCTCGGCAGCAGCACGGGGACGAAAAGGCCGAACTTATACGTTCCAACATTTTATCCGGATGCTACGGATATACTTCGCGCTTCGACGATCGAATTAAAAGAGGGAAATGAGATTCCGTCGATGGACGTGATGCTAGTCCGAAGCCGGACGTATAAGATTCGCGGCCAGGTAGTGGACCTGACCGAGAGCAGCGTCGACACGGAATTCGCGATTAACCTACTGCCACTCGACGGATCCCAATCGTTCAACGTCCAGCAAATGACCAATGTCAAGGACGGTTCGTTCGAACTAGATGGCCTTTCGCCCGGCAGCTACCAGCTGATAGCGATGGGATTGGATGATAGGCGGCAAATCCTGAAGGGGTTTGAGCGGGTTGAGATAACGAACGCAGATGTCGATTCAGTGAGGGTGATGATCAAGCGGGGTGTCGAGATTCGAGGGCGAGTCGCAGTCGAAGGAAAAGCAGCGTTGCCAAAGAATCTGACGATTTCTTTGCAGCCAAAGGAAAACGACTTTGGAATGAACGGAGGGACCGCGCGAGTCAAGGCTGATGCGACGTTTGAGATCCCGGATGTGCACGACGGCCTGTACCAGATTAGTGCGTCTTCGGGTTGTGAGGAGTGTTATCTGAAATCCGCGAGAATGAACGGCATTGACCTCCTAGAAAAAGGCTTGGAGGTGGCAGGAGCAGTTTCCCAACCGCTTGAACTCCTCTTTAGCAGTCGCAGCGGCACTGTCGAAGGCATCGTGACAAAAGATGACGATCTACCGGCCGTAGGTGCGAAAGTGCTGCTTGTGCCCAGTCTGCAGTATCGCCAGTGGTCCGGGAGATTCAAAACCGCGACCACTGACCAGTACGGACGGTTCACGATTCGCTGCATAGCTCCCGGAGACTACAAGGTCTTCGCAATCAAGCAAGTCCCGGATGACGCCGATGTTACGGATCCGGAGTTTATCAGGCCATTCGAATCTCAAGGCCAGAACCTTTCGATCGACGAGAACGGAAAGAAGACGCTTCAGTTGAAGTGGATCGCGAACGATGCGCAGACCCCTCGCAACTAATCGGCCTCGCGTGGAGGCGCCTCTAAAGATAAGTGTTGAGAACAGGGGTGGCTGTTGAAAAAGTCGGTTTTCCCGAAAAAAGTCAAAAATCGGGTGATAGAAAATGTCTAGGAGACTCGGGGAAATCGTTTACAGAGCTTCCTGACGCGAAGCAGTTTTTGCGAATTTGAAGTGAGCGAGTTTTTCAACAGCCACAGGGATTATCACTACCTATCTCATTTTGAGATAGCTGGTCCGAAGAGGATTTCTCGACATCTCTAACGAAGTCGGCCACGTCAAGAGTCTTTAACTCTTTTTTTATTCCTTTCGCACAGACTCCTGCATTGCGCAGTCCCGCTGTTTCCTTCGGCGGGCGATGCGCCGCAATTCTCGGATTGTTCTTCCTGTCCAACCTACGAGACTCGGTTCGTGTCACTTCATCGACTCGGTGTTGCCCACCAGACATCTCTCCGATCACGTGCGACCATGATGATTTCTTCGAACTCCCCGCAAGGGGGAGGCGGGTAGCCTATTCACTTGATCCGGTCACTATGCTGCAGGACCACTGTCGAGATCAGGCATCCCCGCACGGACATCACATAGGCATATAAATACCAACGCGTGATAACCCATTACCAATAGCCTGCGTTGCTGCTTGTCTGGATGGTTCGCTATGCGGGCCAAGCGGATTACTTCTGTGTGACCCGTCCAGAGCCCGTGCCGAGCTCGGAGATCACTTCCTACAAGCCGACTTCACAGGATTAATCCCGCCGTGGAAGCGGGATAGATTCCGGTTTAGCAGATAATCCGACCAGAATCCTATCGTCAACTTCTCCCAAAGGCACATGTCTGGATTGCGACGCGTCAGGCATGCCAGATGTCGCCCAGCACCCGTCGCCAATTTTGTCCCAGAACAAGTCGAATGTGCTCGTCGGTATATCCGCGTCGTACGAAAGCGGCAGTGAGATCGTAGATTCGCTTCTGCCCTTGAAGGCCGGAGACTACTTCGTGCGTCCCATGAACATGGTACCGTCGGTCGGCCTTCGCAAGCATCTCTTTGAGGAGTTCGGGCGCGCCTAGATCGTTGCTCTCGATTCCAGCGTCTGAGCCGATCCCAACATGCTCAATTCCGACCAAGTCGCGCACGTGATCAAAATCGTCGATAACATCGTCGACGGTCACGGGTTCGCTACCTTTGACCATGAACGCGATGAATGTGATTCCCATGACTCCCCCGCGCTGGGCCAGTTTTCGAATCGCTTCATCGGTTGAAGCGCGAGGAGAATCTGGATTCAGAGCCCGGCAGTTACCGTGCGACAAGATCACGGGATATTTCGACATCTCGCACGCTTCCAGCTTGGTGCGGTCACTCGCGTGTCCGAGATCCACGGCCATCCCGACCTTGTTCATGCGCTCGATCACCTTCCCACCGAACTCGCTCACCCCGTCGTCATGCGGTTCGAAAGCACCGTCGGCAACTAAAGAGCGGAAGTTGTAACTGAGCTGCGAAACCCGTTGGCCATACCCGTAACAAGTATCCACGGCGTCGACAGTTTCGAATTGCGCGCTGGACTGCAGCCCGAACACGATGCCGTAGCGGCCCTGCTTCTTAACCTGTTCGAAATCATTCGCGGAATTGATGCGCACCAGCCATTGCGGGTAATCGAGCACAAAGCTGTTCCATCTTGCGAGGAGCTTTTCGGCCTCATCCAGGGAAGAGGCGCCCAGGCCGAAGTTGATCGCGTTTACGCCCGAGTTGCGAAAGAATTCAAAGTCCGATTGCGTGAAAGCCCCTGGGCGCGACAACCAGTCATTCAGCACTTTCTCCTTATCCATGCGGTACAGAAACTGGTTAAGCATATCAATTACCAGTGATTCGCGGACGAGGCGCACCGCTCGTTCTGGATACTCCTCAGGGCTTTGCGCAAAAAGGCGGTACCGGTGGCGCAGTACGAACGGCACAGCCAGCGCGGCCAAAGATGCACGACGAATGAATCCGCGACGCGAAATTGAATTCACCCTCATAGTCCTCCCTGGCGGCCTTTGTGGCAGAGGGGTTCTGACCGGAGAACATTCTGCCATTCGCGCTATTTCTCTCGTGCCACGTGTACCTGGCAATGTGAAGCCTATTCTGGATCTCTAATGGTCAGCCGGGCGCTGAGGGGATGCGGCCAATGGCAACGTCAGTGAGCTTGGATGCTGAGCATCGTGGAAGACCTTGATATTCGCAATACGCGCGTCCTCCAGCTTCTCGTAGCCCATGTGCCCTCCGGTGTTGTAGTTCTTTTGATAGATGGGCGAGTTCAGTGGAGCAATCGTAAGTCGCAACCGCGCACCTGCAGGAATTCGGCGGGCCATCCAATAAAACTCGAACGGAAGTTCGACAACCTGGTCGGGCCTCAACAGCTCCTGCCTGAATGTATTGTTGCGAAAACGCGCACGCCGGATATCTTCGCCTAAGCGAACCGCGGAACCGTCAGGAAGAACGATTAGCACTTGCGCCCAAAGATCGAAATCTGGAGCGTCAGCTTGAACTGTCAACTTTAAATGCATTTGCCCCGCGACCTCTAGATCCTGCGCGAAGGGTTCGGAGTGAAATACGATTGCACGCTTCTGAAAGTCGCGGAATTGACTTGTGAGGTCCTCGTTTGCTGCATATTTGGCAACTTCGAGTTCTGGCAGTTCGTGCGGGTCGCTGATCATCACAGCGGGCGGCTCAGAGGAAGGTGGTTGTTGGGGGAGTGCCCCGGAATGAAACACGTCGGCCGGAGTGCCTGCTGGAGCCGACAGAAAAAAGGTCAATTCCTTACCGGAAGACGCCGTCTCCAGAGTTTTCGCGTAACGCCACTCGTCGGCTCCGAGCATGAAATACGCGACCTTGTCGCGGAGAAAGGGGGGGCGCGGTCCGCGTCCGAGCACCCAGTCGTACCAGTCGGCGTGCAGTTTCCCCATGTCAAGCACGGCGGCGTCAGGTATCGATAGCCCTTCAATTTCTTTGGTTGGCTTCTGCGTTCCAAAGTGATCCCACGGCCCGATGACGAGATAATGGTTATTGGCCGCTTGAGTCGGAGCGTGACCCATGTGGCCGCGATAGTAACGAAGAGCTCCTGGCTGGTCGTCGTCGAAAAATCCCGTCGCCGTAAGGACGGGGAAAGTCATCCCTGCGTAGTCCGCTGCTTTTGGCTCTGCCGCAAGATTAAATCCTTCGTCCCCCACGTGGTCCAGCCAAACTTTGAACATCGATTTCTTTTTTTCCTGTTGGTCAAGCATCCACCAGTCGTCGGGAGCGATGCCAATTGCTTCGTCGAGTTCGCTGAATGGCCGATAGCTAGCGTACTCTTCGAGCATTTTGCCTGACCAATAGTTCTGATTTGCAATAAACCCGGTATTGAGCGAACGGCCAGCCACATAACCCAGGACGACGTTTGTCCAGGCCTGAGCGATGCCGTTGGTGTTGGGCACATCCCACCCCGGATAGATCGGCACGTAGGGTGCGATGCCCGCCAGGTGAGGCGGGTGCTGGGCAGCCGTGCGCCATTGCGTCATGCCGACAAACGACCCGCCGTACATGACAACTCGGCCGTCGCTCCAAGGCTGCTTCGCGATCCATTCGACGACGTCATAGCCATCGCGTCCAACCTGCAAACCTAAATTGTCGGCCTTGTCGCCACCGGATCGGCCCCGGCCGCGCACGTAAACCTGAACGAACACGTAGCCTCGCCGGACGAAATCGGTGAATTCACTCCGCCGCGCACCGTCAATATCGTACTGAGTGAGTTCTAGGACGGCTGGCGCTTTAGTTTTTAGGTTCGAGGGTTTGAAGATCCAAGCCTCAAGCTGCACGCCGTCTCTCAGCGAAATCATGCGGCTTGTCTCAATATCATAGCCGGGGCCGATTTGTGCGGTTCCGATAGTGGGTACCATCGCTATAACGATGCTCGCGGCCACGACGATGATCATCCTCACGACTTGTGTCTTTCCCATACCGGCTCCTTTGCTGGCTTGCAAGAATTTCTCTTCAGCGAACTATATCCAACTGCGGTTTCGAAGAGGCGTCCGAGGTTGCCGCAGATTATAGCGACTTCGTGGTTTTGGTATTTAGCCAATCGGGTACGATTTGTGCGCGGGAGCGCCATGTTCACGCGGAGAGATAATACAGCTTCGAGTCTGGCAATTCGCACACGCTAGCTGAAGCTAATGGATCAGCTTATTCCAGAACTACGGGCAATAAGGAGGTGATCAGCGTGTTTCTGGGATTGGTTCCGACAAACGCGCTTATATTGACTGCTCTGGACAACTTCCGCCTTCGCTTTGGAGCCTTAGGGTCGGATGAGTTCTATCTGTTTGCGCTGCCAATAAGCTGGGCGCCTGGATTCCATGAAAGAGAAAAAGGGTGTGAGTAACGATGTACATTCGCATTCTATCCTGTTTGCGGGACTTTCGATTCCGATTCGGCTGTGTTCCCCGCACGTTTTGCAGTTCTTGCACTGACGATAGGGCCGGGTATGTGGGAACTTTTTCGCGAGTTTTGGCAGCGGGATTACTTCAAGTTCTGAATTTTGGCATTTTTCCTAGAAAACCGGCGCACGGTCTGCGAGGCAAACGACTTAAATGAAAGACCCCCCATACCCCTATCTGCTTTGCATTCGGTGCGCTGCGTGTTCGCCACGTAATAAGGGGCACGAACATGAAGCGAACGCGAGGCATCTGCACATCGTGCATGTCTAGCACACGCTGCACCATGTAATAGACCACACTGCACCACACAGCGTACTCTACTGTCTACCTACCATCTGTCTATAGGGCTTCTGGTAGGATACACAGGCATAACACCCTGTATAATGCGGTGCTTGCACTGCTGCGCGTACTGTGTCGCCGGGCACATACCCCTATCTGCTTTGGATTTCTTACGTTTGCTGTTCGCTGTACGTTCCAAGGCGAACGCTTTCATCTCCAAGTCACTCGACGTATCAACGTCCATAAGCCTCTCCAATGCACCACGTAATGAGCACCACTGCACCACACAACGGTACACACTGGCCTCTATCTACTCACCACTGTCTGTCTATAGGGCTTCTGGTAGGATACACAGGCTAACACCCTGTATAATGCGGTGCTTGCACTGCTGCGCGTACTGTGTCGCCGGGCACCTACGGAATGGCCCTCGCAGGGCTAATTCGCTATACACATTCACCTACCATTACGCGGAATGGATGCTAACTACGTGCTGTATGCGGCAGTTGCGTGGGCCTTGGCTTGGTCGCCGAGTATGGGCGCTTACGGCGTGACTCTACACCGATGCACCGGCAGCACCGGGCAACAGATCCACCCACTAAACGTAATCAGCCATCTCTACTACATCTCTTGTAGAGGTACCCGCACGGAAAGGCGCTCAAGTATCTGTGCTATGCGGTAGTTGCGTAAGCTGCAGGGCCTGGGCTTGGCCGCTAGGAATCTGCCCAGAACGTGGTGGGTACCAGCGCATCACCTGCCATGAAGCCAGGTAGGTTCATGGGAAGCGTGCACGTAGTGCACGTTAATCAAAGCCGCGATGTCGAAGCCGTGGGACGGTATAGTCCGATAAGACCCAACGAGTCGTCCATCATTTGGGTTCTGCCCGATCCCATTGGGAATCCCTTCGTCAATCCAATGAAGCTGCGACCACGCCGGTTTCGCTAAAACCAACACAGCAACGGGGAGCGAAGATGAAGAGTGATCGTGTGGCAACACGATTCGCCCGACCCCGCGCTGCCCTCGGCTTGGACCGCCGCAAACTCGAATTGCAAGTCCTGCAATTTATCCGCAGCCTGCCGTGATGCGGGCGTACCGCTCGCCCTCGCCGAGCGAAGCACGCTTCGCCCGCCATTCCGCTTCTCACAACTGCACCTGAAACGCTTGCCAGTCAGCAAACTTGCGCTCGAGTTCGTCATTCAAGCGAAGACGCCAACCGTACAGTAACTCTACGGGTTTGTGGGGTGCGTATGCCCAAACGAGAACGTTAACACCGCACGGCAAGACCCCACGGCCAACCTCGCTTGGCACGGCATTCGGCACACGTACCCGTGGAACGCGGAAAGAACCTTAATCACTTTTGGAGGTCTGCCTCAATCAGTGCCGTTTATCACCTGATTGCAGTTCGTTCTCATGGTCGCATCTTTCGTGACCTCCTCGGACGACCGCTCACGGACGCACGTCCGCGAACGCGCGGATGCTGGCGGTCGTGATTAGCCAGTTTGTTTTCGAAAGTTTTTTGTAGGCGAGTAGCCCCTTGCGAGCGAGACGCCGAACTTCCCAAGTGCTGATTGAGAGAAGTTCACCCGCTCTCGCGGTCGTGACAAGCAATGGTTCGGGACAGGGAACTACGGGAGTTACTTTTTCTTCTAGCATAGACGCGCACCTTTGGTTCGTATTCCAAAGACGCACGCTCTGAGGCGGGCGCTAGCGAGTCAAGTTCGTCTCTCGCGTTGCGGTTACGTGTCGCCGCGCTGTCTTTTCGCGGACGCTACTGCGTTGCTTGCGGTTGGTTCCGTAGGAATCCAGGCCCCTACGCGCACGCAGAGCAACTTCACTGCAGTTACTATACCATACTTGAATCGAATTGTCAAGTATTGATTAGAATGGGTTTGGTGCCGAAGGTCGGGGTCGAACCGACACGGGCTTTCGCCCACACGATTTTGAGTCGTGCGCGTCTGCCAATTCCGCCACTCCGGCCTACGACTCGATAAGCGCTGCAGTTGCGCGGCGTTCTGTTTCGTCTCGTTGAATGTATCGTTTGAACGTGTCACCGGTCAAGTGCGTCCCGGCCTTCGTCGCGTCCACGCCTTTCTCAGACATGTTTGTGATTGCGCTCCGGCGTAGGTCGTGAATCGTAACGCAGCCGTTCTTGCCCGACCCGCCCTTCATGCCTTCCGTTTGTTTCGCCCACTCGCTACGAAAGTCGCGTACCGGTCTTCCGTTTCGCGTGAATAATGCCGCATCAGGTGCCCGGCCTTCGGTGAGCGTGACAAGCATATCGAAGATTTCGCCGCCCGGTGCAACGTCAACGACCCGCTCCATGCTGTTCTTGGTCGTGAATGCAGGCAGGGTAAACGTCGAGGCTTTCTGATCGAAGTACGAGCACTTGGCCTTGAGTAGTTCGCCCTTCCTGAACCCGTACTTGAACGTCATCACGAGGAAAACCTTCAACCAAAACAACTGCGGGTCGTCGAGTCGCTTGCGCAACGTCTCGTAGTCCGCCTTGGACAACCGGCCTTTGCGCACATGTGCCTTCTCGGACTTCATGTCGGGAAACTCTGGGAATCGGTCGGCAGGAATCTTCGATCTGTTGTGACCGAACAGCATCATCAATACACGCTGTTCGCGGTTCCGTGCGCACAGTCCCCCACCTTCCTTCATTCGACGATTCAGATAGCCGACAACCTTGTCCCGGTCAACCTGTGTCGCAAAGAGTCTGCCAAAGGTCGCCTTCAAGTGCCCATCCCATCGGCTCCGATAGTCTTCATGCGTGCGCGGCTTGCAGTCCGTTTCGACCTTGAGCATCCACGCATCGAACATCGCTTGCACCATAATCGGCTCGAAGGTCTTCGGCAATTCGCCCGAGCGGATGGCGGCGACGGCTTCACTCATTTTAATCAGTGCAGTTTCGCGGTCGGTCGTTTCGAGTGACTTGCGAGTGCGAGAGCCTTTCCAATTCAGTTCAAAATAGAATGTGTCACCGCGACGGAAAAGATACCCCGCGCCGCGCACAACCTTGTTGCGCTTGCGCGGCCGCTTCGGCTTTGGCATCGTGACGACGTTGGTCGCGTTCATGACGTCGCCTTGGGCGCGCCGAGCGCGTCGCACATCTGATTGAATTCGGCAACTACATCCGGGTCGTCCATGTTGTCGAGCCATTCGCCGGGTTTGAGCTCTCTCTCCATATCTCGATTGTCGTTTGGCACAGTTGATACCACAATGGTACTTTCGTTTTTGTAAGACATTGAGAAAGTTAGACTTCGGCGAGATAGTACGCGGACTCAAAATCCGGTGGGCTTAACGGCCCGTGTGGGTTCAAGTCCCTCCTCCGGCACCATTTTATTGATTAATCGGTGCGGTTTTCACTGATTCAATTCCTTTTCGCGATTGTGATTGCTATGGCTTTTGCGGAGGAGTTTGCTTCGGAGCAGAGTCGGGTGCGTCTGGGCTGGGCGAACCGAGATTGGTTTCCGCAGCCTGTTCCTTGCGAATCAGATCTTTTGTTTCTGCGTAAAAACCCTCGCGGATGTCTTTAAGTTTCTGGCGCTCCTCACGCCAGAGCTGCCAGTGGCGCCGCAACGAGGCGCCCGCGCTTTCCTGCGCTGCTGCCAGCCTCGCGGCCCGTTCGTCTTTGCGCTCCTGAGTGAGCGCGCCGCCAACAGCTACTTTCAGATTTCGGCGGAGTTCCTTCTCTTTGGCGCGTTCGAGTTCAAGAGTTTCGAGAAGCGCGTTATGAGCCTGCACGATATTGACGAGCATGCTGGTGGTCCACGCGAACGTAAACAATCCGGAAATTCCGATGATGGGGCTGATGATGCGGTACTGCGGGTCGAGGTCCACCTGACCGTAGCCGAGCGTGGTGTAGGCGTTGGCGCAAAAATAGATGGCGTCCTTCGCGGTGTGGATCAGGCCCAGATGCCTGAGCACGATGGCCCACCAGATAACTCCGATAATGTGAAGCGAAAGGAGAAGGAAGACGGCGGTGCCGAAAAGAACAAGCGCGGCGAAAACGTGAGGGCGCCCAGCGCGCAGTCGGAGTTCGCCGCGTTTGTGGATCGTGGAAACCCAGTGGACGCCCATTCCATGGAAAAGCACGAGGCTCACAAGAATGATCGAGCCGATGATTATGGCCGCGGGGAGCGTGAACTCGGCGGGGATTTGACGCAGCAGCTCGGCAGGGCCTGACACTCGATTGGTCTCCGGAATTAATGCTTGCGGACGGACGGCGGGGTCGCAAGCGCTGAAGCAGTGTACCCCGATGTGGATAAATATTCCGCAGGCATGAGCAATCGAGCCGGATTTTTGTGGAGGGAGCAGCCGTCGGAATCGTCAGCAATTTGCGAATTTGCTGACCATGACTTCCTGTTCGTGCATGGGCGAGAAGCTTTCACAGCAGCCAATCAATTTGGACACGACGTGGTAATAGAAAGAGTTGCTGTCGCTGTCTTTCATGTCCTCGGCAGACTCCCAGACGGATATGGCCATGGCATCCTGGCCCGATGATTCATCGCCTCGCAACACCAACAGGACCCGAAATCCTTTCAGCTTATCCATCGCGGCGGTAAGGGATTGCACGGTGGCCGTGAATTCTTCTAGCTTCCCGGGACGAATGCGATAGTGCGTGACGCGCGCGACCATGGGAGCCTCCGGTTCTTGCCATCAGAAATGCGAGGAGCGGAGATTGTACAGCGTGCGCATGGCGCGGTAAATGTCAGAACGAAGTCGAGCGGCTGGCTTCTGCACCTATTCCAATTAGCGGATACTGAAAGCGCATTCTTTGACGATGCGGATTCAGTTGCCGGGGCCGCGCAGAAGACGAATCGCGCTTGGAAGATCGGTGTCACTCTGGCTCGCTGAGGCAGGTTCGCTAACCGGGATTTCCGACTCGTCCGGCGCTGAACTACCCTCGCCGGGCGCCAAAAAGAGGTTGGTTTCGACGCCGTGTTGCTTCGTGTAGAGCTCGAAGTAGCGGCCGCCCGCGGCATAGAGCGATTCGTGGGTGCCGCGTTCGACGATTCGTCCTGCTTCGATTACCAGGATCTGATCAGCACGCCGCACGGTGGAGAGTCTGTGGGCTATCACAAATGTGGTGCGCCCACGCATCAGATAGCGAAGGCCTTCCTGAATGAGCGCTTCGGATTCGGAGTCGAGGCTCGAGGTCGCTTCGTCGAGAATCAAGATGCGCGGATCGGCGAGAATCGCTCGCGCGATAGAGACGCGCTGCTTCTGCCCGCCGGAAAGCTTCACGCCGCGCTCGCCGACCACCGTGTCGTACTTGTTCTCGAATCCCTCCGCAAATTCATCCACGCGCGCGATTCGGCACGCTTCCAGAATTTCATTCTCGGTGGCATCTGGACGCGCGAAGGCGACGTTCTCGCGAATCGTCCCGTCGAAGAGGAACGTGTCCTGTAATACCACTCCCAGCTGCGTGCGGTAGGAATCGAGCCGGACATGCGCGAGGTCGTAGCCGTCCACAAGCACGCGGCCGCTTGTGGGTACATAAAAAGCGGCGATCAGGCCGATGATTGTGGATTTGCCCGCGCCGGATGGGCCTACAAGAGCTGTTACGGTGCCGGGGGCCGAGCCGAAGGTAATGTCGTACAGCACAGGCTTTCCCGTGTCGTAGGAAAAGTCCACATGCTCGAAAGCCACCGAACCGGTAATGCGATCGAGAACGATTGTGCGGTCGGGCTGTTCATCCTCCGGTTTTTCGTTCAAGACTTCGCGGGTGCGCTCGAGGCCGGTGATGGCTTCGGTCAACTGCGGGCCGATACTGACAATCTGCACGAGCGGCGCAATCAGCATGCCGAGAAAAATCGTGAACGTGATGAAGGTGCCGAGCGTCATCGTTCCAGCGAGAATCTTCTGCGCGCCGAGGAACATGATCACAGCACTCACCAGGCCCATGAGCACCGTTGACGAAAGGCTCATGAGAGACGTCATCGTGAGCGTTTTGATCACGTTGTCGAGCAGGCGTTGGACACCGCCGGCAAACACTTTGCCTTCTCGCTCTTCGGCGTGGTAACCCTTCACCACGCGAACGCCGCCGAGAGATTCGGTGAGGCGGCCGGTGACTTCCGCGTTTAATTTCGGGCGCGCGCGGAAAAGGGGGCGGATGGTCTTAAAGGCTTTGTTCAGGGAGATAGCGAATGCGATCAGCACAACCGCTGCGACGGCGGTCATGCTCGAGCTGATTCGTAGCAGCACGATTAGAGCGAAGATCGAAGTCATGATCCCACCCGCAAATTCGATCAAGCCGGTGCCGATCAAATTCCGGACGCCCTCCACGTCGCTCATGATGCGCGAGACCAGGACACCGGTTTTGTTCGCGTCATAGAAAGACACCGGCAAACGGCCGATGTGCGCCTGCACTTTGATGCGAAGGTCGGAAATCATTCGCTGCGAGGATTTCGACAGCAACTGCGTCAATGCGTACGACGTCACGCCTTGGACGAGCGTCGCGCAGACTACTGCGAGGATGATGGGCAAAAGGAGTTGCCGCTGATGCTTACCGATGACGTTGTCGATTAGAAACTTTGTCGAGCCGGGCAGAACGAGCCCCGCGACGCGATTGATCAGCATTAACCCAAAGCCTAGCGCGAGGATCGCCTTGCGTGGCTCGATAAGCTCCCACACGTCCGGAAGGAGCTTCCATGCGCCTTTCGACTTTTCAGGCTTGCTTCGGCCTCGAGGGCCGCGTTCGGCGTCCATTCGGCGTTTCAGTCCTGTTCCCTGGCTACTGAATCTCGTGGCGCACCCACTCCACTATACTCTGATGCTGGCCACGGCCGTTGGACCCAACGGCTATCGGCAGAAAGCCTTTTGCGGTCGCCATGCGCGCGGTGCTAGACTTTGGGGATGGCCAAGAAAAAGACCACCCGCAAAAAGAAAACAGCAAAAGCCGCCAAACCGGCGCGCAAAAGCAAACTCACCTCCCGAGCGTCCCGCGCAAGAGCTTCCGCAAAAACAAAGAAATCTGCTACGCGCAAGCGTCGTTCTCGCAGCACCCAATTGACCGAACAGCCGGTGGCGCGGATTCGCCGGGGAGTGGGATTGGCCGCGGAGGGTGGGCAGTCAGGCGATACCCAGGGACTCTCAGGTACTGAGGACGTTGATTCTGAAAGCGTGCGAGAGCTTGCCGAAGAGGGACAGGATTTTGAAGCCGGGATTGTAAGTGGGGTTGAGAACGCGCCGGATCCGGATGTATCGGAAGTGAAGACGCGCGAAGTGCTTGAAGACGACGTACCGGAAGAATACCGCAATCAGGATTAAATTAGAGCGAATCACTCCCTTGGCCGTCGGAATCTTCTCGTTGCGAAAGAGCGGTCGGATGCGCGCTTACCGCAACTAAACCGACTCCACTCATAAAGAAAAAACCTGCGAGCAGCGATGCTACGGGAAATGCTTGCTCGGTTTTCTGTGCGGTCTCCATCCGCTGAACGATGGCCTTGTGCGGCGACGTTTGCTTCTGCATGGCCCGCGCGATTCCCAGGTGCGCGAATAGTACGATTCCAATGAGAGCCAACAGAAGGCCGGCTATTGCTGAGCGCTTCATGGTGATGTTCCTTTCGAGTTCTTTTTATCGCGGAACAGGCCCGGAGTCCTGGGCTCCGGGCCTGCATCGCGACGCCTGCTTCCCACCAAAAGCCAAATCGCTAGCGCCCGGCTCTAGCCCGATTCGCGCGCTGTTCCACTTCTTCCTCAGCGGTGAGAGCCTTCACGAATTCATCGGCCTCGCGCGCCGCAACTTCCTTGGCGATGCCGTAACGCTCTTGCAGGCGGCCGATCAATTGTTCCCGCCTTCCCGCGATGATGTGCAGGTCGTCGTCGGTTAATTTGCCCCACTTTTCACGAACGTCACCCTTGTACTGCTTCCACTTTCCTTCGAGTTGGTCCCAATTCATCGTCCCGGCCTCCCGGTTCCAAGTTATCGACTCCCATTTTTTCAGCAAAAAGAAAATGCTGGGAATCAGTTGTTCAGTGTCTGCGTCGTGTCTCATTTGGTTCATCTGCCGTTGCGCTTTCTTTTCCAAGCTTCATTTTCCAAGTTTCATTCCTGCTCGCAGAGGATTGGTGCAATGCGTGTGCCAAGCGAACCAGTATCCGAAGTCGTTTGTTTGGTATGGGTTGAGAGTGGCAAGAGTACTATCGCCGAGTGCTCTGGCGGGTAATTTGGACGAGCGCCCCTCCCTTTCTTCCAGTCGCCACCTCACCTGCAGACCTGCCGAATTGACGTGAACGCAGCGGCGCGCGCTAAATACGCTATTTCGGGCCTGCACTCTTCTTGGACTTTCGTCCAGTTGTTTGCTGCGGACGCAGACGGCATAGTGGAGCGATAGCTCTATCCGATTGTGGCCGTTCACGGAGAGTCATTTTGCGCCGCGCAAACCAATTCCTGTTGCTGATCCTGCTTAGCATCCAGATTGGCTGTGGCACGAGTAACAGTTCGGGCGGAAAAAATCCGCCGCCGGTCGTTACAGTTGTTCTTTCGGCTGCATCGCCGGACGTGCGTCTAGGTAGCACGGATCAAGTGACCGCCACCGTGACCGGCTCCTCGAATCAAAACGTGAGTTGGTTTGTGGATACGATTGCCGGCGGCAATGCCACGGTGGGAACGATCAGTGCTTCGGGGGTGTACAGCGCGCCAAGCGCCATGCCGGCGGGAGGCGCAGCGGTGATCAAGGTCATCAGCGCAGCCGATTCGAGCGCTACTGCCACGACAACGCTCGCGCTGTGGAATCCTTCACCGACGCTCAGCGGCGTAAGCCCTCAGTCTTTTGCAACGGGCGCATTCTCGCTGACGGTGACCGGCAGCAATTTCATCAGTGGCGCACAAGTGTTGTTCGCAGGTGCGGCGATCAATACAAGCTTCGTCTCCGCCACAAAGCTAACGGCAACGGGGACCGCTTCGACGGCGGGGACTTTTTCAGTAGCGGTTCAGAATCCGAATCCGGGCGCGAGCACGTCGAATGCGGTGAACGTGCAGGTGACGTCTAACGCGCCGCCACCACCGCCTAGCGCTTGCAGTGGGATGACTCCTGGCCAGGGCGGCGGCCTTAATGGTTTCGTCCCATTCCCGGCTGACAATCTCTGGAACAAAGATATTTCTTCGGCGCCGGTGGATCCCAATTCGGCGGGGCTGATTAATTTTATTGGCGGGTCAGTGACGATCCATCCGGACTTCGGCGCAGGTCTCTATCAGGGATCGAGTATCGGCATTCCTTATGTCGTCGTGGATTCGACGCAGGGATTCGTGCCCATCAATTTCACCGCATACGGTGATGAAAGCGATCCAGGGCCGATGCCTGTGCCGGCGAATGCTCCGATTGAGGGCTATCCCAATCCGGGGAGTGGCGACCGGCACGTGCTCGTGCTCGACAACAACAATTGCTGGCTATACGAGCTCTACAGTGCGTCAGCCGGTTCGGGTGGCGCGTGGAATGCCGCGTCGGCTGCAGTTTGGGATTTGCAGAACGACGAGCAGCGCCCGTGGACGTGGACTTCCGCTGACGCCGCAGGCCTGCCAATTTTCCCCGGCCTCGTGCGTTACGATGAAGTGGCCGCCGGGCATATCAACCACGCGATTCGTTTCACGTTGCAGTTCAGCCGCGCTGCGTTTGTGCCGCCCGCGTCGCACTGGGCCGCGAATTCGACGCAGGCCATGGCCGCACCGATGGGGATGCGTCTGCGGCTCAAGTCGAGTTTTGATGTGTCCACATTTTCGGCCACCAATCAAGTGATCCTGAATGCCACGAAGAGATACGGAATCATCATGGCGGACAATGGCTCGTCCATGTACATCAGCGGCGCGCCAGACGATCGCTGGAGTAATGACGACTTGCACTCGCTCGGGAGTGTAACCGCGTCCGATTTCGAAGTTGTGGAGATGAATCCGATCTACACCTCGTCGAATGTCCCGACTGGCACGGTGCCGTCGATATCCAGCTTCATGGCGTCGCCCTCGACGACTTCAGCAGGGTCGCCGGTGACTCTCAATTGGGCCGTCTCGGGAGCTTCGTATTTCGTGATATCGCCAAGTGTGGGCGCAGTGCGAGGGAACAGCGTGCAGGTAAGCCCGACACAAACCACCACATATACCTTGGCAGCGACGAATCAATTCGGACGCACCACGGCGACGGTTACAGTCACAGTGCAGTGATTTCTTGGTTGTGACGGCAGGGTTTCGGCGGCCGCTAGAGAGCGGGGCGACGCGCTCTAGCCGTTCGCAGCTCGCGACAAATTCTTCGCCTCGGGCCGCAGCAGGGGATTGCGCCGCGCTGACGTGCTGCGCACTCGAGGTGCGCCCGCGCAATCGATCGTGTCAGCCGCGGTATAAGTTGCCTCTCCGTTACAGGCCCTGCAGCGCAGATTGAACGAACTGGAGCGCAGCTCGGTCATCTCATTCGGCTCGGATTCTCTCAATTCCTTCTCTTTGCGCACCTGCGACGCGGAGAGCGGAATGGCCTGGCGGCAATGAATACAGAGGACACCGCGGTACTGTTCCTTGCTGGCTTCAGCAATCATTTGTAACCTCTCGTAGGAAGGGCCCAGAAAGTTGAAGAGGGCGGATTCTAGTCTTTCTCCACGGTACAAGTCCAGCGCGAATGTCTTAAAAAATTAGGAAGAATTTAACGCTGACTCATCCCGTGGTAATGGTAGGTGTCTATTGTGGCATAGATGATAAGAGGTTCTCAACGCGAATCCATGGAAGTGTAAGCCCTGTGTTATCAGATACTTTCGACAATTTGCTTCGACGCGCAGCGGCGTTTTCTCCTTCGCTCGACGGCGGTGGCACTGACGCGACCAACGGTTCCGGCCGCGATGAATTTGGCACGATCGGTGAAACAGCCGGTGCCGTGTGGCATATGCTCTCCGATGGTGGGCCAACTGCGCTCGCATCGCTGATCGACGCTGCGGGGGTGCCCGAAAGCCTGTTTTTCATGGCCATCGGGTGGCTCGCGCGGGAAAACAAAATCACAATCGAGCCGTGCCACGGCGATTACGAGATCCGGCTGCGATGAGTGTGCCTCGGGGTCCGGCCGGGAACCGCCGCCCTGCTTGAATCTGCGGCGTAGCATCAGTAAGATGCTGCGCAACTTTCGATTCGAGGCGGCCCAAATTGCAGCTGGAGCTATCGATGAAGAGTGAAATCGACGCGATCTCTCCCTTCGTCGATGAGCTGATGCTCAAGATTCGCGAAACTCACTGTGACCCGGGCGCGGAATTCGCAATCGAATTGGCGCTTCGCGAGGCGCTGGCAAACGCCGTCCTTCACGGCAATCACGAAGACTCGGGGAAAAAGGTTCACGTTCGCTGCGAGTGCGATGCAGCATCAGGCATTTCACTCGTCGTTCGCGACGAGGGCCCGGGCTTCGATCCAGAAAGGGTGCCAGACCCGCTGGCTCTGGAAAATCTCGACGCCGAGCATGGACGCGGCATTCTCCTGATGAAGCAGTTCATGGACGAGATTCACTATGAGCGCGGCGGCACGGAAGTGCACATGCGCAAGGGCCCTCCAGCGAGTTAACCTCTCTCGGGCGGCTCGCAACGCGACGATCTCCAGTTTCCTTCTATCGAATTCGACTTCTCGCGGTATGCTTTCCCAACGAAAATCTAAAGCCAGAGGGGCGCGGTTGGTGCTTACCGGGCCTTGCATTTCTGGTGGTCAAATCTGACGGGGGAGACGTGGCGGATGAGAAGTCGGATCGTGAACTTGGCATGGGCCGCCGTATTGCGCGACGCGATTTTCTGAACGGAGTCAGCATCGCGGTACGTGCTGCAGCATTCCTCCCGAATCTACGATGGCTCGAAACACTTGGAATACCTCAGTCTCCGTTCGCGCCAGAAAAAAGCCCTGATTACTATCCGCCTACTCTCACCGGCATGCGCGGAACCACGGATGTGGCCATGCAAGCCGGCCACGCACTTCGCGATGGAAAAATCTGGCCCAACGCCACGCCTGATCCGGGCCGCTACGATCTAATCGTCGTTGGCGGGGGGATCAGTGGGCTTTCGGCGGCCTATTTCTATCGCAAAATCGCCGGGCCAGGGGCGCGAATACTGATCCTCGAGAATCTCGACGACTTCGGCGGTCACGCGAAGCGCAATGAGTACCACCCGCCGGAGCGGATGCTTATCGGTTATGGCGGAACGCAGTCGATTGATTCGCCTGATCGCTGGAGCAAGCACGCGCGCGGCCTGATTCAGGAACTGGGAGTGGATGTTCAGCGATTCGAAAAATATTTCGACCGCGCTCTCGATTCCGACCCATCGGAATCGAATTCCGTATTCTTCGACAAAGAAACCTTTGGCGACGACGTTCTGGTCGCTGGCCGGGGCAGATTGCCATGGGAGGAATTTTTTGGGAAGGCGCCTCTCAGCGCCCAAGCAAAACAGGATTTGACGCGCCTTCACACCGAGAAGGTCGATTACTTACCGCATCTTTCCACTGGGCAGAAGAAAGTACTCCTAGCCAAGACAAGCTACAAAGACTATCTGCTCAAATACGTAAACCTGCATTCCGACGCGTTGCCATACCTCCAGAAGCAAACCTATGGCCTCTACGGCGTCGGCATTGATGCGGTGCCTGCTGCCGATGTGGCGGGCTTGGGTTATCCGGGATTTGGTGGAATGGATCTTTCCGGGCCGCCCGGGCCGGGACTCGGTGCTGAGGTTACGCAACGCGACGACAACGCGCCCTATATCTACCATTTCCCAGATGGCAATGCGTCGATCGCCCGCTTGTTAATCCGAGCGTTAATCTCTGGTAGCGCAGCAGGCACCACGATGGAGGACATCGTCACCGCAAAAATGAATTATGCGGTTCTCGATGATCCGAAATCCCGCGTGCGCGTGCGCCTGAACAGCACGGTAGTAAAAACGGCAAACGTGGGGGACGCTGAGAACGCGAAGGAAGTGGAAGTTACCTACGTGCGCGGCGAACAGGCGCACGTGGTGCGCGCGAATACTTGCATCCTCGCGTGTTGGAACATGGTGATTCCGTACATCTGCCCGGACATGTCGAGAAGACAGAAGGATGCTCTCGCCTACGGCGTGAAAGTGCCCGTCGTTTACACCAACGTGCAGATTCGCAATTCACGCGCGTTCGAAAAACTCGGCGTGAGACGAATCAAATGCCCAGGCAGTTTCTTTACGACCGTCGAAAAGGATTATCCCGTGAGCATGGGTGATTACAAATATCCGGCCAGCCCGGACGATCCCTGCGTTTTGCATCTGGAGAGGTTTCCTTGCGGCGCAGGTGCGACTGCTCGCGATCAGCAAATCGCCGGACGCATGGAGCTATACCACACGCAGTTTGCGACCTTCGAGCGCAATATCCGCAGCCAACTGGGGCGTGCTCTTTCGCCGGGCGGTTTTGATCCAGCGCGGGATATTCAGGCGATCACGGTGAATCGCTGGCCGCACGGTTACGCATACGAATACAATTCGCTGTTCGATCCGAACTGGCCGGAAAACGAACGCCCCTGTGTGATCGGGCGCCAGCCCTTCGGCAGAATTTCGATTGCTAATTCCGATGCGGGAGCATTCGCTTATACCAGCGCCGCAATCGACCAAGCGTATCGCGCCGTGAAAGAAGTCGCGCGCTTCAGCCACAAGCCAGCTTCCAAAGTGGCCGGGTAGCGGCTATTTTTCGCCCGGCCGCTCGGTAACAGGATTCTGCCCGCCGCCCGGCAGCCGGGATTTGCGGCCGCCTGCGGACTCTCCGTCAAGCAATGCCTGCAAATTAGGATACGCGTAGATTGTCGGCGCGTGATTCTGCATCAGGCCACCTGTGTCTGCGGTGGGACCATAGTTGCTGTGAAGATCGTGGCCGAACATTCTGAGCATCGCGATCTGCTGCCCTCGATGATGCGCGGTATGGGCGATGCGGCGCGTCATTACCCACGCGCGCGACCGAGGCACATCGAAAAATTTGGTTTCGTCTTCCCACCACGCATCGTCTTTGGCGCGCAATACGTCGAGACGTTTGCCGCTGTCCTCCGTGTAGCGCCGGATAAATTCTATCCGCGTCTCCGGTTTTGGAAGAGGCGGCGCGTTCACGTCGATATCAAGCATCGTGCGCATCCAGAGATCCTCGCTCACGCATTGATGCACCATTTGTTCGTGTACGCTTCGCCCGCGAGCGTCACCGTTTCTCGGACGCAAGGGCATCTCCTCATCGCGAAACTCGCTCCACGTGCTCACCACTTTGATTCGCTCGGTTTCGTACGTCTCCACGAGAAAGTCATAATGCATCGCTCACCTCCCAGGCAAAGAAGAATCGAAGCTGCCTACTAATTTAGTCCTAAGTACTTTAGTACGTCCAACGCGGTACTTTCGCCTGCTCGTTTTCTGCCCGATCGTACAGTTGTTCCGATTCGGTACGTTCGGCAAACTGAGTTCCTTGAACGAAACAAACTTGGGACACGAACCTTTGGCCTCGGGGCACGCACCATTCGCGACGCCGCTCTTACTCGTTCCGCGCACCCCGCTTGCAATCTTCCTGGAGACAAAATGACCAACCGACTGGGAGTCCTCTTCCTCCTCGTGGGTGCAGCTGCCGCTTCCCCTGCATTTGCCGGCGACAGTGCGACCATGAAGTGCAACGCGACAAACGATCGCGTCTGGGTTTACGATTCGCTTACCAGTTTTGATGTCTCCGCCAAACTCAAATGTGGCGAGACGGTTGAAATCACAGGCCGCGTGAAAGGCTATGTGAAGATCCGCGCCGCGAACGGTGCGCAGGGTTACGTGCCGGACAGTACGTTCCCGGATCTGCCTCCCTACGTTGACCCGAATGACTCACAGGCGGGTGTCTCGATCGCGAAGAGAGTCGCTCCGCGCGCTGCGGTGACCGCAGCGGCCGCACCTGCGCCCTCGATGGCCAGCAATATCTTCGCTCCGCCGCCTGCGGCGGCTCCCGCTCCTGCGCCGGCAGTCACCATGGTTGCTAGCGCCGCTTCAGCACCGACTCCAGCGCCGGCTCCAGCTGTACGCACTGTCGCGGAAACAGCATCTGCGCCCGTTGCTGTTACTTCGATTTCTGTTGTTGCGGCCCCGTCTACTCCAGCCGTGAGCGCAAGCGCAAAATCAACGCCCGCGCCGAGCCCGGCCAGGAAATCGACTCCCGCTGCGGTTCCAGCGAGTAAGCCGCAACCACCGGCGCCTGCCGCGCCTGTCGTGCCGGCGGCTGCCCCGCATGCTCCGGCTCTAACCTCCACTTCCGCAACGAGCAACACAAGATCCTCTTCGCCAGCCCCAAGCAAAATGGCGAACACCAAGTCTGCTGCGGCCCCGCCGCAGCCGAGCGGCGCGCATCCGGCACCGACCCCCTCGGTGCCGACGCCCGCCGTCCTGACTCCAACGAAGCCACTGGAGACTTCCGTGATTGTCCAGCCGCAACCGGTTCACGAGGTTGCGAGCGTTCATACCGTGGCAGCCACTGAGTCGGACGAATATCCGGATTATCAACCGGAAAACGCCAGCGCGGATCCGGCCTGCCGTTTGTTTTTCTCCGCCTACGGAATCTCGCCCGCGCAAGCCAAATGGATCGCACAGAATCGCAAGAAGCAGTTTTCCAGCATTTGCCCGGCGCCCGACGTTTCGAGGGTCGACTACGTGATCATCTTCACGCACGACGTCGACTTCTTCGGTTCCACTTTGCCTACTCCCGTTCATACGGATCATAACGGGTTTTCAGATTTCAGTCCGATGACCATGATCGACACAGCTCTGGTCCCAATGTCGGAAGCAGACAAATCACATCGTGAATATGTCTGGGTGTTCAAGATGCAGCGGGGCAATTTCGACCCGGCGAAATTTTCACCGCGTAAACGTCCGCAATTCACGAAGACGGAGTCTCACGCTCCTACGCGCACCGTCGAGGAAGCGTTCCGCTATATCGAGAGTGGCGGTCCAAGCCAGTAACCGGGACAGTTCCGGCAATTCTTGCGAGATATCGCCGTTGCGGTCGCGCGGCGGCCTCGCTCGCGCTTGAAACTCGTTCTTCCATAACCTGTCTAAGCGGAAAAATTCCAAGCAATCGAATTGTGATTCGGCCCGGTCTTACCGGTTCCGCGAAGATGCGGTACGGGGTGAATGAGTGGAAGTGGCGGCCCGGAATGGCTGGCGCAACCAGCGCATTACGATTACGTTGACATTAGTTCCGGACTCCCCGGAAGGCAACGCTGCGGATTGGGGCAGCGGCTTGCGGAACCGCCCCTGCGCGCGGTTCACCTTCGGCCAGGCTGCGACCTTCAGAGAAGTTGGCGGTGCTAACGGGCTCGGTCGTTGAGCGCGACTATCTGCTAACGAGCGCGGCCAGCGTTGCGGTTTCTCGAGCCAATGCAATAAGGACACTTTCGTTCGTTGCCAGATAGGCGCAGCATTTTGCCAGTGATGCTCCAGAGAGAGCTGCGCTCTCGAGAATGTGGCGGAAAGCCGGCGCAGACCGCGTTCGCTCTGCGATTCCAAGGCTGCTTTGATTCTTTCCAATCGGCGCTCATCAGACACGTCGCTCCAGATATGGCGAAGCGCTCGTCGAAAATCGCGACTGTGCTTTCTCAATTTGGATCGTAGAGACGGAGAAAGAAGCGCTTTTGGCAAGTTGTCTCGAAGTGTCGCGAGCACGCGGACATCGAGCGGCGTTTTGTGGCTTCTCGGCCCTGTCGCGACTTTCTTCATCGTCTGCCCGGCAGCGGCGTTTACAGAACGACCGGTACTGCGGCCAACCTGGGCATCATAATGTTGCGGCTGAACAGCCTCTGGTTGATTTGCGACTGCGATCGCTAATAGCGGCGCCTCAGCTTCGGGCGAAAAAAGCGCGTTTAAGGGCTCCGTCGAGACAGAAGCCGGAGGCATCGTTTGGGCGACTGGGGTTGACGATTCGGCCGGAGCTGGGGTAACTCGGTCCTGACTGGGAAGAGATGGAGCGTCCGTTGTCCTGCTGTAGATCGCGGGTACATACCTGTCCCGATCGAAGTGAAACTCGCGCGCGACCTCATCGAGCACTCTCGCCGGCACCACGCTCATATTCCCGGCATAAGCATTGATCAACGCATGCTCGCACAGCAGATTCATCACCCGCGGAATCCCTCGCGAATAAGCATGCGCGGCATCTACGGCATCGGGTGAGAA
This sequence comes from uncultured Acidobacteriota bacterium, assembly GCA_963815265.1. Taxonomy (GTDB): domain Bacteria; phylum Acidobacteriota; class Terriglobia; order Acidiferrales; family UBA7541; genus Palsa-295. The sequence continues at coordinate 254,706 of CAWFGI010000006.1, read as the reverse complement.
AATCGGCCTGCCGGCGGCTCCGGCCACATCCAGGCGCCCCTGAATATAATTTCGCGCTTCCTTTGCCGTAAGAGGTGCAGTCTTGCAACGGAGAGTAATTCGCTGCTTCAGCTGGCGCATCTCGGGACGATTGAGCTTTCCCTCGAGCTCCGGTTGCCCGGCCAGGACGATCTGCAATAACTTTTCCTGCGGAGTCTCCAGATTCAATAGCAACCGAATTTCCTCGAGCACATCGAGAGGCAGGCCCTGCGCCTCGTCCACGATCAGAACCGGGATTTGTCCTTCACGGCAGCGTTCTGGCAGCCATTGCCCCAGGCACATCAGCGCATTGCCTTGCCATCGTGGGTCGGGCCGCACGCCGAAGTCCGCCAGCATAAAATCGTAAAGGTGCTTGGATTCCAGATGCGAATTGAAAATGAACGAAGTCGGCATGCGGCGCTCGCGAAGCCATTCGAGCAATCTTCGGATGATCGAAGTCTTTCCGGTGCCGGCTTCACCCGTGAGAAGAATGATTCCTTCGCGCGACCGAATCCCATACTCAATCGCACCCCACGCTTCCTGGAGCCCGGGGGTCATAAGCAAGTAACGTGGATCCGGACTGACCGCGAAGGGATTCTCTCGAAGGCCAAAGTGACTAAAGAAACGACTGTACGGGTTATTCTGCAAGTTGCTCCAATTCTATGAGTAACTATAAGGTAACACGCCCGCGCTTAATAGCCCAGTTATTTTAGACCTCAGCGCTGTATGATTCCATCGGGAATGTACGGTATGGACTTCGGTCAGGGGAGTACTTACGGTACGCAGGCTATTACCAAAGCTCCTTAGCCCCTCAGCCTTACCCGTGCGTTCGTTGTGTTACAGCCACCACGGATATAGACTCTCTCCGCCGATGCACCCTGGCGAGCTGTCTGCGCGTTGAAGGAGTCCAGCGATGACCATGGAATGCGATATCCGCCATATTGACGACGTGACGATCCTGGACCTGAGGGGGCGCTTGAGCCTGGGCGAAGCGCTAGCCTTCGGTCCGGGCAGCGATCTGGTGCTCACCGATGCGATTCGCCGCTTGGCGGAACAGGGCCGCAAGAAAGTGATCCTGAACCTCGTCGGCGTAAAATATGTGGATAGCTCAGGAGTGGGCCAGCTTGTCGGCGCCCTCACTACGGCACGAAGCCACGGCATCGCGCTGAAATTGATCAATCCCGTGAAGCAAGTCGGCGATCTGCTGAGGATGACGAAGCTCTACACGGTGTTTGATATCAGAGATAGCGAAGCCGCAGCGATCGATTCATTTTCGAACGGCGCCGCGGCAGGCGCCTGACGGCGCTTAAGCCTGAAAGCTGCGAAGTGCTTCCTGCTCGTCCGAAAAGTCCGTGAAGACGGTGTGAAGATTGGTCAGCCGGAGGATTTCCTGAGCGCGATTGCTTAGATCGACGGCTCGCAAGTCCGCATCATTTTTCCGCGCGGTAAACACGGATCGAACCAATTGCCCGATGCCGGAGCTATCGAGATACGTTACGTTGCGAAGATTCAGCAGCACGCGCTTTCGGCCGTCTCGAAAGAGATCGCCGAGCAGTTCGTGCACGGCCTCGCCTTCGATCAGCGTGAACCGTCCGCTGACGTCCACGATCGTGATGTCTCCCACCTGCCGGGTGCTGGCGCTAAAACTCAATCCGTTCTCCCTGTGCACTTCGAGCTGATCATTCTATCGTATGCCGGCTTCGTTTCCTAAATGCTGAGTGAAGGCCAAATCTTGGAGCGGTTGCGCACGATTTGTATTGGTCTGTGTGATGTCGCTGAAGGGACCACCTTCGGCCATCCCACATTCAGAGTCAACGGCAGGATGTTCTGCGTACTCGAGGAATATAAAGGCGAACTGGGAATCTGCGTCAAGGTGGAGAAGGAACTGCAGGGGATTTTTCTCAATGATTCGCGCTTTTTCCGCACGCCGTATATCGGGAAGCACGGCTGGGTCACGCTGAAGGTCTACGCGGCTCGCCTCAGTTGGACTGAGGTCAAAGACCTCGTGCGCGGCAGCCATCGGCTCGTGGCTGCAAGCGGCCCAAAGCCCCAGAAGCGAACAAGGCGGAAGCGGAATTTTTCGACGAGAAAAAAGGCATTCGGCTAAGCGGCCAATTCGGCTAGCCACGCATCGAGCGTTTTTAATTCGCTATCCGCAATTTCGAGGAACGCCACGCCCATTCCCATGGATTCTTGCGCGTAGATAATTTTCCCCTTGGTTGAAAAAGTCCCTAGGTCGCGCAGAACCTTTAATTGGATCAGGGTGCCCGGCGGCAAGGTAATCAGGACGTCGATATAGCAGCCTTTGCGGCTGATTTCCGATACGCGACCAGCGATGTGCGTATCGCTGGCTGGTTCGATTACTTCAACGTGCGCGATAAAACTGTATCGCGGCACCGTTCTTTTTTCACGATAGGATTGACCTGCAATCGGCAAGTCGCTCGTTTCGCCCATTGCGATGCTCCACTGTCACTTCAGCTTGACACAACTACCAGCGCCCAGCGAGAGCCGCTTCTTTTTTGTGACGCGTAAGGCACCCTGTCCGGACGGACGGGCTCCGTATTACGCAGATCGCCTCGCTTCAAGCTCGTGAAAAACGCCCCAAGCCTCCCGGTCTTCCCCCCTGAGGCATCCGTATTTGTGCGGTCACCGAATTCCCAAATCGGGAATCGTGCTCGCACCGTGCTTTTAATACGAAGCATCTAACCAAATTGCTGCTCGTCGAGAGCAGAAGTGGTTCTAGCCTATGGAATTCCCGGTACGTTAGAGATAATCGTCTCAACGGTTGATTCACTTGACGAATCGTTCTAGGCTGAGCGGCGCCAGTCCTGAATTGAGTTCACCGAATGACCTGCGCTCCACGTCCCGGAGATCAGCTAAGAGAGCTCCGCAATCGCCTTGGCGTTACGACTAGGGAGGTCGAAGAACTCAGCCGTAAGCTAGCTGAGAGAACCGGTAACGATGAGTATTACATCTCCAACGCGTGGCTCACCCAGCTTGAAAACAAGGATTCGGTTCCCAGCATCTATAAACTCTTTAGTTTGAGCGTTATCTATCGTTCGACGTTCTCCGATCTTCTTGCCATCTTCGGAATTGATTTGGCAAGTAGCGCCCGCTTTCAATTGGATGTCCCGCTGGCGAATACCCATCGAGTGGCGTTCGAGACACCTCATCCGGCAGCCGCCGTAACGTTTCCAATACGGCTCGATCGGAGTTTCAGCCTCGAAAAGACAAATCTAGTATCCCGCGCGGTGGAGGTGTGGGGGAATGTGCCTGCCTCGCTGTTCCAGCGGTTGGACCTGCGCCACACCCAGTACGGTTACATTGGCACAAGCGATTTCACCATGTACCCGCTGCTTCGGCCTGGAACCTTCGTTCAGATTGACAGCGAAATCGCCAGCATCCGGCCATCCGCCTGGCGCACCGAATTCGACCGGCCCATCTACTTCATCGAGTTGCGGGATAGCTATGCCTGCGCCTGGTGTGATTTAGCGGGTTCGCAGCTGACGCTCATGCCTCATCCGCTTTCGGCGTGTTCAGTTCGTCAATTTAGCTACCCTGACGAGGCTGAAATCGTGGGGCAAGTGACTGCCGTGGCTATGCGACTGGTCTCGGCTCCGGAAACCGTGAGTTTTGGTGTTCCAGGATTGCCAAAGCGATCTTGAGATTGGAAAACAGAAATTGGGCGACCAATGAGTCCGTTCCCACGGGAACCGCTACTCGATACGGCTCGAGCTCTCTCCACGTTCTCAGAAAGTCGTCTTCCGCGGTGCCGGTGGATTGCATATACAGGTTCAATTGTTCCGTTAAGTCTTTTAACTCCAGCGATATCAGTTCTCGGAAGCTTTCCCGATGACAATCGGCCAAAGCCTCACAAGCCACTTCTGCTGAAAAACGAGCGGCCAGACCCTGGTGCTCATAGAGCCCCGTGTTGTAGTCCCTCATCGAAGCGAGATAGATCATGCGGTCCAGCGCACCTGACGTCTGCGGTAGGGTGCGCCTCCGCAGGTCTTCAGAAGCCGCAAGCACATCCGCTCGTTTGGCTTTTCCAGCCATTTCCACTCCTAAACCAAGGTACCGTCAGCCTCTGATTCGCTTGCCAGCGACGCGGAAATAGACGGGGTCAAGAAAGCAAGAGATTGATCCAGGGTCGAACACACTCGCCCCGCAGTCGCTGCAGTCCGCCTTGCAAAGTCGGGCGCCGCATACGGTCCGCCCCATTGCAATAGAAACAGTAAGACATCGCACTGGATCTCAAGACTCGCAAAATCAAGGGCTAACGAGAATTCCTTCCATCGGCTCATCTGCGTGAACATTCGGGACCGGCTCACGTGAAAATCTTTTAGCGCGCGCACTTGTCTTCTCACCTGGCGGATCCATGACAGGGCCAGATGCTTCCTTTCCGACAGAAAGAGATTGCGAATCTCGTTCGACCCGATTGTGGCAATGTAACTTAAATCCTTCTGGCCAAACACTTGGTCTACAAGTTCCGGCGCAAGCAGTCCAAGTTGCAGCGATTCCAGCGTCCTCTTCGCAGTTACCAACTCCCCGGCACTACCCGCGGCGTGCGCGGGCTGCCGGCGCACTGCGAGCAGGAGAAGAACTAAGAGCCCCACAGCGATCGCAAGGAAAATGACGAGTTGGGTCATGGCCGGTTCACCTTGCCCACAGCCGCATTCATCGTTCCTAGCGCGTGTTGCGTCCGTCGCGCAAATGCCTCGTAGCCATCGTCGATTTCTGGCGGTATCTCGGGAGTGCCAGCAGGTGCATACGACCATAGCGCGAACGTCCAAATGAGCAGGGAAGCGAGATATGCGTAGGGCTGAATTGCGTCCCATCCGGCATTAAATGCAGGTCCGACATAGGTCCGAAGCTGATGGCTCATAATTGTGCTTCCCACATACAACCCAAGTCCCGCCATGATCCCGAGCAGATTTCGACCCACGTCGATTCGATAGTAGGAAATTACGATAAGCACTCCACAGAGAGTTAGCGCCTGGATGCCCCGAAAGTCTTTTTCCAGGCCCGAAAAGCCTTCGTAGGTAGTTGGCGCCGATGGCAGCAATCGAAACACAAAGTAGCCGCAAAGAATTGCTAACGTCATCACTAAAACAGTGGTCGCAAATTTTCGGGCTCCCGGATACTTCTGGAAGCTTTTCTGCACGATTTCGAACAGCACTCCAAAGCCCGCCAGCAGGTTCAAAAACTGATGCATCCAGAAGAACTGCGGATACAAAGCCGAATGAGAGTGGTAGATGGGCCAGAGCGTGACGCTAAAAAAGCACACGATCGCCATGTAAGCGAAAAAGAATGGATAGTGCGCAAAAAGCCGGCACTTGAGGAACCGGAATAAAATCACCAGCTCCAGCACAGTCCCGGCAATCCATAGAAGCGAGGTAGCCATGTACCTCCTATGGACGTACATCCTAACATAGTTCCAAGGAGAGAACCTACGTTCTCCCCTCGAATCTAGAATCGCAAGTGCCTTAGCCCGGGTAGGGCGGCATTGGTTCCGTGCCGTCCATGTGCGGGGTGGTCGAAAGCGTTCCGTTAAAACCCGGGTAGGGCGGCATTGGTTCTGTGCCGTCCATGTGCGGGATAGCCGAAACTGTTCGGTTAAAACCCTGTGCAGCTACCGACGGATCTTTCGCAAAACTTGTGGCCGGAACTGTCAATACTGCAATGGCAGCGGCAGCGATCAGAATAACCCTCTTGGCCTGCTTCATTTTTCTTTCCTCCCGATCGAATTGGCCCTTGGGCCGCGGAGAAAATAAAGGAAGGGCGCGGACGGGTGGCGAATCGGAGAGAAATGCTTGGGATACGAAGCATCAGACTCCGCGTGGGGTCAGGTCGCCTGCCAGAATTCCAACGGAACAGAGCCTCACGAAGCTCGGGCGAAACATCGCAGAAACGGGCGCCTTGGTTAGGCGCTATCGCAAGGGCAAAAGGACAGTTAACGGGATTGACACCGTTGCGGAATATACGGATGGAGTTTGCAGTCGAAGCCTTGTATTTCTTATTACAGGCACATTAGCCCTGACAAATGACTGACATACGACACGTAGCGCCTCCCGAGGCTCCTGTTCCGCGTCCGGAAGAAATCCAGACGCACTTGAAGCATCTAGACCGGCGCCAGTTGTGGCTGTGGTCGAGCACAGTGGCCGTCATTCTGTTATTGACGCTCGCCGTCGCCTCCTTCGCATTTCCCGCTATGCTGAGCCGGGACGAAGGCACTTATTCGTTTTTTCTCAATCAATCTGTGCGAGCGCTCGTGGGGATGGTGTTGATCTTCAGCGTGTACGTGGTGTATCAGCAAGTTCTGATTCACCGCGTGCGCAACCAACTCGCTGAGCAAATTCAATCGCTGGCGAAAGTGGAGAGCCTTGCTTCGGAAGTTTACAAACTGGCAGCGCTCGACCAGCTCACCGGCCTGTACAACCGCCGTTCCGGCGAGCAGAGGCTTGCGCAGGAGATTAGCCGCGCGCAGCGCCATGGCCGTCCCCTGACGGTTTTGCTTCTAGACCTGAATGAATTGAAAACCATAAATGACAGGCATGGTCACGCGGCGGGCGACCTCGTCATCAAAGGATTCGCGGAGCGGCTGCAGCGCGCCATTCGCGGCTCCGATCTCGCCGTGCGCCTCGGCGGCGATGAATTCATGGCCCTGCTGCCCGAATGCCGCGCGGATGAAGTGCGTCACGTTCTCGGCCGTGTGGAAGGACTCGAACTGGAATATCAGGGGGAAAAAATCCGCTGCCATTTCTCCAGCGGATTCACGGACTACAAACCGGGCGAGTCCCCGGCAGAACTTCTCAAGCGCGCCGACGACGCGCTATACGCACACAAGCGTTCCGGAAAGCGTATCGATCGCCCGGAGATTTCGGACGCAATTCCGCAGTCGGTATCCTGATTAGGAGCATCGGCAGCTGGAATTGGCATACCTATCGTCATCCGTGTCTTAGCACAACCACCGGATGTTCCTCACAGGAACATGACCTGAAAAATATTCTTGCGCCCTCCCGGGGTTACTCGTATGCTACGCCCGGTTGTCAGGATTGCTACTATGCCGAAAGAGAAGCCCAAGGTAAATATCGGTGAAGTGATTCGCTCGTATCGCAGCGATCGTGGCCTTTCACAGGGCGACATCGAACGTCGCACTGGGCTGCTGCGCTGCTATCTCTCCCGCGTCGAGAACGGCCACACCGTTCCGTCCCTCGAAACGCTCGCGAAGATTGCGGAAGCCATGGAAATCAGCCTCGCCGATTTCTTCCCGGGTAGCGACACGCCCCAGGATCGCGAAACCCGCAAAGTATTGGGAGAACTGTCCGAGGAAGAAATTCGGTTTCTCGCCGATATTAAGAAATATTCCACCACGCTATCGGACGACGACAAAAAGCTCGTTCTCGCGATGATCCGCAAGATGGCGACGGTAATACCGCCGCCGCGCAACGGAAAATCAACGAACGCCGCTCGCCGGCCCGAATACTAAATCGCTCGATCTACCAACTTGAATTCTAGGTTTTTGTTGTCATCCTGAGCGAAGCGAAGGATCTCAATCACTGAATTCGCCTCCCGGAAGCAATTTGCGCTGCACTTACCTGCCTTACCGGCCCAGCCGTCAAATAAGCGGTGGCTCGTATATGTACGCCATCCCATCGCGCGTCACCGCGTACGCCCGCGAACCGTCCGCGCTCCACCGCAAGTCAGCCACACCCTCCGCCGGATATTCGTCGAACGCATTCGCGCGGTTCAAATCGATCAGGAATAGGCGCCCTTTCGCCGAATTTTTCAGCCAGGAACTGAAGCACACGCACAGCGGCAAGTGCGGATGGCACACGCATAGTTCCGCGCCAAACGGGAGAGGTTCGGAATTCACGCTTTGCGGCTCGAGCCGGTACGCCTGGCCCGCTGCGCAATAGATAATCTGCTCGCTATCGGGCGTCCAGGTGAGATCGGTCACGTGTCCTCGCGCGTCGAACACCTTGCGCCGCGAAAGTTTCGTCACATCCGCCACCATAATCGAATCGTCCGCCCACTCGCCTTTGATTTCAATCACGCTCGCGAGCGCTTCTTCGTTCGGACTGAATGCGGCCTTTCCGTATCCGCCAAATGAACCTTCCTCCGCGAATTCCTCGCCGGCCTGCTGCGGTTCGAGCCAATCGGGCGTCGCGAGTTCTCTGGCTGCTTCGCCTCCGGGAGGTCCCCCGCGCGGTTCCCAAACTCTCAGCGTTGCCCGCTTTCCTCGCGAAGTTGCCACAAAGTAGTCGCCCGAATCGGACCAGGCCAGATTCGCGGGCGCGATATCGGCTCCGCCGATTTTTCCAAGGTAAAGTTTTCCTTGCAAATCGAAGAGATGCAGCCCGCAAGGCCATGCGCTCGAAGCCCCAGCCAAATAACGCGCGTTTGGCGACCAGGAGAAAACGGCCCCGGGTTCCGGTGGGTTCGAAACTTCTCCCGCGGGCGGGGCAAGGGTCATCGTCGGCACGCTCAATTCGATATCGTAGAGCGCAATCTGTGCAGTGCCGTGATGCACGTGTTCGGAAATCGCGCAGACCTGCCCCGTTGGCGAGATTGCGAGATGCTGGGAACGTCCGGTGAAGACTTTCTTGATCAGCCAATTCGAATCGCGCGCGAGGTCGCGTAATCCTCGAGCCACGAGCGCGGACGAGCGCAATACAAGCGCTCTCGTTCCGCCTCGCGCAATCTGCGTAGTCGTCGATGTGTCGTGAGTTCCCATCGCCCCGTCAGATAATCCTTGGCTCGTCTTCTGCCTTGGGTTTTGCCAATCGCTGCTGTGCCTGCTCGATTTGCTCGTCCACCTTCGCCACCATTTCCTGCAGCACATCGCGCCCAACCTGCTGAGCCTCGTCAAGCCGCGACTTTAATTGGAAGAGATCAGAGCGCAGGAGCTCTTGCAGCTCCGCTTCCATTTCCGCCAGCCGGCTGCGCATTTGCGAGATGCGACGAATCACACGCACCAGCTCCACACCCGGGCCTTCGCCTCGCACTGCCTCCGGGCTGTGCTCGTATTCCGTAAGAATTCTGGCGAGTTGCATTTCATCTCCATGCTCGTACGCCTCATTCGCCTGGCTCATCAGCTGCTGACGTATGGCGCGGTCTTCGCGGTCAGACGTCAAATCGGGATGGATGCGCTTGGCAACAGTGCGATACATTCGCTTCATCTCGGGCGAGGCTTCGAAAGCGCGTGGCGCTGTCTCGGCGCGTTCGCCGGCGGCGGATTTGGTTTCGTTCGCGCGTGCGCGGGCGTCTCGCGCGGCTTGTTGCGCTCGATCGTTGTCGGGTTGCTCGCTAGCAAGCTGCTCGGCGATACGCGCCTTGAGCTCGTCGAGCTCCGCATAGCGCGCTCCGACGAAGTGCAGGTAGCGCCGCTCGAATGCGCCCAGTTCGGCGCGCAAGTTCGCTGTGCGCAATTCTCGCTCGGTCAGTTCGGTTTCAAGGGTGGTTTGCTCGAGCACCTTGCGAGCGAGTTCTCGCTCTTCGGGTTTGATCGGTGCAAGGTCGGGCGATTTCAGCTCCATAGCGTCTCTCGCTCATCAAATTGTAGCCTGCGGCGAAGTTCGCGTTTTGCCTACGTGACATCAGTTTCCAGAAAAGAAAATGGCGCCAGCCTTGCGTGCCGTGATGCTCCAGAAACGGCAAATTACCGCCCATCAAAAAATGCTTCGATTCCGTGTTTTCAATCACTTACGGAAACTTCTAATCGCGGAACCGTCGATTAGAAATCGCAGAATTTGGGTCTAGAAATATGGCTTTTGGACACCACGCAGGCGACATTCGAGCGAAAGTGGATTAGAGCGGATAATCCCGCTATCTACGATTTCGCCTGTATTGCTTGCAAGAGGGGGTCGCTCTAAGATGTCCTCACGCAAGAAGGCGGTGTGGACCAATGTTCCGCTCCAGCAGACGAGTTCTGGCTTTGGTGGTCTTAATTGCCAGTTTCCCGTCTCTCGCCCTTGCGCAACGAACACAATCAATCCTGCCTGCCGGGCCGCGCCAGTCCTTATCCAACACCACGAGCGCGACATCTTTTGCGTCCCGTGCAGTAAGCACCACTTCGATGAAGGGCTTCTCTTCGGCGTCAATATTTCCCAGCCGATTGGCCACGAACGCCACTAGCAGGAATTCGAATGAAGGGCACCGATTCGCGCCCGGTGCACAGGAAGACCAGCATGAGGTCATCCCTCTCCAGCTCACAACCACGCCGTTCGCAACTGAGTCGCGCGTGCCGATTGTGCCTCTCTTGGGCGCGCGCTTGCAGTTGAACATTTCGATGCTCAACATTCGCAACGGAAATGTGATGCTGGGTCCGACGCCGGCAAGCGAGATTCTTCATGCACCGTCACAAGCCCGTTCGGCTGACTTCTACGGCTTCGGTGTGAGCATTCCGCTCGGCCGGGGCGTCCGGGTTCAAACATCTGAGAACTTATTGCGCAATGCGATGCGAATCGTGCGCGACAACTGAGAATCTTACCTGCCAGTTTTTTTCTGCCACCCTTAGTACGCGAGTCATCAATTTTCGCCTGTCCTTTTTTGGGCCGAACGGTCAGTCCGCGAGAGCAAGTGATCGTGATAGGGTGAAATTGGGCCACAAGGGCTCTGTACGATCGCACATCGCAGCCATGTCACATTTCGTTCCCAGTGCGTACTACGAAATCCACCTCGTTCAACTACAGCGATCGCCCGAGAGGGAAGCCTGACGGTCTGTTTTAGGATTTGAGCTGCCAAGCTCAATTTCCTTGGAGGTGATTTTCATGGCCAAAGGATCGGGCTCACGAATTGCGCTGTTATTCGGGTTGTGCACATTGTTTCTAGCGGGAGGCATGCAGCTCCACACGTTGAGGGCTTCCGGTCTTCCGCTCATCATGCAAAACAGCCAGAATCAGAGCGCACCTGAAGTAAGAACTTTCACGGGCAAGGTGCTATCGCAGAATGGCGAGCGATTTATTCTGCGCGATGAAGCAAACGATGTCTGGTACCACTTGGACGACCAGCAACAGGCCGGAAAATTCGCCGGCAAGAATGTTTTGGTGACAGGCGTCCTCGACGGGCGTACCGACACGATCAAGGTCCGCGAAATTACAGAGGCGAAAGCCTAGAGCTGCGCGCCGGCTGTTAGGTTCGTTCAAGCGCAGGAATTTAGAACCAATCAGGGAAGATGAGGTCGATAAGCCCGGGCGCCCAGTAGGAATAAAACTCTTCGTCGCAGATCTTGTATTTGCCGTATTTCTCTCTAGCGTGGGCGCCCCAGTCCGGTTGAGTGCCATCGAGGTCGGTAAACCCATATTCGCGGGCCAGCCCCCACGAGCTGAAAACTCGTCCGCTCTTTTTCATCACGTCTCGATCCGCTGTTAATGCCGTGACTGCGCGGCCGATGTAACGCGGGGACTCGGAAACCATGAAATCCTGAGGGGCATCGTTCTGATCTTTCGAGTTCACGTTGGCGTTTTTTCGTTTGCCGGTTTCCTTCCAATTGGCTTCGGTGACTCCAAAATGCGCGAGCACGCGTTCTGAACGCAGAAATCCCGGCGTGAGCGCAATTGAAGCGATATCGCGTTTGCGGAGTTCACGCGACATGGCAAAGGCGAGCCGGATCACAGAAATTTTCACCAGATCGTAAAAGATATTGCCGCGGTAATAGAAGGCGTCGCCGTCGGTGATTTCAAAGATGATTGCGCCCGGGCGCCCGAGCATTAGCGGCGCCGCATAATGTGACGTGATGATGTGCGAATGGACGGCCTGCTTCAACATTTGAAGGCCGTTCTCGAGATTCACTTTCCAGAATGGCTTGCCGAATTCGGTAAGTGCGTCGCCTCCCCAGATATCGTTCACGAGAATATCGAGGTGCTTGTGGCGCCGCTTGATTTGGGCGACGAGCCTTTTCACTTCAGCGGGAACGGTGTGATCCACTCGTACGGCGATGCCTGAGCCGCCGGCGGCGGTGACGAGTTCGGCGGTTTCTTCAATCGTCTCAGAAACGCCAGGCTTGGCTGCGCGACGTGCCTTGGCGTTTTTCCGGGAACTGCGGCCCGTGCAGTAAACGGTCGCGCCCGCTTCGCCGAGCGCTATGGCGATGCCACGGCCCGCTCCGCGTGTAGCTCCAGCGACGAGCGCAACCTTGCCTTGAAGAACCTTGTTCGCCTTTTTGTTCGATGATTTATGCATGTAAGTGGCCTCGGGAGAGAGTCTTGAAATCTCGGCACAATGCCCACGACGAGAACTGCGTCGTTGTGGCTACCACTGCAATCTGAATGCGCTATGAGTTTCGCGCGGGAAGACCCAGTATTTCTCGCACTTTCCTCTTCCTCATCACTTCAGCCGGAGTGGTTCCGCTGCGCTCAAGCCATTTTGTGAACTCGCCGATTCGCACGTGATGCTCCACGGGCACGCTCTTCACCGCAACGGTGACAGTATCCATCGGCCGACCGATGCCTGCGACCCATTCATTCCCCTGGAGCTGCTTGAGGCCGAGTGCCACTGCTTCGAAGAGCGTGGCAGCCGTGACTTCGACGGTGTGGGCGACTCCGTCCATGTCGGCAATGGTGACGCGGCAGGATCGGATCTCCATAGCGAGAAAGTATCATATTCGCTTTTTGTTCGCCATATGGTTTTGGTTGGCATTCTCTCCTAAGAACTAACGCGGACGGCCAAAAGCGTCGTTGATAGTTAGAACGCCAAATTGGATTCCCCTTGAGATTGCTTCCGCTCCTGCGCCTTTTTCAGAATTGGCACATCTTTACTACCATTGCTGCGACAAACGATTCGGGGCGGATCGCTATCTATAAGGGAGGAGAGGGGACCATGAAAGAGACGGCACAGGAATATATTCAGCGGATGCTCGGTTACACGGCAGGCGGCGAAAATCCAGCCAAAGTGCAAGCGGCTACGGCGAAGAAGCTTGAAAAACTCATCAAGGGTGTGCCCGCGGCGAAGTTGAAGAAGCGGCCCGCGCCGGAAAAATGGTCGGTGCAGGAAATCGTCGCGCACTTGGCGGATACGGAGATTGTAGGCAGCTGGCGTATCCGCGCAATCTTGGGCGCGCCCGGTACCCCGATTGAAGCGTTCGATCAGGACGCGTGGGTGACGGCAACGCACTACGCCAAGCGCGATCCGCGGCAGGCGGTGGAGCAGTTCCGCGTGCTGCGCGAAGCGAATCTGGCGCTCTACAAATCGCTCACCCCGGAACAGTGGAAGCATCACGGGATGCACTCCGAGCGCGGCGAAGAAACCGTGGAGCACATCGTGCGGATGTTTGCGGGACACGATTTGAATCACATCGCGCAGATCGAACGTATTCTCGCACCCAAGAAATCGAAGTAGGCGCGCCGCCGCGGGCGCGGCGGCTTCTCGTTTGGCATCACCTTCGGCCGCGGTAGAAGGCCCACGACGAGGACGGCCTCGTCGTGGCTACCCGCGCTCTTCGTGGGTGAAAGACAGGCGAGGGTGTGCCGGTGCTCACTGCTTCGGCACGGGCGCGGCGAAAAGAACGACATTTCCTCCCGGCTCACGCACGCCGATTTCCTTCATCCCGTAAAAGGTGGTGCGCACCGGCACGACTACGGGCGCAGAGCCCAAGCGCTTGAGCAGGTCGTCGAAATCGCTCACCTCGATGTAAAGGCACGCCGCCGGTCGCGCAAGCTTCGCCATCTCGCTGTTGTCCTTCTCCATGCTCGCCGTGGATTGAATCATGAGCTCCGCGTCGCCCTTCACGAGAATAACGAAGCCGAGCTTGTCGCCGTCCGGCACTTCCACCGTCTTCGTGAAGCCAAGCTGCTCTACCCAGAATTTCAGCGACGGTTCGATTGCCGGTGCGTAAATCAAGGCCGTGATTTTCATTTTCAAGCCATCCTTTGTTGGTTGAGCGTTTTGGCCGGATAAAAGGCCGGTCGTCAACGGTGCAACAGCAAGTAGTGTTCTCATGGCTGCGCATCCTAGCGGAAAGCGACCCGGCTATGATTGGAAAAAACGGACATCCTGAGGAGAAATCTAAAGGGGCGCTTCGGAGCGGAAGTGAGAGGCCACGGTGAGCGATGAAAACTGCGCGGGCGAAACGCCGGCGAGTTGTTTGAATTCGTTGATGAGGTGCGCCTGGTCGTAATAGCCGGAAGCGACCGCAACATCCGCCCAATCCCGCTGCTGCCCGCTCGCATACTTCGCCGCCTGGCGGAAACGCAGTACGCGCGCCAAGTGCTTGGGGCTCAGACCCGTGCGCTCGACGCAGATTCTGCGAAACTGGCGTGGGCTGAGGCTGGCGGCGTCAGCGAGCGCGTCCATCGAGACCTGCCCACCGCATTCCGCCAGCCACGCGAGCGATTTCTCCACCGGATCGAGCGGAGCAGGCTCAGCGAGCGACGCCTCAAACCGAACGATTGCATCGCGCGCCGAACGGCTGCTCGCCAGTTGGTCGAGAAGATCGCGAACCGCCGCCGCTTTCCACGCGTCAGCGAGCGGAATGGCTTGATCCACGGCGACCGAGCCTGGCACTCGCAAGAGCCTCGCCGCCATGCCCGGCCGGAAACGCACCCCCAAAGTTGAATGTCGGGCGGGTATGTCAAACGCTTGCGCACGCGTCATTGTGCCCACAATCGCGAGGCCGCCATAATCGCGCGCTGGCTGCTCGAAAATGATGTCCGAGCAACCATCGGGAAACACGTGAAAGTTGCGGACAGACCCCTCCGTACGGTGCATCCAGAAGCATTCCACGTGCGCCGCAAATTTCGGCGAAGGCGGAAATTCCTGGTACGGCGACCTGGCTAAAGGCTCGGCGACAGACGTAGTAACAGCAGCAGGGGATTGAAAAGCAGTAGAAGCCGCGGCGCCCATCGCAAGTGCCCGAAAGGCCCTCCTAAAACGCCACCGGGCACAATCTCTTCAGATCGTGCCCGGTGAAAACCAATACGATGGAGACTCTACTCTGCCGGCGGTGCCATCTCCGGCATCTGAAGCTTTGCTTTGGCGAGTGCGCGGACGATGTTCACTTCGACTGCCTGCTCGGAGGTATTGCGCACAGTAGCCAATTCGCTGACGAGAAGATACTTGGCTCGTTCGAGCATTTTCTTCTCGCGGAAGGAAAGCGGTTTGGTCCGGCTGAGGGCGACGAGGCCTTTCAGTACAGCGGCCACTTCCATCAGCGATCCCGTCCGCATCCGATCCGAATTTTCCTTGAAACGGTGTTTCCAATCATGGTGCGAATCGGAACGTCCCTTCTCGAGGAACGAAAGGACCGCACCGGCTTGGGTTGTACGGATAATGGGCCTAAGTCCAACGTTGAGGATGTTCGACTGCGGCACCATCACTTTCAATCCGCTGGAAACGATCTTAAGCATGTAATACCGCTCTGACCTACCGTTCAAGTACCCATAGCTGATCTGCTCAATAACACCTACGCCATGGTTCGGATATACGACTTTTTCGCCTAGCTTGAATTCCATAGGTGGAAGTAGCCTCCCCGAGCTTGTTTAAATTTTAGACACATGCAAGCCCCGCGTCAAGGAAATCCCCGCTAATAACCAAGGGTCAGAAGAGATTGAAAATACAGATGTTTTCAGCAGGATTGGCCCCCGAATTGCCCTATAATGGTGCACGTGCTTGTCCTAGCCTTAGACACCTCTTCGCCCTCCGGCAGCCTAGCAGTACTACGCGATGAAAACGTCGTCGGGGTGGTCTCCACAGCTACAGCCGAGGTGTATTCTTCGAAGATGTTTCGGGAGCTGGAGTTCCTTCTGGGCGAGCTTTCGCTGCGGATGGAGGAATTCGACCTGTTTGCGGTGGCGGCGGGTCCGGGGTCGTTTACGGGCCTACGCGTTGGCTTGGCCGCCGTAAAAGGCTGGGCGGAGGTATACCGCAAGCCGATTGCGGCGGTTGGCGCGCTCGAAGCCGTGGCTGTGCAGGCGCACTCAAATGCCTCGCTGATCGTGCCGGTGCTCGACGCGCGCCGGGGGCAGGTTTATTTCGGACTGTACCGGCGTGGTGCGGCTTCGGGTGGAGCGCCGGGCGAGAGCCGCTTAGTGCTTGATGGCGAGGAATATGTGATGACGCCTGCGGAGCTTTTTTCGGCGCTGCATGAGCGGGCATCGGGCGTCGAATTTGCGATCGTGACGCCTCAGCCTGACTTGTTTTCAGGGGTGGCATCGCAAGACGAGCTTGCAAATCTGAAGGCCGTCGTCGAGCCGGCATCGGCCGTGCTCGCGCCTTTTATCGGCCAGCTTGGATTCCAACAGGCGCAGCGCGGCGCCCTGGCTGATCCGCTCACCCTCGACGCGAACTATGTGCGCCGCACCGACGCCGAACTCCATTGGAAAGAGAGCTGACGGCACTGGTGCTCCGCACGCTCGATCTTCGCGATATCGAAGATGTGCTCGCGATTCAAGCGGCGTCTCCTGAAATCGCGCAGTGGTCTCTATGGGATTATGACCGGGTGGCGCGCGGCGAAATGGCTGGCTGGGTAGCGTTGGTAGCGGAAAGCAAAAACGGCGAAATCACCGGATTTATCGTGGCACGTCCTATCGCCAGCGATTTGGAGATTCTCAATTTCGCTGTGCGCCCCACGGCGCGCCGGCAGGGAATTGGCGCAGCACTTTTGGACGAGGCCTTGCGATGGGGCAGCGCATTTTCCGCGGGGCAGGCGTTTCTCGAAGTGCGCGCCTCCAATCTCGCCGCGCTGCGATTCTACGAGCAGCACAAGTTCCAGGTGACCGGTCGCCGTCCCCGCTACTACACAGCTCCCATCGAAGACGCGCTCGTCCTTAGCGCTCAGCTTTCATAGCCACCCAATTTCTCTGGATTGTTCCGCGATTCGCTCCTCACTCGGTGTCAGTGCGAAATACAAGCAATAAGCAAAGCAAACACGGCGAGGAACCCGAGAGCCGTTCGAACTGCGTGCAGCCGTCCCCATTTCGCAATTAATACTCTCGTTTGCGCCCCTGCTTGCTCCGGCTCGGTGGCCATTAGCACCGCGTTTACCGGATTGATCACGAGAATCGTCCACGGCCAATTTGCGAGCATCGCAATACCGCCGGCGAGAAATAAAAGATCGCGCGTCTGCCACCACGCAACCAGGCCCAAAGCAAAGGCCGCAAGCGCCAACGGTGCTTGCATCGCGAATCCTCGCTTGTACGAGGGCTTCCACTCTGCGAGCAGCGCCCGATTGTCAAGTATGAAACGCGCCGGTTGCTCGGCGACGTTGACGTAGATCGCCGCCCCGGAAAATACAGCCGCAACAATCAACGCGAAATGGCCTGCAATCATGGTTGGTTCTCCACCGAATGTTCTCGGGCCCGTGAGTGAGGCTCAGTTTACAGCGCTGCGTTCCGCCGACTTCGGCCAAAAAAGATGCGGGCTAATCTCTGGCCCGAGTTATCCACCGAAGCTCGAATTCATCATTTGCGTGGAGCGCCGCAGTATGGTAATTGTTACGATTATGTGAACACCATGTTCCAACCAGGAGGGAAACGCATGCCGATTACGACACGCGATGTACGGCAGACCCTATTGGAGACAGATGTAGAATTCAGGTCCCTAGTAGAAGAGCACTCCCGATGTGAAACGCAGTTGAAGCAACTCCTCACTGAGCCTTATCTAAGTTCCGAAGACCTCGCCCTCGAAACAACCCTCAAAAAAACCAAATTGCGCTTGAAAGATCAGATGGAAATGATCGTCGCGCGCAGCAGACAGCAAATCGCGCTGCCTACATAACCGGCGGAATGTCCTCGCGGTTTCTGTCGTACACTACAGGTGTACCCGCAAGATATATTCGCGCGTCACCCAGGAGAGAAATTCCTGGCGGGTTGCGCTGAAATTGACGCGCTGAAGTTGTTGCGCTGAAATTGTTCCGCTGAAATTTGCCCTTAGGATCCGATCGAACTGCTCATGGTCAAAGACGCTTACAGGTTTGCTCTGCCGCCGCTCATCGCTGGAATCATTTGCGTGGTCGTCGGATCGAAATGGCCGGGCGGAGTTCTGATTTTTCTCGGTCTATTCGTCTTTTATTTCTTTCGCGATCCAAATCGCACGATTCCAACCGATCCAGCGGTTGTTGTCTCTCCCGCTGACGGGCATGTTGTCGAAATTGTAGACGAACCTTGCGCATCCGTTCCGGGAAAGCGCGTCACTATCTTCCTCGCCGTGTGGGATGTCCACGTACAACGAGCGCCGGTGGCCGGCAGCATAGCGAAAGTGGAATATCGTCCCGGCAAGTTTCTTGCAGCTTTCCGCTCGCGCGCATCCGAAGAAAACGAGCAGAACGTGATCAGTATGGATACGGCAAAAGGGCGCTTGGTTTTCAAACAAATCGCCGGAGCCATCGCGCGCCGCGTGATATGCTGGAAACAACCGGGCGAAAAAGTAGCGCTCGGCGAACGCGTGGGCCTGATTCGATTCGGTTCGCGCGTGGACCTCTGGCTCCCCGCGGAGGCGCAGATCGTCACGCAACGCGGGCAAAAAGTGAAAGGCGGCGAAAGCATCCTGGCGCGATGGAATTCAACGGCTTAGATCCGATCGGCAACGAAGAAAGGCCGCGAAATCCGTTTCGCAAGGACCGCCTCCGCCGCGGCATCTACATCCTTCCCAGCATCTTCACCGTAGCCAATCTTTTGTGCGGTTACTATGCGGTTCTCGCCACACTCGACGGCAAAGTGTCCGACTTCGACCACGCCGCCGGCGCCATCGGCCTCGCCATCCTCTTCGATTCCCTCGACGGACGCATCGCGCGCGCGATGGGCACGAACAGCGACTTCGGAAAAGAATTTGATTCGCTCGCCGACGTCGTCAGCTTCGGTATTGCTCCTGCCGTTCTCGCCTATGCCTGGGGAGTTCGCGCCATGGCTGCCGCAGATTCGTCGCCGGCGCTGCACCTCACCGAACTTGGCTGGCTCGTCGGATTTTTCTTCGTCGGCTGTTGTGCCTGGCGCCTTGCGCGTTTCAACATTAAAGGAATGGCGTCGGGTGGAAATCGCTACTTCGTCGGAATGCCTACGCCCGCCGCTGCCGGGATGATTGCGGCCGTTGTCCACGCGTTTCGCAACCCAATAGACGACTCGCGCATCTCTTTGCTCTGGCTGGCGCTGATCGCCGCCCTCGGGATCCTGATGTCGAGTACCTTGCGGCATTACAGCTTCAAAGATATTCAGTGGACCAAACGGCAACCGTCGCTCGCCATTGTCCTCTGGGCCGCTCTCATCGGAGCGGTTGTCTTCCTCTCCCGCCCCACGCTGCTGGCTATCGCCACCGCCTATACCCTTCACGGTATCGTCCTTCAGGTGGTTCGCTTCGCGCGTCATCGTCCTGCTTCGAGAACTGCGTGATCCATGCCTTCGGGCCCTCCGAATTCCAACCGCGTAGCGATTGTAGGTGCGTCCTCTCTCCGAGGTAAAGAGCTGAAGCTCGTCCTCGAAGAGCGCAATTTCCCCGCCGATGAAATTATTCTGCTCGACGCGAGCGTAATGGCCGGAACCCTCACGGAAGCCGGTGGCGAGCCGACCTTTATCCGCGAGCTCGAAGCCGATAGTTTCGAAAAGGTGCGCTTCGCATTTTTCGCCGGAATCCCCGCTGACACCGAGCGAAACTGGCAAGCAGCTCAGGCCGCAGGCGCCACCGTGATCGATCTCACCGGTGTTCTCGCGGCGAGTGGGAAAGCAACCTCGTGGATACCGTCCCTTACCCCTTTGATTCCGCCGAAGCCAGGTCCCGGAGCCAACGGCTCTCCACACAAAATCGCATACGCTTCTCCCGCTTCGCCGGTCGTGATTTCCTGCACGCTCGCGGCGGGACTCGCCCCTCTGTCGCCCAGAACTATCGCTGCCACGCTTTTTCCGCCGGTTTCTGAGCGCGATCAGGCTGGTATCGATGAGCTCGAAACGCAGACAACGAACCTGCTTTCCTTCCGTCCCATCGAGCAGACGATTTTCGACACGCAAGTGGCTTTCAATCTTCTCTCCAAGTATGGCGACGAAAGCAAGCCAAGCCTCGAATCCACTCGAGCAGCAATCGCCCGAGACGTCGCCCAATATCTCGCAGGCCGCGCGCCCGTTCCGGCAATTCAATTGATCCAGACGCCGGTGTTTTACGGCTACGCATTCTCCGCCTACGCGGAATTCGCCGCACCGCCCGCGCTCGAGCAACTCGCCGCCGCGTTCCAGAATCTGGGAATGAAGATCGCGAGCCCGGAGGATCCCGCGCCGACAAACATCAGGGTCGCCGGTGAGAGCGAAATTCAGCTGGCGCCGATTCAAGCGGACCCGAACGTGGCTGCGGGCGTGTGGCTCTGGGGAGTTGCTGATAATTTGAGGTTAGCAACTACGAATGCAGTGCGAATCGCGGAGGAGCTGCTTGCGAAAGCTGCGGCGTAATCGCGCGCGCCCGATCCTTTTGCATGCGTGCACTGGCAGAATCGCGCTCAACCTCGCGATCCTCGTTGGGGTTGTCTGCGCCGGTTGCGGCTATCATGTAGCCGGACGGGCCTCCCGCCTTCCGTCCGATTGGAGTTCCATCGCGATTCCCGCATTCAAGAACGACACCACGCGCTATCGCCTCGAACAGCGCCTCACCGAAGCGGTGATTCGCGAATTCATCGAGCGCACCAGGTATCACGTGGTCCAAAATGTGGAGTCTGCCGACGGAGTTTTACACGGCGAAGTTCTCTCGATTGAGACCACCCCGGTAATTTTTAACTCCACAACGGGCGAAGTCGAGACGATGATCGTCACTGTCCATACGAAAGTGCTGCTTGTCGACAGAATGACATCAAAGCCGGTATACAAGAACGACGACATGGTTTTTCGCGACGAGTATCAAATCTCGAGCGACGTGCAGAGCTTTTTCGATGAGCAGAGTCCGGCTCTGGGCCGAATGTCTAAGGATTTTGCATCGAAGCTCGTCTCCAACGTGGTGGAGAATTTCTGAAACCGACGGCGAGGTTGTGATGGCAGAAGTCTCGGCTGAAAAATTGGTTGCACGGCTCGCGAGCGGTAAACCCGTCCCCGCCATCGTGCTGATCGGCACCGACGCCTACCTCAGCGATCTCTGCCGCAATCAGATTATCGAAGCCTGCGTTCCAGAAGCCGCGCGCGACTGGGCCGTAGCCCGAATTCGCGGCGACGCGGCGGGTTGGGATGAAGCGCTCGAGCGCGTGCAAACGATGCCGATGCTCGCCCCGCGCCAAGTGATCATCGTCGAAGACGCGCAGTTAATCGAAAAACTGGGCGACGAATCGCGCGACGAAATTATCAAAGCCCTCACCGCCTATCTCGACTCGCCCGCGCCCTTCAGCGTGCTCCTGATCGAAGCCGCCGCGCTCGACGGTCGTCAGAAGCTCCGCAAATTGCTGGCTGAGAAGGCACTGCTTGTCGAACTGACAATCGGCCCGGAATCAGCAGCCGGTCTCGCCACGCAAATGGCCAAGGAACTGAAAATCGACATCGATCGCGCGGCCGCATCACTCCTGGCGGAAAGCCTGAATTTCGAGCCCGCTCGCATCCACATGGAAATCGACAAGCTCGCCGCATACGCACTCGAACGCGGCCGCATCACCACGGCCGATGTCGAAGCCCTCGTGAAAGCAGCGCGGAAAAACACCGTCTGGCAACTCGCCGACATGCTGGCCTCCAAGCAGCGAGCTACAGCTCTCGAATTTCTCGATAATCTCCTGCGCGAAGGTGAAGAGCCAATACGCCTCGTCGGCGCGCTCGCGTTTCGCTACCGCAAACTCGTCGAAGCTCGCGGATTGCCGCGCACAATGAACGGCTACCAAGCCGCGCGCCAGCTGGGAATGAGTCCGAGCGATGCCGAGGCCGCCATTCGCAACGCGCATCGAGTCGCGAAAGCCGATCTGCTCGCTGGTCTCGTAGCCCTCGCCGACGCCGATAGCCAGCTAAAATCCTCGAATCCCAATCCGCGCGCGTTCATGGAATTCTTGATCGCACGGCTCACCTCGCCGGCTACCGCCCCGGCCTCCGCCGCTTAGCCCAAACCGCGGCGCAAAAAAAAGGCGTCCCGATTACTCAGGACGCCTCTCAAAATCCCAACAAAATCGAATCGCGGCGCGATTACGCCTTTTTCTTCGCTCGCAGCCCGTTCAACGCCAGCGCCAAACGCGACTTGTACCGGTTCGCCGTATTCTCCGTCAGCGTCCCTTTGCGAATCGCCTTATCCAACGCCGAAAATGTCGGTGACGTCAGCTTCTCCGCCGCCGCCACATCGCCCGAGCTGAGCGCCGTCCGCAGCCGCCGAATCGCCGACCGCACCCGCGTCCGGTTCATCTGATTCACCATCTGCCGCTGTTCCGTCTGCCGGATATTCTTCAAAACCGACTTCGTCTTCTTCTTGTGCTTTACAGCCCCACCCTGAGCCATTCAGTGCTCCTTAGCAATGTAATCCGAAACAAGCAGAATATCCGACCCGCGCACTCCTGTCAATTTAGCCAACGCATCAAAATGTGTGGCATTCTCGGCCGCAGAAACCCGATGCAAACTCGGATCTGGAATCCTAGTCCAAAAAAACGCACAAGAAACTTTTCCGGTTTCACTACGTACTAACAGGTAGAGAGGTGCACGCAATGGACCCAACCCGAATGCGCCGCCGGCGCTCGCCCATCGGCGGGCTGATCCTGATTGTCATCGGCCTGCTCTTTCTGCTGCTGAAGTTTCATCCGGAGCTTGATCCCTGGCCGATCTTCGCCCGCTATTGGCCCGTAATTCTGATCGTCATCGGAATCGGCAAAATTTGGGACGCCTATCTCTATCGCCAGAATCCCGACGCGCCACCCGCAGCGCGCCATTCTGGCATGTGGGTCGCCCTGGCAATTCTGCTTATTCTCTTCGCCCTAGCGCTCTGGAAAGGACGCGAAGGCAATTACATGCGCCACGAAACGCAGTCGCTCGATCGCCAGGGCGCCCACACCCTCAGCGCCGACATCGAAATTCCAGCCGGCACGCTAAAATTAAGCGGCGGCTCAGCGAAGCTTCTCGACGCCGATTTCCTCTACCGCGAATCGGAAGGCAAGCCTCGCGTTGACTACAGCGTGAATGGCGACCACGGCAGCCTGAAAATCTCAGACGAAGAAAAGCGTCTCCATATCGGCACCACTCACAACACCTGGGATTTGCGCTTCGCCAACGACATGCCCCTCGATCTGAATCTGCAAATGGGCGCCGGCCAGAGCGACCTGCGGCTTGGCGATCTCGACGTTCGTCGCGTCGACATCAACATCGGCGCGGGCGAAATGCAGCTGGATCTCACCGGCGCGCGTAAAAATAATCTCGACGTCGAAATTCAAGGCGGCGTCGGCTCAGCCACGATCGATCTCCCCAAAGACGTCGGCGCAAAAGTTCACGCCTCCGGCGGAATCGGCGCCGTAAGCACGGATGGCCTCACCAAGCAGGACGGCGACTACATCAATTCAGCGTACGGCAAAACCCCAGCAACAATCACAGTTGATATTCAAGGCGGCGTAGGCGCTATAAATTTGGTCGAGCGCTAGCATCCAACCCAGCGCATCCGCCATGAGTTCTCCGCGATATGAGTGGCACAGGCACTCCTGTTTACCCTGAGCGGGGAAGGGTTCACCCTGAGGCTCGAAGGGCCTGTGTGCTGTTCCTGACGGCAAACCTGCCACTCCAGCACTCCCGACCGTTCGCGCAATACGATCCCCGGCCTCCACTCTCGCCCGCTTGACACTTCCTCCCTCCGCAATTAGGCTACCCGCACTGGCCGCCCCATGAAACGCGACGAAATCCTAAAGCTCCTCGAAGACGTAGGCGCCATCCGCCAGGGCCACTTCGAACTCTCGAGCGGCCGTCACAGCGGCACGTACATTCAGTGCGCCCTCGTGCTGCAGTTCCCCCAGCACGCCGAATCCCTGGGCCGCGCCCTCGCCGAAATCTTCCGCGATCATAAATTCGCTTGTGTCGTCTCGCCCGCCCTCGGCGGCGTAATCATCGGCCACGAAGTCGCGCGCGCTCTCGGCGTTCGCGCTCTCTTCGTCGAACGCGACCGCTCCGGCCAAATGGCTCTCCGTCGCGGCTTCGAATTGACGCCCGGCGAGCGCGTCCTCGTAATCGAAGACGTCTGGACCACAGGCGGCTCCACGCGCGAAACCATCGGCGTCGTAGAACAGGAAGGCGGCCTCGCCGTAGCCGCAGGCGCGCTCATCGATCGCAGCGGCGGCGCAATCGAACTCAACGTCCCCTCCCGCGCCCTCCTCGAGCTAAATGTCCCCAGCTACGAGCCCGACGAATGCCCCCAATGCCGCGCCGGCGGCATGCCCACCCGCCCAGGCTCCCGCTTCTCCCGCGCCCACTCCTAACCCTAGTGGTTCGCCTCTAAGTAGCACAGGCATTCATTCCTGCCTGTGCCCCAAGCCGCTACACAGCAACGATCCCCAATTCTTGGCAGATTCCCGGCATCGTTCTTTTCGTGACGCTGGCCCACTGTGAGCCTCGAAGCGCATCCTTCCGGCTTTCGTCCTCCGGTGGGAGCCCCCTACTTCAGTAGGGGGAGCTGGACTTTAGTCCAGCGAAACGCAGCCACAAAAAATAAATCGGGGCTTCAGCCCCGGAAGCTCCAGCAACTTTTCTGCAACTTGAGTGTTTAATACCATGAGACTCCAATGACGCCGCGCCCACTAATCAAAATCCTAAAATTCCTCGCCATAACCATCCTCGCGCTCATGCTCCTAGCCGTCGCCGCCTTCCGCCGCGCCCTCAGCGGCACACCCAGCCCCGGAACAAAATCCGAATCCCTCGAATCCGGCGGCCTCGATCGCACCTATCTCATCCACGTCCCAGCCTCCTATAACGCCAAAAAGCCAGTCCCGCTAATTCTCGTTCTCCACGGCGCCACCCAAAGCCCCGCAAGCGCCGAGCGAATGTCGAAAATGTCGCAGAAATCCGAGCAGGAAAATTTCATCGTCGTTTACCCCAGCGGCACCGGACGCATGCCCACATGGAATTCCGGCAGCTGCTGCGCCTATGCCATGAAGAACCATATTGACGACGTCGGCTTCCTCCGCGCCCTCATCGAAAAACTCGAATCCGACTACTCCATCGACCGCAAGCGCATATTCGTCACCGGAATCTCCAACGGCGGCATGATGTCCTATCGCCTCGGCTGCGAACTCTCTGACAAAGTTGCCGCGATCGCGCCCGTCGAAGGCGCCCTCGACGTCGAGTGCAAACCGACCGCGCCCGTATCGGTGCTCATCTTCCATGGCACCGCGGACCATCTCGTCCCATTCGATGGCGGCTCCACGCCTTTTCAAATGGGCTCAAAGCGCTCCGATACTCCCGTCTCCGAAGCCGTCCAATTCTGGGTAAAACACGACGCCTGCTCCACCGAACCCAAGCACGAAGAAACGAGCGAGCTCCACACCGACGTCTATGCACCCTGCGAAGCCGGCACGTCAGTCGTCCTCTACGCCATCCAAGGCGGCCACCACTCCTGGCCCGGCGATCACCTAACCCCGCAAATCAACGCCACCGACACAATGCTCGCCTTCTTCGCTAATCACCCGAAGCCATAACACGAATCCGCCTTGAGTAGCACAGGCAATCCTGCCTGCTTCCGGTGGGAGCCCCCTACTTCAGTAGGGGGAGCTGGACTTCAGTCCAGCGAAACACAGCCACAAAAATAGATCGGGGGCTTTAGCCCCCGACATTCCGCCGTTGATTCTGCTCCCGAAGTACTCCGCCTCCACCCCACCATGCGATAATTCCACTCATCCAAAATGCGCCACCTCAAACTCACCATCGCCTACGACGGCGCTACCTTCCACGGCTGGCAAATCCAACCCGGCCAGCCAACCATCCAAGGCACCATCGCCGAAGCCGCCAGCCAAATCACCCAAGAAAAAATTTTCATACACGGCGCAAGCCGCACGGACGCCGGCGTCCACGCCCTCGGCCAAGTCGCCCATTTCAAAACCCAATCCGTAATCCCCGCCGCCGAGTTCCAACGCGCTTTCAATGCACTTCTTCCTCCCGCAATCCGTATCATCGCCGCTGAAGAAGTCGGCCCAGATTTCCACGCGCGCTGGCAAGCCCAGGGTAAAACCTACCGCTATCGCATCTGGCGCGGCCAGGTGCTGCCTCCATTCGAATACCAGCGCGCGCTGCACTATTCAGGCCCGCTCGACGAAGCCGCCATGGCCCAAGCCGCCCGCGAGTTCGAAGGCGAGCACGATTTCACGTCCTTCTCCGCCTCGTCCGGCTCAGAAGACGACGATCGCGAACGCGAAGTAGTCCGGGCAATCTACTCCTCAGAAATCATCCGCGAGCCGGATCGCGACGAACTCGCCTACATGGTTCGCGGCCGCTCGTTCCTCCGTTACATGGTCCGCAAGATCGTAGGCACCCTAATCGAAGTAGGAAAAGGCAGGTTAGCTCCCGCCGACATCCTTCAAATTTTCGAAGCCCGCGACCGCTCCCGCTCCGGCCCCACAGTTCCCGCCGAAGGCCTCTACCTAGTCTCACTCGAATACCCAGATCCCACAGACTCACTCGCCTCTAAGCCACGGCACGAGAGCCTTGTGGGTCGCCCCTTCAGGGGCGACATAAAATAAAGCGAGAAGCAGGGGCTTTAGCCCCTGAAGTACTGCGACGTTTTGATTCGCGCCGAAATTCTTCCGTCAGGGCACGGCTTCAGCCGTGCCGATACCACAGCCAAAACGCGCGGCTTTAGCCGCTGAGGGTGGTGCTTGCAGCGACAAACGCCTTGTAGGTCGCCCCTTCAGGGGCGACATAACCAATCCCAAGCAAGCAGGGGCTTTAGCCCCTGAAGTACCGGCTCTGACAAATTTTGGGGCGACACCATCGAGTCCGAGTTTCTATCCTTGATACCCATTTACTTCCATGTTAACCTCAGTCGTGCACGGTATTCACAACTCGGCGCAAGGGCAGAAGGGCACAGGCCGCCGGCTCCGGCGCCCCATCACTCCTTCCATTCCCGCGACTCGCAATCTTCGCCGGTCGACGTGGCCTGTCTCCGCATCCCGGACAAAACAAACCATCGACGCGAAGTCTAATCGAGAACGGATCGCCTTTTTCACTTACGATTCGTCGCGCCATCCGAGCCCGATCGAGGTTCGATCCGAAATTTCTAATAGGAACAATCGGATTATTAGAAATTCACCTAAATGCAGCAGGATCAATACTTACGCATTGTCTAATAGACACAAATCCACATATTCCGGCATTTTCTTAGGTTCACTCCCGGGCGCTTTTCAAGCGCAAGAATTCAGCCCCCAGCAGACTGTCCGCCAGCCATCCAAATCGGTTAGAATCCAAAAAGAAATGGCAGTCTCCCCTCAAGCTCTTCGCACGCAATCAGTCGCAGGCCAAAATTTCGTAGACTCCGTAAATCCAGCCACCGGCGAAGTAGCGGCGCGCATCCCAACCATGCCGGTGAGTTCAATTCCGGCAATCTTCGAAGCAGCCCGCGCCGCACAGAAAGAATGGGCCACGCGGCCTCTAAGCGACCGCTGCGCGATGCTTCGCAAGCTTCGCGACGCAATTTTCGAGCGCCGCGATGACATCGCGAATATCGTTACTCGCGAAACCGGCAAGCCCCGCACCGAAGCCATCCTCGCCGAAGTGCTTCTCGCTCTCGACACCGCCGATTTCCTCGCGCGCCAAGCACCGCGATGGCTGCGCCCCGAGCGAGTCCCGCATCACAACATCGCGCTGAAAGCGAAATCCGGCTGGCTCGAGTTTGAGCCGCATGGCGTTGTAGCAATTATCTCGCCTTGGAATTTCCCGTTCGCAATTTCGATGACGGAATTAATTCCAGCTCTCGTCGCAGGCAACTCCGTGCTGCTGAAGCCTTCCGAACTCACGCCCGCCACGGGCGCGCTGCTCGGTGAATTGATCGATCGCGCCGGTTTCCCGAAAGGTCTGGTGCAGATCCTGCAAGGCGGCGGCGAGATCGGTGCCGCGATCATCGAAGCCGGACCTGCGAAGGTTTTCTTCACCGGCAGCGTTGCTACTGGCCGACGAATCGCCGAAGCCTGCGCCGGTAAACTGATTCCTTCCGTCCTCGAGCTCGGCGGCAAAGATGCCATGATCGTTCTCGCTGACGCCGACCTCGACGTCGCATCGAGCGCCGCAATCTGGGGCGGTTTCACAAATTGCGGCCAGGCGTGTCTTTCCGTGGAACGGATTTACGTCGAGCAACCGGTTGCTGAAAAGTTTGTGCAGCTATGCGTTGAAAAAACCAAAAAGCTGCGCCTGGGCTCTTCGAAGGATACCGAAGCCGATATTGGTCCGATGATTCGCGAGCGCCAACTCGAAAAAGTCGAGCTGCAATTGCGCGATGCCGAAGAGCGTGGCGCGCGAATTCTCACCGGCGGCAATCGTCGACCTGATCTCGGCCCAAATTTCATCGAGCCTGCCGTGGTCACGAACGTGGACCACTCAATGCAGCTCATGCGCGAAGAAACATTTGGCCCCGTCCTCGCGATTCGTTCTGTCGCATCCGCCGACGAAGCCGTCGCCCTCGCGAACGACTCGCCATTCGGGCTGAGCGCGAGCGTTTGGACTGGTGACGCCCGCCGCGGCGGGGAACTGGCTTCGCGGATTCGCGCCGGCTCCGTGATGATCAACGACGTGGCGAGCTACTACGGAATTTCGGAAGCGCCGCACGGCGGCCCCGGCTGGAGCGGTTGGGGACGCACCCATTCGCGCCTTGGACTGCTCGAAATGGTTCAAGTAAAATACGTGGACGTAGACAGGCTGCCGCGGTTCGCGAAACCTTGGTGGTATGGTTACTCCGAGGATTTTGCCGCAGCAGCAGGCAGCATGGTCGAAGCGCTGTTTGCGCCAAGCTGGAAGCGCCGGCTTCGAGCGATGGTTGGCAAAAATGGCGCTCGCGGCCTGGTTTCGCGGCGTCGCCGCATTTGATGCAGCGCGATTGACGCACATGAAAAGGGGAGCAAATTGATGCCAGACGAAAACGCACCGGAAACTCCGTCGCAGCCGCAAGCTCCGGCCACGAAGCCGGCAGCGGTGCCCGCTGCTGCTCCGCCCGCGGCCGCGACCTCGTCGACGGAGACCCCCGCTGCTCCGGTAGCCAAGGCTCCGGCGCCAACTCCTGCTCCAGCTACGAAGCCTCCAGCGACGCCCGCGTCCGCGCCAGCCGCCTCTGGGTCTACCGCTGCCGCGCCTGCTGCAACAGCTGTAGCCACCGAACCCGAAGCGCCCGCCCCGCCCAAAGTGAAGCCGAAGAAAGCCACCCAGCGCGCCTGCGATGAAAAAGACGCTAAAGGTAAACTCTGCTGTGGCCACCTGAAGCGCTGGTACGATTACCCGAAAGAAATCGAAGCGCTCGTGGGCAAGAAAGCGGAAGTGTATCGCTGCGAATTTTGCCAAACGATTTACAAACCCGATCGCTCCAAGACGCCGCACAGCTACACGCTGCGCTATTAAAGTCTCGCGCGAAAAAATGAAAAGCGAACTCATCCACGACTGGAACACATTCACCGGCGCCGAAATCCCCACTGGCCGCCGCGTGATGCTGAATGACGAGACGCTTCGCGACGGCCTTCAGAATCCGTCGGTGCACGATCCGAGCATCGCCGAGAAAATCGAAATCCTCCATCTGATGGAATCGCTCGGAATCGACACAGTGAATATCGGTCTCCCCGGCGCAGGGCCGCGCGCCTATGCGGACACCGAAGCTCTCGCGCGCGAAATCGTTCAGTCGCGCATGAAGATTCGCCCGAACTGCGCCGCGCGGACGCACAAGAACGACATCAAGCCCATCATCGAAATTTCGGAAAAAGTGGGCATGCCGCTCGAAGCAGCCACGTTCTTAGGATCGAGCCCGATTCGCCGTCTGGTCGAAGACTGGACCGTGGATCATCTTCAGCGCACCACGGAAGATGCGGTGGAGTTTGCAGCATCCGCTGGCCTTCCCGTGATGTACGTCACCGAAGACACGATCCGCACCGATCCGTCGACGGTCATCACGCTTTACTCGACCGCGATTCGCTCGGGCGCTCGTGCCATCGTGCTATGTGACACGGTCGGTCACGCAACGCCTCGCGGCGCTTTCAATCTCGTTAAATTCGCGATCGATGAAGTTGTGAAACCCTCGGGCGAAAAGATTCGCGTCGATTGGCACGGGCACAACGACCGCGGCCTCGCAGTCGCAAATTCTCTCGCCGCGATTGCCGCTGGTGCCGATCAAGTCCACGCCGCGGCTCTTGCGCTCGGTGAACGCGTCGGCAACACGCCCATGGAACTGATGCTGGTGAATCTGAAGCTGCTCGGCCTGATCGATCAGGATCTCTCGAATCTGAAAAAATATTCGACCACCGTTTCGAAAGCGACGCACACGCCGATACCGCCGAACTACCCGGTGGTTGGCCGCGATGCGTTCCGCACCGCGACGGGAGTGCACGCAGCCGCGATCGTGAAAGCCTATAAAAAAGGCGACGAAGAACTGGCCAACTCGATTTACAGCGGCGTCCCGTCGCACCACTTCGGCCTCGAGCAGATTATCGAGATCGGCCCGTTGAGCGGCCGCTCCAACGTGATCTACTGGCTCGAGAAACGCGGCATCCCGGCCACCGACGAACTGGTCGACCGAATTTTTGACGCAGCCAAGAAATCCGAACGCATTTTCACCGAAGACGAAATCGTCGTTCTCATCGGTCCTGCCGTGGCGGCGGGAAAATTTCGGGCAAATTGATCCCCTCAAATGCTCCCTTACATCACACCGGCACGCAAAGCAGCCTGTGGGCGCTAGAAATTCGCGAACGAATCTCGTGAAACTCACCTCCATCTGCTGTATCGTTTTGGTGATGGCCACTCTCTCCGCCCGCGCCGCAGATGAATCCATCGAGAAGCTCGCGCAGGATCCGACATGCGCCCGCGCGATCGAGTGGATCGACAAGAATGCCGCCTGGGTGACCGACCAGCAGATTCGGCTGACGGAAATTCCTGCGCCGGAATTCAAAGAAGCGCGGCGCGGCGAAGCTCTGAGAAAATTATTCGAGGCTAATGGCCTTCGCGTGCGCGTGGACAAGATCGGCAACGTAATCGGTGAGCGTCCGGGTTCGAGTTCAAAGGACGTGGTGTTGCTGGTGGCGCATCTGGACACCGTATTTCCGACCGGAACAAATGTAACGGTGAAGCGCAACGCCTCGCGCCTGGAAGCCCCGGGCATTTCGGATAACGGCGCGGGGCTGGCGGCGCTAATCGGCGTGTCGCGCGCTCTGTCGGAGGGCCGTGTGCGCACGACGAAAACACTTGTGTTCGCGGGCGACGTGGGCGAAGAAGGCGAAGGGAATCTTCGCGGCATCCGCGCGCTGGTGGACGAATTCGGACCGCGATTATCAGCGGTGATTGCGATCGACGGACCTTCGATCGAGCACGTCACCACGCAGGGAATTGCTTCGCGCCGTTTCGAGGTGACGATCACCGGGCCGGGCGGCCACAGTTGGTCGGATTTTGGCGCTCCGAATCCCATCACCGCGCTCTCGCGGGGCATCGTGAAATTTTCTTCCGTCAAGGTACCGGACGATCCTCGGAGCTCCTACAATTTCGGTGTGATCGAAGGCGGCACTTCGGTGAATTCGATTCCTTCGCGCGCGACCGTGAAGATCGATCTCCGCTCGGAAGAGGAATCCGAGCTCGATCGACTGGAAAGCACTCTTCGCGATTCGATGCAGGCGGGCATGAAAGACGAAACCGCTGCAAGCCGTTCGGGTGGCGATTCGCTGCGGATAGAAATCAATTCCCTGGGAGCGAGACCATCAGGAAAGCTCGCGGAGGATTCGCCGCTTCTTGAGATGGTGCGCAACGTAGACCGCTTTCTCGGTACGCGTTCGCGCCTTGAACGCAGCTCCACAGATGCGAACATTCCGCTCTCGCAAGGAATTCCCGCCATTGCCATCGGCGGCGGCGGAAAGGGAAGCGGTTCGCACACGCTCGCTGAGTGGTACGACCCCACGGGCCGTGAACTGGGACTGAAGCGCGTGTTGCTGATCGCAGTAGCCCTCGCCGGAGTGCAACCGTAGGATGTCCCGTCGGAAAGTCGAATACTTCTTTCTTGCTCTCATTTGCGTGTTGGCCGGCGCAGTACTTTTGTCGTCGCGTCACTCGCTGTTTGGAACAAGTTTTGCTGCGCCGCGCGGAGCGCAGCTCTCGCGAACGGCCGTGCAGCCCTCGCCGCTTCAGCCTCCCGCTGATCTTGTTCTTACGAATGGGAAAATCTATACCGGTCTCGCCGCTCAACCATGGGCCAGCGCTGTGGCGATTCGCGGAGAATTCATCGTTGGGCTCACAGGACCGGGGGCCGACAGCAATGCACAAATAAAGTCCTGGCTGGGGCCGAAGACTCGCGTGATCGATTTGCATGGCCAGTTCGCGATGCCCGGTTTCAATGACGCGCATCTCCATCTTGCGGCCGGCGCGTACGTGAAGCTGGAAGTAGATTTGAGAGGCACGAAATCCGTCGAAGAGTTTCAGCAGCGAGTTCGCGCACGGCTGAAAGAATTTGGGCCGGGAGAATGGATCATCGCTCCCGGATGGGACCACACGCTGTGGCCGGTGAAGAAATTTCCCAGCCGGCAGGATCTGGACGCAATCTCGACCGAGCATCCGATATTTTCGCAGCGCGTGGATGGCCACGTTGCGGTGGTGAATTCGCAAGCGCTTAAAATCGCGGGCATCACGCGCGAAACGCCCGATCCACCGGGTGGGCACATCGAGCGCGATCCGGCCACGGGCGAGCCGACTGGAATGCTGGAAGAAGATGCGGCGATGAATCTTGTCTACGATCGCGTCCCGCCGTTTTCCGAAGCGCAGCGACTGCGGGCGTTCGCTCTTGTAATGGATGAGGCGTCGCAAAATGGCGTCACTTCGATTCAAGACAACTCCATGATGTCGGCAGACGATGGCGACAATTACGGCTGGCAGAATTTCCTGGTGCTACAGAAATTGAAAAGCGAAGGAAAACAGACGGCCCGCATCACTGAATGGCTCCAGTTTACGCTGCCGGTGTCTCGTCTCGAAGAGATGCGGCGCGCAGGCGGCACAAGCGATCCGTGGTTGAAGACCGGAGCGCTGAAGGCACTGGTCGACGGGTCCCTTGGTTCGCGGACGGCAGCGCTGCTTGCACCGTACTCTGACGACCCGAGCACTTCTGGAATTCTGCGCCTCGATCCGGCGGCGCTTATGCGGATGGCGGTGGAGCGCGATCGCGCTGGATTCCAAATCGCTCTGCACGCGATTGGCGACCGCGCGAACCGAATCGCTCTCGACGCATTTGCCGCGGCCGCAAACGCAAATGGCTCACGCGATCGGCGCGATCGAGTGGAGCACTCGCAAGTGGTGGCGCCGGCCGATTTCGCGCGGTTCGCTTCTTTGGGCGTTGTCGCGTCGATGCAGCCATCACATGTGCTGACCGACGAGCGGTGGGCGGCCGACCGGCTGGGCCCTGAACGCGTGAAGGGCGCGTACGCGTGGCACACGATGGAACAAGACGGCGTGCACTTAGCGTTCGGAACGGATTATCCGGTGGAACCAATCAATCCGCTTCGCGGAATTTACGCCTGCGTGACCCGAGAACTTCCCGATGGCGGACCGCCGGGCGGCTGGCAACCGCAGGAAAGACTTCCGATGGACGATTGCCTGCGCGCTTACACGGCGGGGTCGGCTTATGCGGAGTTTGAAGAAAAACGGAAGGGAACGATTGCGCCGGGAATGCTTGCGGACATTGTGGTGTTTCCTGTGGACATCACGCGGATTCCCCCGCGCGATTTGCTCTCGACGCATGTGGCGATGACGGTTGCGGGCGGTCGGATTGTTTTTGAGCAGCAGCGGTAGTGAGAAGAAGGGCGCACAGGCCCTTCGTTCCTCAGGACAAGCAGGAGTGCTGTTCGCGGCTCAGGATAAACCTGTGCCACTGGAAACCTACTTGCCCACCTCAACTGACTGGATCTCGCCGTCGTATTTTTCCTTTTCGGTGACGACGTATTCGATCGTCGCGTCGTGGTCTTTCAGATTGACGCAGGGCTGGAATTCACCGGTGTCAAACGGCACAGTTTGATCAAAATGAACCCGCGTATAATCCCGCGCGTGCAGCTCGAATTCGGAGTCACGCACGAGCAGCGTCAGTCTCATCTCGCTTTTATCGCAGGCGACTGCGGTCACGCGCCCGGATAGAGTGGCGCTCACAGATTGCGCCGCGCCGGCGTCCGGAGCAAGGCGAAGAGGTTTTGTGGCAGCCCGCGCTGGAGCCTGCTTCGGCATCGTGGCGGAGGCTGGCGCGTCGCCCGCCATTATCGTCAACTGTTGAATGGCGCCGCTGCTGTTCCTCGCTTCATCGGGAATGAAACGCACCGCGACCTGCGTGCCTTTCAGCGATTTGCAGATGTCGAAGTCCGGCGCGGGTTTTGCCATCATGCGAATCGCCGAGTGAGCGCCGGGCTGAAGGCGAAACGTAAAGACTTCGGCGCCTGCTGCGACTTGCAGTTTTAAACCGCCTGCGCAGCTTTCCTGCGTCACCACTCCGGTGACTTCGCGCGAGTTGTCCGATTCCTTGGCCGGCTCTTCTTGCGCCGCCGGAGCGCGTGGTGTTGCGTCGGGGATCGCCTGCGGTTTCGACGCAACGTCTTGAGCCTCCGCATTGCGCTTGCTGATGTTTCGGGCGTTCTGGAGATAAACAATGAATTGATCGAGCCTGGCGCGATACTCCGCGTTTTGCGTGTTCGTCCGGGCACGTTCCGCGACGTACTGCGCTTCATCGAAGCGCTGCATCTGGGCGAGCACTTGCGCCAGGTCATACACGAATTCGGTGTTGCCAGGTTGCAGGCTCACAGCTTTTTTCGCGTAGGCCAGCGCTTCTTCACCGTTTTGCCGGCGGCTTGAAAGATAGAGGCCGAGCAGGGCATTGGCCGGGGCGAAATCGGGTTTCAACGCAACAGCCTGGCGCAAATCTTCCTCGATCTGCGAGTCCTGGGGAAAACCGCCGGCACCAAAGAAAGTGAGGTAGGCGCGGAGATAATGCGCGAAACTGTTTTGCGGATCGAGCCGCACCGCTTCGGAAATGGAAGTCAACGCAGAGTCTCGATTGCCTTCCAGATATTCCTCGATGCCGAGATTCTGGTGCGCGAGGGTGAGCTTCGGATCGAGATTCACGGCGTTCTGCAAAATCTGTTTTGCCTCGGGGCGCCTGCGAATTGCGAAGAAGCCGCCGCGATAGGCTTCTTCCTCGGCGTCAGTGAGCTCGCGCGCGTGAAGGTCTGCGGCCGGCAGCTCGGCTGGAGCTTTCATCTGAAAATAGGAAAACGTGAATTTGCCGATGTAACGCGAAAGATCGTCCTGCAATTTCTTAAGATCGCCGAATGCTTTCGCGGCCGCCTGATCGGGGGTTAAGCCGGATGAGAGTGCAGCAGCGTAGTCCACGAGCATCTGCCTGTGAGCTTGCTTATCTCCGATCATCAGGTAATGAGTGAGAGCCCAGGACTCGGCGTAGAAAACGGAGACTTTATTTTCCTCGTTGTAATAGGGCGATGAAGCATCCACGTGAAACAGCACATCCAGCGGTATGAGCTTGTTATGCCGCAACTCCTCGATGAGGGCGGGATCGGCCACGCCCATTGTTGCGACGGTTCCGTTCACTTGCGATTCGCCGAAGAAATCGGCGAGTCCCTCGCTGAGCCAGATCGGCAATTCCGGGAAATAGGGCATGGTCAGCGAGTGGTAATACTCGTGGTACATGGTGGCAAAGGGATTGGTGCCTTGCGCTTCGAGATTCACCGCCGCGTAATATTGATACAAGCCGTAGGCGAATACGCCCGAGGGGTGCATGTGGCCCTTCGTCCAATAGTCGGGGAGCAAATCGCCGAGGGATTTTTCATCTTTAAGGGCGAAAACAGTGATCACGGGGCTGGGATGGCCCTGCGCGACAGCGAGTCCTTCGCGAAATAGGGTGTGAATCTGCTCGAATTGGATTGCGGTCCTGCGAGCCTGCTTTTCACCGGCGTTGCTGACGATGATGAAATTCGGCGAACGGACTTCGACCCATGCGTCGCGGTGGGCGCCTTGCAGCGGTGGCGCAGGCAGAATCCGGAGCGCCACGCAGATACAGAAAATCGCAGCTATTCGTCGCCACATCTATTTGGGCCAGCGATTAACGAAGTTTCTACTATACCGCTAGACTCGTCAATCGAGAGAGGCATATGGGTTTCGAATGCGGACATAATGGCTGATCGCGCGCTCGAGATTGATGAGGCCTCGATCGTTGCTACAAATTCGTTCGCTGCTTACACTCTTGTTCGACATTTGGCCGCACCGGAGAACGGACGGCACACGGACCGAAGCTTGACGCACAGGTGGAGTGAAAATCTTGAGTAGACGTGTTCGCGCCGATCTCGCGCTCTTGTTCTGCTCGCTGGTGTGGGGCGGGACGTTTATTGTGGTGAAAGACGCGCTGGCGGACGTGTCTATCTTCACTTATATCGCGGTTCGTTTTGCGCTTGCGGCGGCGGTGATGGCGATGCTGTTCTGGCGGGCACTGCGCGGGTTGAACCGGCACACGATCTGGGCGGGAGTGCAGATCGGTTTCTTTATGTTTGGCGGCTATGCGTTTCAGACGACCGGGCTGAAATTCACCACGGCATCGAAGGCCGCATTCATTACCGGGTCGAGCGTGGTCCTTGTGCCGGTTTTTCTCGCGGCGTTCGGACGGCGGCGCATCAACTTGTGGATTTGGCTTGGAGCATTTTCCGCGCTGGCCGGTCTTTACTTTCTGATGATTCCGCCGGAAGGATTCGGCAGCTTGAATCGCGGGGATGCGATTGCGCTTGGTTGCGCGGTGATGTTCGCGTTGCACGTGATTTTCATTGGGCAGTATGTGGAGCGGCATTCGGTGGGCGCGTTGAGCTTTCTGCAGGTGGCGACGACGGCTGTGCTCGCGACGCTTGCGGTTCCGCTGCTTTCTGCGGCGGGATGGGAAGCGCCTCGGCTGGTGTGGTCAGGGCAGCTTATTTTCGCGGTGCTGATTACGGCGATTGGCTCGACGGTGATTGGCTTTTCGTTTCAGACCTGGGCGCAGCAGTATACGACTCCGACGCACACGGCGATATTCATCAGCCTCGAGCCCGTGTTTGCGGTGATTACGGCGTGGATTGTGGCTCACGAGCGGCTTGGCGGCCGGGTGCTTTTTGGGGCGGCGCTGATTCTTCTGGGGATTGTGTTGGCGGAACTGAAAGGCGCTGCGCCGATTGCGCCGGAGTCGCCTGAGCCGATTGTTGCGCCGGGGCAATTTGAGTGAACGCGTGGGTCGCGAGCGCACGGTTACTGGGATTTTCAGAAAAGAGCCGGCGGGACGCCGGCGATACGGAATGGACTGAGCGCCCCTGGCGGAGGGTACCTTCTATTATCAGCTCGTAGCGAATGCTAGTTGGTGGGCTGCTTGTGAAATTTCACATCCACAGGGTCGTACATTTTGGGGTGTCGCAGGTTCTTTTGCTCGAACGAGGAAATTTGCGCTTCGTGAACGAGCGTGAGGCCGATGTCATCGAGCCCTTTTAACAGGCACTCGCGGCGGAAGGGGTCGACGGTGAACGAATAGCTCAGCGCCTTTTCGTCGGTGACCACCTGCTTCTCTAGATCGACCGTTAGCCTGTAGCCCTCATTCTGTTCTGTGCGCTTGAAGAGCTCGTCCATCTGCTCGTTCGAGAGCGTGACGGGCAAAATTCCGTTCTTGAAGCAGTTGTTGTAGAAAATGTCCGCATAGCTCGGCGCGAGAATCGCTCTGAAACCATAATCGAGGATCGCCCAGGGGGCATGCTCGCGGCTCGAACCGCATCCGAAATTCGCGCGCGCCAGCAGAATCGAAGCGCCTTTGTACCGCGGATAATTCAGCACGAAATCGGGATTCGGTTTCTCGCCGGGCAGATAGCGCCAGTCGTAAAAGAGCACGCGGCCGTAGCCTTCGCGGGTGAGAAACTTCAAAAACTGCTTCGGCACCATTTGATCCGTATCAACATTTACGCGATCGAGCGGCGCGACAAGTCCTGCATGCCTTGTAAACGGTTGCATTCCTCTGTGATCTCCGTGATTCTCTGCGTACTTTGAGTTTCGGTTTTTCGCCGCTGCGTTTGCGCTCTACTCGGCGCCGTCCACGCCATTCCACTTGCGAATATCTACGAAGTGTCCTTCGATCGCCGCCGCGGCGGCCATCAACGGGCTAACGAGATGCGTGCGTCCGCCCTTGCCCTGGCGGCCTTCGAAATTGCGGTTCGACGTGCTGGCGCAGCGCTCGCCGCTTTGCAGCACGTCGTCATTCATGCCGATGCACATGCTGCAGCCTGCATCGCGCCACTCGAATCCTGCCTGTGTGAAAACTTTGTCGAGGCCTTCCGCCTCCGCTTCCGCTTTCACGCGGCGCGAACCGGGAACTACGAGCGCCTGCTTCAGATCCTTCGATACGTGTTTGCCGGCAACTACTTTTGCGGCGAGGCGCAAATCTTCGATGCGCGAATTGGTGCAGGAACCGATGAATACGCGATCGAGCGCAATGTCTTCGATGAGCGTTCCCGGTTTCAAGTCCATGTAGACGAGCGCGCTCTCCGCTGCTTTCTGGTCCACCGGATCTTTGAACGAATGCGGATCGGGCACGCGGTCTGTCACCTGCGTGACCATGCCGGGATTCGTTCCCCAGGTGACCATCGGGGCGAGCTTGTCCGCCTCGATCGTGACGGTGGAATCGTATTTTGCGTTCGGATCGGTGACAAGCGACTTCCAGTAGCTCACCGCATCCTCAAATTCCTTGCCGCGCGGGACGAAGGGCCTGCCTTCGAGATACGCGAAGGTCGTGTCGTCGGGCGCCACCATTCCTGCGCGGGCGCCGCCTTCGATGGTCATGTTGCACATCGTCATGCGCGCTTCCATCGAAAGCGCGCGCACGGCTTCGCCGGTGTATTCGGCGACGCTTCCATTTCCGCCGGCGATTCCCATTTTGCCGATCACGGCAAGGATCATGTCTTTGGAGGTGACGCCGCGCGGTTTCTTGCCGGTGAAGCGAATTTCCATCGTCTTCGATTTGAATTGCGAGAGGCACTGCGTGGCGAGCACGTGTTCGATTTCGCTGGTTCCGATGCCGAAAGCGAGTGCGCCGAAAGCGCCGTGAGTCGAGGTGTGACTGTCACCGCAGACGATCGTTTGCCCCGGCTGCGTGATTCCCAACTCCGGGCCGATGATATGCACGATTCCTTGATTCTTGCTGTGCATGTCGAAAAGATGGACGCCGTGCTCTTCGCAATTACGCGCGAGAGCTTCGAATTGCCCTGCTGCATCCGCGTCGAGAACCGGCAGCAGGCGGTTTTTCGTCGAGACGGAGTGATCCATCACCGCGAACGTCAGCTCAGGACGCCGCACTTTGCGCCCGGCGGCTTTCAATCCGGCAAACGCCTGTGGGGAAGTTCCTTCGTGAATCAGATGTCGGTCGATATAGATGATGGACGGCTGCCCGGGAATCTCGCGCACCAGATGCGCATCCCAGATTTTTTCAAACAGAGTACGAGGAGCCATACGGTTGGTTGTTGTCACCTGCGGGGAGCTGCCCCGGTATACAGGCGGGAGTTTTTCGCCCCGGCCATCGACCATTGTAACAAGTCCGCGGCACGGCCGCCAATCTGTCCTTGGCTACTTCAATTCGGAACCTTCCGCCGTGATACTTGCGGGAGCTAGCGCGGTTTTCACCGTCACCTTTTGATTGGCTTGCACGACAATCTCAGTTTCAAAGTCGCGATAGCCGGGGAGTGCAATTCTGATGTGGTGCTTCCCGGGAGCGATAAGCATGGCGCGCTTCACCCCGCCGAATTGATGCACGTAGCCGGCATAGTTGCCGTCAACGAATACCGCAGCCCGGTCCGGGGTTACTTTCAGCTTCACTTCGCCCGTCGCATTCGCATTAACGGCGTTGGGATCCTTCTCCATCCGCACGGTTACGATGGTCGTTCCGCCGGGGCTCACTTCGATCGATTGGGTGATATCCCTAAATCCCACTTGCCGGACGGCAATTTCGTGCTTGCCGGGGATGAGCAGAACCTTCTTGTTGCCCTTCAACTCGCCGACATAGCCCAGGTACTGCCCGTCGACCCAGACGCCGGAACCCTTATCGATATTCGTTTTGGCGTCAAAATCAACCTGGCCCAGCACTTGATTCGTGTTCTGGGCACACGTGGCACCAGCGATTCCAAACCAAATTGCCAGAACAAGAATCGCTGCTCTCATGCGAGTAAGCGTCATAGCCGTATTCTCCCAACAATGGTGGAATGGTCCAAATCCTCATCCCCAGGGCTGGACGGAGAGGCATTCGTTGCGCGCCTCTCATTTTAGGCTTTTACTTCGACGAACGGTTGAAAAGAAGCCGTTGCCGGGCAAAGAAAACCCGAAAGAGCGGGTAGTACTTTCGTACGGCATTTTCGGTACTGGACAACCTAATAAACACCGTTACTCTTAGTGGTGTAGGAAGCCATATGCGACTTCAGGAACAACGGTGGGCGTATGAGATAGAACGGCGCCGCCTTATGCTCGAAAGCACGTGGAACGGCGACTTCGTTGTCATAGTTTTTGGATCCATCGTTGGCTTCGCAGTCCTCTTCGCGATGATGTTTTACATCTACTCCGCTTCACCATAAACGACCGTCACCGGGATCCACCGATCGGACCGAGACCTTACTGGGCCGGTGCCTGCATCAGCAGGTTCAGCACTTTGGCGGTTGTGTCTGTCTCGCCGAGTTTGGGGAAGGTTTTCTCGACGCTGTGCCGGTGCATATCGGCATCCAGATCAGTCATCGCGTCCATGACAAAAGCCACGTGGTAGCCTAGATCGTAGGCGCTGCGCGCCGTAGCCTCCACGCCGCTGCTCGTCGAGACACCCGCCAAGAGCACCTGAGTTACGCCGCGCTCACGTAAGTATGAATCCAAAGGCGTGCCGTGGAACGCGCCAACCCGCTGCTTGCTGACCAGATAATCGTTGGGGTTTTGCTCCAACTCCGGAACAAGCTCCGTCCAACCCTCCGGAAAGGCGAACTTGGGACGTCCGGCCTCGGTGCGCCCCGGCGCCATACCGGTCACGTTGACGAGCACCACCGCCAGTCCACGCTCTCGGAAGGCTCGAGCAAGTTGCGCAGCGCGGGCGATGACCTCACTCATGGGGTGTATGGTGGGCAAACCTACAATTCCTTTTTGCAAGTCAATCAACACTAATGCAGCGTTTGGATCGAGTTTCGTAATAGGCACGTTTGTTCCTTTCGTTTTAGCTTTAGATGATGAGGTCGTTCGAGCAGAGCCATCTCACAGGTCCCCGCTCGTGCAAAATCAGCCTAACTCGCCCGGCCGAAGACCCATCTCCCGGTAAATGGGCCTCATCACTGCTTTAACCTTCGGCAGTTCAAGCGTGAACCACAGCGCACCGGCAAGACAGAACGCGCCGGTAAGCATCAGGGTATGCGGCGCTCCCATTCGGTGGGCCAGCGCGCCGGCCAGCAAGCTGCCAAATGGCGCGGCGCCGAAAAAGGCCATCGTGTAATAGCTCATTACGCGAGCGCGTTTCTCGTCTGGCACCAGCGTTTGAATGATCGTATTGCTCACCGCCGCGCTCTGCATCAGACCGAAGCCCACGAAAGCCATCAGCACAAGAGCGACCCACAACGTGCGCGACATCCCGAATAAAATTAGCGCGCCTCCCAGCATCGCGGCCGCGATCTGGAGCATGCGAGTCAGGCCGCGGACGGACTTGCGAATCGCCAGCGAAAGCGCGGACACAAGCGCGCCGATGCCCGAGGCCGCCGTCAACCACCCGAGAGTTTTTGCGTTGCCATGGAGTACTTCGCCCGCGAACACCGGTAGCAGCACCGCAAAGGGATA
Source organism: uncultured Acidobacteriota bacterium (assembly GCA_963815265.1). Lineage (GTDB taxonomy): Bacteria > Acidobacteriota > Terriglobia > Acidiferrales > UBA7541 > Palsa-295. The sequence goes on along the minus strand of CAWFGI010000006.1, from coordinate 212,797 downwards.
GCCCATCAGGCAGAGAAGGGAGAAGAGCAGGAGAATCGTGCGAATCGGACGAAACGTACGAACGTAGTCCCAGCCCTCGCGCATTTGTTCGAGCACGCCCAGTGCGGTGCGACTGAGATTCAAGGGCTTGATGCGCATCAGGAGCAGGGAAGCGATCACCGCAAAGTAGCTGACGCCGTCAATCAGGAAGCACCAACCCTCGCCGACGGCTCCGATCACCAAGCCGGCGATGGCCGGGCCAATCAGCCGCGCCGCGTTGACCATCGAGGAGTTGATGGCGATGGCGTTGCTGAGGTCGTTGCGATCCTCCACCATCTGGACGAGGAAGGATTGGCGCGCGGGCATATCGAACGCATTGATCAGGCCCTGCATAGCGGCGAGGGCAATGATTTCCCATAGGTTGATGACATGCGCGAGCGTGAGAGCGGCCATTGCGAGCGACTGGACCGCGGCCGCGGCTTGCGTCCACACCAGAAGTTTGCGGCGATTCAGGCGTTCCACCCAAACACCCGCAATCGGGGCCACCACAAATGCCACTATCTGCCCTGCGAAGCTTACAAAGCCGAGCAGTAGCGCGGAATGCGTGAGGCGATAGACGAGCCAGCTTGTCGCCAGCCGCGTCATCCAAGTGCCAATCAGAGAGATGCTTTGACCTGCGAAGAACAGCCTGAAGTTGCGATGCCGCAGCGCTCGCCATGCGTGCGAGATCGAACTGAGCGCGAGAGAGGTCGAGCCGATTGCAGGTTTGTCTTCTAGCTCAGTTGAGGCCTGCGTTTGCACCTGCGCTTGTTCCTCGTTGCCGATCACTTTTCCACCAGGCGCTTGATGATGTCACCAGCTTTGAACAGCGTTTCGCGCTCCTCTTCGCTTAGCTGCGCAATCGCTTCAGCTACCCATGTTCGCTTTGCGTCGACAACACCCTTCCGCACCGCAACGCCTTTGGCAGTGAGCTCGATATTCACTTGCCGGCCATCGGTCGGATGCGGCTTGCGCGTCACCAGGCCCATTTCCTCAAGCGCCGCGATAGTGGTTCCCATGGATTGTGGTTTCATCTTCTCCGCGCGCGCCAGATCGGCTGTGGTAGCGGGGCCTTCCCGGGCGAGACGACCCATGACGGCAGCTTCGGTCAATGAAAGTTCGTGGGAAGCGGCCGCTGCGCGTACACGGCGAAACAAGAGGCCGATGGCGTGAGTAAAGTCGATGACGGATGCTTCGAGCGTCTTCTGTGGCATGGCAAGTCCATTTTACACACAAGACAGGTAAACTTGCAAGTCTATCTTGCAAGTATGACTGTTTATATGGGTAAAGGGCATTTCTGGGGAATCGCTTGGATTTGCAGATGTTGTGCTGCGGGGTCCCACGCCGCCGCGCCAGACCGCATCGTCAATAGGGGAATAAAATCGGTTCCGATCCTTGGCTAGCGGCGAGCGAGATTTTTCAGATTACCGTGGCCTTCAGAAACATCCCAACAACAAGTGATAATATTCGGGCTTCGAGGATCCGATCATCACTCCGAACGCCACACCTATATCCAACCAGCGGCCTTGCCCGTTATGCGGGGCACTCGAACGCCGGCTCGTCTTTCAACGCGATGCGTGGCACGTGGTGAAATGCACGGCGTGCGGCATGGTGTTCATCGGCGACCAACCGCTTGCCTATCAGACCCAGGCTGCCGAGCACGATTGGGTGGACGATTATGAAAAGGAAGTTTCGCGCCGGAAAAAAGATCGGCCGCTGCTCATGTTCTTCTCGCGCCTCACTCGACCCTTTCGTACCGACGCGACCCAGCGCCAGTTCTCGCACGCGGTCCATTGGAAGCGGGAAGGGAAGCTGCTGGACCTTGGCTGCGGTGATGGGCGATTTCTGGCGATGGCTGCCGGACAGTTTGACGTGATGGGCGTTGAGCTTAGCCCGCGCGCGGCCGAAGAGGCGAAAGCACGCGTCCCGCAAGCGCCGATTATCGTGGGGCCAGTCACGGATGCCGCTGTCCCTGCGGATTCGTTCGACATCGTCACCCAATTCGGCTATCTCGAGCATGAATGGCGGCCTCGGCTCGGTTTGGAGACTGCGTTCCGGGCGCTGAAACCTGGCGGCATGCTGGTCATCAAGACACCCAACTATGCCAGCTGGAACCGGACCGTCATGGGCGAAAACTGGTGCGGCATCCATATCCCTTCGCACTGCAACTACTTCACGCCGTCCACTCTCGCTCGGATGCTGCAGCAGGCAGGGTTTGTCCCGCAAGCGCGGCCACTTCTCGACCGCCTTCCGACCAGCGACACACTCTGGATGGCGGGCCGGAAGCCTTAGCTGTTAATCGCCAGTAACGTCCCGATTCGGTTTTTGGAACTCTCGTGTGTTATAGTAGAGATGCGCGCTCGGGGGTCAGGTCTTTCTAGTAGGTGCGCGCGGACGGTGGTCTGCCTTACCCGTTTGGATTGTCTTCACCGTAATGGTGTATAGAATCAGCTGCTTTAAAGCGCGATTCGTTCCGGCGAGGTAGGGATGCCTGGAGGGTTGTTCCAGCGAGGCCGCATCTAATCCTTAAAAGGAGCCATTAAATGACGACTACATTCAAGAAGCGCCAAAAAGAGATGAAGCGCATGGAGAAAGCCCGCATGAAGGCGGAGCGCCGCGCTCAGAAGAAACTGGAACCCCGGGCGGAAGGGGACGATATCGCATCTGGAAATGAAGCTTTTCACCTGAGCTTGCCGGGTGATGCCACTGATACGGAGCTCGGCCTCGATCCTAGGTTGTCCAAGTCTTAATCCTCATCCTCGCGGCGATTTGGTCGGCTGACGGCCGCAAACACCACAGGCCCCTTTAGTCCTTTCCCATCTGATTCGGCAGCTCCCCATGAATGAGGTTCGGGCCGCGATTCGCTCTGGTGGCGACTTGGGACGAGCGACGGCTGCGGAGTCGAGGTCGTCGCCAAGTCGACCACCGTCCGCCGTTAGCCTCGCGACGCGCCAATACCGTATTTATGTGAGCATCGGTGAAACTGTCCTGCCACGGTGCGAATCAAATGGGTGTTATAATCGCCATTCTTCGGGAATTGTCGCAGTCATAGGCAGGAAGGGAGCACGGGGATGGGCGTTCAATTTTACGAACTGGTGAGTTGGGCGCGACGCCGCAAGGTCTTCGCCGCTCTCCTTGTGGCAGCCACGCTTGGCATCGGCATCATGATCGGCACGATAATTTCGGGCCGCGCTCTCGCAACTCACGGGCAAAGTGGCGCGAGCGGAGCGTCACTGTTGGCCGTTCCAGATCCGATTTCGCTGTCGAGTTCCTTTGCGAGCATTTCGAAGAAAATCGGCCCTGCGGTGGTGAATATCTCTACAACCCAAGTGATCGAGAAGCCGAAAGGCGGCGTGAAGCGACCTCATCATCTGAACGATCCTTTCCAGGATTTCTTCGATCGCTTTTTTGATTCTCCTGATAACGGGCCCGATGCCGAGCGCAGCCTCGGGTCGGGCGTCATCGTGGACCACAAAGGTTTCATCCTCACGAATGACCACGTAATCGACCAGGCCACAAAAATTCAAGTGGCGATTGATGGCGACCCGCGGAAATACAATGCCCATCTCGTCGGCGCGGACAAAGATACCGATCTTGCGGTGATCAAAATCGAAGCCGATCGTGAACTGCCCGTAGCAAAGCTCGGTAATTCTGATGGCGTGCAGGTAGGAGACTGGGTGCTGGCGTTCGGCAGCCCGTTCGGCCTGAATTCCACCGTCACGGCGGGAATTGTGAGCGCGAAGGATCGCTCCAACGTCGGCCACCAGTTCCAGCGTTTCGTTCAAACCGACGCCGCTATCAATCCCGGAAATTCCGGCGGCCCGCTTGTCAACATGGCCGGCGAAGTGATTGCCATTAACACCGCTATCTACACGGGCAGCCGCGGATTTGAAGGCGTTGGTTTTGCGCTGCCGTCGAACACCGCCATCTCGGTCTACAATCAACTCGTCACCGTCGGCAAAGTGACGCGCGGCTCGATCGGCATCACCTTCCAGGAGGACCGCAGCAATAATCCCGTTTTGCTAAGGGAGCTCGGTGCGCCGTACGGAATCGTCGTCGAAGCGATTGAACCGGGCAGCCCCGCCGACAAAGCCGGCCTGAAACCCGGCGACGTGATTACCAACATCAACGGCGTGCCCGTGCACACCGGCGCCGATCTCGTAAATCCGATCGCGCAAACTACGATTGGGCAGTCGGTCGAAGTTCGCTACGTCCGCGACAAGGTGGCCAAGGACGTCTCGATGCTCGTGGCCGACCGCTCGAAGATTTTCCCGCAAACAGCGGTGAACGCCGATGAAGAACCCGATCAGAGCGAAGAGCCCGGCCAGTTCGGCTTGCACGTCGAAGAACTTACGCCGGATATCGCCCGCAAGCTGGGCATGGGCAAGCTCACAGGTGTTGTCGTCACCCAAGTGGAGCCCGCTAGTTTCGGCGAAGATATCGAATTTTCGCGCGGCGACGTGATCGTCGAAGTGAATCATGTGCCGATCAACAGCCTCGCTGACTACCGTCGCGAAATCGCTACCCTGAAGCCCGGGCAGGATGTGCTGTTCAAAGTGGCACGCCATGCGGATAACGACCGGGTGCTTACTTTGTTCCTGGCAGGCGCAGTCCCGTCGCAAGTGGTTCAATAGCGCTGGCGCTCCCAGCCCAGCGTCGCGCGCGGCGTCAGTCGCCTTTCGTCGCGGCTGACTCTTGCATTGCGATTGGTTGTCATTTAAGCTCACCCTCAAGCGTGGGGGCTTGAGTTCCGTTTCGAATGACCGATAATTAGAAGGGTGTGAATTCACCGCTGGGCATCACATTCCCGGTTTCGAGCGTCGAATGATGAAGATGACTCCTGTTGTGCGATGGCTACTGGCTACTTCCTGCGTGCTTGTATTGTGCGCGTCGGCGTCCGCCGCGCAGTCCAGCCCGCATTCGCGTAAACCGGCTGCACATTCGCGCAAATCTCATCCGTCGCATCCCATGCGCAACACTCGCCCGAAGCACCATGCGATGGAAACCACGCGAACGTCGCTTCTGGCAGTTCGCTATCTGCAGCCGCAGCAGGCCAGTTCTGTAGTGGCTGCGAATTCTTCGGCTTCCGCGTCTGCCTCAAATTCATCCGCACATACTTCTTCGGCATCCTCGAAGAAAAAGAAATCGAGCAGCAAGAAGTCGCACCACTCTCGTCGCGAGGCGACACAGAAGGCTCCCACGCCCGAGCGTATCTCCGAAATCCAGTCATCGCTGGCGCGCGGCGGATATTACCAGGGCGAGCCAAACGGGAAGTGGGACTCCAACACAGTTGCCGCCATGCAGAAATTCCAGTCCGCGAATGGCCTCGACCCCAGCGGCAAACTCGACGCGACCAGCCTGCAAAAGCTTGGTCTCGGATCGGGCATCGCCGGCGTTTCCGCGCCGAGGCAGCCGACGCCTGCTCAGGGAAAGTCGTGTTGCTCGGCTTCGCCCAACGGTACCGCTCCAGCAACGTCAGCACCGGCCGCGACGCCAAAACCAGCATCCGAGCCGTCGGCCAGCAATAACCCCAGCTCCGATGCACCGGCCCCGGCATCAACCTCCGCGGCTGGTGCTTCCAGTGAAACCGCCAGCGCTGCCACAAATTCATCGCAGCGCTAATTTAATCTCCCGCGGTCCCTTGCTCCATGCGCGCTTCCAATCTGTCTCCCGCAGCGCAATAATTCACTCTGTGGAAACTCGCTGCTCCCGCTGCAACGCGCCAATTACCTGCCAACCCGAAGGCAACTGCTGGTGCGCAGAGCTGCCACCACGCCTCTCGCCACCGCAATCAGGAGGCTGCCTCTGTCGGCACTGCCTGGAGCACGATTTGAATGCTGAAAGGGAAAAATCCGCAAGGACGAGCCCTAACGCACCAAACCCATTACCCTAGCTGTTTCGCCATTCGCACCACCGGTAAGCCTTCGCCATTTTTCAACGGCACCGGGATATTCTCGAGCGCAACGTAACCTCGCGCGCCGAAAAGTTTCACGCCCGTCAGCGTCGCGCCCATTTCACATCGTGTAAAACCCGCAGCTACAGCCGCGTCTTCGCACGCTTGCAGAATGATCGTGCCGATTCCCCGGCGCGCCCAGGCGGGATGAATGAAGAAAGCGCGGATCTTCGCGGCATCCACGCGCGGATCGAGCAGTTCGTCCTCGCGCCCCGTCCAGTGATCGCTGCCGTAGAGCGTCTTGCGCTTGCTCCAGCCGCCGCACCCGGTAATCACGGGTTGGGTGCGTGCATCAGCATCGTCACGCACTTCAGCGACTAGATATGTTCCGTCTTCGATCAGCTGGCTATCCACGCCGAACACCGTCACGAGGGCGCTCTCGATTTGCGTGGGAGTGTAGTCCCCGGCTTGCAGGCCGCGCACGGACGCATCAATTAATTCGCGCAATACTGGAACATCGGCGGGAATCGCTTTGCGGATCGAGACTTTCATCAACTGCCGATCAGTCGGGAATCGCCCACGCGGTAAGGCTCGAATCGCTGTCCACGGTGAACATCACCGGCTGGTGATTTGAAATCTCGCCGTAACCGATCAGATGCTTGCCCGCCACCGCCAGATCACGCCGCTCGTTCGTCCCGAGATTCCACAATGTGACGGAAAAGTTCTGAATCGTCGCGGCGTCCACCTGAAGACTCAACACCCTGTCTCCGTCCGGCAGCACCACTGCGTTGAAAATCGGATCAGGAGACTTTGGAAGGCGCCGGATCAATTGCCCGTCTTCCGCAGACAAAATCGAAAGCGTCGAGTCTGCTCCACCCACCACTATCTCCTTCCCGTTGGGCCGGAAGCTGATCGCAAACGGTTCGAGAAGAAGTCCTGTGTAGCTTGCCTTCAACTTTCCGTTTCGATCGTAAATTCTTATGGCCGTATCGGCATCGGCCGTGGCAACGAGCGAGCTGTCCGGCGCAAAATCCACGCTCGTGCTGCCGCTGAAATCCGTGTGTAACTCCGCAACGCGCAATCCTGTCCCCGGATTCCACAGCTGTACCGGGTTCTCGTGCGTGCCCACGGCAAGGAGAGATCCGTCCGGGGCGAATGCCACGCTATCCACTGCGGCATGGGCAACGGCGAACATCCTCACCAATTTCCCAACGGGATCGGTGATCTTCACCGCACCGTCCTCGTCTCCGATTGCCAGCCACTTTCCATCAAACGAGCACGCCAGCGCACTTACCGGAGCGCCGCTCTTCCAGCTCGCCACCTGCTCACCCGACGGCAGTTTCCAAACGTGGATCGCGCCGTCGTGCGCGGCTCCCGCGACCAGGCCGGTCGTGCCGCAAACCGAAACAGTGCTGATTTTCTCCGGGGTCGAAATCGTCACCAGTTTGCGGAGATTTTCCGCCATCGCCCGGTGTGCAAACAAAGAAATCAACACAACCGCCGTTGTGATCCATCGCGCCGCGCCCGTCACATTGCCTCCAGCACGAGCTCAAACTTCACCGCCGCGTGAATGTCTTTCGGGTCGCCCACGAGCGTCACCGGGCGCACCAATTCGCGGCTGGTTATCAGAGGGTCGCGCACGAAATTTTTGTCCGGATCGCCTTCGAACACCGGATCCGTCGCAAAGTAAAGCTGAGTGACGAGCGGACGATAGCCCGGAGCGGTAACGGCGTAGTGGATGTGCTGGCACACTCGGGCAGGATAGTGCCCCGGCATCACGGAGGAAAATTCGTACTTGCCGTCGGCGGGAGTCGTCAACTTGGTGCGATAGTGATACCCATCGAGATCGTACAACCCTTCTTGATTCGTCTGCCAGATTTCCACGATTGCCGACGGAATCAGCCCGCCGCGCGAACTGAACACCTGGCCCGTCACCACCAGCGGCATTCCGGAATCTCCCGGGGCACGCATGGCGCTGTTGCTCGGCGCGAGCCGTTTATAGAACGGACCCAGTTCTGCAGCCGGTGTGGGCGCCAGCCGCGACTTCTCTTTCTCCTGCCAAGCTGCCGCGAGCGCGGACGGCAACAGGTTCGCAGTGCTGGTCAGAACTCCTAGCGTCATACACTTAGACAAAAGTTCGCGACGCGCCAGTCTCATCCTGCACCTCCCATTTGGATGGGTGGAGTGTAGTGCCGAATGACTCGTGCTGCAACCATCGCCGTGCGGCGAATTGCGACGTGCGGGATCGATAGGCACGATCGATGTGCAGCTTGAATGCGATGACTCGCGCCGGATCTTTCAGCGATAACGATCCGGCGCGAATTGAGAGAGAAGCCGCCTTTAAGCGCCGCTCATTCTGCGGAAAAGCCAGAACAAAAATCCGGCCAGAACCATCGACGCAGGCAGCGTGAGTACCCATGCCATCATTAGGTTCCGCACCGTGCCCCATTGCAGCCCGGAATGGTTCGCCGCCATGGTTCCGGCCACGCCCGAGGACAGCACATGCGTCGTACTGACGGGCAGTCCGAACGCGTCGGCTGCTCCAATCGTGGCCATCGCTGTGATCTCCGCGGCCGCGCCTTGCGCATACGTCAGGTGATCTTTCCCGATTTTCTCGCCGACCGTCACCACGATGCGCTTCCATCCGATCATCGTTCCAAGCCCGAGCGCCAGCGCCACGGCTACTTTTACCCAGGTGGGGATGAACTTGGTTGCATTGTCGATGTGCTTTTTATAATTCGCGACCACCGCCGAATCTGCCGCGCTGAACTTCGGTTCGCCCGTTTTCTTCATCAAGCGCAGCGCTTCGCTCACCACGTACATGTCGTTACGGAAGTTGCGCACCTGGTCTTGCGGCACCGCCTTCAATTGTTTGTACTGCGCCATTTCCGTGCCGATACCATTGATTAATTCACGCAACGCCAGCATCGTGTTCGGTGTGAACTGCTTGGTCCGGATGTAATCGGTCACTTCATCGCGCGAGTCGCCGATCACTGCGGAAGGCGAAACGTAGTGGCTGAGCGCGTCTGCGGTTTGCGTCGAAACTGCCACGAAGTCGGCTGTCTGCTGCGTCGTCACAGCGTGGTTCACCGCATACGCAGTCGGCACCGTGCCGATCAGGATCAGCATGATCAGCCCCATGCCTTTCTGGCCGTCATTCGATCCGTGGAAGAAACTTACGCCCGTGCACGTCAGCACCAGCAGCGCTCGAATGTAGAACGGCGGCGGTTCATTTCCCTTGGGCGCCTCGTACAGCGCCTTATTTGGAATCAGCGCCTTGCAAGCCATCAGCAGTAGCGCGGCGCAAATAAATCCAACGATCGGCGAAAGCAACAATGACTTGCCGATGTTCGCAGCCTGCCCCCAATCTACGCCGCTCGTTCCGGTTTTCACCGACATCAGCTGATTCGCGATTCCCACACCAATAATGGATCCGATCAAAGTGTGCGAGCTCGAAGCGGGCAGCCCAAAGTACCAGGTCCCGAGGTTCCAGATGATCGCCGCGAACAGCAGCGCGAACACCATCGAGAAGCCCGCTTTGCCTCCCACCTGCAGAATCAATTCCACCGGCAGCAGCGACACGATTCCAAACGCCACCGCGCCGCTCGACAGGACTACGCCCGTGAAATTCCACAAACCCGACCACACCACCGCGACGTGTGGTTCGAGCGTATGTGTGTAGATCACCGTCGCCACCGCGTTGGCGGTATCGTGGAATCCGTTTACGAATTCAAATCCCAGCGCAACAAGCAGCGCGAGCCCCAGCAGGAGATACGGCATGATCGATACTGCGTGCACTTCGGACAAGTCGCCGATCAGTTCGCGCCCGATGTAAATCATCCCGATTATGAGCACGACTCCGAAGATCCCCATTCCTATTTTCGCCGCTGGTCCTGCCGTCATGTTTGCGGCATCGAGCGGCGACACTCGAGGCGCTTCGGTAGGTACTCGCGCCGGCGCTGTTCCCGTTGCTGCCATTTTTCACCCCTTCAATCAAAAAATGTTCCAGCTGGTTTTCGCAAAATGATTCTGCGCTTGTCGATGCGCCGTGAAACTACCGGCTCTTCGTTAAGGGAATGTGACGGTCGCATGAACACTCTATCGTCGTAAAAGTTGGAGAGAAAACGCCGACCAACGCGTTATCCGGGCGTGCGCGGTCTCTCATACGGGGAATGCCGGGCGCTGGAATTTAACAAAATTGAAACAGTCCGGTCACATCTCAGGAAAGTCGTCTGGTAGCATGGCGCCCTGCACACAGCTATTTGCGACTTTCAAGAAAAGGACACGCGACGCCATGAGCGATTCAACCACCAGCCTGAAAACGATTCTCGCTCCGATTGATTTCAGTGATTTTTCAAACAATGCTCTCGACGTTGCCGCCGACCTCGCCTCGCGCCTCGGTGCCGAGCTGATTCTCGTCAATATCGTCCCGGCGATTCCCGATTTACCCAGCAGCGTCTCGATTTTGAAGGAAGGCGAATACGATCAGAGCCTTCACGATGCGGCGGCGAAGCGTCTTTCGGATCTCGCCGCAGGTTTCTCTGCCAAGAACATCAAAGTCCGCACGAAGATTGGCACGGCCAACGACGTCGGCATGGAAATCGTACGAATCGCGGATAACGAACCCGCCGATATGATCGTCATCGCCACTCACGGCATGACCGGCTGGCGCAGAATCCCTTTCGGTTCCGTCGCCAAGAAAGTTGTCGAAGAAGCGGAGTGCCCGGTTCTCGTGCTGCGCGCACAGGAAGCTGGCCACGCCGGCGAAACTCAAGCTCGCACAAGTTCTTCCAGCGCCGTCGCTTGATGGTATATTTCGCTCCGCGTAATTTTGGGGCGAAATCGCTGGATGCTGACATTCTCGAAGATAGTCTTTTTTGCTGGATTGCTTCTCGCCGCTTCTGGTTTCGTTTCGCCTCCTCTGGCTCTTCTCGGCGGCCTCCTCTTCGGATTCACTCTTCCTCACCCCTACGTTTCCGAAAGCCGCATGCTTTCGAAGTATCTGCTGCAAGCGTCCGTGGTAGCCCTTGGCTTCGGGATGAACCTCCATCAAATCGTTCGCGCCGGCCGTTCCGGCGTCGTCTACACGGCGGTAGGTATTGCCGCCACGATGCTTTTGGGAATTTATTTGGGCCACGCGCTTGCGGTGCGGAGGAAGGTTTCGTTCTTAATCACCGTGGGCACCGCGATCTGCGGCGGTAGCGCGATCGCCGCGGTCGCGCCGATCGCTCACGCCACGGATGAGGAAATCGCCGTCTCGCTAGGCACAGTCTTTGTATTGAATTCTATAGCCCTGCTGCTATTTCCGCCCATCGGTTACGCCCTGCACATGAGCCAATCTCAATTCGGCCTCTGGGCTGCGCTCGCAATCCACGACACCAGCTCCGTCGTCGGCGCCGCCGCCAAATACGGCAATGAAGCCCTCGCGATCGGCACCACCGTAAAACTGGCGCGCGCTCTCTGGATTCTTCCGATCGCCCTCTTTACCGCCTATAAATTGAAAAGCAAAAGTAATGTGCAATGGCCTTGGTTCATTCTCCTCTTCTGCCTCGCCGCATTCGCGAATACGTATCTCCCGCAATTCGCCTTCGCATACGCAATCCTCAGCCGCGCAGGCAGAATCGGCCTCACGGTCACGCTCTATTTGATTGGCACAGGTTTATCGAGAGCTACGTTAAAGCAGGTGGGAACGAAACCGCTTATGCAAGGCGTTGTGCTGTGGGCAATAGTCGCAATTGCATCGCTACTCGCTATCAAATCGGGTCTGATCGCGATCTAGTCTTCGACTGCGATGAATTTATCTGGCGACGCGGAACCGCAGGCCCGGGAGTTGCCCTCACCGGGTTACGTCAATCAGCTCGAACTAGCTTATTGCGCGCGACTGACTCGTTACGCGCTTGCCGCCATTGACGAGGAGTCAAGTTCGATCTCGTCGATGTAGCACCAGCCCCAGTTCTCGCCGGGCTCGAACGACCTCATGATCGGGTGCTTCGTCCGATGGAAATGTTTCGTGGCGTGTTTATTCTTCGACGAATCGCAACAACCCACATGTCCGCACTCCAGGCACAACCGCAGATGTACCCAGGTGTCGCCCATCTTCAAGCATTCCTCGCATCCGTTCGGTGTGCCCGGCGTAACGTGCCGAATCTGATCCAGATGTGTACAAGTCTTCATGCGAATCCTCCGTGCCCGTTCATCCTACTATTGTAATCTTACGCCGTTTGGACAGGTAGCCACGACGATGCTTTTCTCGTCGTGGGGCTCACACCAATTTCGCCAGAACCGCAAAGGCGAACACGATAAAATGCCGGCTGGATTACCTGGAGGGCAACGATGGCGGTGTTGGCGATTTTTCGATATGAGGTGAAGCCGGGGAGAACTGGCGATTTCATCGAGAAGCTCCAGAAGGCGGCGGGGCCGGAATTCAATAGTGAAGTGATGCCGAAGGGAGTGCGGATTTTTCGCAGCGCGGTGCCTGGGCCGGATACGGGCGGAGTGATGCTCGTGATTGAGTATGAGGATATGGCTGCGTATGGGGCGCGGACGGCGTTTGAGAACGCGAATGCGCAGTGGCGGAAGTTGTTTGAGGCGAAGTCGGATTCGCCGGAGAGGTTGGTTTCGGTGGAGTTGCTGACGGAGGTGACGCCTTAGGAGTAAGGCAAAAGAGCCGGCGGGACGCCGACGTTACGGAATGGCAGCGTCGCCCTCCCGTTGCTGCGGAGTCTTGATCGATGATGCAGGTCGTGCGCGTGAAGCTAAGAGCGAGGGCTATTCGAGTTGGGCTAGGCGATCGAGGAGTTTTTGGTGCTCGATGATTCGCAGCGCGAGGGTGGCTTTCAGTTCGTCGACGATTTTTGCGGGGGCTTTATTTAGGAAGGTTTCGTCGGCTAGGCGGGCTTTTTTGGATTCGATGTCTTTGGCGAGGCGCTCGGCTTCTTTTTTCAGGCGCACGATTTCGGCTTGCTTGTCGATTGATTCTCCGTAGGCGATGCGTAGGTCGAATTGGGCGGTGGAGCGCAGGGCGGCGCCGGCGGAATCGAGGCGGCCGGTTGAGATTTGGAGCGAGGAAAGGCTTGCGAGCCGGAGCACGGGATCGAGATTTTGCTGAACGAGCTTGCGGATTCCGGTGTCGGCTGATGACAAATCGGCCGCGATTTTTTTCTTTTGGTCAACTTTCATTTCGGCGCGGATGTTGCGGGCGGCGATGATGATTTCCTGAAGTGTGGCCATGTCGCGCTCGGCTGCTGCGTCCGTCCACTGGGCGCGCGGTTCGGGAAATTTGTCGAGGGCGATGGAGCGCGCGCCTGCTGGTTGCGGGAGGCGATGCCAGAGTTCTTCGGTTAGGAAGGGCATTATCGGATGTAGAAGGCGCAGGGCTGCGTCGAAGGCGGCGAAGATGTTGCGCCAGGCGGCAATTGCGATTTCGCGGTTCGCGTCGGCTAGTTGAGGCTTGACCCACTCGATGTACCAGTCGCAGAAATCTCCCCAGAAAAATTGGTAGATGATGTGGCAGGCCTCGTGGAAACGGAAGTCTTCGAGGGCTTTGTTTGCTTCCGCGGCGACGGCTGAGAGACGCGAGAACATCCAGCGATGGACCAGGTCGCCTGCGCCTTTTGTGAGATAGGGCGCTTCGGCGCGGATTTCCGGCGCGGCTAGTTCTTCGAGGGTGACGTCCTGGGCCTCGACTTTCTCGAGGTTGAAGAAGAGGAAGCGGGCGGCGTTCCAGATTTTGTTGGCGAAGGCGCGGGCGCCGAGGATGCGGTCTTCGCTGAGGATGATGTCGGTGCCAGGGGCGGACATACTGGCGAGCATGTAACGCATGGCGTCGGTGCCGTATTGGTCGGTGAGTTGGAGTGGGTCGACGCCGGTGCCTTTGGTTTTGGACATTTTGGCGCCTTCGGCGGTGCGGACGAGGGAGTGGAGATAAAGGCGGTGGAAGGGAATTACGGACGCAAGGTCTGCCTGAGGGGCTGAAGCCCCTGAATTGGGCTGATCCTTCGGCACGGCTAAAGCCGTGCCCTGACGCGAACCATCTCCGAATCTCGTGCCGCTGAGGTGGAGGCCCATCATGATCATGCGGGCGTCCCAGAAGAACAGGATGTCGTAGCCGCTGATGAGGAGGCTCGTAGGGTAATAGGTGCGGAGGTCGGGCGTGTCGTCTGGCCAGCCGAGGGTGGAGAAGGGCCAGAGGCCAGAGCTGAACCAGGTGTCGAGTACGTCTTTGTCCTGGGTGAGTTTCGAGCCGCCGCATTTCGGGCATTTTGTGGGCGGGCTTGCGGCGCGGGCATGGCCGTCGACGATTTCGACGCGCGAATCGAGCGCCGGGATCATTTCCTTGCAGTCGGCGCAATGCCAGATGGGGATGCGATGGCCCCACCAGAGCTGGCGGGAGATGCACCAGTCGCGAATATTTTCGAGCCAGTTGAGCAGGATAGTGCGCTGGTTGTCGGGGACCACTTCGATGAGGCCGTCGAGGACGACTTTTTTCGCGGGCTCGGCGAGCGGCTTCATTTTCATGAACCATTGTGTGGAGAGACGCGGCTCGACGATGGCCTTGCAGCGGTCGCAGGTGCCGACGGAGTGGGTGTGCTCGGTGATGCGGTCGATAAGGCCGAGCTCCTCGAGGTCCGCGACGATGCGGGCGCGCGCGATGAAGCGTTCGAGGCCGGCATATTTCCCGGCTGCTTCGCTCATGTGGGCGTCGTCGGTCATTACATCGATTTCGGGGAGATTGTGGCGCTTGCCAACTTCGAAGTCGTTGGGGTCGTGCGCGGGTGTGATTTTCACGACGCCAGTGCCGAATTCGCGGTCGACGTAGGTGTCGGCGATGATGGGAATTTCGCGGTTCATCAGCGGCAGCATTACTTTTTTGCCGATGAGGTGCTTGTAGCGGTCGTCGTCGGGATGGACGGCTAGGGCGGTGTCGCCGAGCATGGTTTCGGGGCGCGTGGTGGCGACGATGAGGTGTCCGTCAGCGCCGACAAGCGGGTAGCGGATGTACCAGAGCTGGCCGGTGCGTTCGTTGTGGACGACTTCGAGGTCGCTGATGGCGGTCTGGCAGCGCGGGCACCAATTCACCATGTAGCGACCGCGGTAGATGAGGCCTTCGCGATACAGGCGGAGGAAGGCTTCGAGAACGGCGCGGTAGAGCGCAGGCTCGAGCGTGAATTTTTCGCGCGTCCAATCGCAAGAGGCGCCGAGGCGAATCATCTGCCCTTTGATTACGCCGCCGCTTTCTGCTTTCCACTGCCAGACGCGGCGCTCGAATTCCTCGCGGCCGAGATCCTGGCGCTTGATTCCTTCCTTCGCGAGCATGCGTTCGACGACGAATTGAGTGGCGATTCCGGCGTGGTCCATGCCGGGGAGCCAGAGGGTGCGTTCGCCGCGCATGCGATGCCAACGGACGAGCATGTCGATCTGGGTGTGCTCGAGCATGTGGCCCATGTGGATGGAGCCGGTAACATTAGGAGGCGGGAGCGCGATCGAGAATCGGGGGCCGTCGGCGGTGCCGGAATTTTCGGCGCGGAAGAGATTTTCTTCGAACCAGGCTTTCGCCCAGCGGGCTTCGATTTCCTGCGGCTCATAAGCTTTGGGTATTTCGCGGGGCATTGGTCCCTTCGCGCACGTTTGAATTTTGCGTGCAGAGGAAACAATTAATATAAGGGCGGCGAGTGGGGAGCGTCAAATCGGGGCGTGCTGGAAGAAAGAACCAAAAAACCAAAGCAAATCCTTCAGCCGGCTTGAATCAACTGCGCCGGTGTCAGGATGGCAATCCAGGTCGGATTGTCACTTCTCTTTTTTCGCGAGTTCGGCTTGCAACATGTTCTCGACGAGCGGCTTCAGCAGATTCTTTGAGAGCAGCTCGTGAAGCTGAGGCTCGAGGCGCTCGAGAACCCTCTGGACGACTTCATCAAGATTCGCCTGGGGCGCTGCGGCTTCCGGCGAATTCACCTGTTCGAGAACGGCAGGCGACGGGATTAGGAACGGGATGCCCGCGAGAGCTTCGCGATTTGGCGGAGGGGCGGTTGGGATGCGTTCGCTGAAATCGGTGTGCGTCGATTCGTCAGCGGCCGATTCCTCAGAGTCGGCGAAGACAGGTGCGGGCGCTTCCTCCTGTGGGGCCACGACGGCATCGGCGGCCGGCTCGCCATTCATGGGCTCGGGTTCGCCCGGGAACGGGAACGATTGAACCGCCGCAGCGTGCTCGTGATGGTCTTCGTACGATGAGAACGCGGGTTGTTCGTCACGGACAAGCAAAGGTTCGGGCGTGACGTGCGCCGCCGGCGGCATTTCGAGCGCGGAATCCTTGTGCGACGGAGTGCTGTCGGCAGGCGTGGTGATGATCTCCGCGTCGGACTTGGTTTCAAGACTCGGATGCTCGCTGAAGTGCGGCGGAACTTCGGCAGTTTCCGCAGCAACGGGTTCTTGATGGACCTGCTCGTGAACCTCTTTACGGACAGGCGCTACCAGCGCGGTGCTGACGACAGGTTCGGGCATTCGCTCGGAAGTCGCCTCTGACCCGCTCGCATCGGCGTGGGCCGTGCTCACAGGCTGTTCAGCCGGGGCCGGTGTGCCGCCGTGGACTACTTCGCGGACGGCTTCAATGGCGTCGGCGAACCAGGATTTCTTCCGTGGGCGCGTCTCTTCAGGCGCCAGTGCTTCTTCGGCGCGATGCTCGTGCACTGGTCGCGATTCAAGCGGTGAACGCCACGAAGATTCTGAAGATGGCGGCGCAATCGCAGGTTCCATGCGCCATGCGGGAGCTGAAGCGGCCGGCTCCGATATGTGTTCAGGCTCGGGCGCAGAAACATGAACAGCGGGAGCGGAGCTTGAATCCGTCATCCAGCTGCCTTCGGGATATTCCGAGGGCGGCGCGGTCAAATCTGTCCAAGGCGTAGATGAGTGAGAAGGTTTGCTGGCGACCGGCGCAGGCGCGAGTGGCTTTACCTCGACTACGGCGGGAGCTTTGTCTTCTTTCGCCGTAGCAGCTGGCGCCGGCTGGTCTTCTTCAGCAGCAACTGGATTATTGACCGCGGACTGGAACGCCGGGCTCTCGTGCCAGGCGGAGGGAGCGTCTGCTTCAGAAGCAGACGGATCCGCGGAGAGCCTCATGCCGTAGGGAGCGAAAGATTGAGTTTCCTGCGCCTCTGACGCTGGCTCGGGCTCAACGGACTGCGGAGCCAGTTGTTGTCCGAGCGGAGCCAGGGGCGCGACAGATTCCTCGTCGAGTTCATCGTCGCGAACGTGAATACGTTTCGGCGGAACTTCTTTTTCCGACGGGAACGTGATCGGGGCCAGATCTTTGCCGTAGGAATATGCCGGATCGACAGCGGTGTTCTCGGGAATTTCGAAATCCATTCCGCCGGTGCGGCGCCAATCGGTTGCCGTGGCGGCTCCGTCGAAATCGTCTTCGTCCTCGTCAGCGTCTTTTGCTTTCGCAACGGGAGCTTTCGGTGCTTTTCTCTCTTCTGTCGCGGTCTCGGGCTCGTCATCGAGCGAGCGGACGCCCTTGCCAAAACCGTAGATGGCGGCAGCTTCTTCCGGCGATGGCTCGGGGAAATCGGGAAGCGGTTTCGGTTCGGCCTTCGCCGCAATTTCCATCACAGGCGGCGGAGGCGGTTCCGGCGGAGTCTCGCGAGCCTTGGCGAGTTCTGCCGCGACCTTGGGATTTTTTTCGAGCGCGGACATCACCATGGCGATCAGCGGGTCAGGCGGAACGAAAGGCTTTTTCAAAACGCCATCGGCACCAACGCGGCGCGCCTCTTTTTCGTCGAGAGGATCAAAGGCGCCAACCAAGAGGATCACGGGAACGTGAGCGAAGCGGGTATCTTTCTTGACGAATTCGCAGACTTCATAGCCATTGCGCACGGGCATGAAGACGTCGGCGAGTACCAGATCCGGATTCGCATCGGGAATGCGGCGCACCGCCGCTTCGCCGTTGCCGACGGCAATTACATCCACACCGCGCTCTTCAAACGCCAACACGACCATTTTCTGGATGTTGGTATTGTCGTCCGCGACCAGAATTCTGGGCACTTGAACCACCTCGCGGCGCACCCGCACAGCGACACGCCGACCCCTTTCGCTACCCTATTGCAGCACCCCACACGGGGTGCGTCAACGGAGACGAAGTACAGGCGTGCCTGAGATGTTAGCAGGCGGTTAACAGGGGCTTTACCAGGGAATCAGCTTCCGGGCGCCCTTTTTCTTCTTGCTGGTGGAGTCTTTGGAATCGTCGGAGGAGCTGCTCGCGGCTGGCGCAGCGGCTTGGCTACTGCTGGAAGAACTTGAGGAGTCGGCGCCGGTTTGACCCGTCTGAGAAGCTGCCTGAGTGCCCGTTGGCTGGCCATTCGAGGCTGTAGGCGCGCTGGATGCGGTCCCGGTGGGCGATGCCGCCGGAGGGGTGGTTGTGCCAGGATCTGCCGCTCTTGCAGGAGGTTGCACGGGTACCGCCGTAGGAGCTGGCTGCTCGCTTCCGGCGGTTGGCGGATTCGTGGATGTATCTCCAGAGGAAGCATTTGCCTCACGGGGCGGAATGATGGGTACTCCGAGTACGGTTCCACCTCCAGGACCGGTCTCGACAGTCGCCTGAGGAGCGGGGGTGTCCGTTTGCTTTGTCGCGCCTCCGGAACTGACCGTCTCGGAGGCATCAGCGGAGCCGCCAGAAGATGCCGATCCAGACAAGCTGAAGCCACCGCCTGAGTTTGGCTTCAGCACTTCGCTGGCGGCCACCGCATCATCAGGCGGGTTCAGATTTGGCTGGCCAGTGTGAGCCGCGAGAGAGACGTCTGGCGCGCCGTGAATCATATTCTTCGAACTCTTCATTAACGCACTCTCGTGATGTTGTCTTTCGTAATCGCGCTCCTTCTGCATCCGGATCACGGCATCTGGATTCGACGCCGGCACGGGGAGACCCATTTGCTTGAGGCGTGCCTTTGCGTCCTGAGCGCGCGGCGAGAGCGGATACTGCGCGACGATTTGCGCATACGCCTTGGCCGACAAAGCGCCCCAGTAGTTGCGCTGGTCTTCGTTTTTCGATCCGACCTTAACGTGCGTGTAGATGTCACCGAGCATCCAAAGGGCTTCGTCGCTCTGGCTGTATAACGGGTAGCGATTAACGACTTCAAGAATGCGAGCGGCCGACGCGCGGTAATCCTGCTTGGTGTAATAAAAATGCGCGATCTTGTACTCGCCGTCGGCGAGGACTTCCTGCACTTCACGGAGACGCTGTTCTGCCTGCGGCGCGAGCGGACTTTGCGGATACTTCAGCAGCATTGCCTGAAACTCGTCCTCAGCCATTTGTGCTTGCGAACTGTCGCGGTCGGCCTTTTCCATCATTTTGTAATGCGCCATTCCGACCTGCATCTGCGCGTACGCGGCCTCTTCGAGGAACGGGAAGAAAGTGATGAAGTCTTTGTACTCGGCCACCGCCTGCGTAAGATTTGACGTGCCATTTTCCTTGAAATAAGAATCCGCGACGGCCAGTTTGGCTTTGGCGAGATACTCGCTATCGGGATAGGTGTTGATTAAAGTCTGTAGCGAGAGGCGGCCTTCTGTGTAGCGGGCGTGCTTGATGTCTTCGAGCGCGCGATCGTAAAGAATCTTGTCAGGCTGAGCGGAAGAGTTGGGGTCCGTATCCGGCGCCGGCTTCGCGGGCTGTGTCTTCTTTCCCGGCTTTTTAATGAATTGCGCGTGGACGTTGGAATTGATTCCGAGAAAGATTGCCACTGCTAGAAATGCTTTAAGAAGTCGCCGCTTTTTCATTATCCCCCGCAGCTAAACATTTTCTGGGCCAAGCTACCCGCTCAAGCCTTCTGGCTAAGAGCGTTGTTTGCAAGCTGACGCAATTGGCGCACGGAAGCCGACGGATCGGATGTATGGAAGACAGAAGTCCCGGCAACGAACGTGTTGGCTCCGGCTTTTGCAAGCTCGGCTATATTTTCCAGATCGACTCCCCCGTCTACTTCAATCCGGAAGTTGGCATTATATCGCGCGCGCCATTCACTGAGATGACGAATTTTCTCGAACGCCCCGGGGATGAATTTCTGGCCGCCGAATCCCGGGTTTACGGACATTACCAACACCGTGTCCACCTTATCGAGAACTTCTGAGAGCATCACCACGGGCGTGGCTGGATTGATCACCGCTCCGGCCTCCGCACCATGCTCTCGAATCATGGCAAGAGCGCGGTCCAGGTGAACTGTGGCTTCCTCATGGACCAGAACCCGGTTGGCGCCGGCGCGCACGAACTCCTCGATGTATTCCTCGGGATTCTCGATCATGAGATGCACGTCCAGGGGCAGGCGGGTTGCTTTGCGCAAAGATTCGACGACGGGGATTCCGATGGAGATGTTCGGCACAAAATGGCCGTCCATCACGTCCACATGGAGCACGTCCGCTCCGCCCTGCTCGACCGTGCGAATTTCGTCGCCCAGCTTCGCGAAATTGGAGGCGAGGATGGAAGGGGCAATTTCTATGCGCGCATAGCTCATGACGCCAGCGGGCAGTTTAGCACAGGCGATGGCGGCCTATTGGGATAGCTGCAGGTCAACGGAGGTGCCGGCCTCCACGCGGGAACCGCGGGGGATGGGCTGCGTGAGCACCACGCCGTGTTGAGCACCCAGTGTGGGCACGAAGGTAAGCTTGCCGAGCTTGAGTCCGGTTGCCGACATTCTCGCTTCTGCCTCAGCAAGCGTGAGGCCGGCAAGCTCCGGCATTATGTACGACTCGGGACGAGGCCCGCGCGAGACCAGCAGATTCACATGGGGACTGGTGATGTCCGTTTTTCCCGGTGCGGGATCCTGCCGAAGAACCGTTTCGTCGTTCGCTGTGCCGGGAAGATAGAGCGACGAAATCTCGCCGATCTGCATTCCGGTCCTCATCAGTTCAATTCTCGCGGCGCGGAGGCTGCGTTCTTCGAGCAGCGGGATCGTCGCCTTTTGCGGTCCCAGGCTAAGCACTACATGCGCGTATTGGCCGACTTTTACTTTCGACCCGGCGGGCGGGCTCTGGCGCACGACTTCGTCGACGGGAAGGGGATTGTAGATATGGTCTTCGATTTTGATGTTTATCCCGCGGCCCTGCAGCATCTGCTGGGCCTCGACGGCTTTTTGCCCAACAACATCAGGCACTGCGACTTCGCGTCCCTGGATCGTGAAGCGAACGGCCAGCAGCGCGCTCAAAAACGCAACGGAAGCCAGGATGAACAGCATCAGCGCCATGCGAAAAATCCATTCCAGGCGCTCGCGAAAAGTCATGCTTACACTCCAGATGACGAGCCTAGCGAGGAAACTGAAAACAGGGAAGGGAAAATCGCGAGAAAGGTTACGGTTTTATAGCGCCGGGCTTTTCCAGGACGGCGGCGAAAAAACCGTCGGTGTGATGTGCGGCGGGTGATGTACGGAATTGGCCGTCGGCATCGATCAGATTTTGCGGGTCGATCCCGGGTATGAGGTGAGGGGCAAGCAACTTGGCGATTTCATCCTGGGTCACTCGTTTTATCGAAGGCGCGCTTGCCAATGCCTCGGATACGACCTCCTCGTTTTCATCTGGCTCCATCGAGCAGGTCGAATAAACCAGATGGCCTCCTGGCGCGAGCTGCTTGATCGCCGACACAAGAATTTGCAACTGAAGCCGATGGAATTCTGAAAGATGCTCTGGGCTAAGACGCCAGCGTATCTCCGGATGGCGTGCCAGCGTCCCCGTGCCAGAACAGGGCGCGTCGACGAGGATGCGACTGAATTGCCGACCGAACGGGAGCTCGCGAGTGGCATCGAGTTCTACGATCTGCACGCCTGCCAGGCCAAGCCGCTCGAACTGGCTGCGCATTGCGCGCAGGCGGTGTGAGTGACGGTCAGCAGCAACCACCAGCCCATTTCGGCCCGCGCTGCGGATTAGCGGCGGAGTCTTGCCGCCCGGAGCCGCGCACAGGTCGAGAATCGCGTCTCCCGCTTGGACGCCCAGGAGCAGTGGAATGGTTTGCGACGCTTCATCCTGAATTGAGATTGCACCCTGGCGGAATGATTCGGTGCGCGCCGGACTGCCACCCCTTGCTACAAATGCCGATTTGAGGAGTCGCCCTTGCTCGACACGAAGGCCACTCTTTTTTAGCGCGGCTAGAACTTCGTCGCGGTGCGCGGGGTCGTGGATTGCGCAGCTGAGATTTGGTGCGCGGTTGTTCGCCTTGAGTAGCGACACCGTGCTCGCCTCGCCAAAGTTGTTTAGCCAGCGGGCGACGAGCCATGTGGGATGCGAATGCAGGATGCCAAGGCGATCGGCGAGAGGCAAATCTGTCGGGATGAGCTGATCGAATGATTCCCGCGCAGCAGCGATTGGGTGTTCACTTTGGTTAGTAGAGGCACGGCGCAGGACCGCGTTTACCAGGGACGCTGCTGAGGACTTGCGGGCTCGCTTCACCAACTCTACGGATTCATTCACCGCCGCGCTTGGCGGAATGCGTTGGAGGAAGTGAAGCTGGTAAAGGCCCATGCGGAGCGCAAGCGCCACCGGCAAATCCAGTTGTGCGACCGGTTTCTTGAGCTGACGATCAAGCAAGAAATCGAGAAGGCGGCGCCAGCGTAGCACGCCGAAAGTGATTTCGGTGGCGAGCGCGGCGTTTTCGGGCGTTACACGAGAGCCCAGCTCGGCATGAAGCACGTCGCTGGCATACGCGCCTTCCGCTTCCACGCGGCGCAACACTTCAAATGCGATCGTTCTCGCTGGGCTGATTGGCACAGAACTATGAAATCACATCCGTGAGGCGAGGAGAAGGATTGGCCACGGAGGCTCAGAGACACGGAGGGGGAAAGCAAAAGTCGCAAGACACACTTCGCAAGACAAGGCAAAGCCGAGGTTCGTTTTTCTTTGTGACTCTGTGTCTCTGTGGCTTCTAACCACCGAAATGTTCACCGGGCGCAATGCGCGCGCCATTCATGAATTCGCCATCGCTCATCCGGTTGCGGCCTTCGACCTGGATTTGTTCTACGCGCAGCATCGTCGAGCCACCGCAGATTACGAGCAGGCCATCTTCTTGCGTCGGCAAAATGATACCGGGCGTGCCGCCGGCCGCCACTGGCTTTAATGGCTTGCCCCAGATACGGCACGTCGCGCCACGAAACGTGGTGAATGCGCCCGGCCAGGGTTGCAGGCCCCTGATGCGGTTGTAGATTTTCGGCGCCGGCAGAAACCAATCGATGCGGCCATCTTGCTTTTTCAGTGGCGGGGCGAGAGTGGCCTGCGAATTGTCCTGCGGCGTGGGTGCAATTTCGCCGCGGTCGAGTTTCTGCAGAGTTTCAACTATGAGCGGTGCGCCGGCCTCTGCGAGCTGTGCGTAGAGATCCGGCGCGGTTTCGTCGGGACCAATGCCCGTTTGGTATTTCAGGAGCATTGGGCCGGTGTCGAGTCCTGCGTCGATTTGCATCGTCGTCAGGCCAGTCACTTTTTCGCCGTTAATAATCGCCCAATTGATCGGGGCGGCGCCACGGTATTTGGGCAGAAGGGAAGCGTGGAGATTAATCCAACCGAGACGCGGAATTGCGATCAGCGCCGCGGGAATGATTTGGCCGTAAGCGATGATCACGACGACATCAGGTGCGAGACGCTTGAAATAGTCGAGTGAAGATTCAGACTTGATTTTTTCAGGCTGATAGACCGCGACGCCGGCCTCGAGCGCTGCTTCCTTCACGGGCGAGCTCGCCATTTTCTTTCCC
Organism: uncultured Acidobacteriota bacterium; assembly: GCA_963815265.1. Classification (GTDB taxonomy): domain Bacteria; phylum Acidobacteriota; class Terriglobia; order Acidiferrales; family UBA7541; genus Palsa-295. The sequence continues at coordinate 189,178 of CAWFGI010000006.1, read as the reverse complement.
CGGCCACGTGGGCGATCCGGCTGCGTGACGACCGCGGCAACCTGGAAATACGAATCAGCGAGCAAGGCGCGGAGGGAGGGAACTGCGAAAGCGGGCGTGCCGCAAAATGCCAGCTTCAGCGGCACGGCGGCACTACCACTCGCCCGCTTTTTTCATTTTGCGAATTTTGCGCTTGATCATGTCTCGCTTGAGCATGCCGAGATGCATGATGAAAAGCGTTCCGTTCAGATGATCGATCTCGTGGCAGAACGCGCGTGCGAGCAATCCTTCGCCGCGCATTTCGAATTCAGTACCCGAGGCATCCTGCGCGCGCACCGTGACGTATTGGGGCCGTGCCACGTGGCCCCGGAACCCCGGTATCGAGAGACAGCCTTCTTCTTCGCGTTGCTCGCCCTCAGCGTGAATGATTTCCGGATTCGCGCATACGAGCTTGGCTTCGGGATTTTTGCCATTCGAGACATCGATCACGGCGATCCGCAGACCGATTCCGATTTGCGGCGCCGCGAGACCCACGCCCGATGCCGCATACATGGATTCGAACATGTCCGCGATGAGCTTCTGAATCTCGTCGTCGAATTTCTCGATTCGCTTGGTCGGCGTTTCCAGCACCGGGTCGCCGTATTTCACGATCGGATGAATCATCTCGAATAGTTCCTCAATTCCGCTCCGCGATTAGAAATCGTCCAATTGATGCTCATAGCCTTCGAAATTTCGCCGCGTTTCTTCGAGCGAGTCGCCGCCAAATTTCTCTAGAAAGGCAGAGGCCAACTCAAGCGCGACCATCGCCTCACCAGCGACACCCGCCGCCGGCACCACGCATACATCCGAGCGCTCGTACGCCGCCTTCACCGCTTCTTTCGTGTTCAGATCGGCGGTGAGCAGCGGCCGCCGCAGCGTCGAAATCGGCTTCAGGTATCCGCGCACCACCACATTCTCGCCATTCGTGATGCCGCCTTCAATTCCACCGGCGCGATTCGAAGAGCGATCGAATCGCCTCTGCGAAGCATCGTAGCGAATTTCATCCTGCACCTCGGAGCCGTAGCTGCCGGCGTTCGCTATGCCCGCGCCAATTTCGACGGCCTTGACTGCTTGGATCGACATCACCGCGCGCGCGATCCGCGCGTCGAGTTTCTCATCCCACTGTGCATAGCTGCCGAGGCCCGGCGGAATTCCGCGAGCGACAACCTCAAAAACTCCACCCACTGAATCGCCGGCACGAAGCACATGGTCCACCTCGGCTTTCATTCGCGCTTCTGCCTCAGCATCAACGCACCGGAGCGGCGAATCCAGATTGTCGCAGACCGCCTCAATCTCCGCCCACTCCGCGTCGCGCTCAAGCCGGGCATGGCCCACGGCAATCGTGTGGCTCAGCACCGTCGCGCCAAATTGATGCAGAAAAAGCTTTGCGAATGCGCCCGCCGCTACCCGCGACGCGGTTTCGCGAGCCGAGGCGCGTTCGAGAATATAGCGCGCGTCATGCAAATTGAATTTCAGCGCGCCCGCAAGATCGGCATGTCCTGGCCGCGGCGCCGTGAGAGGACGTTGCGCTCCTTTTGATCCGGCCGCTGAATCTGCGCCCTCGGTGTCCTCCACCGGCAGCGCTTTTTCCCAATTCGTCCAATCGCGGTTCTCAATGCGAACTGCGATGGGTGCGCCAATCGTCTTGCCATGGCGCACGCCGGCGAGAATATCCGCCTGATCTTTCTCGATACGTTGCCGGCCCCCGCGTCCATAGCCAAGCTGCCTACGATGCAGTTCGCGCTGGATGAAATCGGTATCAACCGGCACGCCCAACGGCAGCCCGCTGATCCAGGCGATCAGAGCCTGCCCGTGCGACTCCCCCGCACTGACGAATCGAAGCATGCTTCCCGCATCCTGCCCGTCACGCCGGGCAAACTCGCAATTCTACCGGACGCTTTCACGCGCGTAAAGCGATGCTGCACGCGATTTGCTGCTGGTGGGATGATTGCTTGACGCAACTCTCTAGCGACGCTACGCTTCGAAAGCCGCGGACACAGGCGTTCGCGCGTCCACACACGATGCTCGAAGCCAGTGAAACGCAGTCACTCTCCTCGATCATCGGGGACGCGATCAAGCGCCAGGTCTTCGCGGTGCAAGATTATTCGCTTCTTACCTTCCGATCGATCACCAATATTTTTACTCCGCCGCAGTATTGGTTTGACGCGCTCGAGCAAATGGATGTGATTGGCGTCGGATCGCTGCCCATTGTCGTGCTTACCGGCTTTTTTATCGGCGGCGTGCTGGTGCTGCAAACTGCCTCGCAGTTCGAGCGGTTTGGTGAAACGGCGCTCACGGGCGATGCCGTTTCGCTGGCTCTCGTCCGCGAACTTGGGCCGACCATCACGGCTCTGCTTGTTGCGGGCCGCAATGCTTCCGGCATGGCGTCCGAGCTCGGTTCGATGGTCGTCACCGAACAAGTGGACGCGATGCGTGCGCTCGGCACCGATCCGATTCGCAAGCTCATGACGCCGCGAGTGATTGCAACGGTGACGATGTTGCCGCTACTCACCGCAATTTCCGATTTCGTTGGCCTTATCGGAGGCTTCGTCGTCGCCTATTTCACACTACGGCTCGGGCCGGTGCAATTCTGGACGCGCGCGATTGACGCGCTCGATTTTGGCGATTTGGTTCAGGGCTTTGCGAAGCCGGTGGTATTTGCCCTGATTATTGCGACAGTCGGATGTTACCAGGGCCTGCGGGTTCGTGGTGGAACGCAGGGCGTCGGCCGGGCGACCACATCCGCGGTCGTCATCTCATCGGTGCTCATCCTGGTGGGAGATTTCTTTTTGTCGCGATTGTTGTTGTTCATCTTTCACAAATAGCTTGCGCACGCATGTGACTGCCGGTCCTTCTGTAACGATTCTACGCATCCAAAATCGCGTACTCCGAATCTGACTGATTTCCATCTATAATCCTATGATGATCTTCGGGGTCCTTCCCGAGAACGTCTCCGCAGGCAGCATTTCCGTCGTAAGCACAGCGTCGTCCCCATCCGTCTTCCAAGGGATGAATTGCAAATTCGAATGTCTATCAGGCTGCCGGCGATGACAGACCCGCGCCCGAATGAGCCGCTGATCGTTTTTAAGGATGTGCGCGTTGGTTTCGATGAAGCGAACGTTCTCGACGGAATTTCGTTTCAAGTTTCGTCCGGCGAAACAAAGGTTCTGCTGGGCGAAAGTGGTTCCGGCAAGACGCTTATCATGAAGCTTGCCGCAGGCTTAATGAGCGCCGACTCGGGAGAGATTCTGGTTACCGGGCAGGAAGTGACCGAAATGAGCGAGAAAGAGCTTCTCGACTTTCGGCGCCGCATCGGATTCGTATTTCAGGAGAGCGCGCTGTTCGATTCCCTCACGGTCGAGGAGAACGTTGCTTTCCGGCTGCGCGAAGATAATGTGGCCGAAGAGGAGATCGATACGCGCGTCCGCGAAACGCTGCGGTTCGTGGAAATGGAAGATGCAATCGAAAAATACCCCGCGGAGCTTTCCGGCGGCATGCGCCGCCGAGTTTCTATGGCGCGCGCTCTCGTGGGCCGCCCGCCGATCGTGTTTTACGACTCTCCGACCGCCGGACTCGATCCGGTTACGTCGCAGACGATCATAAATCTGATCCTGCGCGATCGCGACACTCAAAACGTCACATCGCTCCTGGCAACGCATCGCGTCCAGGACGCTTTTGGCCTCGCGAATTTCCGCTTCGACAAAGCGAACAATCGCGTTGAACGCCTTGGCGGAAATGGAACGCGCGCCCAATCGCACGCAACCAACGTGATCGTGCTGCGCGACGGAAAAGTATATTTCGAAGGCCCGGCCGATGAGATGTTGAACTCCTCGGACGAATACCTGAAAAAATATCTGGCATCGGCGGAATAGATCGGCCAACGGGACGGCAACAACGGAGGAAAAGCAATGGCGCAGCGGAAACAGCTCACCTGGACTGAACTTCGCGTAGGACTCTTCGTGCTCGCGGGACTATTTATCCTTGCGATCGCGATCTTTTATGTGACCGGCGCGGGAATTCTCGGGCCGAAATATCGTGTCATCACCTATTTACCCGAAGTGGAAGGTCTGCAGGTGGGCGCCCCCGTCCGCCTCGACGGCGTCGAGATCGGCAGCGTGCAGTCGATTCAGTTGACGCCGCAGCCTCAGGATCACCTGCACAACATTACGCTCGTCCTACGGATCGAGAAGAAATTTCAGAAGGACGTCCGCACAGATTCAGCCGCCAGCCTTATCACCGAAGGTCTGCTCGGGAACCGCTACGTCACCGTGAAGCGCGGTCTCACTGGCACGCAGATCCCGAACAATGGCATCCTGCCCGGCGGACAGCAGCCGCAGATGAGCGACCTAGTCCAAAAATTCGGCGATCTCTCCACTCAAGTCAGCACGATCCTCACCAAGGTAAATGACGGCCAGGGCACGCTCGGCAAACTCCTCAACGATCCCGGCGTTTACAATCATGCAAACGACACGATTGCGAAAGTGAATGACCTCATCGCAGGCATCCAGCATGGCGAAGGCACTGCCGGAAAATTGCTGAAGTCAGACGAGCTTTACAACCGCGTGAATGCTTCCATCGGCGACGCGCAAAATGTGATCGCGGCCGTGCGCGGCGGCCAGGGCACGCTCGGGAAACTCGTCTACGATCCGGCGATGTATGACGACACGAAAAAGCTGATGGACAACGGAAACGCATTGCTCGCCGACGTTCGCGCCGGTAAAGGCACGCTCGGCAAGCTCACCACCGACGACGCGCTCTACACCAATCTGAAGGACGCGTCCGCCAATTTCCGCGAAGCGACCGCCAAGATGAACACAAACGAAGGCACGATCGGCAAATTCTTCGGCGACCCCGCGTTCTACGACAATTTCACCGGCCTGGCTGGCGACATGCGCCTGATGGTCAGCGATTTTCGCCAAAATCCGAAGAAATTCCTACACGTAAAGCTGGCGATTTTCTAAGAGCTTCTGTAGCGCCCGCTCGTCCTGAGGTACGAAGGGTCTTAAAACCGGAAGAGTTTCCCGGATCAGGGCCACGACATTGCAAACATCAATCGCGGCCCTGCCCGGTTCGCTTAGTGATAGGACGATTCAACGTTCGCCCTCCCCGTCGCGTTCGGCAGCTACCGCATGGAAATCAGTTGCCGTTTCTTCGAGAGGCAGGATACACACCGCTCTCTCGCTCGCGATTTCCACGCGGTTGCGTTCACGCTTCGGCCTGTAGTCGGTGCATTCATGCACCAGGAAGAGAACTTCTCTCGCCGGGAACATGTAACCGCACGCGATCATCTCTTCGCCCATGCCATATCCGCGCACGACGTGCGCGTACATGCAGTAGTTGCAGAGCGTGTCCGGCTGCGTTTTCACCGGGCGCGCCATCGGAATTCGAAGGGCAATCATTGCAGGCTCCGCTTTTCGCCGCGCAGCCCACGTTCGAACGCGAGGCGCCAGAAACCGAATCACCCAGTAGGTGATGGCTGCCGCGACAATGAACATTGGCACCTCCTCTCCGTTTGCATCGGTTTGGCAAAAGAATGGACTTCCACCTGACGCCGGATCGTGAATGTCGCTGGGCGTTCTGGTTGGACGCAAAAAAACTACGCCCGAATCGGTTACGGTTGCTTGGAATGAATCAGAATCGAAGCGGTTCTAACTATCGTGAGGGACTGGATGGCTTCCGAATGCAGTCCCAGACAAGCGTCATAGCCGCCAGTCCAAGCAACGAGTTGTGCATTCGTCTCTGCATACCGAAGAGCCCTCCAGCTTCTGTAATTGTATGCTCCGGTCGAGAACAGAGCAATGTGAAATAGCCAAGCGGTCGGATTTGTCGGTCGAATGGCTACCAATAAGAGTCAAAAAGAGCGACTTCATTGGGTTACAGTATTTCAGCAGCTTGAACGCGCCTTCCCCTTCGCAGTTCATGCCAGGGTAGTTCTCATACCATACTCCATCCGGGGTTAAATCTGCAGTTTAGCCTAGTCGTACTTACGCCTGTAGTTATTCTATGTTTATCATTGTAAACATGATATGACTAAGTTACAATCTGGGCGATCCTATAGCTAGAAAATTCCGGGCTTATCCTCACGCGCCCACGCTAACAGGCTCCTTTAAGATTTGGCTTCAAATGGTCAGTCGGAGAATTCATGATCTCGCCGACGTCATCCCATCGTAAGGTTTGCGCTCGCTCCATCCTGTCCATCCTATTGGCCACCATCGCCATTGTCGCAGCCATCTTACAGGCGGGTTGCGGCGGGGGAAATTCGCCGAGTGGACCAGTTCTGAAGGGGAACACCCTCGTCACCGTGGTGTTCTCCGGCACTGCAAACGATCAGTTGATCCAATTCGATCTCGCCATCGAATCTGTCACCCTCACCAGCAAATCGGGCAACACCGTCAGCCTCGTCTCGGGGCTTCAGCCCACTGAATACATGCACCTCAATGGAAGCGCGGAGCCCTTGGTCGCCATCAGTATTCCCCAGGACATTTACGTAGCGGCAACCGCAACGATTGGCGGAGCGCAATTTGTCTGCTCTCAACTGACTCCAGAAGGTGGCTTGGATACGAGCACGTTCGCCTATGGACAAACGCCTCAAGCCAACGTCACCGTGAACCTGCCTGCGCCGATCACTGTGACGGGCAATACGATGGGACTGGTGCTCAACTTGCTCGTGCAACAATCACAGATGTACTCCGCTTGTTATTTCTCCGGCGGCCTCGACCCGTTCTCAATTACTCCGACATTCAACTTGACTCCGTTCGCCTCGTCAGCGCTCTCGGCTGGGATCGGGTTCGGCACAGTAGCTGGATTGAATGGCCAGGTTTCATCCATCAATGCCGCCAGTAACTCGTTCGTGGTATCGCTTCCTGCGACCGAAAACCCGCGCAGCATCGTTGTCGGCTCCGCCGCCGGCACTGCGTATCAGGGCATCGGCAATTTCTCGGCTCTTACGATCGGAACATTCGTCAATTTGGATGGAGCCGTCCAATCGGACGGTTCTCTTTTGGCTTCACGCGTTGGCGTTGAAGACATGACAGCAACTTCCGTTGTAACAGGTCCGCTTCTGTTCGTGTCCGACGCGGAGCCTGCCTTGTTCCTGTGGGGGCGCCAGCAGCAAGGAACTCTTTTCAATAACATCTTCGTGCTCGGAGCAAATGCCTTCAGCTTCGGGAGTGCGGTTTTTCAAATTTCCGGACAGCTTTCTAACTTGCAGGATCTCCCATTCGTGCCCAGTTTCGCCGGTTCGAACATGGTCCCCGGCCAAAACGTGTACCTCGCCACGGCCTCGCTTATGAACAGCGGCGGTTTTCCGTACACGCCGCTCTCCTCTGTAACTCTAATACCCCAGACGATCGACGGAAATGTCACGGCTTCCTTCAACAGCGGCAACTTCACGGTCTATACCGTTGACCTCGCCCCTTACGATTTGTTCCCGGCGCTTGCGGTTCAGCAGGGCCAAGCCAATCTCTTGAATAATCCGAACGAGGTCGAGGTGTATGTTGATGCCACCACGCGACAGCTCAATTCCCAGCCATTGGCTTCTGACAGTACTTTTCGGTTCTACGGGTTGGTCTTCAACGACAACGGCACTCTGCGCATGGATTGTGCGCAAATAAATGACGGAGTCTCGCTGAACCCGCCAGCGGCAACGGCCTCGGCAGGCCGCTTGGAAAAAGGTCAGTCGAGGGTCATTCGTAGCGGAAAACTTGGCCCGCTACTTCATATCGATCGCCTGATCACCCCGTCGCAGTAGTCTCACGCGCATGCCGCCGAACACAATGGTGGCGCCAATGCGACGCCGGCTGTCAGTCAATTTACTTCCGTTTCTATGTGCTCTCCGGGGACAAATCAAGCGCCATCTCGTGAACGCGGCGCAAATCCAGCTTGCCGCTCCCGAGATGTGGCAACTCCTCGACGTGAAAGAATTGATTGGCGCGCGGCGTCCACAGATTAGGCAAGCCGGCTTCGGGCATGCGATCGAGGAGGGCTTTTAACTCGTCCGGCGGTATCGTGTGCAACACCACGAGCCGTTCGCCTTTCTTCCCATCCGGAACCCCGGTCACGACGAACTTTTGCTCGGTCGCGCCCGCAAGTTCTTGAAGTTTTTCTTCGATTTTGATGTGCGGCACCATTTCGCCGCCGATTTTGCTGAACCGGCTCAACCGGTCTGTAATCGTGAGGAAGCCGTCTTCATCTTCCGCCGCAATATCTCCCGTGACGTACCAGCCGTCCTGCAACACCTCCGCCGTTTTTTCCGGCTTGCCGAGATAGCCCTTCATCACGTTCGGCCCGCGCACAAGTAGAAGACCCGCCGCGCCAACGCGCAACCGCTCGCGCGTCTCAGGATCGACGATCCGAACGCTGATGCCTGGCAAAGGATGGCCGATGCGCCCCCGCTTCGCTCCCACTTGCCGGAAACCGGGCGCGCGAAAATCCCGCGTGTTCACCGCAATCACCGGCGAGCATTCCGTCGCGCCGTACCCTTCGAGCGGCCGTATGCCGAAGCGATCTTCGAACGCCAGCGCCAGCCGCTCCGGCAATTTCTCCGCGCCCACAACCACAAATTGCAAACTGCCGAAATCCTCCGGCGAGCAGCGCCGAAGGTACGCTTGCAGAAATGTCGGAGTCGCCAGCAGGAACGTCACGCGATAGTCGCGGACCAGTTCGCTCACAGCAGTCAGGTCGAGCGGACTCGGATGATATGCAACGCCGCAACCGAGCACCGCGGGCAGCCAGAGCGTGACAGTGAATCCGAAAGAATGAAAAAATGGCAGCACGCCAAGCAGCACGTCCTTGTGCTCCAACGCGAACGTCTGGCCCATCTGCTCGATGTTCGACGCGATGTTGTAATGCGTCAGCATCACACCCTTCGGCTCGCCCGTGCTGCCGCTCGAAAAAATCACGGTCGCAAGATCGTCCAGCGTCTTCGGTTTCGCGTGGCTCAGAATCCGCTCAAGCCAATATCCCGGCAGGAACCACAGCAGCAGTGCTGCGATTTTCTCGCCTAAGCGCGGCGCGGCCGCTGCTTCTTCCAGTAAAATTGTCTTCCCGGGCACCTTCAGGGGGATGCGTTCGAGCAGAAGTTTCGTCGTAATCACCGTCTCGAGATTGCACTGCTGGGAGCACGATTCCAGTGTCTCGTTCGATGAGGTATAGTTCAAATTCACGGGAATTTTTCCCGACAGCACCGCCGCGAAATTCACCAGCGCGCCCGGCACCGACGGCGGCAGCAAAATCCCCACCATTTCCTGCCCCGCCCACGTGCTGCGCAACCGCCGCGCGAGCAAAATCGCGCTGAGCAGCGCCATTCCCCAACTCATCCGCGCGCGTCGCTTGTCGCCCATCGCGAAGCGAAAAGGCGCAGAATGCGCCGTGCGAATGAACGCCCGCGGCAACGTGTGCATCCGCTTCTTGTGATGCCGGTACGCATCCGTCTGCAGTTGCTGCACTGCCTCGCGCACTTCAAATGGCGTCGAAGTGGCCGGCATCGGCTTTCCGAAACTCACCGTAACCGGATACGGAATCGACCGCGGCATCTTCCACAAAAATCTCCCGCGCTCGAAACTGAAAATACTGCCCCACACGCCATCGAGATTCACGGGCACGATCGGCGCATCGACGCCCTTCATGATGCGTTCCATCCCGCGCCGGAAGGGAAGCAGTTGCCCGATGCGCGTAATCTGCCCCTCAGCAAAAATGCAAACCACTTCGCCCGCGCGAATTGTATTGCTCGCCTCGCGCAACGATTGCAGCATTTCGCGCGGCCGCAACTCCGACGAAATCGGAATCGCGCGAATCATCTTCGCGCCCGGCTTCACCAAGGGCAGATCGTAAATCCCCTTGTACATCAAAAATCGAATCGGCCGGTCCGTCGACGCGAGCAGCAGGAGCGCATCCACCAGCGACATATGATTCGCAACGAAAAGTGCACCGCCCGTCTCCGGAATGTTCTCGCGCCCCTCCACGCGAATCCGGTAAATCGAATGCGTCACCATCCACAGCACCAACCGCAAAAGCGAATCCGGCAGCAAGTAGACGGCGTAAATCGTCATTACCGCCGTAAGGATCGCGCCATCCAGGAAAATTCCGCGTGCCGTTTGGTGAAACGCGCTCGCGAACAGGTAATAAGCCCCGGCCGCCAGAAATACGCCCACAAATGAAAGCAAATTGGCTGCGGCAATCACGCCGCCTTTCTCTTCCCGCCGCGGACGGTGCTGGATCAGTGCGTTCAAGGGCACAGCGAAAAATCCGCCAAAGAATCCAAGCAGTCCAAGATGCCACGCAGCGAATTGCAGCGAATGGCCCGGGTTGTAAAGCAGCGCGCCGAAAACCGTCATGCCAATCGCACCAATCGGAATCAGCCCGTACTCGATCTTCCCGCCCGAAAGATAGCCAGCTGCAAAACTTCCCACGCCGATGCCGATTCCAACGGCTGCCTGTAGCAGGCTAATGTGCGCTTCATCCACGTGCAGCACGTCGTGCCCATAAATCACGATCGTGAATTGCAAAAGCGCCGCAAGGAACCACAAGTAGGTGTTGCCCGCCACGGCCCAGCTGAGAACCCGGTCGGCGCGGATGATTTTGAGATTTGAAAACAGATCACCGAGCGGATTCCAACGAAACCGCTTTTCAGGATCAGCTGCCGGCACGCGCGAGATTGCGAAACTTGTGGTCAGTCCTACGAGCGTGCACCCCAGCAGAATCACGCCCGACATTTCTGGCCGTTCGCGATAATGCGCAGCCAGGAAACCAGCGGCCATCACCGCTGAAATACTGCCAAGAAATGTTCCGAGCTCGATGATCCCGTTACCCCAGGAAAGCCGTTCCTCCGGCAGCAACTCGGGTAATAGGCCGTACTTCGAAGGACCAAAAAGCGCCGACTGCGTGCTGATAAGGAAGACAGCCGCGCATTCGAGCGGAAGGCTCCGCATCGCGAGCCCCGTGATTGCCACCGCCATCACTACAATTTCCATCAGCTTCGTGCCGATCACGACGCTGCGCTTGCTGTAACGGTCGGCGAAATACCCGCCCGTCATCGAGAAAAAAATAAATGGCAGCGCAAACAGTGCGCCGACCACCAGCACCAGGAAATCGCGCTGGCCCTCGGGAAAATTCATCGCCACGATGATGTAAATGACGAGAAATTTAATCGCGTTGTCGTTAAAGGCGTTTTGAAACTGCGTGACGATCAGCGCCCAAAACCCGCGCTGCCAATTCGGAGGAGGTACAGAAGCACCCGCAACGTGGCCCGATGACGAAACCGCCGGCTCCGGCGTCGCGCTCGCCACAGCTTCAGCCATGGTAGGAGGCTGCCTTCTTACCCCGAGCGGCGCCACCGGCGCGAGAAGCAGGCGGGCGATTTGCTTGTGAGAGGGAACGAGCCATCGTAACGCGACGCCTCGATTCTTCGCGAAAACTCAATCTGAGGCGAGTCTAACGCAACCAGAAGAATTTTGTGCGGTCGTGCAGTGGTCTGTTGCTTCTGTAGCGCCGGTCCTCAGACCGGCAGGGGTAGATGTGGCTTTTTCTTCGCAGCCGAATCAAGCAATCACGCGAAGCGCAGGCGTTTTCCGCGCAGCTCCAGCCGCAGGCGCATTGCCCATCCCCGCCGCCACAGGCAGGGGCGTCTCGCGCCTGCGATACTTCGTCGAAACATAATCATCCACCAGCGCCTGAAACGCATTCGACAACTCGTCATAAGTCCCCTCGAGCGTCGTGAAATGCTGCCCATCAATATAAACGGGACACCGCGGCGCTTCCCCAGTCCCCGGCAAACTAATTCCAATATTCGACGCCTTCGATTCGCCCGGCCCGTTCACGATGCAGCCCATCACAGCGAGCTTCAATTCCTCCACGCCCTCGCGCTCGCGCTTCCACTCCGGCATCTTGTCGCGAATGTAACCCTGAATACTTTCCGCCAGCTCCTGAAAAGTTGTGCTCGTCGTCCGCCCGCATCCAGGGCAAGCCGTCACACTTGGCGCAAACGTCCGCAGCCCCAGCGACTGCAGCAACTCGCACGCCGCGTACACTTCCTCGCGGCGGTCCCCGCCCGGCCGAGGCGTCAGCGAAATGCGCACCGTGTCGCCAATCCCTTCGCCCAGCAAAATTCCCATCGACGCCGCCGACCACACCAGCCCCTTCGCCCCCATCCCCGCTTCCGTCAACCCAAGATGCAGCGGTTGGTCCGTCTTCAGCGCCAAGTCGCGGTAAATCTCGATCAAATCGTGCGGCCGCGACACCTTGCACGAAATAATAATCTGATCTTTGCGCAAGCCGCATTCGAGCGCCAGCTCCGTCGATTGCAACGCCGAAAGCACCATGCACTCATTGATGATTTCTTCAGACGTTTTGCCCAGATCGCCGTCCGTATTCTCCTGCATCTTCTGCATCACCAGCTCTTGATTCAGCGACCCGCCGTTCACGCCGATGCGCACAGGCTTGTTGTGATCGCGCGCCACTTTGCAAATCGTCGCAAACTGCTCGTCGCGCCTCTGCCCATGCCCCACATTACCGGGATTAATCCGATACTTGTCGAGCGCCGCCGCACAATCGGGATATTTCGTTAGCAGCACATGCCCGTTGTAATGAAAATCGCCGATGATCGGGACATTGCAACCAGCATCCAGCAGCCGCTTCTTGATTTCGCCCACCGCCGCAGCCGCTTCCGGCACGTTCACGGTAATCCGCACCAGCTCCGACCCCGCCTGCGCCAGCTCAAAGCACTGCTGTGCCGTCGAAGCAATATCAGCCGTGTCGGTATTTGTCATCGACTGCACCACGATCGGCGCGCCCCCGCCCACCTGGACGTCGCCAACCTTCACGCCCACAGTCTTATGCCGCCTCTGTGTCATATCCTTCTATTGTAGCCAATCGTCAGCCGCACGCGCCACTCACCGTTCCTGCTCAGGTGCCAATTCACGAATCTAGGGCTCCAATCTCGCATTCTTTGCTGCGTCGGCCTGTTTGTGCGCGATGGCTACAATTTGCTTGAAGCGAGGGTCGTCATAAACAGGCTTGAGTTCAGGATCTTTCTCTAACTCCAGAGACTGCTGAGGCGTAAATCCATGTTCTACAGCGCTGCGAAACAAATCGATTGCTTCATCGCGTTGGCCACGATGAAGGGCGATGCATCCAAGACTATAGCGAATACTTGCGAGCTCGGGATGGTCTGGTCCGAACACTCGTACCACCGTCGCAAGATTGCTGTGAAGAATTTGTTCGGCCTCTTCGTCATGCCGCTCGTAGACAAGTGTTTCGGCAAGATTGTCCGACGCAACGATCGTTTTCAGATTCTCTGGCCCCAGCACGCGCCGTTCGAGTTCGCATGCTTCTCGCAGCAGTTTCTCGGCTTCTGCAAACTTGCCCTGATTTCCCAGCATGGCCCCGAGATTCTCCATATTGGCGAGCGTGCTGGTGTCCTCAGGCCCCAGCACGCGCCGTTGCGCGTCCAGCGTCTCCCGAGCCAGTTTTTCGGCTTCCTCGTGTCGGCCCTCCTGATCGAGAGTCACTGCCAGCCCCATTTTTGTTCCCAGTGTGGTGGGATCGTCCGCGCCTAATTTCTGTTCTTCGATCTGCAGTGCTTCTCGTTGTAATTTCTCTGCTTCCGGGATTCTGCCCATTTGATTTAGGGTCCACGCCAGATCGGTCATCGCGTCAAGCGTCTCTGCATTTGGATGGGCCAAAACTCCGCCGGTCCACCTGGACAGCCTGCTCAAGCAGCGACTCCGCTCGATCATTCACTCCCATGTTCTTGTACGCGTTTCCCATCACGCGCATCAGTTGCCCTTGCATCTCCGGGTCGCCCGAAAGGCTCGTCTCGATATCCTTTGACGCCTTGTCCAAAACGTCCCGCGTCGAGACATTGCTCGCGTGCACTTCAGTTGGATCCGAAAGCTTGAACATGTTGGTCATAAACGCCGAAATACGATTCGCGCGATCGCGTTCCCGCGTGATGCGCCGCAATTGCATTGCTTGAACTGCGCCGAACGACACAAGCAGCGCGCCGATGACGATCGTAAAGGCTACGGCCACCCGATGTCGCCGCACATATTTCTGCATCCGATAGCCGGCGCTGGCAGGTCGCGCGACCACCGGCTCATTCTCCAGGTATCGCCGAAGATCAGCGGCGAGTTCGGTGGGAGTGCCGTAGCGGCGGTTCCGATCCTTCTCCACCGCTTTCATTGTGATCCAGTCGAGGTCGCCTCGCAGCTGATTCGCGAGCTGCCGCGGTTCAGTGCCGCGAGCGCTTGCAGCAGGTCCTGATACCTCGTGCGCCGAACTTAGTCTCGTGCTCGGTGTCGGCGCGTCTTCTTCCCGTAGCCGTCGCAGCACTTCATGGAACGGCAGTTTTTTCCATGCAACCGTGTCAAACGGCTCGCAACCGGTGAGCAGCACATAGAGCACCACCCCAAGCGAATAAACATCCGTCCGCGTGTCTATGTCCTGCGCTCCGGGATCGGCTTGCTCGGGGCTCATGTAGCCGGGAGTTCCGAGTAAAGCGCCGGCCTGCGTGAAAAGAGTTTCTCCAGACGCCTGCGAAGTAACCGCTTTGGCGATACCAAAGTCGATGATTCTGGGCTTTGCCTTGCCGTCCACTTCCGCCACTAGAATGTTCGCGGGCTTGATGTCGCGGTGAATGATGGCTTTCTGATGCGCGTGTTGCACTCCCTCGCACACCTCAATAAATAGCTCAATACGCTCCCGAATTCTCAACTTCTTCTGATCGCAATATTCCGTGATCGGAAGGCCGCGCACGTACTCCATCACGAAGCAAGGCTGGCCCGCTTCCGTCGTGCCGGCGTCAAACACTTTCGCAATTGCCGGATGGTGCATGATCGCCAAAGACTGCCGCTCGGCCTGGAATCGCTGCAGCAAAGCGTTGTCGTAGATCCCGGTGCGAATTAGTTTCAGCGCCACGCGGCGGCGTACTGGCGCGCTCTGTTCGGCGAGCCACACTTGACCCATCCCGCCTTCCCCCAGTTTTTCGAGCAGATGATAGGGGCCAACGAGCTGCGGTGCCGCCGCTTCGGCAGCTTCGACCAGCCATGGGGATTGCGAAAGCTCGGATGAGTTCTCGTAAGCAGACAGAAGGGACTCGATCTCGGAGCGCAACTCTGCGTCGGAACCGCAAGCTCGTTGCAGAAATTCGCTTCGCCGCCCCGGCTCGCATTCGAGAACCGCGCCAAACAGTTCCTTAAGGTTCTTCCACTGCTCGCTTTTTTCCTGATTCCCCACGGACGCCTTTCTGCATTTCTCGCGACAGCCACGCCTTCGCCATGTTCCAGTCGCGCTTCACGGTTGCCGGCGAAATCTTCAGCACTTCCGCGGTTTCGTCGATCGCCAGCCCGCCGAAGTACCGCATCTCGACGATTCGCGCTTGTTGCTCATCGCGCTCCGAAAGATTTTTCAGCGCATCGTCGAGCGCGATGATGTCCGCACCCTGTTTCGGCGACATTGCGCCAGGTTCGTCCGCCAGCTCCGCGTCGACTCGCAGATTCGCGCCGCGTTTTTGCGCGCCGCGAGAACGCGCGTAGTCGATCAAAATCTGCCGCATCAGCCGCGCCGCCACCGCGACAAAATGCGCGCGATTCTGGGTTTCCGGCGCACCTTGATCCATCAGGCGCAGATATGCCTCGTGCACCAGCGCCGTGCTTTGTAGGGTGTGGCCTGAACGCTCGCGCCGAAGTTGGCGATGCGCGATATCGCGAAGTTCCTTGTAAACCAGGGGCAAGAGTGCGTGCAGCGCTTCCTGATCTCCGCCTCTCCACTTGACCAGCAGTTCCGTCACCGGCTGTGATGGAAGTTGGACCACGCCCAGGGCCTCAACACCGATCTCAACACGAATTTAAAATCAAACCATCGACATTCACTTTGCCAGCAGGATAAGCCGTTCTTCGATTTAGAGTCAATGTAACTATCGGACATTTGCAAAATATCGACCCACGCCGCTGCGATTTTTCTTGAGCCGATTCGGCGGCAATTTCCGCATCTCCCATTAGAAGCAGTGTGCGGGCCAATTCGTAATCAGGCCGCGCCGAATCTCGACCCAAGGTGAACAAGACATGAACGCATTGAAGCTTTCCCGCATTTCGATCGTCATGTTCGGTCTCGGCCTCGCGTGCGTCACGGCGCGACGATGCCGGGCCCAGGCGGAAATTAATCCTGATCACTACGACGAAGCTCCGTCCTCCTCCTCTACAGTCCGTCCTGCCGCAGCTACCCAACCAGTCGCCGCCAACCGAAGCGGCGCCGCCGTAAAAGCGAGCACGTGCGTTCAAGCGCAGCCAGCGACAGACGCCAAGCGAACCGGTTGCCATACCCCAGTTCACGCGCCCCGCGCAGCTGTTCCAGCACGTGCCATCACTTCGCCTGCAAAAGAGAAGGACAAATCACTTCGGCAGCTGGCGGCCGCTCGCAACTCCGGATGACGGCAAGCTCACAGCTGAACGCAGCACACGGGCAGCATGGTTCAGGCCCCCTTAAAAATGCGTGAGCCACCCTGCCTGCACTTTTCGCATTAACAGGTAAGCGGAAGCTCTCGGTGTGGGTTTCCAATCGGCGATCGAAAAATCGCCGAAGCAAAGAACAGACGCGCAAACTAAAACGATGAGAGGTGTCCTCTGATTTTCGGCCCCTTCTTGAAGTGTGCTGCAAAAATCGGCACGCGAAAGTGGATTGTGATCGCGGTGTTTCTCTCGCTCGCCGGCGCTCTCTCTGCCACGGTGATCCCGAATCTGTTCCCGTTCTTCGATCCCACCGGCGTCGTTTCCACCTACAACACCAACGGGCCCATCCGTGAAGACGGACCCTTCTTCCAAAGCCTCGGCACCAACGGCCGCTCCTGCGGCACCTGCCACCAGGCCAGCGACGCCATGGGCCTCGGCGTTCAAAACATCCGTACTCGCTTCCTCCTCACCCACGGCAAGGATCCACTCTTCGCCGCAGTCGACGGCGCGAACTGCCCCACTGGGTCCCCCAGTAATCCCGCCGACCACAGCCTGCTCCTCAAGAGCGGAGTGATTCGGATCTTCCTCCCGGTGCCGCCCAGCGCGCAGTTCACAATCAAAGCTGTTCACGACCCATACGGCTGCGCCATCGTCACCGACGCCTCCACCGGCCAGCAAACCGTCTCCGTCTACCGCCGCCCGCTGCCCACCACCAACCTGCGCTTCCTCAGCACCATCATGTTCGACGGTCGCGAATCCGGCGCCAACCCGCTGAATAGTGAAGCTACCTTCATGGCCAACCTCACTGCGGACCTGATGCAGCAGTCGATCGATGCTACCAACGGTCACGCCCAAGCCGCCCAACCACCCACGCTCGCCCAGCAGCAGGGGATCGTGAATTTCGAACTGGGCCTTTACAGCGCCCAGGCCGCGGATTTCCAAGCCGGTCTTCTCAATGTCGACGGTGCGCAGGGCGGCGCCTATAACCTCTCGCAGCAAGCCTACTATCCGGGCACCAATGATTCGCTCGGCAAAGATCCCGACGGTGGCGCGTTCAATTCCACCGCCATCACCATGTTCCAGCCCTGGGCGAATCTGCAGCCTTCCTACAATCCCTTCGAGCGTTTCCGCATCTCGGCCCGCAAAAAAATTGCCGCCGGCGAAACGCTTTTCAACACCCGCGCGCTCACCATCTCCAACGTTCGTGGCCTCAACGACAATTCCGCGCTCGGCGCCGTCCCCATCGCCCCGTTCCAGGGCACCTGCACCACTTGTCATGACGCGCCCAACGTCGGCGATCACTCTCTCCCGCTCCCGCTCGATATCGGCACCGGCCACGACCCCACCAACGAACCCGATCCGCTCATCGCCAACGCCCTTTCGCAGCTCGATTTCCCCGACGTTCCCGTCTACAACGCCGCAGGCGCCATGCTCAACACGGCGGGTCCTTCGCCGAAATCGTACGAAGCTTACGAGCTCGCCACGCGCTGCGCGGCCATTTGTGGCCGTCAATTGCGCGTCCATCCCGCGCGATTTGATTGCTTCGGAATTATTCGGACATGAGAAAGGGGCCTTCACCGGAGCCTTGCAGAGGCGGCTGGGCCGTTTTGAACTCGCCGAAGGTGGAACTATCTTTCTAGACGAAATCGGCGAACTGACCGGCGAAGTGCAGGTAGCGCTTTTGCGTGTTCTGCAGGAGCGGGAATTCGATCGCGTGGGCGGAAATCGCCCGATTCGGGCCGACGTCAGGGTGATTGCGGCCACGCATCGCGATTTACCGGCGGCGATTGCCGCGGGAACATTTCGCAGCGACCTTCTTTACCGGATCAATGTGTTTCCGATCGAAGTTCCACCGTTGCGCGAGCGTACCGAAGACATTCAGCTGCTTGTGGAATATTTCATCGACCGCTATTCGAGCCAGTCGGGCAAAAAGTTTCGGCGCATCGATAAGAAAAGCATGGACAGCTTGAAAGCCTATCGGTGGCCCGGGAATATTCGAGAGTTGCAGAATGTGATCGAGCGTTCCGTGATCGTTTGCGAGACGGATGATTTTTCGGTGGACAGCAGCTGGCTTTCCCGCGGCGGTTCCGGCCAGTCGCTGCCGGACGAACTTGAGACCCAGGAAAAAGCCCGTATCGAGGCGGCTCTGGCTGCGACGAAGGGCAGGATTTCGGGAGCCAATGGAGCGGCGGCGATGCTAGGAATGCCGGCTTCGACTTTGGACTCAAAAATCAAAGCGCTGAAAATTAATAAGAGGCGCTTTCAGATGTAGGCTTGCTTTTTTAGGCGAATGACCTTGTTATTCACGAAATCTCGGTAATCCCCGAAGCTCCCGAAGACTCCAAATCCGATAAGTCATCATTTCCCAGCCACATCTGAATGGCGGTCGCCTTGCAGTCACTTAACCCGTAGCTTTGCCCGCCCGGCGTGGGGGGCCTTTTGCAGGAAAAGAAAACGGGGGATAGAGAGGCGTGTGGAAAATTGAGAGAGGATCGGACAACGAGTGCAGAATCCTGCGGCTGAGCGGCAGGATTCAGGGTGATCATTTAACGGAGTTGGGAAGCTTTCTCGAAGCGGAGTCGAACGGTGAGCGGCTCGTTCTGGATTTAGCAGGGGTGAAGCTCGTTGACCATGATGTCGTATCGTTTCTGGCGAATCGTGAAAGTGCCGGAGTGAAACTACGCAATTGCCCGGCGTATATCCGCGAATGGATTAACAGGCTCTAGGCGATTCTTCCTAGCGCGATAGCCATGCTAGAAAAATACTCTACAGAGGCCAGCGCGTTCAGCAAATCCTGGAAAAGCCCATCACGCAAATCGTCGTTCACCCGTTCGCCGCATCAGTAGCCCGGACCAGATTTCACTTGTTGCTTCGATTTTTCCTTCTCGGCCTGCCGTGCCGCGACCAGTTTGTACGCGACGTAATATTTGTAGATATTCGCGACGTAGGTGACCGTCTCCATGCCGATCCTTGCCGCAGCCACCAACTCCACATTGTCAAACCATACATTCGGATCAAAACCCTTTTTAGCTGCTTCCGCTCGCAGCGAGTGAACGCGACCCGGGCCACAATTGTAAGCAGCGAACGCGAACAGGATTTTGTCTGTGTCGTCCATCGGCTCATTGGCGAAATATTTATCCACCATGAAACGAATGTACTTCACGCCGGCATGAATATTGGCTTCCTCCTGATGAATATCGCCGACCTTCATCTGTGCGCCTGTGGGGGGGCATCAGCTGCATCACGCCGATTGCACCGACACTGCTTTTCGCGTTTTGATTGAGCGTGGATTCCTGAAAGCCTTGCGCCATCATAAGCAGGTAATCCACGTTGTATTGGGTTCCGTATTTCTGAAAGAAAGCAGCGGTCTCCTGGAATTTCTTCAGCTCGGCAGGTGCGATGGCGTTCTTCAGCATCTTGGGGCTCTGCCCGTAGCGTGCGATCACGCCATTTCCAAACAGAGTTCCCTGTTTGTGCGTCTTTACGAATTCGTTCACAACGGCCAGAAATTTGGGACTGTCTTTCCGCATGGCCCAGGCGAGTTGACCGGAGTCGTTGATGACAACGTCGGAATTGGCCTTGATGTGGGTGTAAAACGGCGCCCACAGTTTCGGCAAATAGGCGTTGGTGACCACGATCGGCACGAGCCCGGCATTCAGCATCTCCAGCAAGTCTTCATCTTCCAGATCTTCGGGCGCGGCCCGCAGCTTCACCGGCGCTTTACCACTGCCTTGGAACTTTGTGTTGAGGGCTTCGAGATGTTCCCAGGAGCTCGAGCTTTTGCGGACGAAGACTTCCTGGCCGGACAGGTCATCCAAAGAGTGGAGTTCCGGAGAATTGGGGCCGGTCACCGCGATTTGCTTCACGCCCGCGACAAGTGGATCCGAAAAATCGACAACCTTCTGCCGATCGGGTGTGATGGTGAGCGTGCCCACGGAAAGATCGCCTCTGCCGGCAGCGAGCCTGGGCAATAGCTGGTCGCGGGAGACCGGAATAAACACAACGTGAAAGCGGATGTTTTTCGCTTTCGGCGGGTACTTGTGATTGATCCAGTCTTCGAAGGCCTTCAGAAGTTCGTAGGAACTTCCATGCTGAACCCCGTTGACGACGTAATACTGACTTTTGGACGACGCGACGAGTGCGCGTAGATAGCCGCGCTTTAACATCCCGTCGAAATCGCCAGACCAGGGAGGGGCTGTCATAGCTGGTGCTACGGTCTGTTTGGTGGCTTTCGACTGGTTTTGCGGCTCCTGCGCTCTCGCGGATGGCGGGGCGAATGCCGTGGCCGCAAGCAACAGAGATGTCCAAAGAAGATTGAAGCGGACGTGTGACATCGTTGTCATCCCCCTTGGAAATATTCGCCCCAAGTGTACTCTCCATCAGGAAGCTGTGGCCTGACTTGATAGATAGCGGACACGCGATACGAGCCGTGAAGGATTGGCATTTCTGTCCGTTTCGGACGGACAGTATTGGTGGGTCCACGAATGTGCATGAGCCTGTTGTGAGCAGGGCTGAGGGGAAGAGCAGTTGGATTATGTCGTATTCGCTGCGGGGAGGCCGACGCGCTTGAGCAGATCCTGGAAACGGGGCTCTGCGCGCAAATCGTCCATGACGGGATCTATGTGCAGGTAGATGAGCCAGTGGGAGTGGTCCTCGTAGGATTTCTCGAGGTAATCGAGGGCGCGGTCGTTTTCTCCGAGGCCGATGTGGATTCCGGCGAAGAAGTGGGGCGCGACGTATTTGCACGTGGCGAGGCTGGTGAGTTCGTCGAGGATTTGCAGCGCTTCTTTTTTCCTTCCCGCTTTGCCGTAGGAATGGGCGAGAGCTGCGCGCATCAGGGGGCTGCCGCCTGAGAGGCGCACTCCCTTTTCGCCTTCGGCGATGGCCGTGGCGTTGCGGCCCAGCGTTCGGTGGACCATGCCTAGAATCCAGTAGGTGACTGGGTAATTGGGATCGAGTTCGACAGTTTGCTTGAGCTGTGCGAGGGCTTCGTCGTAGCGGCGGGCGGTGTAGTAGGCCCAGCCAATGGCGACGTTGATGATGAGAGAGAGGGGATCGAGCGCCTGGCTGGTTTTCATTTCCGTGATGGCTTCGGCGTGGCGGCGCATAGTCATCACGTACTCGGCGTGCCAGTGATTGGCGGTGGGGTAGGTGGGATTGAGTTCGAGGCTGCGCTTGAATTCTTTCTCAGCCTCTGGCCACTGCCAATCGTAAAGCCAGAGTACGGCTGCGAGGGGAGTATGAGCTTCGCCGAGGTCGGGATCGAATTCCAGAGCCGTCAAGGCGGCAGCTTTGGCCTTGGGGAAAGCGTCTTTGGGAGGGAGATAGCTGTTCCAACCGAGAAGGACATAGGAATCGGCCACGCCTGCATGAGCGAGAGCGTAGGCTGGGTCCTTCTCGATCGCCTGCTGAAAATATTCGATCGCTTTGTAAAAGCCTTCTTCTGTCCAGCGGTTCCAGTGATGACGGCCCTTTAGATAGATGCGGTAAGCTTCGGGATCTTCGGTGTGATGCCTGGTGAGCCGCTTTTTTTGGGCATGGGTGAGCTGCAGCTTCAATTTTTCCGCTATCTCGTTGGAAATGTCGTCCTGGATTGCGAAGATGTCGCCGGACTTGCGGTCGTATTGCGCGCCCCACAATCGAGAACCGGTAGCTACGTCGACTAACTCGGCGCCGATTCGCAAAGAGCCGCCGCTTTGCATCACGCGTCCGGTGAGCACGGCGCGCACGTTCAGATCGCGACCGGTGGCTTGAGGGTCAATCGCGCGGCCCTTGAAACGAAATACTGTGCTTTGCGCCATCACGCGGAGTTTTGGGACGGTGGCGAGGATATTGATGAGGCTCGCGGTGATGCCGTCGCTGAGGTAATCGTACTCGGGGTCGCGACTGGCGTTGTCGAAGGGCAAGACTGCGAGCGAGTCGATGGTTTTTGATGCGCGGTGCGCGCGGAGTGCGCGCGTGTCGTCTGTCGATCTGCGCGACATGAGCTCGCCGGATGGAGATAGGGGGCCTGCGTTTGACATTGCTGAGGATTGTGAGATTTCGCTTGCGGATTGGCTGCCCGAATCTAATTCACGTTTTAAGTGCAGCAGGTCAGCGCACAGGTCTGAGACGTGTTGGTAACGTTGGTCTCTATCCTTATGCAGCGCTTTGTCGATGATTTCTTCGAGCCTGGGGGGAATCGCGGGATTGATGCTTTGGACCGGGGCCGGAGGGCGGGTGAGAACCGCTTCGATGATCATACCGCCTGTGCCACCGCCGAAAGCCTGGCGCCCCGTTGCCATTTCGTAGAGCACGAGGCCGAGCGAGAAGATGTCGGTGCGCGAATCGAGGCCATCTCCGCGAACCTGCTCTGGCGACATGTAGGAAGGAGTGCCGCTAATGATTCCAACGATGGAATTGGAATCCGATTGATCGGCTTCGGAGCCTGCGCCGGTAGTGATTCCTTTGGGAACGAGCTTGGCGAGGCCGAAATCGAGGACCTTGGCTCGTCCGCGCTTGGTTACGAAAATATTCGCGGGTTTGATGTCGCGGTGAATGATTCCTTCCGCGTGGGCCGCTTCGAGAGCGTCCGCTATTTCGATGCCCAGCTCGAGCAGTTCGTCGAGCGGAAGCGGTTTGCCGTGGATGTGAGCGCGCAGCGTTTCGCCGTCGATGAATTCCATGGCGATGAATGGGTGGCCGTCCTGCTCGCCGATGTCGTAGATTGTGCAGATGCCGGGATGGTTTAAGGCGGATGCGGCGCGCGCTTCGCGACGGAAGCGGTCGAGCGCCTGAGGCTGCTGTGCGAGTTTTTCAGGAAGGAATTTCAGGGCCACTGCGCGTTCGAGGCGGCTATCCTGAGCTTTGAATACGATGCCCATGCCGCCGGCGCCGAGTTGCTCGACGATGCGGTAGTGCGAAATCGTTTGACCAATCATTGTGTGGGAAATCGTTGTGTCTGACCGGTCATAGGCAGGCAAGGTCTTGGGTGAGCCGGAATCTGCACTACATCGTTTGATCGTCGGGCCCGGCTTCGGCGAACGATTTTTTTCTTTCCGTTTTGGGTGGTTTGGGCGATGCAATCAGGCTCAGAACGCTCGAGCCTTCTCCGAATGTACCCGCAGCTGCGAGAGGTTCCTGTTCCAGCGTGATGTTCTTATTGCACTGCGTGCAAACCAGGGCAGCGTAAGTGCCGCCGTCCGCCTGCCTGAACATATTGCAGCGCATGGCGCGTCCGCAACATACGGGAACCCACACTTTGGAAGATTGGTCGGCCGCCACTAGCGCCTCGCGGGATGCGAATGCGGGGGATTATACACTGGAATCTGGCCGCGCCCGAGCAGAAGGCAACACTTGTAATGGACTATAGCTTGTGTAGTGCGTGAGGCAGAGTACTGGCTAGCGAAATGGGTGTGCGCCTGTTTAGGAGCAGCATAGCGACGGTGAAGAGTTAACGCAGCGGCGTTTCCGCTGGCGCTGAGGTTGGCGGAGACGACGGTGAGTGGGTGGAGCGATAGTGAGCGAGGAACAGCAGAAGCGCGAGTAGAGCGAGCGCAATGAGAGCTGGCTTGCGGCCGGAGGCTAGTTGTGGAGACGGATGTGGCGTTGGAACACGCGAGGTGTTGGCCGAAGGTTCCGGAGGAAGCGTCATCGCCAGCTATAGCTTGCGGAGTGCATGCGGCATCACTCCGGCTAGCGAGTAGGCGCCTGCGCCTGTTATGAGCAGAGCTGTAGCGACGAGCAGTTGGGTGATGGCGTATTCGGCGCCACCGGCGCTGATGTTGAAGCCGTGCGGTAGATGGACGAGAAAGATCGCGCCGAGCATTATGATGATGACGCAGACTGCGCCGACGCGAATCAGGATGCCTGTGAGAATGGCGATGCCGCCCGCGACTTGAGCGAGTCCGACGAGATAGCCGACGATATCGGGCGCGTGCATGTAGGCGGCGAAGCCGTGGGGGCCGGGACCGCCGAATGCGCCGAAGAGGATGGCGCTGCCGTGATAGAGAACGGCGAGTGCGCTGGCGATGCGGAGGAGGAGCAGGGCGAGGTTCGTTTGAGCGGCGGTCGGGGTGGTGGACGAGGGAAGTGCGGGCATGGCTTGGCCTCCTGAGATTGTTGTGTAGCAGAATTGGGTCGCAGCGCCAAACGATTTCGTAGCGAGCGACGACGGCGAAAGGCGAAGAGAGATCCCTCGACTGCGCTCGGGATGACAGGAAAATTCGAAAGAGCCCACAGGATGCCCTTCGTTCCTCAGGACAAGCCAGCGCTACGAGGGAGTGTGCCGGCAGCGTCGTGTGATTGGCAGCGAGCGCCGGGCGGAGCGTTTCAGGCGAGGGCTAAATTAGGCTCGGCGTTAAGTGTGGCGTTGGCGAAGTCCTGGTTGAGGTAGCGGGGGTGGGCGGCGGCGGCGATCATGGCGGCGTTGTCGGTGGAGAGGGCGCGGCTGGGGAAATAGACGTCGATGGAGCGGCGACGGGCTTCGGATTCGAAAGCGGCGCGGAGTTCGCGATTGGCGGCGACGCCGCCGGAGACGAGGACGGTGCGCACGCCGTATTGTTCAGCGGCGGCCAGCGTGCGCGTGGTGAGATCGTCGACGACAGCGCGCTGGAAGCTGGCGATGAGATCGAGCGTGGCGCGGCTCGAAAGGTGGCGGAGGGCGTCGGCAGTGCGTTCGCCGCGAGCGAGGGCTTGCTGGCGGGCGTCGATTTCGGGCTGCAATTCGGGATGGCGGCGGAGGTGGTAGAGCATGGCCGTCTTGATGCCGCTGAAGCTGAAATCGTGGGGATTGCTTTTCATTTTCGGTTCGCCGAAGCGGACGGCTTTCGGATCGCCGTGCAAGGCGAGTTGATCGAGAATCGGACCGCCCGGGTAGCCGAGGGCGAGCATACGGGCGACTTTGTCGTAGGCTTCGCCGGCGGCGTCGTCGCGAGTGCCGCCGATGCGAGCGTAGGAAAATTTGGCGCGGGTCGCGTCGCCATTCGACGAGGTGGACGTGACATGGTAGAGAACTGTGTGGCCGCCGGAGACGATGAGGCAGACAGCGGGCATTTGCGGATGGCGCGCGGCGAGGTGCGCTTCGAGAATTACGGCATGAACGTGGCCTTCCAGGTGATTCACGGCGATGAGCGGCTTGTTGAGCGCCAAGGCGAGAACTTTACCGTAGGTCATGCCGACGAGGAGCGCGCCGGTGAGGCCGGGCCCCTGAGTGACGGCGACGGCGTCGAGATCGGTGAGCGCGATTTTTGCCTGGTCGAGCGCTTCGCGCACGACTGGCACGATTTTGCGGAGATGTTCGCGCGAGGCGAGTTCCGGAACTACGCCGCCGTATTTGCGGTGGATGTCGATTTGCGAGGAGACGATGCTCGATAAGATGCGGCGGCCGTCGGCGACGACTGCTGCGGCGGTTTCGTCGCAGGACGATTCGATGCCGAGAATCATTTTTTCGCGTGCGTCCACCGAAGTTCTTTCCTCCAAAGGCGCCAGCCCCTTATCGTAACATACAGGATTCCACCGCTTTCGCGGCCGCGCGAGCTTGGGTAAGATGGAACCCAGAAACAGACGCGCATTGCGCATTTCGCAGCCATCGGCGCGTTTAAATCTTCCCAAGCCAATCGAAGAGGAACTTAACGATGACGGGAAAGCCGAAGCGAGTACGCAAGGCGGTGTTGCCAGTGGCGGGGCTCGGAACACGGTTCTTGCCCGCAACGAAGGCGATGCCAAAAGAAATGCTGCCGGTGGTGGATAAGCCGCTGATTCAGTACGCGGTGGAAGAGTGCATCGATTCGGGAATTGAAAATATTATTTTTGTTACGGGGCGGCGCAAGTACGCGATTGAGGATCATTTTGACTCGGTGCCCGAGCTGGAACAGTTTCTCGAAGAACGTGGGAAGGCGAAGCAGGCGAAAATGGTGCGCGAGATCAGCGGCGGCCTGCATTTCAGCTATACGCGGCAGAGAGAGGCACTGGGATTGGGGCATGCAGTGCTTACGGCTCGCGAACTGGTGGGCGATGAACCGTTTGCGGTGCTGCTGGGCGACGTGATTATGGACGGGAAGATTCCGGCGACGCGCTCGCTTGTGGAGATCTATGAAGAGACGGGCGTAGGCGCGATCGCGGTGGAGGAAGTGCCGCGAGAGCGAGTGTATTTTTACGGGATCGTGGACGCGGTGGCGGAGAAGGGAAAGAAAAATCGCTGGGGCGAGCGACTGCTGCGGATCAAGGATCTGGTCGAGAAGCCGGAGCCGGAAAAGGCGCCGTCAAACCTGGGAGTGACGGGGCGCTATGTGCTGCCGCCTGAAATTTTTGATTATCTGGAGAAGACCGAGCCGGGCGCAGGGGGCGAGATTCAGCTGACGGATGGATTGCGGAAGCTGGCGAGAAAAAAGCAGCAAGGGCTATACGCGTGGAAATACGACGGTAAGACGCACGACGCCGGAGACAAGCTGGGGTTTTTGAAAGCGACGGTGGAAATTGCGTTGAAGAATGAGCAGTTCGGGGATGAGTTTCGATCGTATTTGCAGGGATTGAAGCTATGAGCGACCTGCGTGACGCGGAGCGCCGCTACTTTTTGTCCTTTTTGGAAGAGGATTTTTCGTTCGAGGATTTGTCAGACGATTTGGTCTCGCTCGATTTGCTTTCTGATTTCTCCGCCTTTCCGGATTTTTCCGACTTGTCTGACTTCGATGCGGAGCCGTCGCCCTCGCTGGTGGACGGCGAGGAACCTTTGCCCGCGTAGTCCGTGACGTACCAGCCCGAGCCTTTGAACTGGATTCCAGCCGCGGAGATCTGGCGCGGCGCGTTGGCGCCGCATTTAGGGCATTTCTTGATTTCAGAGGCCGAATGCTTCTCGATTTTCTCGAAGCGATGGCCGCACTTCTCGCACTTGTACTCGTATAAAGGCAAAGCGGAGTTCCTCCCCTAAATCGCTTAACACAAAATTTTAGCACGATTGTTCCTGTTGCTGCAGGAACGCAGCAGAAGTGCGCCGAGAAATGCAAACAGTAAAACCTGGCGCGGTGATGTGGCGGACGGCTTGCAAGATGGTGCGCGTGGGCATAGTCTCGTGAGACAGACAAAATGGCAAAGACAGTAAAAATCGATGAGCCGGGAGCGGGCTGTCTGTATCTGGTGGCGACGCCCATCGGAAATCTCGAGGACATAACGCTGCGGGCGCTTCGCATCCTGAAAGAAGTAGATCTGATTGCATGCGAGGACACGCGGGAGACGATGAAGCTGCTGACGCACTTCGATATTCAAAAGCGGCTAGTGAGTTATCACGAGCACAACGAGATTACGAGAGCGGCCGAAATCGTGATTGATCTCGAGCAGGGCGCGAAGGTGGCGTTGGTGAGTGATGCGGGAACGCCGGTGGTTTCTGATCCCGGACACCATCTGGTGAGCCTGTGCTTGCGGCACGGGATTCAGGTGGTGCCGGTGCCGGGGGCCTCGGCGTTTGTGGCGGCGCTTGCGGCATCCGGGATGCCGATCGAGGAGTTCGCGTTTATCGGATTCTTGCCCTCGAAGCAGACCGAGCGGCGAAAATCGTTGCGAGGATTGGACGGCGAACAGAGGACGCTGGTGCTATATGAAGCGCCGCACCGGTTGCTCGACACTCTTGAAGATGCCCTGGAGATTCTGGGCAACCGGCAAGTGGTGGTGGCGCGCGAGGTGACGAAGCTGTACGAGGAGTTCATGCGCGGACGGATCGAAACGTTGCTGGAGGATTTCAGAAAGAGAGCGCCGCGCGGGGAAATTACTTTGCTGATTGCGCCTCCGGATGAGGAAGCTTCACATGCGGAAGGTGGGGCAGGGAATTCGGCTTCAGCGGTGCCGCTGGCGAGACGCGTGGAGGAAATTGCGTTGGAGCGTGGGGTGGATACGAAGTCGGCATTGAAGGTGGCGGCGCGGGAACGCGGGTTGACGCGGCGCGAGGCTTATAAGCAGCTTTTGATTACGCGGGACGAAGCGTAGAAGCGAGTTTCGAGTTTTGCTTGGTGGAATAAGCACTAACAATAAGCGATGCCGCAGATTTCTCCAGGGGAGTTTTACGCACTGCCGCTTCGCGTGCATACATTCCTTGCGGACATTCCACTGCACGACGTTTGGGCGATTGACCTTCCTGCGTATAGCGACGGCGTAACCCTTTGTGAATTTTTCCGCCGATCGGGTGAGAACAGATCAGACAGAGCCAACGCTGAGATCAGTAGATTTCCACTCATGGCACGCGCACTTTTCGGGCTTCGGTTTTTTCTGGGGCGCGTTTTCGGGCTTGAGGCTGAACCGAAGAATGCCCCGGCAGTATCGTTTGGAAACCGGCTGACGGCCGAGGATCGCGCTCGTTCTATTGTCGTACCGGGAACGCCAGAGGGGCTGTTTCGCGTAGTTTATCGCTTCGAAAATGAACAGCTGGTTGAAATACAGAATCGTACCGTCCATGCTGCGGCGCTCAGCGCGCTTGCTGAAAAAGCCGATGGTTATCGATTCTACTTTGCGGTTTATCTGCGCCCGCAGACGTGGATTACCCCTTTGTATATGGGCTTAATCGATCCGTTTCGACGATGGATTATTTATCCGGCTTTGCTGAAGAAAGTTTGTGCGGACTGGGATCGGAGTATTCGGTCGAGTTAAAAATTCCAGATGGTCCTTTGGCGCTTACGGAGTGCGATGCTGTGGCAGAGCCAAGGTCGTACGAATGCGGCTTGGCAACGGCGCACAGGCAAGAGTGCCTGTGCCACTGTAAAGCGAAGCCAGGGCCAAAAGCTGCGGGGATGCCGGTGCTGCAGCGGCGAGAAAATTCAAGTCAGGATGAGGAAGCGGTGAGATTTGCGAAGAAGCTGTCTACGCGATCCAGGATTTCGCTGGCGGACTGGGCGTGATGGACGGAGTGGCGAAGTGCGGAGCCGTTGCGAACGCCGTGGGTGAAGAGGCTGGCGAACTGTTTCATCTTGCCGACGGCGTCGGGCATCTCAGCTGCGATCAGGCTGCGAAAGTATCCGGCAAGAAGATGATAGCGGTCGAGCTCGGTGGGCTCGTCGTAGCGTTGCGTCGCAACGTATTGAGCGATCTGGCGGAAGATCCAGGGGTTCGACGATGCGGAGCGGCCGATCATGACGGCATCGCATCCGGTTTCGGCGATCATGCGAACGGCATCTTGTGGCGTGCGAATGTCACCATTGCCGATAACAGGGATGCGCACGGCCTGTTTCGCATCGCGGATTACGCTCCAATCCGCAGCGCCGCTATAGCCCTGCATGCGAGTGCGCGGATGAATGGCGATTGCCTCGATGCCGGCTTGTTCGGCCATACGCGCTACGTCAACTGCAACGATATTTCGTTCGTCCCAGCCGGAGCGAATTTTGATGGTGAGAGGGATGCGGACAGCGGCGCGAATGGCGCGGAAAAGAACTTCGAGATGCGGAAGATCGCGCAGGAGGCCTGAACCGCCGCACTTCACGACTTTTTTCACCGGGCAGCCGAGATTGATGTCGACATGGTCGAAGCCGAGATCCTCGGTGAGGGCGGCGGCGGAAGCCATCACTTTGGGATCGGAACCGAAGATTTGGGCGGCGATGGGATGTTCGTCGTCGTCGAAGTAGAGATAGTGCAAAGTGCGGGCGGAATTGCGGGTGAGGCCTTCGGCGCTGGTGAATTCGGTCATGATAAGGCCGCAGCCGCCGAGACCGCGAATCACGCGGCGGAAGACCGTGTCCGTGACGCCGGCCATAGGCGCGAGGATCGTAGCGGGGCGAATGGCGCGATTGCGAATTGTGAATTCTGGCGGAAACATGGCTAGAGAAGAGTGTCGTCGATCGGTTCGCTATCCGGTGTGCTGCCCACGCGAACCCGGCGTCCCGCTGGCCGGTGTCCCGAGGCGGGGACAGCAGGACGCGGAGACGGCGCAGGAGCGGCGATCGCATCCGGCGAAATGCTTCCACTGAGGGAAGCCGCGGCAGCTGCACGCGCACGTGGAGCGGCAACGTAGGCTGATTCGACGCGCGCAGCTGGCAAGACCCCGTTGAGCTGAGCGATCAGCGCTTCCTTCGAGCCACCAAAGAAATTATCTACCACTTGCCCGAGCGCTTGAGCGCGCGCCTCGTCCGCCGAAACGTTTGCTCGATAGGTGTAGGCGCGCCCAACTTTTCGGCGCTCGACGACGCCTTTGCGAGCAAGCCTGTCCATGATCGTCATGATTGTTGTATAGGCGCGCGGACGACGCTCGGCGAGGCGATCGCGAATTTCACGAACAGTTCCTTCGCCCATTGGCCACAGCGTATTCATACAATCGAGCTCGAGCGGGGCGAGATCGAGAACCGAACGGCGCGGAGAATGAGTTTTTGTAAGGGCTTCAGTCACAGGCAATCGCTTTTAGTCATCAAGTTTTTGTCGCAGCATCGTCAACGGTAACAAAATTCGCGATTCTCTTGCCTAAATACCTTGCTCCGTGAAGCAACGCGCGACGAAGCGAGGGATTGCGTCCGGTCCACTCGTCGTCGCCTGACAGAGAATCGATCGTCGCTCCCATGGCCGCCATTTTGGAATCGAGATCGTCAATGAAATTGAGTGCGACAGCTTCCCGGGTTTGGGGCAGGGCGGGCGAACCGAATTCATGGGTGCCGTGGTGGCTGAGAATCAGATGCTCCACTAGAACGGCGAGGGCGGCAGGGAATCCGGGAATCGCCTTGATTCTGTCGCGGACCATCCCTGCGCCAATCATGATATGGCCGAGCAGGCGGCCTTCGGTGGAATATTCGATGCCGCGCGCATAACGCAATTCTTCGATTTTACCGATGTCGTGAAGGACGACGCCCGTGAGAAGCAGATCGGCGTCGAGCTCAGGGTAATGTTCGGAAACAGCTCGCGCGAGTCCGGTAAGGCTGACGATATGCTCGAGCAGGCCGCCGATAAACGCGTGATGCATGGTCATGGCAGCGGGGGCGCGCTTTAGTTTGGGAACGATGGCGGGATCCTCGATGAACCTCGAGAGGAGCTGCTGCAAGTAAGGATTTTTCATCTGCGCGACGGCGGCGCACAGCTTTGAATAAAGCATCTCCACGTCGTATTTCGTATGGGGAAGAAAATCAGCCAGCTCGTAGTCCTGCTCAGCGGACGGGATCACCGCTTCGAGGGTGAGCTCTTTTTGACCGTTATAAAGTTTCACGCGGCCACGAATCTGCACCACGTCGTCGCGTTCAAACGTGCTTACGATCGGAGTGAAGTTTTCCCACATCTTCGCAGAGATGGTCCCCGTGCGGTCGCAGAGTTCGAGCTGGAGCCAGGATGAGCCGGTGCGGGGAGAAGTGCGAATCTCCTTTTCACGCACGAGGAAAAGGGAAGTGACCGCCTGTCCATCCTGAAGGCTGGATACGTAGAGGCTCTTCATCAGCTATTCAGCTTGGGCTTCAACTTCTTTTTGCTACTGGTTTTCTGCTGGGCGTCAGGAGTAGGCGCAACCTCCTGGATTACGCTTGCTCCAGGAACGGCCGCAGAGTCGGTGAACCCCGGCTTCACCGTGACATAACTCTCTTCACGCAGCTGGGCGAGATATTCACGCAACTGTGGCTGCATTTTTTGCAGGTAGATGCGGTTCATAATTTCGTTTTCGACTTTGGAGACAGGCTGCAGGCCGGCTTGATAGTGATCAACCACTTTGAGAATTTCGAAGCCGGTCTTGGTCTGGATGACTTCGGTAATCTGACCTTTATCCATTTTAAAGACAATGTCTTCGAGCTGCTTGGACAGTTGCCCAGGCTCGAAAGTTCCCAGGGCGCCGCCCTTATCTTTTGTGCTGCCTTCCGAATAGCGTTTGGCGATTTCGCTGAACTCTTCGCCTTTCAAGACGCGATTGCGGTAGTCGTTGGCCTTTTGCTCGATAGCGTCGATTTCCTGGGGAGACTTGTCTTTTGTATCCAGAAAAATCTCAGCAAGCTCCACTTGTTCCGGTTTTACGAAATCTTTCTGATGCGCATCGTAGTATTGCTTCACCTCGTCATGACCGATGATGATGCGGTTTCCCATTTCGCGGTGAATTACTTCCTGAGTGAGCAGGCGATTGCGAAACTGCGCCTTGTAGTCATCCCAGGAAAGGCCTTCGCCTTCGACGGCCTTTTCCAGATCGTCCAACGATGCCAGATTGTTTTGCTTGCGAACTTCGTCCAGCTGCTTGATTACGTCGGCCTCGACGCTGATGCCCTCATCTTTGCCGCGTTGAACCAGGAGTTGCTGATCGATCAAGTCGCGCAGTAAGTCCTTCTGTTTATCCCTGTACATTGCTTCGACGCGCTCGGGCGAGCAAGCCTGGCATTCGTCGGTGACATCGTGGCGGAGCGCTTGCTCCGCTTTTTCGTAATCGCTTAGGGTAATGATGTCGTTGTTGACACGCGCGACGATTTCTTCCGCGACCACTCCGTGATGAACGGGAGATGCGGGTGCAGCGGCAACTGGGGCCGGCGCGGGGGGAGGCGGTGGTTTAATGACCGTAGAGGGCTGTTGCTGAGCGAAAACTGAAAATGGCAAGGCGAGCGCAAGAATCGTAAGCGCCAAAAGGTGCAAAAACTGTGAAGTGCGAAGTCTCATTTTATTCCTTATAGGCAAAAGTGTAGACCTACGATTGTAGTTGTTGCAATACGTTTCTGGCTGCGGCCATCGGACCACCTGCGTCGCCTTTCCAGTCGAACCAAAGGACACCCGTGGGATCGAGACGCATTCCGCGGCGTTTTCGGACCAATTTCACCAGGCGCTCCGGTCCCAGCGGCGTGTCGTCGTAGAACTTGATCGCGATTTGGTCTTGCTTGCGGTCAATCGTGGCGACCAGCATTTTCTCCGCGAGCGCTTTCAGCACGGCATATTCGAGCAGATTTTCGACAGCGGGCGGCGGAGGTCCGAAACGGTCGGCAAGCTCACGGCGGACTTCCACGCGCTCGGCGTCGGACGTGACCCCCGCAATTCGTTTGTAGATTCGAAGGCGCAAGTTCTCGCTCTCGATGTACTCAGGTGGGATGCGGATTTCTTGTCCAAGGTTGAGTGTGGCGCGGCGTTCCGGGGGAAGCGCTTCACCTTTCCGCTCGGCGACGGCGCGTTCCATCATCTGGCAGTACATGTCGAAGCCGACCGCTTCGATGTGGCCGTGCTGCTCGCTGCCGAGAAGATTGCCTGCACCGCGCAGCTCGAGGTCAAGCGCGGCGATGCGGAAGCCGGCGCCGAGGTCGCTGAATTCCTTGAGGGCGGCGAGACGCTGGCGCGCGATAGATGTAAGCGCGGTTTCCGTTGGGATCAGCAGGTACGCGTAGGCGCGCTGGTTGGAGCGGCCGACGCGTCCGCGCAGCTGGTAGAGCTCGGAGAGGCCGAAGCGGTCAGCGCGATTGATGATGATGGTGTTGGCGCGCGGGATGTCGAGGCCATTCTCGATAATGGTGGTCGAGAGTAGGACGTCCGCCTCGCCGCGGATGAATTTCAGCATTACCTTTTCGAGCTCGTTTTCGCGCATCTGGCCGTGTCCGATCACCACGCGAGCTTTCGGAACGAGGCGCGTGATCATGGCAGCCAGAGATTCGATTGATTCGACGCGGTTGTGCACAAAGAAAATTTGTCCCTCGCGGGCGAGTTCCTCCTGAACCACGCGCTGGACGAGCGTTTCGCTGAACGGAGCCACGGTGGTCTGGATGGCGAGGCGATCTTTCGGCGGAGTTTCGATCACACTCATGTCACGCAACCCTACGAGCGACATATGCAGCGTGCGGGGAATTGGTGTGGCGGACATCGTTAGGACGTCAACATTCTTGCGCATTTCTTTCAGGCGCTCTTTGTGAGCCACGCCGAAGCGTTGCTCTTCGTCGACGACGAGCAGGCCGAGATCTTGAAACTTCACGTCCTTCGAGAGAAGGCGGTGAGTGCCAATGACGATGTCGACTTTGCCTTGCTCGACTTCCTCGATCACCTTCTTTTGTTCCTTCTCGGAGCGAAAGCGGCTGAGCATTTCGATTCGGACCGGAAATGCAGCGAAGCGGCGGCGGAAAGTTTCGTAATGCTGAAAAGCGAGCACAGTGGTGGGGGCGAGAATGGCGGTCTGTTTTGAATCTGCGACGGCCTTAAAGGTGGCGCGCATGGCGACTTCCGTTTTTCCGTAACCCACGTCGCCGCACAGAAGACGATCCATAGGAAGCGTGGATTCCATGTCGCGTTTCACATCGTCGATGGCTTTCTGCTGATCGGTGGTTTCCTCGAATTCAAAGGCGTCTTCAAACTCGCGCTGCCAGTTTGAATCGGGTGGAAACGCGTGGCCGGTGGCCATTTTGCGTTCGGCGTAGAGTTCGAGAAGCTTTTCCGCCATGTCGCTGACGGACTTGCGGACGCGCGTCTTGCGTGCTTCCCAGATGGTGGTGCCGAGACGGTCGAGAGCGGGCGTGGCGCCACCGAGCGCGTTGTATTTCTGGATGAGATCGAGACGCGCTAAGGGGACGTAGAGTTTGGCGTCTTCGGCATAATGCAGAAGCATGAATTCGCCGTTGGCACCTTCGACGGCTACCTGGCGGAGACCGTCGAACTGGCCGATGCCATGATCCACGTGGACTACAAAATCTCCCGGCTTGAGATCGGAGAAATCGCTGAAGAAGCTGGCGGATTTTGGGCGGGAGCGGGCGCGCTGAGAGGGCGGAGGGAGCGTTTCGAAGAGATCGGTGTTGCCGTAGATGGTGAGATTCACTTCGGGAATCGCTACACCTTCGCTGATGGGCGCTTTGATCAGGATCATGCCGGGAACATTGCCGCCGTGCGATTCTTCGGCGAGGCGACTGACCGTGACATTTTCTTCGAGCTCTCCAAGACGATAGGGAACTTCGTACTCGTGGCAGATATCAGCGAGGCGTTCGAGTTCGCCGGTAGTAGCAGCCGACACCATCACCTGTTCGCCGGTGGAAAGCCTTTCGCGGACTTCGGACATGAACGCAGCGACGTTGCCGTGGTAGCTGGTGGTGGGCTGAGTTTGTAGCGTGCGTAGTGGCGCGTCCTCGGTTGCGACGCCGAGATGGTCCACTCCCAGGCGCGGCGCGAGTTGCATTCCGAGCGACCATTCTTCCTCATCGAAGACGAAGCGGTTGGGCGGCTCGCTGACAGGGCTTTCAAACGCTTCAAAGGATTCGCGCAATTTGTCGCGATAATGTTCGATGGCAGCCTTCAAGAGAGAAGGCTCGTCCTCGATTACGAGCGGATCGTTGGCGAGGTCGAAGAGAGTGGACTTGCGATCTTCGAGCAGGATTTCCTGAAATTCCCAGCCGGGATAAAAGCCTGCGGGAGCTTCGTCATCTTCGCGGCCGGAGGCTGCCGGGACGCGCAGGCGCTGCAACACTTCGGCGCGGCGGGGAAATTCCGTGAGGGGCAGCAACGTGGCGCGTTCCATCGGATTCGTTGAGCGCTGCGTATTCGGATCGAAAGCGCGAATGGATTCGATCGTGTCACCGAGAAGCTCGACGCGAACTGGCTGAGGCGCTTCCGGTGAAAAGACGTCAATGATGCCGCCGCGAACGGAAAATTGGCCGGGCATCTCGCAGGTGGTTTGTTTTTCGTAACCGGCGCTGGAGAGGAAATCGAGAAGCTCGCGATGGGGGATTTCCTGGTCGCGCTCGATGGTGCGAGCGAGATGGCGGTAGAACTCCGCTTCGCGCATCCGCCAAAGCGCAGCTTGCACGGGCGTGATCATCAGGTCGGCATCGCCGTTGGCAAATCGCCAGAGCGCGACGGCGCGATCTTCGGAAATTTCTGCGTGCGGCGAGCGGCCGTCATAAGGCAGGACTTCAAGTCCCGGCAAATGGACGACGCGATGGCCCGGCTTGCCGGTGACCGCGCGATAGAACCATCGGAGCGGTTCGACGAGCGCTTCGGCGCGTTGATTTGACTCCACGACAAAGATGGCAGGGCGACCAAGCCCGGCGGCGGCCAAAGCGGCGACGAGAGTTTTGGCCGGATCGGTGAGTCCATCGAGGCGGACGAATCCGCCGCTGCGGCGCAGCTTGTCAACCGCTTCCTCGACGACGGGCCGGCGGCCCACCCGAGCGAGAAGCTCAGATACCAGAGACAGAATCATGCGTTGAGATTTTTGATGCGCTCAATCAAGCGCGCGGTCGAGTGACCAGGCTCGAGAGGGATATGAATCACTTTACCCGCCGAGGATGAAGACGATTCTCCCAGCTGAAACCCTTTCTTATCGGAGGCGGGATTGCCGCCCTTGATGATAACGTCTGGCACAAGCCGTTCCACAAACGGAGGCGAGGAATTCGGATCGAACTCGACGGCAAAATCCACGGCGGCGAGAGCGGCAACAACTTCGGCACGCTCCGCAGACGGCGTTATCGGCAGGCCGGGCAACCCGGGCTGAGCGTCGAGGCGATCGAGCGGAATGGCTTTGCTCTCGATTCCTACCACAAGGACATCTCCGTGCGAGCGAGCCTGTTCGATAAGGCGAACGTGACCGGGGTGCAACAGATCGAAAGCGCCGCTCGCGAACACGACGCGCTTACCGTTGCGTTTCCACTCGGCGCGTCGGAGAATCAATTCATCTTGAGAAATCACGCAACCCAAATCTCTGCTCTCCTCGTTGGCTACGACGCTTGGTTGCAAACGTACCATTCTAACATGCGCGTGAAAATGGCAGGCGCAAAGCGATGAAGCTCTGGGAACTTGGGCTCGCGATCGGCGGAGCGATTTGTCTGCTTCTGGGAACCGCATGGATCCGGCGCAGTGAGCTGCCGAGAAAAGATTTCGTGCTGAATGCGAGCGGCTGCCGGGTTCCGGTTACCGAATACGATCCGCCGGCGAGTGTGAGTCCGGCTGGATCTGCGATTGTGCTTCACGGACTCTCCGCAAATCGCAGGGTGATGACGTACTTGAGCGAAGATTTCGCGGGGCATGGTTTGCGAACCTACGCACTCGATTTACCCGGTCATGGCGACAATCGCGAACCATTTACATTTCCACGCGCGCAGCTATGCGCGACCGCTGCGGTGGAAACTCTGATTCGCAACGGCGGGATTGGCCCGCGCACGACGGTGCTTGTGGGCCATTCGATGGGAGCAGCGATTGCAATTCGAATGGCGGATCGCGAACCAGTACTCGCGACGATTGCAATTTCACCGGCACCGATGAAACTGCCGATGCGTATGCCGGCGAATCTGCTCGTGTTCACTGCGCAATTTGATATTCCGCCGCTTGCGAAGGAAGCGAAAGACTTGCAGGCGGCTGCCGGAGGCGATAGGAACGCGCCGGAGGATTTTGTGCAGTTGCGCGCGTTTGATTTGGAGCGTATTCCGTTTGCGTCGCACACCAGCCTGCTGCTGGATCGCCGCATAGCACACCGGTCAGAGTTGTGGGCGATGCGGGCGCTGTTTCCGAATGTGGCGACCGAGACTCTAGCGTTAAACGTCGATTTGGCGACTTACGAAACATTCAATATTGGCCGCCGGCGCCTGGCAGGTGCTGTGCTGGGGCTCGTTGGCCTCGTGCTACTTTTTCCGCTCGCGGCTAGCGCTGTGGTCCAGTTATTCGGTCAAATATTTCGAACTGCCGGGAACCTAGCAGATTCTGCAGGGGCGACCGATTTACATAAAGATCCACGGATCGATTCGTCTGGTCGCGTGCCCGGCCGCGCGTTAATCCTAGTCGAAGGAATTGTCTCCGCCCTGATTGGTGTAGCGGCGTTGATTCTCTTCGTTCCCTTGAAATTCCTGCATCTGTACTCCGGTGACTATCTCGCGTCGCTGCTAGTAATCTACGGGGTTCTGGTGCTTTTCTTGAATCGGTCGGAGGCCCGCGCTGCATTTTCGCTCGATATAGCGACGAAAATCGCAGCCGTTGTACTGGGCATTGGCACGATCCTTGCAGTGGGGGCATGGGTGAACTGGCAGTTGACAGACGGCTGGCTCAATGCGCCGAGGTGGCTGCGGTTCTGCGCGCTGGTGCCAGTGCTATGGATATTTGCCTATGCGGAGGAGGTGGTGCTCGGGCCCGTGAATACGGGCGGTCGCCGGACGATTCGATTCGCACTTGCGATGGCGCTGCGGCTGGAGATCTGGCTCATTTGCGTTTTTGCGTACTACGAACTGTTGAGCGGGCAAGTGCTGATTCTGCTTTTAGTGACCGCGCTCGCAATATTTTCGATCTTTCAGCGGCTAGGTACTGATGCGCTACGCCGGCGCACCGGCTCCGCCCCGGCTGCCGCACTCTTTGGTGCTATACTCGGCGCTTGGTTGATTGCGTCGGTGTTCCCACTAACCTGACCCGCGGAATGAAAAAAATCGCAATTGTCGGAGGCGGTCCTGCCG
The DNA here is from genome assembly GCA_963815265.1 of uncultured Acidobacteriota bacterium. GTDB lineage: Bacteria > Acidobacteriota > Terriglobia > Acidiferrales > UBA7541 > Palsa-295. Next base: position 150,426 of record CAWFGI010000006.1, on the reverse strand, counting down.
GTGCGCTCTGTGGAGAGCGGCTGGCGACAGCCGGATTTGAAGTAACTATTTTCGACGAGCGGCTGGCCTGGGAGAAGCCGTGCGGCGGCGGTCTGACGCACAAGGCCATCGAAACTTACCCTTTTCTACTCGATTCACCTCATCCGAAAAAGATTATCCGCACGGCCGAACTGATTTCGAGCCGCGGCCATCGAGCCCGTTTCGAGATGAACAATCCGATCGTCATTTATTCACGCAAAGTTTTGAACGGGCTCCTCCTGGATCGGGCAGTGGCGGTCGGTTGCACCGCGATTTGCGCGCGCGTTACCGAAATTGACACGAACGGCGCGCGAGTGAAACTGTCCGTGGGGAAAGAAGAGGCTGAAGCAGATTTCGCGGTGCTCGCCGCCGGAGCACGAAATCAATTGCTTCCGGAAACGACCGCACTTGGGGCACCCGATTTGGAAATGACCTTGGGCTACTTCGTGCCTACCGAAGAAGACATTCTGAAAGTCAAATTCTTGAAACAGTTCGAAGGCTATCTCTGGTCGTTTCCGCGTGCGGATCACATTTCGGTCGGCATTTGCGCGAAGCTGGGTCAGACATCGAGCCAGGAATTGCGGCGGCATCTCGACGATTTTATTTCCAAAGAGAGTATTCCCATGGAAGGCGCACAGCTCTATAGCCACGTGCTGCCCTCGCCGCAGGCGCAAACGATTCGCGGCCGCAGGATTGCGGGTCGAAATTGGGCGCTGGCGGGTGATGCGGCGGCTTGTGTTGACCCGATTACGGGCGAAGGGCTCTACTACGCGCTACGCTCCGGTGACTTGCTCGCGCAAGCGATCGTGGACGGGCAGCCGCAGCAGTATCCGGAACGATTGCGCGCCGCGTTTTCCGCGGACTTGGAGTTCGCTGCCAACATCGCTCGCAGAGTGTTTCGGGGCACCTTCCTTGGCGGCGCGATCACCACTCGAATGGTTCAGCTGATCAATTACTCTCCAACGTTTCGCGACCTGATGCGCGATATTTTCAGCGGCTCGCAGGAATATCGCGGACTAAAGCAGCGGCTGTGGAGCCAGCTTGGGATTACGATGTCTGAATTCGCGCACAGTTTTCTCGATCCGCGCTGCGTTCGTGGCCCCGCAGAAGCCGCGACGCGCGAACCTTCCTGATGATGATGCAGAAAGAGCGCCCGCGCATAGGCCTGGAAGCTGCGATAGAGAAAATCGTTCCTCGCGAATGGACTCTCGCCCACTTCAATTCACAACTGCCGCCCGTACTTTCCACGCCAGCGATGATCGGGATGATGGAGATAGCGGCCGCGCAGGCGGTTCAGGCGGACCTGCCCGCTGGAGCGATTACCGTTGGAACGCGAATCGAAGTGGACCACTTAAAAGCGGTGCCGGAAGGAACATCCGTTCGAGCCACGGCGCGACTAGTGGAACACAAGGGACGCTTCATGATTTTCGAGGTGGAAGCCAGCGCCGGCGAACACGTGATTGGTCGCGGGCGCGTCTATCGAGCGATCGTCGAACCGGCAAAATTTCACGCGAAAGCCCACACACGAAAATCCTGATCGGCCCTTTCTCACTAAAAAACTCAGCCCGCCCAGAAATTTGCGGGTCGCTGTGCCTTAGTTGTTTTTGGGACTCGACGCCTTGAGGATGAAGGCTGCCACATTGTCGTGCAGGGCTTTCAGCGAGGCTGAGCGTGCATAAACCATGTGCCCGGATTCGTAAAACTGAAATTCGATGTTCTTCTGCAACTTGGGCGGAATCGGTAGGTGCTGCATTTCATAGACGCCTTCGTAAAACGGCGTGGCGAGATCGAAATAGCCTGCGTTCAACTGTATTTTGAGGTCGGGGTTATATTTCATCGCCATCGCCAGGTCGGGCATCACGTTCGTCGCCATCGGCAGTGCTAGAGGAGATCCAGGAGGCTGATGCAAAAAATTCCAGGTCTTCCAGATCTCGATTTCCGGCTTGAAAATCTTGTTCTCACCAAACTTCAATTCTTTGCGCACGTAGTCATTGAAAGCGGAAACATACGCCGATCCAATCGCCGCCGATTGAGGATCGTATTCCGCCTCTTTGCTGAGCGGATCCAATGTGGGCCCGGAAAAGCGTGTATCGAGCCGGCCAGTCGTCGTACCAGTGTCGTCCTGAAGTGTTTTCTCAAATTCGCCGCCGTTGATGCGCAGATCTGCTTTCTCGATGTATTCCACCGGCAGGCCCGTGTACTGACGCAGCCTTTGGGCGATCGCCTTGCGCTGCTCCGGCGCGAGCGTGGATCCAGCCGCGAGCGCTTGCGCGTAATCATTCATTGCAAATCGCTCGACCTCCGCGACTAGGGGCGCCAGTTCCTGGTGCGTATCCGGCAGTTTGTGGTGATACCAGGCGGATGCGGCGTATGTCGGCAACGCGAGCTGGTAGGGGAGTTCCACTCCGGGATTAAACTGCGGGCCGTCTGCGCTTAAATTGAAGTTCAATATTTGCGACAAAAGAATGACGCCATTGAAGTCCACAACGCGTTGCGTCTCGAGCACATTGACCAGTACAGCGGATCGCGTGGTGCCGTAGCTTTCTCCGAACATAAATTTAGGAGAGTTCCAACGCCCGTATTTGCTTAGAAACTGCACGATGAAATCTGCGAATGCCTGTGCGTCCTGATCAACGCCATAGAAAGCCTTTTCGCGGTCCTTGCCGCTGATGCGACTAAAACCAGTCCCAGGCGCATCCACAAAAACGAGGTCGCTCACATCGAGGAGGCTGTAGTCGTTGTTGAGGACAGAATAAGGAGCTGCTGGCGTATGAGAATCGTCCGCGGTAACGACACGCTTTGGCCCGAATGCTCCCATGTGCAACCACACGGTTGAAGAACCTGGGCCGCCGTTATAGAGGAATGTGACGGGACGCGGCGCACCTTTACTATCGGATTTGAAATACGCCACGTAGAACATACTGGCTTCGGGAATCTGGGTCTTGTCGTTCGGGTCTTTGTTTTGAGGGACATCGTCCCAATCCTTGGTATGGACGACAAGAGTTCCGGCAAACGCGTCGTAGTTGATGACATTTCCGCCTACGGTGACCGAGCCTTTGCTTGCCTGCTGCTCCGGCTTAAATTGCTCCGGCTTTGCCGCGTCGGACTTGCTTGCGGGTGTGTCATCCTTGGCCTGCGCGACTGCTCGAATCGGTAACGCAACCGCTACGATCATCGAAACGACCACCGACAAGGCAAACCTTCGCATCGAGCGTCTCTCCATTAACGAAGCGAGAATCTTACTTCTTTTGTAAGGAAGCCGACTTCAATATCCTCGTGAGAATAGGAATCACGCAGTCTATTTCAGTGCATCAGCGCCGATCTGTGCGCATTGGGCGTCCTGTGCCGAAGTGCCGCCGGACAATGCTATCGCGCCGACAATTTTGCCTTCCATTACGATAGGCACGCCGCCCTCCAAGGGAACTGCCCCCTCTAGCCCCAAATACCGCATGCCATCGCCGCCTTTGGAGACCTGGTCCTGAAACCATTTCGTCGGGCGCTTGAAGAGCGCGGCCGAGCGCGCCTTGCTGATTGCAACCTGAGAGCTTCCTATCTGCGTGTTGTCAATCTTCTCGTAGTAGACAAGAGTGCCATTGGGATCCACGATAGCGAGGGCCATGGTCCAATTGTTCTTTCGCGCTTCGGCGATTGCGGCAGCAGCGGCCTTTTTCGCGTTTTCGAGGGAGATTGGAGGGCCGTAAGGATTCGGCATCTGCTGCGCTTTCAGACCTGCAGCACAAAGCAAAATGGTCAGGGTCGCCATGAATTTCCAAATGGATCGCGAGGGCACGTTTTCTCCTCCTGATGTCCTTCGTGATTGTGCGGCTTGGAGCTTTCCGCATCGCGCCGAAGGACCGGTGCCGGATTATATATCCATAATTCGAAATTCTCGGCCAGACAACGAAAGTGGCTTGTGATGAGCGAAGCCAGAGCGCGGCAGCGTTTGACACACTGTTCCTCGGCCATCAGAATACACTGGGCGTGGCGGGTGATTCGAAGCTCCTGCCCGGGGGCAAAATTCATAAGCGGACGCGGCGGTGCGAGGATAAATGTGTGCGCCGGTGGTCAAATTGAAAAGCGAGGAATCATGATGAGCACTTGGATGATGCGAATTGTCGCATCGTTTATTTTGGTTGCGGCGAGTGTTGCAAGCGCCGGTGCGCAGACGACGAGCGGGCAGGGAAAGGAAGGAGCGCGCACATCTGCGGCAATTCAAACGCTACTGTCCGACTGCATCGGAGCTGAAGCAACTGCGCCATCGAGCGCCGCAACCGCTGACGAATCGAAGAAGGGCGGATTGGACCTTGCGAACCTGGATCGTTCCGTTTCTCCGTGCGCGGATTTCTATCAATTCGCCAATGGCGGTTGGATGAAAAACAATCCGATACCGGCCGCTTATCCGCGGTGGGGTTCGTTCACGATTCTTCAGGAACATAACCAGGATGTGCTGCACGCGATTCTTGATGATGCGGCGAAAGACAAGTCCGCACAACCGGGATCGAATTGGCAAAAGATCAGCGATTTTTATGCGAGTTGCATGGACGAGAGTGCGATCGAGGAGGCTGGAATAAAGCCGCTCGCGCCTGAGTTGGAAAGAATCGCGCAGATGAAGGACGCCCCGAGCCTGCAGGCGGAAGTAGCGCGATTACAAAACGAAGGCGTGGACGCAATCTTCAGTTTTGGCTCCCAGACCGACTTTAAAGACAGCAACAGTATGCTCGCGGGCATCGGTCAAGGCGGACTGGGTTTGCCGGACCGCGACTACTACACGCGTCAAGATGAGAAATCAAAAAAGCTGCGGGAGGAATATGTACAGCATGTCGCGAATATGTTCAAGCTGTTAGGGGACAGCGACGACAAAGCCGTTGCGGAAGCAAAAACGGTAATGGATATCGAAACACGGCTGGCGAAAGTGTCGATGCCGCGTGTCGATTTGCGCGATCCCGACAAGCTCTACCACAAAATGCCGGTTTCGCAGTTTCAGGAACTCGCCCCGAATGTGGATTGGGAAGGGTATTTCAAGGAGATTGGCGCGCCGCCGGTGACGCAGATCAATGTTTTTCAACCGGACTTTATGAAGGAAGTGAGCACGGCATGGACGTCCGTTCCGCTCGCGGATTGGAAAGTGTATCTGCGCTGGCAGTTCGTTCATGCGGAGGCGACGGCGCTGCCAAAGAAGTTCGTGGACGAGAATTTCGACTTCTACTCAAGGAAATTAACTGGCACGACAGAAATCTTGCCGCGCTGGCGCCGCTGTGTACGAGCGACCGACCAGAAGCTCGGCGAAGATTTGGGACAGTTCTACGTGCAGAGGGCATTTCCGCCCGAGGCCAAGGCTAAGGCCCTCGAAATGGTTCACAATCTGATTGACGCTCTGCGCGCCGATCTTTCGACGCTCGACTGGATGAGCCCGGCAACGCGCGAACAGGCCACTGCAAAGCTGAGCGCCATCAAGTTGAAAATCGGCTACCCCGATAAATGGCGCGATTACTCCAGCTACAAAGTAGATCGCGGGCCGTACGTTGAGAATTTTATCCGCGGCAACGAATTCGAGGCTGCGTACGAGCTGGGGAAAATTGGCAAGCCGGTGGACCGAAGTGTTTGGAATATGACGCCGCCGACTGTGAATGCTTATTACAACTCGACGCGCAACGAGATCGTGTTTCCGGCGGGAATCTTGCAGCCGCCCTTCTACGATCCGAATCGTGACGACGCGATGAACTATGGCGGGATGGGCTCGGTGATCGGTCATGAGCTAACGCACGGCTTCGACGATCAGGGCAGCAAGTTCGATGCGATGGGGAATTTGAAAAACTGGTGGACGCCCGAGGACTTGAAGAATTTCCATGCGCGCGGCGAATGCATCGTGAAGCAGTTCGATAGCTTCGAAGTGGAGCCTGGCCTGCATGAAAACGGAAAGCTAGTGGAAGGCGAGAGTATTGCGGATCTCGGCGGGCTGACGATTGCGTATGCTGCCCTTCAAAAAACGCTGGAAGGGAAGCCTGCGCCCGCGCCGATCGACGGCTTTACGGCTGACCAAAGATTCTTCCTCGGTTGGGCACAAGTTTGGGCGGGCAACATGAGGCCGGAGTATGCGCGGATGATCGTCAATACAGATCCGCATCCTTTGGATAGTTACCGGGTGAACGCGCCGGTTTCCAACATGCCTGCGTTCTCCAAGGCGTTTGATTGCGGCGCAGATTCAAAGATGGTGCGGCCGGCAGGTGAGCGGTGCAGAATTTGGTGATTTAAGCCGTTGGTGCAGCCAACGGTTGTTGAGAAATGACCGGCGGCGCTTCATAGGCCGGCGTGGCAACCAGGATGGCGCGCTGATGCTCCCGGTACCAGATGCTTTCGCTCGCGCGCTGCCACAAGCGGCAAGCCTGCCAGAAAATGATCAGGAATTGAGAAAGCAGGAATGGAGCAAGAATAGATTCGGGACGCAGATGTGTCATCCAGATGTGCAAACCGATGGCGAAAACAATCCACGAGACCAAACTTACCCGCAGATATAGCCAGTAGAGAGAAAGAAAATTATGCCTCAACAACGTAGCGGAGCGGCGAAGGGCTTTGCGCATCCGGCGCTCGTCTTCGGCGACGGCAATCACCTGCGCGATATCGAACCAGACGCGGATGCAGATCATCAGCAATAAGACCACGACCGTGGCAGCCTCAAAAAAATGGACCGCAGGCATTGGCGAGATCGATTGCTTTTCGATGCGATCGTACACGCGGTGGGCGATTCCGCCGAGAATGAAAACTGGAATCAGAACAATCAGAAGATAAATTGTCAAGCGGACGAAGCGCCAGAAATGGTGACCGCAAGCTTCGAAGAATGCCCCGGCATGAAGCCGCTGGCCGGAATAGTAAGTAGCCAGGATTCCGCCTGTCGCAAAGATCGTGAAAACCGTGAAGAGGATCGCGGCCGAGAGGGAAGCCGAAATCGATCCCCCGAATGGCGATTCGGGGTTCGCGGCGAGCGAACCGAGAGTTCCAAGATTGAATCCGTGCACAAGCTGACCAGCGGCCATGCTGTGATCCAGAATTGCGGCGATGCGTTCATTGGTTCCGCGACTCGCGAAATAGGCCAGCACGAAATTCACAACGTAAATCAACCAGAGAACCCGTTGGCGACCCCATACGAGTGAGGCCCCGGCGAAGAATGTTCTCGGTGTTGCTTCTGCCATTACGAATCCTCCGCTTCCTACTTCCGGCTACGCCAGCCAGGCGCACAGTTGTGCCAGCCACTCGCTGGCAAAACCCAATATGTTCGATAGCTTCTTTGTGGCCTGATTGTCGGGTTTCACGGTGTAGCTGTTGTCAAAGAGATCGCGATCCAGCCAGACCTGATGTTCCGGGTCGATTTCCGCGGATACTAACTGGGATTTTCGATCGTAGACGTAACGAACCCAGCGGTCGCGACCGTCCCAATGCTCGGTCACAGACTGCTTGTCATCGAAAGTGATTTTGACGTCGACGGGAAATACAAAATCATCTTTACGCTGCACGGTTACATAGGTGCGATAGAGCACGTCGCTATTCTTGGCTGCCGTGTCTTCGGGCTCGTACCAATTTACGGGGTCGGAATGCGCATCGAGGATTTTGTAGTCCAGCATTTGGGTGCCGGAGATCGCTTGATCGAAATACCAGCGCAGATCTTTGTCGGACACTTCTTCGACAGTTTTGATGAAGTCTTCGCCGGTAGGGTGGGTGAAGCGATAGCGCATGAAATAGCTGTGCAAGGCCTGCCGCAAGGTTTCTTCGCCGATGATTCTCTCGAGAGTCAGTAGGACAGCGGTCGTCTTCCCGTAGGTGACGGCGCCGTAGGCGCCGGTGTCGTAAAACCGCCAGGCGAATCGAGTGATTGGATCAGTATCAGGTATGTGGAGATAGGCGAGACGCTGCTCATCATCCTCGCCCAACTGAGCGAATGGGAGATTGAATACCGAAGTGTACCTGCCGTAGAGCGCGTCCATCCCTTTCGTTTCCATGTAACTGTTGATTCCTTCGTCGAGCCATGCCTCCTCAAATTCGTTCGTCGCCACCATGCCATACCAGTATTGATGGCCGAATTCATGCTGCGTGACGAGCTCCGGAAAAAGCGCCCCTTTCGGCATAAACCAATTGGTGTCCGCGGTGATAAGCGTTGGGTATTCCATGCCGCCAGCCTCGAACCCGCCATGCGGAGGATCGATTACGGTGAGCCGATCGTATGGATATGGGCCGATCCATTGATCGTAGAGCGCAAGCGTGCCCTTCAAGACTTGAATATAGCGCGTAGCAGACGCCAGATTTCCGGGCGACATCAGGACATGAAGCTTCACCGTTCCCGCGCTGCCGGTCCAGGAATCTTCAACGTCGGTGAAACTCGGGCTCGCGCTCCAGGAAAAATCGTGCACATCTTCAGAGTGGAACATAAGCGTCTTCGTTCCGTCAGGATTGTTCGTCGATGCGACGAGATCGCCGCCCGCACCAACGATCTCATGTTGAGGAAGCGTCACCTTCACATCGAACGTCCCGAAATCCGCGAAGAATTCCGTCGTGTTGTGAAATTGATGGCAATTCCACGCGCCTTTCCACCACACGCCAACCTTCGGAAACCACTGGCCAACCATGTAGAAATCGCGCAGGTATCCAGTTCGCGCGAGGACTTCGGGCAATTGCTCGTTGAAGGCAATCTTGAATTCCACATCGGCGCCTGCGGGAACGGCTGCGGGTAGTTCGATTTGCATCACGGTGTGATCGGCCGCATTGTGGTCGTCGGGCTGGATGAAGCGCATCTGATTCGTCAGGTCGCCCATTCCCGTGACTTCGAGATGCGAGATACTAATCGCGCCGTAATGCTCCCGTTTCCATTGATAATCAGGATCGTCGCGGCGTTCTTCGGTAATGAACGTCGATTGAGGCTGGAACGCATTCAGATAAAGATGAAATGGAAACGTTTTCTGTGGCTGTCCGGTGAGGTTCCGGTAACGTAGGGTTTCGGTTGCAACGATCGTGTGCTTCACGGTGTCGAGATGCGCGTCGATTTGGTAGGCGACGACACGAGTAGATAGGGTTTTCGGCTTTGCCGCCTCGGGCGAGGCGACCGGCAGGGTCGAGGCGGCGTGTTGGGCGGCGGTTGTCTGGCCCGATCCCGCCGGGAGTGCAAAGCCCGCAAAAGCTAGCCCCAGAACGATTTGAAACCTCATCAGCCTCCGATGCCTAGCGAAACCGTTAGGCCATCCCTAAAGCGTGCGGAAAGAATATGATACGTAGAGCATCCTAGCAAGCTAGGTTCTCAAAGCCTTCGCGATGCGGGAAATACGGGTAAGTTTCAGGTGACTCAGGACGGCGCTAAAGTTGACGCGTCAGCCTGACACGACTAAACTCTAGTTATCTGGGCATACTTCTCGCCCCCTTTTCGTGCGAGCGTTTCAGGAGCGGTCGTAATCTCATGGTTTCTCCCGTGTTACAGCATCGGCGCCACCAGCAAATTCTGTCCGACGTGGTGCGCGAGTACATCGAGACGGGCGAGCCAGTCTCGTCGCGTAGCGTCGCGCGGCGGCACGTCGATCCGCTGAGTCCTGCGACCGTGCGCAACGTCATGGCGGATCTGGAAGATGGCGGCTTTCTTTACCAACCGCACACTTCGGCCGGACGGGTGCCGACAGCCGCGGCATACCGATTCTTCGTTGAGCAGGTGACGGCGCAAGCGACCGCCAGCCCCGAAGACAGGCTCTGGATCCGGCGGGAACTCGAAGCTGCGAAGACGCCGGAAGCGGTGATGGAGCGCGCCAGCCACGTTCTGGCGGCCGTTTCCCGCGGACTCGGAATTTTTATCGCGCCGCCGCTGGCGCGCAGCGTGGTAGAGCACCTTCGGTTTCTGCTCTTGCCGGACAATCGGGTGCTGGTAGTGCTGGTTGCCGCCGGTGGCCAGACCCGAGACAAGTTGATCCGTCCGGAGCGCCAGTTCCGCCAGGAAGATTTGGATCAGATTGCGGCTCATTTGAACCACCACTACATCGGGTGGACAATCGAAGCGATGCGGGCAGATCTGCGGTCGCAGCTCGCGCGCGACCGCGAACGCTACAGCCAATTGGCAGGCGACGCTTTGATGCTGTGCGATCCGAGCGTTCTGGGCGACATCGACGAGCGCAAGATTTACGTCGAGGGAGCCGCGCAGATGGCGGCTTCGCCGGAATTTGCGAATCAGGAGCAGTTGCGCGAGTTGCTCGAGACAATCGAGGAGAAGGATCGTTTAATCGCGATTTTGAGCGGATGTATCGAGGCTCCGGAACCGGTGCATGTGGAATTGGGTGTGGACCAGATTTCGAATGCGGGAAAGCATCTCGCGGTTGTGTCTGCATCCTATTCGACGGAAGGCGAAGTGCAGGGCACGCTCGGCATCGTCGCGCCGATGCGAATGCATTACGAGCGCGTGATTACGGCCGTGGCCTTTATGTCTCAATTCTTTTCCGAAGAAAAAGAGGGGAGTTAGAGAGTGGCAGCGCAGAAGAGCCAGAAAGAAGACGAGCGCCCGAGGCCAAGCGTCGTGCCGGTTGAATCAGGCAGCGACGATGCCGGTTCGGCGGCCGCGCCAGCGCCGGAATCGGCGACAGCCGACCAGGTGCAGAAACTCACGGCAGAGAAACAGGATCTGACGAACACGCTCGTGCGTTTGCAGGCCGACTTCGATAATTTCCGCAAGCGAACCGAGAAAGAGCGTGACCAGGCGAGGCATCGCGGAGTCGAAAATATTATTGAGCAACTTCTTCCCGTGCTGGACGGTTTCGATCGAGCTCTTGCCGCCCACGACGATCCCGCCTATGAGGACTACCGCAAGGGCTTTGAGCTGATTCGAAAACAGCTCTGGGATCTACTCGCCAAGCAGGGAGTGCATCGAATCGAGTCCGTTGGCAAGGAATTCGATCCCAATGTGCATCATGCCGTAGAGCACGTGCCGACAACCGATTATCCCGATGGTGCGGTGATCGAAGAGTTCCAGCCGGGCTACATATTTCACAATCGCGTGCTGCGCCCAGCGATGGTGCGCGTCGCGAGCGGCCGCAAGAATTGATAAGGCTGAGGTTGTTTCGTCAGGCAAAAGCTAATCCAAGCTTAGAAATGCAAATTTAATTGATCGAAACTTACATTTAATCGGGACAAGGACTGAAAAGAAGCGATGGCACCCAGCAAACAACAGGATTTCTATGAAGTGTTGGAAGTAACACGCGACGCATCAGCGGAACAGATCAAGTCCGCGTACCGCAAGGCGGCGATGAAGTGGCATCCGGACCGCAATCCGGAGAATAAGCACGAAGCGGAGCTGAATTTTCGGGCTGCAGCCGAGGCTTACAGTGTGCTTTCCGACCCGCAGAAACGCTCGATTTACGATCGCTTTGGCCACGCTGGCCTGGGCAGTCGCGGATTTGAGGCTGGCGGATTCAACGCCTCTATCTTCGAGGATTTTCAAGATATTCTCGGCGACCTGTTCGGCTTCGAGGATATTCTCGGCGGCGGACGCCGTCGCGGAGGCCGGGGGCAACGCGGCCAGCGTGGCGCCGATCTGCGCTATGACATGACGCTTACATTTGAAGAAGCGGCAACCGGCGTCAGCACGAAGATTCACGTTTCGCGGCGCGAAGCGTGCGAAACGTGCCACGGAACAGGCGCGAAGTCCGGCACTGGGATGTCGACCTGCAAAACATGCGGCGGCCGAGGGCAGGTTTCCTATAGCCAGGGGTTTTTCTCCATCACGCGAACATGCCCCGCGTGCCAGGGAGTTGGCCAGGTGATTCGCGATGCTTGCGCCGCATGCCGCGGTCAGGGACGCATCGAACGCGAACGAACGCTCGAAGTTGGCGTTCCTGCCGGAGTGGATTCAGGCACCCGCTTGCGGATGGCAGGGCATGGCGAGCCCGGCACCAACGGCGGACAAGCTGGCGATCTATATATCTTTCTTGAAGTGAAGGAGCACGTGTTCTTTGAGCGTCGCGGTGCCGATCTCTACTGCACGATTCCCATGAGCTTGTCACAGGCGACTCTGGGCACCACCATCAAAGTCCCCACGCTTTCTGGCGAAGAGGACCTCGAGATACCAGAGGGAACCCAATCCGGCCAGATCTTCCGCAAGAAATCGAAGGGTCTGCCCAACCCGCACGGCGGACGCGGCGATTTGTACGTGAGTGTTCGAGTCGAAATACCTGCCAAGGTGACCCGCGAGCAGCGCCGATTGCTCGAACAACTCGGGCAGACAATGAAAGTAGAAAACAAGCCAATCGAGCGAGCGTCGACTTTCTTCGACAAAGTGAAGGATATTTTCGGCTAGAGTTCGGGGCAGCGATGCCATCTCGCCCAGATATGGCCGCTCGGGCAAAATCAAACAGTATGCCCTCGTTTCGCCGCGCCCGCCGCTGAGCAAAGAAGTTCCTATAGTTCGCGTCAGTTTTTATAGATTTGTAACGTAGCGCAGGCATAGCCCTGAATTTACCTCGCATTTAACTGTGCTACATTCTGGGGCTCCAGGATGGCTAGGATTCGCATTGATGGCGCTCGCGGAAGATACGTCGTGGTCTGTTCGCGCGGGAATGTTTCACAGGTGCGACAGCTTATCGGCAATCGCAGCCGGCGTGGCGAGATGTTCTTTCTATCTTCGCCCCGGGTCTGGAACTACTGGGGCAGGAAACTGACCGGGAAGACTCGCCGGACGCGAAGCGCCACGATTCTATTCGATGACAGCGAGCCGGCGAAACGGCTCGCCACCGTAGAAAAAATCGCGCGCGCGCTGATCAGCTTGGGTGCGGATCGCGACGCAACCTTGGTAGCCGTCGGCGGCGGAGTGGTAGGAGATGTCGCAGGATTTGTTGCAGCCACCTATTTGCGAGGCGTACGCCTCGCTCATGTTCCCACAACTCTTGTGGCGCAAGTAGATAGCGCAGTCGGTGGAAAAACCGGCGTAAATCTTCCGGAAGGGAAGAACCTCATCGGCGCGTTTTATCCGCCGGATCTGGTCATCTCCGATCCGGATGTTCTTGGCACGCTGCCACACCGCCAGTATCGCGCGGGACTGTACGAGGTAATTAAATACGGGGTGATCGCTGATCCGGCTCTGTTCCGCTATCTCGAACGGCACATGCTCGCTCTGCTGCGCCGTGATCGCGCCGCGCTCGACTTCGTGATTCCAAGATGCATCGGAATCAAAGCGAAAATTGTTGCCAAAGATGAACGCGAAAGCGGCCTGCGCCAGGTTTTGAATTTCGGCCACACGTTCGGTCACGCGCTGGAGACCGCTACGGGTTATAGAAAGTTTCTGCATGGAGAGGCGGTAGGTCACGGCATGATTTTCGCGACGCTCCTTGCGCTTGCGATTGGAAAGCTCGACGTAAGGGATGCGGCGCGAATTGTCAGCCTGATTCAATCTGTCGGGCCGCTTCCGCGGATGCCGTCGCTTTCAGAATCACAGTTGCGATCGCTATTGCTGAGCGACAAGAAAGTCCATGCCGGCGAGATCGGCTGGGTACTGCCCTCCGTTATCGGTGACGCGAAATGGGGAATCGCAATACCGTGGCGCATCACTGGCATGAGTTTTCGCGCGTTTTCCGGACTCGTTGACGATTGGCAGCGGCGCGGAACAAGGTCCGGAGAGTGGCACAAAGCATGAAAATCTTCGAACCATCATCCGCGCAAGGTTTGGGGGCCCGTCCGAAAGGCGCTCGCGACGAGCGCGATTCCGCACGTCGCGTGCGCGATATGTTCAGCGCTATTGCGCCTCGCTATGACCTGCTCAACCACCTCCTGTCCTTCTCGATGGACAACAGATGGCGCCGGCTGACGGCGGAGAAATTCCGTCGCATTCTTAGGCGTACCGACGCTCGCGTCCTTGATTTGTGCTGCGGCACGGGCGACCTGGCCTTTGCGTTCGAGGTCGAGCGAGTAGACGTGATCCGCGACTCTACAGCGCATCGGGTGCCGATCATGGGCTGCGATTTTGCATACCCCATGGTGGAACGCGCCCGGCAAAAAGCGCGAACTGATTCTCACACGGCCGAATTTATCAACGGCGACGCGCTAAGCATGCCGTTTCCCGACGCGATTTTTGACCTCGTGGCTTCGGCCTTCGGATTTCGGAATCTAGCCAACTACGAGCGCGGCCTGCGCGAAATAGCCCGCGTGTTGAAGCCGGGCGGAAGAATCGCGATCCTCGAATTTTCTGAGCCAACCAATACTGCAATGGCCGGAATGTATCGCTTCTATTTCAAGCGCATCCTGCCTGTCATCGGTGGAGTGATTTCGGGCAATAAGGCAGCCTACTCATACCTGCCCAGCTCTGTATCGGACTTTCCGAGCCCGCAGGAGCTCGGGAAATTGCTATTCAAAGCCGGGTTTCTGGGAGTCCGCCATCAGGCATGGAATTTTGGAAGCGTTGTGCTCCACACGGGGCGTCTGCCCGAACCGGGCAAAGCCCTAATCGAACCCGAAGACAAACCCGCCGGTGGATTTTGGAAAGAGCGCCGGAAGCATCCCAGGGGGGAATCCAAAGAAGCGAAAGCTTAGTTATCGAGTCCCAGGTTTCGGATCTTGTGAAGCAGCGTCTTGTACGACACGCCCAATTTTTCCGCCGCGCGCGTTTTGTTCCACTTCGTTTCGCGTAGCGCATTCTGAATCTTGAACCGCTCCACATGCGCCACGGCGCGCTGAGAAACTTCCTCCAGCGGCCCCTCCCATAGAAATTCATCCTCCACCATATGCTCGGGCAGTTGCTCGGCGGTCGGCCGCGCGGAAGGTAATTGCAAGCCGGCTACGTCGATATCCGAACCATTCGCAAGGATTGCAGCCCGCTCGATCGCATTTTGTAGCTCGCGCACATTACCCGGCCAAGGGTAGGTGAGCAGGCGCTCGCGTGCGTCCTCCGTAAGCGCAAGTGCCGGTTTGCGGAATTCGCGTTTAAAGCGCTCGAGGAAATGCTCGGCGAGCAGTAGCACGTCGTCGCCACGCGCGCGCAAAGGCGGAATCGTAATCGGAACGGCGGAAATCCGGAAGTAGAGGTCCTCACGAAACGTCTTGTCCGCCACCGCAGCGTGCAGGTCTTTGTTCGTCGCTGTGAGAATTCGGACGTTCACCTCGATTTCCTGTGTCCCGCCCACGCGCTCGAAGCGCTTTTCCTCCAGCACGCGCAGAAGCTTGCTTTGCACTGCAAGCGGCAGTTCTCCAATCTCGTCCAAGAAGAGCGTTCCGCGATGAGCTAACTCGAGTTTCCCGATTTTTCGCGCGCCTGCACCGGTAAAGGCGCCGCGCTCGTGGCCGAACAGCTCGTTTTCCACCAGCCCTTCGGGAATCGCTGCGCAGTTCAGCGCCACAAAAGAATGGTCCGCGCGCGGGCTCAGGTGGTGAATCGCGCGAGCGAAAAGCTCTTTTCCCGTGCCGCTTTCGCCCAGAAGGAGCACCGTAGAATCCGTCGCAGCCACGCGCTGCGTCATCTGGCTCGCGTCTTTCATGCTGGGATGTTCGGCGACGATCCGGGGGAAGCCGTAGTGCGCGGCATATTCTTCCCGCAGCAGCAGATTTTCTCGAAGGAGTTCTTGCTGCTTCGTGGCCCGATCGAGCAGCAACTTCAAATGATCGAGATCCACGGGCTTTTGAATGAAATCGAACGCGCCCTCTTTCATCGCCGTCACGGCCTCTTCCACGGACCCATAGGCCGTCACGAGAATCACAGGCAGAGTGGGTTCCACACGGCGAGCCTCGCGGAGGACGTCCAATCCCGAGCTTCCCGGCAGCTTTAGATCTGTGAGGACCAGCAGGTAGCGCCGCGCGCGTATCTTGTCGATTGCAGCGTTCCCGTCAGGCGCTTCTTCCACCGAATAGTCCGCACGCTCGAGCGCCTTGCGCAACATCGCTCGAAGCTCGGGTTTATCCTCGACAAGGAGAATTGGCTCCATGGAAACTGGCTAACGAGCCCATCCCGGATCGCCGCCCGCCTGGCGAAGGTCGTCCTCTGCATCGGAGATGGCCTGCTTGTCGGCTTCAATTTCTTTTTCCTTGGCTGCGATCTTCGCAGTTTTTTCATTGATATCGCTGCGAGTCAGATCCTGCTGCATGGCCTTCACGGGATCGTTGTAATACTGCAAATTCAGCACCCCGAGCTCTCGTTGCATCACCTCGAGGTCAGCCTGGTCCTGTTCCAGCTTGTGGTGCAGTTTGTCGAATTGCGCCCGCCACTTCTTTTCGTCGCTTTTCGCGCCCTTGTCGGCCTCGGCTGGAGCATTTTCTGCGTTCTCGGTGGCCGGTGGCTCCTCGCCGACCGCTGAGATCCCTCCCTCTTTGGGAATATTGTCGTTCGTGATGACTTTAGCCTGCTTGGGGGCGTCTTTCTTCTGTTCGCGGGCGCGGCGCGCTGCGTCAGCCAGTGATTCCTGCGCTGTGGAAGGCGCTTGCGGTGGTGCCTGCGCCGCGTTCTGCGATGCGGCGGAGTCCGGCGAACCCTGTTTTGCCGGCTCCTGTTGCTGACAATAGCTGCTCGGCGCGAACGCCGTAATCGCGGCAATCGCCGCCAACCAGAGTGTTCTGCTGCGCATAGCTACGCCTCCCGGGAGGCACCTAGGGGATAGGCCCTGGATATAGTTTAGATGCGGGCGGCTTCGGAGGGGAATAGCGACGGCGAGGGCTCCTGCCGCAAAGGTAACCACAGCAGGAACTCTGCGCCTCCGCCGGTGCGGTTGCGCGCTTCGATGCTGCCACCGTGCTGCAGTGCCACCTTTTGGACCACGGCCAGTCCCAGGCCAGTGCCCTCGGATTTCGTGGTGTAGAACGGGAGAAAAATTTTGGGCAAGTCTGCCTGCGGTATGCCCGGTCCATTATCTGCAATACAAATGCGTTGCCACTTCTTTCCGCCCAGCTCCTCAATCGTACCCGAGACGGTCAAGCGGGCCTTGCCACCGGATTCGCGGGCGGCTTCCGCTCCATTGCGCGTCAAGTTGACGAGTGCTTGCCGGATCAATGCTTCATCGCCTGGCAGATCCTCGAAAGCTCCTTCGTATTCAACGGCACAACCCGGGTTCGCTTCCCGCAGCTCTTCTGTGACCCGCTCGACGAGCGTTTTCATTGGCACTGTCTCGTAGCAGATTTCAAGTGGTTTGGCGAACCGAAGAAATTCCGTGACCACATGCGTGAGAGCGCGCGTCTGATCAAGAATGCGCTCCGCCGATTCCCGAATGTCTCCCGCTCCCGGGCGTGCTTCGCTGCGTATCATTTGCGCGTAGCCGGAAATGGTGGCCAGGGCGTTTTTAAATTCGTGCGCGATACCGGCCGACATTTCTCCAAGCGCCGCCAGATTCTCTTTCCAGCGCATCTGTTTCTGCAGGGCGGTAAGTTCCGTCAGATCGCTCATCAGGCACAGTGCGCCGCTTACCTTCATTTCCGGCGGCACGCCGGGGAATTCAGTGCCGGGCCGCGGGGGATTGCGAACTGCACGGAAAATCGGAGAAATCGTTACGCCGAGGTGGCGCATTTCACCTTCCGCTGTCACGTGTTCCACCTCGCCCCGATGAAAGGTTCGCCCCTCCCGCAAACACGCCGTCAGCAGGCGCGTCAACGCCGTATCAGCGCCGAGGATCTCTTTGTAAGAACGGTATCGCAACGTGCGAATACCCAGCGCTTCCTCAGCCGCCGGATTTGTGCTGCTGATCGCCCCCGTCGCGTTCACCAGGAGCAGTCCCGTAGGCATATTCCGGGTAACCTCTTCGGTGAGACGCTCGGATTCTTGCGCGCGTTCTTGCGCCACAAGATGCAGGCGCGCGAGCTCCTTCTCCTGCGTGCGCAGTTTTTCAATCACCCCTTGCATCGAAGCCGCCATGAACGCGGAAGCATTCTCTGGGTCGGGCACGGGAGCCGTAAACTGTCCTTCGGGTGCCGCATCGCTCCGGCGCAGGAATTTGCGCACCACAATTGCGAAAAGGATCAAAACAAGGAGTAAAACGAGAAGTCCCCCGGCCAGAAAGCCAAGGTCGAAGGGCTGAACGCCCGGGATCCGCGGTGGGATTTGGGAAACCATCATACGCCTCGTTCTGTTAGATGCGCTCTAGCCGTCATCGCACCACCAGCAGTCCCTGATACCAATATACAATCGGCGTTCCGAAAAATACCACCAGCAGCGCAGCCATTCCCAGAAACGTGCCAAAAGGCAACTCGTAATCGGAATCCTTCCGCCGCGCCACGATTACGATGATGCCCAGGACGCTTCCCAACACAGAACCTGTGAAAATCGTCAGCAACGTCCGCTTCAACCCGAGGAATGCCCCGGCCATCAGCATCATCTTCACATCGCCCATCCCCATCCCTTCGCGCCCGCGGAAACGGAAATACGCCTCGGACACCAGCCACAGGAGACCGCTACCGGCGGCCGCTCCCAGCAGTGCGTCTACAAATGACAGAACCGGCGCAGGCGGCGGAAACTCAAAGATGCGCTTTGCGATGGCCAGGGCCGTTCCGTCCACAGGTGTAGTGAAGAAACTCAAAAGAAGCCCTAAACCAAAACCCGTAAAGTTCACCACGTCAGGAAGAATTCGCTCGCGCAGGTCCGTAAAAACCAGAACTACCATAATCGCCGAAAACACAGCCCATTTAAGCGTTTCCGCCGTAAGGCCAAAAGCCTCGTAGCACCCAAGAAAAAGCAGGCCCGTCAAAAGCTCCACCACCGGGTACATCGCTGAGATCGGATTCCCGCATTTCCGGCATTTGCCGCGCAAAAGGAGATAGCTGATAACGGGAATGTTGTCGTAAGGCCGGATCGCAGTCCCGCACTCAACACAAGCTGAAGCGGGAAGAACGATGGATTTTCCGCCGGGAATCCGTACGATGCAAACATTCAGGAAGCTGCCTATGATCAGCCCGAAAAGAAACACAAACGCCGCAATGAGCATCCCGGAAGCCACAAATCGAATGTGCCACATACGCCCAAGTCACTCAAGCTGCCTAGCAAAAACCGTGCCCGACTGCTAACGCACGTAGTGCACAAAGCCTCGTTCACTCGCCGTTTTTCCCGCTTCGGCGCGTAATCCCTGCCACTCGCCCAGCTTTGGTTGGCCCCTCTGGTAAGCTGAATTGAATCAACCGCCACTATGTCCTTATTGGAACGAAAAATTCGGCGCTACGAGCATATGCGCTGGGCCCAGGAGCCCAATCGCAAGATGCTCCCCTTTGCCTGGGGACTCGAACACATCGGCGGCTCTGCCAACGAGGCTGACCCTCGCGGCTACCTCGATCATTTTGTCGAACACACGCTGGCCCACAGTGACGAGTGGTACGCCACCGGCCCCGCATCAGACTATTCGCTCGACAACGGCGTCCTCACCTTCACCAGCGCCATCGAGTCACCATGGCGCGAAAATAATCTTGTCCACGCACAATTCTTCCAGGCCCGTCACACCGGCCCCGCCGTCGTAGTTCTCGCGCAATGGAATTCCCGTTGGGAAGAACAGACCGACGTCTGCCGCTGGCTTAACAAGCTCGGAATCACCTCCGTCAAAATGAGTCTTCCATATCACGACCGCCGCGCCGTCCCAGGCCATCCTCGTGCCGATCATCTCGTCGGACCCAATGTCGGCTTGACGCTCCAAGCAAATCGCCAGGCCGTTCTCGACGCCCGCCGCACCCTCCGCTGGCTCGAGCAACAAGGTTACGACCGCCTCGGCGTTCTCGGCACCAGCATCGGCTCGTCAATCGCGTTCGTCACCATGTGCCACGAACCCGCGATTCGCGCCGGCGCATTCCTGCACGTCGCCACCTATTGCGGCGATGTCGTAGCAAACGGACTGACCACAATGAATGTTTGGGAGTCGCTGCAGTCAAAGCTTTCGCAGGAAGATATTCGCCGCTACTGGTCGCCCATCAGCCCGTTTCCTTACATCCCCAAGCTTCTCGGCACCGGAAAGAAAATTCTCGCCATCACCGGCCGCTACGATCCCACCTTCTGGCCCGAATTCACGAATGCCTTTTTCGACGAAGCTCCGCGAGGTGGCCTAGAAGTCGAGAGGTTATCTTTACCGTGCGGTCACTATTCGATGGGAGTCGCGCCGTTTAAGTGGCTGGTCGGATTCCGTTTCGGCACATTTCTGTTTCAATCTCTCGCATCGTAATTGCGCGCGTTCACAGAAAGAATCTCCGAAAACGCTAAAGTTCCTGCGGCCCACGCCGATTACCATGCTGGAGGTACTTCCGTGGCAAACCCTGTTAGCTCAGTTTCCAGTGCTCTGCAGTCCGCTCAGGTCGCTAAGCAAGCCCAAGTTCGCGACGCAAACCCAAACTCAGCTCCCAAGCAGCCTGCCATACCTCAAGACACTGTCTCGATCAGCAAATCCGGCGCAGCCGCAAGTCAAGCTCAGGCCGCATCGAAAAGCGCGCAAGGCTCGAGCGAATCAGAATCCGGCGAAGCCAAATAAAAACGCATCGCTCTGAATCTAATCGCACCCACTAGCGCAGGCTGCCGAAATCGCCCGCCGCAATTCGCGCGGCCACAGCTTCAATATCTCGCGAAAGCGACCGGTCGGCATCCACCTTTTTCGAGACGGCGCGCAGCAATTCGTACGCCTTCTGCGTCTCTGGCCCGGTGCGAAGCGGCGCAAGCAAATCCAATCCCTGGCACGCAGCCAGCAATTCGATCGCGAGAACGTTCCGCAGATTCGCGAGCATGGGCTGAATTCGCCGCGCCGCGGCCATGCCCATCGAAACGTAATCCTCTTGATTCGCGGAAGTCGGAATCGAATCCACAGAATGCGGCGCGGCCTGCGCTTTCATTTCGCTGGCAAGGGCCGCCGCCGTCACCTGCAAGATCATAAATCCAGAATTCAATCCAGCTTCGCGCACCAAGAATGCCGGAAGCTGGCTCCCCTGCGGATTCGTCAGTTGTTCCGTGCGCCGCTCCGATATTCCCGCCAGAGTCGCGAGCGCCACCGCCAACTGATCGGCCGCCATCGCCAGCGGCTGCCCGTGAAAGTTCCCCCCGCTGATCACCTCACCCGCGCCACCGCCCCCGTCGCCCGCAAACACCAGCGGGTTATCCGTCGCGCTATTCAACTCGATCAAAATGGTTGTGCGAATCTGCGCCAGCGCGTCGCGAACCGCACCGTGCACCTGCGGCACGCAACGAAGGCTGTAAGGATCCTGCACGCGCGGGTCGCGCTCCGGCGAACGATGCGATTCGCGAATTTCGCTCCCGCGCGTAAGGCGCTCCAGATTCCGAGCCGTAATCAAATGCCCCGGATAAGGCCGCGCCCGCGCGATCCGTTCGTCATACGGCGCCGGGCTCCCCCGCAACGCGTCGAGCGAAAGCGCCGTCGCCACATCGGCGGTATCAACCAAGGTCTCCGCATCGCGCAATCCCAGCGCCAGCAGCGCCAGCATCCCCTGCGTTCCATTCAACAGCGCGAGCCCCTCTTTAGCTTCGAGCACAAGCGACGCGATCTTCGCCTCCCGCATCGCTGATTCGCCCGAAATGTTTCGCCCCTGAAAGATCGCCTCACCCTCTCCAATCGCCACCTGCGCAAGATGCGCCAGCGGCGCCAGATCGCCCGACGCTCCCACTGACCCCTGGCACGGAATCACAGGATGCACTTTCCGATTCAGCATCGCGCAAAGCGTCTCCGCCACAATCGGACGCACGCCCGACAGCCCCTTGGCAATCGCATTCGCTCGCAGCACGAGCATCGCCCGCGTTTCATGCTCGGCAAGCGGCGCGCCCACTCCGCACGCGTGGCTCCGCACCAGATTCACTTGCAGTTGCCGTATCTGGTCGCGAGAAATTCGCACCGACGCCATCTTCCCGAATCCGGTGTTCACGCCATACACGGCCGCATTCGATTCCACGAGCCGTTCAATCACCGCACGCGATGCGTTCATCTTTCCCCGCGCTGCGGACGCCAGCTCCACCTCGGCCCCATCGAACACGACGGCATACAGTTCTGCGAGCGTCAAATGTTCGCCGTCGATTTGAATCTTATTCATCCCCGTTTCCTATCCTGGCTTCCTATCCTCACGTTGATTTCGACCGGTATCCAGAGCGGCACATCCAGCAGATGGGCTCCAATGCTCACGCGCTGCGGCTCTCCATCGGTAGCGGCAGGTACTTGCGATATTTTTCCGGCAAGGATTTCGTCTGCCCGGCACGGTTGCAAATCACGTGCGTCGTTTCGCCCGTCGCAATCGTCTCGCCCGTCTCTTGATGAATGATCTCGTACGCAAATCGAATCGTCCGCCGCTGCGCAGCCGTCACCCGAGTGCGAATTGTAAGCAAATCATCAAACCGTGCCGGCCGCTTGTACCGGCAGTTTGCGTCTGCTACCACTAGAAAACTATCGTCCTCAATTTCCATCTTCTTGTATTCGAATCCAATCTGGCGGCAAAGCTCCACGCGTCCAATTTCAAACCACGTGAAATAATTTCCGTAGTACACCACACCCATCTGATCCGTCTCTGCATAACGAACCCGAATCGTCGTATCGGCAAATTCCTTCAGGATCGGATTCCCATCGCCGCCGCGGGCCTGTCTCTCGCTCGCGTTCTTGCTCACTGCCCAGTCCACTTCGGCTCGCGCTTCTCGAGAAACGACGCGACGCCTTCGCGAAAATCAGCAGTAGCGCGAATTTCAGCATTCTCGCGCGTGGCCAGCTCAATCTCCGCCTTGATTTCAGCCTCATTGAAGCGCCGCAGGAGCCGTTTTGTTCGCAAAATACTCGTCGGACTCGCCGCAATCAGCTGCGCCGCAATCTCGTGGGCCCGCTCGAGAAGCTTTTCCGCTGGCACCACCTCGGTAATCAGCCCGATTCGCAGCGCCTCCGCGGCATCAACGATGCGTCCGGTAAGCAGCAAATCCGTCGCGCGCTTCTCCCCAATCTGCCGCCGCAAAAAAACCGACACCAGCGCCGGAATGAATCCGATCCGCACCTCCGAATACCCCAGCTTCGCTTCCGGCGCCGCGAGCGTGAAATCCGCCAGCGTCGCAATCCCGCAACCGCCCGCGATTGCGGCGCCATTTACGATAGCGATTACCGGGATTGGAAATTCGTAGATGCGATAAAACATCCGCGCCATGGCTCTCGAATCTGCCATATTTTCATCGAGCGATTGGCTGGCAATCGTCCGCAAGCCATCGAGATCCATTCCCGCGCAGAACGACTTTCCCGACCCGGTGATGATCACAACGCGCGCGGGCCCGTTTTCCGCCTCGTCGAACGCCGCCATCAGTTCCTGAATCATTTCCGACGAAATCACGTTCCGTTTTTCAGGCCGCGTCAATGTAATCGTGGCAATCTGATTCTGCTGCTCGAGCTTGAGTGTGTTGTATGTCATCGCAGGATGTTCTGAATCCGTCGCATTAGTTCGGTTTCGCCGCCGCTTCCGTGTGCGTGTACTTCTCGCGCAGTTCGCCCGTCATCGCGCACGCAATCGCGAGAGATTTGGTGTCAATCCCGGTAGCAACCCCGCGCGCCGCCAGAGTAGTCAGAATCGCCTCCGTCGGAATATTGCCCACAAGCTCATCCCCCGCAAAAGGACAGCCGCCCAGCCCCGTAAGCGCCCCGTCAAATCGCCGGCAGCCCGCTTCGTAAGCCGCAAGCACTTTCTCCGCCGCGCGATCCGGTCGGCTGTGCAGATGCACTCCAATCTCGATGCCTGCAACCGCTGCTTTCGAGGCGCCATAAACGGCGGCCACATCATGCGGCGAAGCTGTCCCCACCGTGTCCGCCAGAGAAATCGTCCGCACGCCGCTGTCCTTCAACCAAACAACCGTCTCTTCGACGATCTCTGGCCCCCAAGGCTCGTCATAAGGATTTCCGAACGCCATCGAAACATACACGACCAATCTTTTCCCGGCCGTTTTCGTATCCCGCTGAATCTTCTGCACCAAATCCCGCGATTCGGCTCGCGACATATTCGCATTGGCCCGCCGAAAATAAGCGGAAATCGAATACGGATAACCGATCGTCGTCACTCCCGGCGTCGAAAGCGCTCGTTCCAGTCCCTGCGCATTTACGATGATGCCGATAATCTCCGGCGCCTCGCCCGAAGGCGTTTTCACCCGGCTCAGCTCTTTCATCACCGCTTCGCTATCGGCCATCTGCGGCACATGTTTCGGCGAAACAAAACTCACCGCATCAATGTGCCGGAACCCCAGCGAAACCAGGCTGCTCAAATATTTTATTTTTTCGTCGCTTGGAATGATTTGCCGCAATCCCTGCCAGGCATCCCGCGGACATTCTACAATTGTCACTTCAGTATTCACGATTTTCTTGCCTTCACCCAGCGCGCGAAGTCGATTGCGACTATTGATAAGCCGATCAGAGTGGAAACCAATGCGAGCAAAGCGCTCAGCCTTACATCAAAAGGTGTTCGACTCACCGCTGAACCCCACTCGCATACGAAGCCACTCTGCAAACATCCCTGCCACCTGTGCCAATTCCAGAGCCAAGCAGCAATAGCGACCAATAAAAGCGGAATGGCGCGTTTCCGCATTACGTTTGCAGCACGCCCGTCTTGAACTCCGCCACATGCGGATTCAGCGACGCAGCCTCCAAAGCCTCAATCAAAGCCTCGCGCGTATGCGCCGGATCGATAATCGCGTCCACCCACAACCGCGCCGCCGCATAGCGCGGGTCGGTTTGGTGCTCGTAGGTGGCGCGCACGGATTCGTGCAATTCCTTTTTGTCCTTTTCGGTCAGTTTCTTGCCTTCGCGCTCGAGCTGTTTGATCTTTATTTCCACCAGCGTCCCCGCCGCCGCATCCCCGCCCATCACCGCATACCGCGCCGTGGGCCACGCAAAAATAAACCGCGGATCGTAAGCTTTCCCGCACATCGCGTAATGCCCGGCTCCAAAACTCCCCCCGCAAATCACCGCAATCTTTGGCACCACGCTGTTCGCCACGGCATTCACCATCTTCGCCCCCGCGCGAATGATGCCGCTCCATTCCGCTTCTTTCCCCACCATAAATCCATTCACATCGTGCAGAAAAATCAGCGGAATCAAATTCTGGTTGCAGTCCAGAATAAATCGCGCAGCCTTATCCGCCGCCTCGGTGTAAATCACGCCGCCAAATTCGACCCGCTTTTCTCCCGTCCCGGGCGCCGCCACCGTAACGTGTTTCTTCTGATTCGCCACGATCCCCACAGCCCAGCCGCCAATGCGCGCGAATCCGCACAGCACGGTTTGTCCGTACTCGGCGCGATACTCCTCAAACTCGCTCCCATCCACGATCCGCGCAATAATCTCGCGCATGTCATATTGCTTCCCGGGATTCGACGAAAATATTCCGTAGATTTCTTCGCCCGGATGCGAAGGCGGTCGCGCTGGCTTGTGATCGAACGGCGCCTTCGGACGATGCCCGATCTTGTCCGCGAGCGCCCGGATTCTCTTGATGCACGCTTCGTCGTCCGGCTCGCGGAAATCCACGGTGCCGCTGATCTGCGCGTGCATTTTTGCTCCGCCGAGCTCCTCCGCGGAAGTTTTCTGCCCGATCGCTGCCTGCACCAGCGCAGGGCCGGCGAGAAACAACCCGCTTCCTTCCGTCATCAAAATGTGATCGCACATCACGGGGAGATAAGCCCCGCCCGCCACGCACATTCCCATAATCGCCGTGATCTGCGGAATCCCTTGCGCGCTCATCACCGCGTTGTTCCGGAACACGCGCCCGAAATCGTCGGTGTCTGGGAACACATCCTCTTGAAGTGGAAGAAAAACCCCCGCGGAATCCACCATGTAGATCGTCGGAACGCGATTCTCGATCGCGATATTCTGCGCGCGAATCACTTTTTTCGCCGTCATCGGGAAAAACGCGCCCGCTTTCACAGTCGCGTCGTTCGCGATGATCATCACCTGCCGGCCCGACACGCGCCCAAGCCCCACAATCGTCCCCGCCGCGGGTGCCCCACCCCATTCCTCATACATCTCATACGCGGCGTAGAGACCCAGCTCGAAAAATTCAGTCTTCTGATCGATCAGCTTCGCGATACGTTCTCGCGCCGTCAGCCGCCCCTTCTTGTGCTGCGACTCGATCGCTTTCGCCCCGCCGCCCTGCCGGATTCGCTCTTCCTCATTCTTGATTTCAGTCAGGCGGTCCACCATCTGCCGGCTGTTTTTCTCAAAGTCGGCAGACTTCGCATCCACCTGCGTCTCAATCACCGTCCCGCTCACCGTTCTCCTTCGCGCGCTCCGCTATTCACTGGCCCATCAAAGGGCAAAGCCACCAAAAGACCGAGCAGTGTCTCGTGGCGCAACTGCCATTCCGTAACGCCGGCGTCCCGCCGGCTCTTTTGACTTGTTCCCCCGCTTTCAATTAGCCTTGCAAATCTTCTCTGTAGCGGGATGCTCCACTCGAAGCGCCGGGCCCTACGATACTTGCAAACACTGACGCCGAAACCACGCATTGTATCATTCACATATCGTTTTGACTTGCTTACGCGCTGCTATAGAATTGCATCCGCCCGCACGGCTCATTCGCTTCGAGCGGTCTGCGAGCCAAATCTTATTCCGGAGGCGCCTATGCTTTGCCGTTTTGTTGCGGGGAATAGGTCTGTCTCCGGTCTTTCGCTCTAGCCCGCATAAGACCGACTCGGCCTTCCTAAGCCCCGAATCTCCGTATTAATGTTGACGCAATTTTGCCCAAGATCTCGCACCGGTTTCCTTCGCCCTTGAAAGGGCCCAGAATTATCGAGGAGATTCACAAATGAAATTTGTCGACTTGGAATTGGCCCGCCGCCTGGAATTGGCCGGCCATCCGGATTGCATCTCGGAAGGCAACGACGCGACGAGCCTCGTGGAATTGAAACGCCCGGGAGACGTCCACATCAACGTGGGCGGTGGCATCGCGGAATTTCGCGACGTCAATTCGCCCGTAACGCAGGCGGAAGGCCTCGGCCTCAACGGCCCCGTTAGCGAAGAAGACATGGAACGGATGGAGAAGTTCTACCGTTGCCGCGGCTCGGCGGTTTTCATCGAAGTCTGCCCGATGGCCGATCCCGGATTCATCGAAATGCTCGGAAAGCGCGGTTATCGCGTGCTCGAATTCTCCAACATGCTCATCCGCGAAATCGATCCTCTGGAGAAGTTTCCGCAAATCCCTCCCGGAATCACGATTCGCCAAGCCGAGCCCTCGGAATCCCGCCTCTTCGCCGAAACCGTCTCTCGAGGTTTTGCCGATCACTTCGAGCCAACCGAAGATTTAATCAGCACAATTCAGGAATTCTTCTCCGGCCCAGGTTTGGTTCCGTACTTGGTCTGGATCGACGGCAAACCCATCGGCGGAGGAACCCTCGGAATTCGAAAGGGAATCGCCGGCCTTTTCGGAATGAGCACGCTCCACGAATATCGCGGGCGCGGCGTGCAGGCAGCCCTGATTGCAGCGCGCCTCGAAGCAGGCCGCGCAGCCGGTTGCGAACTCGGGATGAGCATCACGCAGCCGTCGAGCGGCTCGCAACGCAATCTCGAGCGCCAGGGCTTTCGCGTCGTCTACACCCGAACCAAATTCACTCGCGAGTGGAATTAAATTGTGAATCGAGTCCGGGCAATCGTTCGCGCCAGCTCAATCGCTTCGTTGACGACCGAGTCATCAGCGATTTTGTGAACCAGGCCGCAATCGAGCGCTTCTGTGGCGTCGAGTCTTCGGCCCGTTACCAGCATCTCGAGCGCGCGGCTGCGTCCGATCAATCGCGGCAATCGCTGCGTCCCACCCCAGCCGGTGATGATGCCAAGGCTTCCGCCGGGATGGGCGAACACAGTATCGCGTGATGCGATCCGCGCGTGGCACGCGAGCGCCAGATCGAGTCCGCCGCCCATACAGTATCCGCGAATCGCCGCGACGATGGGCTTCGATGAATTTGCCACCGCGCGCATCACGCTCTGGCCGTAGCGAGAGAACTCGAACGCCGCAGCCGCAGTGAGATTCGCGAGTTCCGAAATCTCGGCGCCGGCCGCAAACGCACGCTCGGTTCCAGTGATAACCGCGTCGGCCAGTTCGCGCTGCTCCGCGAGTAGCACGATTTGTTCTTCGATCTCCGCCAAAATCCTGCGCTCGAGCCGTGGGAATCCATCGTCGCTTTCGAGTATGAGCAGCAAAATGCCGTCGCGCTGCTCGGCCGAGAGGCGGGTAGCCACTGCGGAAATTACGCGCCCTTAGGCGCCGTGGAAACTCGCTGGCGGATGAAATCTACGATGGCTTGCGTGGGTGTGCCGGGGAGAAAAACTTCGGCGATGCCAGCCTTCTTCAATGCGGGAATATCGGGCTCCGGGATGATGCCGCCAATCAGCACAGTGACGTCGTGCATGCCCTTCTCGCGGAGCAATTCCATCAGCCGCGGGCAGATCGTGTTGTGCGCGCCGGAAAGAATCGAGAGGCCGATCACGTCCACGTCTTCCTGCGCCGACGCGGACGCGATCATCTCCGGCGTCTGCCGCAACCCGGTGTAAATCACTTCCATGCCGGCGTCGCGCAATGCGCGCGCGATCACCTTCGCGCCGCGATCATGTCCATCGAGGCCCGGCTTCGCGATCAGCACTCGAATTTTCTTTTCAGCCATTCAGTGAATCCATTCTCCTCAAATCACATCGCGCGCGTTCGCTTTTCTGGCGCGTGAAAGAATACTTCAAAACCCTCGGCCAGCGATAGCGCCCGCTCGGTTCGCTTCGCTCCGCCAGCCATCGTATGCACTACTTCAAGGTTGTAATGAACTCTTCGAGCAGAATATTGAACTTCTCGGCGTCATCAACAAAGAGCGCGTGTCCTGCATCGTCGAATGTTTCGATTTTTGAGCCCGGGATGCGCTTCTGCATGTCCTGAAACGTGGGCATCAGTTCCTTGCTAGCCGCGGCGATCACCGTCGGTTTGTCGATTTTGGACAGGGCGGGACTGTTGTCGGTCGTGAAACCGGCAAACGCCATCGCCACCGCGGAGTCGGTGGGAGTCGCCATTGAAGCTTTCATCACGCGTTGCAGGTATTCTTCGGCCTGCTGTTTCTTGTACATGTTGCGCACGAAATCGTTGGTAAACTTTTCGCGATTCGATTGGGCGAACCTCATAAATCCGAAGTAACTTTTCAGAGTTTCCGGCGCCTGACCGAAATTCGTGACCCCGTCAACAAGAACGATGCCTGCAATTCCATTCGTGCCGAACTGATCCACGTACGATGCAATTTCAGTCACCGCCATCGACCAACCGACCAGAACCACTGGCGCGAGGTGAAGCTGGTCGATCACCGCTTTGATGTCGCGCGCATGCGACGCGGGATAATTTCCGTCGCAAGTCTTCGCTGATTCGCCTTGCGAACGCGGGTCCATCGCCACCACTCGATAGTCGGCAGAAAAATGCGAGATCTGGTTCTCCCAAATCCAGCCGGGCATTGTCCAGCCGGGAATAAACAGAATGGAAGGAAACTGGTGCGGTGCAGTGACGGAAATGTTGCCCTTCGTAATCGTGACGGAGGGAGGAAGTGGGTTGCCCACTTCCGCGTTTCCAACGGGCGTTTTCGAACGCCCGGATTCAACGTAGTGAATCTTCGCGCCGTCCCACGAGGTGACGAAGCCGCTCTTCGGATGAGGATTCTTATCCTTCGCCGGAAGCGGCGCGGCCGAGGCGAGGCTTGCGAAGTTCCACAGCAAAATGCAGAGCGCGACCGCACTCCCGTTGAAACGCCTGCGCACTCTGTCTCTCATTTTCTCTCGATCCTCGATTCGTCTGTGATGTAGTCCAGGTGGGATTCGCTAGGTGATTGCCACTTCCTCGTAGACTCCAAATGCTTCGCGCATTGTGTCGCAGATTTCGCCGAGCGTGGCGTAGGCTTTTACGGCCTCGAAAAGATAGGGCATCAGGTTCTCGGTTCCGGCGGAGGCTTTGCGCAATGCATTCAGGCGGCGTTCGACTTCCGCATTCGAGCGGTCGGCGCGCAATTTTCGCAGGCGTTCGCCCTGGCGATGTGCTACGGTCTCGTCAATCTGCAAAATATCGAGCGGCTTTTCTTTGGCCACGTAGTCATTCACGCCGACGACGATTTTTTCTTTTCGGTCAACGGCTACCTGATAGCGATACGCCGCTTCGGCAATTTCGCGCTGCGGGAATCCACGCTCGATTGCTGCGACCATGCCGCCCAAAGCGTCAATCTTCTCGATGTAATCCCAGCCGCCGCGTTCTATTTCATCGGTGAGCGCTTCGACGAAGTACGAACCGCCGAGTGGATCGGCCGTGTTCGTGACACCGCTTTCATGCGCAATGATTTGCTGGGTACGAAGCGCGAGTGTGGCGGCGAACTCCGTGGGCAGCGCCCAGGCTTCGTCGAGCGAATTCGTGTGCAGCGATTGCGTTCCGCCCATCACGGCGGCGAGCGCCTGCAACGCCGTGCGCACCACATTGTTGTACGGCTGCTGCGCGGTGAGCGAACAGCCGGCCGTCTGGGTGTGGAAACGCAGCGCCCAGGAGCGTTCGCTCTTCGCGCCGAAGCGATCGCGCATCGTCTTGTACCAGATGCGGCGCGCGGCGCGATACTTCGCGATTTCCTCGAAGAAATCGCTGTGCGCGTTGAAGAAGAAAGAAAGCCGCGGCGCAAAATCGTCCACGTTCATTCCGCGGCGCACGCCGTAATCAACGTACTCGATTCCGTCGCGCAGCGTGAACGCCAATTCTTGAATCGCAGTGGAACCGGCTTCGCGGATGTGATAGCCGCTGATCGAAATCGGATTGAATTTCGGGGTGTGCTTCGCGCCGAATTCGAGCGTATCAATCACCAGCCGCATGGACGGCTCCGGCGGGTAGATGTATTCCTTCTGCGCGATGTATTCCTTGAGAATGTCGTTCTGCAAAGTGCCGGAGATTTTCTTCCAGTCGGCGCCTTGTTTTTCGGCGACCGCCAGATACATCGCCCAGATCACCGCCGCAGGGGAATTAATCGTCATCGAAGTGGTGACGTCGGCGAGCGGAATCTTGTCGAAGAGCACTTCCATGTCGGCGAGCGAGCTGATCGCCACGCCGCATTTGCCGACTTCGCCCTCGGCCAACGAATGATCCGAGTCGTATCCCATGAGTGCCGGCAAGTCGAAGGCGACGGAAAGCCCTGTCTGGCCTTGCGATAGCAGGTAGCGAAAGCGCGCGTTCGTGTCTTCGGCTGTGCCGAAACCTGCGAACTGGCGCATCGTCCACAGCTTGCCGCGGTACATCGTGGAATGAATGCCGCGGGTGTAAGGCGGCTGGCCGGGAAAACCAAGATCGCGCTCCGCGTCCCAGCCAGCGAGATCGGCTTGCGTGTAGAGGCGTCGGATTGGATAGCTCGAGACGGTGGTGAAATCGGCGTCGCGATCGGGAGTTTTTCGCAGCGTGGGGGCGAGAGTTTTCTCTTCCCACTCGCGTTCGGCCGCCGACGGCTTGCGGACGGATTCGAAGCTCTGGGTCGGCAGTGTCTTCACCGCCTTGGTCATCGGCGCGCCTCCGAAGCGGTGCGGCTTTGGCCGCTCGCAAATTGCCAAATGCACATTCCAGCCATTCTAGGGCATTGAGGCGGAGGCAACAAGGAGGCCGCAGGCCAGGGTCGCGAAATCCCGAAAAAGCTGATTTTGTGTCCATTAGAAAATACGTAAGTAGTGATTCTGCGGACGTTAGATGAAATTCTGAATGACGCATTGTTCCTATTAGAAATGCTTCGAGTCGCGACCGAGGATCGGCTTCGCGCTCTTGCGCCTCCTCGACTTCGGCGCTCTGCCGTATAGCCTGTTTTACAGTGCATCATCATAACTCAAACGTTACGGTAGCAAATTGCGCCGCGGGCTGCAAGAATTTATTCGCGCAAGGAGCGATTGTCCCTGCGGAGCTTCCCGCTAACCGTCCTCGGAACCGGCAGCCTATTTTCCCGGGACCCCGGCGCTGGGATCGGGTGTGCCCGGAATATTCGGTTGGCGAGAGATTTTGCCGCGGCGGGCATCGGCGACGATGATGTGGTTCACGTCGAGCGTGCGGCCTACGGCCTGATCGAAGTTTACGGAGGCTTCGATCAAATTGATCTTGGCGCGCAGTTCGTTGCCCTGCGCCGTGGTCAAGTCGCGCGATCGCAATACCACCTGATAGCTGGTGGACGAACCGAGCTGATATTTTTTCTGCTCGGCGTCGAGGGTCTGCTGCGCCAGGATGCGGGCTTTTTCGGCGGCAGACACCTGCGAGCGGTCCTGCTGCAAAGCGATTTGAGCATTGCGCACATTGACGAAAATCGTGTTCTGAAGCTGGCGGTACTGCACCACTTGCTGGCGCTTATCGATTTGCGCGCGCGCGCTATCGGCCTGCGCGGAGCGGTTTCGAATCGGAAGCACAAGATTCAAGCCAGCGCTGTAAGTGGGGAAATCAGCTTCAATCATCGAGTTGAGCGCCGTTCCCAGGCCACTCCTCTGCAGGGAGGTGGTTGTGTTGAATACGGGAATACCCACGAAAGCCGGAATACCCGGCGCGCCCGGATTTCCGACGCTGAACGGGAGCCCGTTGGCTCCAACGACCGGGGAGGTTGGGTCCGCCTCAAAGTCTGTCTGCGTCTGATTCAGTACGGTCGTGTTGCCCGCCAGGCCCGTGGCGCTGTATTGCCCAACGAGGTTGAGAACCGGAAGCAAGCCATTGCGAGTGGCTTTCACTTCGATGTCGGCATTCTTCAAGTTGAGATCCGCCTGAAAAACTTCCGGGCGCTTCTGCCACGCTTCCTGCACCGCGTCCATGAGCGGAAGGTTTTCGGTAATGTTCGGCGTGGCGATGGGAGTGGTGGGAACTACTTCGATATTTTGCAACGAAGGGTCAGCGGGATTGCGCGTAATCGCGTTGAGGAGGACGGTCTCCTGCTGCAACTTGTTGGTTTGCGCGACGATCAGGTTTTGCGTGTCGGTGGCGAGTTCCGATTCGGCAGTCAAGACGTCGAGCGGCGCCATCGTCCCGATCTGCAACTGCTTTTTATTGTCCTCGTAGAGTTTATTCGACACCGCAACAGCCGCTTCTTCCACCTTCACATTTTCCCGGGCGAAAACCAGTTCCCAGTAATCCGTCTGGACGGCTGAAACTGTTGCCATCACTTGTTGCGCGAATTGCGAGTCCGCCACTTTCAAGGTGTTTTTGGCCTCGAGAATGTAGC
Organism: uncultured Acidobacteriota bacterium; assembly: GCA_963815265.1. Classification (GTDB taxonomy): domain Bacteria; phylum Acidobacteriota; class Terriglobia; order Acidiferrales; family UBA7541; genus Palsa-295. The sequence continues at coordinate 117,302 of CAWFGI010000006.1, read as the reverse complement.
GAGTATTTGGCAGGATTCCGAAACCGTTCAGGAGCGGCTGTTGCACCGAGAAAATCAAGGTGGACTGTACGGCAGGATTGAAAATCGTGTCGGGCGAATTTGTGGAGCTTCGCACGTTGTCGAATGCGACTTGGATCGAGGTCCCAGTGTGGAATCCTTGGGTATACGTGACGTTGGCATAGGCGTTGTTGTTAATCAGGTCAAAGGCGGTGGCCGCAATGCCGACGCCCGAAACCAGCGGATTGTTTACCGGAAGCGAAGCGCGACCCCAATCGGTGTTGACGACCAACGTGGGATCAAAAGCCGTTTGCGGCGACGTGCCCAGGATGACGGCCTGCGTTGCGCCGAGTCCGTGGGCAACAGCTCCCGCGTTGGCCCGAAGCAGTTCGGTTTGGGCGATAAAGGGTGTGAAGCGCTGGAGACTGATGTCCAAATTATTTTCGAGCGCAATCGAAATCGCGTCGTCGAGGCTGAGCATCAACTTTCCATTCTGGATGAGCTGATCGATGCTGGGGGTATTGGTCAGTAGGGGTTCCGGCATGGAGATCGGGGTGTAAGGTTTCCAGAACTGAGGGAACCAGGGCTGGCCTTTTGAATAGTCCAAGCCTTTCGTGGGCGCGAGGTTTCGTGGGGAGGAATAGTCAGCCGTCGCAGTCTGTTGCGCGGCAGATTGGCTGGCGGGCGGCGCCTGTGCCTGGGCCTGATTCTGGTCCGCTGCTGGCGGTGGAGCGGCACTCTGGCCCTGCTGGCCTTGTTGAGTCTGCGCGGCTTCCTGAACCTGCGCGAAAACCGGCGCGACAACCAGCGATGCAATAATGAACCCCAAAACAACCGACTTCAGAAACGCTTCGACAGCAAGTCTTCCGATCATCGTGTTTTTCCTCTCCGAGCTACTGGAGTCTGATTGCTGGTTTCGATCTCCAATTCACACAAGCCTCAAGCTTCTACAACGTGCGGCGCGCCATTTTGTTTCAGAAACTGTATTTCGGTGCAAAGTAGCGGCCACGCGTAACTTCCAGAATATAGACGAGTAAAGGGGAAAATCGATTCGCCGCCTGTTCGATTTCGGTCAGTGCTGTGCGCATACGAACAAGCGCGGGCAGGAGTGTAGCATTGCAATCTGCGGCGTGACAATTTCGCGTGCTGGCGGGATGCTCAAAATTGCATCGCGTCAAGGAAGTGGCGAGTGGCCCAAAGTTGACACGCTAGTTGGCAGCGTCTACCATTGCGCTGGCCAAAGCCCAACCCTCCATGCCACGGCATTTCTCATCCTTGAACTCTTTTCGCGCGGCGGTTTGCCTATGCTTGCTTTTTCTTGCGAGCGCGGTTGCTCATGCAGAAAAGACAGATCAGCTTAAGCCGCAGGGTTACGTCAGTGATTTCGCGGGTGTGCTCAGCCCATCGGCAAAGGCTCAGCTGACGGCGCTGTGCACGGAGGTGGATCAGAAAGCGCACGCGCAGATCGCGGTCGTCACGGTGAAATCGCTCGACGGGCAGCCGGTGGAAGATTATGCCGTCGATCTCGCGGCAAAATGGGGAATCGGTCCCAAGCAGGCTGACCGGGGAATTTTGATTCTGCTGGCGGTTGAGGATCGAAAGTATTGGACTTCGGTGGGGTACGGTCTCGAACCGATTCTTCCCGATGGAAAAGTGGGTGGTTTCGGTCGAGAGGCGGTACCGCTTCTTCGCGCCGGCGACTACTCCGGTGCGGTCCTATTGATCACGCGACGAGTTGCGGACGTGATCGCCGCCGACAAGGGAGTGACGCTCTCCGGCAATTCACCGGCGCCGGTGCGCAGCGCTCCCCGGGAAGATAGCGGCTGGTCGATCGGTCAAATTCTGCTTCTGCTTTTTATAATTTTTGTCGTTTATTCGATCCTGAAAGGCAGCAGTGGTGGTGGCCGCAGCAACTACACGCGAGGCGGCGGAAGTGGTTGGTGGGTTGGGCCGATGATTGGCTCCGCGATGGGCGGAGGACGCGGCGGCTGGGGCGGAGGCGGATTCGGCGGCGGTGGTGGATTTGGCGGGTTCGGCGGCGGTTCTTTCGGCGGCGGCGGTGCGGGCGGCAGCTGGTAGGATCTGTTGGCGATGGCGCTGTGATCGAAGAAGGGCGTGCGATGGAAGCGAAGCTTGAAAAGATTGTGGAGCGCTTGAAATCGGCGGCGGGTGACAACCTGCAAGCCGCGGTGCTCTATGGGTCCGCCGTGACGGGCGAATTTCAAGCGCACCATTCCGATTTGAACATTGTCTGCCTCGTGAAGCGCGCGACGGCTGCTGATCTGGAAGCTCTGCACGGAGTAGCGGAATGGTGGATGCGGGAAGGGCATCCAGCGCCGCTCGTTTTCACGTACGAGGAATTGCAGCGCTCGGCCGACGTCTTTTCCATCGAGCTATACGACATCAAGGCGCGGCATCGCATGTTGTATGGCGAAGATTTTTTCTCTCAGCTTGAGGTTCCACTGCATCTGCACCGGCTGCAGGTGGAAAGGGAACTGCGGATTGACTGGCTGCGCCTGCGCCAGGCAGTGATTGCGGCGCCGCAGACCAGGAAAGCGCACATCGGAATCATGATGGCGTCGGTGTCCGCGTTTTGTTCGCTTTTCCGGCATGCGCTTGCGGCGCTCGGCCAGCCGATGCCGGATACGAAGCGGCAGGCGGTGGACGCGATGGCGTCGCTCACGGGCGCGAATCCAAGCGCGTTTCACGCGGTGCTGGATTTGCGGGAAGGGAAGCGCAAGGAGCGGGAAATCGATATCGAGGCGTCGCTGCACGCGTATCTGGAGTTTGTTGAGGTGGTGACGAGCGAAGTGGATCGCAGATTCGCTGCACAGTAGTGCGAAGCTGGGCGCACAGCCACGCCAGGCGTCGCGGTTGTTTACATTCCGCACCGGAGGCACGCACAGATGAAAGCGCTCTTGGGACTGGTGGCAGTGATTGTGATTCTGGTTTTGATTTTTGGCGGCATGTACGTCAGCACGAAAAACAAGATTGTAACGATGGACGAGCAGGTGAAATCGAATTGGGCGCAGGTGGATGTGGTGTTGCAACGGCGCGCGGATTTGATTCCGAACCTAGTGGAAACGGTGAAGGGCTTCGCGGCGCATGAAGAAATTGTGTATGGCGATATCGCGAAGGCGCGCTCGGCGTTGCTGAATGCGAAGACACCTGCGGACAAGATTGCGGCCAACGGGCAACTGGATGGCGCTCTCGGGCGCTTGCTGGCGGTGGTGGAGAATTATCCTCAGCTCAAGTCCAACGAGAATTTTTTAAGGCTGCAGGATGAATTGGCCGGAACAGAGAATCGGATTGCCGTCGAACGGAAGCGCTACAACGATTCCATTCAGGCGTATAACACGTTCATTCGCCAATTCCCGAACAGCTTGTTCGCGAGCTGGGCCGGCTTCAAGCCCAACGACGCGTATTTCCAGGCGCCTGAGGCTTCGCGCGAAGCTCCCAAGGTGCAATTCCCGGCGGCCACTCGCTAGGATTTGCGATTCGAATATTACAATCGTGTGAAGCGTTGCGCGTCGGGATGCGGCTATGATGTGGTTATCTTGACCCATGCATTCCGGCGCGCTAGGCTACTTTGACAGGACATCAACGGGGTTAGAGCCGCCAAAAAATTAATGAAACAAACTGTAAGAATTGCCGGAGGGATCAGCGAGCTGTTTGGCACCCTCGATGAAAATCTCAAGCTTTTCGAAGCCAACCTGCACGTCACCACTCATCTGACGGATCACGATCTGGAAATTGAAGGCGAACCCGCGCAGGTGGAGCGGGCCGCGCTGATTCTTGACGAATACAATCAGCGCGTTCGCGACGGGCGGATTCCTGATAGCCAGGAAGTGAAGTCGCTGCTGCGAATTGCGACGCAGGCTCCCGCGAAAGAATTGCGCGGGGCGTTTTCGCCGACGCGCACGCGGACGTTTGGCAAGAAGAGCCTCGCGCCAAAAAGCACGAATCAGCGGCGGTACATCGAGGCGCTTGAAACTTACGACATGGTGTTTGCCATTGGGCCGGGCGGAACGGGCAAAACTTATCTCGCGGTGGCGATGGCGGTTTCTGCGCTGCTATCGAAACAGGTGAACCGCATCATTCTCGCGCGGCCGGCGGTGGAAGCGGGTGAAAGGCTGGGGTTTCTTCCTGGCACGCTTCAGGAGAAGGTTGATCCTTATATGCGCCCGCTGTACGACGCGCTGCACGACCTGCTCGATGCAGAGAAGCTCGAAAGCTTCCTCGAAAAGGACATCATCGAGGTGGCGCCGCTTGCATTTATGCGCGGGCGCACGCTGAACGATTCCTTCGTGATTCTTGACGAAGCGCAGAATACGACGAGCGAGCAGATGAAAATGTTTCTCACTCGCCTGGGATTCAATTCGAAAGCCGTGATCACTGGTGACATCACGCAAATTGATTTGCCTAACGAGCGCCGCTCGGGGTTGGTCGAGGCGATCGACGTGGTAGGCAATATCGAAGGCATTTCTTTTATCTATTTCGACGAGCGCGACGTGGTACGTCACAATCTGGTGCAGCAGATTATCAAGGCGTACGACGAGCGCAAGCCCGCAACGCAGGGAGCATCGGCGAAGGGCGGGCAAAACGTGGCGGCTGGGCGGACGCAAAATGTGGGCGCTAGTCCGTCTGGCACTGCAGGCGGCACCGCGCACGATACCGCGCGGCGCGACTGATTGTCTTTCCTTCCATGATCGTCAACCGCCAATCGCGCATTTCCGTTCCGTTACGCGAGCTCGACAAGTTTCTCGCTCGTGCGCGGCGCCGGTTACGTCTGCCGAAGGACTCTCTGACGGTTTGCCTGGTGACCGACGCCGAGATCGCCCGTTGGAACCGCGCCTATCGTGGCAAAAGCGGCCCTACCGATGTATTGTCGTTTGCAACGAATGCTCGCAAAGCCAAGCGAAGGCGCGCACGAAATGGGCGCGGGCAAAAAGATGATTTTCGTGATGCCGCTGCTGCCGCAAATCACTCATCGCAATACATCGGCGACATCGCCATCGCTCCGGCCGTGGCGAAACGAAATGCGAGCCGCTTTGGCCGCACCTTCGACGACGAGATGCGCATTCTCATTCTTCACGGTATCCTCCATCTGATGGGCTACGACCACGAAGCTGACAACGGCCAAATGGAACGCCGGGAAAATAAACTCCGCCGCGAGCTGAGGCTGGTTTAGGCGATGCCTCAAATCCTTTACACGATTGGTGTACTTGCGCTCACCGCGGGCCTGGCGTTGTTCGCCTACCTGGATCGCGTATACCGGGAACTCGGGCGAATCGTCACCGGCCGAATCTTCGCGCACCTGCAAACGTTCGAAGCGGATATCGAGCCGCGATTCAAGATGGACCGGCAACGCGCCGCTTTTGCGTTCACGCTGCTGGCCCGGCTTTGGCTGGTTCTCGTGGCGGCCATTACCGCGCGCGGAGTGATTTTCTTTGTGCCGGGCTCGTGGGAAGCGGCGCTTGAGATGGTCTTTTTTCTTTCCGCCGAAGTGATTGTGCTGATGCAGTTCCTTCCGTCACTTTTGCTCGCGGGAGTGCGCGGGAATTGGATTGCTCCGTTTGTGCCGGCCGTCCGCGTATTCGTGTGGATCATCTGGCCGGTGCAAGTGGTGCTCGAGATGTTGGTGTCTGTGCTTCATCTTTCCGAAGACGAGCCGACCGCCGAGGTCGAGGAGCAGCAATCGATCGAAGCTTTCGTGGATGCGGCTGCGGAGGAAGGGATCATTGAGCACGATGAAGCGCGGCTGATCGAGCAGGTGATCGAGTTTGGCGATAAGCGCGTGCGCGACTTGATGACGCCGCGCCCCGACGTGGTCGCCATCCGCGCCGGCGCCACGCTGGAGGAATTGAGCGAGCTGATCGTCGAGACGAAGTTCTCGCGCATTCCTGTGTATGAAAAATCGCTTGATGACATCGTCGGGGTGGTGATGGCGCGCGACATTCTGGAAGTCTCCGACCGCGACGCGGCCCTTCGCACCGTGCGCGAACTGATGCGCCCCGCGCTTTTTATACCCGAGACGAAATCAGGCTCCGAACTATTAAAGGAAATGCAGCGCAAGAATCAGCAGATGGCGATTGTGATCGACGAGTATGGCTTGATGGCCGGCGTTGTCACCGTTGAAGACTTGATCGAGGAAATTGTCGGCGACCTCGGCGAAGAGGATCGCCAGCCAGCGCCCGACGTGGTGCGCGAATCCGGCGGCAGCATGGTAATGCGCGGCAGCGTACCCGTCGACAAACTCACGGAGCTTCTCGGCGTGCAGCTCGATGATTCCTCCGAGCATTCCGGCGCCACCACGATTGCCGGCCTGCTCAATTCGGTGGCGGGGCACGTCCCGCGCATGGGCGAGGTGATCGATTCCGACGGCGTTCGCTTCGAAGTGCTTGAAGCCAATCAGCGCAAGGTGCTGCGCGTACGCGCGCGCCGCGGCCCCACTGGTGCAGCATCGTCCTCGTCGGCGTAAACTCGCGCAAGCGGCCGCTCATCGGCGTACAATTTAATTTCATGGCATTTAAATCCGGTTTCGTTGCAATCGTCGGCCGCCCCAACGCCGGCAAATCCACGCTCGTCAATACTCTCGTTGGACGCAAGGTCGCAATCGTTTCGCCCAAGCCGCAAACAACTCGCAATCGCATCCAGGGAATCCTGAATCGCGACGACGCGCAGATCGTGCTGGTCGATACGCCCGGAATCCACAAGCCCGAGAACGTTCTTAGCCGCCAGATGATGGACGAGCTTCAGCACGCGCTTGAAGGCATCGATATCCTCGCGTTAATTGCCGACGCTTCCGTGAACTTCGGCGCCGGTGATCGCTTCGCTATCGAATGGGCGCGCCGTTTTCACGGACCCGTTTATTTGCTGCTGAATAAAATCGACCGAGTCGCCAAGCCGCATCTTCTTCCGCTCATCGAGCGCTACAGCAAAGAATTCGAATTCGCCGAAGTGTTCCCGATTTCCGCTCTCACAGGTGAAGGCTGCCTCAATCTCGTAAATTCATGGCTCGAACGATTGCCGGAGCATCCGCCCTATTTTCCGGAAGACCAGTTCACAGACCAGCCTGAGCGCTTCCTCGCCGCGGAAATAATTCGCGAGAAGGCAATTCTCACCACACGCCATGAAGTGCCCTACGCGATTGCGGTGATGATCGACGGCTTCGAGGAAGGCCCAAAACTTCTTCGGATCCGCGCCACGATCTACGTGGAGCGCGAAGGCCAGAAGGCAATCCTGATCGGCAAACGAGGCGCAGCTATCAAGACGATCGGCACGCAAGCCCGCAAAGAACTCGAATCCATCCTCGACATCCACATTTTCCTCGAGCTCTTCGTCAAAGTTCAGCCGAACTGGCGCGACAATTCCTCCATGGTTCGCCAACTTGATTGGCACCGCCAGCTCGAACAATTGGGCGAGTATCAGAATAACGAAGCCGACGGAGCAGAGCCTGCTGCGGACGACGATGACGACGACGAAGCTCCCAAAGATTTAGAGCTTTAAATCATGCGCTGGCTGAATCACTTTCGCCTTTTGGGCCACGCTTTTACAGTCGGTCGAGCGGGCACGGCATGCCGTGCCCCTACTGAAGATCGAAACAAGCCTGCTCAGAATGTGAGGCAGGCGCGATCCAACGACGATCGAAGCTAAACCTTCGAAGGTGCAATCCCCAGCGACCGCATCTTCCGATACAGATGGCTGCGCTCCAGTCCCAAAGCTTCCGCCGCCTTGGTCATGTTCCAGCGGTTTTCCTCGAGCTTACGCAGCACAAACTCCCGCTCATACGCCGACCGCGCTTCCTGCAAGCTTTCATAAGGCTTCTGCGGACTCTTCGACGCGCCGCGAAACAGTTCGGGCGGCAAATGATGCGGTTCAATCTTCTGCGCCGGGCTCATAATCACCAGCCGCTCCACAAGATTCTTCAGCTCGCGCACATTCCCCGGCCACGTATAACTCAACAACACTTCCATCGCCGGCGCCGTAAACTCCTTCGGCTTTTTTCCGTACGCCTCGCAGAACTCCGCCAGAAAATGCGCGGCTAGAATCGGCATATCCGCAATCCGTTCGCGCAGCGCCGGCACGTAGAAGGGAATTACGTTGAGCCGGTAAAATAAGTCCTCGCGAAACGCATTGCGGCCAATTTCGTCCTCAAGCTTTTTGTTCGTCGCGGCGATCACACGCACATCCACCGTAATCGGCTCATTCGATCCCAGCCGCTCCACGCGCTGCTCTTCCAGCACACGCAGCACCTTCGACTGCGTCTTCAAGCTCATGTCGCCCACTTCATCAAGAAAAAGAGTCCCGCCATCCGCCTTCTGAAACTTGCCTACCTTGTCTTCGCTCGCGCCCGTAAAGCTTCCCTTGCGATGCCCAAACAGCTCCGATTCAATCAGCTCCTCCGGAATCGCGGCGCAGTTCAATTCCACAAATTGCATCGTGTTCCGCAAGCTGCTCGCGTGCAGAGCCCGCGCCACAAGTTCCTTACCCGTTCCGCTCTCGCCATAAATCAAGACGCGCCCGTTCGTAGGCGCAGTCAGCGCGATCTGCTGCCGCAGCGCTTTCATCGGCACGCTGTTCCCCAGTATCTCGTGGCGCTCTTCGAGTTCCGCGCGCAGCCGGCGATTCTCCGATTCCAGGCGCACGTACTCGAGCGCATTGCGCACCACCAGTACAATTTTGTCGAGCGAAAGAGGCTTTTCGACGAAGTCAAACGCGCCCAACTTCGTCGCGCGCACGGCCGTCTCGATACTTCCGTGCCCGGAGATCATGATGACAACGGGCGCGGATTCACGCGCTTGAATCGCTTCGAGCGTGGCCAGCCCATCCATTTTCGGCAGCCACACATCGAGCAGCACCAGATCGAAGCTCCGCCGCTCGATCTGCTCCAGGCAACCTTCACCCGTCGAGGCCGCCTCCACCTCGTAGCCGTCGTCGCGCAAGAGCGCTCCGAGCGATTCGCGAATCCCGCTCTCGTCGTCTACGATTAAAATGGATGCCGGCATCGTTGAATGTAAACCTGTCCAGAATTGTTCAGCTTCCAGATTCCGATGGTGCTTTCTGTGGTGGACTTCTCCTGCGTCCTCTTCGTTCGAACTTCGAAATCTAAAACGCTACCCCGCTGAAGCCCCGCTTTGTGCCGCAGGCGCAGGCACCTCGAGTGCCGGGAACCGAATCACGAACCGCGATCCAGTGGGAACATTGTCTTCCACGCGAATCGTGCCATTGTGTTCAGCGACAATCCGGCTCGCGATCGCGAGTCCCAGCCCGGTGCCGCGCTCCTTCGTCGAGAAATGGGGCAGAAACAGCCGCTCTTTATCCTCCGGCGAAATTCCGTGCCCGCTGTCGGAAATTTCGATCGCCACAGCGTCGCCATCACCCTCTGCGCGTGTGGAGACACGCAGTTGCCGCACGGAAGCGCCTTCCATTGCTTCAGCGGCGTTATCAATCAAGTTCGCCACCACGCGCCGCAACAATTCGCAATCCGCTTTGATTAATGGCAGCGAAGGGGCAAGCTCCGTGCGCAAACTGATGCCTTCGAGTCGTCCGTGGAAAAGATCCACGGCGCTGGACACAATCGGGTTCACGTCCGCGGGAGCAAGACGGGCAGCCGGAAAACGCGCGAATTGCGAGAATTCATCCACGAGTGACTCGAGCGTGTATACCTCGCGCTCGATAAGTCCCGCGCACTCGGCGACGAGTTTTTCAAATTCGCTGCGCGAACCGTCCGGCCTCGTGCCCGCCGAGCGCTCGATATGGCGCAGCAATCGCTGCGCGGAAAGCTGAATCGGCGTCAACGGATTCTTGATCTCATGCGCGATTCGCTGCGCCACCTCCTGCCAGGCCGATGCTTTTTGCGCCCGCAGCAAATCCGTCAGGTCGTCAATCACGATGACGAATCCGGGATTCGATCTCCGTGGCCCGAGCGAGCTCACAGTCACTGCAGCGCGCACGAGTTTTGCAGTTGTAGCGATTTCGATCTCACGCGAAGCCGCTCCCATCCGCAACGACCGGCGCATCAGATGCAGCATCGCGCGCGCAGCCTCCTCTCCGAGCAGCTCTTGTAGCGAATGCGCCTCGCGCGCGTGAGCGCCCAAAATTGCCACCACCGCCGAATTTACTCTCGTCACTTCGCCGGTTGAATTCAACGACACCACGCCGGTCGGAATATTTTCTAGAATCGCCTCCATCAATTTCCGCCGCCGCTCGCGCTCTTCGATGGCCAGTTCGAGGCTTTGCGTGAACTCGTTAATCTGTTTGCGGCCTTCCCCCAGCTGTTCCGTCATCCGATTGAACGAGCGCACCAGCGTTCCGAGTTCGTCCTGCGCCTGCACGTCAATCTGGTGATCGAAATTACCCCGCGAAATTTCCCGCGTAGCTTCGGCAAGCGCTTGAATCGGCACAGTCACCTGCTTGGAAAGAAACAGCGCGACCCACGTGGTGGTAAAGAGCAGCAGCAACGTGATGAGAAGGAGCGCCAGAATAATTTCGCGCTTGTACGCGCGCAGATGCTGCTTCTGCTGTTCGTAAGTTTGCGTTTGCGCTTGAATCTCCGCCGCGCGGTCTAGGTAGTCGCTTGGGATTCTCCGCGCCACATACAACTTGCCATCTTTCAGCGGAGCGGTCGCCACCAGGTACAAATCGCTTCCGTTTTGCCAGAACTCCGTTCCATTGCGCAGCACTTGCTCCGGCCGGGGAGAGATCGGTTGGCTCGACGGAATTTGTGCCGGGGGCACACCGCCCGCGCGATCTGTATAAGCGACGCCATGGATCACAGCTCCCTGAGCATCTACTATCCACGACGCGTCCACCGACCAACTCGTCTGCAAAAAGGCCTCGTCGGGGCTGCCCGACTTCGCTGCCCTCGCCGCAATGTCGCTTAGATGGGTGGCGCCCGTTTTCCGCATGTCCTGCAGCAGCAGCTGGCTTTGCTCGTTGGCCACTTCGAGTGGACGCGGAAACCACGCATTCAGCGTTCGATTCACCAGCGCGTAGCTGAAGAAGAACATGAACACGACCGGCAGCAACGAAACTCCCATCGCGCCGAGCACCATCTTCGCTTTGAAGCGCGAACCCATTTGCCCCGCGCGCCGCTCAGCCCACATGCGCAGCAAAGTACGCGTGAGAATCAGCGTGAAAACAAGCAGCGCGACGCCGATGAAGGTGGAAAGCGCAAAAAGGATGATGAACGCGTTCCCTTGTTCAGGGTGAAATGGCGTGTTGAGCGAGCCCAGCGTGAAAACCGCGGCGGTGAGCAGCACCACCGCGATTCCGCCGGCGATCAGCCATACACGCTGCTTTCGTGTCGCTGCCGTCACCGGCCCTCCTGCAAGTATCTGCCGAGCGGGCACTCGTCGCACTTCGGGTTGGTCTTGCGGCACCAGTTTTTGCCGGCAGCGACGATCAGCGCGTGAAATTCATTGAATTTCGAAACGTTCCCGGGAAATCGCCGCTCGAACTGCCAGCGAATCTCGTCATATTTCGCATTTGGATCGGCCCAGCCATGACGCACCAGCATGCGCTTCGTATAGGCATCAACAACGAACACGCCGTGCTGCCCGGCATAGAGCAGAATCGAGTCGGCGGTTTCCGGCCCGATGCCGAACACTCCGATCAGCTTTTCGCGCAGCACGAGTGTCGGAGTCTCGAACATTCGCTTCAGCGAGCCTCTATATTCCCTGCGAAGAAATCGCACGAACGATTTCAGCGTCCGCGCCTTCTGCCGCCAGTAGCCCGACGACTGAATCAAGTTCTCCAGCCGGCGAAGGGAAATGTGCTCAATGGCGGCAGGAGTCAGGAGTTCTGCGCTGCGAAGATTGGCGAGCGCCCGCTCGACATTCGTCCAGGCGGTGCTTTGCGTCAAAATCGCGCCCACAATCACTTCAAAGGGACTTTTCGCCGGCCACCAGTGCTGCGGGCCGAGCGTGGTGAACAGGCTGTTAAAGTATTCATCTAGCGGGGCTTGCGACTTATCGCTGACCGGGCCTGGCATTCTAAGAAGGGCGTGCGGCGCTAAAATCGGGAATTTCTGAAGTGCTGCTTTCATGGAGAATTCACAATAGCGGAGCGGGGATTCGCAAGTCAAGCTGCGGTGTTGCGCATTGGCCACACTAGTGTGGCGGACGTGCAAACACCCTCAGGCGCGAACACTCTCGAAATGCTTCATGAAGCCGACCAGCACCTCGACGGATTCGATTGTCACGGCGTTGTAAAGAGAAACGCGCATCCCGCCCACCGACCGATGGCCGACGATTCCCACAATCCCTTCGGTTGCCGCTTCCTTTGCGAATCGCGATTCCAGCTCCTCATCGCCATCGGCCAACCGAAATACCACGTTCATTCTCGAGCGCGATTCCTGGTCAACTGGACACTTGTACAGACTGCTCGAATCGATCGCTTCATAAAGCAGCCGGGCTTTTGCCTCGTTGCGCCGTTCGAGCGCGCCCGCGCCGCCTTCGCCCTCGAGCCATTCGAGCATAAGGCCCAGCACGTAAACTGCGAACGTGGGCGGCGTGTGAAAGAGGGAATGTTCTTTGATCTCCGTGCGGTATTGCAGCAGGGAAGGCAGCTTGGGATCGGCGCGCTCGGCGAGGTCTTTGCGAACGATTACAACTGTCGCGCCCGATTGTCCTAAATTCTTCTGCGCGCCCGCGAAAATCGCACCGAATTGCCGCACATTCATCTGGCGCGAAAGAATGTCGGACGACATGTCCGCCACCAGCGGCACGTCGCCGGTTCTCGGCATCGTTCTCCACTGCGTGCCCTCGATCGTGTTGTTCGAGCACATGTAGACGTACGAGGCGTTCGATGCGAGGTCGATTTCATTTGCACGCGGGATGCGGGTGAATTTCTCAGGTTCGCTCGTTGCCGCAATTCGATAAGGAGCGCTTTTCTTCAGCTCCGCGATCGCCTTGGCCGTCCACATTCCCGTGTGCAGCACATCCACCGGCTTGCCGTCCACGTACAAATTCAGCGGCATCATCGTGAACTGCATGCTGCCGCCGCCCTGCAGAAAAATTACGGCGTATTCTTCCGGAATCGCCATGAGCCGCCGCAAAAGCTGTTCGGCGCGCGAATTGATTTCTTCATATTCCGGCGACCGGTGGCTCATCTCCATTACGGACATGCCCGTTCCGCGATAATCCAGCAGCTCATCGCGCACTTTTTCGAGCACTGCGAGCGGCAGAGTCGCCGGTCCGCCGCTGAAGTTATAGGCTCGTTTCAGTCCAGCTTTTAGAGGTGATGACGAGGAAATCGAAGCCACTTCGCGTACTTTCCTTTCAGAGGGAACTTATCAGCCGTGCGATTTGAAGTAAACAGAGTAGCAGAACTGCTATGTATCTGTCGCATTGACCCGTCAAAAAAAACCGGGAGGCAGCTGCGCCTCCCGGTTCCAATTCCTCACGCCTTCGAAGTTCAGGATCGAACTGAAGAGGGCGTCTGCCGTTAGCCGTTGTGCTTGTCGTGGTGAATCTCTTTGCTCGTCTTGTTCTGCTCCTTGTTCACCTGTTTCTTTTCCGCGGGAGTCAGCTTGCCTCCGTTGGCTTTGCGATCGGCGGCTACCTGATGATTGATGTGCTGCTCATTCTTTTCGGTTTTCGCCGCTTCGCTTGCGTTCATTTTGCCGCTGTCAACGCCATTCGCGATCCGCTGCTGCTGGTTGCGTTGGCGTTGGCCCACTTCGCTGTTCGCACCCGGTTGCGTGGCGCCGTTGTGTTTGTCGTTGTAGATCGACTTGCTTACGTTGTTCTGCTGCTGGTTTACGTGCTCGCGCTCTTCGGGAGTCAGCTTCCCGCCGTTGGCCGCGCGATCATTCTTCACTTCATGATTGATGTTGGCTTCGCGCGATTCCAGGTGGCTGGTTTCGCCCGCGGTCAACTGACCGGAGCGAGCGCCGTTCGCGATCCGATCCTGCTGATTCTCCGCGCGCGCTCCCACGTGACTCATCGCCGGATTCGCAGGCCGCCCATGATTTTCCGATGCGAAGTTCGACCGGTCAGAAGCCGCCGTGTGTTCGTGGGTCATCTGTTCGGATGTTGCCTGCACGTGCGTCTCTCTCTCGTACGAGCGTTCCCGCTCCGTCGCTACCGCTCTTACTCCGCCGGGACCGCCATTGAAGCTCGCATGGCTCACCTCGCCCTCATGGACGACCGTCCTGTCCACGTAGGTATTGTGGATCACCGTCGAGTTCACGTTTACCACCGCTGTGTTATACGCGAAATGCTCGCCGTGCCACGCTCCGCCAACGAATCCCACTCCGCCATAACCGAATCCATAGTTCACGCCGCCATAGAAACCAACGTGCGGTCCCCAGTAGCCGGCATGAAACGCATACACTCCCTCTCTCCAGCCCCAGTATCCCGGAGTCCACAGCAAGCCCACTCGCGGAGGCGCAACCCAAACTCCCGGCACCCAGTAATAACCCGCATCGCCGTAAGCCCAGTAGCCCGGCGTCCAGATGTAGCCTTCCGTTGGGCATGGAGGCTGTACGTAAACCGGAAGCGCCGGTGGCCCGACATGCACCGAAATCCCGACTGCGATTTGGGCGGAAGTAGGAGACGCCATCACCGAAGAAATCCCTAACGCGAGACATAAGGCAAGAAATAATGGCCAAGTAAGAGTCAGCTTACGCATTTCAAATCCTCCCCTGATGGATTCACTTAAAAAATCAATAGGTGATCGATTCCATGGAGCGCCCGGGCCGCGATTTGCAACAAGGCGCACCGGAATCGGAACGCACCCGATCCCTACGATATCTAACACCGGAACCGGCAGAATGTTTCTCGGCGTCCGTGCCTGCTTTCAGATACAGCGACGCTGATAAGCAATCGTACAAGCGCAGGAAATGCTTGGAAGGTCGAAGTGAAAAGGTACTCCCAGCTCTGATTAACACGATTTAAGATGCTTATAAAACGTGACTTGCGAGGCCCGAGCGAAGTCGCGGCGAAGCTGGCCACTGGTCGAAAGTACAGGAGCGACGCTCGAAGAGCCGCCTGGATTTTTCGAAACTCGCAGTCACGCAAAAATCGGATCTCGCGCGCCGCCTTGACACTCTTCACGCCCAGCAATTAGACTGAAAGGCTTGAAGTTGCAGTCGGGAGCCAAAGGAATGCTTCTCTCGCGGGATTTCGTCGGCTACATGGCCAAGGAAGTGGTGAAGCGGCTGACGGCGGCGAAAATGATTGAGACAAAGAACGTCGAGAACGTCACCCAAGCCGTCCGCCAGGTGATGGCCGACGAAGTGACGGTGGAAGACCGCCTGAACGAAGAGGTACGCGAGATTTTGGCCAAGCATTCGGACGAAATGAAGCGCGTGGGAGCTTCGTATCAGGAAATGTTCAAGAAAGCCAAAGGCCAGCTGGCCCGCGAAAGGAAGCTGATTCTCCGCTAATGCGCCTGACGCGCGAAAAGACGGTTCGCATCTCTCACCGCATCATCGACCTTCTTGTTACGCTTCCCGACGTGGATTTCGTGGAGGATCGCGACACAATCCGCCAGGAAATCGTGACGATTCTCACCTCGCTGCTGAAGGTGGAAGAACAGGTTGACACCGAAGTGCGCGCAAAGATTGCGTCGCAGAAGAAGGAGATCCTGGAAGGCAGCGAAGAGTGGGACATTCTATATCGCAAGTATTATCAGGAAGGATTAAAACGCCTCGGCGTTGCTGAGGTTCACGCTCACTAAGTTCTTTATTGCGTCAAAATCCGCTCCAAGAATCATCAAGCAGAAAAAAACGAAGGTGCCCGTAATATCCGGGCGCCTTTTTTATTTCTCGATGCAAGCTCTAGGGTTGGTCGGGACGGCGCTTCAAGGTTGGACGATCGCTGTCGTCGTCCGTGCCTCCTCCCGTTGTGTCAGGAGGCGCCTGTCCGGTCTTTTGAGTCTGATCGGTCTTCTTCCGCAGCGATGGCTTATTGCCACCCTTGTCGTTGACCTTCTGCCCGGCTTCAATTGCGCCGAGGCGGCGCTTCACCAGATCGAATTCGGAAGTGGAGACGATGTACTCCTCGCGCGCCGGCAGGATCGTAGCAATTTCTTTCTGCGCCGCTTCGATCCGATCGGGCGTGGGTGGATGAGTTGCGAAGATTTTCGGTACAGTGCCAGGCTGCTTCTTTTCGAGCGCCGTCACCTTCTCGAAAAACGACACGAAGGAGTTGGGGTCGTAGCCGGCTTTGTACATGTATTGCAGGCCCAGGTAATCGGCTTCGCGTTCGGCGTCGCGGGAGAATTTCAGGAACGAAATCGGCACGATTAATTGCGCGCCCTGGTAAATCGCATAGCCAGCCCAGCCGCCCGGTCCCAGCATGACCAGCGGGATGGTGGCCAACTGCATAATCTGGCCCTTGGTGGCATTCTTTGTGCCGTGGCGAGCGCAGACATGCGCGATTTCGTGCGCCATTACACCGGCGAGCTCTGACTCTTCATCGGCGTGCAGGATCAGGCCGCTGTTCACGTAGAAAAATCCGCCGGGGAGGGCGAACGCGTTGATCTGGTCGGAGTCAATCACCTTGATCGTGAAGGGAACCTGTGCGTCCGAGTTGCGCACAAGATTCTGGCCCACGCGATTCACGTATTCAGTGACGACCGGATCGGTGATGAATTTCGCGGAGCGGTCAACTTCCTGCGCCAACTGCTTGCCCAATGCGATTTCGTGTTCGAGCGAATAGAAGTTCAACCCGTGGCCGACGTTGCGATTGCCCACCGCATCGACGTCCGCCTCGGTGCCTTTCTTTACGTTTGGATCGTTCGGTTGCGCGATCGGCGCCGGCCCTTGTGCGCCGGCCGGTTGACTCGACGAATCGCTCTGCTGATTCGTGGGTGCCGGTTGTTGCGCGGGCGGCTGCGGAGTTTGCTGCTGCGTATTATCGGGTGTCTGCTGCTGTGTTGTTTGCTGGCCGCTTTGCTGACTTTGTGGAGGCGCCGCGACGGCTGTCGAACCTGCCAGCAAGCCCGCGAAAGCAATCGCAGCCAAGCGCATCGTCCAGGTCGTTTTCATGTGAACCTCCACCCGATTGGCAGGGATTATACACCCCACCCGCGAGACCGACGAACACAAAGCATAGGATGGCGCGACCCCGCAAATAGTTACTTTCGTGACGCGGAAGAGTGGCCAAGCGACGATTTCTGCGACAGACCGGCGGCGATGAGAGCCGAAATTCGGTATCTTCAGACCCCCGGTTTACCGCCGATTAGAAATCGCTACTCACCTATTCTTTCTATGACTTACAGCCTCTTTTAATCGCGCCACCGTGCATTAACTTAAAGCAGCGGGGGCATCCGATACGACAGGGCTGCGCCCGGTTAGTCTCCGCTGGCGTTCGCTACCAGTCGGGCGCCCTTGGCGTTCGACACAACGTAGTCGTCTTTGGCGGCTTCCAATCTGCGCTCTGTACGAGCGGAGTAGATAAAAGCGTGCCCATCGCGCATGCCTGGGTAGAACCATTGCAGCAATGTCGGCGGTCTTCCGTTGGAGCTTTCTGCGAACGTCATCATCGTTCCGTTGGTGGCAGACCTGCGCCATGCCGGGACGGTCTCGATAGTATCGACCAGTTGCGTATGATCGCTGTTGTAGATTTGGATCCGATCCAAGTTGAGCTCAAATCCGTAGGAGGGTGCCAACTCGAAGATGTACGATCCGGGCTGAAGCACATGCCCTGGAATTCGTACAGCCACCCGGAACGTGACCCGGGTTCCTTCGTTTGCGGCTTGCGCTGCCGCCCGAGGCGCGAACCCGATCACGATAATCAAGAGTCCCGTAACGAAAGCAATACTTTTACGAATGTCCATATCTCACCTCTTCCGGCAGCTTGCGCCACCGTATAGATCTCCCACAATGAGTTGGATGCTCACTCCCGTCAGTTGGTGACGCGAGGTGCGCATGTTTTCAGTTGCGTCCGAAATATGGAACATGCGTTTTCCAAATTCTTGAACACGCAGCCTAGCGAGAGAATTCTCAAAGCTCTTTTGCCATCGTGTCACGCGTTGAGCCGTAAAGGCTTGCTGCGCCAGGAGTTTCCGCACTCCTCTCTAACGTCTGGTAAGCGTGTGCAAACGGAGCGGAGTGAAGCGAGCTATACGGGAGAAACCCTTGTCGAGGGTGAAGATCGTGGCGCCGTGTTCAAGCGCAATGGCTGTGATCAGGGCTTCGATCGTTGTGATGCTGACGCCCTTGGACCGAGCATGGCGAGAAATTGATGCGGCTTGCGCGTACGTGGAAAAGCCAGCGGGTTCGAGCATGTCCCACAGGGATAGATAGTGCGCGATCTTGGCGACTTCGCGTTTGAGACCCTGGAGAACTTCGATAACTATGATGCCAGTGATGGCGAAAGGCTCGTCTTCGACAATCATGCGGCGAAGCTCCGCACCCGCGGGACCGGGGCGGGAACTAAAGAAATCAATCCAAACGGAGCTATCGACGAGTATCAGACGCGATTCCTGCGGGGAGCTTTGCGATTGCCCGACCAGATTCCGCTGCCGTAATAGCGAAGGATGGCTTTGCGGGTTTCAGAGCGGACGAGCAGGTGGAGGGCCCGGTCAACAATGGCGCGTTTGGTCTTGAGGCGCGTCAATTTGCGCGCCTTGCGGATGAGAGTGGCGTCCAAGTTAATGTTGGTCCGAGGCATGCAGCCATTATACACCATTTTCGTGCATTTAGGTGTATGGATAAAAGTACATTGCGAGTGAGTGCAAGGCTGGGTAGTAGTCGCGGATTAGCGACCGAGCCAAATTTAATGCCGAGCAACGCGCAGAAGCGTCCGGTTGGGAGTACAATGCCTCCGCTTTCTGGCGGAAGCAGGGACCCGCGGTTAATCCAGATTGAAGGAGCGCGACGATGCAGCGTTCAGGAATGAGCCATGTAAGGGATCGCTTTGACCGCCGGGCGTTTTGCAAGACGGTGGGGATTGCGGCTGCTATCGGGATGGCAGGGGCGAGCGTGGGAAGCGTGCCGGCATACGCGGACCTGACCAAAGAGCAACGCGACAAAATGACGCCGGACGAAGTCCTCCAGCAGATGAAAGCTGGCAACGAGCGGTTCCGGTCGGGGAAACCGCAACATCGCGATCTGGTGCGCGAAGCGAAGGCGACTGCGAAGGGGCAGTATCCTGCGGCAATTGTTTTCGGCTGCGTAGATTCGCGAGTGCCCGCCGAAGTAGTTCTCGACTATGGTATCGGCGATATTTTCAGCGGCCGTGTGGCAGGCAACATTGCCGACGAGGACATCATGGGCAGCATGGAATTCGCATGCAAGGTGACGGGTTCGAAAGTGGTGCTGGTGATGGGACACACAGCCTGCGGCGCCATCAAAGGCGCGATTGACGACGTGAAGCTTGGCAATCTGACGGCATTGCTGGCAAAAATCCGTCCGGCGGTTGAGGCCACTCAGTACACGGGCGAGCGCACCGCCAAAAACTACGCCTTCGTGGATGCCGTCGCGCGAAAGAACGTGGAACTGACTATCGCCAAGATTCGGGAACAGAGCCCGGTGCTTCGGGAACTCGAAACCGGTGGCAGCATCAAGATTGCAGGCTCGATGTATAACCTCGAAACGGGAGTTGTGGACTTTCTGTAGAGGTGTTTGTCGCGATGTTCAGATTTGAAGCAATGGCGAAAACATTTGTAGCGGCGCGGTGTGTGGATGGCGGACGGGTGCGTGTGGGGCGTTCGGGCACGGCATGCCGTGCCCCTACTGAAGAAACAGCTAAGACGAAAAGAACGTAATCGCAGAAAGCGGAAGTAGTGGGCGTGGGATCGCGATGCAGGCGTAGTTGGCGCCGCGTTCAAGCTCTCGGAAACTTGTCCGGCGAACTGCGTACCTAAGAAGCCGTGCGCGACCGACATTGGCGGCCCCGCGGTTGCTAGCGTTTGCTAGATAGATGAGCGCTCGCCGATCAGCGGAAGCCGCCGGAGATGACGAGGGTTTCGCCGGTGATCCATGACGAATCGGGCGAAGCGAAGAATGCCACAGCCGGTGCAATATCTTCCGGTCGACCGATGCGGCCGAGCGGTGTCTGCGCTTCCACCATCTTGCGCCATTCACCCTCAGCGAGTCCAGCGGCACGATATCCTTCCGTGTCAACCATTCCAGGGCTCACGGCGTTGACGCGAATTTTGCGCGGACCGAGCTCTTTCGCAAGGACCTTCGTAGCGGCCTCAACGGCTGCTTTGGTTCCGCTGTACACCGCAGAATTTGGCGGCGTAATGATGGTGGCGAGAGAACTGATGTTGACGATGCTTCCGCCGCCGGGCCCGAAAAGTTTCGCGGCTTCTTGTGAAGCGATGAGCAGGCCGAGGACATTAAGGTCGAATTGCTTGTGGAAATTGTCGGGGGTGATCCCCTCGACCGGAGCAAACTCGTAGATTCCGGCATTGTTGATCAGAATATCGAGCCGGCCGAAGGCTTTCTTGGTTTCGGCGAAGAGGCGTTCGACGTCGGCTTTCTTGGCAACGTCCGCTTGAACCGCAATGGCTTTGCCGCCCTCCTTCTTGATTTCCGCGACGACGCGGTCGGCTCCTTCCTTGCTGGACGAATAATTCACGACGACGGATGCGCCATCGGATGCAAGCTGCTTGGCGATTGCGGCGCCGATCCCTTTGGATGCGCCAGTTACGACGGCGACCTTGTCTGCTAGTTTCTTCGACATGAAATGGCTCCTCTTGAGGATTCGTGCGAGCGACTCCTATTCTGTTCATTCATATAGATGTGCGGATGGGCGAGAAAGTCGCAGAGACGAGGCTAGGTATTAGGCGTTGGCGGAGGTGGTGGCGGCGGAACCCAACGCGAAGCGGGCGGATTCACTGCCGTTGTGGGAGGAGCTTTCTTTTTTGGCTTTTTCTTTTCGCGGCGGTGTGCGTCTTTGTTTCCCATGAGGGGTAGATTGCCATAGATTTGCGACGAGAGCCATGCGTTTTCGAAGCGCCTGTGACGCTGGATTCCTGACGTTTGGCCTGAGAATCGGTGGCGCGTTGCAATGTTGACGGCTTTCCAGAATGGCTTTACATTCGTAGGATGCCCGCCCGGAAGATTCAAGTCGGCCAGGTTTGGAAGAAAGACGATACGGCCGAATCGTATCTGATTACGAAGGTTTATAACGAAGCGCTGACTACTTACGTGGTGCTACGGCGAACGGGCGCAGAGTCAGAGCGGCCCGTGAAGGTGAAAGTGGATAACCGCGGGCCGATACAAACTCTACCGGGATATAGTTACGCGCTCGAATCCGACGATTTCTGATTCAGCAGCGGGATCACCAAAGGACGCCTTCCAGTTTCGGATCCCCGATCAAATTATATTTTGCTTTTCCAATTCCTTCACGATGATCTTCGAGAGGGCGTCGATCGCCTTGTTGGGCGATTTCGGGTTCACTGTATCGCTGGTACCCGTCCAAACGAGCACTCCATCCGGCGCCGCAGTTGAATAGAAGTTCGTCTCTACCTGCGCTGTTTTATCGACGCGAAGATAATCGGGCGAATAAACCACCGGGTAGATCGCGCCATAGTAGCCGTAGAAGGTGCCGTAAACGGGAAACATCGGATAGGCCTGGCCGGGGATGTAGGTGACGGTTTTATCGACCTTCACGAGACGCGAGGCGACGATGGCGTCAATATTCTGGCCACTCACAACATTTCTGAGATCGTTCATGTCGACTAGCGTGCCGGTGGGCCGCGGAATCAGCGAGTAGCTGGGCGAACACTGGATGCCTGGCCTGGCGATGGCGGCGCAGAGTTGATCTTCGAACTCTGCTCGGATGGAAGCGCGGCCGTTGATGCCAAGAACCATGATGTTCTTGAAGTGGGCGCCGTTATAGCTGGGGTTGAGCCAGGTGAATACCAATTTTGTGGATTTGCCAGCTGTGAGGGCCAGGCCAGCCGTGATGGCTAGAATCACTAACGCTCGTCGTTTCAATTTGCCTCCCGGCAAAGGATGGAAGTTTGAGGACTGGATCTGTGGATGGCGGAATGTACCACGGGTGGCGGGGGACAGGGGTGGAATGTTTGGAGCGGCGGGTGGAATCGCGATCGAGTGGCGATTCCATGTGCTAAGAGATTAGATTGAGCGGACGGGAATTTTTACCACGTCGTCGATGTGCATCACTTCTTTCATAACGAACCCTTCCGCATATTTCACGCCGATCATGCGTCCGTAGTGGCGTGCCTGATCGCTCATGCGGCTTTCGAGCTCGTCGAGCGGCAGATACACTTTCGATTTGGGCGATTTTTTCGGCGGGGTGAATTGCGATTTGTACGCAAGGATGGCGCGGCGGCGGCCCTCATACTGTTTGGTGATGTCCACGGCGAAAGTGGGCCTCGCAGTGGCGTCAGACGTGGCATAAAGGATTTTGAACGGGCGAAATGGCTCGCCTTTCATAGGGTAGGTCTTCAGTCCGGCAATAAAGGCAGCTTCAAATCCGAGGTTCGAAGCGTTGTAGTGATCGGGGTGGCGGCCTTCCCAGTAAGGCAGGATGATCGTGTGGGGCTGGAGCTCACGGATCGCTTCCGCGAGAGCGATTTTGAATTCTTCGGTGAGCGCGAGGCGAGCATCGGGAAGGCCGAGATTGCGGCGGACTTTTACGCCGAGAATTTTTGCGGCGTGCGCGGCCTCGCGCAGGCGCGTTTCCGGAGTGCCGCGGGTGCCTGTTTCGCCGCGCGTGAGATCGAGAATGCCGGTGCGGTAGCCGGCTTGCGACATTTTGAGGACGGTGCCGCCGCAGGTGAGCTCGACGTCATCAGGATGAGCGGCGATGGCGAGCAAATCGAGCGGCAAATCGAGCGGCATGGAGCCTCCAGGAACACGGCTGGTGCGAACGCGGAAGATTTTAGCAGGGGATTGCGCTTGAAGGCGCGAGAAGCGTTCAGGATTTGCGGGCTGCGAGGACTGTGTAGACGGCGGCTGCGTAAACGACGAGACTTCCGACATCCGGTTGGCCGTGGAGAATATGGATCAGGGCGGCGAAAGTAAAGATTCCGAGTAGAGCGTAGCCGCCGATCGATCGCGTGGGCGGGAGGATGAAGAGCAGCGCGGCGATGATTTCCGCGCCGCCGAGAATAGGTCGAATCAGATGAGGCATCCCTGACCGAACGAATTCGTGCGCCCGCGATGCCGAAAAGACGAACAGGCACGATTCGAGGAGAACCACCAGCCCTACTGACCAATAGAGAATCGAAATCGCGTTCCTGAGATGGCGGGCTGGAGGCGGAGCTATTCGGGCTTCCGGGGATGGGGTCATTTTGGGCGGTTCTTTTTGGGCGATTTGTTCTTGCGGTTGCGTGAAGGCGCCGCACGGACTTCGATCAGCCTATGGCTGGCGGAGGAGTCGAGGTCGAGGTGGTAAAACTTCTTGAGATCGCGGATGCGCTGGAGCGAGGGCGGGCCGAAGGGGCGTTTGCCATCGAAGACATGGAGAAAGATGCCTTCGAGGAGATCGCCGAGGGTAAGGTCGTGATACTCGGCGAGGGCTTTGAGTACTTTCAGGATGCGCTTTTCCATGCGGACGCCGGTCTGGATTCGCTCGATCTGTAGCTCAGGACCTGGGATGAGACGTTTCATGGGTACCTATGTACCAGAGTACATAGGTAGCTGTCAAGATTGAGAGCAGAACAAGATATTCACGACGAACACTACGTCGACGTGGCTACCGAAGGGCGCTTTAGCTCGGGCGCTTTCCACATCCTGATGATTGGTGATACCTTGCGGCGGTGGCGACATTATGACGGAACGATTCGTGTTTTCGGACTTGCGCGAGCTTTTTGCCAAGGCGAACGAAGAGAAATCTGGCGATCAACTGGCCGGAATCGCGGCGCGGTCGGAGCGTGAGCGAGTGGCGGCGAAGCG
The DNA here is from genome assembly GCA_963815265.1 of uncultured Acidobacteriota bacterium. Classification (GTDB taxonomy): domain Bacteria; phylum Acidobacteriota; class Terriglobia; order Acidiferrales; family UBA7541; genus Palsa-295. Next base: position 93,475 of record CAWFGI010000006.1, on the reverse strand, counting down.
GGAGCTGGCGGATTTGCCACTGGCGGAAATCGTTGCGCGACCGGTGATTGATCCGGATGAAGACGATGTGAGCCGAGTGATTCTAGAAACGCATGATCGCGAGGCGTTTTGCGAAATTGCCGGCCTTACGGTGGGTGAATTTCGCGAGTTGTTGCTCGACGATGCCACAGGCGAGATGGAGCTGAAGCGCGTCGGACGCGCAATTATTCCGGAGATTGCCGCGGCGGCTGCAAAGATCATGAGCAACAAGGATTTGATTCTGGCCGCGTCGAAGATTCGAAACGTCACACGCTGCCGGAATACGATGGGCGAGCGCGGCGTGCTGGGAATTCGGGCGCAGCCGAACCATCCGGCGGATGATGTGGGCGGGATTTTGCTTTCGGCATTTGAGGGGCTGCTTTATGGCTGCGGCGACGCGGTGATCGGCGTGAACCCGGCATCAGATTCCGTTGATGCGGTGCTAACGATTCTGAACGGCTTAGCGCGATTGGTAGACGCGTACAAAGTTCCCACGCAGACATGCTGTCTCGCGCACGTCAGCACACAACTTACCGCGATGGAGCGCGGGGCGCCCGTGGATTTGTTGTTTCAGTCGATTGGCGGCACCGAGCCGACGAATCGAAGTTTCGGGATCACGCTGGCGATGCTGCGCGAGGGGCGCGAACGAGTGCTGGAGCATCATCGGCAGCGCGACGTGGAGTGGAAGGGCGAGAATGTGATGTATTTCGAGACGGGGCAGGGAAGCGCGCTTTCGGCCGAAGCTCATCACGGCATCGATCAACTCACTTTGGAAGCGCGCGCGTACGGCGTCGCGCGCGTGTTCGATCCGTTTCTGGTGAACAGCGTGGTGGGATTCATCGGCCCGGAATACTTGTACGACGAGCGGCAAATCGTTCGCGCCGGGCTCGAAGATCATTTCATGGGCAAACTGCTCGGGCTGCCGATGGGTTGCGACGTGTGTTATACGAATCATGCCGAGGCGGACCAGAACTCGGCGGACAATTTGCTTGTCCTATTGGCGGCGGCGGGCTGCAACTATTTTATGGGCGTGCCGTGCTCGGACGACGTGATGCTGAATTATCAGTCGACGAGCTATCACGACGCGCTGGCGGTGAGAAGATTATTCAAGCTGCGGCCTGCGCCTGAATTCTTACGTTGGCTTCAAGGCGAAGGAGTTTACCGGGACGGCGAGCCGGCGTTACTTGAGGCGCCAGCCCGCAGGCAGTTGATGCACCGGCTTGAAACGTCGCTCGAAGGGATCACCTAGTGGCTGGCGACCTGAAGCGACGCGACGAATCTTTGCTGGGCGGGGATTGGCCCGACCTCATTAAGAAGATTCGAGCACGTACACCGGCGCGCGTGTTGGTGGGGCGCGCAGGAGCAGCGTATCGAACAGGAACGCAGCTAGATTTACGCGAAGCGCACGCGGCTGCAAGGGACGCAGTGCGTGATGAATTAGATCTCAATGCCGCTCTCGGCGCGGATTTTGTGCGGCATTGGGAGCTGCACGAGTTCCGGACGCGAGCGCGCGACAAGGACGAATACTTGTTGCGGCCCGACCTTGGACGACAATTTGACGATGAGTCTCGCGAGCGGCTGTCGAAAGGCGACGCGCGCGATTGCGACATTCAGATTGCAATCGGAGACGGACTCTCGGTGGCGGCTGTCGCTGAACAGGTTCCCCACTTGCTTCCGCTGCTGCTTGATGGCGCAAAAGCGCGAGGATGGACCGTGGGGCGTGCCTTCGTAGTTCGACATTGCCGGGTGGGAATCTTGAATGAAATCGGCGAGCTATTGAAGCCTCGGGTGGCCGTGCTATTGATCGGAGAGCGTCCGGGGCTTGCGACGGCGAGCAGTCTTTCGGCGTACATGGCGTTTCGTCCTACGAGAGCCCACACCGACGCGAACCGCAGCCTGATTTCGAATATTCACGCGCGCGGCATTGAACCGGACGAGGCCGTAGAACGGATTTTGCAGTTGGCAGCGAAAATGATGCACGCCAAGGCCAGCGGATGCGGACTGCGCGAAGAGACACGGGGGCTTGAATGACGGCAGAAAAACTGCTCGCACGGCAAGTGGCGCTGGTTACCGGAGCTGCGAAACGAATCGGGCGCAGTATTGCCCTGCGGCTCGCGAAAGAGGGCGCGGATGTGATCATCAACTACGCCACGTCGAAAGCTGAAGCCGAGGAGCTGTCGAGCGAAATTCAATCTCTGGGGCGACGTGCTATCGCGTTACAGGGCGATGTCTCACGCCGGGAGGTCGTGCATCGCATGTTCGCAGCGGTAGACAAGGAGTTCGGTCGTCTCGATATTCTCGTGAACAACGCAGGAATGTTTTTCGCCGCGAAGTTCGAGGAACTTACCGACGAGCAGTGGGACCGCATCATGGACGCGAACTTAAAGTCGCAGTTTCTTTGCGCGCAGGCCGCAGCGCCGCTGATGAAGCGGCATGGCGGCGGTAGAATCATCAACTTGTCGTCGCTGGGAGGGATTCTGCCCTGGCCGGGATATACGCACTACTGTGTTTCGAAAGCCGGCGCAATCATGCTGACCAAATGTCTTGCCCGCGCGCTGGCCCCAGATATTCTGGTAAACAGCGTGGCGCCGGGAACGATTCAATTTCCAGACGAGCCACCCGACCAGGATTACATCAAGCGCGCACCGCTGCATCGCACTGGAACGGGCGACGACATCGCGGACGCAGTGATGTATTTTGCGACCGCAGACTTTATCACTGGCCAAGTGCTTGCGGTTGACGGTGGCCGCGTGCTGGTGTGACTGTTCGCGCCTAAAAAAAATCGCGTTGACGAAGCGCCGCAGCTTCGGCAGGATGCGTCAATCATCTACGCGGCGAGTCGCTCGGCATTTGGTTTGCGGGCGAGCCGCTTTTGGGGAGAAAGAAAACCATGCGTCGAATGTCCTGGATTATAGCTCTGCTCGCAGCCGCAATCTTTTTGCTCGCGCCCGTAAAGACACACGCGCAGCAGTACACTGGCGCATCAACTAGCATACGATGCAGATCGACAGATGGCCGCTTTCGCCACTGCCCGGTGAATGGCTGGGTTCGCGGCGCGCAGCTTACGCGGCAAATCAGCGGAGCCAACTGTGCACAAGGACGTTCGTGGGGCTACGATAATATGGGCGTCTGGGTCGATCGTGGTTGCCAAGGCGAATTCCAAGTTTGGACTGGCGGGCGGCCCAGCGGAAGGTCGACGGTGGTGCGCTGCTCGTCGCAGGACGGAGGAAGGAAGACGTGCCCGGCAGGTGGACGCATAGCGAACGCGCTGGTTGATCAGCAGTTCAGCGGATCGCCGTGCATACAGGGGACCACATGGGGGTTCGACTCGAGAAACATATGGGTCACTCGCGGCTGCCGCGCGGATTTTCGCGTCTGGCTCTCGCACTAGCGGCGAGTAGGACACATTAACCCTTCAGATCTGCAATTGCGATGCTGGGATTAGTACGCAGCTAGTTTCTCGATGCCGGCGACGATTTTTTCCGTGTTTACTTGCCAGGCTTTATCGAGATTGGGGCTGAAGGGAATCGCCGGCACATCAGGGCCCGTCACGCGCATGATGGGCCCGTCGAGATCATCGAAGGCTTCCTCGCTCAGAATCGCCGCGAGTTCCGCGCCGTAGCCCATCGTCTTCTTGTCTTCATGAACGATGAGGGCCTTGTTCGTCTTGCGCACGGAATCGAGGATTGTAGTCTTGTCGATAGGCGCGAGCGTGCGAATCTCCACCACTTCCGCCTCCACGCCCTTCTGCGCCATCTGCTCCGCGGCATCGAGCGATTTCTGGGTCATAAATCCGTAGGTGAGGATGGTCAGGTCGCGACCTTCGCGACGAACTGCCGCTGGCCCAATCGGCACGGTGTAGTCACCTTCGGGCACTTCGCTCTTCGCCTGCCTGTACAAAGACTTGTGCTCGAAGAAAATCACCGGGTCGGGATCGCGAATCGCGGCGAGGAGCATGCCCTTCGCGTCGTAGGCGGTTGACGGCATCACCACTTTCAGTCCGGGCTCATGCACGAACCACGTAGCGTTCTCCTGCGAGTGATACAGTCCGCTGCCGCCTCCCGCGCCGCAGCACACTCGAATCGTTATCGGACACGAATATCCGCCCGCGCTGCGATAGCGCAATTTCGAAGCCTGCTGCACGATCTGTTCCACGGCAGGCGTAATAAAATCAGCAAACTGAATCTCCGGCACCGGCCGCAGCCCCATCATCGAAGAGCCAATCGCCGCGGCGATGATGATGCCCTCGGCCAGCGGCGTATCGAGCACGCGCTCTTCGCCAAATTTGTCGAGCAAACCGTCGGTCACTTTGAAGACGCCGCCAGAGAGGCCAATATCCTCGCCAAGGATGAAGACGCGCTCGTCGCGCTCCATCTCCTGCGACAGAGCTTCGTTAATTGCCTCCAGCATGTTGATCGTTCGGGCCATTTTTATTCCAATTCCTTTTGGTCGCGTCTATTATGCCCAGATGTGGTCCGCAAGCTCGGACGCATCGGGATAGGGGCTTTGCTCGGCGAAGTCCACCGCTTCGTTGATTTCCTGAGTGATTTCGTCGGCGATCTGCTTTTTCTTCGCGTCGTTCAAAAGCTTCTTTTCTATCAGCTGCTTCTCAAATGTGGCGACAGGATCCTTTTTCTTCCAGGCGTCCACTTCTTCTTTCACGCGGTATTTCGCAGGATCGATTTCCGAGTGCCCGTACCAGCGGTATGTCTTGCACTCAAGCATCGTGGGGCCCTGCCCGCCACGAGCACGCCCAATCGCTTTCTGAGCAGCGTCGTACACTTCGAGGACGTTGTTGCCGTCGAGCGAAATGCCGGGAAAGCCGTAAGCCTTCGCACGGTCGGAAAGATTCGTGAGAGCAGTTTGCAAACGCAGTGGCACCGATTCCGCCCAGAGATTGTTCTGGCACACGTAGATGATCGGCAGCTTATGCACTCCCGCGAAATTCAGCGCCTCGTGAAAGCCGCCAAAGCTGGTAGCGCCGTCTCCGAAGTAGGCGACCACCACATCGTTGCGGCGCAGCTTCTTGATGCCCAGCGCCACGCCGGTACCGACATTCAGCTGCCCGGCAATGCTGCTGGCTGGGGTGATCACGTGCAGCTCGGGATAGCCCATGTGCGCGGGTGATGACCGGCCGCGATCCGGGCTCGTGGTTTTGGCGAAGAGTTGCGCGAAACAAAATTTAAGCGGCACTCCCTTGATCACGTTCGACGTCCAGTCGCGATGCGACGGCGCAATCCAGTCATCTTTCTTCAGGCTGAACGCCGTGCCGACGCTGGTGGCCTCCTGGCCGACGCCAGAATAGAAATTCCCTTTGTATTTGCCCTGGCGGAAGAGAATGCGTGCCTTTTCGTCGCACATCCGGCACTTCACCAGCATCTTGTAGAGGTTCAGGTGAAGTTCATTCGACGCGGTGCCATTTTTTTCCACCTCGGGCTCCATTACCGCCCGATGGGTTTTCGACGCCATGCGGACTCCTATGAGCTGGTGCTCTTTTAGCTTTTCATAAAAACTATAACATGAAATTCAGGCGAGGGAGCACACAGGGCACACACCGTTCCGAACAGATTAAACTTCATTCATATTCCACGCGCTGAGATCGGACTCAGAAATGAGGCCAAGCTGGCCCCCCTATTTCCGGTCTCCAGCTAAGAGCGTTCCAGAAGCCAGTTTTTCGATCAACTCCTTGTCAGCCGGCAAAAAGTTAAGCTCCGGAAGCGACGACGGGGCGCACCACAAAATCTCTTCGAAGACCAAATTCCGCACTTTCTTTGGATCGAGATGCGCATTGAAAAATATCAGCTCGATCGCGTCGCTGAGTTCCGCATAGCGATGCTGCGCCCGGTAGACCTCAGAACCGATCGTCGCCCTCGTGCCGAGCTCTTCTTCGAGCTCGCGCACGAGAGCTTGCTCCAGCGTCTCGCCGGGCTTCACTTTTCCGCCGGGAAACTCCCACATCATCGCAAAAGAAGTACCGCGCTTCCGCTGGCAAACCAGTAGCTTACCTTCAACCTGAATCAAGGCCGCGACCACCGTAATCATCGCAGCCCTCTTCGCGCACCAGTGTTGCGGACGCGCAACACGGCCTCCGGATGTACCGCCTGAAAAAGTTGACGCATGCCCTCGACAAGCGGAGGCCCAGGCGTATTAAGAAGCTCGTCTCGAATTACGACGACGCGCCCTCCTCTTACCGCCGGAACATTTCGCCACGCAACATTGCGGAGCGCGCTGGAAGGCTTCGAGCGCGCCCCAGTGGCCGTCCACGCCAAAACGATCACGTCAGGATGAGCCCGGGCGACGTCCTCATCGCTAACACGCATACCCGCTGGCACCACCGCCTTTCCGCCCGCCATCTCGATCAATTCGTTCACCCACGAGGGCGAACTGATCCTCGGATGCGGCCACGCCTCGCAGTAAACGCGCGGACGCCTCCGGTTGCGAAATGGTTTGGCTTGTCGCGCGATTGATTCGAAATCCGATCGCATCGTACGAATCAGCTTCTCGCCGGCGGTTGCGCGATTCACAAGCCGCGCCAGGGTGCGAATGTCATGCTCGATATCAGCCAGCGAGCGAGGATTAATCGCAAGGAAAGCCACCGGCTCCTTCAAGATGCTGGCCACGGTTTCCGGCGCAAACGGCACCGAGCCAATCAGCAGCGTCGGCTTAAGCCGCATCACTTCGCGCACATCCATCTTCCAGCAGTCGCCCACCTGCGGTCGCCGCCCGACCGGCGCCACTTCCTTGCACCATTTGCTCACGCCAACCAGCTCTCGACCTACGCCAAGTGCAAACAGTATCGAAGTCACATTCGGCGCCAGCGAAACGATGCGCAACATCGCTCCGGATTTTGTTCCTGCCGTGCGCTTCGATGTCACTTGGGCTGACGTTTCAATGGCTTGCGCACATAAGGAACGTACACGGGATTCCAAATATTGGCTTCGAGCTCGCGGGTCAAATCCGCTTCGGCTATCTGTGCCTGTCCTTCCTTGATGGCCTGTCTCCCTACGGCTTCGCCAATTTCCCGCGCCAATTCGCGGGTCCTGGAAATTGGCGGAAGGAGGCTCGCATTCTTATCGGTTCGCGTGGGCAGATGTCGCACCAGCTCTTCGGCCGCAGCCTTCACCATCGCATCGGTCACTCTTCTCGCTTTCGACGCCACGATTCCCAGCGCCAGCCCTGGGAAAATATACGAGTTATTGGTCTGCGCGATGTGAACCTCTTTTCCTCCCACGCGCACAGGTTCAAACGGGCTACCGGTTCCCATCAGCGCGCGCCCTTCCGTCCAGCTCATCAAATCCTGTGGCGTCGCTTCCGAGCGCGAGGTCGGATTAGAGAGCGGAAAGATGATTGGCCGATCCACATATTTGGCCATTTCGCGCACGGCTTGTTCGGTGAACGCGCCGGCCTGCCCCGAGACGCCAATCAACACGGAAGGCTTCGCGTTGCGCACCACATCCAGTAGCGTGATCTCGGCGTTCGGCTGCTGCCTCCAGCCCTTCACTTCCTCCTCGCTGCGCGCATAGAGCATCTGCTCCGGCCGCATTCCTTGAGTTTTATCCGTAATCAGGCCGTCGCGATCGATTGCGTAGAACCGCTTGAGCGCCTCGTCTGGCGGCACACCTTTGTCCATAATGAACTGCGCCAGTAAATTCGTGATGCCGAGTCCTGCACTTCCGAAGCCGAGCACAACGAACTTCTGCTGCTCGAGCGGCACACCGGTTACATTGATCGCAGAAATTACGGTTGACGTTGCCACCGCCGCAGTGCCTTGAATGTCGTCGTTGAATGTACACAACTCATTCCGATAGCGCGCCAGCAGGCGCGCCGCGTTTGAACCGGCAAAATCCTCCCACTGCAAAAGAACGTGCGGCCAGCGCTTCTTCACATTCTGCACGAAAATGTCGACGAATTCGTCGTACTCAGCGCCGCACACTCGCTGATGCGCCCATCCCACATAAATCGGACTCTTCAACCTTTCCTCGTTGTTCGTTCCCACGTCCAGCAGAATCGGAAGGCAATTCTCCGGATGAATTCCGCCAAGCGCGGTGTAAAGCGCCATCTTTCCGATGGGGATCCCCATTCCGCCGGCGCCCTGGTCGCCGAGCCCTAGAATTCGTTCGCCGTCGCTTACCACGATGCATTTCACACTGTCGTACCGGCGGTGGCTCAGGATTTGGTGAATGCGCTCCTTGTTGGGATAACTCAGAAACAAGCCTCGCGGCTTTCGCCAGATTTCGCTGAAGCGCTGGCAGCCCTCGCCCACCGTGGGCGTGTAGACCAGTGGCAGCATCTGCTCGATGTTGCGGACCAGCAGCGCGTAGAAAAGTGTTTCGTTGATGTCCTGAAGGTCGCGAAGGAAGCTGTACTTGGTGAACGGGGTGGGTTCGTCATTAAGCGCGCGCAATCGGCGTTCTACCTGTTCATCGAGCGTGCCAACGTGCGGCGGCAACAAGCCGTGCAGACCGAAAAGGTCGCGCTCGTGGTCGGGGAAAGCCGTTCCTTTGTTCAGCCGCGGAGAATTGATCAAGCCAATGCCGGACAGCGAAACCTCCAGCACGTTTTGGCTCTCTGCGGTTTGCGATGGGTCTTTCATTGTGTGTCCCACCAATTGTTCCGTGGAACTCGGTCTGCTTGGAACACGAATGATACCACTCGACAATTAGATCTGAAGCCACGGCCGTACCTCTGGCCTTCCAATTGTTATAGGATGCCGCGCGGAGGATTTGGAATGAATCCACGAAAATGGGTTTTGGTCCTGGCGGCATGCGGCGTGCTGATTGGCGCGGCGGCCACTCAAAAATCGAAGCAGAAAAATCTCCCAAAAGCGCCGGACCTTCTGCCGTGGTCGCAGCAAATCGCCGTGCGCGAACAGTGGCTCGTCAAGCGCCACGCCATGCTGCTCGACATGATGCGCCGCAACCACGTGGACATGTGGATCGTGGTCAACGAAGAATTTCACAACGACCCGCTCACGGAATACATCGCCCCACCGCGCGTCTATACGGGCGGCCGCGATATTTTCGTGTTCGTGGATACAGGCGCCGCGGGCCTCAAGAAAATCGCCGTCACCGGATACTCGGAGGAAAACGTCCAGCGGTTCTTCGAAAGCACCGACGATCCTTCGCAGCATCCCGTAGACAAGCAACTCAAAGCCCTGTGGGACACGTACCACCCAGCCCATATCGGGCTCGGCATCGACGGCCGCCGCGGCGTCACGCGCAGCCTCACAAAATCCACCTACGATTATCTCGCTGAGAAAATGGGTCCGGACGCGGCGAAGAATTTCGTGCCGGCGCAGGAGTTGATCGGCGAATACCTCGCCACGCGCATCCCCGAAGAATTCGACACCTACAACCAGGAAGTGATCCTCACGGACCTCATCACCAAGCGCGCTCTCTCGAATGAAATAATCACTCCGGGGAAAACGACCGTCGGCGACGTGCGCCGCTGGCTCTATGACGAGATGTGGCGCAATCGAGTCGACACCTGGTTCCAGCCCGATCTGCGCGTGCAGCGCAAGGGCATGCCGCCAGAAACCTCGCGCGGTTTCCTGGCGGTGGCGAAAGAAGAAACCGTGATCGAGCCGGGAGATCTGGTGCATCTCGATTTCGGCATCTCCTACATGGGCATGAGCACCGACTGGCAGAAGATGGCCTACGTGCTGCTGCCCGGCGAGAAAACCGTTCCAGCCGGCCTGCAGAAAGCGATGGACAACACCAATGCGCTGCAGGACGCGCTAATGTTGCGCGCCGCTCGGCCGGGCCGCACTGGCGGCGAAGTGTATGACCTCACCATGGCGGAAATGAAGCAGAAGGGAATCGAAGCCATGATTTACAGCCACCCCATCGGCAATCAAGGGCACGGGCTAGGCGCAAGCATCGATTTTCGCGCCTCGCAAACCGTGAACCCCACCCACGAAGCCGTGGGCCCTTCATCACAGGAGCGCCTGCGCGACGGCTCCTATCAATCCATCGAGCTCAACACAAAAACCGCCATCCCCGAATGGGGCGGCCAGAAAATCTACGTCATGGCGGAAGACGACGCCTATCTCACCCCCGACGGCTACAAATTCTTCCAACCGCGCCAAACGGAGTTCTACGTGATCAACTCAAAATAAGCACCCACCTTCGCAAAAACAACGAAGCGCGGGTCACCCGGCACCCGCAAGAGCCAAGACTAAACTTCGGAGTTAACTACTGGAGTGGCATCATCCTCACGGGAGCGCCTTTAATTGTGGAAACCACGGACACGCGAGCAGACAAGGGTGCGCCACCCGCCTTATTCATTGCTCTATGATAGGGGACCTCAAATGCTTTTTCACTTCGGCTTGGAATCGCAATGGATCAACATGAAATTGCGTGTGAATGATCGATCGACCGTCCCGGCCGAAAACGGAAATCGTCTTCAATGCTTTCGCCACTACAACACTCTCAACATTGTCCCATTCGAGTTTCTCGGTATGAAGACCGAAGTATTTATGCAGGGAAACGCCTGATTCATCCGTTACAAGCGTCCCGGGATCGAAGTACACCGTTCCTAAAGCAAGTGCGATGAGTATTATCGGAAAGAACCAATCTGTAGAGGAGTGGATTTGACGAAGAAGCTCATAGGCACCGAAGAGCTCTAAAGGCGCACCGACCCAAAAGATTGCGCGCATACCCCGGCCAGCAGGAAACCGAACCCCTCCTTTGCGGATTGCGGCCTTTTCAAAGGTTGCTTCGCGTAAAACAAAATGAACCGCAATAATTGTGACCACAACGACGAACACAATCCGGTTTTCGCTTATCATGGCTGTTAGAGCATAAATCAGTCGTGTTGGTGCGTGGCTTTTGGTTCTTTTTGTCGATGGCCCGCTGACCCGCCTCCATCGCCGTGCCAACCGCACCCCCCGCGGCAGCCCCTTGCTGCGCCGTCTTGCCTTCTGCCTTCGGCGGGTGGCCCACCCTTTCTCGATTTGCATTTCGTGGTTCCCTACAATTCACGGCACTCCCGCGCGAATGATACCACTCAACCATTCTCCCGAATCCTGCCCCAGTCTTTGCGGGTGCCCCATCCTTCGCCGCCTTTGCGAAGGGTGGGTGTTTTCGGTGTTGTTGTTGGTGGTTTCAGTTTCGCTCCTAATTCGGCGTTTCACTTCTAATCCTTCAAACATCCGGCGTGCACAAACTTCTTCCCCTATACTAATAAGATCGGTAACTACTCACGTGCGGTTGTTCGTCTTCCGCCTCGAAAAACAAGTCAACCCCATCCCACCCTTCGCAAACCCAGCGAAGGATTGATTGGATAAGAGCGAAGGCTCCCTTTCAGTCCCGGGTATTCTTTAGTTTGGAGGACCAAGAACCCTGGGAAGGAAGAAGGAGCCTTCGATGATCATTATAGGCTGCGATTTTCATCCCAGCTGGCAACAGATTTGTTGGTTGGATAAGGAAACGGGAGAGACGGCCGAGCAGAAGTTGGTGCATGCGTCGGGAGATGCGCAGAAGTTTTATCAGCATCTGGCGGCGCCAGCGTTGATTGGGATGGAAGCGACTGGGAACTGCCAATGGTTTGTGGAGATGGTGAAGGCTGCCGGGCACGAAGTGTGGATCGGAGATGCGGCGCGGATACGGGCCAGCGACGTGCGGCAGCAGAAGCATGACCGGCGGGACGCGGCGTTGTTGTTGCAGTTGCTGCTGGAGGGAAGATTTCCACGGATCTGGACGCCGTCGAGCGAGCAACGAGACCTGCGGCAGTTGCTGATTCACCGTTACAAGCTGGTGCGCTTGCGAGCGCAAGCAAAGAACGGATTGCAGCACCTGGCGATGAACCAGGGACTGCAGAAGAAAAGGCGGCTGTGGAGTGAAGCGGGGCAGAAGTTGCTGCGTGCTCTTCCCTTGCAGCCATGGGCCAGCCGGCGGCGAGAAGATCTGTTCAGTGTGATGGAGCTGCTCGATCAGAAGATCGCATTGCTGGATCTGGCCGTGAGGGAAGCGGCGGAGAAGGATGCGAACGCACGGTTGTTGATGACGCAGCCGGGCGTGGGGCCGGTGACTTCACTGGCGTTCGTGCTGACGATGGGAGACGTGACTCGCTTTGCGCGGGGCAAGCAGGTGGCGAGTTATCTGGGACTGATACCGCGCGAGTACAGTTCGGGCGGACATCAGCGGCTGGGATCGATCAGCAAGCAGGGAAACCGGTTTATGAGGATGCTGTTGGTGGAAGCGGCGCAAGTCGCGGTGCGCTGCGATCCGCAGATGAGGCAGGAATATTTGCATCGCTGTCATCAAAAGCCGAAAGGAGTGGCGAAGGTGGCCGCGGCGCGCAAGTTGGCCCTACGACTCTACTGGATGCTGCGCACGCAAAAGCGGTATCCGGAGATCGTTTCGATCGAGAGCAGCTCGCGGGTGCCCCTGGTCGTCCGTCACAACGGATAGACCGAAGAGTTGATTGGGCGCTCTCGCCCCGATACGGATCGGGGTTCGGATGGAAGAATCATGGTCGAGGTCAGGGCCGAATCGATGGTTGGTGAAACGATCGGTTTCACCGAGAAATGATTCACCGTGAGATTCTCAGAGTCTTGGTCCTCCACCATCTCTGGCAACCACGCGGTGCTCGAAGCACTGCTCCGAACAACTGTGCCTTGACAACGCCTTCGCTCTTATCGAGGGGCACCCGCAAGAACCGAGGCTAAACTTCGAAGTGACCTACCCGAGTGGAATCATCCTCACAGAAGCGCAATAAAATGTGGACCACAAATAGAGATCGAAGGGGTGGGCCACCCGGCCCAGCCCAGGAACCAGGGGGTGTGGAGGCTCGACGTTACGCGCTGATCTTGGAACTACGGTGAAAGATGCTTTGGCAGGCCTTGACTACCACGAACCACAGGATCGCATTCGCAGCGACAACTGCGACGATGGTGAGCAGATCGGAGCCCAACAGTGGAACATGGCTTCTCCAAAACAATCGCTCGACAGCCCAACTGCCTAGGAAGTTTCCGGGGAAGAGCAAGATAATCGAGGTTCCCCACATGGCCATGCCCATCGACGAGGAAACGTGCTGCCACAGCAGGGTGCAGGTAAGACCTATGACCTGCACAGCGAAGAACGAGATAGCAGTTATGTGCTTATTCATGTTCTAGCCTTTACGGATTGTTCTTGATAATGATCTTGTTTCCGCTTGGGTTCGGCATCATCTTGTGAAGGTCGATATCGTCTCGGTTGCACATGCGAATGCACCCGTGAGAAGTTGGGCTAAGGAAGACACGGCTGCCCCACGTCGTGGGACTCCAACTTGGTCCCATGGTTCCATGGATCATAATCCCTTTGCCATCTAGTTCCTTGATGTGCAGCTGATAAGGGCCGAACGCATTGCCGCCCAAGGTTGTCTTGCTCCACGGCGTGTTTGCAGCATTGCCATAGAGCTTCGACACGTGATCCTTTTCCCAGACAGTCGCGGTGAACGTTCCTGTTGGAGTTACATGCCCATCTCCGCCGACAACAACGCTGGCGGTCAGAAGGGTAGTCGCTTCCTTATCACCTGGATTTATTCCAGTAACGGTGAGGGTCCCATGCGACGTTTTAGGATCGTAAACGATCGTGATGGTGCAACTGCTGAAGGTCTTATCACCAGCTTGGCATCCAGCCATTCCTGTCGGATCGGTATAGCGCAGCGGATTGTTGTCGACGTAGACGTACATGTCGAAGTTTTGGGGATTTGAAATCCAGTCCTCAAATTCCTTGTGCGATTCTTCCTTTTCCTCCTCGTCGCCCTCCTCCGGTGGGTGTTGCCAGCCCAACCACGGCAGCGGGTCCGGAGACATAAACCTACCCATGCTCGACGAATTATACCGCGCCCCGAAATTATCCAGCCCGCTCTCCGCGTCCCGCTGCTTCCCCGTGAAATGCAGCGGGCTCGGATCCCCGCAGCTCCCCGTAACCGCCTGCCCGTCTCCAAACGCCAGACTCGTCACCGTCTCGCACTTCACTCCCGCTGCCGTCGTCCTCACTCGCTCCGTCCCCAGCCAATCCCCCAAATCAAAATACGTCGTGCTCGACGCATACGTGGCCACGTGCCTCCCTCTCTCTTCTTTAGTTAGGTAGAATCAGGGCCTCCAAAACAGGAGGCATCATGGGCAGGAGACCACGCGTAGAACGAACCCCCGAAGAGAAGTGGCAGATCGTGCAGGAAGGGATCAAGAGCGGGAACGTCTCGGAGACGTGCCGGCGGCATGGCATTTCACCGTCCCTGCTCTATCGATGGAGGGACGAAGCGGAGGAGGGAGCGAAGGCAGCGCTTGGGGGGAGAAGCGCTGCCGCGGGTGAAACCGAGAAGGACCAGCGCATCCGGCAGCTGGAACGGACGCTCGGAAGAAAGTCTCTTGAGATTGAAATCCTAAAAAACGTCGTGGGGGAGTGAGCTGTGGTGCGGTTCACTCCCAGGCACGAGAGATGGTGACGCAGGGCTTCACGGCCACACTGGTGGCGGCGACGTTAGCCATCAGTCGGTCGAGCTTGTACTACCAGAAGAAGCCGCGAGGCAGCCGGGCGGACCGAACCTACGATGAGCAGATCATCATGGCGTGCGGGGAAAAACCCGCGTACGGATATCGCCGCGTGGCTTGGTGGCTGCGAAGAAACGAAAACCTTCCGTTGAATCGCAAGCGTGTGCTGCGAGTGATGCGCGAACGTGGGTTGCTGGTCCGCTCTCGTCGTTTGCGAGCACGGCGGCGCAAGGAATGGGGCCGGGTGGAAGCTGCCATGCCCAATCAGATCTGGCAATCGGACATGACCAAGATCTGGGCCGGGCCGGCAGTGGGCTGGGCGTACCTGGTGTGCGTGATCGACTGCTGTACGCGGGAGATCGTGGGATGGAATCTCTCGCACCGTTGCCGAACCGAAGATGCGCTGGCTGCGGTAGAGCAAGCAGTCCTGGCACGGCTGCCCGAGGGCAGCCGTGAGGCGAACGTAACACTGACCACGGACAATGGCACGCAGTTCACTTCTTCGCGCTTCTTGGAGACGTTGGGGCGGCTGGGCATCACCCATCGGCGGACGGCGTATCATCACCCGGAAGGCAACAGCTACATCGAACGGTTCCATCGCAGCTTGAAAGAAGAGGAAGTCTGGACGGCGGAGTATCGGAGCCTGGAAGAAGCGCGAACATCGATCGCTCGTTGGATCGAGGAATACAATCACGACCGGCCTCACCGCGGAGTCCAAAACCGCACTCCGCACGAGGCCTTCTTGGCTTTTGCAGTTGACCTAAAAAACGAGGCCCTGACTGTCTAAATTAGCGGGGAGCCCTACAATTCCCATCCCCCCGTCGCATTCATCTCCGCCATCGCCTGCCCCGCCAGGTCGTACACATAATCCACGCTCAGCCCGCCCGTCGTCTTCCTAACCCGCTTTCCCTCTGGATCGTACACGTACGCCGCCGTCGCTCCCGAATCCACGCTCGCCGCCCGGCTCTCCCCGTCATACCCGTAGTGATGCATGTTGTCCATCGTCACGTTTCCCGCCGCGTCGTACACCAAAAGCCCATTCTTTGTTGTCGTTGTTCCGTCAAACGTCGCGCAGAACGTCGACCCCGCCGTGCACGCCCCGTTGTACAGCTGCTTCCACCGGTTCCCGTAGCGGTCGTACACGTCCGTGTACGCAGGCTGCCCGCTCTGCGTCGCGCTCGGCTAGGGCACAAGCGTGGGCCCACCCGTCTCATCGGTAACCTATCGCTGATCTGACGGTAGGGTCTTGACGTCTTGGATTACCTTAACGACAAGCTTCGTCCGGCAACATCCGAGGTGACCCCAATGCGGGGGAAATTCCTTCTGAAGTGGTTCAGGCAGCTTAGGATCTGGCATTGGTGGTCCATAAAACTCGCCATCCGACACTAGATAGACACTCTTCGAATGCTCAAGAACCTTCCACAGTTTCTTTTCGTTGCGCTTCGCCTGCAAGTCGAATTCTACCCAAGTACTTTGGTACGGAGCAATTGGACACGCAGATCATCCAGCTTCGAGTTCTCAGGCCCCCCGCTGTATACTCCTGAAATTCGGACGTGGATATGCTCACCTTGAGCGACCTTCTCCTGCAGGTTGCAAAGAGACAGTTCCCGCGCGTTCTGAGCAAGACACGCCCCTGCAAAGAACCATATTGAGATTGCCCCTATTCTGCCCAGACGTAAGAGCATGTTCGCCATCCTTGAATTCCACTAGTGCGGAACAATCGAGGCACCCTGATTGGTGCTTGTTAGCGGCTTATTGTTTATAGAACTTTTGTAGTTCTGCTGCAAAATACGATCGATTTCTGCCGTGAGCAATCCAGTCATCCGTAAGCCCACGCCCAAAGTACAGACGCTCACGCCACAGTTATAATGCTCGGTTTGATTCCCTGATCTCAAGATCGAATCGCTGACGTGAAACGCTCGCTGCTCAGATGCGTACTGCGTTATATCTTTTCCCATCGTGATGTTTCCTTTGCTATCGATGCTAATCGACTTGACAAAGTCTTGAGCATCCGCCACATGGCTCCCTTCGTGGCCCACGACTGCATCTAGTTTGTCACCGGAAGCCGTCGAATCAATGACAACATTTGAGTTTGGCGGGTGGCCCACCTTTTACAGCCGATATCCGTGGTTTCCACAATTGGCAGCGCTCCGGGCAGGATGATACCACTCGGATAGGTCACTCCGAAGTTCAGCCTTGGCACTTGTGGGTGCCCCATCCTTCGCGGGGTTTGCGAAGGGTGGGACGGGGTTGACTTGTTCTCGTGTCGAGGAATATTGCTTTCCGCTCCAACTTCCGCCCTTTCCCCGTCCGCCGGTCCAACTTCCACGTCGAGCCGACGAAAAACAGTGATCAGTGGGCGTCAAACAGCTTTTTGCTGCAACATAGTGGCTGCAGTTGCGACATACTTTCGTTCGCTTTGTCTTCGCCGCCGCTGCCAATGATGGCATTCGGAGGCCGCGCAAAAACAAAAACGCGCCGGAGATTTTCTCTCCGGCGCGTTTCTTATCTTTCTTGAGTTTTTACTGAACCGCTTCCACCTTCTTC
Source organism: uncultured Acidobacteriota bacterium (assembly GCA_963815265.1). GTDB lineage: Bacteria > Acidobacteriota > Terriglobia > Acidiferrales > UBA7541 > Palsa-295. The sequence continues at coordinate 76,431 of CAWFGI010000006.1, read as the reverse complement.
AGAGCCGGCTTCGGGATCTGCCACATGATTGAGGAGTCGTCGGCATTATGCGGGTAGAACTGGGCCGACTTCTTGCCGGAAGGCAGAAGCACGATGTCCGCGCGGCGGTTGTAGGCATACCAGTCGCCCGTGACGTTGCGCAAGCGAGCCTTGGGCGGTTGGTTCGGGTTTGTGGATTCGAGGTTCTTCACGTCCGCCTTCGGCATCGGTCGCTCTTTACCGTAAGCAGCGGTCTGAACTTTGTCCGCCGAGATTCCCTGGTCGACGAGATATTGCTTGATTCGCTCGACACGGCGTTCGCTCAAGTCCTGATTGTGGTTTTTCGATCCCCGAATGTCTGCGAATGCCTCAATCGAAAGCTTCGCGTCCGGATCGTATTCCAAATACTTCTTGAATCCGCCCGCCAGAGTGGACAATTCGAGCTGTTGGCTCTTCACCAGTCCGACTTGCGGATGCTTCTGATCCGGATAATCCGTGGGATAGAAGATGCTCTGCAGCACGACGGCCGGAATCGGCTCGACCGACCCAGTCACATGCAGGTTCGCGGTTTGCGTCGAGCTGCCGCCGCAGGTGTTCGTGGCGTTGAGGGTGTAAGCCTTCGATTCGTCCACAGTCCGAGCCGGCTGACCTTCCGGCACTTGCGAATCATCGGCCGGAGCAGCTTGCACCTGCTGGCTGCCGTTCACGTCAACCTTGTTCCCGTTGAGCGTGGCGTCCTGAGCGTTCGAGGTCTTCCAGGTGACGGTGGAATTATCCTGAGTGACAACCTTGTCGCCAATCTTCCGATAGTGAACCTCGGCGGGATTAGCACTGATGCTCGCATCAACTTTGGTGTTGACGTTGACTGTGGCTGTGCTTGAGACCGTGCCACCGGGACCAGTGGATTTGAAGTCGTAAGTGGTGGTCGCCTTCGGCGAGACGCCTTGCGTGCCGCTTGGCGCGACCGCGCCGACGTTGCTGATATTCGTATCAATCGTTTCCGTAGTTTGCCACGTCAGGTTAGAGGTATCGCCGCAATTGATCTGGCCAGCGGAAGCGGAGAAGCTGCCAGTGACGGGCGCGACGGCGATCGTGGCGCTTGCCATACCTGGCTTGAAGCGCGGTAGATCCTTTAGTTTGGTTCCTCGCGTCCACTCCGTGGTCTTTTGCGTGTTCTTGGACATATCGACGGAGGTCTTCTTGTTGGCCTGAACGTCAACGTCGCCTTCCCAGACCGTCTTGCCTTCTTTGGTCACGGTGAGGTGATGATGTCCAACGGGGAGAATCAGCTCCTGCTTCCAAATCCAGAAATCGTTGTTCATTTCGTCGACATGACCGACGAGATATTCGGGCTTGGTCCCATTGGAGAGGACGGCGGCATGCGGCCAACCTCCGCCGAGGTACACGCGGCCCCACGGGCCGTTTACGGTCCCGCCATATGCCTGCAGGACGACATTCAAATCAGTCGTCTTGCCCGCCGTGATATCGACGTCTTGCGTCGAGATCTTAAAGCCATAGTTCATCACTGCTACGGTATGCTTTCCGGCGGGGAGGGGAATGGAGCGGCTTCTGCCCTCGTGGATGGCCTTACCGTCAACAAAGATATACGCCTCTTTTGGCCTGACCGTGATTTTCAGCTTGCCGTCCTGCGCGAAGCTGGCGCTTGCGGAGAGCACAATCGCGGTCACGAGGGTGAACAGGCATACGAATCGTCGCATTTTAGTATTTCTCCTGAGTGATTCAGTAGGCGAGTTGTTTGGTCACCCTTCCGCGCCCAATCGGAAGAAGTGAAGGCTAGGACGACTTTAAACTATATCGTAAACCTCTCTGTGTCAAGGAATTGAAACAAAAAGCGAAAGCAAGAGCAAGGGATTTTATTTTCGTTCCGCGGGCGTTCTCCCGTGAAACTTGACGCTGAAAAATGAGAACACAGCAAGTTTTGTGAAGTGGTGCCGCGCAGGTTTCTGGCCGAGGTTCTGCGCCTCGGGCTTATAATTCGAAACAGCTAGTCCTGTACGTACCTGGGCCCGTGGTGAACGAAAAAATCCTCGAACATTTCCGTAATCCGCATAACGCCGGGAATCTTGCCGAGCCGACGGCGGTTGTGGAGGTCGCCAACCCCGTGTGCGGCGACACGATGAGGCTGTCCGTTCGAGTGCAGGACGGCCGGGTGGCGGAAGCGCGTTTCAAAACGCAGGGATGCGTGGCATCGATTGCGGCTGGCTCCATGCTGACGGACCTGCTGGCGGGTCGGAGCTTGGCCGAAGCACGCGAGATTACGGCGTTGCGGATTTCGGAGGCGCTTGGCGAATTGCCCGCCGCTACAATGCACGCGGCCGAGCTTGCGATGGACGCGCTGAGCGCGGTCCTCGAGAAAATTGCTCACGGAGAGAATCGAACGCGAAGAAGCGCCCGCGTCAGGTGGAAGTAGGTAGCGTCGCCGCCTTTTTCAAAGTTTCCGGATCGTTGAGATTCAAAATTACGCCCTCTTCTTCGGTCGGTACTTCCTGAATTTCCCGCTGGTGGGCCCATACGACTTGCCTTGCACCAACCTCTGGCGACGCGGCAAGAAGTTCCTCGTATAACGTGGCGCGAAAAATAACGGGATGTCCACGTTTGCCGCGGTAGAGGGGAAGCGCGATGGCTTTTCGAGTTGAATCGAATTGGGCAATCAGCTCGGAAATAAGGCGACGGGAAACGAGCGGATGGTCGACGGGGCAGAGAATAATCCCGTCGGTGCTGCTAACGGGCAAGCTGCGGATTGCGGCGTGAATGGACGATAGTTGGCCGGTGATCCAATCCGGATTGAAGACGATCATGGCCGGGTCGAATTTCAGTTTCGGGCCGATCTCTGCCGCGTGAGCACCGAGGACGATTCTAGTGAGGCCAATGCGAGGCAAGCGTGTCGCCGTGAAAAGATGTTCGACGAAAGTGAGGCCTTGAACAGAAACCAAGGCTTTCGGTTCGCCCATGCGGCTCGATTCGCCAGCAGCGAGAATGGCGGCTGCGAGCATGGTGAGTTAGTCGTGCTGGAGCGACGCGACGTCAGAGAGCCTAACGGCCTTATGCGGAAGATTTGGCGCATTGCGGCGAACGGCAATTAATTCGGCGGCGATGCTGACAGCGATTTCTTCGGGAGCTAGGGCGCCAATTTCGAGGCCGACCGGCGCATGTACCCGTTCGAATTTCTCGAGATCATGACCTTCTTTCTCGAGCGCTTTATAGACAGAGAGGACTTTGCGCTTGCTGCCGATCATGCCGATGTAGCGCGCGCTGGTGTCGATAGCCCAGGCAAGGACGCGCATATCGTCCTTGTGCCCGCGCGTGACGATCAAGAGGTAGCTCGAAGAGTTTGGGCGAATTTTCGCGAAGGCGTCTTCGTACGAGGAATAAATTTCGGCGGCCATTGGGAAACGGTCGGAGTTCGCAAAGGCCTCGCGGTCGTCAACGATTCCGATGGCGAAGCCGGCTTGATGAGCGACACGGGCCACGGCGGTGGAGACGTGGCCGCCGCCAAAAAGGTAGAGCATCGGCTGCGGAAGAATCGGCTCGACGAAAATCTCCAAAGTGCCTCCGCAGATGAGACCGGCGTCATAAGCGGCCTCGTGATTGAGGTTGAAAGTCATTTTGCGGGGCTGCTCTTTTTGGATGACGTCCTTTGCCGCGGCCCACACTTCGGCTTCGACGCATCCTCCGCCAACCGTGCCGGCGATCGTGCCGTCGTCGCGGACGAGCATACGAGAACTCTCGTAGCTTGGAATTGAGCCGTTGGTGTGGACGATGGTGGCGAGGGCGCCGCGTTGACCGGCGCGTCGCATGCGCACGATTTCTTCGAAGAGATCCATGGGTGAGCCTTCGAATCGAGGTTACGGCGCGTTGAAGCCGGTGTCAATCTGGTTGCTGACTCGCCGGCGTGATCGCTCTAGTATCAGCATCTATTTCATTTCGAGATGTATGGTGATAAGCGGATTTATCGACACTTTTCGGGTTCGGTCCCCACTTGAGGCCCAAGTGGTAACAGTTATTGCAGCTTCGCGTATTCGGCTTTGGCTTCCTTCAGGATGGGGATCTCAGGGTCAGCGTCTTTCCAGAGCGCGAGGAACTGAAGATATGCCGCGCGGGCTTTCACAGCATCTCCCCGCAAAACATACGCACGGCCCAGTTGCAGATGCGCCAGTGCACCGATAATTTCGTTGCCTGTTACTTCCCGATGGTCGACGATCTTTTGAAACGCGATGGCCGCATGTGTCCCGTCACGTTCGGCTAGATATGCCTCGCCACGCACATAGGCCGGATACAGCTTCACGAAAGGCAGGTCGCCCATTTCATACGGAGTGGCGGATTGCAGGACTTCCACGGCCTTAGCTGGGTCGTGCCCGGCAATCCAAAGTTGAGCCCGAATCATCGGCACGTAAACGAATTGTACGAATGTGTCCTCCGGGAATCGCTTCGCCAAATCATCGGCTATCGCCTGCCCCCTCGCCGCGTCCCCTATGATGGCCGACGCGAACCCCCATGCAAACTGCATATCTTCACTCATCAAGTGACCGCGCACCGTTGGTGGCTGCGCTCGAGCTTCGAGGAAATTTCCGAGCAATGCCTCCCGCACCATCTCGTTAACCTCATAGCCTATCGCAGTCTCTTTTTCTTCTGCTTGCTCGGCAGAGAATACGGCCCGGCGCGATAGCTCTCGAGAATCGCTCAGGCGACCAAAATACGCAGCGGAAGCAGCTGCGAAAGCGAAAAACTTGTCCTCGACGCCCGGCTTGTGAGCCCCCCAGGCAACCTGTTTGGCTAACTCTGCCTCGTCGTTCTGCAAAAATGCCAGCTGATAAAGGTCGAGATGCAGCGCTGTAGAATCCAGATTCTTCGCCTCTGCTTCTTCGATCACAGTCTGCGCGTCGCTGACGCGGTCCAACATAAGATAGCGGTATGCGAGCGTGGCATAGTTCAGCCCGCTGTCCGGCTCCAGACGCAGCGATTCACGCGCCTCCTCCAATGCCTTGTCGTATTGCCCGATGTTCGAGTGCAATTCTCCAAGATTGAAAATTGGAGTGACGTCGCGAGGGTACGCCTGCGCCCACAGCTCGAAAGTCTGCCGTCCCTTCTCGACGCTGCCGGTGACGAACATGTGGTAATGCGAGTCGATGTAAAATCTTTCGCGCTCGCTCACTTTTCGACGAAGCTCGTACGCTCGCTTCGTATTTTCGGTGGCGAGATTCAGCTCCCAGAGATTGGAATCGGTGGCACCGAGCCTCGCATAAGCCATCGCAAACTCCGGGTCCAGGCTGATCGCTCTCTGGAAGAACGCGACGGCGGCGATATTGTCTCCGTTCATCAATTTGCGGCAGCCCAGGCTGTATGCTTGCAGGGCTTCGAGAGAAGCCGTGGTGGCTTCTTCGATAGGCGTGTCGAACCTTTCGATCGAGGCGAGCGACTCGCCCAATCGCCCGCGCAGGTGCTTAGCCTCTCCGTCCAAGGCTCTCAAAACCTGCTCCTTGGAACTCACCCGCGCCTGTTCTGCCGCTAGGACCTTCTCTCTTTGGCAATCCACAGCGTTCAGTCCGATCACGTATTCGTTCCCCAGCTTCGCGATCGTTCCCGCCAGAACCGCGGCACTCAGGGTTCGCTGACAAACCTCGAGAGCGATCTTCTCGCTGACCCGTTCGCCGGCCGGGCGACCCATCATTTGCAGCGTTTCGGTCATTTTCTTTCCAGAAAGGATACTCAGAAACGGTGACTGCTCGAGTTGCACGGAGAGCGCTTGCTTGAGGGTTTCGTCGAAGACCGCATCACCGGTCGAGTTGGCGAAGTCCGCGATAACAATTGTGTCCTTGGCTGAGAGTGCAGGCGCGCGATGGAAACGTAACAACAGAGCCGCCACCGCGAGTGCCGCGATTGCGAGGGCAGTAGCTACCGCGGCAACAGCCTTCCGGCGTTTCGTTGCGTTCAGTACCAGACTTGGCGCTATCGTCGCCGCGGGCGCTTCACGCCCGGCTCCATTCGTCCCGGCTGCAGGTATTTCCGCGGGCAGCGGTTGCTTCTCTAGCGGCGCAACGAACCGATAGCCCCTCGCCGGAACCGTAACCACGAAGCGCGGCGCCTCCGGATTATCGTGCAAGGCCTGCCGGATCTTGCGGATTGCCGTGTTGATGCTGTTGTCGGCGTCAACGTAAACGTTCTTTCCCCAGATCTGCTCGAGGATTTCCTGCCGGGTCACGAGTTCCCCATGCCGCTCGACCAGCAAGTTGAGCAAGTCGAAGGGGATGCGCTCCAGATGCACAACGTTGCCGTCGCGCCGGAGTTCGCAGGCACTGCGATCGAGCTCGAAATCCTCGAATTGTAGGGTTTCAAGAGGCATCGCGGGGGCCCAAGGATTCCAAGGCTATTCTACGTCCGCGCGTCCCGATGAGATAGAAGCAAACAAAATCAGGAGATTACGACCATTCCAATTTCTTCAGTCATTCTTCAGGCGCTCTCCATTGCCAGAGGTGCGTGTCCCGCAGATGATGCGACGCAGGTCGGTACCTCAACTGTTCTGAAAACTCAAGCTTTGCAGAGATTCGCGTGCCATGAAATCACGATTTTGGCTCAAAGGAGAATCAAGATGAAATGTTCCGCATGGAAAGCAGTTCCTGCCGCCGCACTTTTGCTTTTCATTGTGTGCGGCCCAGCAAAGGCTCAGGACGGCGACAATGACGGATGCTCCGCCGCCACCCTGCATGGCGACTACGCCTTCACGCTTCATGGCGAATCGCTCGGCATACTCGTATCGCAAGGAGTGGGGGTGCCTCCGAAGCTGGTCCCCTTCGCGAGTCCATTGCCTGCTGACGGCGTGGCCGTCACCCATTTTGACGGCAAAGGCGGCCTCTCACAGGTCGATTGGGTGATGCGAAGCGGAACGTCTGCGGCTGTACCAGGGACTCCCGTCACGAAGAATGGGTTTCGCTCCGAGGAGACAGGCACGTACACCGTGAGTTCCGATTGCACGGGCACGTTCAAAATCCTGTTCCCCGACACGAGTGAAATTGACGTCGCGTTCGTTCTCGGCAAGCAAGGCCGCGAAATCCGCACGGTCGTCACGCGTCAACACGTTCCCATGCTTCCGCCTCCGGTGATTCCGCCCGGCGCAAGCTGCGTTCCGCTGACCGCGGCGGACAAGATGGGCTGCGATCTAGGGGTACAGATCCGCAGCGACGGCGTGAAAATCGGACCGGTTGGGCCCGACTGGTAAGAGTCAGGCGGCTGCGACTAAGGTATTGTTTGAACGTCGCCAGCCGCCAGCACCGCCGCTCGGTGGTCGCGTAGCCCCCACTAAGTGAAGGTTTCCTTACTGTCGCGCTCGCCTCGGATTGCCGGCGGCACCGCGTGGAACATGCGCCAGATATCTTCGGGCCGACAAACATCGGCCCGTAGGATTAGGATAAAGTCGCTAGAACCGGCCTTCCGCCCAGCTTCCAGTGGGTCCTTTGCTGCAGATTCGTTTAGGAAGTAATGGACACTGACGTTGATACCGTTTTCGGGAAGCCGCGCCAGCTTCCGGTGATGAAAGCATTTTTCTAACAGAGTGACATAACAGAGTTCCTCCCACCCACAGCGGGGTGTATGCCTCGTTCGGCGCCGCCTTCCAGCAGAAGCAAAACAACTTTGTCGAGCTCAGGCCGAAATTGTGGTCGAGTTATGGGCTACTCGGAAGTAATCGACATGATGTCTGCACAACGCGGATTTTTCGGGATAAGTTAAGTGTTGATAACAGGCTCATCACTAACCATCTGAAGGTGAGATAGATGGTCGGAATGATTTCATAACAATGTCGGCTCCCTGAACCTGAGTAGACTTGGTGGTGCCAACCAAACCAAGGCTCGGGAGAAAGGAGCCGATATGCTGATTATAGGTTGTGATTACCACCCGGGCGTTCAGCAAATTGCGTTTATGGACACGGAGACGGGGGAGTTCGGTGAGCGGCGACTCGAGCACGGCGGGGGAGAAGCAGAGAAGTTCTACCGCGATCTGCAGCAAAGAGGAATCAGCGTGCGAGTGGGGATGGAAGCAACGGGACATGCACGCTGGTTTGAGCGGTTGCTGGAGGAACTGCACTTCGAGTTATGGATCGGGGATCCGTTGGAGATTCGGGCCACGCGGGTGCGGAAGCAAAAGACCGATCGCCACGATGCGCAACTACTGCTGAAGCTCCTGCTGGAAGACCGCTTTCCCCGAATCTGGGTAGCGAGCTGGGAAAATCGAGATCTGCGACAACTTCTGTGGCATCGGCATCGCTTGGTGCAGATGCGCACACGAATCATGAATCAGTTGCAAGCCATCGCTTTAAACGAAGGAGTACGGCAAAAGAAGCGGCTGTGGGGCCAGACGGGACGAGCCCAGTTGGAGTCGTTCGTGTTGGCTCCGTGGGCGAGCCGGCGGCGACACGAACTGCTGGAGTTGTTAGACCGACTAAACCCGAGCATCCGAGAGTTAAATGCGGCTGTGGAACAGGAAGCGACCAGGCGGCCGGAAGTGCGGCGGCTCATGACGCATCCGGGAGTGGGTTCGCTGACAGCGCTGGCTTTCGTGTTGATCATCGGGACACCGCAACGATTTGCTTGTGGCAAGCAGATCGCGAGCTATGTGGGATTGGTGCCAACGGAAGAATCCAGCGGCAGTCGTCGACGGCTGGGCCATATCAGCAAACAGGGGAATTCTCTACTGCGGTTCTTGCTGGTGGAAGCGGCGCAAGCCACGGTGCGGAGCGACCCGGACTGGCGGCGAAAGTTTATGCACTTAGCGATGCGTCGGGAACGTGGAATCGCCAAGGTGGCGATGGCACGCAAGCTGGCGGTCCGTCTCTACTGGATGTGGCGGAAGGAATGGGACTACGAGCAAGTGAAGAAGTTCGGTTCGCACGCGGGACAGCCCGGAAATCCTCTGGGTGTGAAGTAGATCACCGACCGAATGATTGGGCATCCCGCTCCCCTCCAAAAGGGGAGTTCGAAGAAGTAATCATGATCGAAGTTGTGATCGAAGAGATGGTTGGGTCGAACTGAATTGGGCTCGAGACGATTACAAAGCGAGCTTCGGATTGGTATGGCGAGTGATCAACAGAGTCAAAATGACGCGCTCCTCGGAGTGCAGGCAGAACCACGTCCAAACAGTCCTTGACTCAGCCGACATTGTTAGAGAGAGGATTTATCGACAGCGATGCGTGTTCCCAGTTTGGAAGTGGATTTCCGGAGTTCGCTCTGCTATTTTCCTCCCGCTGCAAGCCGGAACCACGCGGTGTAGCACTGTCGATTCGGGAAGAAAACCGAGGTCCGCTCGATAGGAGAACTAGAACATGATCAGACTACGACGCATATTCCGCGCTACCGGGCTGCTCGCGCTCGCAGTCGTTTTGGCTTTGGCTGCACTGCCAGCATTCGCGCAAACTACACCGCCCAAGATGAAGATGACCACGGACATTCCGGCGGCTATCACCACACCGGATAGCGTAGAAACTCGCCTCGGCACGTTGAAGTTTTTTGACGGCTTCCCGGACGATGCCACCGTTCAGAAGGTATACGACAACCTCGACTTCGAGCGCGGCGTGCAGGCATTCCTAACCGCCATGCCTGGAGCATCAGTCTATGCGTTCCGCGAAGGCATTCGCAGCCAAGGAGCAACCGACAGCCAAACCGTACTGATTATGGAAAATCTGATGGACTCCAAGTCGCTCTTCCTCACGCCCAACACAGAGACCATCTACAATTTGATGTGGCTGGATTTGAAAAATGGCCCTCTGGTTATCGAGTCGCCGCCCAATATTCTCGGCATCATAGACGATTTCTGGTTCCACTACGTCGGGGACGTTGGCAACGCCGGACCTGACAAGGGTAAGGGCGGAAAATTCCTGGTGCTACCGCCGGGTTACACAGGCGCGGTACCTGACGGCTATTTCGTTTTCCGCTCGAAGACCTACGGCAATGTTTTCTTCTGGCGCGGCTTTGTGGTTGACGGCAGCACCAAGCCGGCTGTCGAGTCGACGAAGAAATTCGCGAAGGTGTATCCGCTGGCGCAAGCGACAAATCCGCCGCCGATGAAATTCATCAACGTCTCCGGCAAAGCCTTCAACACCATCCATGCGAACGACTTTACTTTCTTTGAAGAGGTAAACCACCTCGTACAGGAAGAGCCGAACGACGCGCTTGACCCTGAAACACTCGGCATCCTCGCGTCCATCGGCATCGAGAAAGGAAAGCCCTTCGCCCCCGATGAACGGATGAAAAAGATTCTCACCGACTCCGCCGCAGTAGGTAATGCCACGGCTCGGGCAATCGTATTCAAGAGCCGCATCAAAGAAGCCTATTTTTATCCCAACAGCGCGTGGTGCACTCCGTTCGTCGGCGGCAGCTATGAATTTCTGTTGCAGCCGGGCGTGCGTAATTTCGACGCTCGCACGATGATGTTCTACTATGCTACCGGCATCACTCCAGCGATGGCAGCTAAGATAGTCGGGGTCGGCTCGCAATATGCTGCCGCGTTCGTGGATTCCACGGGCAAGCCGCTCGACGGTAGCAAGACCTACAAGATTCATCTACCGCCCAATATTCCAGCGAGAACATTCTGGTCGTTCGTCGTGTATGACAATCAGACGCGGTCAGAACTCCAGACCGACGAGCAGTTCCCGAGCATCGGCAGCCAGAATAAAGGAATCGTCATCAATCCGGACACCTCAGCGGATGTCTACTTCGGACCAACCGCTCCAGTAGGTCATGAAACCAACTGGGTTCAGACCGTCCCTGGCAAAGGCTGGAACACGCTTTTGCGCCTCTACGGACCGGAGCAGGCATGGTTTGACAAGACCTGGAAACCAGGCGAGATCGAATTGGTGAAATGACGAAGAGAGTCGGCGGTTGAAGTTCAGATAAGTGTTGCGAATTGGGATTACCACGCAATATAAAAGGCGCCCACTTTGCGGTAGGTTTTGATCGTTCGCATCACCACCTACCGAAAGGAGCGCCGTTATGAACCAAGCAAAGTATATTGGCATGGACGTTCATCAGGCAACGATCTCGGTTGCGGTCCTGGATTCCGCCGGCAAGCTGATCCTGGAGTCTGTCCTCGAAACGAAAGCGGCCACGATTCTGCAGTTCATCGGCGGGCTGCACGGCAGTTTGCTGGTGACTTTCGAAGAAGGAACTTCCGCCGCCTGGTTGTATGACCTGCTCAAGCCTCATGTTGCGAATGTCTTGGTCTGCGATCCCCGGAAGAATGCTCTATTAAAGGATGGCAGCAAGAGTGATCGGATCGATGCTCGGAAGCTGGCCGAGCTCTTGCGCGGCAACCTTCTCTCCCCGATCTACCATGGAGAGAACGGGGTACGCACTTTGAAGGAACTGGCGCGCAGCTATCTAACGATCACGAAAGATCTGACGCGGGTGATGAGTCGGATCAAGGCCGTGTACCGAAGCTGGGCTATTCCTTGTGCTGGGCCAGCGGTGTATCGACCGCGTCATCGTGCGGAATGGTTGGCCAAGATCGTAGAACCGGGAGTTCGCCTGCGAGCCGAGCGACTCTACCAGCAACTGGATGCGTTGGAGCCTTTGCGGCAGGGAGCGCGACGCGATCTGCTGGCAGAGAGCCGGAAACATCAGGCGGTGAAATTACTACGCCAGATTCCTTATCTGGGTCCGATTCGTTCCGCCCTGCTGGTGGCGCTGCTCGGGACACCGCATCGTTTTCGCACCAAGCGACAGTTGTGGGCCTACAGCGGATTCGGACTCGAGACTCACGACAGCGGCGAATACCGCTTTGTGAAAGGGCAACTGCGACGAAACCGAGAGCGAGTCACCGTGCTGGGCCTGAACCAGAACCATAATCACGATCTGAAAAACATCTTCAAGAGTGCCGCGATATCTGCCAGCACTCGACCAGGACCGTTCCAGGAATTCTACGCTGGGCTTCTGGCCAAAGGAAGGAGACCGGCGATGGCACGTCTTACCCTGGCACGGAAGATCGCAGCGATCACTTTGACGATTTGGAAGAAAGGAGTGTGCTTCGACGCCAACGAATTACATCGGCAAGCAGCTTGAGCGTCTCTGGTAGAGAGCCCGTTCCATCCTCCGGTGGTGGTCGGTTCGGTTCTTGAGACGCTCGGTTCGAGGGGAGTATCAGATAGGTGGTCCGACCCTGTGTGCTTCGGCACCGAGTCACCGTTCTCACGCTATGCCCCCTCGGAGAACCAGAAATAGCGATAGGCCACGAGCCTCGGATAGAACCATGGTTGCCACGGAATCGAATCGCTTGCCAAGTTTCAAGAATCGACGGACGTTGTCACCACTCGAAAATGAACCGAGGAAACGGAAGAGCCATCCAGAGAAGAACCTCTCGAGTGATCGAGAGCCATCAGCAAACAGTGGGCTGGATATCGAGACAAAAAAATTCTCGGCTACCGGCCGAGGGAGAACCTTTTTTGTTGACATCCCCTTTTATAGAACCACCTATCTCGAAATGAGATAGCCGGTGGTAAGGGGCGCCGTTTTGTAGGATCCGAGATAGATACGGAAAAATTTCATGGCCTGCAACTTTGACTTCGATTTGAACCACAAAATAATTCGCTGTCGCATTGACGGAATCGTGACCGACGAAACTCTAAAAGAATATTACAAACTGTGCTCGAAGTACGGCGCATTAAATCCTACGTTTGCCGGTATTTTCGACATGTCTGCCGTAATCTTCCTGGCCGTTTCTACTCAGACGATCCGCGAACTAGCAATGCTGCCACCGGCTATTCCTGATCCGGATGTGCCGCGTGTTATCGTTGCGGGTTCTACTCAAATGTTTGGATTGGCGCGAATGTTTGACCTTCAGGGAGCGGAGACTCGTCCGAATCTTCACGTGGTTCGCAGCGAGAAAGAGGCATTAGCTATTTTGCGCGCCCCAGATGCGCGATTCGCTGGCTGCCCGTAAGGTCCGGGCGGTTTCTAACCATGAGAAAAGACGAAAAGGGCCCCCGTATCTTCTGAGCGCGACGAATTCAGAATTACTCGCGCGCACCATCGCTCTAGGAGGGTCTTTACAAATGCATTTGATGACGAAAGTGGTGCGCTCAAGGTGGCGGAAAGAGTGGATTAAGAATGATCCCGATCTAACCTCGCTGCGAGAGAACGCAGAATTTCAGCTATTGCTAGCCTAACGCCGAGCAACGCGCCTTTCATATTGCGTGGGAAGAGGATTTCTCGCCCGCTATCCGAACCGTTGTATCTCGCAGGTAGAACACTATTTGAAACTTACAGCGGCAACCCGATCTTCTTTAGCAGGTCTGCCCAGCGGGGATCGGAGTGGAGGGAATCGAAGGTGGGGAACCGGATGACGGCTACCAACTCATCGTCGTCTTCAGAGAAAGCCCGTTCGAGATAGTCGAATGCCTTGTCGCGATCTCCCGCTGCTGCGTAGGCAACGGCCGCGTTTGCGGGAACCGGGCCGTGCGTGGCGCTCAGCATCTCCTTTATGAACCCTTGTGCATCCGGACTATAGGACCCGGGATCCGTTCCGATTTTCTTGATTTCACTCACCGCGTCCGCGAAGCGGCCTTGCGTCGCATAGACTTGCGCCAGATAAAAATGAGCCGGGACGAAGGAAGGGTCTCGTTCGAGCACCTTGTTCATTTGAGCGATTGCTTCGGGAAAGCGGTGGGCCATCATCAATGTCAATCCGTAATTCACGTTCACGATTGGAGAAAGCGGGTCGAGCGAGAGCGCGATGTGAAACTCGTCGAGAGCCTGGTCAATCCGGTTTTGCGGCACAAGGAAGAGGAAGGCATAAAAGTAATGAGCGGTGGCGTCGTTCGGGTTCAACTCGATGGCCCGGCGAAACTCCTGCTCGGCCTCGTTCCATGTCGCCTTTCGCGTAAGTGCCACGGCGCGAGCCGTGTGTGCTTCGGGAAGCGAACTATCCAGCTCCAAGGCTTTTTGTGACGCCTGGTCCGCAAGCACAAGAGCTTGCTTCGGCGGGATCAAGCGGCCATAGCCACTCGCTACGCTGTAGCTATTCGCGAGACCGGTGTAGGCGAGCGCATAATTCGGGTCGGCGGCGATCGCCTGCTGAAACAGCGTAATACTTTTCAGCAAGCCCGCCGGCGTTCTTCCGTACCACAGTTGCCGGCCTTCCAAATACAACCGGTACGCTTCCGGGTTGGTGGTGCCCGCGCTTCCGATTTTTTGTTGCGCTGCTCCGCTCAAATGAACTCGCAGCTTGTTTGAAACGTCGCGTGTGATGTCGCTTTGCACCTGCGTAATGTCCGAGAGTTTGCGCGCGTAGTGCGACCCCCACAGTTCGCTTCCGTCGGCAGTATTCACCAAGTCCGCTTGCACGCCCAATTCGTCGCCATGTTGCGTGATGCGCCCCATCAACACCGCGCCCACATCCAGCGATTTGCCGATTGCCTGCGGGTCTTGCTGATCTGCTTTGAAACGGAAAACGGTGCTGCGCGCCATCACCTTTACATTGGGAAGTTGTGAAAGTGTGCCGATCAGGCTTTCGGTCAATCCGTCGCTCAAGTACTCGTTGTTCGGGTCGGAGGTGGCGTTAACGAAGGGCAGAACCGCAAGAGACGTAATCTTACCGCCCGTTGCCCTTCCGCGTAGCAGATAGAACCCGGCGGCTGCGGCCACAATCAGCAATACGGCCAGAGCGCCGACAATCCAAAACTTGCGAGCACCGGAAGGAGTTGCGGTGGCAGCTGAGATGGATGAAGAACTCGCCGTAGCGGCGGCAACACTTGCGGAAATCTCAGCATGCGTCGAGCGACCCGATTGCTGTTCGCGTTTCAGCCGGGCCAAGTCGGTGCGCAAGTCAGTGGCGCTCTGGTAGCGCAACGTACGGTCTTTTTCGAGGGTCTTTTCGAGGATGCGCTCCATTTCCGGCGGCAGTTCGGGATTTAAACGTATCGCCGGCGTGGGAGCGGCGTCGAGAATAGATTTGAAAATCACTCCGGACGTCTCGCCTCGGAACGGAAGCGCACCGGTGGCCATTTCATATAGAACGGCGCCGAACGAAAACAAATCCGTACGCGCGTCGAGCTCTTTGCCGCGAACCTGCTCGGGGGACATGTAAGCGACGGTTCCCAACGTGCTGCCCGGGCTGGTCAAATGTTCCGCGCTGGCTCCTGCGGTGATATCTCTTGCGACAGTGGCACCCGAGGGGCCGGCGCCCGTAAAAGTGATCTTGGCTAAACCAAAATCGAGAATCTTGGCGTGGCCGCGTTTGGTTACGAAAATGTTGGCTGGTTTGATGTCGCGATGGATGATTCCTTCCGCATGGGCGGCTTCGAGAGCGTCGGCGATTTCAATCGAGAGCGCGAGAAGATCATCCGTGTCAATCGGTTTGCCGCTGATGCGATGCTTCAGCGTCATACCATCGAGATACTCCATCACGATGAACGGTTGACCGTCCTGCTGGCCGATTTCATGAATCGTGCAGATGTTCGGATGGTTCAAAGCAGAAGCAGCGCGAGCTTCGCGACGAAAGCGTTCCAGAGCCTGCGGATCGCGCACGACGTCTTCGGGCAGGAATTTCAGCGCGACGAAGCGGCCCAGCTCGGTGTCCTCAGCTTTGTAGACAACGCCCATGCCTCCACCGCCCAATTTTTCGAGGATGCGATAGTGGGAGATTGTGCGGCCGATCGGCGACTGAGGTTCCGGCATGAGTGGAGGTGTTCATCTTAGGATGCGTGTTGAGACAAGTCAACGAAGGCACCTAGAAGTGTACAGCTGCTGGCAGATTAGAGAATGCTTTGTCGTCTGACGGAACCAATCCGCCTCCCTGCCGTCGAAGGCAACCTGCGCGAAGGTTCACCATTCTCGCGGTTCGCTGTGAGAGGTACACTCCCTAATCCTTGTGAGCGATACCTCCAGAATCGGCGTCGCGGTTGGCGAAAAATCCGCCAGCCGCGATTCGGCAATCAACGCGCCTGTGCAGGTTCTGTTAGCGAGTCTTGTTGGGACCACGATTGAGTTTTTTGACTTCTACATCTACGCCACCGCTGCCGTGCTCGTCTTTCCGCGATTGTTCTTTCCCGCGTCCGACCCGGCATCGGCTACGCTTGCGTCGCTTGCGACTTTTGCAATTGCATTTTTCGCGCGGCCGTTTGGTTCGGCGCTGTTCGGCCATTTTGGCGATCGTGTTGGTCGTAAGGCGACTTTGGTTGCGGCGCTGCTGACGATGGGCTTATCGACGGTTTTGATTGGCATCCTTCCAACCTACAAGACCATAGGCGTGGCCGCACCGCTACTGCTTGCGCTGTGCCGCATGGGCCAGGGACTTGGTCTCGGAGGTGAGTGGGGCGGCGCGGTATTGCTCGCGGTCGAGAATGCGCCGCCGGGCAGGCGCGCGTGGTACGGCATGTTTCCGCAACTGGGGGCTCCGATCGGATTTCTTTTCTCTGGTGGTGTGTTTCTCGCGCTGTCGAGATGGCTGACGAACGATCAGTTTTTCTCTTACGGTTGGCGCATTCCGTTCCTTGCGAGTTCTGTCCTTGTGATTGTTGGCCTTTACGTCCGGCTGACAATTACCGAGACTCCCGCGTTCCGCGCAGCTATCAGCCGACGCGAGCGAGTGGCAGTCCCGATCCTGGAAGTGTTTCGAAAATATCCGAGGTCCCTCGTAGTAGGGATCCTGGGAGCGCTGGCCGCCTTCGTCCTTTTCTATTTGATGACTGTCTTCGCGCTGTCGTGGGGCACGACTGCTCTGCACTACAGTCGAGACACGTTTCTGGTAATGCAATTATTCGGCATGATCTTCTTTGCGATTACGATTCCGGTGGGGGCGATTCTCGCCGAGCGTGGGCGCCGACGCACTTTGCTTTGGGTGACTGCGGCGATCGGTATGTTCGGCTTGGTGATGGCACCTATGTTCCTGGCGGGGACAATCGGGACAATCATGGCGTTGATCGTAGGTCTGTCGTTGACGGGCTTATTCTATGGCCCGCTGGGTACAGTGCTGTCAGAGCTTTTCCCCACCTCGGTGCGTTACACCGGGAGTTCACTGACGTTCAATCTGGCTGGCATCTTCGGCGCGTCGCTTGCGCCTTACATCGCCATCTGGCTGGCGAAGAACTATGGCTTGCAGTACGTCGGCTACTATCTGTCGCTGGCGTCTGTGTTGACGTTCATTGGATTGCTTGCGGCGCGAGAAACGAAAGACGAAACGCTGTGGTGACACTTAGAACTGTTTCGGTTCCCATAGCCAGGAAGGAACGATGAAAGCGGTCATCTTTTCAGAACACGGAGGGCCGGAAGTATTGCGTCATGCCGAGGTGCGCGAGCCGGAGATTGGCGCGGATGAAGTGCTGGTTCGCGTGCGGGCGTGTGCGCTGAACCATCTTGACTTGTGGGTAAGGCGTGGGCTGCCTGGGATCACGATTCCGATGCCGCATGTTCTTGGCTCGGACATCGCTGGAGAGGTTGTGCGTGTGGGAGGGAATGTGTCGGGGGTGCGTCCGGGTGAACGAGTGCTGCTATCACCGGGAATTTCGTGTGGGCATTGCGTCCACTGTTTGAGAGGCGACGATAATTTCTGCCGGCAGTACACCTTGTTTGGATACAAGGTGGATGGCGGGTATGCGGAATATGTGGCGTCGCCGGCGGTAAACGTGATTCCGATGCCGGCGAACCTTAGCTTTGAGGAAGCGGCGGCGATTCCGTTGGTATTTTTGACGGCGTGGCACATGTTGATTACGAGGGCGCAGCTCAGGCCGGATGAGACGGTGCTGGTGCTGGGCGCGGGAAGCGGAGTGGGCAGTGCTGCGATCCAGATTGCGAAGACGGCGGGGGCGCGTGTGATCGCGACGGCCGGGTCGGAAGCAAAGCTGCAGAAGGCGAGAGAATTAGGCGCGGACGAGACATTTCTGCACTCGATCGAGCATTGGTCGCGGGAAGTGAAGCGGCTGACGGATCGGCGCGGCGTTGATGTGGTGGTGGAGCACGTGGGCGACGCGACGTGGCAGGAAAGCGTGGCCAGTCTGGCGGTGGGTGGGCGCCTGGTGACCTGCGGCGCGACGACTGGTTATGAGGGGAAAATAGATTTGCGGTTCCTTTTCAGCCGGCACATTTCAATTCTCGGATCGTACATGGGAAGCAAGGCGGAGCTTTACTCCGTGCTTGATCTTGTGGGTCGTGGCCGTGTGCGGCCGGTGATCGACACTGTAATGTCCCTTGCCAAAACTCGAGAAGCTCACGAACGGCTGGAGAAACGCGAGCAGTTTGGGAAAATCGTGCTTCGGATTGAGTAACATCTTTCTCGTTTGTCTTTGGATCTTCGGTCCGCATAGTTGAAGCCTTATCCCGTTTCGGGAATAAATCGCAGATTATGGGTAATATTTGGGAAAGTATTTCTCACCTGGCAGGGAAATCGCTTGCCTCGAAGACCGCATTAACGAGAGATTCCAGGCGTGATAGCAGCATGACGCGAGGCTAAACACCTCTGTATCTTGAGGATACGGAACTGCGTCCCAATGGTACTAGTCGTGCTTTTCTCCATGGCGTCGGCAGTAGGAGGCCCCCCTTCCATGGTTTTTGCCGTAGCAGCTCTATTGTTCCAGTTTAGCCCGGTTCCCAAAGTGGTTGGCCCAGTGTTCCGGGCGAACCTGACATCGCTTACTGCGGCAGACACTGCAACAGATGGCACGCGGCCGAAACCCGCTAGTGCGGTGGCGCTCGGCAGCGAGACAGATACAGTGGAAACGACGTCGGGCAGGGGGTATATAGATCCGGCCAAGGTGAATTTGAGCGGCGACGCAGGCGAGAAGCCGACGGCTGGAATGACCGTAGTCGCGCTGACGGACCACGACACCGCGCAGCCGTTGTCCTCTGTGCGTATTCCGGAGCCGGCGCCCATAAAACCAATTAAGGTGTATTCCCCTGAGAAGCCGCGCATGAGCCGCACTTGGCTCGCGCTGACGATGATGCAGCATGGTGCGGCAACGTTTGACGCGTATACGACGCGGCAGGCGATTGGTCACGGCGCAGTGGAAGACGATCCACTGATGCGGCCTTTCGCGCATTCGGGCGCGATTTATGCGGCGATTCAAGTGGGTCCGCTGCTTCTCGACTATGTGGCGCGGCGCATGCAGCACAGCGAGTATGGGATGGTGCGGCGGATGTGGTTTGTGCCGCAGTCGGCGAGCACTGCGGGCTTTCTGATTTCGGGCGTGCATAACCTGAGCGTGGCGAGCCGCTAAAATAAAGGCCCCGACGATAAGCGCAGATTGAAGCGCGCAACTTTCTTTCTCACTCCCTGGCAGGAATTGAGAGAGTTTGAAAACACCCGGGTAAGATTACCGGGTGTTTTTTTTTGCTGCTGGATTTTAGGCCCGCAGGCCGACACCGGCAGCGGCCGTAGACGCGGAAGCACCGGCAAGACGCTTTTCGATCCAGTCCGCTGCCTTGCGCCCTGAATCGACGGCCGCGGAAATTTCAGACTCCGGGCCAATGGAATCAGCGTTCGCGAAAAAGATCCGATCAAGCGGCTGGCTGGCTGCGGGAATGATTTTTGTAAACAGGCCAGGTGTGGGCAAGAACATCGGATGACCGCGGCGATAGAAATGAATCTCCGTGGGATTCGCGGTGGCGAATTCGGGTAGGAGCTTCTGGAAGTCGCGCAGGACATTGGCAGCGATTTGCCGGCAGTCGTCGATTTTCAGGAGCTTTTTGCGCTCGATTTCTGAAAGCGGCGTGTAGAACGTGAGGATGTTGTTCTTTTGCTTGTAGCCCGGCTGCTTTTGTACCACCCAATCGGCCACGATGAGATCGGTGAAAGAATTTCCCGGACACCATGTGTCGTAAGCGCGATTGTAGACAGGCTTGTCGAAGATCATATTGATCACCGGATAGGGACAATAGTGATAAGAAGACATGGCGTCCTGTTGGGCGTCTGAGATACCGGCGACGATGCGGGAAGTGATGAATTTCGGCGTTGCCATAATGACGAACTTCGCTCCCACCGAATGCGGTACGCCTCCCTCAATATAGGTGACGCGGACTTCGGTCTTTTGCGGTTCGACGGAGATGATTGTGGCGTCGTTTAGCAAACGTTCAGCGAACTTGGGCTGAAGTGTTTCTACGAGTTTGCGCGTGAGTGCGCCGTTGCCGCCTGGCAACGTAACCCTCGTATCCTTTTCCGCAGCGACAACTTCCTGGAAATCGACGAGCGCGACATACGTAGATGTGTCTGCGGATTTAGCGCCCCAGTTCGAGGGGCCGTAGGCGTCCCACCAGAGTTTGATTTCGGGAGCGTAGGCGCTGAGATATTTGGTAAGGGGCGTATTGTCGAGCTGTTCGACGTTCTTTGTGATGTCGATTGCGAGCATATCGGCGCGGAATTTCTTGAAGCTATCGCGGACGGAGGCGGAGTAGGGAAGTTCGTCAAGGCCGGCGTGCCAGGTGTCTTTGATCCACTTACCATTGAGAATTGTCGGGTCGAAGGAATCGATCGGAAGCATCGTGAGACCGATTTCGCGCGCCAGTTGTTCGCTCGACGTGCCTTTCTCGTCGTAAGCAGAGCCCGTGGCGAAGGCTTGTCCTTCATATTCCTCGAGGTAGGCATTGCCGCCGAAATGTGGTTCCTTTTCGAGAAGGAGGAAATCGTGCTGGCGAAGGAAGTAAGCGGCGCTGAGTCCGCTGGCTCCGCCGCCAACGATGACCACATCGTAACGCTTTGAAATCGGCGGGTGCGAGAAAGAGTGACCGTCGCGGACCTGATGGCAGATGTCGAAATTGTCGCCTTCGACTTGCGTTTTGGAATCGTCGGGCGCTGCGAGCGACGAGAGATCAATCGGGCAACCCGCAGCCACTGAGCCTGCTACTACGAACTTCAGAAAATCCCGCCGAGTGCCGCTCATGAATGCTCTCCTTCCAGAGTGGATGCCAAAAGTGCACCTGCTTCTTCGGCGCGCGTGGTGCGCGTGCGAAGGCGATACCAGATGAGGATTGTAGCGATGGAGAAGGCGAGGATCAGCGTGGAGATGGCGTTGATTTCCGGCGTAATCCCGCGGCGGAGGCGCGACCAGATTTCGAGCGGCAGAGTGTTATCGCGCCCGATGAGGAAAAAGCTGACGGCGATTTCGTCAAGCGAGAGCGTGAAAATTAGAAGAGCGGCGGCGATCAGAGAGACGCGGAGATTCGGGAGCGTGATGCGCCAGAATGTTTTCCACTGATTCGCGCCGAGATCGAGCGAGGCTTCTTCCTGAGCGCGGTCAAGCTTTTGCAAGCCAGCAAAGATTTCGGTGGTGGCGACGGATATGAGCGCGGTGCCGTGGCCGAGGGTGATGGTTACAAGGCTGAGCTTCATCCCAACGGCAACGAAGAGCATGAGCAACGACAAGCCGGTGATAATCCCGGGAAGAATCAGCGGCAGAAGAACGATGCGGCGAAAAAGCGCTTTGCCCGGAAACTGCGAGCGGTCGAGAGCGAGCGCTGCGGGAAGGCCGAGTGTGAGCGAGATTGCAACGGCGATTACCGCGACGAAGGCGCTATTGAGAACAGAATCCCACAGCGGGCCGTCCTGAAAAAGCTGGCGATACCAATCGAGCGTCCAGCCGGATGGAGGAAAGCCGCCGACGCCGGAGCCGTTGAAGGAATATAGGACGAGGACGACGATAGGGAAGTAGAGGAATGCATACACGAGCGTGGCGTACGCCGTGAGGAAAGGAGCACGGACGGAACTGGGTGAGCTACTCATGAAAGAGTAAGCTTCCTTTCGAGGCGTTCTGTGGCGAAGAGGAGCACCATGACAAGGAGAAGCATGCAGAGCGAGATCGCTGCGCCCAGGGGCCAGTTATATGCGGCGCCAAAAAGGCTAACGACGATATTGGAAATCATGATGCCGCTTGCGCCGCCGACGAGAAGAGGGGCGAGGAAATCGCCGAGAGTGAGCACGAATGCGAACGTGGCGCCGGCGAGAACGCCCGGTAGGGAAAGAGGAAGAATGACGCGCCGGAATGTGGGCCAGGGAGATGCGCCAAGGTCGTGCGAAGCTTCGACGAGATTTCGCGGAACGTGTTCGAGAGACGCGTAAATCGGCAGAAACGTGAATGGCGTGTAGATGTGAGTGAGGGTGAGAATTACCGCGAAGGGGCTATAAAGGAAAAATTCGACCGGATGATGCGTGATGTGGAGATATTGCAGCAGGCCGTTGAGCACGCCATCGCTTCCAAGGATCGTCTTCCAGGCATAACCGCGGACGAGATAGCTGGCCCACAGCGGGATTATCACGAGCTGGTAGAGCAGATCTTTTCGTTTCGCGGCGTGAAAAGAGAGGAAGTACGCGAGCGGGTATCCGAGGAGCAACGCGAGCAGGGTAACGGCGGCGGCAATGCGAATCGATCGAAAAAGGACCGAGATGTAAATAGGATTGCGAAGCAGCTGAATGTAATTTTGAAGATTCCAATTGTGGATGATTGTTTGCTGCGGCGAAACAGACCAGAAGCTGTAACAGAACAGGAGCGCGTAGGGAATAAGGAGAAACGTGGTGACCCAAAGCAGCGGAGGGATTGTGACGGCCGATTTATAGGCACGCGTGTACATAACTAGGCGGAATCTTCTTCGCGTACGGCAATTGCGTCACGCGCGCGAAACTCGAATTCGTGCTGGCCGCTGAGAGTGCCGGGGCTTGCGACGCGGGCACGAAGGGTCTGCGAAGTGCCGCAGTCGAGTTCGAGCGTGTCCATTGCGCCGCCGAAGGTTTGATTCAGGATACGAGCATGAAAGCGCGCGATCGAATCGTCGTTCGGCTGAGGTGGCATGCCAGTTGCAATAAGGCGGATGCATTCAGGGCGCAGAGAAAAAACGACTCGGCCCAACGTTTCCGCAGTGCGCCATTTGAGCACTCCCAGGTGCGCCACGCCCTCTCGAACCTCAGCTCGAAGTAAATTCGTCTGGCCAATGAATTGAGCTACATATGGGGATGCAGGCTGGCCGTAAATCTCGCGCGGCTCGGCGACCTGTTCGAGAAAACCTGAGCGGAGAAGCGCGATGCGGTCCGAAAGAGCCATGGCTTCATCCTGATCGTGGGTGACGAAGACAAACGTAATTCCCACTTCGCGCTGCAATGCCTTCAATTCGGTTTGCATCTGGCGACGGAGATTCGCATCGAGTGCAGAGAGGGGTTCATCGAGCAACAAGACACGAGGGCGGTTCACGAGGGCGCGGGCTAGTGCCACACGCTGTTGCTGACCGCCGCTGAGGCGAGCGGGAGGCGATTTCGCGAACTCACTCATTTTTACCATGGCGAGTGCGTGTGCGACGCGGCCGGGAATCTCGGTTTTCGCAGCATTTTTCGAGCGCAACCCGTAAGCGACGTTGTCGAACACGTTGAGGTGTGGGAACAAGGCGTAACTTTGGAACACGGTGTTCACCGGGCGACGATGAGGAGGAATCCGATCAAGTCTCTCGCCGCCGATCCATATTTCGCCGCCTTCCAATTGCTCAAATCCTGCGATAAGTCGCAAAAGGGTGGTCTTGCCCGAGCCGCTTTCACCAAGAATGGTGAGGAATTCGCCTGAAGCAACTTCGAGCGAAATATTGCGGAGCACAGGACGCGAACCGAAACACTTCACCACAGAACGGATCGACAAGAGCGAATCGGTTCGCGCAGTAGCAGCGGCGCCGTGCGCCACGGAGGGGGTCATGAATGGTTTCCAGGATGGATCAGGCGGCGTGCGCGAATCGCGCTGATGAACGGCGTCACTGGGCGGCCTTCACTTCATTCCAGATCTCGTTGTATTTATCGCGGCGAGGGACTTGCTGCCAGAAATAAATGCGCGTCATATAAAGATCGACATTGTCGAGGTGCAGTGATTTTCTCTGATCTTCCGTCATGAATTGGGCGGCTTGCGGATTGGCGGGATCGTACCCAGTGACATCGGCCACGGCTTTCTGCGTGGTGGCCTCGATCATGTATTCGAGAAATTCCGCGGCGAGATCTTTATGCTCGCTCGCAGATGTAATCATCAGGTGGTCAATCCACCCGGTGGTATTTTCTTTTGGGATCGTTTCGCCGATGGGGAAGTTCGCTTTGCGGAGCTGATTGGTCATGAGCGGCCAGCCCATCGCTGCAACCACTTCGTGGTTCTCGAAAAGATTCGTCAGCTCGCCGCCCGTGCTCCACATTTTTCGGATATTGGGCTTCAATTCGATGAGCTTCTTCTTCACGTTATTTAGTTCTTCGTCGTTCAGGTTATAGAGGTGGCTGGGATCGGGTTTGTCGTAGCCGAGGATTTGCGCGGCCATGTAGATGGTGGAGAGTTCATCCCATACGGAGATTTTATTTTTGAGATCGGGGCTCCAAAGAACCGCCCAGCTATCGGGTATCTGGGGAAAAGCTTTGGTGTCGTACAAAAGCGGATTGGGTCCCCAAGTAAACGGCACGCCATACACCTTGCCATTCACTCGCACGAGCGGCATTTCGCGGAGGCGTCCGGAGAGTTGCATGTAGGAGGGAAATTTCGAGAGGTCGAGAGGCGCCGCGAATCCTGCCGAGGCGATCATTGTGGCGACGTCACTCGAAGGCGAGATCACGTCGTAATTGCTGGCGCTGCCGCCGCGGAGTTTGGCGACCAGTTCGTCGCTCGAGCCCATATAGGCAGCGCTGATTTTGCATTTGTGAGACTGCTCAAAAGGGCGGATGAAGGAAGGATCGGCGTAGCCTTCCCAGACGAGCAGGCTCAGAGTGGGCTGTTTTTTGCATCCGCTCAGGGCTAAACACGAAATCGCCAAGAGCGCGCACGCTGCGAGTTTAGTCTTCATGATTTTCGGTGGCGCTCCCGTAAATGTCGCGGCGCACTGTAACGCCGTTAAAAGGTCGGCGGCGTGTTCACCCACAAGACCCAGGCTTCTTTCTTGCCGGGATTCACCCAGCGGTGCGGCGTGCTGCTTTCGAAATAGAAGCTGTCGCCCTGTTCGAGGCGATTCGCTTCGCCGCCATCGAGCGCAATCTCGATGCAGCCTTTCAGAATATAGAGAAATTCTTCGCCCTCGTGAGTGTAAGACTCGCCGCTTCCCGCGGACGGAGCGATGCGGAAAATGTGGGGCTCCATAACCGTGTTGCCCCACGACAGCAGTTCCATTCGGACGCCGTTGCCGGCTTCGAGAACTTTCCTTTCAGACGGGCGGACACGGCCCGGATTTGCCTCGGAAGGATCAAAGAGCGAAAGAATATTGAGACGATAGAAGCGAGCCAGGCGCCGGAGGGTGGCGATCGACGCGCTCATTTGCCCGCGTTCGAGCGCGGATAAGAATCCCACCGAGACATCCACAGACTGCGCGACTTTCGCCAGTGAGTAGCCGCGCTGCAAACGCAAACGGCGCAGGCGCGGGCCGACCGGGCTTGCCTTCGGCTGGTGGCCGCCAGGTTTTGAGAGGAGCCCTTGCGTTTTGAGCATATGGACGATGGCCGGTGCATTCATTCCGCGAGCGCGACGAAGAAATTGAGCACGCTTCAGCAAGCGCACGTCCGCTTGCGTATAGAGGCGGTATTGGCTGCGCGTGCGAGCGGGCGAAATCAGACCAAGGATTTCCCAGGAGCGAAGAATTGAAGGTGAGACACCGACGAGACGCGCGACATCGCTGATGCGCAGATAGCCCGAAGCGTGCTGAGCCTTCCTGGGCAACTTACGAGCGTGAGCCAAACCAGTTTCCTCTTGACAATGCCACAGGGCTTCCTCTAACGTTCGCGAATTATAGTAAGGTTTTTCGAGGGCCTGCAATCGAAAAATCCGGGGGCGTCTGGGGTGGACGCGGGATTTTCAAAAGGAGCGCCAATGAGAGCGACTGCGTGGGGACGGGTGTGCCTGCTGGCGTGCGCGAGTCTGGCATTCTGCGCTGCGGCAATGGGGCAAACGAATGGAGCCGTCCGCGGGATCGTGAATGATCCGTCCGGTGCAGTTGTCCCGGGCGCGACCGTTACCGCGACGTCGACGGGTCAGGCCACACCACGCACCGTAACGTCAGATAAAGACGGTGCCTTCGATATACCGGAGCTTCCCGTTGGTACCTACGACGTCTCGGCTGAGGCGACGGGCTTCAAGAAGTTTCTTGCGAAAGATGTGGTGGTCACGATCGGCCACGTGAATTTCATCACCGTTACTCTCACGGTGGGCGGGAAGAGCGACACGGTTACCGTGGAAGCCAATGCGGCCCAGGTGGAGACGACGAGCACCCAACTGGGTGCAGTTATGACAGATACGTCGATACGGGCTCTGCCGTTGAGCCAACGAAATACCTACCAATTGCTCCAGCTTCAGCCTGGGGTGCAATCCCAGGTCGGCGCGGACCT
Organism: uncultured Acidobacteriota bacterium; assembly: GCA_963815265.1. Lineage (GTDB taxonomy): Bacteria > Acidobacteriota > Terriglobia > Acidiferrales > UBA7541 > Palsa-295. The sequence goes on along the minus strand of CAWFGI010000006.1, from coordinate 50,151 downwards.
CTTCTATGGCAGCGATCAGCCCGGGGTGGTATCGGTGAACGGAGGTCGGGGTCGTTCGAACAACTACATGGTTAACGGAGGCGATGGCAACGATATCTTCGTCAATTCGCCGGCAATTCAGCCATCACCGGATGCGGTGGAAGAATTCCGCGTGCTGACCAATACTTTTGATGCAGAGTACGGAAGAAACTCTGGGTCGGTCGTGAATGTCGTCACGAAGTCCGGGACAAACGCGGTGCACGGGGATTTCTATGAATTTCTGCGGAACGACGCTCTGAACACCAAAGGATACTTCGATCCCTCCGTAGCGCCGTATAAACAGAACCAGTTCGGAGCCACGCTGGGCGGGCCCATCAAAAAAGACAAGATGTTCATTTTTGGATCTTACGAAGGCAATCGGCTCAGACAGGGAATTTCTTCTGGTCAAGTATTTCTTCCTACTACGGGCGCTAACGGCCAACCTGGCGGTGAAGCGGGCGGTGATTTCTCTGCCGGACCGACTTTCGGCGGAACGCTCAACGACCAGAACTTTGCGCAGATCCTGCAGGGCCGGACCGGCTGCGCGGCTGCGCTTACACCCGGAGGGCAAACCGCCCTGGCAAACGCGGCAGCGGGGAATACTCCTCAACCTTTTTCGACTATTTTTGCCAACAATAAGATCCCGACAACATGTTTCGATCCCACGGCCCTCGATCTCTACAACCAATTCATCAAACCGATTCAGCCGGCTGACGGGAGCGGCCTATTTACAGCAGTGCCGGTGAAACCTGAACGTGGCGATCAGTTCACCATTCGATACGACTACCACATCAATCCGAACCAACTGTTCAGCGCTTACTACTATTTTGACGACGACGACCGTACGGAACCGTTTTCCAGTTTTCAGGCGGCTGGCGCAAATGTTCCGGGGTTCGGCGCAATCTTTAAGACGCGTATTCAGCAATGGAACCTGAGCCATACCTGGACCATTGGTTCTAGTTCTGTGAATGAGTTCCGCTTTAACTACTTTCGCGAAGGTCAAAAGAACCTCGATCACCCCGTGAATACGCTGCCGAGTGTTCAAAATTCCTGTGTAACTGTTCCCGCGGACATGTGCTTTACAGATCCGACCAATCCGCAAGCTGGAATTACAACGAATATCCCGGGTCGTGTGGGCGTCCCATACATCAACGTCAGCGGAGGGTTTACGATCGGCAACAACTTTGAGGGCGAGTTGCCGCAGGTGGGCAATACATTTCAATGGACGGACAATTTCACGAAGACCGTTGGGAAGCACACCATCAAGTTTGGCGGCGATGTTCGCCGACAGCGCTTCGATCAGTTTCTTTATTTCAATGTCAGTGGGGACTATACGTTTCTTAGTGGCAGCCAAAACGACGTGGGGTTCAGCGACCTCTACCCGGAATATTTCCTCGGATTACCCGCTTCTTACACTCAGGGGGCGGCCCAAGGTGAAAATCTCAGAAATTCGTCGCTCTACCTCTTTGCCCAAGACAGCTGGAAGCTAAAGCCGAACCTGACCCTCAACTACGGTTTGCGGTGGGAGCTGAACACTGTGTATTACGATACGGGGAATCGCCTTCAAACATTTCGCCCCGGTGAGATTAACACGCAATATCCGTGCGTACTTAATCCCAATAGCGTGACCAGCGCCAATTTGATCAGCACTTACGGCAGCACCGACTGTAGTCCGGGCGGGCCGGCTGGCGCTGTTTTTCCGACCGGACTTGTTTTTCCGAACGATCCTGGCGTGCCGCGCGGTTTGACGTCGACGTATTACAAAGCATTCGCTCCACGGATCGGCTTGGCATGGAGCCCCGGGGCAACTGAGGGCTGGCTCGCTAAGTTGACCGGGGGCCCAGGCAAATCGAGCATACGAATGGGTTATGGACTTTTCTACAACCCGATCGAACAACTTGTCCTCGAGCAGTTCAGTGCTGAACCGCCATTTGGCGGCAGCAGTTTCCTGTCGAATACTCTCTTCAATTTGCCCTACGAATTCCAGTCGGGCGGAAATGCTCCAAATCCATTCGGACCAGTCATCACCCAGACCCCGCAAACACCCTGTTTCGCGCCGGGCGGACCTCCGGGCTGCGTGGACTTTGCGAATTTCCGTCCGATGTTATTGTTCGGGGAATTTCAGCCCCATCTCCGCACTCAATATGCCGATCAGTACAACCTGACGTTCGAGCGACAGATGGGCAAAGCCATGGTTTTGCGCGTCGCGTACGTAGGGACCCAAGCACACCGCTTGCTGGCGTCTCGCGATTTGGACGCCGGAAATATTCAAACGTGTCTCGGTTTGAGCAATCTGGCAAACTTGAATGCCAACAATGTGCTTTCGGCGCCTGCTTCGGCCGGGGGGATTCCAACTTCGTGTGGACCTTTTGGAGAAGACTCGCAGTACTTTATTCCGCCGGGGACGGTTATCCCTGCAGATCCCACGCTGTCAGCACTTCCGCCGCAGCCATTTAAAGTGCCTTCGATCAACTGCGCTGGGCTTGTGTTGCCCTATAACGGCGCCCCTGGCGGCAATCCGACGTGCTTCAGCGGCCCGGTGGGGCCCAATGGTTTAACGCTGGTCGGCACTCGCCCGTATTCGTCGCCCAACTGCATACCTTCATCGGGGGTGGGATGCCCTGCTGATGGCATACCGGTATTCAGCAATATCTTTGCACAGGACACGATCGCCAATTCCAATTACAACGGCCTGCAGATTTCCTTTGATCGTAGCTTTTCGAAGGGCCTGCTTTTTCAGGCGTCGTACACGTTCAGCAAGGCGATCGACCAGGGCGCGTCGTTCGAGAATATTTTGAATTCCCTGAATGCCAATGCCACTCGGGGCCTTTCACTCCTTGACGCGAAACATCGCTTCGTCTTCAGTCCGTATTGGCAACTTCCGATTCCCAAACATGATGGATTTACCGGGAAACTGGTGAATGGATGGGGAGTTTCCGGGATTGTTACCTATCAGAGCGGATTCCCGATTCGCGTCCAAACGCAGGATGACACTGAGTTGCAAAGCAGCTTCGACTTTGAAGTGGTGAATACCCCGCAAGCGAGTGGTCCTATTCGACGCCTCAATCCCAAGACGAACGCTGGCGTATGGTTCGACTCTACGAACATTTCCGATCCCCCCCCGGGTGTATTCGGCAACATGCCTCATGCATTTTGTTGCGGCCCAGCGATTAGCAACACAGATCTTGCTATCGAGAAGAGAACACCTATCAACGAGAGGTTCAACACTGAATTCCGCGCTGAGTTCTACAATGCATGGAATCACACGCAGTTTGCTAATCCGGACGGCAACTTCAGCGATGGTGTACCGCAGATTGTTGACGGACAAAATGTGGGTGGCACGTTCGGCGTGGTTCAGAAGACGCGCGAGGGGCCACGCGTGATTCAGTTTGGTCTCAAGGTTCTGTTCTAAGAAATTCGTCGGGAAAGACTTCAAGCGAGGGTGCCATGTGCTGCGGCGCCCTCGCTTTGGCGTCTGCGGGTAACTTTGATGGCGGCGGGAGCGAGATGAAGATTTTTGTTTTGGGTGCAGGGATGATGGGGCGGGCGGTGGTGCACGACCTCGCGGGGGTGCGCGAAGTGGCGCAAATCGTGGTTGGCGATTTCGATCGAGGGCGCGCTGCGGAAGTGGCTAAGAAATTCGGACGCGGGCGGGCTCGGGCTGTTTTTGCGGATGTGCGGGAAACCGAGGAGCTTGGGAGGCTGCTGCGAGGCTGCGATGTGGTAGTGAACTGCACGCAGTATAATTGGAATCTGGATGTGATGCGTGCCGCGCTTGCCGCTCGAGTGAATTACATGGACCTTGGCGGCTTGTATCACATGACGAAGAAGCAGTTCTCGCTCGATCGCGATTTCCGCAGAATTGGGCGGTTGGCGATTGCGGGAATGGGCGGTGCGCCGGGGATTACGAATGTGATGGCTCGCGCGCTGGCCGATCGCTTGGATCGCGTGCATGCGATTCGGGTGTACAACGCGGGCGCGGATGAGCAGAAATATGACAGTCCGATCGCGTACACGTTTTCGATTGCGACGATTCTCGACGAGCTGACGACGCCACCGATTGCTTTCGAAAATGGCAGATACGTCGAAAAACCGATGCTTTCCGACCCTGAGCCTGGAAAATTCCCCAGGCCGATCGGCAGCATCGTGTTGAGGCACTCGATCCACTCTGAACTTGGCACGTTAGCCGAAAGTTTCCGGAAGAAGGGCGTGCGCGAGGTATTTTTCAAGATTAACTACGAGCCGCAACTCGTGAGTCTGGTTCAAAATCTCACCCACACGGGATTTACGAGCCGCGAGCCGATTGCGGTGAACGGGACGCGAATAGCGCCGCGAGCAATGCTTTTGGCGTTGTTGCAGAAGCATGCGACGACGAAAACGCCGAAAGATGTGGAAGCCCTGAGGGTGGTTGTGACGGGACGGCTCGGGAAGCGGCGAATCGCAGCAGCGATGGAAATGTGGGCCGGGCATTCGGTGCGGCCGCAGCTTTCTGCCGTGGCGCGAGACACAGGTTACCCCGCTGCGATTGCAGCGGTGATGCTAGGCCGAGGAGAGATTCAAGGCAGCGGAGTGCAAGCGCCCGAAAATGTGGTGCCACCGGAACCATTTTTCGCCGAGCTCAAGAAGCGTGGCTTTCGCTTTCGAAGCTGGCAGAATGAAAGAATCTCGAAGCTCAGTAAGAAGAGGTAAATCGCAGGGCCGTTAGCGGCCACCAGTAGCAGGGATGGAGGAAGTTATGCACGAAGCTCTTCGAAAGGAAATCGAAACGTATGAAAAGCGCACGCCGCGCTCGCGTGAGGCGCACAAGAAAGCTGTCGAACGTTTGCCGCTGGGGGTAGCCAGCAACTATCGAGCCTACGATCCCTATCCGATATTCGTGCGCGATGGAAAGGGCGGCCGCATCCATGACGTCGACGGTAACGAATACATTGATTTCAACCTTTGTTTTGGCGCGCTCATGGCAGGGCACTGTCATCCGGCGGTGGTGAGCGCGGTGCAGAAGAGGCTGAGCACGGGCACGATGTTTGGCATGCCCCACGATATGGAGTGGGAGCTCGCGGAAGAAATATGCAAACGGTTTCCGGTGGAGATGGTTCGGTTCAGCAACAGCGGGACTGAATGCACGATGCATGCTGTGCGGTTGGCGCGAGCGGCAACGGGGCGAGACCGCATCATCAAGATGGAGGGTGGCTATCACGGCCTGCACGACTCGGCGCTGGTTTCGGTGAAACCGAAGGAAAATGAAGTGGGCGATCCAAACGCGCCGAACTCAGTTCCTGGAGGGGAAGGCATCACGAAGGCGACGCTGCAAAATACGCTCGTCGCTCAATTCAACGATCCGGCGTCTGTCGAGCGGTTATTTGCCAAGTATCCCAACGAGATCGCAGCGGTGATCGTCGAGCCGATCATGATGAATGTGGGCATCCTGATGCCCGATCCCGGATATCACCAGGCTTTGCGCGAGATTACCAAGAAAAATGGGGCGCTCCTGATTTTCGATGAAGTGAAAACCGGGGGGAAGCTGGCGCGCGGTGGTGCTTGCGAATATTTCAAGGTGAATCCCGACATTGTGTGCCTCGCGAAATCGATCGGCGGCGGGTTTTCGCTGGCGGCGTTTGCTTCAACGCGTCAGGTGATGGGCTTGATCTCAGATCATCGCGTTTTTCACGGCGGCACCTACAACACGAATCCCGTCGCTATGGCGGCTGGCTTGGCGACTTTCCGTGAAGTACTGACGCCGGCTGCTTATGAGCACGTGAATCGCCTCAACAAAAAGCTTGTGGATGGTTATGAGAAGGAAGTGAAGAAGTCGGGACTGGATGCCTATCTCGCGAGTGCGGGCTCGAACGGCGCGCTGATGTTTTTCCCGCAGCCGATTCGCAATTATCGCGACTGGCTCAAGATCGACAGCGAAATCTGGCGTCACTATTGGTTCGCGATGGTGAACCGCGGAGTGATGGCGCAGCCTTACTGGTGGGATGAGCAGTGGACCGTGTCCGTGGCACATACGGAGGCGGATATCGACCGTCATCTGGAAGTGTTTGCAGAGATCGCACCGGCTCTTGCGGCTGCACAGAAAGAGCCGCACGTGGTTACCGCCGCGCACTAAGGAGCCGTTTCTGCCAGACGAGAGTAGCGCCAAGAATGCGACCGCGCATCTGAAGCGAGCGCTCGGGCGTTGGGATCTCGTTGCGCTGTTCGTCGTGGCGGTATTTAATCTGAATGTTGTACCGAGCATTGCCGCGAACGGCGGTGTGACGGTCTGGCTCTGGATTCTCTGCCTGGTTCTGTTTTTTTGGCCGCAGGGAATTGCGGTGATTGAGCTGGCGCATCGGTACCCGGGTGAGGGCGGAGTTTATCTTTGGGCCAAGGAAGTGTTCGGAGATTTTCACGGATTTTTGTCGGGCTGGTGCTACTGGACCAATAACATGATGTACGTGCCCACCGTGATGCTGTATTTCGTCGGCGTTGCTGTTTTTTCGCTGGGGCCGAGCCATGCCGCGCTGGCAGATAACAAGGCGTTCACGGTAACCGCATCGCTTTCTCTTTTGGCTCTGCTTGTGGTCCTTAATATTGTTGGGCTGGGTGTCGGGAAGTGGATCAACAACGTAGGCAGTATCGGGACTGTCGTCGCAGGTGGGCTGCTGATTGCGCTGGGCCTGATTGTGTGGCTTCGATTTGGCACGACGGTGACCGCTGCGGATTTCACAATTCCCGCTGATCCACGATTCTTGCTGAATTCATTTGGGGTGATTTGCTTCGGGCTTGTGGGGCTTGAGCTTGCATCGGTGATGGGTGACGAAATTCGCGAGCCACAGAAGACGCTTCCAGGTGCCGTCGCGTGGGGCGGAGTAATTTCGGGTGCATTATACATTGCAGCAACACTGACGCTTCTGATCGCGATGAGTAAAAACGACATCAACGTGCTGCAGGGAATCGTGCAGGCAGTGAGTCACATGGCATCGCGGGTAGGCGTTGCGTGGATCGTCGCGCCGTTTGCACTGATGTTGAGCATTTCCATTGCAGGGATCGGATCTGCGTGGCTTGCCGGGTCTGCGCGCATTCCGTTTGTGGCGGGATTGGATTCTTATCTCCCGAGTTGGCTGGGGCGAGTGCACCCACAGTACGGGACGCCCTATGCAGCGCTGATCGTTCACGCCGTCGTGTCTGCAATTCTCGTGCTGATTAGCCTGTTCGGCTCGGGGGTCCAGGAGACGTTTCAGCGTTTATTGTCGCTCGCAGTGGTGCTGCAGTTGGTGCCGTTCCTTTATATGTTTGGGGCCTTGCTGAAGCTGGCCTTTGATCCTGCGACGGCTCGAAATGGCCACTACAGCAGAGGCATGCTTATTTTTGCGGGTACCAGCGGTTTGCTGATGACAATTCTTGGAACCGTGTTCGCGTTTTCGCCCGCGCAGCAGATTACATCGGTTGCGTCCTACGAGGCTTGGATGCTAGGCGGGACTGCGTTTTTTATTGGATTGGCAGCATTTTTTTATTTCGTTTACGGACGGCGCAAGGCGCCACAGGCGGCGGCTAGCCGAGTCTGAATTCGTCGGGTTAGCGGGAGGATTTGAATGGCCAGCGAGGCCAAAGCTTCTGTGCGCAGATATCAGATGTACATCAACGGTGAATTTTTCGAGAGCCAGAGTGGAAAGTATTTTCCGGTGGTTGATCCTTCGACTGAGGAGATTCTCGCCGAGGTTCCTGATGCCGATGAGAATGATGTGAACCGTGCGGTGGCCGCCGCGAGAGCTGCGTTCGATTCCGGTGCATGGCCGCAGACGACGGCGCAGGAGCGCGGCCGGATTCTTTTCCGGCTCGCTGAGCGAGTACGCAAGGAAGCGGCGGCGTTGGCGGAGCTCGAGGCGCGCAATTCGGGCAAGCCGATCGTCGAAGCTGAATACGACATCAATGATGTTGCGACTTGCTTCGAATACTACGGCGGCCTGGCGACGAAAGTCCTGGGCAGCGTAAATCCGGTGCCGGACAACGCTTTGAATTTCACAATGCGCGAGCCAATTGGAGTCGCAGCCCAGATCATTCCCTGGAATTATCCGCTCTTGATGGCGGCGTGGAAACTTGCGCCTGCGATTGCCGCCGGTTGTACTTGTATTTTGAAACCAGCCGAACAAACGCCGCTCACGGCGCTCGAATTCGCGGGATATCTCGTGGACGCGGGCCTGCCGCCTGGTGTTGTGAATATCATTACCGGATTTGGGGAGACGGCCGGCGCGCCGCTCGTGAAACATCCGGATGTGAATAAGGTAGCGTTTACAGGAAGCGCTGCGGTGGGTAAGGCGATCGTCAAAATGGCGGCTGACACGTTGAAGCGCGTGACGCTCGAGCTGGGTGGCAAATCTCCCAACATATTTTTCGCCGATGCGGATTTTGAGTCCGCTATTGATGGCGCGCTGTTCGGCGTGTTTATCAATCAGGGCGAGGTCTGTTCTGCGGGGAGCCGGATTCTCGTCGAGAAGTCCATCTACTCAAAATTCGTGGATGCGATGTCGGCAAAAGCTAAGACGATTCGCCTGGGCCCGCCGCTTGAACGCGAAACGAAGATGGGGCCCCTCGTTAGCAAGGAACAGTTCGATCGCGTTCGCTCGTATCAGGAGCTTGGCAAGAAGGAAGCCAAGATTGCATCGGGCGGCGAGCGTTCTTCAGTGAGCGCGCGCGGTTTTTATGTCGAGCCGACGATTTTTTACGATGTGGACAATTCATCACGCATTGCGCAAGAAGAGATTTTTGGACCGGTTGCTGCGGTGATTCCTTTTAGCAACGAAGCGGATGCGATTCGCATCGCCAACGATACTCCTTATGGCCTGGCGGCGGCGGTTTGGTCGCGCGACATTTTCAAGGCATTTCGTGTGGTGAAGGCGCTGCGCGCGGGAATTGTGTGGGTGAATCACATGCAGCCCACGTATGTCGAGGCCCCGTGGGGCGGGTACAAGCAGTCCGGCTTCGGCCGCGAGTTGGGGCCGTGGGGTATCGAGGAATATCTCGAGACGAAGCAGGTGCACATCAATTTGAATGAACAGCCGATCGGATGGTACTGACATGCCCACGATTAATTTGCGCACGCTGATTCCCGGACCAAAATCGCAAGAGCTGACGCACCGCCGCAATGCGGCTGTGGCGCGTGGCGTCGCGCATGCAACTCCTATTTTCGCCGCGCGAGCAGAAGGCGCGATGCTGGAAGATGTGGACGGAAATCGCTACATCGATTTTGCCGGAGGAATCGGTTGTTTGAATGTGGGGCATCGCGCGCCCGGCGTGCTGGCCGCGATTCGGGGGCAGTTGGATGCGTTCCTCCACACGTGCTTCAGCGTGGCGCCGTATGCAAAATACATCGAGCTTGCCGAGAAGTTGAATTCGCTGACACCCGGAAAATTTCCCAAGAAAACTATTTTGGTAAATAGCGGCGCGGAGGCGATTGAAAATTCCATAAAAACCGCGAGAAGCTACACGCGCCGTCCTGCCATCATATGTTTTGAAGATGCATTTCACGGACGCACCATGCTGACGATGTCGCTCACCAGCAAGACGCATCCCTACAAAGCGGGCTTCGAGCCTTTTGCCAGCGATATCTACCGCATTCCTTACGCCTACTGCTATCGCTGCTCTTACTCGTTGCAATATCCTGACTGCGGCGTGTTCTGCGCGAAGCATCTCGAAGACACTTTTAAACGCGTTGTAGCCGCTGAGACAGTCGCCGCCGTTGTTGTAGAACCGGTGCTGGGCGAAGGAGGGTTTGTTGCTCCGCCGCCGGAGTTCTTCTCGATCATTCAGGACATTTGCAGGCGGCACGAGATTTTGTTTATCTCCGACGAAGTACAAACAGGTTTCTGTCGGACGGGTACGATGTTCGCTTGCGAGCGATACGGTGTAGTGCCAGACCTGCTGGTCTCAGCAAAGTCGATTGCCGGAGGGATGCCGCTCGCGGCGGTTACGGGTCGTGCTGACATCATGGATACACCCGGCGTCGGTGGCCTTGGTGGAACGTTTGGGGGCAATCCCGTCTCGTGCGCGGCGGCACTTGCAGCTATCGAAATCATGGAGCGCGAGAATCTCTCTGGTAGGGCCGAGAAGCTAGGTGAACTATTTGATTTGCGCGCGCGAGGGTGGAAAAAGCGGTGGCCGCTGATCGGCGACGTTCGTGGGCTGGGTGCGATGCGTGCCATTGAGTTGGTGCGAAGTCCGGAAACACGGGAGCCGGCGAAAGCAGAGACCGAGCAAGTGGTGCGATATTGCTACGAGCATGGCTTGATTCTGATATCGGCTGGGACTTACGGTAACGTAATAAGGCTGCTTGTCCCTCTGGTTGTGGCGGACGAGCAGTTCGACGAAGGGTTGAATGTACTGGAGGGCGCGCTCGCGAGCGTGGCTGAATCGAGGATGGAAACGGCTCCTCAGCGCGCCTAGCGGCGATGGTCAAGCGTGCATGAATTTGGGACTGGTGACACATGGCAACTCAAACGAAAGTGGCGGCGAAGAGTTGGGGGCTTTTTATCGATGGCAAATGGCTGAATGAGGGCGAGTCGGCTGAGATTCATTCGCCATACGATCACTCCGTCGTTGGTGAGGTCCATCTAGGAAGTGCCGGGCATGCCGAAACGGCGGTGGTGGCCGCGCAGCGCGCTTTTGAAACCACGAAAAAATCGCCAGGCTACGAGCGCAAGAGAATCCTGAACGCGATTTCCGAGGGAATCCGAGCGCGGCGCGAAGAATTCTCGCAGCTGATGTGTCTCGAAGCGGGGAAACCGATTAAGACAGCACGCGCCGAGGTGGATCGGGCAGTCTTCACGTTTGCGGTGGCTGCTGAGGAAGCGACGCGCATCGGCGGTGAATGGCTCCCGCTCGATTGGCAGAGTTCGACCGCCGGCCGAGCAGGAATCGTGCGGCGCTTTCCGTTGGGGCCGATTTTTGCAATTACGCCGTTTAACTTTCCGCTGAATCTGGTGGCTCATAAAGTGGCACCGGCAATTGCCGCCGGCTGCACGATTATTTTGAAACCGGCACCTCAAACTCCGCTGTGTTCGTTGCTGCTCACTGAGGTGGTCGCTGGCTCCGGCTTAACGGCCGGAGCTTTCAATGTGTTGCCGCTCACGAATGATGTTGCCGAGAAGCTAGTCGCTGATGACCGGCTAAAGATGCTGACCTTTACAGGCAGTGGGAAGGTGGGCTGGGCGCTGAAGCAAAAGGCAGGCAAGAAGAAAGTGACGCTGGAACTCGGAGGGAATGCCGGCGTAATCGTTCACTCCGATGCGGATGTGGCCTATGCTGCGGAGCGCTGTGTTGCAGGCGGATTCGGCTATTCGGGCCAGACCTGCATTTCGGTTCAACGTATCTATGTGCAGCGAACCGTGTACGACGCTTTTATCTCGACGCTAGTGACGGGTGTGAATAAATTGCAAAAGGGAGATCCTGCTGAAGATTCAACCGACGTCGGTCCGCTGATCAATGAAGGCGCCGCTCGGCGCATCGAGGAGTGGATCAAGGAAGCCGCTGCTGGTGGCGCGAGGATTGTGACCGGCGGCAAGCGAGAGGGCTCCATGGTTGAGCCCACCGTCTTGACGCACACCCGGCCGAACATGAAGGTGAGTTGCGAGGAAGTGTTTGGGCCCGTCGTGCTGGTCGAACCGTACGACAATTTCTCGGATGCGATTCGGCAAGTGAACGACTCGCCGAATGGCCTGCAAGCGGGAGTTTTCACACGGGACGTGAAACTGCTTTTCTCTGCATTTGACGAACTGGAAGTCGGGGGCGTGATTTCCGGCGATACTTCGTCATTTCGAATCGACCATATGCCGTACGGCGGCGTGAAGGATTCTGGCTTGGGTCGCGAAGGGCTTCGCTATGCGATTGAGGAAATGACAGAACCGCGCCTTCTCGTGCTCAACATTCAATAATCCCTCACAAGACTCGGCCATATGTTTTAGTCGGCAGGCAAAGACCTAACTGTGAGATCTTTCGCCGATCTTAGGCGAGAGCGTCATCGAAGCGACAATCGTAATTAACAGGATCCCCGCAATCACTCCCAGTGCCATAAGATCCGGAAGCTCGATCCAATCGCTCGTAATCATCTTGAAGCCAACAAACAAGAGTATTGCCGCCAGGCCCTGATGCAGGAATCGAAAGCGGGGAAGAATGTCAGCGAGAGCGAAGTAGAGGGCTCGTAATCCCAGGATGGCGAAGGCATTCGAGGAATACACAATGAACGTGTCGCGCGTAATTGCAAGAACTGCCGGGACAGAGTCGACCGCGAACACTATATCCATGGCCTCGACTGCGACGAGCGCCATGAACAACGGTGTGGCGTTCCATTTTCGTTCGCGCTTGACCCAAAAATCTTCGCCGCCGTAGTCGGTCAGCACGGGAATAAATTGGCGCGTGATCCTCACAAGCCAGTTGCGTTCTGGCTCAATCGCTCGCCGGCCCGGGCGCAACATCTGAATTGCCGTAACCACCAAAATTCCGCCAAAAATATAAAGAATGAAATGAAAATTCTGGAGCAATTCGACACCGGCTAGGACAAACAGTGCGCGCATTACGAGAGCGCCGATTACGCCGTAGAACAAAACTTTATGCTGCGATCGTTCAGGAACCTGGAATGCCCGAAAGATCAACACGAACACGAAAATGTTGTCTACGCTGAGCGATTTTTCGACCAAATATCCCGTGAGGAATGCGACTCCTGCTTGTGCACCACGGGAGAAGTGAACGTAGACGGCGAACAAAAGGGAAAGGACGATCCATGCCGCGCTCTCAATGAGGGCCACGCGAAGAGAGACCTTCTTCGGCCTGCGATGGAAGACCCCGAGGTCGAGCACCAGTGCTGCAGCGATGACAACTATGAAGACGGCCCAAACGTGAATTGGGGTGCCGAGCATTACGGAACAGTGTAGCGGAAGTCTGCTCAGCCCTGCTTGTTCCCGTGTTGCTTACAATTGGCTTGGCTGGAATGGCTTTAATTGAGGTTGCGGCGTTTCCTCGGATTGCGGATAATCGTGCATCGTGACAAGCAGGATTGAGCCGTCCTGGCGGCTTCCGCGATGAATTGTCCTCACTGCAGCACGGTTAACCCCGAATTCGCCGAGTCTTGTTCCCGCTGCGGGACCCCTATGCCGATAGGGGACTCCGAAACAATGGTGATGGTGGACGCGACCGCTCTCGCCCCCGGGAGCGATTTCGGAACGCGCTATCGCATTGAAGCGCTGCTCGGCCAAGGCGGGATGGGCCGCGTTTATAAAGCTTATGACAAGGATCTCGACCGTGTGGTGGCGCTCAAGGTAGTTCGCCAAGGGGCGATGGGCGAGTCAGATGCCCTGAAGCGATTCAAGCAAGAGCTCGTTCTCGCCAGCAAGATCTCCCACAAGAACATCCTTCGCATCCACGATATGGGAGAAGTGGGCGGCACGAAATTCATCACGATGGCCTATGTAGAAGGCCAGGATCTCTACGGAATTCTCAAAGAAAATCCAAAGCTCCCGATGGAGCGCGTACTGAAATACGCGAGGACTTTGGCCGAAGCGCTGGCCGCGGCTCACGCCGAGGGAGTGATACACCGGGATCTCAAGCCCCAAAATATTCTAGTCAATAAAGACGATCAGATTTTCGTCTCCGACTTTGGCCTCGCGAAGTCATTTGAAGAAGGCGCACAAGGCATGACGAAAACGGGCGCGTTCCTTGGCACGCCCCGCTACATGTCACCTGAACAGGTGGAAGGGAAACCCGCCGACCAGCGGAGCGATCTGTACTCCTACGGATTGATGCTGTATGAGATGGCGGTCGGCGATGTTCCGTTTACCGGCGAATCCACGCTGAAGGTGATGTATCAGCGCATCCAAGAAAAGCCGAAGAACCCCAAGCTGATCAATCCATCGCTTCCGAGCTGGTTTGTGCGGGTTATCATGCGTTGTCTCGAGCGCGATCCGGCGGAACGTTACCAGAGCGCCTATGAGATTCTCGCAGATCTGCAAGGGTCGCGAGGTTCGGCGAGCGGCTCGCACACCGTTCAGATTCAAATCCCGGAATTTGTTGCGGAGAGGCGCTGGACGTGGGTTGTTGGGGGCGTCTTGGGCCTGCTGCTGCTCGCTCTTGCAATTCCGCCCGTGCGCCATCTGGTCATCCCCGGTGGCAAGAGCGGGGCGGCGGGTTCGGTTTCCGGCATCCCGCCGCTTTCACAGGGAAAGTTCGTAGCGATCCTGCCATTTCGCATTCTCGGTGACGATCAATCCCTTGGATATGTTGCAGAAGGCTTGAACGAAGCTCTGTCAGCTAAGCTCTTCCAACTGAAGGATCTGCGGCTTGCGTCCGATACCGCTGTGGCCAAGGTCTCCGACAAGGATCCCCTCGAAAAAACTGCCCGGGCTCTCGGCGCAAATTTGATCGTCCAAGGCATGATTCAGGGCAGCACAGATAAGATGGCAATCATCGTAAATCTCATTGATGTCGCTGGAGGCGGCAAGAAACTCTGGAGCCAGCAGTTCACGGGCGTGCCAAAAGACCTTCTCACCCTTGAGGATCAAATTTCCGGACAACTCGTGACAGCCCTGGATGTAAAGCCGACGAATGCGGAATTGGCCAATAGCACAGCGCGACCCACTGATAACGTGGATGCGTATGACCTCTATCTTCGGGGCCGACAAGCGTACCGAGGTCAGGATCGAACCAAAGCCATCCAAGGGGCTATCGGTTATTACGAGCAGGCGATTGCGAGGGATCCTGGCTTCGCGCTCGCGTACACCGGACTTGCGGATGCATCTCTGGAAACTTATATCAGCAAAAAGGACAGTTTCTGGGCCCAGAAGGCTCTGAGCGCCGCACAGCGGGCCGAGCAACTGAAAGACAATCTGCCGGAAGTCCACTTTGCCCTTGGCACGATTTATCAAGCTACCGGCAAGAGTGCCCAAGCCATTGCTGAATTGAAGCGAGGGCTCGAGCTAGCTCCGAACTCGGACATCGGCTATGTGCGTTTGGGAAATACGTATTTGGCGGCAGGCCAGAAGACGGAAGCAATTGCCGCGTTCAAGAAAGCGATCGAAGTGAACCCCTACTACTGGGTTCTCCACCGTGATCTTGGACGCGCTTACTTCACTCTCGGAGAAAATGAAAAAGCGCTGGAAGAGTTTAAGAAGGTTACGGAGCTCGAACCTGAGAGCGGAGATGCGTGGGACAATGTCGCCACCACATACGAGCGGATGGGAAGATATCAGGACAGCATCCCGGCATATCAGAAGTCAATCGAGCTCGGTCCCACTTGGTTGACCTATTCCAATCTCGGCTACGTCTACACCGTCTTGAAGCAATATCCGCAAGCGATCCAGGCATTGGAGAAGTCTGTGGAGCTGGCACCGAATCAGGAGATGGCTGCGGGGAATTTGGCGGAGGCTTACAGAGCCTCCGGTCAAAAAGACAAAGCTATGGCCTACTACGACAAGGCGATAGCTCTCACATTTCAAGATCTTCAGGTGAATCCTCAGAGCACAGAAGCGATGGGAGATCTGGCAATCTATTATGCGAAGAAGGGCGATATCGCGCATGCGATGGAGTTTATCCAAAGAGCTCGCGCAATCGACGCCAAGGATGTTGAATTGATTCACACCCAAGCGATCGTCGAGAATCTCGCCAACAAGCCCGGGGAAGCCATTCACACTCTTCGAGAAGCGCTAGGCAAAGGATATCCCGCGAAGGAAGTTGAAGAGGACCCAGAGCTGCAGAATCTGAAAGACCGTCCGGATTTTCAAGCGATGATCAAGGAAAACACTCCCGCCAAGCAGTGATTAGATGAGTCAGGAGTTAAGGCTACTGGGTTTCCGGCTTGTGGCGCGGCTCAACCCCACCATTGGCCTGCGCCGCAGAAAAGTACAAGGGATATTCAAGTTGCGCAGCTCCACACTTGAAGCTGCGCAACTTGTGAAGTTACCGTGCGAAGCGGCGGCGAAGGAACGGCAGCCCTGCCACACCGATCAGCAGAAGAGAGAAAGCGTCCGGTTCAGGGAACGGAATAAAGCCTGTGCCCCCGTTGGATACCGCATCAAGCTGAGCATTCTGCGAGAAGAGTTGATCCGGTGTGTCGCCAGGGAGGTCTCCGATTGCGCCCGTCGTAAACTTAACGTCACAGCCAACCGGGATGTAAAACACAAAATCGTCGCTGTCACAGTTGCCATCATTGATCACGCCCATCTTTGTAAGCTCGGACAGAATAAGCGTCGATAGCGGGTCAGTGGGCATCGTAGGTGCCGTCAGCGTGCATTCAAAGGCGGATGTACCACCAATCATCGTTGGCGACGAGGGGCAGGTTTCGGTCCAATTGAACTGGGCAAGGAAGGGCGCCGCCCACGACGGCACGTTCGCGGTCACGTCCGTCGTCAGGGGTGAGTAAACCTGCAAACCCGGCTGAGTGCCAGTGTCTCCCACGGGCGAGGCCACCGTGATGGACGTGGCGTTCACGCCCGTGACTTTACACTCGGTATCCGGCGAGGTGACGATTGCGCCAGTACTATCCGTGGTCAGCTGAAATGAGGTGCAGTCACCACTGGAACCCGATCCACCCGATACTCCAACTCGCGCATCCGCGCCATCGGCGTGGGCAATGCTGGCCCCGAGTAATATGACAGCGGCAACCGAAAGAGCTTTGAAAGAATTCAAGAACGCACCTCCGTGCATGTTAGTCTACAGTATTCTCTGCATCTATAGTACCAAAGATCCCCTATTCTTCAATCCCTAAGTCCTTTATCTACAATGCTAGACATTACCAAATCCGGCCTGCATCCGGCAGGTGTGGAATAATTTTGACCACTCGGGCAAGCCGGTATCCAAATTAGCGTTGCCGCTGGGGTAGGCCCGCGCGCTTAGTTAAGTTATGGTCGGGGCTTTGGGGCCATCACTCCATCACGTGGCTCGGAATGAATGGCGGGGACGACGGGACTCGAACCCGCGACCTCTGCCGTGACAGGGCAGCGTTCTAACCAACTGAACTACGTCCCCCGCGTTACCGTTCGGGTTGCTGAATGGTGGGCGGTCACGGATTTGAACCGCGGACCTTCCCGGTGTAAGCGGGACGCTCTAACCGCTGAGCTAACCGCCCGATAACTCTTTCCCGCAAACAACGTGCAACCGAAACATCTTACTGTGCTTTAGCCTCAATCGCAACTGAGTCCAAAGTCAGCGAGTGAGTCCAACTGGGAGATAAACTCTCCACTATTTCTCGCTGCTGAGCCTCAGAGAAGTGTGTGTAGTCGCTCGTTGTACGCAGACTCGAATGGCCGACCTGCCGTTTGATGAACTCGGCGGGAACACCAGTCTGCGTGCTGTGACTCACACGCCCGTGCCTGAACGCGTGCATCCCGCCAGCGGGGATACCCAGCTTCTTGCACAGTGGTTTTAGATTCTGCCGGACAACGTTGTGGTCTGCAAGCGGCTTTCCGGTCCACGTTTGAAATACAAGACCCGAAGTTCTCTGACCGATGTGATGGCTCAACGCCATGACCGTGCTTGAATCGAGTCGCACTTGCCGGGGCTTGCCATTCTTCGGTGTGACTTCGATGCCGTGCCAAATCGAACGCCGAACGAGAAGCAAATTCCGCCTCAAGTCTAAGTCTTCAACGTGGAGCCCGAACAGTTCACCAGCACGCAAACCAGAAAAAGCGGCAAGCAGGAAGAGAACCTTGTATTGTCCCTTCGCTGCCTGAACGATTTGACGCACCTCGTCCTGTGAGAACCATCGTTGCTCCGCCATGTTTTCCTTGGGCAACGTGGGATACCATTTGCGAGGTTGTACGTCATTCTGTTGCGCGTGCCAGTTCATCATGCCTCGAAACATCTTCCACATGTTGTGAACCGTCTTCGGTTGAAGACCCTTCCGATTAAGCGCCGCAATCCAATCGTTCACTGTGCCAGTCCTGATTTCTTCGATTGGCATCGTGCCGAATAACGGACGCAGATGCTTCTTAATCAGTTTGGGTGCGGAATGCTGCGTGCTGAGTTTGAGCGTTGGAAGATGTTTATCGATCCATGAGTCAGCAATCTTGTTGAACGTCACGGCGGGAGCTAGAGAACGTTCGAGGTGAGCGGCGGTATTGACGCCTTCACCGTGAATGACTTCCAGTAGCTTCCGACGTGCGTCTTGCTTCGTCATCTTCCCTCGGAGTCCCAGCACCACCGCGTTGCGTTTACGACCCTCCAAAACGTCCGTGCGATACCCGCCATACAATCGTTTTGTTCGAAACCTGTTTATCTGTGGCGTCGGTGTGAAGAGCATTACGTTGCGTTAAGACATGACGATCTGTACGAAACATTTCGAGCGATGAGTCCGGAGCAGCGGAAGACGGCTCTCGACGTGCTCGACGATGTTCAGAAGCGCCGCCAAAAATGGGAATTTGTGGGCGCAGAAAACGAGTTAATTCAGGAACGGGAAAAAAAAGATGCCGCGAAGTGATCACAGCGGATGGCAGCGCGGCCAGCCCGAACGTCAGGTGGCGGGACGCCGCAAGCCGTCAGCGGAGGAACACGAGCGTCAGCGGCTTGCTCATGAACGAGAGATGGAAGCGCACCAAGCTAATTCTGGCGGCTTGGATTGGTTGATTACCTTGGAAAAAAAGGACCCGAAGAAAGCCAAACAGCTGCAACAAACTACGCAGCATCCGTTTCGTGGAAGCATCGCTGAAATTGCAAGACTAGGAGTTCCCCGTGGCTACACAAAAAAATCGTGAAGAGTCATTTGCAACTGCGGAAACAGCGGAGCAATTTGCGTTAGCTCTACAAAAGCGTATGGCGTCGGGTGATGCAACCACTTCTGAAGCGAAATTCGCGGAGTTGGTCGCTCAACTGCGTGGCTGGACCGCGGGCAAAATTCCGAGACCGTCCT
Source organism: uncultured Acidobacteriota bacterium (assembly GCA_963815265.1). Taxonomy (GTDB): domain Bacteria; phylum Acidobacteriota; class Terriglobia; order Acidiferrales; family UBA7541; genus Palsa-295. Next base: position 31,265 of record CAWFGI010000006.1, on the reverse strand, counting down.
CGGCTCCAGCAGCGAAAGAGCCCGCCACAGTGAAGCCGCCGTTCGAAGAGCCCCAGTGGTAAGAGGAGAATGATTTATGGCAAACAAAAACCCATTGAATCTACCGCCGGGGCAAACACAGCACTTACGACAATCACCACGTCTCACCACGCATTGCAATAAACTGCCAAGGCACAGGTGCTTACAGGGGAATTCGTAGCTATGGCTGGTAGCACGTGGTTGCAGACGGTGGCTACAAAATCGGCTACAGTTGCGGTGTAGCCGCGCCAGCAGCCCGGATGCCCATTTTGGGCCTCTTGGTACAAATCTTGGTACAAATTCCCTGCTGTGGCACTCCGACCACTATTTCACTAGTGGCCCGTCCGCCAGCGGGCCGGGGGGTATTTCCATCATCAGCGCGGCAAACGACACGTCAAATTTCTTCACGGAGCGGAGCGATTTCACCCAACTGGTCGCGCAACTTTGTGGCCGCGCCGCTCAGTGCGTCGATCACTTTCTCTTTGCCCACGGCTTGGACTTGTTGCCGGACCACCGAGTCAGCCGTGGCCAATCAGGAGATGACCCCAATTACGAATCCAGCCCTGCCTTCCACCACCAGCTAGGGATTCCCCTAGTTGTGCGCACAACTAGTCAAGCTTAGCTTAGAGTTGCTTTCAGACTGGTGTGCCAACGACATCGAGCCATATTTCAGGGCAGGTTTACGAATGTGGGTTGGCTTCACTGACAAAGAACGATGCCGTTGACGCCCGTCCCGTGACTGCGAGTTAAAACGTAGTGAACGCTATGTCGTCGGCTGGTCTGTGCATAAGGGAGGACTCAATGAGATTAATTGCTTTCTTACTTTTAGTATCCGCGCTGTTCCCGTCAGTAAGCCATGCGCAGGCTCCTGTTTTCGAGTTAACGAAGGTTGAAAGCACGATAAAGTTTGACGTGAAGGCGTCCGTGGCTATCGTCGGCAAGTTCGACAAGTGGGACGCCACTATAACAATGACGTCGCCTGAACTTTCTACAGCCGTTTTGGACATCAAGATTCAGGCTGCCACGGTGGACACCGGAAGTGGAATGAAGGACGGTAAGCTGAAAAGCAAGGATTTCTTCGATGTCGATAACAATCCTTTAATCACGTTTCACTCAACTAAGGTTGAACAGACTGGTCCCAATACGGTCGTATTTGACGGCGACTTCACCATACGCGGCGTAACGAAACAGGAGAAGCTGACATTTGCGATCGAAGGTAAGGGAACGGGCGCAGGAACGATCAAAGGGACAATGGCCTTCGACCGTAAGGACTACGGGATGAACAAAGGAATTCCGCTCGTCAAAATTGCCGACCGCGTCGAGGTGACTGTCGACCTCAAAGCGAAGCGAGTCAGCGGACCTCCTGTAGTCTTCAAGCAATAGGTTATCTCATGAACAAGATGCTGCTCGGACTTAGCTTGGCCCTCGTATTCGTTCTTCCTGCTGTCGCGCAGGACAAAGAAGCAGACCGTGTCACAAACGCTGGAAAGGTAATGAAAGAAATTCTCGACGCTCCCGACGACATTCCTAAAAGCGTCCTCGACAACGCTTATTGCGTCGTCATTCTGCCTTCCGTCTTTAAGATTTCCTTGGGCCTGGGAAGTAGTTTCGGTCGTGGCGTAATGACGTGTCGCGGCGGAAAATCGTTCCACGGCCCCTGGGGTGCACCCACCATGATGGCCCTGGAAGGTGCTAGTGCAGGACTGCAATTCGGCGCGCAGGCAACGGACTTCGTTCTGCTGCTTATGAGTCCACGTTCCGCTTCCAGCGTCCTCACCAGCAAGGTCAAGCTCGGCGGAAACGCTACGGTCGCCGCTGGCCCAGTTGGCCGCACAGCCTCAGCGGAAACTGATGTCACCATGCGCGCCGAGATACTTTCCTACTCTCGTTCTCGGGGAATCTTCGCCGGCATCTCCCTCGCAGGTTCCACTCTTCGCGCCGACAACGGCGCCAACAAGAACCTCTATGGCAAAGAAGTCAGCGCCCAGGCCATCGTCTTCCACAAGGCCGAGCCCGTGCCCGCCTGTGCCAAGGACCTGCTCGCCACGTTGAAGAACGCCAGTCCGGTAAACAAGAACAAGAATTAACCGGTTTTGCCATCTTTCTTGTCGATTTCCTCGATGGAGTATTCGTCGACTATCTTGATGCTGATGGACTCATAGTAGGAATGTCCGGTGACCTTTTGGTTCTGGCCATCAGCTTTGACCTCAACGGGGACACCACCAGTCTTGCAGTGAAACATGTCGGCCTCGCAGCGGGTAGAAGAGACTCCATCCCATGATCGCAGGCACAACAGAGATGGCACTGCACTTTATGTGCGTTGTCGGCGCTTGACGTGCAACTGCGCCAAGGAGCGAGCCAGCGAGGCGTTGATGTAGGCGACTTCTTCGTCGGCGAGTTTATCTTTGAGCCGCGCTTCGGCACGTTGTCGAGCTTCTTCAGCCTTGGCTTCGTCAATCTTGTCGGCTTGAACAGCCAAATCAGTGAGGATCGCGACGCTGGTGGCCCTGACTTCGATGAGTCCTCCGCCCGTCGCAAAGTAGATGTCGTGGCCGTCTTTGCGCACGATCATTTCGCCCGGCACCATCTGTGTGATAAGCGGGACGTGTTGCGGGTACACACCGAACTGGCCGGTGATGCCCGGCAACGTGACCATCTCCACGTCCTCGGAGTACACCGGGCCTTCCGCAGTGACGATTTCAAGTTTTAACGTGCCGGCCATGTCTCAACTCGGTCTGACTTCGTCAATCCCGCCCTTCATGTAAAAGTCACCTTCCGATACAGCGTCGTGTTTGCCGTCGAGAATCTCTTTGAAGCCACGCACCGTTTCGGCCACCGGGACTTGTTTGCCTTCCCGTCCGCTAAACACGGCCGCCACGGTAAAGGGCTGGCTCAGGAATCGTTGAATCTTGCGGGCGCGCAACACCGCAGTCTTGTCCTCGGGTGAAAGTTCGTCCATGCCGAGAATTGCGATGATGTCTTGTAGATCCTTGTAGCGCTGAAGCAGGCGCTGCACGCCGAGCGCGACATCATAGTGTTCCTGGCCGACAATTTCCGGTGCGAGCGCCCGGGAAGTCGAGGCGAGCGGATCCACCGCCGGGTAGATGCCCAATTCGGCTATCGATCGCTCCAAGACGATGGTCGCGTCCAAATGCGCAAAAGTGGTGGCCGGTGCCGGATCGGTTAGGTCGTCGGCCGGTACGTACACTGCCTGAAACGAGGTAATCGAACCTTTCTTGGTCGAGGTGATACGTTCCTGGAGCACGCCCATTTCAGCAGCAAGAGTCGGCTGGTAACCAACGGCGCTGGCTGTGCGGCCGAGCAACGCCGATACTTCGGATCCAGCCTGAGAAAACCGAAAGATGTTGTCGATAAAGAGGAGCACATCCTGATTCTTCTCATCGCGAAAATATTCGGTCATGGCAAGGCCGGACAGGGCGACGCGGAGGCGTGCGCCGGGCGGTTCGTTCATCTGGCCATACACAAGCGCGATTTTTGATGCGCCGAGATTGTCTTGGTTGATGACTCCGGCTTCCGACATCTCTTTATAAAGATCGTTGCCCTCGCGAGTGCGCTCGCCGACGCCAGCGAACACCGACACGCCGCCGTGGAGCTTGGCGATGTTGTTGATCAGTTCCATGATGATAACGGTCTTGCCTGTGCCGGCTCCGCCGAATGCGCCGACCTTGCCGCCTTTCAGGAAGGGACAAATCAAGTCGAGGACCTTAATGCCAGTCTGAAGAACTTGTGGTGAGGGCGATTGATCCACCAGCTTGGGCGCGGCGCGGTGGATCGGGTAATACTTTGTGGTTTTGACTGGTCCGCGCTCGTCGACGGGGTTGCCGCACACATCCAACACCCGCCCCATCACTCCCTCACCGACGGGCACGGAAATGGGCGCGCCGGTATCGATGACTTCGTATCCTCGTTTGAGACCTTCGGTGCCGGACATGGAGACGGACCGGACCCAGTTATCTCCGAGGTGCTGCTGCACTTCGAGTGTGATCTTGAACTGCTCACTATCGACTCTAAATTCCACGGTCAACGCGTTGTAGATGGCCGGCAGGTTTTCCGTGAACTCAACATCCACGACCGGACCGACGACTTGAACAATTTTGCCTTTATTCATGTGGCACTCTTTCGCTAATCATTTCCGAGTTGGCCGCCCGCGATTTCGAGCAGTTCCTGAGTGATATTGCCCTGCCGTAGCTTGTTGTATGCGAGGGTTAAATCATTGGTCAGCTGTGTGGCGCTGTCCGTGGCGTTCTTCATGCCCACCATGCGGGCGCTTTGTTCGCTGGCTTTGGCTTCCAACAAAGCCCTGTAGATAAAAATGTTGAGATAATGCCCTAAGAGATAGGAGAGAACTTCCTCCGGACTGGGTTCAAAGAGGACATCGTTTGTGTCGGAGGTCAGAGCCGCTTCGGATTCCGCACCAGGGATCTTCATTCCTTTGATTTCGCCAATAGGCAGAAACTCCAACACTTCGGTCTTCTGTGACAGGGTGTTGATGAATAGCGTCACGACGACCTTCACTTCATCCACCTCGCCCTTCAAAAATAGATCGCGAGCAAAATTGGCAATCGGCCGGGCTTCGTCAAATCGCGGCGAGTCCCCAAACACAAACTCGGCAGCCAAGTGCCGGTGGGTCCGTGCGACAAACTGCGCCGTGAGCTTGCCGGCAGCAATGAACACAGTCGTCGCCGGATCAAACTGCGCTGCTACTCGAAAAAGATTAGCGTTGAGCGCCCCGCACAGCCCTTTGTCCGTGCCGATGAGGATCACCGCGCGCTTGCGAACGGCACGCACTTGCAGCAGTGGATGGGTGAACTCACTGGCGCGGGTCGTGGCGTACCGCTGGATGCGGTACAGCAGTTGGGAGAAGGGCCGCGTCTTCAGCGTAGCCTGTTGGGCCTTGCGCATCTTCGAAGACGCCACCATTTGCATCGCACGGGTGATCTGGGCGGTGCTGGTGATCGACTTAATGCGTCGGCGAAGTTCACGTGGGCTGAGCATATCTCACCATTTCGTGTTCATTTCCAGGTCTGCTTGAATTCTTCGGCGGCCGTCTTCAACTCGGCCTTCAACTTGTCGCTGAGTTCCTTTTCCCTTCCGATCTCGGCCAGCAACTGGCCTTTGCGCGTGGTGAAGTATTCCGTCAACTTGTTCTGAAACTCCTTCACCCGCGCCACGGGCACTTGATCCAGGTAACCGTTTTGCGCCACCCAGATCACGGCCACCTGGATCTCCACAGGAATTGGGTTGTACTGCTGCTGCTTGAAAATCTCCATGATGCGTTTGCCACGATCGATCTGCGTTTGTGTTTTTTCGTCGAGGTCGGAACCGAACTGAGCGAACGCGGCCAGCTCCCGGAACTGGGCAAGATCGCCCTTGAGTTGTCCAGCCACTTGCTTCATGGCCTTCAATTGCGCCGCCGAGCCAACGCGAGAGACCGAGATGCCGACATTGATCGCCGGCCGCACACCTTGATGGAACAAATCGGTCTCCAGAAAGATCTGCCCGTCGGTAATCGAGATGACGTTGGTGGGGATGTACGCCGAAACGTCGCCGGACTGCGTTTCGATGATGGGCAAAGCCGTGAGCGAGCCGTTGCCATACTTCTCGCCGACCCGCGCCGCGCGTTCGAGCAAGCGACTGTGCAAGTAAAACACATCGCCGGGATACGCCTCACGACCCGACGGGCGCTTCAACAGCAGCGAGACTTGCCGGTAGGCCACGGCCTGCTTGGACAGGTCGTCATAAACAATCAACGCGTCCATGCCGTTGTCCATGAACCACTCGCCCATCGCTGCGCCAGCAAATGGCGCGAGATACTGGTTGGCGGCGGAGTCCGAGGCCGGGGACGCCACAACGATCGTGTACTGCATCGCCTCGGCTTGTTCGAGGACCGAGATAACCCGTGCGATGGTGGACTGTTTCTGGCCGATCGCGACGTAGATGCAGTAGAGCTGTCGGTAGTCCTTGTCGCCAGCCGATTCGGCGGCTTTATTCAGCCGAGCTTGACTGATAATGGTGTCGATACAGATCGTTGTTTTTCCGGTACCACGATCACCGATGATCAATTCGCGTTGGCCGCGGCCAATCGGAATCATCGCGTCAATCGGCATGATCCCGGTCTGTACCGGTTGGTTGACGGAGCGGCGGCGAATAACACCGGGCGCAATTTTTTCCACTGGATACGTCTTGTCGCTCTTGATTGGCCCTTTACCATCGATCGGCTCACCCAACAGGTTCACAACGCGGCCCAGCAGCCCCTTGCCCACGGGTACTTGCAGAAGCTTGCCCGTGGTGCGTGCTTCGTCGCCCTCTTTTAGCTGCGTGTAGTCGCCGAGAATTACGACGCCGACCTCGGTCTCGTCGAGATTCAGCGCCAGGCCGGTAACGCCGTTGCCGAGGTCGATCATCTCGTTGAGCATGGCGTCGCTCAAGCCTTCGATTTTGGCCACGCCATCGCCAACCTCGCGGATGACGCCCACGTTTTGCTTCGCGCCCGTTATCTTCGCGCCCGCGATTTGCGCCTTAATTTCACTTAGTAGATCTGCCATAGTCACCTTAATTCAGAAGCTTTCCTTCAACGCTTCCAGTCCGGCACGCACGCTGCCGTCATAAACATCGCATCCCACTTGAATTCGCATTCCGCCAATCAACTCCGTCCGCTGTGCAAACACCGTAGTCAACCCCAGCCCGTAACGGTGCGCCAACTCGGTTTTTACGATCGTCTGTAAATCGGCCGGCAACGGAGTGGCGCTCTCGACGGTAGCAGTGTGTTGCGCACGGTCGAGTTTCACTAACCGCAGAAAATGCGTGAGGATGGGAAGGCAATCCCGCTCACCCGTCGCGACGACACGTTGCACAACTTGCCGGCCACGGTTCTCGTCGAGCAATCCGTTCAGCAAGCAAAGGCGGTACAGTCGCTTGGCTTCGCGTTTCGCTTTCTTGGTGATTTTCATCGTCAGACCGCAATCTGTCTGGAAGTTTCTTCAGCCAAGCGTCGCTGGTCTTCTGCGGTAAGAATCTTGCCAGTAACCGTTGTCGTGGCCTGGACCACCAGATTGCCAAGCTCGCGTTTGAGTTCGGCAAGCATTCGATCGTGGTCCTGAGCGGCGGCTTCATGCGCCTTCTTCATGATCTGTTCGGCAGCGGCAATAGCCTTCTTGGTTTCCGCTTGCTGCACGCGGGCTGCTGCAGCCCGGGCTTCCTCGATGAATTTGGCCCCTTGAGTATGGGCCTGCGCCATCACTTCCTGGCGCTGGGTTTCGGTTTTGTCTAGCTCTGTTTTGATTTTCTCGGCGTTGGCGATACCAAGGGCGATTTGTTCACGCCGTTGTTTCAGCATCGCGAGGATGCGCCGGTATGCGAACTTGTGGAGCACGGCGCACACGATCGAGAAGCTGATGATCTGTGCGCCCAAATGTTGCCAGTCCACGCCAAAGGTTCGGGCGATTTGCCTGACCTGGCCTTCGTTCTGGGCGACGGCCAATAAAATAAAGGCATTCATAGTTCTGCGCCCTCCCGGTAGTTACTGTTTCACCAGAAACAAGGCGTAGAACACGATCGCTTCTGCGAAGGCGATGGCCAGAATCGCCTGGACCAAAATCTTCGTGGACGCGCCGGGATTACGTCCCACCGCTTCCGAAGCTTTCATGCCGATCAACCCCACGCCCACCGCCGCGCCCAACGCGGCCAGACCAACGGTAAGGTTTCCGCCTAACTCCGGTCCCAGTATGGTTGTTATCATTTGTCGTACCATCCTTTGCTTTCTCGCCGGCTCCCGCGATTGAACACGGTCAAGCTGACGGAAATCATTGTGCAGCCCTGGATTCTGCCGCCGGTGCAGCTTCCTCGTGTTGACAAATTAGCAGCGTAAACACGGCGCACAACAGCATGAAAACCAGCGCCTGCACGAAGCCCACCAACAATTCCATGAAGTAAAACGGAATGGGCAGCAACCAGCCGAAGCCGGGCTTTATCCGGGCCATGGTCTCCAGCATGGTCTCCCCGGCAAAGATGTTGCCGTAGAGACGAAAACTCAGGGAGACCGGCCGAAACAGAATAGAGACGATCTCCAGGCAGCCGGACGCGAAAAACACGACGATCATCAGCACTTTCAAAAACCCGGTTGTTTCACCCTTCGGCCCAAACAATTCTTTCAAGAATCCGATCGGACCAACTTCCTGCACCGCCCAGACGATCCAAAGCGCGAAAAAGATGAGGGCCATGGCGAAGGTCAAGTTCAGATCGGCATTCGCGCCGCGGAAGAGCGGTTGGTTAACCTCGAAACCGTTGGGAGTCTCGTGTCCCCAGCCAATCGTGCCAACCCCGGGAATGAGACCAAGCCAATTTGCCGACAAAATGAAGATGAAGATCGTCGCCAGGAACCAAAAAGTCCGTTTGACCAATTGCGGGCCAATGATATCCTCCAAAAAGTTGTACAGACCTTCAATCAGCCATTCCAAGAGGTTCTGAGCCCCGCCGGGAACACCCTTCATGTGCCGCGTCGCGACTCTGGCAAAGATGATCAAGAGGATCGCGACAACCCAACTGACGATCATGGAATTGGTGATGAAGCCGCCCCAATGTTCGATTTTGACAGCGGACTGCGGCAGGCTGTGCTCCGGCTCTGTAGCAAACAATGCCGCTGGCGACAGCAGCATCAACAACAACCAACGTTGGAGCGCAGATACCATCAATCAGTACTCCCAGTTGCGCAATCTTGCGCCGCGTACCCGGACCTTGAAAACCGTCACGACTGCCCGCCTCGCAAAAGAGACTAGCTTTGACTCGATGTCCCCACAACTAGGGGAATCCCTAGGATGTTCTGCGAGTGTCCGGTCTACGCAGATGAGCGCGTTGCACCGCTGAGGCATTAGGGAAGTACTACGGGTTCGTAATTTCCTCACCGCTCAAACATGCGCGAATGGCCGAGTTCAATGTCGGATAAGCCTTCACCTTTCGCGTTTCCTCTCCGAATTTTCGGGATTCTGCCCACTGATTCCACTCTGCTTTGCGCCCGGCCGCTGCCAAAGTTATGCCACGGCTTTGGAGCTCATCCGCCAGTTCTTGCCCTGTCTGCAGGCCCGTGGCATCAATCATGGTGATTGGAATCATGTCCAAGACAATCCATTTTAGGGGAATTGCAGCGGCCTTAACTGCTTCGAGGACTCCGCTTTTGAAGTAAGGAGCATTGAAAAACACGATTGGCGCATTGAAACGAAGTACGAGCAGACCTGGAATCGTCTTGGCTTCCGGATGGCGATCAAGCGAGTGATAACCTGGCATGCCCTCCACTTTCCCCAGGAGTTCGATTTTGGGCCGTGCCACGAGATGCACGAAACGAAGAGTCGCGAGGATAACTACAAACAGGATGGCTTGAATCGCGCCAATCGCGACAACGCCTAGGGTCGCGAGAATCGAGAGCGCGAATTCTCGGCGGTCGATTCTGAAGATCAGTTTGAGTTCCTTTAAGTCGATCAGCGAAAATCCCGCCTGCACCAGGACCGCGCCAAGCGCAGCAATCGGCACAAAACGCAGCGGCCCGGTAAAGAATAGAAGGACGACGGCGATGGTTCCGGCAGCAACCAGCCCTGTGACCTGAGTTCGTCCGCCGCTTGCATCGTTCATGGCAGTGCGTGAGTCCGCTCCGCTAACCGCAAACCCTTGCGAGAAGGCGGAGGCAATGTTTGCCATTCCTAATGCTGCGAATTCCCGATCGGCATCCACATCGTACCTGTTGCGGGCCGCGAAACTTCTCGACGTAAGCATCATGCTGGAGAAGGTCACTAGCGCAAGGCCTGCGGCATCGCCGAGTAGCGGCGGGATGAGCTCCAGGGAAAAGGTGGGAATATGCAGATGCGGCAATCCTGCCGGCACATCGCCGACAATTTTGACGCCGAGATGTTCCAGGCCCAGGAAGCGTACGACTAGCGCGCTCAAAACGATAGCAACCAGTGCAGCCGGCACGCGCTTCAACAGCTTTGGAGTGACCAGGAGGACTACAAATGTACCGAGTCCAATGGCCAGTGTGGGCCAGTGCGTTTGACCAAGCTTCGCGATGAATTCCACGAGCCGCGGCACAATCCTGCCTCGGTCGATGGCAAAGCCGAATATCTTTCCAATCTGGCCAAGGATGACGCTCAAAGCTATCCCATTCAGGAAGCCAACCAGGATTGGCTTCGACAGAAAATCAGCCATTGCCCCAAGCCGCAAGAAACTAGCGCCAATGCACAAGACGCCTGCAAGGAAACATAGAGTTACCGACAAGGACTCGTAGTCCTGCGGATTGCCAAGGGCCAGTGGAGTGACAGCCGTTGCAATCAACGCGCAAGTGGCCGCGTCGGGTCCGATGATCAATTGCCGCGACGTGCCAAACATTGCGTATGCGACAAGGGGAAGAATACTGGAGTAGAGCCCGACCGATGGATTGAATCCGGCCAATTGTGCGTACGCGACGCCTACGGGCAACGCCACCGCAGCCACGGAAAGGCCGGCGATCAGATCATGGGGAAAATTCGAACGATCGTAAGGCCAGAGCGCGGGCAGACCAGGCGCGAGCTGGAACAATTTGGCCCGCCAACTACTACTCGCCTCGGGGTTACGGGTGACAGCCAATGCCGTTCACCTCAAAACACTTCTGGAACCAACTTTCTTCTTTTTAGAAACTTGGTGTCGTCATAGGCGTCCTTCTTCGAACGCTTGGGCAATTTCACTTTCTCACGGGGCGTTTTCTTGTGGGGAATCATGCTCAAGAAATGAGAAAGGCAATTCAGGCGAGCTTTGCGCTTATCATCGGAATGTATGACATACCAGGGGGCATGCTTGGAATCCGTCGCTTGCAGCATGGCGTCGCGGGCGCGCGAATATTCATACCAGCGGCGAAACGATTCCAAATCCATGGGGCTGAGTTTCCACTGGCGGAGGGGATCGCTGAGACGCGCTTCGAAACGGCGCTGTTGTTCCTTCTGACCAACCTCCAGCCAGTATTTAAGCAGAATGATCCCCGCGTCAACGATGTATTTCTCGAACTCCGGACAGAGGTCGAGAAATTTCCCATATTGTTCTTTACTGCAAAAACCCATCACACGCTCAACGCCGGCACGGTTATACCAACTGCGGTCGTAGATCACGATTTCACCGGCAGCCGGGAAATGTTGTATATAGCGCTGAAGGTATATCTGCGATTTTTCGCGGTCCGATGGGGCAGGAAGAGCCACAAGACGGAATACACGGGGACTGACACGTTCGGTGAGAGCACGAATGGTACCGCCTTTTCCGGCAGCATCCCGGCCTTCAAACAACACGATGACTCGAAGGCCCTTGTACTTTACCCAATCCTGCAATTTGCAAAGTTCCGCCTGAAGTCGACGAAGCTCCTTCTCGTATTTCTTGCGCTTAATCGAGCCATCCTTCTCTTTATGTTCTTTCTTGCCCATCGAAGCTGCTCCTTCGCTCACAGCGTTCTATCGGTGCACTTCCGCCGTGCTTCGGCGGCGTGGACGTTGAATTCTCTGTTTATTTACTCTCATTCAGACAAGCCAACTACTAGGGAAATCCCTAAGTGAGCGTAGTTGCTCGGCGAGCGAATTTCGAGGCCTCACGAAGAACTAGGGTAGAAACATATGCGACGAATCAGTTAGCCAAAGCCATCAGGATTTTCTCGTCCTTGATTCGTCAATTTCCGGTCGGCATTAACAAGAGGCGGCGCGAGAAACAGCTTGAACAGCGCCCCCTTGCCCATCGCCCGGTCAATTTCCTTGAGCACTAAAAATGATCCGACAACCAGGCTAAACACCAGGACGATGCCCAGAGCGCGATCGAGACTTGCGTTCGCAATTACAAGCCTGATCCCGCCCTGAAGGCTGCCCGTCTCGCGAAAGCCGTGAAAAATCTTCTCCGCGAGCAAAAGTACGGTAACAACGAGCCCATAGATCAAGGTTTTGCAGGCGATCACTACGGCCCGGCGATGGGTATCGAAGCGGTAACGGGATTGCGCCCATTCGAGCGCCGGAATCACTTTGCCCAGAATTAGCGCGGCGAGTGCGGCTTTGCTGACTGCGGAGAACTCGATCGAATATTTCGCCGCGAAAAACTTGAACATGAGAAAGATCAGGAAAAAGGCGACGAAAAAGAACAGCACGACAGGAGCCATCTCGCGCACCAAACCACTCAGCCCATGCGCGATGGCAGCAGGCGCGGTTGAAACTCGCTCCCGAAAAGTACGATCCGTCACTTTAGGTCATGCACTCGCTTACTCGTTTACAGTTCAGCGAAATACTCTGGGTGCGACGTTTTGCACTCTCGCGCTTTAAGCGCGAGGGACACTGCACCAACGCTTCCTGCGCAACCTGGCCACGAGCCTTGCGGCGGTGAAGCGCTGTGACGGTTCGTGCCGTTGAGCTACGCGCAAGATCCAGGCCGGAAGCCTACTACGGGCCGCCGAACCACTTTTCATAGATTTGTTGATACGTGCCGTCCTCACGAAGCGCGACCAACGCACGGTCAATTTTCTTGCGTAGGGGGCTGTCCAACTGTACCTCGATGGCAACCGGCCGACGGTCAAATTCGGGACCGACCACCTTAACCAGCCCCTTTCCTCCATGCGCTGCAAAGTAAAGCAGCAGTGGTGCTTGCATGACCGCGGCATCTACCTTCTTGTCCAGAAGGGCACGAAACACTTGATCAGCGGTCGGGAACTCCTGTACCTCGACTTTCTGCTCCCGAAGATAAACAGTTGCGATAGAGGACGTAATCGTGGCGACCTGTTTACCAGGCAAATCGTCCGGCCCCTCGATCGCCCCGCGAATCTGTTCGACCGTCAATGTTGTCGTTAGTTGGGCCGTATAGGACGCAATGAAAACCACACTGGCGAACATCCACAAGACTGCCAGACCGCGCGCTATCCATTGCCGAGGCATTATCTCCACCTGTGCCGCCAGAGTCGCTAGGCCCCAATAACATGCCTCAAAGATTCCGGGGAAGTAGTTTCGGTTAGAAATCATGCCGTCTTGTTGCCGCCGTTCGAGAAACCAGATTACGTGAGCCGGAATGAGGACTAGCAGCAAGCCTACCGCGAGCCATTCGATAGTCGTTCGCGAAAACAGCAGGCGGAGCATGTCCAATACAGGGCTTAGGCGGCTTGCGGTCCGCTGCGTTGCGCCTGTCTCTCGCACCATAATTTGTAGGCCTGTTTCCAATGTTGGATACGAAAAATCGAAAACATCATCACGTGCTGACGTGATGGCGATCGCGGGGGTGAGGTCGGCGCTTTTGGATCGCATCGCCTCCTCCACGGCACTTACATCAGGCATGATCTGATAGCTCGTCTTTACCTTTAGCCGCGTGGCAATCACATTCCAAAGATCGATGCTGAATCCGGTCACCGACCCGTTCTGTTCCATAACCATCGGTGGAGCAATGAAAACGGCTACACGAAGCTCCGGGATCTCGCCCTGCTTAGCAGGCGCTTGGGCGGAAAGCGGAATCAGAGAACCGACGATGACGAACAACGCCAAAGCAATCGAGCTGATGATCAACTTCTTGCGCTTAATCGTGCGATCGCAATCCGGTGATTTGCCGGTTTTCAAAAGGCCTCCGGTCATCGTCCTTTTCTCGGGAACAGCAGTGCCATTGTAAAATTCACTGCGATGCTTGGAGAGCCCGCCGGCGCATCGGCGTACGGAATTACTCCAAGACTGAGGCTGACGGGTTGTCCCAGGAACTTCGTCACTTTGCTAATAGATGCCTGGACGGGCACCGTCCACCGCTCCCCGCGCGCGGCGTTTGAATCGTATGTAGACTCAGCATCGAGGCCCAGAGTCCAGCCAGCCCCCCATGTATAGTACAGGGCTGGCTGCAGGTACGTTGAACTTACACTGCCGCGATCCTTATTGCCGGCAATTGACCATGAATGATAGACCACCACGCCATATTGCCAGTGCTCGGTCTGCTTGATTATGGCGAATGCAGGTCCGAGGGTCCACTTGCCAGTTCCGAGGGAAGTATTCGAGGCGGTCGGAATTCCTAGAACAGGACCGAAGCCCCAGATAAACGGGGTTTGCTTGTCAGGCGAAAAGTAAAACTCCGTTAATAAGTCACTCGCACCCGTAATTCTGCCCGTGCCGGAATCGGATTCAGGCACGCTTATCACACTAAAAGTCGACCGCGTAATCAGATTCCAGCCGTCGCTGATCTTGATGGGGATAATGGGCTGGACTGTCATATCGTATTGCAGCCTACTCCCTGTATCTCCGCCGAAACCGAAATCGTTCCCAACTTGAACCTGGATCAGATCGGCAAACGGATTTTTCGCTTCTTTCGCCAACTCCTCGTCGCTCGGAGCGCTCCCCTGCTGACTGTTGCTTGTACCCTGTGCACTATTCTGGACGGGTGATTGGTCCTGAGCTCTCAATGGAGAAACCGACAGAAGCAGCGCCGTGACCTGAAGGACAAAAATCCAGCGGCATCGGCAGATGCAGACTTTTTGAAGCAGACCACAGCTCTGGCCAAGAGAATCAACCATGGCCCCAACCTTGGCGGAGGGCAAAATCAGCGCGGCTCCTCGTAGTTTCTCCGCAGATATGTCACGGCGCCGGAGTCGGCGCAGCAGCAGGAGTCGCAACGCCAATTGACCACTGCGCATCCGTCAGATTCCAGCCACCACCCAGCGCACGATACAGATTGACCAAAGCTACCTTGCGCCCCAGATCATAGGTGACTGTTGCCGTGTCTGCAGGATACGCCTGGATCTTCGCATCAATAATTTCAAAATAACTCGCCAGCCCGCTATCGTAACGGATCGTCGCCAGTCGTATAGATTCGCGATACGCATCGGCGCTGGCCATCTGCTTTCGATAGGCTTCGGCAAGTTCCTGATGCGCGGAAAGAGAGATGGAAACTTCGCCGAAAGCCCCGGTCACAGCTTTTTCAAAGGATATTTTGGCCTGCTCCCGCTGTGCCAGCGCGGCCCGATACTGGTTTTTCAGACGGCCGGCTGTAAAAAGAGGTCCCGCGAGGTCTCCGGCAAGACTCCAGGCTTTGCCGGCACCAGTAAGTTCAGAAAGTTGCGGGCTCACTCCGCCCAGTAAACCGCTTAGCGAAAGCGTAGGGAAAAAATTCGCCTTGGCAACGCCAACGTTCGCATTGGCAGCGATAAGGTTCTGCTCCGCTTCGCGCAAGTCTGGACGTCGCTCTAGCAGAGCAGATGGTAATCCGGCAGGAACCTGTGGCGGGTCGTACTGGTCGGCTAATGCGGCTCCTCTTGTGATGGGCCCCGGATTGCGGCCAAGAAGGAGGTCCAGCGCAGCCTCTTGAGCTACAACTTGTCGTTTGAGATCAGGGATCGTGGCTTCGACGTTCAACAGCGCTGCTTGAGCACGAGCCACTTCGAGTCCGGAGGCATCACCGCCTTCGAATTTGTGCTGAAAGAGGTCCAGAGTGTCCTGGAAACTCTTCGAAGTTTGACGTGAAATCTCCAGTTGCGCGTCGAGGGCGCGCAGTTGGAAATACCCCTGGGCAACTTCCGACATGACGAGCAGGCGAATGTCGCGCCGCGCTTCTTCCGTAGAAAAGTAAACCGCTCGCTGAGCCTCATTCATCTTGCGAATACGCCCAAATAGGTCGATTTCCCAGAAAGTGGTAAAGCCGTACGAATAGTAGGTGTGATTTGCAACAATCGGAGACTGCTGCCCCGAAATATTTCCATCGTAACCAACTTGCGGGTAATACTGCGATTTAGTGACACCAAGCAAGGCACGTTCCTGTTCGACGCGCGATACCGCCAACCGCAAGTCGTAATTGTTGGCGAAGGACTCGCGAATCAGGCTTTGCAGAACCGGATCCTTGAACAATTCCCACCATGCAAGATCGGCGGCAGAATTGCTCGAACTTTGCTCTTCAGTGTAATAGTTGGCCGGAGGATGGAATTCCGGCTTGTTGTATTTGGGTCCTACGCTGCAACCGCCGAGAAGGAATACCAGGAGACCAACGACAAGCAGGTTCTTCATTAGTCGTGACCTCCCTCAAGCACTACAGGTTTGGTCACTTCCACATGTGGCTTTTTCTTGGCTATGCGCTCAGCCACAACAAATAAGACAGGTACGAGAAAAATTCCCAGAATTGTGGCGGCCGACATGCCAGTGATAACGGAACTGCCCAAAACTCTTCGACCGATTGCTCCCGCTCCTTTGGCGGTCCAGAGCGGCACGCATCCCAAAATGAAGGCGAAAGAAGTCATTAGGATGGGTCGCAAGCGCAAGCGGGCTCCTTCAAGCGCGGCTTCCACAAGTTCTCTTCCCTTGGAGTGCTCTAATACGGCGAACTCAACGATCAAGATGGCGTTTTTGGCCGTCAGTCCAATCAGCATGATGAGCCCAATCTGAGCAAAAATATTGTTATCGAATTTGCGCAGGAGCAGTCCTCCGTAAGCTCCAAGAACGGCGACGGGGACAGAGAGCAGTACGCTGAATGGCAATGACCAACTTTCGTACAGCGCCACCAGGATCAAGAACACAAAGACGAACGACATGGCGAAAACCATGGCTTGGCCACCTTCGGCTTTCTTCTCCTGATAAGACATGTCGCTCCAGGCATAGCCGAATCCCGCGGGCAGGAGCTCGTTGGCGACTTGTTCCATCGCGGCCATGGCTTGCCCGGAACTGTAACCGGGGGCAGGCGAACCGTTGATCTGAATACTGCGATAGAGATTGAAGCGGGTCGTGTATTCCGGCCCAGATACCCTTTTGATCGTCACCAGAGAAGCCAGGGGTGTCATCTCGCCCTTCGAGCTTCGCACGTAAAAATCGTTGATTTTTTCGGCACTGGTGCGATACTCCGGCTCCGCCTGGAGATAGACCTTCCACTGGCGTCCGAATCGGTTGAACTGATTCACGTAGGAACCGCCAAGGAAGGTTTGTAACGTCTGGTAAACTTCTGCAAACTGCAAACCTTGCTTCAGTACGCGATCCTGGTCCACTTCCACATAGAGTTGGGGCACGGACGGGCGGAAGGTGCTCACCAGTGAGGCAATCTCAGGCCGTTTTCGAGCAGCCACCGTTAGCTTATCCAGCATTTCTGAAAGTTGCGCGATGGTTCCACTGCTGCGATCCTGCAGCATGAAGGTGAAGCCACCGGCCGTGCCAAGTCCTGGAATGGCCGGCGGCCCGAAGGCGAAGGCAATAGTCTCCGGGATCTCCTTTCTCATTTTCTGGTTGAGGCTGCGCATGAGTCCACTAGCGGAAAGTTCCTCAGTCACGCGCTCATCCCAAGGCTCCAGTTGCAGAAAGTAGAAACCCGTGTATGAGGCAGAGGTGTTGGACAGCAGGCTGAATCCAGAAATTCCGCTGAAACTCTTGACGCCGTGGGTGTGAGCCAGCATGTCGTCAAGCTTGCGCATGACTGCGTCGGTGCGCTGCAGTGAAGCGGCATCCGGCAATTGCACCTGTAAGAACGCGTAACCTTGATCCTCTTCTGGAATAAAACTGGTAGGAAGCTTTTTTCCCATACCTCCCGCGATAACACTGATTCCCACGAGCAGCAACAAGGCAATGCCCCACCGGCGAATGAGCATGCCGCTCCAGTTTACGTAGCCGCCTGTCATTTTTTCGAACCAGCTGTTGAACCGGTCGAAAAACTTTCCGAGAAGACCTCTAGTCTTCTTGCGTGGACGCAGCAAAAGTGCAGAGAGTGCTGGCGAAAGCGTTAAGGCGTTGAAAGCCGAGATTAGGACAGAGATCGCGATGGTAACGGCGAACTGCTGGTTGAGCAGACCTTTGATGCCACCCATGGCGGCCATCGGCACGAATACCGCAGAAAGAATCAAGGCGATACCGATGACCGGTGCTGTGACTTCTTCCATGGCTTTGAATGTCGCGTCCTTGGGCGACAAGCCATGCTCGATGTGGTGTTCAACTGCCTCGACCACGACGATAGCGTCGTCCACCACGAGCCCGATCGCCAGGATGAGCCCAAAGAGAGAGAGCGTATTGATCGAAAAACCAAGCAGCGGAAAGACGGCAAAGGTACCGATAAGCGACACTGGGACAGCCAACAAAGGAATCAAGGTGGCTCGCCAGTTCTGGAGAAACAAGAACACAACAATGATGACCAATACGATCGCCTCAAGCAGTGTCGTAATAATCTCTTTCATCCCCTCTGTGATCGGCAGAGTCGTGTCCATGGCGACGGTGTATTCCAATCCATCGGGGAAGCGCGATTTCAGTTCGTCCATCTGCGCCTTGACCTGTTTGGCAACGGCTAAGGCGTTGGAACCAGGCGCCTGGTAAACGCTAATAATCACTGCAGGCTTGCCGTTGAACCGTCCGATTTGTTGATAAACGAGAGACCCTAACTCGATTCGCGAAACATCCTTGAGTCTCACCGTTGAGCCATCCGGGTTTTGACGAACAATAATGTTGCCAAACTCTTCCGCATTGATGAGCCGGCCAGCCGCGCGAACCGCATAAGTAAATTGTTGGCCCTTCGGGGCAGGCTCCGCGCCGATCTGACCGGCAGGGTTAACCGCGCTCTGCTGCTGAATAGCATTCGTCAGATCAGAGACGGTCATGCCAAGCTTGGTCAACTGGTCCGGTTTGACCCAAATGCGCATGGCATAATCCGAGGCTCCAAAATTGGTAACCTGCCCGACGCCGGGAACGCGCAAGAGTGCATCGTTCACATTGATCGTGGCGTAGTTCCCGAGGAATTGCCCATTGTAGGTGCCATTCGGCGAGTAGATAGCAAGCACGAGAAGCGGTAGGCCCATCAATTTCTTGACCGTCACGCCATACTGATTAACGGAGGTGGGAAGATTCGGGCTGGCCTGGGAAACGCGGTTCTGTGTGTTCACTTGATCGATATCAACGTTCGTGCCGACATCGTAGGTAACTTTGAGCGACATCGTGCCGTCATTGGCGTTTGTAGACATCATGTAGAGCATGTTGTCCACGCCATTCATCTGCTGTTCCAGAGGAGTGGCAACCGATTGTTCGATGGTCTGAGCGTCTGCGCCGGTGTACGTCGCCGATACGCTGATCTGTGGAGGGACGATATCTGGCAGTTGCGCAATCGGCAGTTTCGTCATGGCCACCAGACCGGCAATGACCGTGAGCAACGCGATAACGATTGCGACATTCGGACGATTTATGAAGAATTTAGACATGACTACTTCTCACCAATCACGGCGTTGGCCTGAGTATCCTTGTAAGGTGTGGTTGCGACCGTCATGCCTGTTTTCACGCGCTGCAATCCGTCGACGATCACCTTTTCTCCTGGTTGGAGTCCAGAGTCGACCACCCACATATCGCCGTATAACGGACCGAGTCTCACCGTCTTAATCGCCACTTTGTTGTCCGCATCAACGACTCCCACCTGGTAGACACCCTGCAATTCCGAAACTGCCTGCTGCGGGATCAGAAGAGCTGCTTTTCGCAGCTCGGTAACAGCTCGAATTCGCGCGTACTGCCCGGGACGAAGCACGTTCCCTGGATTCGGGAACTCTCCACGCACTTGAATGGTTCCCGTTCGCGAATCCACCTCGCGATTCACAAAAAGAACCTTGCCTGGAAGGGGATATGCAGTACCGTCTCCGAGAACCAATTCGAGATTTTGCCTCGTTGTGCTGTTCGATTTTTCGCGCGTGAACCGCATGTAATCCTGCTCCGCAACGCTGACGTCAACATAGATCGGATTCACATTCGAGATCGTAGTCATGACGGTAGTTGGGGTCATCAGGTCACCGGTGGCCACTTTAGCCACTCCCGCGATGCCCGAGATCGGGGCAGTCACCGTTGTCCAACCCAGGTTGAGTTTCGCGTTGTCTAACACCGCTTGGTCAGCTTCCACGCTCGCCGTCGCAGCTCGCTCGGAACTCTGCGCCTTATCGAGCTCCGCTTGGCTCACTGCCCTCTGAGCAACCAACGGAGTGTACCGGCGCACATCAATCTGCGCCTGAGCCAGTGCGGCGCGGGCGCGCTCCAGATTTCCTGTAGCCTGTTCCACCGCAGCCTGCGCCTGTCGCTTATCGAGCTGGAACATCGGCTGCCCTTTCCCGACGAAGGAACCTTCCGCGTAAAGGCGAGACAGCAGGTAACCTTCCACCTTGGGACGGATGTCCGCATCTACGTTGCCCACCATCGTTCCAACCCAATCCTGACGGATGGCCACGTCCTTCTGAATCACAGACGCAATGGTCACTCCAGGAGGTGGTGGAGGTGGGGTTTCTTCCTTGGAAGAGCACGCGCCGAGACTTGCAAGCACCAGCAGAGAAGCGCACAGGAGTTGAACGGTAGCAGGGGGTTTGTTGATTAATCGCTCGCGGCGGGCCACGAAAGTTACGGGCATCACTTTGCGGCGCCAGCGGAGAGGGATGCTGCATCTCAGTTCTTTAGCCATTCGATTCGTCTCCAAACCGCAACTTTCGTTGTCTCTCGTAGACTCCAGGCCGCTAATCCGCGGAATTCGGAAAACCCGCGCCAATCGCTCCCAAGGTGAGTCGAAATTTACTCGTTCAAAAAGAACTGTATTCACCTTCGATGGTCCGCTCACTGTGCAGAATGAAATCCGAGATAGATGCTAGGTGCGAAGGGAAGCCAGCACCACTAGGGAAAGCCCTAGGCTCCACGAGTTACTGCGTAATGGCAAGAAACCACCGCACATCCGAGAGACCACGGATACCAACCGAAAGGCGGGTCAACTGAAGGGAACGTGACGGGGTACTCCAAGCCCTTGCCGATCTTCTTTAAGGGCTTCCACTCTTTCTTCGTCATCAACAAATGAACGCCCGATCGTAGATTTCAATCGTCCACTCCAATACTGAACAGTTGGACGGCGTTCTTTCGGCACAGCCCGGGCCAGGTCCGCAACAAGGGCATTCATGCGCCGCATCACCTGTACGCTGGTCGCACCACAAGCGCAGATTTCGTCGAATGACAATCGAAGGAGGTCGTCCCATGAGGGAAACGGGACGACGAGTCGCAATTTGCCGTTGCTGTCGTGATACTTACCAATTTCCAGATGCCGTCGACCCATGCGCACAAGCAGGTCTTCGATCTGGTCAAGCGCTTGGACTGCCGTTGTCGGATCATTAATCGCCGGCGATAATGCCTTGATAGCAATGTCCACAAGCAGCCGGATCGCGTACTTCGGATCTTGCTCAAATGTACGTTCCTCTCCAAGCTGAACGCCGTCCCGTAGCTTCCCTTCATCAACGGGCGTTTCAGCAGCATACACGTGCAAAAGGGGGGTTGATTCCAGAACCGTATCGCCAACCGCTCCGAGCATTTCTATGACTCCATCAGATGCTCTCGCGATACCCACTAACCAAGCGACATCGAGTGCTTGTATCGTGAGCGGTCGCCCATGATGAATTAGTGTTTGCGTAGGAGGCAATCCACCAAAATCGACTGCTCCGGTTACGGCCTCAATGTTATTCGAAACCGGATAGAGTGCCGCTATCACCTTGCGTCCTTGCTCGCCTGTAAAAACTAACATGCGGTTGACCTGAAGCAAGCCAATCCTATGAATCAACGCGATGAACATGCCCACGCTCCCCAGAAGCAATGCAGTTTCCACCCAAGCACTGACAAACGGAACTTTCCCCGACCCGTTTCGATCGACCGATGCCAGCGCTGCGATCGCGAATAAAAAAGTGGCTGTAAACATTCCGAGGGCATGCGACATCACCCGATCACGCGCAATCCACAGCACAAGCCGCGGAGAGTAGGCAGTGGCACTGAACTGCACCATCACAAAGGTCAAGGAAAATACAATTCCCGTAAGGGCTATCATGCCCGAGGCGATCGCCGAATAGATCGCCGATGCAGCGGAAATGCTCAAGGGGGAGATAAGTCCGGGAAAGATGCGACTTTCAAACCGCGGAAACGTAAATCCAGCCCCGATTGCGATTACAGCGTAAAGCGCGGGTATTGCCCACGAACTTAGCTGATGTTTGTATTTCCGGAATTTGGAAGAACCCGCTCGGAATGACCAATCATTTTTCCGAAAATTACTCACGGTGCTTTTCCCGCCTACACCAGAAATCGCGAAGTAGCTGGCATTTCTTCGCGATAGAGTGTCTACCCTTGAGCGAAGCTTCGTCGTCGTAATTGCCCGCGTTTTTTCGCGCGGGCAATTTCACTTCTTGAAGTATCATCAGGCCAACTGCAACGCTCTGGCCTATCCTTCCTTCTGAAACAACCTTAGTTTCTATGAGATGTCGGCACAACTAGGCGAACCCCTAGCTACTCCAATTGCCCGTAGGGTACAAATTTGGCAGCTTGCTGTGGCTCGAAGTGGGTGACTGCCGCTCTGCCGAAAAAATTGCAAGGCGACTGCCTGACGAGGCATAATCCCCGCTATTATCGCGTCGCTGTTCATATCAACACAAAGCTGCAGCCTTCGGGACCTATCGATTTGAGGAGACCCCTCGCCTTGATAATTTTGGCATTCAAGCGCGCTCGGAGGAGTTGGCTCTTATTACTCGCGCTCGGGCTCTTCATTTTCGCCCCAGCGTCCCAAGCGCAGGTCACAAAAACAATCCTTGTGATCAATGAGTTCGGACAGTCTGCTCCTGTTTCGGTGATCGTGGCCGAACAGATCCGTTCGGCGCTGCAATCCGACCGTCGTTTCCAGGTCCAGTATTATTGGGAAAATCTGGACGCGATTGACCTCTCGAATGATTCACTGAAAGAACAGCGTGCTTCGGTCGCACGAAGATATCTCGGGCAAAAGCTGGACCTGATCGTGCTGGTGGGTCCGGACCCGCTCGGACTCCTTACAGATCGGTCTATGGCATTTTATCCCGATGTACCGGTCGTTTTCTGTTGCGCCGCTCAAGGTCAACCTGCGCAACCAATGATTGATTCCCGATCTACAGGATCGTGGTTGCAATTCGAGCCCGCGAAAACACTGGATGCGGCCCTCCGTCTGCTGCCGGAAACGCGCCAACTCTTCGTTGTCACTGGGCAATCCAGATTTGACAAGGGCGTCGCCGCACTAGCGAAGGCGGGGCTCACTTCCTACGAGGGTAAGCTCGATATCACGTACCTAACCGACCTTCCCATGAGGGCATTACAAGAAAGACTCAGAAATCTTCCGAACCATTCGATCGTTCTGTTTCTTACCTATTTCAAGGATGCGGAGGGGCGGGAATTCCTCAGTACAGTGGACGCCCTCCCCATGGTCGTGGCGGCTTCGAATGCTCCTGTATTTGGTGTTACTGACACCTACCTTGGCCGTGGCACTGTCGGCGGATTCGTGATCAGCATAGAAGGGCAAGGCAAAATCGCGGGCCGGGATATCCTAGAGATCTTGAGTGGAAAGTCGCCCCAGGACATTCCCGTCGTGCATGGTCCTAGCTATTACATGTTCGATTGGAACGCATTACGGCGATGGAAGCTAGATGAAAGCAAGCTCCCCGCCGGTAGCATTATTCTGTTTCGCGAGCCCACCCTTTGGGAACGATACAAGCTCATCGTGCTCACAGGATTGCTGCTCATTGTGACTGTGGCCTTGCTGAACCTCTACCTCCTCTACAAGCAGCGGCGGCTAAAACTGGTCCCGAAGGCTCCAGAAGAACTCAGCGGCATGCTGATCAACGCCCAGGAACAGGAGCGCCGCAGAATTGCATCCGAAATCCATGACGATTTTAGCCAGAGACTTGCAACGCTTACGCTCGGCATGGAAACCACCGCCCAGCTGATTCCGGTGTCGCCCCATGACGCGAGTCTTCAGATGCAGGAACTCTCGAGCGCAGCCATTGACCTTGGCGCTGACCTTCATACTCTTTCGCATCGCCTGCACTCGGCCACTCTCGAGAATCTGGGCCTTACGCCGGCCGTTAGCGCGCTGTGCAAAGAGTTTTCCGGCCAACAAGGCATTAAGGTTGAAAGTACTCTGGATCCTGTTCCCCGTTCGATTGATCGCGACACAGCGCTCTGCGTTTTTCGGATCGCGCAGGAATCCCTTCGCAACGTCAAGAAGCATAGTGGCGCAACCAGCGCTCAATTGCGCCTGCAACTAGAGGGCAACACGATTCATTTGTCCGTATGTGATCCGGGTGTGGGCTTCAATCCCAAAGAACCTCCAAAGGGCGAAGGACTGGGCATCCGAAGCATGGAAGAACGCGCACGTTTGCTGGGCGGCCGATTTAAGGTTCAGTCCAAAGCCGGAACGGGCACGGAGATTAGCGTTTGGTTACCACTGCAAACAAAATCAAAAATATCGAAGGCTTAAGGTTCGAACAAATATAATCGCAGGCTGCGCTAGCAGTCATTCCTAAGAAGCATGACGGGCTTCGGGCCTGACCGAGATCAGCCCTTTCTTGATGGCGAACAAGACGAGATCGGAATTTGCCCTCAGATGGAAAGCCTCCATGATGTGGTGCTTGTGAAATTCGATCGTTTTTGGACTCAGGTCCAGACGTGCGGCGATCTCTTTCAACGAATAGCCTTCCGCGAACAGTTGCACAACATCGCATTGACGGGGAGTCAGATCTTTAGAGAATTGCACGACTCG
Source organism: uncultured Acidobacteriota bacterium (assembly GCA_963815265.1). Taxonomy (GTDB): domain Bacteria; phylum Acidobacteriota; class Terriglobia; order Acidiferrales; family UBA7541; genus Palsa-295. The sequence goes on along the minus strand of CAWFGI010000006.1, from coordinate 6,722 downwards.
GGAGCGTTGTTCCACCCAGTCTTCCGACCGTAGTTTCGGAGAGGTGAATGACTTTCCGCGCCACACCAGCTCGATCGCCGTCAGCAACTCCTTCGCTGCCGAATGCTTTAGAACGAAACCGACGTTTCCCAACTCCATCACCGCGGCTGCCAGGTTGGGATCGTCCTGCATCGTCAGGAAAACGATGCGAACGTTCGGAAGTTGCTCCCGAATTCGGCATGCGGCATCGAACCCATTGAGAAGTGGCATGCCAATGTCGACGATGATCACATCAGGCTTCACCCTGATCGCTTCGGCCACCAGAGCGCGACCGTCCGTTACCGAACCAATCACGGCGTAGGTCCTTTCGAGGAGAAGGCGGAGGGCTTCCAAGAAAACGGCATGGTCGTCAGCGATCAGAATGGACGGGCGCGACTTTTCGCCAAGAATTGTCATTCGAGACTCCTGTGTCAAAAACTTACACGCCAGCTAATTACAACAGGTCTTCCAACCGTGCTGTGACGCGCGTCACGTCAACCTGTGACAGAAGTCGCTACTAGCGCTTCGTCCTCGCTCCAGAAAGCATGAAAAGGTAGCAGGTTGGGAGATGGTTTTAGGTGCGCTGCTTCTTGCCCATCCTATAATTGGCAGGATGCGTCGAACTGTCGACCTTTTGTATTGTCAAAACTACCAATTCCGGCGGCTAACGCGTGTCGCTGCATACTGTGTTTGGCGCGCCTCGGCCTTGGCTGCGAGCCAGCGGCCTGAGGGGATTATGCGGGTTTCACTCGACCTACCCACAACGAGGGAAAGCGCTAGCTTTCCGGACCTCTTCCAAATCCCTTGAGCTAGGGATTCCCCTAGTTTCCGCGCTCACGCCAAGGGCTCATCCTCGAAGTATATTTCAGCGCGTAAAACCCGTGAACCGTGCACGCATTTTGTTAGCTGACGACAATGAACTCCTTCTGGAGCGCACCGCAGAGATGCTGGCGTCGTCATTCGACGTGGTAGGACTAGCACGCGATGGACGAGACCTGATTGCGAAGGCGCGGAAGTTCACTCCAGACGTCATCATCGTCGACATCGCCATGCCCCTTATGACGGGGATCGAAGCGGTACATGAGCTTCGACAAAGTGGGTCCATTGCGAGGTTTGTATTCCTGACTGTTCACCAAGAATATGAAATCCTTCAGGCGTGCCTGGAAGAAGGCGCCCTGGGCTACGTCATCAAGTCCCATATCAAGGCTGATCTTGTTCCGGCAATTCATGCCGTCATGGCGGGCGAGCGTTTTGTCTCGCCTTCCGTTTCAGTGTCGGAGGATACTCCGTAGAGGAATCATCCGAACCGCGGCGCCGGCTGGATGTGCCCTGAAGTCAGGAACTTGAGGGAGCGACACGACGCTATCGTGACACGGCCTCAGTCGCCAAACGCCTTATCAATCTGCCCCCGCAGCTTGCCACTATCGGTTACGCCGAGATAGTTCTGCGACACCACATGGCGTGGGACTAGGCATGAGGGGAATCGTATCCGAGGTCCATCCGACTTGTTTTACGGAGGCACGAGGAGCCGCTGCGGCTACCGCCCGAGTCTGACTCTGAGCCGTTCGGCCAATTTCGGCGGGTTGCCCGTACTCTGTGCTTTGTACCACGTGTTGTCGGTGGTTTGAATCCAAATGGCGCAACGCATGACCGTAGTGATTTGAGCCTTTGAGCATGTGATGGTTGGTCCGACAAAACTGAGAACGTCGCCACCAGTGGTGCGTTTTTCAACTGGCATTGCATTGGCAAGGTCGATTTTTCCGTAAATTGTTCCCGGTTTGTGGATGCTCTTGGACTCTCTGACCCAGATTGAGTGCACGATCTTCCTCGGCGCATTCGGTCTGGACACAATGCTGACGTTCGGGTGCACCGTCACGCATTCTGGGTCTGTGGCTCTCGCCCACGTCCAGCCCGCTCCGATCCGCAAGCTGGTGGTTTGACGCAGCCACTTGAATAACCAAACTACGAAGCCAACCAATGCCGTAGCAGCGACTGCGACAGACACGCCAATGATGAATTCTGTCCAGTGCGGATGGCTGTTCTGGAACTGAATCAGTGGAGCCATGCAAAGACGGTATTACGTGGTATTGGTGGATAGCAAGAGAGACGCTCACCGCACTGAAGACGCAGCCTCGAAAAGTGAGTCCAAACAGTGAGTCCAACTACGGGTAGGGTATCGAGGGTTAAGCTACGCCGAATCAACAAATGTTGAGGGCTAACCGCCCTTGACCGCACCCATCCTACCAGAAGCTGCGCTTGAGACGCTAGCGCTTCCGTCATTCTTTGCGAGCTGTAATTTGATGTTGGGGGCCGAGCTGCGCGATGCAGCGCAAGCAACTTCGGGTAATCGGTGACGCGCGAACCCGGCAGCCAGAAATTCCAAGCCGTCCGCTCGTGCGCGAACCGAGGTCAGTGCCCGGTGCAGCGGGCACCTGTACCTTCGTACAGGAGCAAAAATCTACCTGTTCGAGCGTACAGGTTTCGCAGCGTCGTATCGGATGTTAGCTGATTCACCACGACGAGACCATGCGAGACCAAATCTGCCGTCAGCGCGTGTTACGCTGCCAATTCCGGCGGGTTCTAGTACCGCGGGCGCACAACTATGTCTTCACGACTCGGCGAAATTCTCGTCAAAGACAGCCTGATCTCCGCGGATCAGCTCAAGCAGGCCCTCGACTATCAGAAAAAGAACGGGGGCAGGCTGGGCACGTGCCTCGTCAAGATGGGAATTGTAAGCGATGAAGACATCACCGCAGTGCTTTCCCGGCAGTACGGCGTCCCTTCGATCAATTTGAAGTTCTACGAAGTCGATCCATCCGTTATCAAGCTTGTCCCGCAGGAAACCGCAATCCGCTATCAAATTGTGCCGCTTTCTCGCGTGGGATCGACGCTCACGATCGCGATGACCGATCCGACCAACGTCTTCGCGATGGACGATATCAAGTTTATGACCGGCTTCAACGTGGAGCCGGTGGTGGCGTCGGAGACCGCCATCAGCGAAGCAATCCACAAGTTCTACGGCGCCGTCGAGAGCGTAGAAGAGCTCGACAAAGTAATGAAGGATTTGGCCGGCGAAGAAGCCGCTTTGGAGTTGGCGTCCGATGAAGCGGAGATGGACCTCGCGACCCTGGAGAAGGCCGCCGAAGAAGCACCCATCATCAAGCTCGTCAATTTGATTCTTGACCGACGCCGTGAAACGAGGCGCGAGCGATATTCACGTGGAGCCCTACGAAAAAGAATACCGCGTTCGCTTCCGCATCGACGGAATTCTCCAGAACGTCATGGCTCCACCCATGAAATTGAAGGACGCGATCACGAGCCGCATCAAGATCATGTCGAAACTCGACATCAGCGAAAAGCGGCTCCCGCAAGACGGCCGCATCATGATCAAGTACCTCAAAGACGGAAAGAAAAAAGAGCTCGATTTCCGTGTATCCACCGTCCCCACCCTGTTCGGCGAAAAGATCGTTCTTCGCTTGCTCGACAAAGAAAACCTGCGGCTGGACATGACCAAGCTCGGCTTTGAGGCGGAATCGCTGGCAAAATTCGAGCGGCAAATTTTGAAGCCCTACGGAATGGTCCTCGTCACCGGTCCGACGGGTTCCGGCAAAACCAATACCCTCTATTCTTCGGTCGCGCGGCTGAATACCACCGAAACCAACATCATGACCGCCGAAGACCCGGTCGAGTTCCAGCTTCCCGGTATCAATCAGGTACAGATGAAGGAACAGATCGGGCTCAACTTCGCGTCCGCCCTGCGCGCCTTCCTGCGGCAAGACCCCAACATCATCCTCGTCGGCGAAATTCGAGACTTTGAGACCGCCGAAATCGCGGTGAAAGCCGCGCTGACCGGCCACTTAGTACTTTCTACGCTGCACACCAATGATGCGCCATCCACAATCAGCCGATTGATGAATATGGGAATTGAGCCTTTCCTGGTGGCTACGTCGGTAAACCTGATTTGCGCCCAGCGTCTTGTGCGCCGTATTTGCGTGCAGTGCAAGGAACCGTTGCAGATTCAGCCCCAGGCCTTGATTGACGCGGGTTATTCGCACGACGAAGCGGTCAAGACCGAAGTGCAGCACGGCCGCGGTTGCGCCACCTGCAACAACACAGGTTACAAGGGCCGCGTTGGCTTGTACGAAGTAATGGAAATCAATGACGATCTTCGCGAGTTGATACTCGTCGGTGCTTCAGCCGTCGAACTCAAAAAGAAGGCTCTCGAAACTGGAATGATCACCCTGCGGCGAAGCGGTTTGATTAAAGCCGCGCTGGGTCAAACGACCATGGAAGAAGTTTTACGGGAAACCGTTCTCTAGGCGGAGGAGATTATGGCTGGAATCACGTTAAGTGAATTGCTGAAAAAAATGATCGAAATGGGCGGCAGCGACTTGCACCTCTCAACGAACAGTCCACCGCGCATCCGCGTGCACGGTAAGTTGCGCCCGCTCGACATGCCTCCCCTGACGGCTGCCGATACCAAAGCGCTCGCCTACAGCGTCCTCACCGACGTCCAAAAGCACCGGCTGGAGGAAAATCTCGAGCTCGACTTCTCGTTCGGCTTGAAGAGCCTGGCCCGTTTCCGCGGCAACATCTTTCATCAGCGCGGCGCCGTCGCAGCCGTCTTCCGGACGATCCCATGGGAAATCAAGTCGTTCGACGCACTGGGACTCCCTGCAGTCGTGCGAGGGCTGTGCGACAAGCCGCGCGGCCTGGTGCTCGTCACCGGTCCGACAGGTTCGGGCAAGTCCACCACGCTCGCCGCGATGCTCGACAAAATCAACAACGAGCGCGACGAGCATATGATTACGATCGAAGACCCGATCGAGTTTCTTCACAACCACAAGAAGTGTCTGGTCAATCAGCGCGAGGTCCATTCGGACACGCACTCTTTTGCCAATTCGCTCCGCGCTGCGCTTCGCGAAGACCCCGACGTCGTGCTCATCGGCGAAATGCGCGACCTTGAGACGATCGAATCGGCTTTGCGAATTGCGGAAACCGGCCACTTGACCTTTGCCACTCTCCACACGAACTCGGCGGTCTCGACGATCAACCGCATCATTGACGTTTTCCCCGCGCACCAGCAGCCGCAGGTTCGCGCCCAGCTCTCGATGGTGCTCGAAGGCATCCTTTGCCAGTCGTTGCTCCAGAAAATCGATGGCCGCGGCCGGGCGATGGTGATGGAAATCCTGATTCCCACTCCGGCCATTCGCAACCTGGTCCGGGAAGACAAAATTCACCAGATCTATTCGGCCATGCAGACCGGCACAGGCCAGTCCGGCATGCAGACATTCAACCAGAGCCTCTCCAACGCATATTTCCAGAAATTAATCACTTTGGAAACGGCTATGGCGCGGTCTTCGAATCCAGACGAATTGCAGGATTTAATTAACCGAGGGGTGACTTCTCCGCCGACTGGTGGAAAAGTCCCCGTCCGGCGATAAACAGAAGAGGAGGTAACAAAGATGCCGGTTTATACCTATCGCGGAGTTAACCGGGCGGGTGCGACGGTCGTGGGGGAACGTTCGGCAACCAGCAAGACGGAAGCCGCGACGATTCTCAAGCGCGAGCAAATCAATGTGAGCAAGCTCTCCGAAAAAGGGAAGGAATTCAATATCCCGACTTTCGGAACAGGCGTGGACTCCAAGGAGTTGGCGATTTTCACCCGGCAATTTTCGGTGATGATTGACGCCGGCTTGCCGCTCGTGCAGTGCCTCGAGATTCTTGCGGGGCAGCAGGAGAACAAAATCTTCCAGAAGATTTTGAACGGCGTGCGCGCTTCCGTTGAAGGCGGCGCCACTCTCTCCGCATCGATGAAGCAATACGAAAAGGTCTTTGATCCCCTTTACTACAACATGGTGGAAGCGGGCGAGACCGGCGGTATTCTCGACACCATTTTGCAGCGCCTCTCCAGCTACATTGAAAAGAACGTCAAGCTGAAGCGCGCCGTGAAATCCGCGATGATTTACCCGATCGCCGTCATCGGCATCGCCGTAATGGTCATCACGCTCCTGCTCTGGAAGGTCGTACCGATTTTCACCACATTGTTCAATGGTCTCGGCGTCGACTTGCCGCTTCCCACCCGCATCGTTATCGGGATGAGTAAGTTCATCGGCAGCATCTACGGCTTTCTGATCCTCGTGTTCGTCGTTGGCGTCGGCGTTGCATTGAAGCTCTGGTACGGAACGCCCCAAGGTCGCTACGCTTTGGATCATGTCCTGTTGAAACTCCCGCTCGTCGGCATGCTGCTGCGAAAGATCGCAGTAGCACGATTCACTCGGACGCTCGGCACCCTGATCTCAAGCGGCGTTCCAATTCTTGAAGGCCTCGACATCACCGCCCGCACTTCCGGCAATGCGGTAGTCGAAAGAGCGATTTCGCAAACACGAAAAGCGGTCGAAGCCGGTCGCTCTCTCGTCGATCCGCTGAAGGAAACCGACGTATTTCCCGGGCATGGTCACCCAGATGATCGGCGTTGGCGAACAAACCGGTGCGATGGACGCGATGCTTCAGAAAATCGCCGACTTCTACGAGGACGAAGTGGACGCGGCCGTGAAGGACTTGCTGACTGCTCTCGAACCCATGATGATCTTGTTCCTGGGCATCGTGGTGGGCGGCATCGTCGTTTCGATGTATCTGCCACTGTTCTCACTCATCGGCAAACTGGCAGGCAAGTAGAACTGCCGGCTCGGCGCGAGCGTCTG
>CAWFGI010000005.1:0-383670 GCA_963815265.1 uncultured Acidobacteriota bacterium | reverse complement strand
CAAAAGCGGAAAAATGGGTTTGTCAGTCCTCAAGACTACGGAGGCTGGGTGATTCCCAGTCGCATCGAAGTCGGCGAACGTATTCATCAGCGTGCTCGTCCGCCCAAACATCCTTTCCGGAACCGATTAACACAAGTAGTGGGTCGAGATTGTCACTCACTTCCATTCACTTATTATAGTCTAGCCTCCAAATAAACACTCGGAATGTGAGCTTCGCCTCTGAAGCACTGCGCTAGTTCCCGACCACAAACAGATGCCCGTTGTTTTGCGTGTACAGCTTGCCGTCCGCCCCAATCGATAGCGGCGTATACGCAGCTCCGAGCGCAATATTCAGAAACATCTGCCCTCCCGGAGTCGTGAAGATGCCTGAGTGCCCCTGCGGCAACACGTAAATGTTCCCGTCCTCGCTGTTCACATACACATTGCCACTCGAATCGATCGCGGGCATGTTGATGCACCACTCGTAGCCATTAGGGTGGTTCGCGTCGATCGTCGTGCTCTTAAACTGCCATTCGATATTCATGTTCGGATCAAGCTGCGTGATGTAATAAGGGCCTGGCGGCAACGACTGGCATACCGGACTGCTGAGGAAACAATACTGCGGGGCATCGTAGTGATTGTCTTTGATCACGATCGAATAGGTCTGCCCATGCGTCCACACGCCCGGCGTCGAGTCCCACCCAAAAGAGAACGCGTTCAAGAAATTCCCCGCCGAATCGAAATGAAATAAATGCCCGCGCTCCGCGTTGTAATTATCGAGCGCGCCAAAAACCACAGAACCATCCGGCAGCGCCGTCGGCGAAGATGATGCCTGATCCACGATCGATCCGGACCCCATGGCATTTGTCGTCGGGTCCACTCCCATCGTGGTTCCCAGCCGGCAAGCGTTCGGAGTTCCTGTCGTCGGTCCTATCGGAACCAGCACGCCACAGCCGTCGTTCAAAACGTTTTGCAGCGACGCAGCCCATTTCGGCGTCAGGTTCGAATTCACCGCCACCAGATAGCTGACCATTGCGTCAAAGTGCGCCCGGCTACCCGTGTAAATCGTTCCATCAGCCGCAATCGCCGGAGCAATGTTGATTCCCGGACGCTGCGACCCGCACTCGCCTGGAAAGAACGGCGCAGTTGAGCCCGAACTGGGAGGCCACGGAAGCGCGGTTGCCGCATTCGGCAAGGACGCGAACGTGCCCGGACAGGACATCGAATTGCCAGGCGGCGCATTTGGCACCAGCGTCGAGTAAGTCACTTTCGTTGCGGAGTCGTTCGGTGTGATCTTCACCAGCCACGCGTTTGCCACGTCATTTGAATTCCACGGATTGCCGCCCGTCACGTTGAGTTGGATCACGTTGTAATAGATGTTCCCGCTCGAATCCGCCGAAAGCGGCCCCGAAACGAACGTGTTAGCCGACGTAACTCCGTTCACACCGCTGAGAGGATTGATATGCGATGTGCTCGTTCCCGCCGTTTTATCCACTTTCCAAACTGTACCGGCCGCGCCGGGCACGTAAATGAAATTGTTCGCCTCGATCGGGTGAAACACCGGCTCCCATCCCTGAAGCCCGCCTGCCCCTGCGTTGAAGTTCGCCGCGTTCGGCTCCGGAACCCAGTCGCTTTGAAACGTCCAGATCGTCGCCAATTGCCCGTTGATCCACGTATATCGCCGCTCGTTCCAGATCATTGAATTCCAGGTGTTCGGCCCGCACGCCGCTCCGCTCTGCCAGCTCCCAACCGGATTGCACGAGTTATAGGTCCCGGTCTTCAACACCATGTACACATCATTTCCGTCAATCACCGGCGTTTGCTCGTGAACCACAAGCTCGCCTCCGAGTTCCGCTTTCTCCTGAGCGATGAACGGATCGTAAACAATATCCGCCAGCTTGTTCGCCAAGCCCTGTCCGGCGACGTTCACCATGCCGGTGTGCTGCGGATTGCTTCCCCACTGCGGCCAGAAAGGTGTGTTGGCAGCTTGCGGATTCACCATGAACGTCACGGTGATCGTCGCGGGCGATCCCTGAGCGCCCGTCGCGGTCACGGTGACGTGGCCCGTATAAGTGCCGACCGCCAAGGTGCCCAGAAGAGCTGTGATCGTTAACGTCCCGGGTGTCGTTCCGCTTGCCGGCGCCACCGTCAGCCAGCTCGAATCGCTAGTCGCTGTGAAATTAAGCGCACCGCCTGTGCCCGTGTTTGTCACGCTCACCATTGCCGGAACGGGATCGTTTGCGATGCCAAATAAAGCTGAGAAAGAAAGAGTCGTCTGAGAAACGGTGAGTATTTGACTACCGCTTTTGCCGCCGCTTCCGCCACATGCCGCCAGCACCGCGCACAGTATCGTCACCCATACAATTCCGGCTGTTCGATTCATCCGTGCACCCCTCGCTCGCGCCCAGCGACTCGCGGCAATATCACCTTTGAAGTCATGCTGCCAGTATCAGTTGTATCAGGTACTTGGCTTGTGAAGGGAATATAACGGTCGCAAGAAATAATGTCTGCAGGAAATAACCGCGCAGAAAATTGACCAGAAGAGCCCAATAAACTAAGGACCGGTCGGCGAGCCACGCCTTCTGGCCCGCCCCGGGCTTAAGAGCAGCCAACCGGCTCCGCCGAACCGGCCGCTTCGCTGCCGTTAGTCTGAAGAACTGCTCGAAGCCGTCCGCATCGAGCGTGTATAAGCCGGCTTGTCCACATCGTTGTCGCTGCTGGACGAAGCATCGCCTGTCTTATCGATCTCGATGGAGCCCTTGAAGTACGCGCCGTCCTCGATCATGATCCGCGCAGTCGTCAAATCCCCAACCACCGAACCGTCCTTCTTGATCTCGATGCGGTCGCGCGCCCGCAGATTGCCCTTCACGTTTCCAAACACCGCTACTTCGCGCGCAATGATGTCGGCAGTCACTTTCGCGCTGGCGCCGATCGTCAGCTTCCGGTCTTCCAGATGGACAAGACCTTCGACGGTGCCGTCAATGTGCAGATCTTCGTTGCCGGTAATCTCGCCCTTCACGTGCAAACTTGCTCCCAGACGAGCCGTGCCGCCGCTCGACGTGGTCGCGGGATATGGAGAATCAAGTGGTGCCATTGTTTTTACCTCCCCGGTAATTGGTGTTGCGGATGGTGTCGAAGGCTTGGACTGCTGCGGGAGCGGAGTCTTTGCCGGAGTCTCCGTTTTTTTATCTCCCCACATTTACCCTCCTTGGGCCTGGTATCGCTGAAAGTAGTATGACTGGGAGTCCCGAATGTAGTCCTGCAGGCAAAGAATGGCAACCCAAATTGAAACAACTGTGTTCGGAGCGCCAACTCGACGTCGATCGAGAATCAAGATGAGGAAAATAGAGAGCGTGAACCTGAAAACTACCGAATTATTACTACGACGGAATTAATACTTCCGCAACACGCCCACCACGCGTCCCTGAATTCTCACGTCCGTGGCCGCCAATAGAATAGGCGACATCTGCGAATTCGCCGGCTGCAAACGTATCTTCCCGCCCGGCTCGCGATAGAATCTCTTCACCGTCGCTTCGTCTTCTCCCACCAGCGCCACCACGATCTCGCCCGGATTTGCCACCTGCGTCTGTTCCACCACGATGAAATCCCCGTCGAGAATATGATCCTCGCGCATCGATTCGCCCTTCACCTGCAGCACAAAAGTGTTCTGTCCGCGCGCAAAATCGGCAAGCGAAATCGTCTCCTTGTCTTCCACCGCTTCCAGCGGACTTCCCGCCGCGATCCTTCCCGCCAGCGGCAACTCAATTACATGGCGGTCCAGCACCTGTTCGCGAACCGGTTTCGGAAGCTGCACGACCTCGATTGACCGGCTCTGGTTGTAGCCGCGCCGTATGTAGTTCTTCTTCTCCAGCGTCGAGAGGTGCTTGTGAACGGTCGCGAGTGACGTCAGCTTCAAAGCGCGCGCAATCTCCTCAAAACTCGGCGAATAGCCGTTCTTGTTCATGAACGCAACAAGGTAGTTAAGAACTTCTTTTTGCCTCTTCGTCAATGTCATCGCAACCCCCAAGGGCCTTTTACCAGCGTGGCGAAGATAGGCGAACTAAAAGCGAAAGTCAATAGTACTCCAAGACAGGTAGTGGGCCAGTTTGAATTTTAAGCAACTTGCCTTGCGCTAGGCATACGGGCATCATGGGTGAATGAAAAAGAAATTAAAGAAGCGGCGAAAGCCCCAAAAGGACGTTAATCAAATGGCTTTTGATGTCATCACAAAGGTTCAAGTTAGCGAACACGACGCGGCCAAGGCACTTGGTCGCAAGGGCGGTATGGCTCGGAAGGCCAAGCTATCCTTGGAAAGACTAACTGAGATCGGCAAACAGGGCGCTGAGGCCCGATGGAACAAGCATAAAAAGAGGCCTATTGCGCCGATTAGCGGGAATCAATAAAATGTTGAATGTGCCCCGCCGAAGCGGGGCTGAGACTATATTAAGAGCAACGGGTGGGGAACAAAATTATTCCCGGTTGTAAGGCTCCCCGCTAAAACTGGACACCTTAGTTAGGTAAGATCAGGGCCTCCCCACAGGAGGCAACATGGGCAGGAAACCACGCGTAGATCGATCCCCGGAAGAGAAGTGGCAGATCGTGCAGGAAGGTATCAAGAGCGGGAACGTCTCGGAGACGTGTCGGCGTCACGGGATCGCTCCGAATCTGTTCTATCGCTGGAAGGATGAAGCCGAGCAGGGAGCAAAGGCAGCGCTTGGGGGGAGAAGCGCTGCCGGGGCCGAAACCGAAAAGGACCATCGCATCCGGCAGTTGGAGAGAACGCTGGGGCGGAAGTCGCTGGAGATCGAAATCCTAAAAAACGTCGTGGGGGAGTGAGCTGCGGTGCAGTTCACTCCCAGGCGCGGGAGATGCTAACGCAGGGCTACACGGCCACTTTGGTAGCGGCGACTCTGGCCATCAGTCGATCGAGTCTCTACTATCGAAAGAAGCCGCGAGGCAGCCGGGCCGATCGACAGTACGACGAACAGATCGTCGTGGCGTGCGGGGAAAAACCCGCGTATGGATATCGCCGCGTGACTTGGTGGTTGCGAAGAAAAGAAAACCTCCCGGTGAATCGCAAACGTGTCCTGCGGGTGATGCGAGAACGTGGGTTGCTGGTGCGTTCCCGCCGTTTGCGGGCTCGCAGGAAGAAAGAGTGGGGCCGTGTGGAAGCAGCCGAGCCGAATCAGATCTGGCAGTCGGACATGACGAAGATCTGGGCGGGGCCGGCAGTGGGCTGGGCGTATCTGGTGTGCGTGATCGACTGCTGCACGCGGGAGATCGTGGGATGGAATCTCTCACACCGTTGCCGAACCGAAGATGCACTGGCTGCGGTAGAGCAAGCCGTCCTGGCGCGGCTGCCCGAGGGCAGCCGTGCAGCGAACGTGACGCTGACCACCGACAATGGAACGCAGTTCACTTCTTCGCGCTTCCTGGAGACGTTGGGGAGACTCGGCATCACCCATCGGAGGACGGCGTATCATCACCCGGAAGGCAACAGCTACATCGAACGGTTCCATCGCAGCTTGAAAGAAGAGGAAGTCTGGACGGCGGAGTATCGAACCTTGGAAGAAGCGCGAACTTCGATCGCTCGTTGGATCGAGGAATACAATCACGACCGGCCTCACCGCGGAGTCCAAAATCGCACTCCGCACGAGGCCTTCTTGGCTTTTGCAACTGACCTAAACTCGGAGGCCCTGACTGTCTAAATTAGCGGGGAGCCTTACACGGGCCTCCTGAAATAAAGCTGTTCACCGATCTTCTTTGCCAAACCATGAAATCAGCGAACTGGGAGATTTTAGGCCCAACACCAGTACCGTCCGTAGCAGCCAAGGGTGCTGGAAATTCAGAGATTACAATTCTTTGGCCATCTGGTCGTAATCCCGATGTAGCATTTAATGTATTATCCGAGACATTTAGACAGGCAGGGTGGAGTGTAAGCGGAGCCGCCAATCCGAACGTGCATTCGGGCACACTCATAGTCCTCATCGGCCCGAGATAAAGTCCTATCATGGCGAGTAGGGCTATGCCTGCTAAGAGGCTTTGCGGCAATTGTATTGCCAAACTTTTATGCCTTGGCTTCAAATTGACCCACTACCCCAAGACAGGTAGTGACTTACCTTGAAGTACAGGTCGTCCATGTGTCCTTCAAATGACTCATATCTATTGGCGCGATCATCTGTCATTGTGCACGCGTGCTAAAGGAAAATATCCCCGAGGTTCTGGCTACCAGCCCCCTGGGCATTGCCTGTCCTTTCTGCAGGACCAAACCCGGGCGGGCCTGCATGACAACTTCAGGCGGCTTTTCCGCTGTGCATGTCGCGAGAATCAAAGCCGCGGCGGTAACCAGGCGCGGCGGTAAGCGGTAGTTCCCGGCGGCAGAGCTTTATATCTTTTATCTTCGACATTGCATCGCGTGCCCATTCGGAGTTAGATTTCTTCCCAGCGTGGTTTGCGGGTTGGCTGTAGGTTTGCCAACCTTGCGTGGGTTTTCGCAGTTCCCGCACGGAAAAAAACAATAGAATCCGCGGTTCGGCTGTAACGAAACCGGGCCGAAGCGCACCATTCAGTTGGGTGTTTATAGTAAGTAGAGGAGGTTCCGGTGTCCCGGCGTCTAGTTCTCATTTTCATCCCGCTGTTGGGCCTCCAACTGTCGCCATCCGCCCTCCGCGCATCCCAAAACACGCAAGCAAATCAGAATTCCGCCGGTGCGGCTCCTCAGCAAGACCGACCTGAGGGCGCCCCCACACAGAGCCCTCCGGCAATAAGCGGCTCTTCGCGGTCAGGATCTTCAGGTAAAGCGGATACACCGCCACCCGATCGCCCCAACAAGCCTGATGCGCCCACCCCTCAACCTGCAGTCCCCGATAACGTCGTCCCAGATTTGGCGGCTCGCCCCGGCCTTGCTACTCTGAAAATATCCCTGCGCATGCCAGACGACACCGCATTTAGCGGTTCGGCAAGCGTCCACGTGATGCCCAGCGAAGGGTATGAGGTGAACGGAACACCCTCTGAATCCGATGGCGAGATGATTTTCGCGGGTATGCGGCCTGGAACATACACCGTTGAAGTAAGTGCGCCCGGCTTCTTGACGGTCCGGCAAAAAATAGGAATCGAACCGGGCAATCGCCTTCGAACTCAGTTTGTGGTCATGAAGACCAAACCGCTCCCCGTACGCGCAACGGAAGCGTTGCCCACGCCGCCTGCATCCACACCCTCTCCCGAGGCGCAACCGACACGGGCGTCCTGGATTCCACCGGGCATCGACGATCTCGTGCCGGACGTCCAGCCCGACGTCGAGTGCCCTCTTTCCCAGGTTGTCAAAGGCGCCGGCCTGCGCATGAACCAGCTCGTGATAAACCTCCAGAAATTCAGCGCCACAGAGCGCCTTGAGCACTATCCAATAGACTCCACCGGTAAGCGATTGATCGCTCAGGTCCGCACCTTCGATTACGTCGCGCAGGTGACAACCTTGCCGGGCGGCCTCTTCAGCGTCGACGAATATCGCAACGGCAGTTTCGACCGCTCCCGCTTCCCCGCCAACATTGCAACCGAAGGTGTTTCCGCGATGGCTCTGATTTTCCACCCGGTTCTGGCGTCGGATTTTGATTTCAAATGCGAAGGGCTTGAGAATTGGCACGGCCAGCCTGCATGGCTCGTTCATTTCAGGCAGCGTGAGGACAGGCGCAGCCGTATCGGAGGCTATCGCACACAAGATCACTACTATCCGTTTATCCTCAAAGGACTCGCTTGGATCGACGCCGGCTCCTACCAGGTGTTGCGTCTTGAAACCGAGTTGGCCCAGCCGATCCCCGAAGTTGGACTGACAAAGGAACTCTTCATTATCAACTACGGGTCGGTTGCGTTTCACTCACGCAAAATTCAGCTCTGGCTTCCCCAAACAGCAGAGCTGTACATGGAGCGGCGTGGAAACCGCTTCTACCGCATTCACACATTTGCGGATTTTAAGATCTACACCGTCGATGCGGATCAGAGCATCCACGCACCTAAAGAGTCTTATTGTTTCACGAACACCACCGACCACAACATCAACGGCATCCTGACTGTCCTTCCTGCATCTGGCATCTCTATAAAGGCCGTCTCAATCCAGTTTACGATTCCGCCGGGCCTCAGTATCTACAAGGTTGTCGGCCCCGGAAAAGATATCAGCATGTCCGTCGACGAAGTAGGCTCGGCGACCTTCACTCACAACGGGTCTGCCGACGCGATTAAAGTGGACGCATACCTCGTCAAGGAAAGCACCCTCGACGTAATCGCCGATACGCCGATTTCAGAAAGCCCTTAGGAAACGGAGTCAACAAACAGCCGGGTCGCTATCTGCTTGTTGGCAGTCCTTTTCACTCACATCGTCAACACGGCCCGGAACTGCGCCTTCCCGCTCATCATCCGCGCATACGCTTCCGCAGCCTTCTCCAGCGGAAACTTCTCGATCATCGGCCTCACACCCGTCATCTCCGAAAATCTCAGCGTATCTTCTGAATCCGTGGGAATTCCTGACGCCCATCCCTGAAGGCTTCTCATGTTCACGATCAACTGAATCGGAGTTACTTCGATCGGATCCATGCCGGCCCCCACTACCATCAGCCTCCCATTCGCTCCCAGTCCATTAATCAAAGCGGACATGGCCTTCGAACTGGGCGCCGTAGCTAAAATCACGCGCGCTCCTCCAAGCTTCTGCAATTCCGCAGCCGCGTCGGTTGCAGCGCTATCGATGTAGATGCTGGCCCCGAGCTTTTTCGCCAGCGCCGCGTTCTCCGGCCCACGGCCAACGGCGGCCACTCGATAGCCGAATTTCTGCGCGAACTGAATTCCAAGATGCCCAAGTCCACCCACTCCTTGCACCGCAACCAAGTCGCTAGGCAGCGCGCCACTGTGACGCAGCGCGTTGAAGGTCGTAACTCCCGCACACATCAGCGGCCCGGCTTCCGCCGCGTCGAGCGATTCCGGCATATGCGCTAGAGCTTCCACCGGCGCGATCATGTACTCCTGATAACCGCCGTCGTAAGCGATTCCGCACACCTTCAGATTCGCGCAGTTCCCAAAATCGCCGCGCCGGCACTGCAAACAGGTTCCGTCCTGCCCACCGTGCCAGCCCACTCCCACTCGCTCGCCCTTCTTCCAAGTGTTGACGCCGCTGCCCGCCTCGTCAATCACACCCGCCACCTCGTGCCCCGGCACACGCGGGTACGTTATACCTGGCCATCCGCCTTCCTTCGTCAGAACGTCGCTGTGGCAAACCCCGCAAGCCTGCACCTTGATACGCACCTGCCCGGGTCCTGGCTGCGGAATCTCGCGCTCCACCAGTTCAAACTCTCCACCCGCCTTCGGCACCTGTACCGCTTTCATCTTCGCCATCAGTCTCCCCTCTCTTGTCGTTTTTTTTCTTTGAGCTTTGAAACTCTCGGATGAGCTTGGCACGAAAGCCTCACCCAGAAGATTCGCTCCGAGAATCCCATGCCATCTCCCGTCCAATCTCGAAGAAGGTTCTCCGTCTAACGTCAGGGCACGGCTTCAGCCGTGCCGCCACGAAAGCTAACAACCGTCGGCTTTAGCCGCTGAGGCTTCGGCTAAGGCATGCAATCACTTAGTGTGTGAACGCGAAATTAATCCCCGTCGAGAAAATCACGTCGTTCGATTTCGTCCCCACAATCGGTGGATTGCTCACGTACCGATCGCTGATCGCGAGCTGCAAGCCCAGCCACTTATTAATTTTCGTCACCGACGCCGCATCCAGCGCAAACCGGTACTGCCCCGTGTTCGTCAAGTCGGGATAAAAATAGAACTGCTCCGTAACCACAGTCGTCGAGCCGAACTTGCGCGTAAAAGCTTCACCCGTCGTAACTCCCGCCAGGTTTCGATCCGTGCCCATTCCCTCGCCCTTCGTCGCACCGCTGTACGTTTCACGCGTGTAGTTCACCCCGCCGAGCAAATCCAGAGTTGTCCTGTCGGTATTGATCAGGTGATAGCCGAGCCCACCCGAGTAGATCGACCTCAGGTTGAGGCCTTGCAACTCATTGTGGGTAAAATCCGCGGACCCGAATGCGAAAATTCGTTTCGTCAAATTTCGGTCGTAACGCGCTCCCGCCACAATTGAATTCGCCGTCGTGCCGCCGCCGGGAAGATCATTGCTTGAATAGAGAGAAGTGAAGTAGAGCGTGATCTCATCGTGCAGAGTTTTTCGATCCGCCGTAAATCCGGTCGTCAGGTTGGTCGTTTCGCTGTTCCCGCGAGCCAGCGCAAATCCCAAGCTGGCGCCTCCCTTCCATGCTTCTAAAAGCCCGGGATGCAGGCTTGCCTCATACGCCGCCTGCTCTTCCTCTGACCGGATCGCCGTCACGTTCGCATACGGCACGGGAAGCGCGCCCGAGTCTCTCGTATGCACCACCAGGTTCCCACCCTCCGTCGTTACGTCTCCGCTCACTGTCTTTTTGTCCGGCGTCACCACGTACAGCGGCTTCTCGGATTTCACCTCGGCAATCGTCGGCCATTTCACTTTGATCTCGCCGGCGAAATCCGTCTTGAATGTCACTTCTTTCCCATCGGAGCTGACGATTGTTCCCGTCAAGTGGTCTCCATTTTTAAGCACCAGCGTATCGGCACGCGCAACGGAAGCCGCAAACGACAACACTCCTACTGCCAGGCAAAAACGCACGAAATTCATCTCTTCTCCTTCGGGGAGTTGGATTGCGTCCAAGTGGGACGAACAGCGGCTGGTGCTGCGCGACAAGTGTCAACAACTCGCGGCCAGAAAACAACTCCTAAATCAATTGCCGATGGCTCTGACCTTCTTCCCTTTGTGTCGCCCGTCACATGCGCAAGGTATACGCGTCACAGAATTTCCGCATCTCACTCATTAGTATGCTTCCGATGCTCATGCCGATGCTCATGCCGATGCTCATAACGTCACGCCACGATTCGGATTTTCATCACCCTCTTCGTCCCGCTGTGCTACGATTTCCAATCGGGGCGAGAAACCCGGCACCTGCCGGTTGCACTTGGGAAGAAAGGGTCTATATCCCTCTGTTGTTTGCCTCATCCATGACTGGGGATTCTGAAAATATATGCCAACGACCATAACGGAAGTACCGCGCCGAAAGCGCGAAGTAATCGATAAAGCCTGCATCCGTTTTTGCGGTGACTCCGGCGACGGGATGCAAATCACCGGCAGCCAGTTCACCAATACAGCAGCGCTCTACGGCAACGACCTGGCCACGTTCCCCGACTTCCCCGCCGAGATTCGCGCCCCTGCCGGCACTCTTCCCGGCGTCAGCGGATTCCAGGTCCATTTCTCTTCAAGCGATGTCTATACGCCCGGCGATGCGGTTGACGTCCTGGTCGCCATGAACCCCGCCGCGCTGAAAATGAATTTGCCGGACCTGCGCACCAACGGGATCCTGATCGTCAATCTCGACAACTTCAAAGAGAACGACCTTCGCAAAGCACAGCTCGCCGTCAGTCCGCTTGAGGATCATTCGCTCGACGGTTACCGCCTCTTCTCGGTCGAGCTTACAAAGCTCACTCGCGCCGCCCTCAAAGAATTAGGCCTCGATGCCAAGAGCATGGACCGCTGTAAGAATTTCTTTGCCCTGGGCATGTGCTACTGGCTCTACAACCGCTCGATGGACGCAACCCTGCGCTACCTCGAGGACAAATTCAAAGGCAAGCCGCAACTCGTCGCCGCCAATCGCCTCGCCATGCAGGCCGGCTACAGCTACTGCGAAGCTACCGAAGCGTTTCAAATCAGCTACGAAATTCCGCCCGCAAAACTTTCACCCGGCACCTATCGCAACATCAGTGGTAACGCCGCTCTCGCAATGGGTTTCGTCGCTGCGTCCGAAAAAGCCGGCATTCCGCTTTTCCTGGGTTCGTATCCCATCACGCCCGCATCCGACATTCTCCACGAGCTTTCGCAGTACAAAGATTTCGGCGTGATCACCTTTCAAGCCGAGGACGAAATCGCCGCCGTCACATCAGCCATCGGCGCGGCCTACACCGGCGCACTCGGCATCACCACTACCTCTGGCCCCGGTATGGCGCTCAAGACCGAAGCTCTCGGCCTCGCAGTCGCCGTCGAGCTCCCGCTTGTTGTCTGTGACATCCAGCGCGGCGGCCCCTCAACGGGCCTTCCGACAAAAACCGAGCAAGCCGACCTCTTGCAAGCGCTTTTCGGCAGAAATTCCGAAGCTCCGATTCCTGTTCTGGCGCCTTCTTCGCCGGGCGATTGTTTCTGGGTCGCGCTCGAAGCCAGCCGTATCGCCATTAAGTACATGGTCCCCGTCATCATTCTCTCTGACGGCTACCTCGCCAACGGCGCCGAGCCCTGGAAAATTCCGGACGTCTCCGAGCTACCGGAAATTCCGGTACATTTCGAAACGAACACGGAAGATTTCCACCCGTACCGCCGCAATCCCACCACACTCGCCCGGCCATGGGCGATTCCCGGTACGCCCGGTCTCGAACATCGTGTCGGCGGCATCGAAAAGCAGGACGTCACCGGCAACATCAACTACGACCCGCTCAATCACGAGCGCATGGTTCGTCTGCGCGCAGCCAAAGTCGAAGCCGTTGCCGACGATATTCCCGACGCCGTGCCAGCAGGCGATCAGTCAGGCGATCTGCTCATCGTCGCCTGGGGATCAACACATGGCCCAATTACCGCCGCGTTGAAGACCGCGCGTGACAAGGGCCAGTCCGTAGGCCACGTCCATCTGCGCCACCTGAACCCGCTTCCGAAAAATCTCGGCGATGTCCTGAAGCGCTACAAGCACGTCCTCGTCCCCGAGATGAACATGGGCCAACTTGTAATGATCTTGCGTGCCAAATTTTTGGTCGACGCCCAGGGCTTCAACAAAATTCAAGGCAAGCCCTTCAAGCAATCCGAGATCGAGCAAAAGATCGACGAAATCTTGGAATAGGGTTTTATGTCAGGGCACGGTTTTTTACCCTGAGGTACGAAGGGCAACCGTGCCGCAATCGATGAAGAAGTAAGGCGGCTTTAGCCGCTGAGGTCCAAAGAGGAAACGTAAAATGACAACGGCCACTTTACCCGTCTATACCAAAAAAGACTTCCAAACTGACCAGGAAGTCCGCTGGTGCCCAGGCTGCGGCGACTACGCCATCCTCGCCGCCACCCAAGCCGTCTTCGCCGAACTCGGCGTCCCGCGCGAAAAATTCGTCTTCATCTCCGGCATCGGCTGCTCCAGTCGCTTTCCCTATTACATGAACACCTACGGCTTTCACACGATCCATGGCCGCGCCCCCGCCATTGCCACCGGCGTAAAGCTCACGCGTCCCGATCTCGATGTCTGGATCGCCACCGGTGACGGCGATTCCCTCTCCATCGGCGGCAATCACACCATCCACATGCTGCGCCGTAATGTCGGCCTCAAAGTCCTCATGTTCAACAACAAAATTTACGGCCTCACCAAAGGCCAGTATTCGCCCACATCCGAAATCGGCAAGAAAACAAAGTCCACTCCCTACGGCACCGCCGACCGCCCGTTCAATCCCATCTCGCTTGCCATCGGCTCGGAAGCCACATTCGTCGCCCGCACCGTCGACGTCTTCCAGCAACACCTGAAAGAAATTCTCAAGAAAGCCGCCGCACACAAAGGCGCCGCCTACATCGAAATTCTGCAGAATTGCAACATCTTCAACGACGGCGCCTGGGAAACGCTCACCGAAAAAGACGCTCGCAGCGAACAGATCGTTTACCTCGAGCACGGCAAGCCGCTAATCTTCGGGAAGAATCGCGACAAAGGCATCCGCATGAACGGCTTCGACCTCGAAGTCGTCCACCTCGGCAACGGCAACGGCCTCACCGAAAAAGATCTGCTCGTCCACGACGAGCACCACCCCCGCGCCGCCTACGCCTTCATGCTCAGCCACATGGAACAGCGCCCCGGCTTCCCCACGCCCATCGGCGTGCTGCGCCAGTGGAACGACGTCCCACGCTACGAAGACGTAATCACCCAGCAAATTCGCGACGTCCAAACCAAAAAAGGCAAAGGCGACCTGGCCAAGCTACTCCGCGCAGGCGACACCTGGGAAGTCCGCGCCTAAGGCATTATTTTTTCAGTAGGGGCACGGCATGCCGAAGATCCCGCATGGTCTCGCGGGGCCGTGCCCGAACACGCCACCACACGCATCCGCCACCCTAGCAATCGTGAACATCCATATCTCTCGGACTATCCTGCCCGCCCCCGCTTCACATTCGCCCGCATCCAAGCTGCGAAGGCGCCTTCTTCAAGTCTCCCAGCAGCAAGACTCAACACCGCCTCCGCCGCATCCTCCTCAGACGCCATAAAACGATACCCATTCAGCTCAAGAAACAGCACGCCCGCCACAAAACCCGTGCGTTTATTTCCATCAATAAAATGATGATCCCGGACAATCCCAGCCGTATAAGCAGCCGCCATCTGGATCACGTCTGCCCCAGCCTGATACGCGCGAAGCTGCTGCGGCCGGGCCAGCGCGGATTGCAGCAAGCCTTCATCGCGCAATCCCGCCGCGCCCCCTTCGAGCGCAAGCAGACGATCGTGCAACGCCACTGCATCGCGCTCGTCGATCCAGACCGGCTCTCTCACTTAGCCAGCACGTGAAGAGTGTTGCGGTAGCGGCGAACGATATCCTCAGCCTTCTTCATTTTCTTTTCGAAAGCCGGATCGTACGCCGTCAATTGATAAGCTCCTTCCGCTCCCTCAATCAGAAAAAGCCGGTCTCCCTCATCCGCCTTCAACCGGCTCACAGCCTCCTTAGGCAGAACCACTCCCAGCGAATTCCCGATTTTTCGAACTTTGAGTTCCAGCATCCGCCCACCTCTTCTGTTATAACAATTGTAGCAACCGAGCTTGCGCATGTCTACGTCCAACTGGCACAGCCGTGGTGTACGATGATCACGTCGGTTTGCAGCAGACTTCCGGAGGTCGCCCCGCGCCAATGATCCTGCAAGGTTTTCTCCGCATCCTCAGCTTCTTCGACGTCGCCGAAGCCATCGAAATGGAAAAGCTGCGCGTCATCCTCGGCCCCGAAGCTGCCCCGCGCTCCCCCGCCTTCACCCACCGCAGCCCCGAATACGCGCAAACCCAACAGCACGCCCCCATCGTCGAATCCGTGGGCCCCGTCACGCTCTCCACCGGCGAAAAACTCGAAGCTCGTATCAAATATTACTGGTTCGGCGTCGTGGACATCGAACTCGCCACAGAATTTAAATGCGATTTCAATTCCCTCTGCGTCCAAACCTATCGCTGGATGAACGCCCCAGAAGTCGAGCAAGCCGCCGAAAATCTCCTGCGCGCCCGCCTCGACCGTTTCCGCCCTGTCCTGATCAAGCCCTCGGAAAAGTGGCTCGACGAAGATTACCTCGTCATCGACATCGAATCCGCCCAGCACACCGACGGCCGCCCAGCCACCGGCGTCGAGATGCTCCAGTCCTACGCCGATCAAATCACTCAACTCGTCCGCGGCGAAATAATGCCGCTCGCCGCCGCCGAACGCGACGAAATCATCCGCTCCGCCCTCTCCTACTATCCCAGCGATCTCATCGTCGTCGGCTGGGCTGCCGCCCTTGTATACGACAAGCCCGACGCCACCCCCGCCGCCATCGATCTCCTCGAATACGCCAACACGCAGTTGCTCGAATTCCGCTACTACGACGAGCTCCTCACCACCCTCCTCTCCAACGTCTACAGCTCCCTCGAAGGCCACGAAAGTTTCCTCGCCAGCTGGCGACTCGCCCGCCGCGCCGGCCGCCTCAATCGCATCCGCCTCGACATCATGGATCTCACCGAGCGCACCGAATACGCCGTAAAATTCATCTCCGACACCTACTACGCCCGCGTCTACGCCCTCAGCTCCGCAAAAATCGGCGTCAACGACTACAAAACCCTCGTAAGCGAAAAACTCAAAACCGCCGGCGAACTCTACGATTTCATGGTCGCCCAATTCAACGAGCGCCGCATGTTCGCCCTCGAAGTAGTAGTCGCCGTCCTCGTCCTCCTCGACGTAATCCTCCTCCTCCGCGGCAAATAACCCGCCAGCTCTTTTGCCTTCGCCTTTGTTCCCCAAAGCTGTCATCCCGAGCGCAGTCGAGGGATCTGCATTTGGCTTGGCGCTCTTGCCGTCGCCGTTTCCCTTGTAGCGCCGGCATCCTGTCGGCTCTTTTGACGTGATTTTGCGGGTGCCCCTCGATAAGAGCGAAGGCGTTGTCAAGGCACAGTTGTTCGGAGCAGTGCTTCGAGCACCGCGTGGTTGCCAGAGATGGTGGAGGACCAAGACTCTGAGAATCTCACGGTGAATCATTTCTCGGTGAAACCGATCGTTTCACCAACCATCGATTCGGCCCTGACCTCGACCATGATTCTTCCATCCGAACCCCGATCCGTATCGGGGCGAGAGCGCCCAATCAACTCTTCGGTCTATCCGTTGTGACGGACGACCAGGGGCACCCGCGAGCTGCTCTCGATCGAAACGATCTCCGGATACCGCTTTTGCGTGCGCAGCATCCAGTAGAGTCGTAGGGCCAACTTGCGCGCCGCGGCCACCTTCGCCACTCCTTTCGGCTTTTGGTGACAGCGATGCAAATATTCCTGCCTCATCTGCGGATCGCAGCGCACCGCGACTTGCGCCGCTTCCACCAACAGCATCCTCATAAACCGGTTTCCCTGCTTGCTGATCGATCCCAGCCGCTGATGTCCGCCCGAACTGTACTCGCGCGGTATCAGTCCCAGATAACTCGCCACCTGCTTGCCCCGCGCAAAGCGAGTCACGTCTCCCATCGTCAGCACGAACGCCAGTGAAGTCACCGGCCCCACGCCCGGCTGCGTCATCAACAACCGTGCGTTCGAATCCTTCTCCGCCGCTTCCCTCACGGCCAGATCCAGCAATGCGATCTTCTGATCGAGCAGCTCCATCACACTGAACAGATCTTCTCGCCGCCGGCTGGCCCATGGCTGCAAGGGAAGAGCACGCAGCAACTTCTGCCCCGCTTCACTCCACAGCCGCCTTTTCTTCTGCAGTCCCTGGTTCATCGCCAGGTGCTGCAATCCGTTCTTCGCTTGCGCTCGCAAGCGCACCAGCTTGTAACGGTGAATCAGCAACTGCCGCAGGTCTCGTTGCTCGCTCGACGGCGTCCAGATCCGTGGAAATCTTCCCTCCAGCAGCAACTGCAACAACAACGCCGCGTCCCGCCGGTCATGCTTCTGCTGCCGCACGTCGCTGGCCCGTATCCGCGCCGCATCTCCGATCCACACTTCGTGCCCGGCAGCCTTCACCATCTCCACAAACCATTGGCAGTTCCCAGTCGCTTCCATCCCAATCAACGCTGGCGCCGCCAGATGCTGATAAAACTTCTGCGCATCTCCCGACGCATGCACCAACTTCTGCTCGGCCGTCTCTCCCGTTTCCTTATCCAACCAACAAATCTGTTGCCAGCTGGGATGAAAATCGCAGCCTATAATGATCATCGAAGGCTCCTTCTTCCTTCCCAGGGTTCTTGGTCCTCCAAACTAAAGAATACCCGGGACTGAAAGGGAGCCTTCGCTCTTATCCAATCAATCCTTCGCCGTCTTTGCGAAGGGTGGGTGTTTTCGGTGTTGTTGGTGGTGGTGGTTTCCGTTTCGCTCCTAGTTCCGCGTCCCCCCTTCTAGTCCTTCAATCCATCCGGCGTGCACAAACTCTCTTCCCCATACTGATAAAACCGGTAGCTACTCCACGCCCACAGTTTCGCGTCCGTCACCAAACCCCGCTTCACCGGGTTCATATGCATGTAATTCAACTTTTCAATTCGCTTCTTCCGGCTCCAAACATTGAAATCATAAAACCGTCGCTGCCAAAAACTGCGATGCACCGCGACATCCTTCCACAAAAGCAGTTGTCCCGCCAAAGATTTCCCCCGAATCCTCCCCCTCAACCTCCGCGACACCCTCTGTTTCAACACCTGCGCCACCACCGACGGATTCGCCTTCTTCGACTCCCCAATCAACAGATGCACGTGCTCCGGCATCACCACATACCCGACGATTACAAACCGATAGCGCCCACGCACTTCATTAAGAACGATCAGAAACGCATTCCGCGCCCGCACCGTCCTCAAAAACGGCAAACGCCGATAACAACTGAACGTGATGAAATGCAGCTTCGTCGTCCCATAGCGCCGCTTAAGATTCTTTGGCATCGGAGCAAGTCAACCCCTCCCACCCTTCGCAAACCCAGCGAAGGATGGGGCACCTGCAAGAACTGAGACTAAACTTCAAAGTAATTTACTTGAGTGGTATCATCCGCGCGAGACCGCCGTCAATTGTGGAAACCACGGACACGCAGCTGAAAAGGCTGGGCCACCCCGCCACAGAAGCGCCGTCAATTGTGGAAACCACGGATGAGAAGCAGAAAAAGGCGGGCCACCCGCCGGTCGGAAGCCTCGACTATTCTCTTGGAACGGCCCTACATGATGAGGTGAAAGCCTTGAATTCTGGGGAGTGCCGGTGACCGGGTTTTGAAGAAACGAGTCGTAATATTTATTGGCGAAGCTGTCGTGGGACTGGCGGCCGTAGCAGCGATTTGGGCCAGCGTAGTTTACGCCCCTCAGCAGCATAGCCATCACATTCTGAAATTCCTTAAGGACAGGCACTTGCTCGTAATCTTCACAACGTTCCTTCTGATGGTCTACTCATTACAGTGCTATTGGCAGCTTCGTCGATCTCTGAAATTCTGGCTCTTTTTGTTTTTGTTCTTGGGGGTGTTCGCGGTATCGGCAACGCTCTGGCCATTCGCCGGAATTCCGAGCTTTCTCTGGATTGCCTTGGTGGGCGGACTTGAGTTTGGAATTTTTGCTCTCGTCACATACAGAACGTTTCACGCGATTCCCCGCTCGATAAGATGATGCCTGTTCAGCGTTCTCTGCAAAGGGTGGGTTTCGCCCTCTCACCGCTCGTTTTCCTTGCCTCCCAAAACCAGCCCCACTAGGTCAAGGTCCTTGACCGTTTTAACGCCGCTTTCTCTTCGCCCTGTTTTCGCTTTTCTGCGCTTCCGCAATTTCTCCTGAATCTCCGAACCACACAACTGCCCCGCCGCCAAATTCACCCTCCACCCGCGAAAAAATCCTGTATCATCCCGCGCAAATGAGCAGTCGGCCCCCCAGCCTGTGGCGCCGGACTGCCGAAGTCCTGCGCTGGCGCGGTCTTTGGGTTCTTCTACTGCTGGGCGCGCGCAACATCCTGCGCCCGATTGTCTACTGGCACGTCTATCGAATCTTTGCCACTGATATTGCCGCGCAAGTTCCCGAACCCTACGCGAAAGAAAAAATCGAAACGAAGATCTGCACCCGCGACTGCGGCTGCCTCGACCGATCTCTAACCGAAGTGGCCGCGCTCGGTGAAATCTCGCGCGAAGAAGCGCAAAAGCGCCTCCAGCGCGGTGACGTGCTCGCCATGGCTTACGCCTCTGCCGAACCGGCCGGCTATGGCTGGATCTCCTTCGCGAGCGGCGCCGTAGAACTCGACTTCGGCGTCACCTGGATCGTGCGCCCCGGCGAGGCCGTTCGTTACGGCAATTTCGTGCACCCCAAATGGCGCGGTCGCGGCATCCAAAGCTCGGTCAACACCGCAGTAAACGAGTACGCGCGCGAACACGGCGTCTCCGTCACCCTCGGCTCCATCAGCGCGATGAATGCGCAATCCTTGAGCCTCGCCAAACACTACAACCGCCCCACGGCGATGAAAGTAACGCTCATCCGCGTGCGCCCGTTCAACTGGCTCATCTGCCGCGCCTCCGGTGCGCCGTTCGCGTCGCGCTTCAACGCCCCGGCTTAGCCCCCACCAAAATTTCTCCCCGAAACATTCGTTGAAATCGCTCCCTGCCCCGTGCTACCGTGATGCTTGGGTTATGAAATTTGCGCGCCAAGCCGGCCGTATCACCGGGGACGAAATGTCCCGCCGCCGTGAACTTCTAATCTACGGTTCCGCGATTAAAACTCCGAATAACCGGCCTATTTGCAACAGATACGAATTTCTAATCGGCGGTAAAAGGGGTGCTAAGAGTCGCAGTCCGCATCGCAGCCGGACGGCAATCTCGACGCAAGGGCGATTCGACGAGTCAAGTCATTGGCCTTCACCACTCTCGCGCAACCTGTATTAAAATGAAAACGAGCCAAACAAATGACAGACCGTAAAGCGCCATTCGCCACCGTCGAAGAAGCCGTCGAAGAAATGCGCCAGGGCCGCATGATCGTTCTCGTCGACGACGAAGACCGCGAAAACGAAGGCGACCTCACGATGGCCGCCGATTCCATAACGCCCGAAGCCATCAACTTCATGACCAAACACGGCCGCGGCCTCATCTGCCTCTCGCTCACCGAGCAGCGCTGCGACGCCCTCGACCTGCGCCAGATTTCACCGCGCAACACGTCGGCCTTCGGCACTCCATTCTGCGAGCCCATCGACGCCAAGCGCGGAACAACGACGGGGATTAGCGCGTCGGATCGGGCTACCACGATTTTGGCGACCACGGATCCGAATACGCGGCCGGAGGATTTGGCGCGGCCTGGGCACGTTCACACTTTGCGGGCGCGGAATGGCGGCGTGCTGGTGCGCGCTGGGCAGACCGAGGCGTGCGTGGATTTGGCGCGGCTTGCCGGGCGCGATCATTCGGGCGTGATTTGCGAAATCATGAATGAAGACGGGACGATGGCGCGAGTGCCGCAGCTAATCGAATTTTGCCGGGCGCACAATTTGAAACTTGCGACCGTGGCGGATTTGATTCGCTACCGCATGCAGCATGAGCGTTACGTGCGGCGGATTGCGGAATCGGTGCTGCCGACAAAGCATGGAAATTTCCGGATGATCGCCTACTCGAGCGATATCGACCACGAAGTGCACGTCGCGCTGGTGCGCGGCGAGCTCGGTGGCGATGCTTCGGTCGCTGCGAATGGATTGCGCGCGGATCCTGAGGCGGCACATCTTGACGCGCCGCTGGTGCGCGTTCACTCGCACTGCCTTACTGGTGACGTTCTCGGTTCCACGGCGTGCGATTGCCACGAGATTATCGAGCGATCGCTGGCGGCCATTGCGGCGGCCGATCGCGGCGTTTTTGTGTATCTGCATCACACCGGTCGCGGATTTGGAATTGATACGCGTGCGCCCGAAGATGCGACGTTGCCTGAGATTCGTTACCATCGGCGCGAAGGTAGCGAGCAGGATTCCGGGCGGCAACGATTCGTGCAGCACGAAAGCGGAATCGGCGCGCAAATTTTGATTGATCTCGGATTGCGACGGATTCGCGTGCTTACGAATCATCCGCGCAAAGTGGTGGCGCTCGAAGGTTACGGTCTCGAGATCGCGGATCAGGTGCCGCTGGCGATTGAGCCGGCAAAGCGCGGCCACCAGGTCTTCTAGCGAGAGGCGATGGCCGCACACTATCGCGGTTCTTACGCGAGATCCTTCGGCATCCTGAACGACGGATGCTCTCAGGATGACAGCTTTTTTCAAGAATTCGGTTACCTTCCGTAAATCAAGACTACAAATGAATTTGGCAGAATTGTTGGGCGCGGATGCTGATTTTCTGGGGTCGGCGCGGGACGCGGGCCGAAGTCTGCTGTGACCAGGTAGACTTCGTGCGTTTTCGGGTCGAGCGCCATTGTGCGCGCGCCTTTTTGCGTGGGGACTTCTTCGACTACCGTGAATTTGTCGGGTGAGTCCTCGTGAATCACGCTGAGCGTGGCGCTCTGGCCATTCGAGGCAAACGCGAAACCGGTGCCGGGATCGAAGCCGTTGGCGTCAACGCCATCGCCGATCGCGGGCGTGGCAATCACTTTGCCGGAATCGGCATCGACGACCGCCATCATTTTATTATCGCAGCCGGCGAAGAGGCGGCGATGCGCGGAGTCAATCGCGAGGCCGGACGGTTCCTGGCAGGGCGCAAGAGGCCAGTGCGCGGTGACGGTGAGCTTCTGCGAATCGAGTTGCCACATCTCGCTTTTGTCTTCGATGTTGACGTAGACGTGACCGGCGCCATCGGCTGCCGCGAATTCAGGCTTCCCACTCAGCGCAATTGTGCCGACGACTTTTCCCGTAGCGGCATCGATCGCGGTGGAGTTCGAGCTGCGTCCATTCATCGCGAAGACGCGCTTCGAAGCAGAATCGTAGATGATGGCGTCGGGATTCGTTCCGGCTTGCACGGTGTCAATGACGGCGAGCGTCTTCATATCGAAAATCGTCACGGTGCCGGCGGGGCCGTTGGAAGTGAAGCCGCGGTTGAATTCGGGCGCGAGGGCGATGCCGTGTACACCTTCGGTGTTTGGAATCTCGCCGACAACTTTTTCCGAGTCCACGTTGAGTACGATTACTTTCGTTTGGCGGGAGATGAAGAGGCGGCGCGTGGGCGAGTCGAAGGTGATGTAGTCCCAGCCGCCTTCGCCGCCGAGAGTGATTTTTTTGAGCAGGTGGTAGCCCGAGGGACCGGGCGTTGCGGTTGCTACCGAGGTTCTCGTCAGAGAATTTCTGGCACTGGCGCTTACCGCGACAATCACAAAAGCCGAAGCCATGAAAACTGAGATCGCGCAATACGAGAAACGATTCCGCTCCATTTTCAACTCCTTGGGTCCTTCTAAATTATTTATGTTTGGTGTCTGCCGGCGCGATTGTGACATAGGGGCGCAGTTTTTCGAGTTTTGATTTGGAAATTCCTTTGATGGCGAGCAGGTCTTCTATGCGCTGGAAGGGGCCGCTGTGATTTCGGAAGTCGACGATGGATTTGGCGGTGTTTGGGCCGATGCCGGGGAGAGTTTCGAGTTGGGCGATTGTGGCGGTGTTGAGGTTGATGGGTCGTGGGGGGAGTTTTTTGGGCGAGGGCGACGTTGGAGCAAAGAGAAAGAACGATGACGATAATGAGCAAGGTGATCTCGATTCGCGGCCCAAAAACAGTCATGACAAAAAGCGCGACGCCAGTTGGCAGCGCACTGCCGGTGGTCGTTCGGGCACGAACATGCCGTGCCCCTACTGAAATACAGCGAGCGTTACGGGTGCTTGATGCCATTGGCGGTGTATTCCGTTACTGGGCCGAATAAGGTTGCTTGGTCGAAGATTTGGTCGCGGTCGCCTACCAGGATGATTTGGGCGTTGGCGGAATCGAAGTGGCGGCGGGAGGCGAGCAAGATATCGTCGGCGGTTAGGGCGCGAATTTTTTCGCGGTAGGTTTCGAGGTAGTCGTTGGGCAAACGGTCGAGATAGACGGTTGAAAGCTGGCCGAGGACACCATCCTGCGTGGCTACACCCAGCGAGAAGACGCCGGTCAGGTAGCTTTGCGCGCTTTCGAGTTCTTCGGGAGTGACGGGGAGCGAGCGCATGCGGTCCATTTCGTAGAACATTTCGGTGAGCGTGGCGGCAGTTACTTCGTTGCGCACGGCGGCGTGAACGGTGAAAAATCCGTGTTGGTGGAGAGCGGTGATTCCGCTGCGCGGGCTGTACGTGTAGCCCTTTTGTTCGCGGATATTCATCACCAGGCGCGAATGGAATGCACCGCCGTAGATAGAATTTGCGAGAACGGTGCGGAACCAATCGGGATCGCGGCGAGTGATCGCGAGATTGCCCACGAGAACCTGGGTTTGAACGGCACCTGGCAGATGCACGAGGTGCACTTGGCGCCCGAGAGCTTCCGGAGGAGCGGCGGAGATAAGCAGCTCAGGCCGCGAGCCTTTCCAGCTGCCAAATGCTTTCTCGACTTGCGCGAGCATGTGTTCACTGGAGAAATCTCCCACGACGAGCAGGAGCGCGTTCGATGGCACGTAGTGATGCTGATAGAAATGCTGGAGTTCGTCTCGCCGGTAGGCGGCTACTTGTTCTTCTGTCGGCGCAATCACGGCGTAGCGATGGTCGCCGAATAAGACGCGGCGCATTCGTTCGTTGGCGAGGAAACCGGGAGTGGTGCGCTCGACGCGCAGTCCTTCGATTTTCTGGCGGCGTTCGCGTTCGAATTGATCCTCGGGGAACGAGGCGTTGCGCGCGAGGTCGGCTAGCAGATCGAAGAGGCCGTTGGAAAATTCAGCGAGGCCGGCGATGGAAAGGGCGCTGTTGTCCGCGCCTGCGCTCGATCCGGCATCCGCGCCCATGCGGCGAAGATCCTCTTCAATTTGGCGGCTGGTGCGCGTGGCGGTGCCGGTGCGAATCACATGGGCGGTGAGGTCGGCGAGACCGGGCGCCCTGTGTGCGGTAGACGCGTTGCCACTGCGAATGAAAAGCTGGGCCGTAATTTTCGGGAAGGTATGCGATTCGGCAAGGACGACTTCCAAGCCATTCGCAAGCGTAACCGATGTGCGCTTCGGCCAAGCGACAGGACGTTCAGGTCCGAGAGCCGGCGCGGCGGTGCTGTGAGAGCTGACCGCGGGCTTCGTGCCAGTTGTTATCGGCGTCGTCGAGGTCATCGGGCGCCTCCATTGGATTTCTCAGTTCCCTCTTTGATGGGGCTGCGCACGACGATGGCTCGATTGCGCGGGACGAAATATTTCTGCGCGACCGCTTGCGCTTGCGCGGGCGTGACGGCGAGGAAGCCGTCGAGCACCGTGTTGACGCGTTTCGGATCGCCGTCGAAGAGCGTGAAGCATGCGAGATAGTGCATGAGGCCAAAGCGAGGCATGTAGGAGCCCATGCCGCCTTCGAGCATCGAGTAATAGTCGGCGCGGAATTTTACTTTCACGGCGTCGAGTTCCTCGGCGCTGATTCCCTTCTCCTGCACGTCTTTAATAACGGAGTCGAATGCGGCGATGGTTGCGTCGCTCGTATATTCGGGGCGATGAAAGATGCGCGTGACCATTTGCGTGGGGCCGTTGGTATCGAGGGCGTCGTAGCTGCCGTCGGTTTCGAGCGCGATCTGTTTTTCGAGGACGAGCTCGCGATAGACGCGACCGGAACGGCCGCCATGGAGCACGCGTTCGAGAATTGTGGCGGCGTACCAATCGTCAGAGGTGCGAGGAGGCGCGGTGTAGCCGATGGCGAGGGCCGGAAGCGGACCAAACTGTTCGGTAACGGTTCCGCGGCGTTCTTCTGTTTGCGGAGGTTCGGTGACGTCGGCACGCGGCGGCGGGGGCTGGATGGGAATATCCTCGAAATATCGCTTTGCGAATGTGAAAGCTTCGGCGGGATCGAGATCGCCGAGCATGAGAAGGACGGCATTATTGGGCGCGTAGTAGGTGCGGAAGAAATGTTGCACGTCAGCGAGGGTGGCGGCATCGAGATCGACGAAGTCGCCGTAGAAATTGTGGGCGTTGGGCCAATTGCGAAAGGCAACCGGAGGAAGATCGAGCCAGGGGAAACCACCGTAGGGCTGGTTCATCACGTTGACGCGGACTTCTTCTTTCACGACATCGCGCTGATTGCGAAGATTCTCTTCGTCCACTTTGAGGGCGCGCATGCGGTCGGCTTCGAGCCAGAGGACGCGTTCGAGTGCGTTGGAGGGGACGGATTCGAAATAATTTGTGATGTCGTAGTTGGTGGTGCCGTTGAGCAGGCCGCCGGAGGAATTGATGAGGCGGATGTGTTCCATTTTGCCGGCGTTGGCGGAGCCTTGAAACATCATGTGTTCGAAGAGGTGCGCGAAGCCGCTGCGCCCGCGGGGTTCGAGGCGGAAGCCGATCTGGTAGTAGACGCCGACGGTGACGACGGGGGCGCTACGATCGGGCGATGCGACCACTCGCAAGCCATTGGTGAGGGTGGTGTGTTCGACGGGGATGTGTAGCTGCTTCAATTATGGTCTCCTTTACTTCAGGGGCTAAAGCCCCATTCTCTTTCGGTCTGCAATTTGCCGCGGTTGAAACCGCGGCCTACAACGACGGCTCGGTGTGACTACGAGCTGCGATTTCGAACATCAGCACAAAAGCCCTCAGCGGCTGAAGCCGCCGTTCTGTGCTCTTGTTTTCGGCACGGCTGAAGCCGTGCCCTGACGACAGCGCACTTCAGGGGCAAAAGCCCCGGTAACTCTGAGCTATGGTACGCCGCGGTTGAAACCGCGGCCTACAACGACGGCCTGGCATACGACTTCGCCCTGACGATTCAGGCACGACGGCCGAGAGAGCGCGCGACTTTGTTCTTCGTTGCCGCGGGCTTTTTTGAAAGCACGTGCGCGGACAGCAGTGCGAGCGCCCGATAGGCATCTTGAAACTCGCGCGGAAAGCGGCGCAGCGCTTTTGTGTGTTTCGAAATCGTCGCGTAATCGCCGCGCGATAAAGGGCCGGTCCAGGCAGCGTGCGGGCCGAGCAACTCGTAATTATCCAGCATTTGGCGGATTAATGGGAGCAGGGCTTGGCTGGCCCGGCGGCGGGTGAATCCGATTTGGAGGAGCATCTGCGTGGCCGATTCGACGAGAGCCAGAGCGTGACCAGCAACGACGGTACCGGAGGCGTGGTAGGCGGGCTTGTGATGGCTCTTGATGATGACGGGCGTGGCACCGAGCGAACGGGCGATTTTTTGCGCGGCAGCACAGGCGGCTGGAGCGCCTTCGATTGAGAAGATCACGCCTTCGAGGCGCGGTGTGGCGCGACCGCTGAAGGTTTGCATGGGGTGCATCGAACCTGTGGACACGCCGCGGCGGGCGAGAGGCGCTAGGACGCGATGGTCGAGGGCGCCGCTGGTGTGCAGCACGATTTCGGCGCGGGGTTTTTTGGTCAGGGCGGCGCTGCCAATTTTCGCGAGTTTGTGCGCCACGTTTGCGAGCACGTCATCTGGAACTGACAACAGGATTACATCGGCATCGAATGCTTCGGGCGTGAGGGAGGAATACGGCGTTCCGGCGCCGATGGCGCGGACTGCGCCGCGGGCGCTGCGGCGAGAGCGCGTGACAACTGCGCCGATTCGCCAGCCGAGTTTGTGGAGGCGCTTTGCGACGGTTTGACCGACGCGGCCTGCGCCGATGATGGAAATTGTGCGGTGTGTACGTGAGATTGGGCGTGGCATCGAGCGTGATAGCATAACTTGTTCGTTCATCGTGCGGTGGAGGAAATTGGACGTTGCACTGGCTCGCGCTGGCCCTTACTTTCACCGCCGCGCTCTTCTGGATTCTCAACGCGATTGATGTGGCGCGGGGCTCACGAAAACTTCCTGCCATTCGAGATATCGCGCCTCTCGGCGATGCGGGTTGCCCACCGGTATCAGTTCTTTTTGCCGCGCGTGACGAAGAGGAGAAACTTCCTGCTGCGCTGGCGACATTTCTCGCTTTGGATTATCCGCGGTATGAAGTGATCGCGGCTGACGACCGTTCCGAGGACCGCACATCGGAAATTCTGAAGGCTGCAGCGGAGAAAGATGCCCGGCTGAAGTATGTGCGGATCGATGCTCTGCCGACCGGATGGCTTGGCAAGCCGTATGCGATGCAACAGGCTTTCGAACGGAGCAGCGGCGAGTGGATCGTCTTCACCGATGCAGATGTGCATTTTTCGCCGGATTTGCTGCGCCGCTCGGTGGCGCTGGCGAAGCGGGAGGGGTGGGACCATCTCACAGTTCTAGGCAGCGTCGAGATGCATACGGTTGGCGAAAGGATTGCGCTGACATTTTTCGGGATGGGATTTTTGATGGGGGTCCGGCCGTGGCGCGCGAACGATTCGCGGTCGAAGGGATATGCGGGAGTGGGCGCGTTTCAACTGCTGCGGCGAAGCGCGTACGAGGCGATTGGGACGCACTGGCGGCTGGCCATGGAAGTAGTGGACGACATGAAACTGGGCAAACTGGTGAAGGAGGGTGGATTCAGGTCGGGCGTGGCGAAGGCGTGGACAGAGGTGCGAGTGCGTTGGCACGCGGGGGTGGGGAATATTATTCGCGGGACGACGAAGAATTTTTTTGCGTCGTCTGGATACAACCTGGCGGTGGTGAGTTTTCAGTTGGTGATGATGCTGGCGGCGTGCGTGGCACCCTGGGTGGCGCTGCCATTTTTGCGCGGATCGGCGTTGATATTTGATGCGATTGCGGTGGGGATGATGATTGCGATTCATGCTGGGGTTTGTATCGAGGTGGGGGCGTCGCCGGTGTATGCGTTGACGGAGCCGGTGGGGGCGCTGATTTTTTGCTGGATGTTGGCGCGGTCGACGATTGTGACGCTTTGGAATGGGGGGATTTGGTGGAGGGGGACTTTTTATCCTTTGGAGGAATTGAGGAGAGGAGTGGTGTGAGGCGCGGGGCAATCGCGCGGTGTTGCGCGTGTTATTTGAAAAACGAGTAGCCGAGGGTGAGCATGTGGAGGTCGAGGCCGGGATTGAAGTCGTGGCGGTAGCCGTTGGAGATGTGCTGGTATTTGTAGGCCAGGGTCCAGGCGCGCGAGCGCGATGAGTTGAAAAGTTGGAAGCCGGCTTGAAAATCGAAATCGAAATTGAATTGGGTGCCGCCGGGGATGTCTACGGGGACTGGGCGCCGCGAGGCGATGAAACCTGCGGTGGAGGCGCCGATGATTTGGAAGCGATGCTTGCGGCGGAAATTCAGTTTGAGGCCGATGGGATTGATGCCGCCGCCGTAGACGTATTCACGGCTGACTTCGCAGAAACCTGTGGGGAAATTGATGGGATTTGTGGTGCAGGAGACGTATTTGGGCTCGTTGATGAATTCGATGGGGACGATGTCGAGCGTGTATTGGAGGGAGACGTTGGACCAATCGTAGATGGAATGGCCGTAGCGGAGGGCGAGGACGCCGAGTTGGCGATTACTGGTGATGCCGATGAGGTGGGGAGTGCCAACGGAATAGCCGCCCCAGACGCCGAATTCGGTGTCGCCCTGGCAGCGGGCGGAGGGGGCGCAGGTGAGAGCGGCGACGAGGAGCGCGGCGAGAGCGAAGAGTTGTAGGCGGCGACGGGTCGCGGGTGCTTGCGGGATCGGTCGGGAGACGAATTGAATATTGAGATCCTTCGGGCATCCTGATCGGATGGCCTCAGGATGACAGTGCGTTTTGGTTTGTGGACGAACTTCGATGCTCAATTGGGCCTCATCGGGCGCGGCGTTTGGCTGCCGGCTTGGCGGATTTTGGTTCGATCGGCACGCTGGCGGCACTTGCGGCGGCATCTGCTGGCTGCGATTGCGGATTTGATGCTGGTGCTGACAGATTTGAGACTGGCGCTGGCTGACTCCGCGCTGAAGGCTGCACCGGCGGGTTCGCGGCGGGCTCTACATTCGACTGAGTTGCAGCGGGATCCACGTCTAAAACTGTAGCAGAAAAAATGGCGCCGAGGTCGCGCTGCTTCAGGGAGCGGATGCGATCGCGGAGGGCGGCGGCGCGTTCGAATTCGAAATTCTTGGCGGCTTCGCGCATCTGCGATTCGAGCTGGGTGATGGCCTGGAGGAGTTCGTGTTCGCTGGAGATATTGCCGATGACGGTGTCTTCGGCGGGCACGGTGAGGTAATCGGCTTCGACGATTCTGGCAAGTTGCATATCGACGGAGCGGACGATGGATTGCGGAGTGATGTTGTGCTCGCGATTGTAGGCTTCTTGCTTTGCGCGGCGGCGATTGGTTTCGCCGATGGCCTGGCGCATGGAGTCGGTCATGCGGTCGGCGTAGAGAATGGCGCGGCCTTCGATGTGGCGCGCGCAGCGGCCCATGGATTGGATCAGCGAGGTGGCACTGCGGAGGTAGCCTTCCTTGTCGGCGTCGAGAATCGCAACGAGAGAAACTTCGGGGAGGTCGAGGCCTTCGCGGAGGAGGTTGATGCCGATGAGGACGTCGAATTCGCCGCGGCGGAGGTCGCGCAGGATTTTGACGCGCTCGAGCGTTTCGATTTCCGAGTGCAGGTAGCGGCAGCGAACGCCAACTTCGGCGAAATATTCGGCGAGATCTTCGGCCATGCGCTTGGTGAGCGTGGTGACGAGGACGCGTTCGTTGCGCTCGGTGCGAATCCGGATCTGCTCGAGCAGATCGTCGACTTGACCCTTCACTGGGCGGACTTCCACTTGCGGATCGACGAGGCCCGTGGGACGAATCACCTGCTCGACAACCGTGCCGCCGGCTTTGGTTAGCTCGTAGGGGCCGGGGGTGGCTGAGACGTAGACGATTTGATTGGTGCGATGCTCGAATTCTTCGAAGGTGAGCGGGCGATTGTCGAGGGCCGAGGGCATGCGGAAGCCAAAATTGACCAGGGTTTGTTTGCGCGAGCGATCGCCGTGATACATCGCGCGGACCTGGGGGATGGTCTGGTGCGATTCGTCGACGACGAGCAGAAAATCCGAGGGAACGTAATCGAGCAGCGTGGGCGGAGCTTCACCCGGGAGGCGTCCGGACATGTGGCGCGAGTAGTTTTCGATGCCGTGGCAATAGCCAATCGTGCGCATCATTTCGATATCGAAGAGTGTGCGCTGGGTGATGCGTTGCGATTCGACGATTTTCCCCTGGCGCGATAGTTCGGGCTTCCACCATTCGAGCTCTTCGTAAATTCCCTGGATGGCGCGTTCTTTTTGCTCGGAGGGGAGCACGTAGTGAGTCTTCGGATAGATGGGGATGCGGGAGATTTCGCCTTCGCGCGAACGGATTTCGCCAGTGAGCGGATCGATTTTGCGGATGGCTTCGATCTGGCTGCCCCAGAGTTCGACGCGGACGGCGAGATCGTCGTAGGGCGGATAGATTTCGATTGTGTCGCCACGAACGCGGAAGGTGCCACGACGGAGATCTTCGCCGCGCTCATACTGGATTTCGACGAGCTTGCGGAGAATCGCTTCGCGGGCGATCGAGTTCCCTTTTTCCAGCATGAGCATCATGCCGTAGTACGCCTCGGGCGAGCCGATGCCGTAGATGCAGGAGACGGAGGCGACGACGATAACGTCGCGGCGCTCGAAAAGGGAGCGGGTGGCGCTCATGCGCAGCTTGTCGAGTTCGTCGTTAATGGTGGCTTCCTTCTCGATGTAGGTGTCGCTGGCCGGAACGTAGGCTTCGGGCTGGTAGTAATCGTAGTAGCTGACGAAATATTCGACGGCGTTCGTCGGGAAAAACGAGCGAAATTCATGGTAGAGCTGGGCAGCGAGAGTTTTGTTGTGAGCGAGGACGATTGTGGGGCGATTGATCTGCTCGATCAGCTTCGCGATGGTGAAAGTTTTGCCGGAGCCGGTGACGCCGAGGAGCACCTGATGGCGGTCGCCGTCGTTCACACCTCGGACGAGTTGGGCGATGGCTTCGGGCTGGTCACCCCGAGGCTCGTAGTCGCTGGCTAGCTTGAATTTCATTGGCGAGGCTCTCTGCTCGCAAAATGCGAGGTGCTGAAAGCTTTTATTCTATTAGAACCGAACAACTGATATTTAGAGGCGAACGGGCCGAATGGAAGGCTTACAGCCTGCGGAAAAACCTGTGGGTCGGTGCAAAAGAGGCGCCGTTTACCGCCGATTAGAAAATTATATACCATTGATTTTAGGGTATTTAGGTGAAGATTTAATCGCGGAACCGTAGATTAAAAAGTCAGGGGTGTGACCCGATAGAGAGAGATCCCTCGACTTCGCTCGGGATGACAGCGAGACATAAGAGCACGTCCTGAATCTCGTCCTGTAGCTCTTTTTTGCGCGCGCGAATCGATTCGCCGGGCGAGGCTCGGGGTCTATTCTCATTGAGCTCTCGCTGGGCCTCTTTGAGGTCTCTCTGCGCGTCCTGTAGCTAGTCTTCATAGTTCCGCGATTACGGTAGCACAGGAGCCCGGTCGCCTTCAATGAATATGTCGACGTGGTGGGCACAAGGCCTCAGGTCAATTCCGGCCGAGGTCGGCCGGAACGGGACCTGAGCTACGGGGATTCGGGCGCGGGCTTGTTTGAATGGGACGTGAGCGTGGTGGTGGGAGAGCAAAGTCAAAGGACCACGACGAGAGGGGCACTCGTCGTGGCTACCGAGACTGAGATTGATCGCGGTTGCAATGAGTGGACGGATTGGTGGTGTGGGCGACGCGGGCGGGTCTGAGACCCGCCCCTACTGGGGGATTGACGATCATCTGAAGAGGCGGCGTATGCGGCGCGCCCCGGCAAGCCGGGGCGTAACAAAGCGGGGGGCGAGCCACCCTCGGCTCCGCTCAGGACAAGCCCTTCGACTCTGCTCAGGACAAAGCCGCACTCCATGTGAGCACCTTCGTTGACTTGATTTCTGGCGCGCCCTAAGATGTGCGCCACGTGACAGCCAGCGACTCGCTGATCGGCCAAACCATTGCGCACTATCGCATCGTCGAGAAACTCGGCGGCGGCGGTATGGGGATTGTCTACAAAGCGGAAGATTTGAGCTTGCACCGGTTTGTCGCCCTGAAATTCCTGCCCGACGCAGTAGCCTTCGATCACCAGGCACTCGAACGTTTTCGTCGTGAAGCCCAGGCAGCTTCCGCGCTGAATCATCCGAACATCTGCACGATCCACGAAATCGGCGAAGAAAATGGCCGGGCATTCATTGTGATGGAATATCTGGAAGGCATGACGCTGAAGCACCGTATTCAGGGCCAAGCGATAGAACTAGAAACGTTATTTGATCTGAGCGTGCAACTCGCGACCGGCCTGGACGCGGCGCATTCCGAGGGAGTGATCCATCGAGACATCAAACCGGCCAACATATTCGTCACAAAGCGCGGTCACCTGAAAATCCTCGACTTCGGATTGGCAAAGCTCGAGCGCTCGTCCGAAGGAA
This sequence comes from uncultured Acidobacteriota bacterium, assembly GCA_963815265.1. Lineage (GTDB taxonomy): Bacteria > Acidobacteriota > Terriglobia > Acidiferrales > UBA7541 > Palsa-295. The sequence continues at coordinate 351,077 of CAWFGI010000005.1, read as the reverse complement.
CACCGAGCAGCATTTCCTCGATGGCGACTGCCGCGCCCGACGAGCTTCTCACCAGCCCTGGAGCGACGGTAGGGACGGTGGCATACATGTCGCCCGAACAGGTTCGCGGGAAACCGCTCGACGCGCGAACCGATTTGTTCTCGTTCGGCGTGGTCTTGTATGAAATGGCTACCGGCAAGCTTCCTTTTCGTGGGGACACCACGGGTGTGATGTCGGAGGCGATCCTGAACCAGACTCCCGTGCCCGTCGTGCGGCTGAATCCTGGTGTTCCAGCGGAGCTCGAACGAATCATTAACCGGGCACTCGAGAAAGATCGCAATCTGCGCTACCAGTCTGCCCTGGATCTGGGAGCCGATCTGAGGCGTGCGAAGCGCGACATCGACTCCAGTAGCAGCCAGCGCGCGGCTCCGGATGGGCAAGCCTCGGCGGTTGCCGAGCGGGTGCCACCACCATCCGTGCCTGAGACCAGCGCGTCCGGAACACAATCGTCCGCGCCATCGTCGTCAGCAGTGGCGCTACTGGCTCGCGAGCATAAGTTTGGCGTGCTGACGGCCGTGGTGATCGTATTGCTATTGGCGATTGCAGGCGTATATGGCGTGATGCAGCTTCTACGAGGGAATGCCCACCAAGCCTTTCTCACTTTCACCACTTCCCCACTGACCAACACGGGAAACGCGCTGCTTTCTGCGGTTTCTCCGGATGGAAAATTTGTGCTGAACGTCCAAGCGGACGCCGGAGAACAAAATCTTTGGCTGCGCAATATTCAAACCGGGAGCGACACCGAAGTCGTTCGCGGTTCGGGCCAGACATTCGGTTGTCCCGCGTTCTCACCGGATGGCAACTACATCTATTTTTGTGAGTCGGAGCCGGGCCCGCTTGGTGTTGCCGACCTTTTCCGCACACCCGTGCTGGGAGGGAGACCGGAACGGATCGCAAAAGATGTCGATAATAACGTGACCTTTTCACCGGACGGCAAGCGCATCGCTTATTCCCGTACCAATGACCCGGAGCCAGGTAAATGGAAGTTGCTTGAGGCCCAGGCCGATGGCAAAGACGAGAAGCTTTTGTTTGAGGCCCCGGCCAAGGAATCGACGGTGTTTTTGGCGTGGTCTCCAGACGGAAAGCGAATCGCGGTTTCCTACTTCGCCTTTCGCGAAGGCGCGCTCGGCCGGATCGACATGTTTGACCTCGGAGCGAAGCGGATGGATGCTTTCGTCAGAAGAGACGAAACTGTTCCATTCAACATCGTGTGGAACCCCGAGGGCAGTTCGTTGTACGTCATCTACGTGGGCAGGAACTCTCAGCTCGTTTCTCCTCAAATCGGAGTATTTTCGTATCCCGGTGGGGCGTTTCGCACCATCACGAACGATCTGATCAACCACGAGTCCCTCAGTATTTCCGGAGACGGCAAAGAGCTGGTGACGGTGCAAACTCAGGTAACCAATGAAATTGAAATTATTTCAGGAAATGGAGCGAGCAGCGGTTCGGTGGTGCCGGGTATCTCTCGTCAGGACATCCTCGTGGGATTCGGGTGGACAGGTGATCTGCATCTGCTGGTTTCCGACGCCGCACGATTGATCAAAATGAAGACCGACGGGACCGATCAGGTAACTCTGCTGAACGATTCTTCGAGTTACATCAAAGACCCATTCTCCTGCAAAGGTGATGAGGCTATCGCGTTTTCGTGGTTTCTCCACAGTGGAGCGAACACCTTCCAAATCTGGCACGGGAACGCGGATGGCTCGAAGTTGACGAAGCTGGCGTCGCTTGGAGGAAGCGAAACACTCTATGGATGTTCTTCAGACGGGAAATGGCTTTACTACGTTGATCCCCCTGAGACCCGTGGAATTCAACGCCTTTCGACAGACGGGAGCGATACGCAACCTGCGTTTCCGGGAGTAACATTCCACGGCATGGCGGCGGCAGCCATCTCGCTAGACGGCAAAATCATGGCGATTCTGCTATCGCAAGCCGGCGCAAAGCCGGATACATCAGAAAGCGTGATCAAAGTGATGAGACTCGATCCGCCCGACTCGGCTCCGACGCGTTCGATAACTCTGGATTCCGACTTCAACGTGGTTGTACATCAACCCGGACCTCCTTCGGCCGTCGGCTTCGCATGGACCGCCGATGGCAAGGGATTGGGTTTTATCGCAGCGGAGAGAGGAATCGACAATGTTTGGGTTCAGCCGATCGATGGTTCGAAGGCTCACAAAGTTACCAACTACAAGTCCGACAACGTGCTGGATTTCAAGTGGGCGCCTGACGGCAAGAGTTTGGCAGTGCTGCGCTATCACACGAGCGCAGACGTGATTCTTCTTCAAGACAGAGCCAATCCTCAACGATAACGAACGTGGGCCTACGTGGTCTGAAGACGGGAGACTTCCTCTGATTCCTTTTGGGTAGCTCGTTATCAGCTGGAAAAGCGCTCTGATCTGTCGGGGAGCAGCATCGGATAGATCCATGTCCGGTAATCGCGCTGATCAAGCGCGTGAATTAGTTCCGAGCGCGTTGTGAATCTCCAATCTATGCCACAATCGTGAGCCATTTCCGGCGAAGGGGTGCACCCCGATGCGTTTTCGAGATTTCTGCCGCACTGCGGTACCGCTCATGCTTGCGTTCGTCTTTACCAGCGGTGGTGGCGCGGTCAGTAAGGGCTCCCGACCAATCCCCGAAGCAGATGAAACACAAGTTGTCGAAACCGTTCGGACGATCTTCGCTGCAGCTGCCGCCGATGACTTCGAGCGGTTTCATTCCGTGGTCACCGCAGATTTCTACGCTTTCGACGGAGGAAAGCGGTATGAGGGCGACGCCCTGATGAACTTGGTGAAAGGTCTGCACCAGGCGGGTAACGTATACGTTTGGACGGTCAATGAACCAGAAGTCCACGTGTCGTGTAATCTTGCTTGGATTACATACGTTAATAAGGGCTCGTTAAAGAACGCCTCCGGCACGCAGAACCTTACGTGGCTGGAATCAGCGGTGCTCAAGAAGGAATCGGGCCGATGGAAGATTCGTTTCGTTCACAGCACACGTGTTCCGTAGCGCCCGCGATTTACGTAGCGGAGGATCGGTCTTCACCGTGCTGTTTTAAAATCATGCAGTGGCATGAAAGTGAGGGGGCGAAGCTGTAGTAAGCGTCGACAAAAGCCCACGACGAGAGAGGCACTCGTCGTGGCTACCGAGACTGAGATTGATCGCATGCAATGAGTGGATCGGATTGGTGGTGTGGGCGACGCGGGCGGGTCTGAGACCCGCCCCTACTGGGGGATTGCCGAGCATCTGAAAAGGCGGCGCATGCGCCGCTTCCCGGCAAGCCGGGGTGTAACGAAGCGGGGACGAGCTCCCTTCGACTCTGCTCAGGACAGGCCGCACTCCGTGTGAGTGCCTTCGTTGACTTGATTGCTGGCGCACCCTAAGATGTGCTGCGCGTGCCCAGTTCTGATCCGCTTGTTGGCCAGACGATATCGCATTTTCGCATTGTCGAAAAACTCGGCGGTGGCGGGATGGGTGTCGTCTACAAAGCCGAGGACGTAAAGCTGCACCGCTTTGTGGCTTTGAAGTTCCTGCCTGACGAGATTTCCAAAGACGCGCAAGCCCTCAGCCGCTTCGAGCGTGAAGCGCAGGCGGCTTCCGCCCTGAATCATCCCAATATCTGCACAATCTATGAGATTGACGATCACAATGATGCGGCGTTCATCGCGATGGAATTTCTGGACGGGCTCACGCTGAAGCATCGTATTGCGGGAGCGCCGGTCGAGACGGATGTTCTGCTCGATCTGGCCATCGAGATTGCTGATGGGCTTGACGCGGCGCACGCGGAAGGAATCGTCCACCGCGATATCAAGCCGGCGAACATCTTCGTGACCAAGCGCAATCACGCCAAGATTCTGGATTTCGGTCTGGCGAAGCAAGCAAGAGCCGGAACAGATGGCGATGTGACGGTGACGCAGGAAGCGCAACAGTTGAGTACGCCGGGTGCGGCGATGGGCACGCTGGCGTATATGTCGCCGGAGCAGGCGCGAGGGAAAGAACTGGATGGGCGCACGGATATTTTTTCTTTCGGGCTAGTGCTGTATGAAATGGCGACGGGAAAACAGACGTTTTCGGGGAGCAGTTCGGCGGAAATTTTCGATGCCATTCTGAATCGCACGCCGGTCGCACCGGTGCGGCTGAATCCGGAAGTTCCTTCAAAACTCGAAGACATTATCAGCAAGGCGCTGGAGAAAGACCGCAACCTACGCTACCAGCACGCTTCAGAGATGCGCACCGATTTGCAGCGGCTGAAACGCGACACGGAATCGGGACGCACTGCGGCGGCAACGACGGCGGCCGAATCGGTGTCTGCAAGTTCCGCCGCCGCAGCTTCTCAGGCACCGACGCCGTTTGCGGGACAGGTTTCCACAGTTTCGGCTGGTACCGCAAAAACACATGTAGCAAGGTGGCCGATATTGGCAGGCGTTGCTGCGGTGGCCGTGGTGCTGGGTGTGGGGGCGTGGCTTTATTTTGCCCGCAAGGCGCAGGCCCTCACCGAGAAAGACACCATCGTGTTGGGCGATTTCACCAACACTACGAACGATGCCATTTTCGACGACACGCTGAAGACGGCGCTCAACGTTTCCCTGCGGCAATCACCTTTCTTGAATGTGCTCTCCGACAGCGAAGTGGCGAAGACCCTGCAGCAGATGACCCGACCGGCCGGAACGAAACTCACGCCCGAGGTAGCCCGCGAGCTTTGCCAGCGGGCAGGCAGTAAAGCCTACTTCGCCGGGTCGATTGGCAGTCTGGGCAGACAATATGTGCTGGGATTGAAGGCGGTGAATTGCCGGAGCGGAGACACGCTGGTCGAGGAGCAGGTGACGGCCGCATCGAAGGAAAAGGTGCTGGACACGCTGGGCCAAGCGGCATCGAAGCTGCGCGGCGAACTGGGCGAATCGCTGGCGACGGTGCAGAAGTTAGATGCCCCGCTGTCGGAGGCCACCACGTCTTCGCTCGAAGCTCTGAAAGCGTACAGTCTTGGCGCAAAGGCCCGTAACGAGAAAGGCAACGCAGCGGCCCTGCCTTACCATCAGCGTGCCATAGAGCTTGACCCGAATTTTGCCATGGGCTACAGGGCAGTGGGCAGCGACTACTCCAGTCTCGGCGAGCTGGGGCGAGCCAGCGAGTACTATACCAAGGCGTTCCAGTTGCGGGAACATGCCAGCGAACGGGAAAAGCTGAGTATCGCTGCCAGCTACTACGAGCATGTAACCGGGGAGCGGGATAAGGCAGCCCAGACGTATCAAGAAACGATTGAGAGCTACCCGCGGGATTCCTCGGCCTATAACAACTTGGGCGGCGTGTACGCTGACCAGGGGCAGTATGAGAAAGCTGTGGAGGTCACGAGGCAAGGTCTGCGCCTTGCGCCGGACCAGATAACTCCGTACGAGAATCTTGCCAGCTACACCCTTGCCTTGCAGCGCTTCGATGAAACACGGCAGGTCATCCACGAAGCGCCGGCGCGAAGACTGGATGACTACATACTGCACAATGCTCTCTACGCTCTTGCTTTTCTCGGTTCGGACTCAGCGGCGATGGCGGAACAGCAACAGTGGTTTGCGGGCAAGCATGAAGAGAACTTTGGACTGTCGCTCGCATCGGACACCGAGGCGTACACCGGGCATCTTGGCAAGGCGCGGGAACTGACCAAGCGGGCGGTGGATTCCGCAATACGAGCGGATAGCAAGGAAAACGGGGCAATATGGCAGGCGATCGCTGCTCAGCCGGAAGCCACCTACGGCAATCCCGTGGAAGCACGACAGTCAGCGGCAGAGGCTTTGAAGTTTGACCCCGCGAGTCAGGGAGTCGGGGTGGAAACGGCGTTGGCGTTTGCCATAGCGGGCGATACGGCGCGAGCCGAGTCCTTGTCCCAAGATTTGGGGAAACGCTTCCCGCTGGATACGCAGATGCAGTCGCTTTGGCTGCCTGCGATTCAGGCGCAATTGGCGCTGAATAAAAAGAACCCGGCTGCCGCCTTGAATGCCTTGCGAGCTGCTTCGCCCATCGAGTTGGGGCAAATTACATTCGTCACCAATATTTCCTGCCTCTATCATGTGTATGTGCGCGGAGAGGCATATCTGGCCGCCGGACAGGGCAGTGCTGCCGCCGCCGAGTTTCAGAAGATTCTCGACCACAACGGAATCGTGTGGAACTGCTGGACGGGAGCGCTGGCGCGGCTGGGCGTGGCCCGTGCGAACGCGCTGCAAGCGAAAACCTCGCAAGGAGCGGATGCCGATGCGGCCCGCGTCCGTGCACTCGCCGCCTACAAGGATTTTCTCGCGCTGTGGAAAGACGCCGATCCCGACATTCCCATCTTGAAGGAAGCCAAAGCGGAATACGCGAAGCTGCAGTAGTTGGTCTTCTTGGCGTACTTCTTGGCGTACTTCTCGGCGGAAACGTTCGAGGGCGAAGTATCGCTGTGGACCCTTCGAATCCCTATGCCGGCGCTTTTGACTTTTGCATTTGCTGGGACAACTTCAAAACCAAATTCAAAAACGCCGGCCGGAGGCCAGCGGTACGAAAGGCAACACACGTCATCGTGGCCGCGCACGCATAGCGTCATCGAGATCGTAGCTTCTTCGGGCACGGCATGCCGTGCCCCTACTGAGGAAAAGGCAACGGCGATGCGATAGATACGGGTGCGCACAGCGGAATTGTCAGGGTGAGAAGACGCCGACCCTGGTATTCCGATCCTGAAGGAAGCCAAGGCGGAATACGCGAAGCTGCAGTGATCGTCGGCAAAATGCCCACGACGAGAGAGGCGTCGTCGTGGCTACCGAGACTGAGATTGATCGTGGTTGGAATGAGTGGATCGGATTGGAGATGTGGGCGACGCGGGCGGGTCTGAGACCCGCCCCTACTGGGGGATTGGCGATGGTTTGCGCCGACCCGTGTGGCTTTGGGACTATGGCTTTGGGAGATCGAGGAGTGCGATATCGGAGAGGTCCTGGACTCGTTCGAGGACGACTTCGTGGCCGTCTGGGGAAATATCGAAGTCGTGAATGTCGAAGTCTGGAGTGAGGTTGGTCAACTGGCGCTCGGCGCCCGTCTCCAGATCAACGAGCCAGAGATTCTTGTGTTGAATTTCACCGCGCAGGAGAACGAGCGAGCGGCCACCGGGCAGGAAGGCAATGTGCCGTGCGCCGCGAGTGAGCGTCAGCGGCGGCAGGGCGTGAGCTGAAGCATCGGCTGCGACGGCTTTTACCGAAAATGTGGTGCCGATGTCGGGTCCCGAGTAGACAACGAATTGGCCGTCGGGCGCCCAGGCGGGATCGACTGAGTACTCCTGAACAAAGAGCGCGGGCGGGTGACCGTCGAGCGGTATTCGGAAGAGGCGAGGGACGCCGTGATCGTTCGCCGACGAGGTGAGCGATTGGCCGTCGGGTGCCCAGGCGGGATCGCCTTGCAGGTCGAGCGAATCGGCGACAACGCGCGCGTTGGTTCCGTCGGATTGCATCACGTGCAGGAACGTCTTCCCGCTTTGCTGGGCCGAAAACGCGATGTAGCGCCCGTCGGAGGAGATGGCCGGGGCACCCAAGATTTGCGCGCCTTGGCCGCTCCACAATTCCATGCCGGCTCCGTTAGTGACTTTCCAAATACTCTCGCTCGCGCCGGTGGCAGAAACATACAGAAGATAATCCGGGCCCAGCCGCGGAGAGAAACCAGTGCTGGTGGTCAGCGGGATGCGAGAAGGCGTTGACACTTTGGCGGGCGAATCAGCAATCTGCAAACGCCAGAGAGTTCTCTTGGGACGCGCGAGCGTGACGACAAGACGGCGACCGTCAGCGCTGGCCGCCAGCGATGTGTAGCGATCAAGACCAGAAGTGAGCCGATGAGGAATGCGGCGCTCGACATCCATGCTGAAGAGCCACGGTCCCGCACCGTCGCCATCGCTGGCAAGATACATCAGCGTCCGTCCATCCATGAGGACGGGATAGGTGACGCGAGTATCGTGCGAGGTGATTCGCTGAGGGGTTCCGCCGGTGGGAGGGATGCGCCAGATATCCAATTTGTCGGGGAGTGAACCCTGCACGAAGTAGATGAATTTCGAATCAGGCGACCACAATGGAAAGTGAGAGTGGAGACCGGCAGGCGCGGTGAAGATAGGCGGACCGTCCGATAGTCTGCTGCCGTCCGACACGAACATCGGATCGCCCGGACCGGGCGTGTGGTAGACGAGCCGGGAACCGTCGCGGGACCAATCGAGTTCGGCGACGTCTTCCAGGTAAGGCCTTGGCTGTCCGCCCAGCGTGGGAACGGCCCAGATGCTGATGTCGCTGCCGGTTGTGCTGCCGGCTGTGCTCCCCGTTGAGCTACCTTTTTTGCGAACCCAAAAGGTAACCAGGGATCCGTCCGGCGAGAACCCAAGGGTGCGGACTGAAGGATTGACGAGTTCGGGGACCATCCCGCGGGTCAGGTTGTGGAACTCTCCCGAGCTGATCTGCGTGACCCAGACGTCCATCTGCCCGTCGCGATCGGATAGAAACGCGGCGAAATGACCGTCGCGCGATACTGCCGCGGCCTCTTCAATTCCATCGAAGTCCGTGATCATCTGAAATCGCGCGTCGGCGATGGGGCTTCGCCAGAAATACTCCGTCTTGCGAAGCCAGAGGCTTGCGGTGATCGCTACAGCAACTCCTACCGTGGCGAGCGCCACCGCGAACCACAGATAGGGATGGCGACTTTGATTCTGGCGCGCGGCTTGGCTGGGAATTTCACTCGCGGGAATGTCAGCTGGAATCGTGGCGGCTACCGAGTCAGGATTTCCGTTTGAATTCGAAGTGCTCGGAGCTGGCGAAGCAGCCAGATCGCTAACCCCTTTGATCACTTCTACTGGAGCGATGAAGCGGTAGCCCAGCCTTGGAAGCGTTTCGATGTAGCGAGGCGTGAGCGGCGAATCGCCCAGGGTGGCGCGAATTTCCTTCACGGCTGTGTTCAGGCTGTGCTCAAAATCGACAAACGTCTCCGCTGACCAGAGCTCTTCGCGAAGCACTTCGCGGCTGACGACATCACCGGCGCGGTTCAACAGCAAATTGAGGACTTGAAGCGGCTGCGGGCGGACCTTCAGCTTCAGGCCATGCTTGTAGAGTTCGCGGCTCCGAGGCCGCGACTCGTAGGGGCCAAATCGGTACGCTTGGGCCGGTGTGTCCATGAGTAGACAGGGACGGTAACGACATTCTCTGCCGTTCGGGTCCGCATCGCAAGTTAAAAGATGTGTAATCTTACGTTTGAGCCTTCACCTTGCGCTCATCGTAACATCACCCACCCTGCATTGACCGCGACGCCTGAAACCTGAGACTTGTAGCGCTCAGCAAAAAGCTGGGGCCTGTGGTTTCAAATTCGCCGGCGTCCTGGGCGCATGTGAGCGGGACCGCAAGGCCGAAAAAAATCTCAAATCTGGAGGCCTCAAATGAAAAGCAAGAGTTTGATGTGGGCGACAGGAATCATCGGATTGCTCGTGGTGGCTGGGGTTACCGGCGTCATCGCTGGAACTCGTGCCCCGAACCACTTCGCTGGATTGATCAACGACTACACGGCTGTGGCCGCCGGTACTGGGCCTTGGGAAGTTCGCGGCCCGTGGACGTTGGATGTGAACGAAAAAACCGGCAAGGCCGATTTTTCGGCGGCGGTGACGATGGAATTGACTGACTTCGCGCTGAGCGGCGCAAATATCGGCACGTCTGGCAGAACGCAGCACACTCATCACCTGACGGTTGTAGGCGGCAGCGTTACGTCAATTACGGGTGGGTTTGAGGTGACGGGTCCCGTGACGATCACAAAAGACGGCGGAGCGGCACCTGCGGCCATTCAGGGATCGAGCCTTGTGATCGACGTGACCGGAGGATCGCTCGTGGAGTTCTCAAACGTTGCTTTGACGTTTGAGGATGGCGCCGCGGGACATTTCGGAACAACGCCGCTGCACGGTGTGGTTCGTAAAGCGACATTCGAGCGGGACGCAGGCCGGTAACAAAGGCGGGGTTGAGTAATCGTTGACCTTTGCGGCCCGGTGAGAATAGTGGGTTGGAGAACCGAAATGGGCCGTCTTCCGAAGGGATGCGGAGGAGGATGTTGCGCTACGGGAGCAGGATGATTTCGGTTCGTGTTTCGATTTTGCCTTTGTAGGTCATGCGGGAGCCGGTGCTGGTGCTGGTGACGGCGAAGTCCAGATCCTGTGAACTGGATTGGGTGGAGCGAAGCATACGACCGGTGGCGAGTGAAAAGAAGTCGAGGCTCTGGCCGGAGCCGGTCCATGTGCCGGAAGTACGCAGGCCGTTGTGGCGGTAGTCGTCGGGAGTATCGTCGGTGTGCGGGTTGTGGCTGCCGCGACGAGCGATCGTGAACTGGGTAAGGATCGTGGCGCAGGTCGGTGAGCTTGCGCTCGGCGGTTCGGGCGCTGCTTTGAGAACCGGGGCAGCGCCTGTTTCGGAGCCACCCGCCAAAGTATTTTCCGGGCAAATTTCATTCCGCAAGTAAGTCGCCTCGGTGCGCCAGAATAGACGATCTAGTGGAACTCCGGTCAGAGGCTGTTCCCTGCTCCATTTTTGCCCTATCTCGATGCCCTGCGATGGAAAGCCTGCGCTCGACGAAAGGCCTGCCATCCAACTGCGGACGGTTTGCGCGGCGGATGGATTTTGCAGCATGTCTTCGAGACCTTTGATATCGACGATTCTTCCATCCGGCTCCAGTGTGAATTCCATCGAGCGTCCTTCGAGACGATTGTATTGATCGGCCAGCGAGGCGGATGTGGGATCGTAGGCGTCGCTTTCGGATGTGGCGGACGATTTTTCGTATGTCGCGCGGATGCGCATCGGAACGGGCACAGCATTCGTTCCCTGAGCGCCGTGTGTTGTATGCGCAGCGTTCGCTCCAGTGGTTGGATTCGCTCGAGTTGCATTAAGCGCTGCGGGCGGAACTTCGAGAACGTCGAGGCGAAGGACGATACTGACGGACTGCTTCACTTGAGTGGCACCTTCGGGATTGACGATGGGAGTTGTGGTGGTGCCGGCAATGGTCATCTGGGATTCGACCTGATAGCGGAGCGAATCGCCCGGCTTGAATTGAGGCGCCAGGTGAACTCGCTGGTGGTCAGAGGCCGCGAGGACGGGCAGAGCAAACAGGAAAGCAGCTTGAATCGCGATACGAAAACCGGGCTTGAGCGCTCTCGTCAGGTGCATCAGGGACGAACTTGAACAGGCTTCAGGCGGGTGATTTGAGGCTCGGAGAGATTGCCGGTAAGGCGATAAGAGGGCAAGAGTGACTCGGACGCGCGGACAGCATGAGGCGCGGCGAAATCGGGGAGAGCAACAAACCTGAAATCGAGATTGCGGCTGAAATCGGCGGTGCCCTGGCCAGTGAAGCCTTCCGCGGGACCCGACAATCGCAACCGTTCGAAAACGATCTTGCCGGCGGCGCAGGTGAAGTCGGCGGAGGCGTCGCGAAATGTGGTGTGGCCGGGACGAAATGAGCCCTCGGCAAAGGAAGCGGTGAGGTCGATGTTCATTAATTCGGCGCCGGCGATTCGCGATGTGCCGCGGCATTGCAGAGACGAAATCAGATCGGAGCGTGAAGCACCGGAAGCGGAGATCGAAATTTTCCCGGAAACGACCCCGGCGAAACGATCCGCAAGCGAGGGCGCCGAGCCGGCGAGGTCATACAGATCAACCCCCGAATAGTCGAGATTCAACCGATACGACGGGCTTGCTTCCAAATCCGCGCGAAGCGAGCCGGTGACCTCACCCTTCGCAAGTTGCGCGCGAACATTTGAGAAGGCGAGGCGGCGGCCGTCAATGGAGGCATCCGTCTGGACGCGATGAAGCATGAGCGGCGCGAGTGCGAATTGATCAATGTTGATTTTGCCGGCAGCGAGAAGATTATCGGGCTGAGCAGCCGCCGGCGGGCGCGAATTCAGAAACGGCAGGACGCGGTCGAGAAAACTTTCGCGCCAGCGGGGATTCAGCCAGCGATCAATCTCGGCTGCTGATAGCTGATCACTGGATAGCGCGAATTGCCAACGAGCCTTTTGATCTGGATCCAGCGGCTCTTGAACCAGTTGCTCCGGGTCCAGCTCGTGGCGTTCGAGAGAGCCGGTCCAGTGCGCGCCGAACGCTTCGGCGGACGTGAGGAGAACGCGACGTGTGTTGCTTTTCAGATCCACGTGCGCGCGGATTTGCTCGACCGGCAAATTCAGGAAAGGAGCGCGGAGCGAATCGCCGCTGGATTTTGTATTCGGCTCGGCATTCAACGCATTAACGAGGGGACCTCCGAAGTCGAGGCTGCCTGCAGGCGGCGACTTCCAAGGATAAGGCGAACCCTGCCATTTCAGGTCGCCGCGGACTGGGCCGGTAAGATCCCAGCCGCGCGAAATGTCCCAACCCAAGAGACGTGTAACTGAAATCAGATTGCCGACATCGGCCAGCGCACCGGAAATGTGAAGAGCGGAAGCAGCTTGCACGGATGAGACTGCTCGCTGCGCGAGAGGACCGGTCTTTGCTTCCAGACTAACCGGTCCTAGAGTCTCAACGCGCAGCGCCCCGCCAGCGGCGCCGAATGAAATCGTAACCGGCAATAGGGATGCACCCTTTGAATCATAAAGAAACGAAGCGACACCGAGACGCACCGGCACGGCCAATGTCTTGGCGGTCAAATCGGTTTCGCCGAACGAGAGCGTTCCTGCATCCATGCGGGAGGGCCAACCGGAGAGGGTTGCATCGAGCTTTGCGAATCCTCGAACGCTGATTTCGTCGGAGATGCCGGAATGAAATGCGCGGGCCCAGGCGAGGAAGTCGCCGGCATTCATGGCTGAGGAAACGATTCGAAGCAGCGGTACAGGCGTATCGCCTTGGGAAGCATTGGGCTGATTCCAACTGATCGTTCCCGTGGCTCGAGCATTCGAATCAGGAGTTTCAAGGTACGACTCGATGACATCGAATCGTGCGAGTTCCGGATCGAGGATTCCCTTTGCGATCAGATTGAGCGATGGATTATCGGAGCGCAGTGGAAGATTCCAGCGATGAACTTGGCGGATTTCCGCGCGTCCCTCGAGATTCCAATCCTGCGCTTCGGTAGCGGCTTTCAACGTGACCGCGAAATTTCCGCGGACTCCATAATCGGTGGCGCGGACGAGTCGAAGAGCGTCAGAGAGAGAGCCATCGGTCCAGGCGAAATCGAGCGCCGCGGGGCGGAGACGCGACGAGGTGCCTCCGACGCGTCCGGAAAGATGGAGCGTTCCGGCTTGTTGAAGAATCACGGCTGCGCGAGCAGGCGCCGCCTCAAGATCGAGGCGCCACTCGCCATTGCCTTCCGGTTCGACGTAACCCGTGACACCGACGAGGGCGAAGGGAAGCTTTTCCTCTGCACGCTTAAAATTAATCCGCCCCGAATCCACGTTGATGCGACTGAAACGCAGCGCGTTTGACGCGGCCGGGAATTTCGGTATAACCACAGACCTCCCGCCGGCAGCGGCGGAAAACTGCGGGAGCCACTCGGCAACATTCCAATCGCCGTCGGGATTGCGAACCAGATTCAGGCTGGGATGCGTGAGCCAGATGCCGCCGAACTCGAAACGGCCGCGAAGCAAACTCCGCCAGCGCAGGCTCATGGTGAGGGATTCGGCGCGAAGAAAATATTCGTGTCCGAAGCGCGGATCTTCGCTCACCGTGACGGAGCGCGCTTCCAGCGTGGGCCGTCCCCAGAGGCTGAAGCGATAGCTGCCAACTTCTACCGGGCGGCCAAATGCTGCGTCAAGACGGGCCGTGATCCTACGATTCAGACTCGTGTGCTGAATTGCGAATGAGAGCGCGAGGTTGGCGATCCAGAGGGCAATCAGAAAGAGGACGGCAATTCTGGCCCAGCGGCGCCAGGAAGAACGCTCGAAAGCAGCCGGTTCCAACGGCTCTGCGCGAACAATCGTTTCAGTGAGAATGTTTGACAAGGCGCTTATTTTTCGGGTTTGAGGCTCTCAATACAATCGCATAGGTTAGTTAACAATAGAAGTTTCACAGTTCGTAACGCGGGCACGGGCCGCCACAGCGGACCTTCGACATGCCGTGCCGCGCTTAAATAGCACTAATGGACCTCATGGAGCATGCGATTCCAGCGAGTGCGGCTGGGAAGATGGAGCAGCGAATGCGCGAAGCCGCGAAACGCGCCCACGAGGCTACGATCAGTATAGTCTTTGGACGTGGCGTCGACCGACCAATAAATTATGAGCGGGCGGCCCATAATCGCATCGCGATTGACGAAGCCCCAGTAGCGGCTGTCCCAGCTGCGGTCGCGATTATCTCCCATCACGAAATAACGATCCGGCGGAACAACGAGGCTGCTGCGATCGACATAATCGAAAAGCCTTGTAGCCCATTCGGGACGCAAGCCGCTTTGGAGAAAGTAGCGGTTCGTCGGCGGAAAATCGTCGCCGAAGGAATCCGCGCCGGCTGGATCATGCACGACATAGGGTTCTTCGAGAGGCTGGCCATTGATATACACGCGCTGGTTGATGATGCGGAGACGGTCGCCAGGCAGTCCGATGACGCGTTTTACATAGTGCGGATGGTCGTCGTAAGGGAATTTGAACACGATGATGTCGCCGCGGCGAACGGGGCGGTACGGAAGAAATTTTTCATACCAGTCGCCCCGCCCTTCGAAGACGAACTTATTCACAAGCAGATAATCGCCAACGAGCAGTGTAGGTTCCATGGACTGCGACGGAATCTTGAACGCCTGGACGATAAACGTGGTGCCGAAGAGAGCGAGCAGGACGGTGACGAGCAGCGATTCGGCATATTCGATCACGGAACTGCGGGACGATACGCGATGCAGGGCTTTCGGAGACGGCTGCTCTGCTGTTTCCAGCGCAGATGTTTCGACAGACATCGTTTCCTTTAACTGGATGCGGCACCCGTTTCAAGGCCTGCGAGAGCGATTTTTGCTGCGGCCTGTTCTGCTTCCTTCTTGCTACGCCCTTCAGAGTGCGCGAGTTTTTGTTGGGCGAGCCACACTTCCACTTCAAATGTTTTCTGGTGTTCGGGGCCGAATTCATTGCGCACGCGGTATTGAACGGCCCCCAGTCCGCGCTGTTGCAACCACTCCTGGAGCGCGGACTTATGATCGGAACGATCCAAGCCTGCCACCTCGCCGCCAAGAGCGCGATCGAGCAGTGTGTGGCAAAGGAATTGGCGCGCGGCGGGAAGTCCGGCATCCAGATAAATCGCGCCGAGGACTGCTTCGTAAGCGTCGGCGAGCAACCGTTTTTTCGCGCGACCTCCGGTTTTCTCTTCACCGGGACCGAGCCGCAAGAAATCGCCCAGGTGAAGTTGCTCGGCGGCGGCATGTAAGGAGACTGCGCTCACCAGCCGCGCAAGTCCCTTCGAGAGTTTCCCGGCATCCCACTCGGGAAATGCGTGGCAGAGCATTTCGCTGGCGACGAGGCCGAGGACGCGGTCGCCGAGAAATTCGAGGCGTTCGTTGTCAGAGGCAGCGTCGTTCTGGCGGCGCGAGCGATGAGTGAGGGCTTGCTCGAGTCGTTCGGGATGCGCAAAGCGATGACCGAGAATCGCTCCAAGTTCTTCGAGCTCTTCTGCGGTCATCGTTTGGCCTCGATTTGATTATTTGGGCGGAGCCGGCTGCGCGGCGGCCGACTTCCTGGCCTCGCCTTCGCGCTGTTTGCAGCGGTCCTGCACCGCACCGGGAATGGAAGCACATTGCTTGAATGTGTCAGCCGCTTCCGGGTAGCGTTTCATTTGACTCAAGCTGACGCCGAGAATGTAGAGATCCACGGAATCAGGAGCTGTATCGAGTTTGACCGCTTCTTGCATCTCGGTGACTGCTTTGTCGAATTGCTGCTGACGGAAGTAAACCAGCCCCAGACCACTATGGGCTTGGGCCAGGGAAGCTTGCTTGGCCTTGGCAAATTGATCGTCGGCGATGCCCTCGGGTTTGGGCATCGTGGCTAGGACCTCGATCGCGTGCTTCTCATAGGTTTCAGCCTTTGCCAAACGGCGGTCGGACTCGGGATCATTGGGATCGTAATTGTGGGGAATCACCCAGCCAACGAGGACGAGCACGGCCACGTCGTTTGGGTTGATGGCAAGAGCTTTGTCGCCGGCCGCGTACATCTTGTCAAACTGTTGCTTCTGATAGTAAGCGGTCGTCAATCGAGAATAAACCTGCCCGGAGTGCTGGCCAGTGGGATATTTCTGGAGATATTGTTCGCCCACCTGGATTTGCTGGTCGAACGAGTCAGGCTTCACATCCGTGAAAGCCTTGTAGGCCTTTTCTTCTTCCGGGTCGACGGGAGCCTGCGGAGCTGGTTGCTGGGCCTGCTGAGCGCCAGCCTTGGCGGGCGGGTTCTGCTGCTGCAGCGAAGGCGGCGGCGACTGCTGGCTACCGGATCCTGCGGCTTGAGCGTGCAGAGCCGGAGATGAGGCAAGTGCCGCCGCGAGTGAGAGCGCGGCAACCATAATTCCAGTGCGATGTGACGGGAGCTTCATCGAAATTCCCCTCCGTTGAATGGATGTCTCGGAACGCCCGCTACGAGCGATCTCAAGTGTGCTGCTGTCGCCGGTTCTGTTACTTTTCATTTCCGCTTCCGCTCGCGCGTGTGCGTCCCTTATACGGCTCGTCCACACCATGCTGCGCCGCTACGCGAGCGGACTCTGGCGCGCCTTGCACCGCCAGCGCGCCGAGATACTCGTGCACCGCTGCGTCGCGTTCCCCCTCGAGATCGTGAATGCGCCCGAGGTATACGTGCGACCAGGAAAGAATTGCCGGGTCCGCGGCATCCCCCGGTTTCGAAGCCGCTGCGGGAGCCGGCGGTGGCGAAACCAACTGCGCGAAAAGCTGCTGCGCTCGATCTGCGTTTCCGGACATTACCGACGCGATTGCCAGGCCGTACTCCGCTTTCGGCAAGCCGGGATACTTCGCCAGAATGCTCTCGAAAGTAGCCGCAGCGGCTTTGGCATCCTGCAACGCGATCTCGCGGTCGCCTTGCGCGAGCAAACGATCGAGCTCGGATGCCGCGGCGGCGGAATCGCTTATCTGCTTCGCCGCCGGCACCGGAACTTCCGGCGAAAATGTCACGTTCTGCAAACGCTTTTGCTCCGCGGGCACGTCGATAGCCGCAATCAAATCCGGGAAATAATACGACATTGACGGCTCGCTTTTCTCAAATTTCTGCAGTTCCGCAACGAAAGGGCGCACGAGGATGAATCCGGTCTGATCGGCCTCATTCAAGGCAGACTCGAGCTGAGCAGGCGCGAGATGACGGAGACGCAATTCAACGCTCTTGATAAAACATTCGTCGGTGAAGGCCAGAAAATCATCGCGATATTCCTCGGGCAATCGCGGAGCCCGAGCGGCGATCAGCAATAAGGCACGCTTGGATTCCAACTCTTTTCGATACCGCAATGGCAGCGGATCGAGCACAAAATGCAGGTAGGAGTGCTGTATCTGCTCCACGGGAATCTGTGCCGGCGTGCCCACTACGATGGAATAGTGGTTGCCACTATTGCGAAAATTCGTGCGAGCGCCCACGAGCGGCTCCACATCCACGGTAAACGTGCGGTCGTATATCGGCTTGATAATCTCGCGCAGATAGCTATTCGTGGTGAACACGATTTTGCGCACGGGCGCCTGGTACGTGGCGGCGGCCCGTTCATATTCCGGTTGAACTTTCGCCCACTCCTGATCGAGACGCGCCTCCTGGTAAAAGGCTGCGAGAACTTCCCTGAAGCCGTCGATCGTGAGCACGTCGGGCGGCAGCAAATCGCGATTCACCTGAAAATCGAAACGAGGCGGTGGCCCCACGACCAGCGAGAACGTAATGTAGCGCGATAACGTTTCGCCCGGGTCGCCGAGCAGATGATCGCGGTAGAACTGGCGCAGAGCTTCCGTGGCTGGTCCCTGCATTTTGAGCATCGCCTCGCGGAGAGCGAGACGCGATGGCATCTCTGAAAGCGTGCTTTCGTCAGCTGCAAAGCCGGCCGCGTCCAGCGCGCACATCGTCGCGAACAAAGCCTGATCGGGCTCGACGAAAATGCCGCTGTAGTTGTCGGGGGGTTTTTCCTGGCGCGTTTGCTCGCGTTGTGCGCCGATACAAATCGAGCCGGCCGCGAGTGAAGCGGCCATTACAGCTGCGAATATTAAATTCAAGTGGGCGAACTTTTGAATCTGCGAACTCCTGGATCGAGGGAACTGCATTCGCTGAGCAGGCTTCCAATCAACCGGAACATCAATCCGCTGGTATCCCTGCGCGTCCACTTAGACTTTAATCGGCGGGTTTCGATGAGTCAAGGAAGCGGGTTGAAGAAGGCTGAGGCGAACCGAAAACGCAGCCGTTATCCGCGGACTCGAACTGTGCTGAAGTTCAGAACCACGCGGCCGCCATCGCGGGGAAGGCCGAAGTTCGTTTGCGGCCGGAAACGCGAAAACATCATGAGCTGATCGAGTTGACGCTGTGAGGCGTCATCACTCGGGCCGGAGAGAATCTTGTACGAAACCACCTGGCCCTGCGCATTGAGCGTGGCCTCGACGAGCAAGAGGCCGGAACCGGGACGATCGTCCGTAGCGATAATGACGGGAACCGGAAACGGTGCGAGGCTTTCCAGACGGGCGGGTTGGACCAGATTCAGAGGCAGGTCGTTGGGTACCACGCCGCCCATCGGTACGCCAACGAGAATATTCTGCACGAGAAGCGCGAATACCACGAGAGCCGTAACCACTCCGCCGGTAGCAGGCACCGCCAGCGGCTCCAGAACATTTTCGAATACCATGACGCCGCGCGCCCATACGTGCCGCGCAACTTGCCAGGGAGAACGCATTTTGGCAGCGCTCACACGAATGCTGGTAGCAAGATTCGCAGGCGGCTGAACGGGCTCCACTCGCGCAAGGGCGACCACAAGACGGCGATAGCTTTCGAGCAAATTCCGGCAGCCATCGCAAGATTCAATATGCTGGCGCACTCCCGCATGCTCGCGCGAACCGATGGCTCCGTCCAGGTATCCGGGCAAAAAGCGTTGGGCACTTTTGCAGTTCATCATTCCCGTCCGCAATTCATCTTTCCCACCCATTGATCGGCTGCGAGCCGAACGCCGCGACCGAGGTTTCCTTTTCTGCATGACCCACGGCAACCACTGGATCGAGAATTTCCTTCAGCATCCGCCGACCGCGAAGAATGCGCGACTTTACGGTTCCTACCGAGACTTCGAGCACTTCTGCCACCTCTTCGTAGGAAAGCCCTTCGAGATCCCGCAAGATTACCGCGCTACGGAACAGGGCCGGCACTTGCGCAAGAGCTACACGAACCGCTTGCTGCGTTTCCTGGCTCGCCAGACGCTCGTAGGGAGTGGCTTCACTATCCTTCAGATCGAGCGCTAGGCTTCTTCCTTCTTCCTCAGCATCAATCGAAACCTGCTGCCGGTGATGCCGCCAGCACCAGCGGCGATGGTTCAGGGCTTGGCGCACCGAGATACGATAAAGCCACGTCTTCAGCGAACTGCCGTGCCGGAAGCCGCGAATCCCGCGAAACGCGCGTAAGAAAACTTCCTGGGTCACGTCTGCAGCATCGGCGCTATCTGACAGAATCCCGTACACCAGGTTGAATACGCCGACGTGGTAGTACGTGACCAAGTAATCGAATGCCGCATCTGACCCCGCTTGCAGCTCGTGCACAAGGCCAGCTTCATCACGGCCCCACGATAGAGATTGTGCCAGGTCGGACATGCGTTCGGCCCTTGCTCCTTAGCGGCGCGTGTCCCTTGGGTTAATTGGACACCAAGTCGCGCTTCTTGTTACTAGGATAGCAGAATATTGCGGTTTGGTTATCCGCCGAAGGTACTAGGTGGGATAGCCAAAGTTTATCATGCGGCTCTGCCTCCGTGGCCTCCATACGCTTAACTTGGGATGTTCGGTCTCGCTGGTGGCCCGTCCCATAATCGGACGTTGTCGCCTTTTTGCCAGCATGTGCGTCCCGCTAACCCCCTACCCCCGCATTCGGTTACGCGATACTCTCGTCTGGGCCGGGACATGCTTTGAATCATTCTAAACTCGTGTCCGGAGGTGGTGGATGACCTCGTTCTGGCAAGACGTCCGGTACAGCGCGCGAATGATAGCCAAGGCCCCGGGCTACGCGGCAATTGCTATCCTCACGCTCGCGTTGGGCATTGGGGCCAACACCACGATTTTCTCCTGGATCAATTCTGCGTTGCTGAATCCAGTCCCGGGGCTTACCAACCCAAGTGAAGTGGTAGCGATGACGGGAAGCAAACCCGGGGAAAACCCTCTCGGGTTTACATACCCTGATGTCGAAGCTATGCGCGACGGGCAGCACAGTTTCACAGGCATCGCGGCATGCAACTTCGCCCAGCTGAGCCTTACCGGCAAAGGCAAACCTGAGCGCGTGTGGGGCATGGTGGCATCTGCGAACTATTTCGATGTGCTCGGCGTGCAGCCCATCCTCGGGCGCACATTCTTGCCGGCGGAAGATGAAAAGCCCGGAGGCGCGCCTGTCGCGGTAATCAGCTACCGGCTCTGGCAAACGCATTTCGGCGCAAATCCGGAAGTTATCGGCCAATCAATCGAGATCAACAAACACCCCTACACCATCGTCGGTGTAACGCCGGCAGTGTTTCAGGGAAGCCAAACGGGTGTGCGCACAGAGATTTGGGTTCCGATCATGATGGAAGCAGACGTGCTACCGCTGGGGGACATCCTTCACGACCACCATAATTTTGTGTGGATCGTGTTCGGGCGGCTGAAGCCGGGCGTCACGCTGGAGCAGGCGCAAGCGGAACTCGCGCTGCGAATCAAACCCGAAGTGAAGAATTATCCGGAAGAGCACAAAGGCCACGATGGCGTGACGGTTTATCCGCTGTGGCGGAACCCATTTGGCCTGAATTTTTTCCTCGCCACACTGCTACCGATGCTCATGACCATCGCGGGCTTGGTGCTGCTGCTGGCGTGCGCGAACGTCGCCAACCTGATGCTGGTTCGATCAGTAGGGCGGCGGCGCGAAATCGCCATTCGTATGTCGCTGGGTGCGAGCCGATGGCGGCTTGTGCAACAACTGCTAGTGGAAAGCCTGATGCTGGCGCTGGCCGGTGGCGCGGTCGCGTTGCTGATCACAGCTTGGACTTCGGGCACATTGATGAAATTCCTTCCGACGACCGATTTTCCGCTTGCGCTTGTGGTCCGGGCGGACCGCACGGTATTGGCCGCCACCTTCGCGATTTCAGTGCTCACCGGCGTCATCTTCGGAATTTTACCCGCGCTCCGCGCATCGAGCCTCGCGCCGGTGGCAGTGTTGAAGGAAGACACGGGCAGCGCTTCGGGCAGCCTGAAAAAGGCTCGCCTCGCGAGCACGCTGGTGGTGGCGCAAATTTCGCTTTCGCTGCTGCTGCTGATCTGCGCGGGACTGTTTATCCGCAGCTTCCTGAGAGCGCAGTTAATCAATTTGGGATTCAACCCGCATAATGTATTCACAGCTTCCTACGATCTGTTTACCGCGGGATATTCCGATGCCGCCGGGGCGGAATTCGACCGGCAGCTCCAGGCGAAACTCGAGGCGCTGCCGGGCGTACAGTCGGTTGCTCTTTCGAACCGAGTGCCTGGGTTTTCCGCAGGCTCGACCGCCGTGAAGCCCGAAGGCTACGTGGCGCAGGCGAATGAATTGATGGAAATACCTGACGGCATCATCACGCCGAATTATTTCCACACGATGCAGATTCCGCTGGTCGAGGGTCGCGACTTCACGCCCCAGGACACGAAAACTTCGCAACGCGTGGTCATCGTCAACGAAGCATTCGTGAATCGCTACTGGCCGAACCAGGAGGGCCTTGGCAAGCAACTCAATTCAGACTTGACGCACGAATGGTTCACGGTGATTGGTGTGGCGCACGATAGCAAGATGACCGGCCTCAGTGAAAAGTCGGCTCCATTCGTGTATCTGCCTTTGTACCAGGTGTATACGGCCAACATGATTATTCACGCGCGGGTTGCTGGAGATCCATTCGCTTTCGCGAAGACGGCGGAGGGTGCGGTCCATCAACTGAACCCCGATGTGGTTTTGTTCCAAGTGACCTCGCTCGAAACCAGCGAGCAGTTCGCCAGCTTCCCCCAACGCGTGGCGGGAATTTTTGTCGGCGCATTCGGGCTCCTCGCTCTGGTCCTCGCTGCGGTGGGAATTTACGGCGTCACGGCCTACACCACGCGCCAACGCACGCATGAAATTGGTGTCCGCATGGCATTGGGCGCGAGCAAAGACGACATCTTGCGGCTGGTCCTCGGCCATGGGCTGCGGTTGACGATCGCAGGGGTGGCGATCGGCTTGGCAGCGTCGCTCGCGCTGACGCGCTATTTGAGCGGCGCGTTGCTCGGTGTAACGAGCACCGATGCACTCACTTTCCTGACGGTAACGATGTTGCTTTGCGCTGTGTCGCTATTCGCCTGCTTTATTCCGACACGCCGTGCGATGCGCGTTGACCCAATTGTGGCGCTACGCTACGAATGAGAAGCGTTAGGTTACCAAACAAACCTGCGTGAATTGCGCAGCCTTGCGGCTTTGAACACGCATCGAGTATAAAGATGCATGCTCTTCAAGCAGTTCTATCTCAATTGCCTCGCCCACGCTTCCTATCTTGTTGGTGACGAAGAGACGCGCACAGCTGCCGTCGTCGATCCGCAGCGAGACATCGAACGTTATTTAGAGTTCGCAGCGGAGCATAAGCTGCAGATCAAACACGTAATCTTGACTCATTTGCACGCTGATTTCATTGCGGGCCACTTGGAATTGCGCGATCGCGCGGGCTCCACAATTTACCTTGGCGCCAAAGCGCAAGCCGAATACCGCTTCACGCCGCTCGCGGATGGCAGCGTCGTCGAATTTGGGCGCGTGCGATTGAAAGCTCTCGAAACGCCAGGCCACACGCCCGAATCTATTTCGATCCTCGTCTACGATCTCGATCGCAGCGGCACCGAACCGTATGCCGTGCTCACAGGCGACACGTTATTCATCGGCGATGTGGGAAGGCCGGACCTTCGCGCATCGCTGGGATGGTCAGCCAACGACCTCGGGAGCTTGCTCTACGATTCTTTGCAGTCCAAATTGCTTCCGCTGCCGGATGCGAGTCTCGTTTATCCGGCTCACGGCGCTGGGTCGCTCTGCGGCAAGGCCATCAGTAAAGAGACAGTATCAACCATAGGAGATCAGCGAAGACTGAATTATGCGCTCCAGCCGATGAGCAAGAAAGCATTCATCGAACTAGTCACCGCCGACCAACCTGAGGCTCCTCCGTATTTCGTCTACGACGCGGTGTTGAACAGCAAAGAGAGGCCCACGCTCGATGAATCGCTGGAACGCAATCTGAAACCCCTGACTCTCGAAACGGTGCTGGCATTGCAAAAGGAAGGTGCGCAGATTCTGGACACGCGCGATGCCGAAGAATTTGGCGCCGCTCATCTCGCGGCCAGCATCAACATCGGACTCGGCGGCCAGTACGCAACGTGGGCCGGCACAATGCTCGATCGCGAGCACCCGATTGTGATCATCGCGGCTCCCGGCCGGGAGAATGAATCGGCCGTCCGGCTCGGACGCATCGGTTTCGATAACGTGGCTGGCTACCTGCAAAACGGATTGCAAAGCCTCGAATCGCGGCCAGACCTGGTCGCGTTCGTCGAACGGCTGAGCCCGCAATTCGCCGCGGAACTCATTGCGTCAAGCCAGGCGCCACTGGCTGTAGACGTTCGCGCGCCCCGTGAGCGCGAACAGAAATACATCGGCGGCAGCTTAAGCATGCCCCTCAATCATCTCGTGCGAGATCTAGAAGCCCTTCCGAAAGATCGCGCCTTGCTGGTCTACTGCGCCGGAGGCTACCGCTCGTCCATCGCGGCGAGCTTGCTGAAGGCCGGCGGATTTGATTCCGTCTGCGAAATTGCCGGCGGCCTCGCGGCGTGGGAATCAGCGAACCTGCCAGTTCAAAAGGCTCAAACCTAGAAAGCAACGCACTCCACTCACGAGACTCCGTTCAGGCCTTCGGTACGATGGAAGGAGAAGCTGTTGGCTGGGAGGCCTGGACTCGAACCAGGATAATCAGATCCAGAATCTGATGTACTGCCAATTGTACGACCTCCCAGCAGGAGGCAATAAAAAGGGCCGCTTGCGCGACCCTCGCTATACTTTACTGAGCGTGCCCCATTTCGTCAACCCGAGCAAGGGCGGCCAATCGTCATTTCCACCAGCTATATTCAGATTTTGCGCAATCCAAAACGAAGGTAAAGAGAAGAATTTGCTAATCGATGTGTATGGTAGACTCCGTTTCTCTTAGAGCTGGCGGTCAAAGCAATTCTAGCGGTCGAGTGAAGCGATTTATCCGGTAGTTCATCCTGGGCGCCGGATGTACGGAGCGACGTTCGGAGTCAAACGACCCCAGCTACAAAAATGTGTGCGCAGTTCCTCGCGCAGTCGAGGAACTGCGATAACCCGCACATCGTGGGCAGGATGCAAAGTTGACGCTTCGTCACCGGCGTCGAAGCGTTCCGCGGTTCGTTTCGACGCGGGCACTACCTTCGTCCGTTACCTGCAGGGCCTCGATCCCAGGCAGGCTCCCGTCTCAATCATATCCCCCACCTACATCGCCACGCAGGGAAATTTCCAGGTCGCCACCGGCTGCATTTATCGATTCTAGAAAACAGTGGGAAGCGCAGCCGTGTAGCTCTGCATTCTGCTGATTATTGCGGAAGCTGCGCGAAAGTTTGCTGCGCGAACTCGAATGCATCCGCCCGAACGTGCACCGGCCCTTGAAACGGACGGTCAATTTCCGCGACGGAAACGAGGACGAGCGACAACAAAAGCGAGAGGACAAATACGAGAACGAAATGTAGCCTGAAATTCTGGCAACCGAAGAGACATGCCGAACCGATCACCACAATGCCGCCTACTACCAAAACCGCCCACAAAATTCCCGGAAGCTTCATCCGGCTTTCCAGCTGGCGCAGCCGCCGGTGCTCGGACATCTGGCTCAGCGTGCTGAACGCCTGTTCATATTTTGATTGTTGAAAAATGTCCTCCTGCCCGCGGCTCGAGGGCCCGCCTCCAGTATCCGAATGCGCTTGCAACAGCACTTCCCACATCTGTTGCGTGATGCTGAAACTGTGCGTACTCAGCTTCTCCTGCGCCATCGCCGGCCATTCCTCGTTCACCGCCACTGCGGCATATTCCCGGCAGAGCGCGCGGATTGGCTTACCTTGCGCCGGTTCTAGTCCGCCCGTGATGCGATATAAATCCACGAGAAAGTTCGCCTCCATCTCCGCGTTGATGCGCGCTGTTTGGAAATTATTCCACACGTTCCAGAGCATGAAGGCGAGAATCACCGCGTATGTCGTGCCCAGCACACTGATTTGCCATCCAATCACATCATTGTGTTCTGTCCGCCGCGAAGCCGGCCAAATCCGACGCAAGACACCCAGGAAGACGAGTGACAGCACCACCGTGCCTGCGATGATGAAAATGCACTGCCAGACACTCAGCATCGATCGGCTTCTCCCCAGCGACGCGCCATGTTTCTCGATCGAACGCTGGCTCGCGCCGTCGCTGGTTCGCCATCCTAGGTTGTCAGGGGAAATTCGTCAACCGCGCGTCGCGCTGGCTTTCACCGACTCCGTTTCCATTCGCCGTCCCACCGCTTGCGCGATCACAGTAACTTCGCCCATGAGCTGCGCGAATTGATCCGGGTAGAGCGATTGCGCGCCGTCGGAAAGGGCGCGCTCGGGATCGGGATGGACTTCGATGAGCAATCCATCCGCACCCGCTGCGATTGCCGCTCGCGCCATCGGCGCCACTTTGTCCCGGCGCCCGGTTCCGTGCGAAGGGTCGGCGAGAACCGGCAAATGCGAGAGTTGTTTGATCACGGGAATCGCGGCAATGTCCATCGTGTTGCGCATGTATGTGTCAAATGTCCGGATGCCGCGCTCGCAGAGAATCACATTGTAGTTCCCTCCTGCCATGATGTACTCCGCGCTGAGCAGCAATTCCTCAATCGTTGCGGACATTCCGCGTTTCAGCAGCACCGGCTTCGCAATTTCGCCAAGAGCGCGCAGCAGGTGATAGTTCTGCATATTGCGCGCGCCTACCTGCATCACGTCTACATACGGAAGCATGATTTCCACCTGCGAAGCATCCATCACTTCGCTGACGACAAGAAGTCCATTATCATCGGCGGCGCGCCGGAGCAATTCGAGTCCGTCTTCGCCAAGCCCCTGGAAGGAATATGGCGACGAACGCGGTTTGAACGCGCCGCCGCGAAGCAATTTAGCTCCCGCCTGTGCGACCCGCGCGGCGACAGAGTTAATTTGCGCCGCCGTCTCCACCGCACACGGTCCGGCCGCAACCGCGATAGACGTTCCACCCACCAGCACGCCATTACCGAGATCCACAATCGAGCCTTCCGGATGGAAGTGGCGCGAGGCAAGCTTGAATGGATGTGCAACGCGTACGATTTCCTCAACGCCTGGCGCCGCAAGCAGCGCTTCCAGTTCGCTGCGATGCTCGTTGCTGTTTCCCACAATTCCGATCACTGTCTTCTCCGTTCCGCGAGTCAAGTGCGCCTGGCAGCCGCACTCTTTCACGCGTGTCACAATATGATTGATTTGCTCATCGGTAGCTTTCGGTTCCATCACGACAATCATGGTTCGCTCTCCCTTTGCTCAATTTTCCTTAGCTCGCCTTCGCGCTAAAAATCTCGGCCGACACGTATGAACCCAGAATCCGCAGATTCACACTCAGCTTCTCCAGCTCGGCAATTGCTGCCTCTACTTCCGGATCGAGCGCTGAAGCCTGCAAATCCAGATAGAAACGATATTCCCAGGGACGCCCGGCAATCGGCCGGCTCTCGATTTTCATCAGGTTGATTCCGCGGCGCGCGAAGGGCCCGAGCGCGTGAAAAAGCGCGCCAGGACGGTGGGCCGCCTGAAACACGAGTGAAAGTTTGTTGGCCGCGTCGAACGTTTTGGACGAAGGGCCCAGAAGCAGAAATCGCGTGTAGTTTTCGGGATTGTCTTCCAGATGTTCGCGTAGAATTTTGCCCCCATGAATTTCAGCCGCGCGCCGGCTGGCGATCGCGGCCCGCGATGGATCTCCGGCTGAGACAATCGCGCGAACGCTCCCAGCCGTATCTTCGGTAGCGATTCGTTTCAATTCCGTGCGCTCGTGAAAGAATCCCTCGCACTGCGCCAGCGCCACGGGATGCGATTCCACGGTGGTGACTTGCTCGATCGTACCGCCCGGCACGCTGATTAGGTTGTGCACGATAGGAATAATCTCCTCGGCGATGATGCTTAGGCGGCTCTCAATCAGCAGGTCAAACGTTCGATGGACGGACCCGGCAAGCGTGTTCTCTATCGGAGCAAGAATGTAATCTGCCGCATTCTTATCAATCGAATCGAACATCGTCTCGAACGTCGGCCGCGGAACCAGCGCAATCCCGTCGCCAAGAAGCTTCATCGCCGCTTCTTCACTGAAAGCTCCCCGCTCGCCTTGAAATGCAACCCGCGCACCCGATTCGATTTTCATTCCGCTCCTGTTCGCTTCAATATTTTCGGCAGCATCGCCCCAGACCGTGTGTCTGCTCATGGCTCCGCCGCCGTTCCGTACCGCCGGCGTTTCGCCGGCTCTTTCGCCTTCGCACTTCCCTCCCCCGCATGCATCTCCTGAATACGCCGCGATTCGTCCATGATGGCCCGAAAAATTCTCGTCACCGCCTCCCCATCGAGCGGCCCATCATTCAAATTCTTCATCCCCGCGATCACCTTCTGCTCGCGCTCCGGCGCGCACAACGAGAGACCTTCCTCCTCCTTCAGCCGCGCAACCTCCACCGCAAATTCTGTGCGCAGATTCAGAAGCTGCAGAAGGACGGTGTCAATTTCATCGATTTTCTTCCGCCAGTCGCCGATCGTCATAGGGCCCTCCTGTTCCTGTTCGTTGATCTGCCTGCAAGCAAAAAAAAGGCCGCGTCCTCTCGGAGGTCGCGGCCCGGAATCTCGAAACTTTGTGCGGCTTTTAGCTCGTCTTGCTCACTCCCGCCGCGCACGTTTCACCGGCCCGCTGCCCCGTAAAGGAGTAGCGGTAGGTAAAACCGTACGCTCGGTAATAAAGTCGCATCGCAACCTCAATATACGGTACGGCCCCGGCCCCGTCAAGTTCCTTGAAGTGAATTTTTGTACCTGTCAAATGGGGGCAACGCTGATAATTCGCGAGTATAATTTCGGCTCTCACGGTAACCAAAACACCTAGATGCGAACAAAAGCTCAATATAGCCGCATAGCCATCGTCGGGACGGGACTGATCGGTGGGTCGTTTGGCTTGGCAGTACGGCGAGAGTTCCCGTCAGCTAAGGTTGTCGGGTTTGACCGTGCGGATGTGCTGGAGCGCGCCTTGCCGCGGGGGGCGATCAGCGAAACTGTGCACGATATCGCATCGGCTGTTCGCGGGGCCGATTTGGTCTACCTCGCGCTACCGATTGGGGCAACGATTGACGCTCTGCCGAAAATTGCGAAAGCGGCGGACGCGAACGCGCTCGTCACCGATGCGGGTAGCACGAAGGCCACGATATGCCAGCAAGCTCAGAAATATTTTCGCAGCGGCGCGCGGTTTCTGGGCGGGCATCCGATGGCGGGCAAAGAGAATTCGGGAATCGAGCACGCGGATGCAGATCTTTTTCGCGGCACACGTTATGCCCTGATTGCATCCGAGGGCGAGCCGGATCCGCGCGTCCAGAAATTTGCGGCGTTGTTGCGGCGCATCGGCGCAGAGCCCGTCTGGTGCGACGCGGAGACGCACGACTGGGCGGTGGGCATCGTCTCGCATCTGCCGCAACTCGCCTCCGTCGCGCTCGCGCACGTCGTCGCGGATGAGACCGACGAAACCGGCTTGCCGCTGACTCTCGTGGGCCCAGGCCTCGCTGATATGCTGCGCCTTGCGGGCAGCCCGTACGACATTTGGCGCGACACCTGCCTCACGAACCGCGAAAACATTGCGCACGCACTCGACCGCCTGGCCCAGGCCATCGACTATCTGCGTACCCGCCTCGCCAGCAAAGATTTAGAGCAGGAATTCAAAACCGCCAACGAAATCTACCGCGCGCTACGTGGCGGGCGATGAACCCCGGTAGCCCGCCCTGCCTAGTTACGAGACAACGCTGAACATGGGCAGTCGACAACCCGTCATCGCTGCCCTCCGAAGCTCAACAGATCTCTACTCGGTCTCGTTTCACCTCGTCGCCACTTTCTTACAATGCGCGGATCGAAGCAGTGGGGATGAGCCGCCGGTTTCGCACGTAGAACTCCTTGTCGCGCCATCGAATTCGCTGCGGGAAGAAACTCGCGAGCCACACCATGAATGCGAACGCGTCGCGCACCGGCAGAAGTGCCAGCTTCGCGCGGAGCGCGCGGTCCTGCAATCCCGACACTCCAACGTTTCTGGCCATCTCGCTGCGCAGCACCACGTAGGCGGCGACGTACGCCAGCGCAATCGACGCCGACGGAGTGATCAGCGCCGCAAGAATCGTCCAAGGCAAGCCTTGGGTGAAAACCAACCCCAGATGACCGGCGGGACGCGAGTAGCGAATGCTCAGATTCCATCGCACCTGGTGCCGGAAAGCCTCCAGCAGCGTTTCGCGCGGATAGACAATCGATACCGGAAACGTGCTGAGCTCTATGCGATGGCCGTTTCTTGCGATGCGGTTCCCCAGCTCGAAATCGTCGCAAAAGTAATCGACTAACGCTTCGAAGCCACCGATTTCGGCGAGATTTTTCTTCGTCGTCGCCATCACAGCGCCGAGCATGAAGTCGATCTTGCCGCCGAGCCAATTGACGAGCACACCTGCGGCAAAATCTGTGCTGTTGCCCATGGCCTCGAGGCCGGCCGCGAACGAACCGTCCGTGACGCCGCGATACAGGCAGGTGACGCCGCCCACTTCCGGATCGCGAAACGCGCCCGCGATTGCGCGCAGGAAGCCCGAATCGACGCGTACATCGCTATCGGTGAGGATCACGATTTCATGGCGCGCTTCGCGCACCATGCGGCAGAGTTTATTTACTTTGTCGCTTACACCAAGAAGCTCAGAGCCAACGAGCAGGCGAATCGTACGCTCGGGGAAATCCTGAATTAATTTTTGAATCACCGGTACGGCAGGATCACGGTCATCGGAGACGCAGAAGAGAATTTCGAAGTCAGGGTAATCCTGGCGGCAGAAGCTTGCGTAATTCTCATACGTCTCGCGGTCCAGACCGTAAATCGGCTTGAGGATGCTGACCGGCGGACTGAAATCCGCGGCAAGCGGAATTGCGCGCTTTGCAAAAAATCGGCGCGCCGCAATGATCGCAACGATGTAATAACCGAAAGGAGCCATCGCCAACAGCAGGAGCGCCGCGCGAATCGCTCCCCACGCCGTCACGCGACTATCCTTCCGGACAACCGTTAGCCTCGGCCCTTCCAAACCATGGTCACGCCAATACACACAAGCAGAACGCCGAGCCAGCGCTGCCGCGTTACGTTCTCTCCCAGAAACAACGCCCCGCCGTACGCGCCGACCACATAGCTCAGTGCCGTAACCGGCACAACAAAACTCACATTCTCGAGCGACAGCATTCCCAGCAGCGAGAAAAATCCCGCCGCCATCAACAGCAGCGCAAGCCACATCCATCCAACGCGCATCGCGCGCCCGAATACGTTGAGCAACGCGCGCGGCCGGAAATCGTGCACTTCCCCGATGGTTTTCATCGCCCGCGTGAGGCAGATTTCGCCGCCCGTGCCTATCACCACGATTCCGAAGATCAGAATAATTTCGACAAACATCAACTCTGCTCCATCGTGCTGGGCTGCAAGCGGGATTCCGCGGCCTCTTCAGTGGTGCGCGGCGGGGTGCGCCCCACGATCAGCACGCCGCAACAGATCACCAGGATGCCCGCCCAGCGCAACGGCGTAATCACTTCGCCGAGGGCAAAATGGCCGAGCAGCGCGACGACCGCATACGAGAATGAAGAAGCCGGCTGGACGAAGCTGTAATCGGCCCACGTGAGCACGAGCGTGTAAGCGATGAAAAACCCGATGAGCGAGAAGATTCCGAGCCAGATCATGCCGGAGGTGAAAACTCCGACGAAAAGATGCGCCAATTCCGCCAGAGACCAGTTGGGAATTTCGCCAAGGTCTTTCATGCCCTTGCTGAGCAGCACATCGCCCAGAGGACCGAAAACAACCATAATGAAAAGGAGGGAAAAAGTCTTGAGATGCAGCCCCGAACCGGGCGTCATGCGCTCGGGGATTCGCTCGCTACTCCTACCGACGAGCTGCGTTGCTCCGGCACATTCACGAGCACTTTCTTCTGCACGCCCTTTTTCGCCACACGCTTGCGGTCGGCGCGAAGCTTCATGAAGTCCACGGCTTCGTGGAAGAGCCGCTTGCGCTCGTGCGAATCCCACAGAGCATCGCGAACGATGCGCCATGCCACGCGCGGACGGAAATAGTAATCGTCATAGAAGCGGTTGACGGAATCCACCATGTACTCGCGCGAAAGGCCGGGATACTCGAGGTGGGGAAGCTGGTGGCCGCCAGCGTCGGTGACTGCTTCACCTTTCAGAAACCCCTCGCGAGTTCCCTGCTCGTATAGCTCTGTGCCCGGATAGGCGTGGGCCATGGAAACTTGAATCGTTTCGCAATCGAGTTCCTTGGCGTAATTGATCGTCTTTTCGATGGTTTCTTTCGTTTCGCCTGGCAGCCCGATGATGAAATCGCCGTGAACGCGAATGCCCACCTTCTTGCAATTCTGCACGAAGGTCTTGCCCATCTCGACCGTCGCGCCCTTCTTGATGTTCTTCAAAATTTGCGGATCGCCAGATTCGAATCCGACGATGAGGAGGCGGGCGCCAGCTTCGGCCATCGCTTTCAGAGTTTCGTAATCGCTATGCACGCGGGCGGTGCAGGACCACTGAAAGCCCACCGGCTTGAATTCCTTGCAAAGCGCGAGGACGCGATCCTTGCGAATGTTGAACGTGTCGTCGTCGAAGAAAAATTCCTTGGCTTGCGGAAACATCTTGTGCGCCTGCTTGAATTCGCGCGCCACGGATTCCACACCGCGCACGCGCCATGCGTGCCCGGAAAGAGTTTGCGGCCAGAGGCAGAAGGTGCAAAGAGCCGGACAACCGCGCGCGGTATAGAACGATACGAACGGGTGCAGTAGGAACGGCACATTGTATTTTTCGATGGTGAGATCGCGCTGATAGACGTCCGTGGCAAAAGGGAGCACATCGAGTTCTTCCGTCTGCAGCAGCGGGCGGGGCGGATTGTGGACGACCTTGCCGTCTTTGATGTAGCTGACGTTTGCGATTCCTGAGATGGGCTTGCCATTCGCATAATCAACAACGGCGTGGTCGAATTCTCCGCGCACGACGAAATCAATATCGGGACTGGCGAGAAGGCTCTCCGCCGGCTTGATCTGAACTTGCGGGCCTACGAAGCAAATTTTGATTCCGGGCTTCTTTTCCTTCATGGCCTTGGCCATGCGAAGGTCGCTGTGAAAGCCCACGGTGGACGTGAAGAGAACCACGAACTCATAATCCTTCGCGATTTCAACCACCTGCGCCGGGGTAATGCCGTGAGGAGGACCATCAAGAAGGCGGCTGCCGGGCAACATACCGGCCGGATAAGAGAGCCAGACCGGGTACCAATAGGATTCGATTTCACGCGTCGCGGGCCAGCGCGACCCGGCGCCGCCGTCAAAATGCTCAAAGCTCGGCGGATTCAGCAACAATGTTTTCATTACAGACGACATTCGCAATCCCCCAGAATGCAGACCGTCGTACAGACGCAAAATGGCCGTAGATGTATTCATTCGATTTTACCCGATTTCGGCCACTATCCCAAGCTGAGCTTTGCGGGAAACCGTGCCTACTGAAACACCTTCGCGAGCTGGCCGGTGGCCTGCAGCAGCGAGAGCTGCCCCTGTTGACGGGCGAACTCCGCGTCGAGGAAGGCCACCCATTTATCGTTTTCTTCGAGACGAGCCTGCTCGATGTCTCTTAGCGTGGCGCGGCCCTCGTCAAGTTTCGTTTGCAGAATTTGTAGCGATTCCTGAGCAAGTTGCAGGTCGAGGCGCGCCACTTCGTGAGCGGCGTCGAGTTCGCGAACATCGCGAGCCTTTTGCAGCACGTCGGCGCGGACTTCCTGGCGTTTGTTCCCGAGGACGAGTTCTGCTTCGCTCAACTGGCTTTTCGCGAGTTTTATATCGGCGAAAGTCTTGGAGCTGAAGACCGGGATGTGAACGTCAACGCCGACGGTTACATTGTTGCGTTGAAAATGATTGAAGAATTCGCTGTAGTTGTTGAATTGGCCGAGAACCTGGTATAGGCCAACTGCGCTGACGGTGGGCCAGAACTCGCCCTTCGCGCCTTTTAGCAAGTGTTGGCGGGCATCGCGCTCTTTTTCCGCTTCGGTGACAAAGGGACTCGTCTTGAGCGCAGCGGCGATCATGTCGGTCTCTTGTTGATCCAACGCGAACGATGTCTGCTCTGTCTCCACTTGAACTGATTGCCCCGATATGCCCGTGAAATTCTCAAGCTGCTGGGTGAGAATCGCGTCGCGCCCTTCCAGATGGATGATTCGCTCCCGAATTCGAGCTAGCGTCAACTGGCTCCGGGTGATCTCAATCGGCAGTTCCTGGCCTGCTTGGGCCCGTTCGCGGGTGACACCAGCGATTTTTTCAGCGCTGGCACCTTCACCGCGCAGCAACTCGAGCGAAGTTCGGACCTTTGCGAGTTCAAGATAGGTGGTGGCAGTACGGACAATCACGGCGTCGCGCGTGCGGTTAAGTTCGAGCTTCTGGCTCTCCGCGCGGTCCTCTGCGGCTTTCAATTGTCCGCGGAGAGGCAAGTTAAAAACTGACTGCGTGTAAGACAAACTGAAGATGGCTGGAGCCTGGCCGCCGACAGTTGCAGGAAAGCCACTGGTATAGGCAGCGCCGGAGCCTGTGTAAAGATTCGGCCGAAAATCGGCGCGGTTCACCCCGGCAGCGTTAAGCGCGACCGTGTATTGCATCCGGGCGAGGGCGATTTCGCGGCTGTTCTGAAGAGCGAGCGTGACGGCCTGGCGCAGCGTGAGTTTGTCTGAATCCTGCGCGCAAGCAAGGAGCGGAAAAAATCCAGTTCCGAGGATAACGAAACTGGCGACCATCGCGAGTGACGACCGTCTTTTGTTGTTCATGTCCTTACTCATACCGCAGCGATTCCGTTGGATGAAGGCTGGCCGCCCGACTCGCGGGCAGGTAGCCAAATAAGATGCCGGTGGAGCATGAAACGACAAACGCCAGGACTACCGAGACCCACGACACTGGAACACGAATCCCTACTGCTTCCGGTATCACGCGCAAAACGAGATTGATCGCCACCGGAATCGAAACGGCAATCAAAATTCCGATCACAGCTCCGGTGCCACTGATTAGAAACGCTTCCATCAAGAATTGGTAGAGGATGGCGTCGCGAGGCGCTCCAACGGCTTTGCGTATGCCGATCTCGCGCGTGCGCTCGGTGACAGTGACGAGCATGATGTTCATGATACCGATGCCGCTGATTGTGAGCGCGATGAGCGCGATCACCACGAGAAGGACTGTCAAGGCCTCCGAAATCTTGCGCGCTGAATCGAGCAGAGAGGCAAGATTCTCCACGTCGTATTCCGCGCCGGGACGGTGCCGGCTTTTCAGAACTTCCGCTACCTGCTTCGTTACGCCGGGAACAGCTTCGGGCGAGTCCGCCTGCACGTATAAAGTGCGGATATATTCCGAGCCCGTGTAGTAGGTCATCAAGCCGAAAGGAATCAGCACGGACTCGCGCGCGATTTCCGTCTCGCCGAATGTGGAAATGCGTTCGCGAAACACACCAATTACGGCGAAGCGCAGATCACCGACGCGAATTTCCTGGCCGACCGGATCCTGATGTGGAAATACGCGCTCGGCTAGTTCCTGAGTGAGGAGGCAGACCTTGGCGTGAGTCATCATGTCGTCGGGATCGAAATAGCGCCCGCGAAAAACGACCAGGCGGCGAATCTGCTGAAAACCGTCGGTGACGCCTACGAGTTTTACCGGCCGTTCGACGCCCGCCGCGACAACGGTCATGGGGATATCGCTGGCTCCGGCGACGACGGCGACTTCGGGAATCTGGGTCTTCATAGCTTCCATGTCGCCGAGCGAAATCTCGTCACTCAAGGTGAGGCGCGAGGAATTATTGGAGCGCGTGATGCCGGCGTAGACGAGGTTCGAGCCGACGCCTTCAATCTGAGTGATGATGTAGCGCTTGCCGGCGAGGGCCACCGTAACGACCAGAACGATACAGCCGCTGCCGATGATGACGCCAAGCATCGTCAACGCAGCGCGGAGTTTATTCGCGCGGAGCGCCTGAAGCGCAAGATGCCAGGTCTCGTTCCAATATTCGGATTTGTTTCGTACGTTGGACATGGCAGCGATTTCAGATTGACCCGAACGAAATCCCGGGAGCTATTTCGATTTTTCCAAGTGTTCCAGCCGCGTTTTCGTCTCCTTGCGAGTCGGATCGAGTTGCAAAGCAGCGCGATATTGTTCGGCCGCTTCGGCGCGCTTGCCTTGCGCCTCGTAAAGACGCCCGAGCCATTCCCGCGCGGCGGCGTGCGAAGGCCAATCGCTGCGATCGGGCGTGCTGGCGAGGTACGACTTCAAATCCTGTTCAGAATGCGAAGGATCGACCGCTGAAAGCACTCCATACACCCCGCGGTAATAGGCCAGGCGAGGATCGTTGGGACTTACGGCCGCCGCTCCGTCGATAGCGGCTTTCAGTTCGGACGGCTTATTCTGCTTTACGTAATAGTTGGCCGCGTCGAAATAAGGGTCCACGGTCTTGGGCTTCGCAGCGAGTGCCTGCTGGTATTCGCTTTCGGCGGCGTCCTGCTTCTTGGCCACCTGGGCATCGTAGAGGGCTCTCGCGAGATGCCCCTGGACCGGATCGATCGCAGCGATCGCGTCCACTTGAGCTTTGGCTTCGTCCTTATTGCCGCCGACAACCCACGGGGCGTCGATATCAAATTCCTCGAGGTCGCGGCGGGCCGCAATGTTCGAGGGGTTCGCGGCAACGGCGTCTTCAAATTCCTTCTTCACTTTTTTGGCCAGGAAAAAGCTGTGCTCGCGATCGGCCTTGCCGCCGTAAGCGCGGCCAAGCCACAAATGGTAATCGGAATTCTTGGAATCGAGCTCGACGGCTTTTTCGCCATTCGTGATGGCATTGTCATAGTCGCGCAGTTCGTAATAGCTGCGGCCGAGCCAGTAAGCGAGTTCGGCATTATTCGGATTCGCGATCACCGCCACCTGCAAAGTGGAGACGGCGCCCGAATAGTTTCCGGAATTGTATTGGCGGATGGCGTTCTGGAGGGAGGCGGAAGCGTCCGGTGGAAAACCGGATGCCGCGACGCGGCTGCTGGCTGCAAATGGAAAGAGGAAAAGCACGGCGATCGAGACTGCCCACAACAGCTTGTGTCCGCGGTGCACTATAGTTTAGCCTCCGAGGCTCGAACGTCCATGCCGTCCTTCAACACCTGCATGTCGCCCGGCAGCACTACCCTGTCTCCGAGTTGCAGACCGCTGATGACTTCGTATTTTTGCGCACTGGCTATACCGACGGTGATATCGCGGCGGTGAATCTTGTCGCCACCGTAGACGAAAACGAAATGCTGGCCGTTGTCGTAGCGCACGGCGGCGCGCGGAACCACCAGCGCACCCTGGCGGGCGTGGACGAGGATGTGGACGTCCACGTTGACATTGGGAAGCAACTCGAGCTTGTCGTTGTCGATTGAGCAGAGCACTTCGCCGACGCTGCGAGCGCCTCGCGACACTACCTGCTTGGGAACCTGCTCGGTGCGGCCGGTCCAGGTCTGGCCCGGCTTCGCGTCCCACGCGACTTGCACAACCTGATTCGGCTCAAGGGCGCCAAGGTCCGGCTCGTCCACAAAAGCGCGGACGCGCACGTGGCGCAAATCGGCCATTTCGGCAAGGGTGTCGCCCACTTTCACGTAGTCGCCGGTGTGCACGGGAAGCGCATAGAGCGTGCCGTCAGAAGGCGCCACGACTGTGGCCGAGCGCAATTTCTCCTGGAACGACTGAATCTGATCCTGGGCTTGCTTCGCGCGCAGGTCGGCGCGTTCTGCATCGCCTGTGGTTCGTTGGGCGAGTGCCGCTTTCTTCTGCTGAAGAGTCTCGAGCGTGGCGCGAGCTTGCGCGAGAGCCGCGCGGTTCTGCGCCACTTCGTATAGCGTGGCGGCTTGTTTGGCGGCGAGTTGCTCGAGCGCCTTTTGAGTTTGTTCGAGGTTGGCGACGTTGGCCTGGGCTTTCGCGAGATCGCCATTGAGCTGGGCGAGTTCGTCGGGCGGACCGCCGGCGCGCGAGTTCCGTAAGTCTGTCTGGGCTGCCAGCAAATCGGCGTGTGCTTGGGAGAGTTGCGCGCGAATGTCGGAAGCATTCAGGGTGAGAATCAGCTGTCCGCGATGAATGGCTTGGCCCTCGGTGGCTTCGATTTTCTCTACAAAGGTGGGAAATTGAGCGCGGGCGATCGCTGGCGAAATCGGTTCGACCTTGCCATTACTTGAAATCGAGGCGCTTAGATCCTCGCGTTGGACGGGTACATAGTGAACAACCGGAGCTTGGCCTCGGCTTGCTAACAGGATAACAAGGACCACCGCACCTAGCGCGACAGCCAGGGTGGGAACGAGCCATTTTCTCTTACCGTTGTCCGCCATCTTGGGCGGCGCTTGCGCGCGCAGCCTACCCCCAGAATCTCAAAATTGTAACAGACCCTTTCGAAGCTTGCCTACGGAAAGGCCGAAGGAGTGGCGCCGGGAGCACCAATGCGTACCTACGGGCGTACCTATAAGAGATGCGCTACTCTAAGAATGGGATGCCGGTGGTCTTCGTGGTCGCGACGGAGTGGAAATTGCGAGCTGCAGTTCGTGCAGAATTGCGCGAGCGCGGGATTGATGCGCTGGGCATGGATTCGGCGGAGGATGTGGGGCGGGCGCTGGCTGGCGGGGTGATGCCGGCGGTGGTGGTGCTGGAAGCGAATGCGGAGCTTGCCGGCGATCCTGCGATTCGGGGACTTGTGGCGCGGGTGCCGACTATTTTGGTGGCTTCGCGGACTGAGACTGTGGCGCTGCCGCGGGTGGCGGCTGTGTTTTACCGGCCGGTGCGGATAGGGGAGATCGTTGCGAAGGTGAGTGAGCTCCTGGAGCGTGGGGAGGTTGCTTAGGCGCGGGTTGGCATTGCGCGTCGTGATAAAATTCACGGCATGAGCGAGACACCGCAATCACAAACAAAAGCGCCGGCAGCGCCGGCGAGTTCCGCGCCTTCTGCGACGGGCGCGGCGGCACCTTCCGCCGGTCATCATCCAACGACGGGGAGTGGGCCGAAGATCCACCGCGTTTGCATCGGGTGCAACAACATGTTTGAAGTTACGATGGATAATTACGAAGCGAAGCACTGCTCGACCTGCCACAAAGGCTAAAGCTTGAACCTGCCGTCTGAAGACCGGCGCTACAGAAACCGCGCCTGGCCGGCTGCCTGAATACAACATGAAAATCTACAACGAGGCGATCACCATCCAGTCGAAGAAGGCGCGCGAAGTTTTTGATCTTACTTCGCAAATCAAAGCGGCGATGGAGAAGAGTGCGTTTCGCGATGGCATCATTCTTGTGTCTGCGCTGCATGCGAATGCGGCGGTGGTCGTCAATGACAATGAGCCCGGGCTGCTGGAGGACCTTGATGCGTGGCTCGGCGAAGTGGCTCCCGCGCGAGATGATTTCAAGCACAAGGGCCGGTTCGAGAGTAATGCGGCCATTCACTTTCAGAGCCTCTTGCTGCATCACCAGGTGATTGTCGCGTTCACGGAAGGGCGGCTCGACCTAGGCCCCAATCAAGCCGTGCTTTTCGTC
The DNA here is from genome assembly GCA_963815265.1 of uncultured Acidobacteriota bacterium. Taxonomy (GTDB): domain Bacteria; phylum Acidobacteriota; class Terriglobia; order Acidiferrales; family UBA7541; genus Palsa-295. Next base: position 312,067 of record CAWFGI010000005.1, on the reverse strand, counting down.
GAACTTGACGGCTTACGACCGAAGCGAATCCTCGTCAAAGTAATGGGTGAGTGATAAGCCAGCGGGATTCAGGATTCCTGGTGTAGCTGGCGCGGAATGTTGTCGATGCCGCGATGTGCGGCTTCTGCGCGTGGCTCGAATGTTAGAATTGTATCTGCATGAGCGCCGACCCTCTTATCTACGTACACGATCTTTGCAAGGACTTCCGCACGTTCCGGAGGCGGGAGGGGGTGTGGGGCTCGATTCAGAATCTTTTCGTTCGTGATTACCGCACGGTGGCGGCGGTGGACCGCGTCGGGTTTTCGATCGAGCGCGGCGAAATGGTCGGCTACATCGGCCCGAACGGCGCCGGCAAATCGACCACGATAAAGATGCTCACCGGCATTTTGGTGCCTACGAGCGGAGAGATCCGGGTCAATGGTTACGTTCCCTTCCGGCAGCGGCGGCAATATGTGAAGACGATCGGGGTTGTGTTCGGCCAGCGAACGCAGCTCTGGTGGGACATCGCGGTAATCGAGTCGTTCAAGCTGCTCAGGCGTATTTACGATGTATCACAGCGCGATTTCGACGCGCGGATGGAACACTTCAACGAAATCCTGGGCATCAGCGATTACCTGTATACGCCAGTGCGGAAGCTTTCGCTCGGCGAGCGCATGCGTTGCGACCTGGCTGCCGCGCTGCTGCATAATCCACCGCTGCTGTTTCTCGACGAGCCGACGATTGGTCTCGACGTGGTGGCAAAGGATCACATCCGGCATTTCCTTCGCGCGATCAATCGCGAATTTCACACCACGATTTTATTGACGACCCACGATTTGGACGACATTGAAGAGCTTTGCCGCCGCATCATGATTATTGACCACGGGCGCGTGCTTTTCGATGGTCACCTATACGACTTGAAACAGAAGCTGCTGCGCACGAAGCAGATTAAGTTCGCTCTGAAGGATCGCGATCAGGTGGCATGCTTGGAAGTTTTCGCGCGGGAAGGATTTGAAATCGAGACGGTGGACGAACTTACCTACCGGATCCGCTTCGACCGGTTGAAGATTGTTACTGCTGATTTGATTCGTCGCATCCTCGCGGCGGTTGAGGTGCGCGATTTGCTCATCGAAGATGAACCCATCGAGGAAATCGTAAAGCGCATCTATGCCGGCGAGGCGCTTCCCGAGGTAACGGTGTGAACGGCTTCGCCGATGCGCTGATGCCGTACGCGGAGTTTGCGCGCGTCGGATTCGTCAATATCCTCGCTTTTCGGCTGCGCTATTTCACCGGCATCATCACGTATTTTCTGAACGTGACGGTGTACTACTTCATCTGGACGGCGGTTTTTCACTCGGCGCAATCGATCGCGGGGTTCAGCCTGCCGCAGATCATTACCTACGTGAGCGTCGGCTGGATGATCCGCTCGTTTTACTGGAACACGATTGACCAGGAGATGGCGTATGAGGTGATCGAAGGCAAGATCGCAATGGATTTGATCAAGCCGGTTTCGATCCAGTGGATGTGGATCTGCCGGGCGATGGGCGAATCGGCGTTTCGTCTCGGGCTGCTGACGTTGCCTACAGCGATCGTGGTGGCGCTCGTGTTTCCCGTACAAGGGCCGGCTTCGGGTGAGAATTTTGCGCTATTTCTCGTGAGCGTGCTGGGCAGCTTCTTTCTGATGGCGGCGATCAATTTCATGATTGGCACGTGCGCGATTCCGTTGAAATCGATACTGGCTTTGATTCGCGCGAAATACTGGCTGATCGAGATGCTTTCCGGCCTTTTGATCCCGATTTCATTTTTTCCGGAGGCGGCGCAGAAAATCATGGCGCGACTGCCGTTCGAATACATCGCCTTCGTGCCGCTGCAGATTTATCTTGGCAAGCTCGATCGGGCGGCAGCTCTTCGCGCGCTCGGAACGCAATGGCTGTGGGTAATCGCGATGCTCGCGCTGGCACATTTCTGGTGGGAACGGGCGTCACGGAAGATCACGATTCATGGCGGTTAGCCGATGAATTCGATGCCAATCAGCACTCCGGTGAAAGAAAAGACCGGGGCCGCCGCGTTTGCGGCCGGCGCGAACCGGCACGCGCTGCTTTTCGCGGACTATTTCACGCAATACGCGAAGGTAAGGATCGGGTATCGCGGCGATTTCATCGTCAGCCTTCTGACCAGCTTCGCGGCCACGATTTTTCAAATTGCTTTTGTGATTGTGCTGTTCGAAAAAGCGCCGCAGCTGGGCGGTTGGCGCTTCGAGGAAGTTCTGTTTCTTTACGGCTTTGCGCTGATTCCCTACGGGCTCTTCAATGTGATCAGCATGAATCTCTATGATTTCGGCAACAACTACATCATCGAAGGAAAATTCGACCGGATTCTGCTACGCCCGGTCTCGTCACTTTTTCAGGTGCTGTTCGAGACGTTCCGGATCGAATCGTTTCAAGAGGTTGCCACGGGAATTTTCTGCATGGTGTGGGCAGCCCATCGGCTCGGGATTGTTTGGACGCCGGCAAGACTGGGAATGCTGCTATTTTTTGGCATCTGCGCAGGCATCATCTATATTTCAATTTTCCTGATGCTCAGCACCGTCTCGTTCTGGTTCGAGGACCGCATTGGCGTTCATCCGCCCGTGTGGAATGTAATCGCCTTCGGCCGTTACCCGCTCTCGATCTACAGTCCCGTGGTGCAATTTTTTCTGTGCTGGGTAGTTCCCTTCGGGCTCGCGTCGTTTTATCCCAGCGTGAAATTGCTCGGCCGCGCCGTCACGCCGGAATATGCGCCGCTCGTGCCCGTCGTGGCTATCGTGTTTCTTACGCTCTCCATTTCTCTTTGGAACGTCGGCACGCGCCACTATTCATCAACCGGGTCATAAGCGAGCGATTCCCGGGGCAATCCCCTCACAGCCAAGCATCTTGCTTACCTGTAACTTTTGACAGTTCCCTTCACGTAGCGAGTTCGGTAGCTTCCGAGGCGACCCAGTCACGCTAATGGGACGCCGCATGTTAAACCGCGCGGCAAAGCTGGGGAAGTGGTACGCTCATGGCCTCAATCTTGCAAGGAAGCCGTCTAGGTACCAAACGTGAGATATCCGAGCGAATTTGCGTTCGGCGAGTCGTTTATTCGACAGAATGCCAGTTTAAGATGGGCACATTAGTTGGCTGTTGAGACCGCTTTAGCGATCGGGAAGTTTGATCTTGTCGATAGTTCCCGACCTGCCCGCTCCTGATCGGTCGAGCCACCCAAGGTGTGAATTCTGAACAGATTTTGTTCTGGGACGAGCGCCACCAGCTAAATGGAGGCATCAGTGTCGATGAGCGACTTGCAATTCAATAGTTCGCGGCAAAATCAGCCTGGCGAGAATCGTTTCAACTGGAAAATCGCGCCTGTCCTAATGCTGTTTCACATCGGTGCAGTGGCCGCGCTTTTCTTCTTCTCTTGGAGTGGGCTCTTCGCCGCGATTTTCTTGCACTGGGTGATGGGAGGACTGGGACTCGGCGTATGTTATCACCGGCTGCTCACTCATCGCTCCTTCGCGACACCCAAGTGGTTTGAGTATTTTCTGACGATCTGCGGAGTGACGGCGATGGAAGGGGGCCCTCTGGTGTGGGTGGCCACGCATCGTAAGCATCACCAATTCGCGGACAAGGACGGTGATCCGCATTCTCCGCGCGATGGCAAGTGGTGGTCATACGCAGGCTGGATCCTAATGGGCAACGCCTTCCGCCAAGACGTTGCGACGCTCAAACGCTATGTCCCCGATCTCGCCCAGGACAAATTTCACGTCTGGCTGACGGAGTGGCATCTCACCCCAACGATTGTTCTTGGACTCGTGTTGTTCGCGATCGGTGGATTCCGCCTGATGTTGTGGGGCACTTTTTTGCGCACCGTCGTGGGACTGCATTCGTCGTGGATCGTTAACATGTGCGCGCATATTTGGGGGTCGCGGCGCTTTGAGACGCGAGACGCATCAACCAACAATTGGTGGGTTGCCATGCTGAGTTTTGGAGACGGTTGGCATAACAACCATCACGCCTACCCGGTCTCGGCGCGGCACGGGTTCAAGTGGTATGAAATCGACTTAAACTGGTACACGATTTGTGCCTTTCAGCGGCTTGGACTTGCCTCCCATCTCCATCGCCCACCGGCACCGGTTCTTACGTATGCTAGAAACGCCGCCGCTTCAGCATCGAGACAAGAATTGGGTTCACCTTTGATTGAATACCTTCCAAGTCCGTCAAGTCGACATTAAGCCCGTCCAACCGGCCACTACCGTTTCAGTCGAAATTCGATCGTGACGTCGTCTTCCGCCTTCACTGGGGCACCGTTCAACAGAGTGGGGTGGAAACGCCACTGATGGACTGCGCTTATTACGGAGGAAAGCAGGAAGATTGGCCCGTTTATCGGTTTTACGTCTGTCACTCGGCCATCGCTGCCGATGGTGGCATGCACTCTTACCGTTTCGGTTGAATTGTATTGACCTCCTGGCCGAGGTTCGCGGGGCATGACGTACGAAATGAGGTCTCCTGCCTGCAAACTTGCCGTTTGGCGATCCCCCGCTGTGGAGCGCTCCGCCGGAGAAATCAGTACGGAGAGTTGCGAGGTAATGGCTAGCGACGGCGAACCGGTAATTGATTTGCGCGGAAACACTGCGCGGACGAGCTTGCCGTTTTCAGCCGGGGGTATCACAACATTTGCGGGAGCAGGAACAGCTGAGGGACGCGGTGCTGGATTTGGAGCTAGTGTTGGGCTGGGTGATGGAATCGCGTTGGGCTCAGCGGAGTCTCGCCGAGCGCTGGGTCCCGAGGCGGTCGCCGGGGGCGGAGCTTCTGGCTCGGGCGTGGGTCTTGTGGCTGGGGCTGAGTTTTCAACAGCGGAGCTCGTCGAATTATTGCGCTCTTCGGGTTGGTTTTCGAGCTCAGCTGATGGTTTCGATTCCTTAGGCTCCAGTGAGGGGGATGGACTCGGATTCTTAGAGGGCGCAGCCGCAGCCGCCGATTTGGAGAATGTGGGTGTCTTTTGGAATTTCGCTTCGGGCGGATGCGCGGTGTCGAGTTTGTTTGTTTTGCGCAAGCTATCGGAATCATCCTTGATTCGGGGTTTCGGTAAAGATGGTTCGGTTGGTGTGGCACGCGTGCCTAAATTCGGAGAACGCGAGGGAGCAGGTCGACTTTCTGGCTGTAAGGCTTCCGCGGGAGGCGCTTCGAGTTTGCCGGCCGGCTCAGAAGTAGCGGGTTCGCTTGGGAAAATAGGTGGCGCTTGTGATGTTGCAACCAGGCGTGGAGCCGGTTTGCGAATGTTCCGCAGGCGTTTTTCGATCGGAGCATATCCGGCTGTGAGCCCGAGGATGAAACTAATCGCCACTAACACAAAACCGAATATGGCGAATTGAAGTTTGAAGCCTTTTTCAGTCGATTTTTCAGGAATGTCCGATTTTTCAGGAAGGTCAAGGTTTGAAGACGGGTCATTGGCACCAGCTGCCAAAAGCTCGATTTTATTATCCAGCGTTTGCGCTTTCGGTTGTTCTGACTTCAGCGGTTTTCCCTCGTTGGGATTCGAAGTCTCGATTGGTTCAGCCGCGAATTTATCGTTACGTTCTGGAGGAAATGCGGACGCGCGGGTCTGCGTGATGCCGGCCGCTGAAAGCTCGGCTGGTAGAGTGGGGGTTGCAATGTCCGCGACGGTCTGAGTGCGGGAAATTGCTGGAGAAGGCGGCTCCTGTTCCCGTTTGGCTTCGTCGAGAGTAGCGGCGATTTTCGGATGGGCGTTTTCAGACGGAAACATTCTGGCGTAACTCGCTCCCGCCTCCTCATCGCGAATTAGTTGTTTGCTGAAGATCTTTCTCGACTTGCCGGAACTGATTTCGAGCGGGCGCTTGTCGCGGAGAACGGGTTTCGGTAGATGCTCAAATTCGAGAGCCGTTCTCTCTGAGGCGATCCAATTTGAGATGCGATTTCGGGCTTCGGGGGATAACCCAAGGAACCGCATGCCGACACCCTTTTTCGATTCCGATAGCCAGACTATTTCTGCGGAAATTTCGATGTGTTGAACCGGGTCGCGAGCGGAGTTAGGCAAAAGGAAACGAACGCGAGGGAGGTGTTCGCCTATCGCAAGAACGTGGGCCACGGCGACGGCCATGCCCGCTTCACTTATGTTGAGAACAATCCCGTTCCGGCCGCCCCCGAATTCCACCTGAGTGAGAGAGACGGGGGTGGTGCGCGTCTCGCAGCGCCGGTCACGTGCAGGCGGCAGAGTGCCGAAGTGTTCTTGCAAACTCCCCATAATTCATCCCCGGCTGGGAGATGAGGCCACAGGAAGGCCCCCCCGACAGTTTCGATTCGTTCATTTCAATGCAGGAGAGAGACCAAATTATGCGAAACAGATTTTGGAGCTAAGCCTTCGAACGACTGCGCCTTAGCAAACACCCGCGAGAAATGCAGCTGCGCCCGAAGCCGGAAATCTGGTGGATTTCGCGCGGCTATGGTGGTTCTCAGCCACCGAGCGGGGCAGGACGCGCCGGTAAGTGTGAGGGCGAGTCTTCTAAGAACGGCTTGATTTGTGGCCCCAATTCGTATTATCTAGCCTGCTGCGATTACCCGTCCATCCGGAAGGAAATTATAGAAAAAGCTGCGTCGCGGCGGGTGAGTGGTGCGCGAAGACTGAGGGGACAAATACAAATGAGGAAGTTGCAGATGTTTCTGGCAGTTGCGCTGTTAGCGGTGTTGAGCACCGGAGCCACAGAACGATCCGGCTCCGCGCGGCAGAATCAATCCTCCTTCGAAGTGACGATGGTGGCGCGGACGATCACGGTGATCAACTACGAGCACCGCGGCGGCTCGACGCAGATAGGCTTCCAAGGCTCGCCGATCATGCCCAACGGCAAGGGCTCGGCAAAAGTAGAAAGCAAGCAGGGTCGCATTCAGGTCAATGCAGATTTTCAAAAGCTGTCGCCGCCGCAATTGTTCGGGCCGGAATATCTTACGTTTGTGCTCTGGGCGATCACGCCGGAGGGAAAATCAAACAACCTCGGCGAAATACTTCTCGACGGAGACAAGTCGAAAATCAGCGTGACCACTTCCCTCCAGACTTTCGGGTTAATTGTCACAGCGGAGCCTTATTTCGCGGTTTCGGCGCCGAGCAATGCGGTGGTGCTTGAAAATGTCGTTGTCCCCGGCACGGTGGGAACGATCGAACAGGCCAGCGCGAAGTATCAGTCGCTCGACAAGGGGATTTACAACTACGATTTTTCTGCTGCGAGCTCGCGGTATCCGAAGTCGAAGTCGAAAACGCCGTTGGAACTTGATGAAGCGCGCAACGCGATTGAAATCGCCAAGGCCGCGAAGGCTGAGCAATATGCGCCGGATGCTTTTGGACGAGCGCAGACCTCGCTGAACCAGGCGGAAAGTATTTTTGCGAGCAAGGGAGACAAGAAACGCGTAATCCAGGCAGCGCGCGACGCCGTTCAGAACGCGGCTGACGCGCGGACGACGGCGGTAAAGCGCGAGTATGACGAGAAAGTAGCGCGAGAAAAGGCAGCGGCGGCGGCAGCCGAAGCAGCTGCCAAGGCGGATGCAGCAGCGTCGGAAAGAGCAAAGCAACAGGCGGAAATTCAACGATTGCAAGCGGAGCGTGACGCGGCTCAGGCCGCCCAGGCTCGCGCCGAAGCGGAGGCTGCTCAACACGCCGCGCAGTTGCAATCCCAGCAGGACCAGCTGAGGGCGGAGCAAGAGAGGCAGAAAGCGCTACAGGCCGAAGCCGCTGCGGAACAGGCGGAAAAAGAAAAAGAGCAACTTCGCGCGCAGCTGCTCGAGCAGTTCAACCGGATTCTCCCCACCACGGATACGCCGCGCGGTTTGAAAGTAAACATGGCCGATGTTCTCTTCGACTTCGGCAAATATGACTTGAAACCGCCGGCACGTGAAGCGCTGGCCAAAATGAGCGGAATTGTTATCGCGCATCCCGGGTTGAAACTTGCCGTCGAGGGCTATACGGACAGCGTGGGAAGTGACACGTTCAACTTAACGCTTTCGCAGAATCGCGCGGATACCGTTCGGGCATATCTGGTAAATCAAGGCCTGGATCCGAACACCATTACCGCGACGGGCTACGGGAAATCGAATCCCGTGGCGCCGAATGATACAGCCGAAGGACGGCAGCAGAACCGGCGCGTCGAGATTATCATCTCCGGCGAAGTGATCGGGGAAAGACTCGGCGGTCCCGCGACGCCTCAGCAATAGCGAACCCGAATCAGATCAAGATTCAAGCAAACCAAGTGGCCGATGAAACGGCGGTCGCGAAAGGATAATTGTGAGCATCCACGATCGCCGCTCTTTTCTGGCTTACTTTTCAAGCCTCGGACTTTCTTCAACACTTTTCCCTGGAGTTTTGTGGGCGAAGCTTGAGGAAACAAAGGCCGTGCGAGGAACGCGCAACAACCGAGCTCCCCAAATCAAGGAAGGTTCGGACGTGGTCATCACCAAGGCGATGCTGCGAGATGCCGCGGCCGTCGCCGGACTTGAGTTCACGGATCAGCAAATCGACAAAATGCTGGCGGGCATGAACAAGAATATCGCCCACTATCGCGAGCTGCGAAAAATTCCGCTCGAAAATGCGATTGCGCCGCCGCTTTATTTCAATCCCATTCTCCCGGGCACCAAAATCGACCGGACGAAGCGGCCGATTCGAACGAGCGCGCCTCCGAAAGTCGAGCGGCCCAAGAATCTCGAGGACGTTGCGTTCTGGCAGGTGACAGAGCTCGCGGAACTGATTCGCACGAAGCAGGTGAAATCCGTTGAGCTGACGGAAATGTATTTGGCTCGGCTGAAGAAGCACAATCCGCAGCTTCTTTGCGCTGTGACAATCACCGACGACCTTGCGATGAGGCAGGCTCGCGATGCCGATCGGGAGATTGCCGCAGGCCGCTATCGCGGGCCGCTTCACGGGATTCCCTGGGGGATCAAAGATCTGGCTGCGGCGAAGGATTATCCGACCACCTGGGGCGCTGGTCCCTTCAAAGAACGGCTGATCGATCACAATGCGACAGTGGTAAACCGCCTGAACGACGGGGGAGCCGTACTGATCGCGAAGCTCGCGACAGGCGAGCTTGCCCTTGACGATATCTGGTTTGCAGGTCAGACGAAAAACCCTTGGGATCTTTCGATGGGCTCGCAGGGATCATCCGCGGGACCCGGTTCTGCAACGTCAGCGGGAATGGTCGGCTTTTCGGTCGGTACGGAGACGGGCGGCTCGATTGTCGCACCCTCGGCGATCTGCGGCGTCACTGGATTGCGCCCAACTTACGGGCGCGTGAGCCGCTACGGCGTGATGACTCTGAGTTGGAGCCTGGATAAAACGGGCCCGATGTGCCGCAGCGTCGAGGATTGCGCGCTCGTGCTCGCAGCGATTCAGGGGCCAGACGATCACGATCTCGCCGTGCAGGATATCCCCTTCAATTGGGACGCTGATTTTGATATTCGCAAGCTGCGCGTCGGCTATCTGAAAGCGGCGTTTTCAAATACGCGGCAAACTCCCAAAGTGGATGCGAATGATGCCGCTGCGCTCGAAAACTTCCGCAGCATGGGTTTCAACCTGATCGAAATCGAGCTCCCCGAGCATTCGAAGATGGACTTCACGATGGTGATGTATGGGGAGGCAAATGCGGCTCTCCGCGATCCTATCGAAACGCAACCGGGCGGCCTCGTGCGGCAGGATCGGGTGCTCGATCAAAACAATCTGCGCTTGCTACCGGCCGTGGAATACATCAATGCGAATCGTGTGCGCACGATTCTAATGCACGAAATGGCGGAGGTGATGTCCAAGGTGGATGTGTATCTCGTTCCATTTGACTACGCCGACTACACACCGAATCCAGTGGCCACCTTGAATAGTGCCGTAACGAATCTAACCGGACATCCATGTGTAGCATTGCCGCACGGATTTGACGAAAAGGGCCATCCCACAAGCCTTTCTTTCATCGGACAACTGTATGGCGACGCGGAAATGCTAGCCCTGGCCCGCGCCTATCAAAACGCCACGGATTGGCATCTGAAACATCCCTCGTTGTGACTTTTTCCTTGCAGACTCGGTGAAGCGGCGGGCAAAAAGAAGGGCCGGAATTTCATCCCGGCCCGGCCAAGGTTAGAGAATAAAGTTAATCAACTACCAGAAGCAGCTGCACACCAGGGTGCGAAAGGTCAATCAGGTAGTACTGCCCGTCAATAAAGTCGATGTAGAAGTCGTCGGTATAAGCCCACCCGCCCGGCCATCCTTCATTAAATGAAAACCAATAACCGCCATACTGGAATCGCCGGTTATCGAAGTGGCCGACACGAAAATGATGCTCTCGTCCGAACGACGCGCGGAAACGATCGTCCGGGATCCGTCCGTGGCCCTGGTTGGGGTGCTGGTCACGTTCATCCGTATGCTGCTGCTTCGCCACTTGCTGCTGCTGGCGCTGCTGCTGTTTCTGCTCATCCTGCTGCTGCTTGGTTAGCTGCTTCTGCTGATCCTGGCGCGATCGATTGGCCTGCTCCGATTGTTTCTGCTGTTCGTTTTGTTGCTTCGCAGCTTGCGGCTCTTGCTTCTGCTGTTTCGGCTCGTTCTTCTGCTCGTTTTTTTGTTCATTCTTCTGTTCTTGCTGTTGTTGATTGGCTGACTGCTGTTCCTGTCGCTGCTGCGTTTTCGGTTGCTCAGCCGGTTGTCGCTTCGGCTGTTCGGCCGGCTTCTGCTCCGGCTTTTGTTCCTGCTGTTGCGGCTTTTCCTTTTCTTGTTCCTGCTGCGGATATGCGGTCCCTGCAAAGATTAGTGAAAGTGCGGTGGCCCCCAAGATGTATTTGAGTTTCATTGCACAACCTCCAGTTGCTGATGAAAGGGCAGTTGTGCGGCCAATCGATAGCAGCGTGGAATCAATGACATGCGTCGCGAGGGGCTGCGCATAGTACTGGTAAATTCTCCGTAAGTCGCGCAGATTCAAGGTACAGCAGTAGCATTACGGATTAAACAGTAGGGTTCCGAACCGGATATCGATGCCGCGTCGGGTTATCGAGCGCCGGCGGCTCTGGCGCGATAAAGATTTTCGAAGAAATTGCCTTTCGCCGGGGAACGATGCGTGATGCCGTACGTGAGCATTCGCGGTGCCTCTACAGCAACCAGCCGGTTCACTCTTTCGAGCGCCGCGCTTCGCTCCCATTGCTGCAGCACGTCCACCTTGGCCACGATCGCTGAGGCAGCATGGATTGCCTCCGCAGCTGTGAGCGCGAAATTGAGCCCCAGATTAACGGCGTCTTGTGCCACTCGATGATCGAGCGCGATTTTTTTCAGCCACGGCCAGTGAAACATCCCCTGCAAATCTTCCACTTCGTCGCTCGAAAGAGGACGAGGCCCGGTGATTTCCATGCGCAGCGGCTTGATTACTTCAGTGACCGTAAATGAGGAGGTGTAAAGCGAAACCTTGCCGTCGTGCGCGTGGCGAAGAATGTCCTCGCAGATCGCGCGCCTTTCGGACTCGTGCTTTCGGAGGAAACACAAAAAGACAGATGTGTCCCAATAGATCGCCCTCTGTCTACTTGCCATATTTCACACCCTGAACGTAGTCTCGATTGGGAGTTCGTCCTGCTGCTACTGGAATGCGGCCCGACATACGTGGGATATTTGGTAAGTCTTGCTCGTTCGGACACAGTTCAATTCCTGATACGCGCATGTGCATCGGCTCACCGAGATAATTGGATTTTAGATTTCCGAACACCATCACGCGACGGCCCAAACTCTCTTTGGCCTGAACAATGAACTGGTCGCGCTTGAAACGGCACATCACGGGACGTCCTGTAATTTCACTTCGCACGCTGAAGCGGCCGTTCTTGCCTACCGAAATTGATTCGAGGGTTCCCACTACCGAGCTGAGCGCTTCAAAGTCGTTGTGCGTCATTCTTTCGATGCGCTCGATGAAGGACCACTGAATCAATTCTTCTTTCTCGTCGATGATCACCGCAATCTCGTCCATCAGTGCCCGCTGTTCGGCAAGCGCCTTCAATTCCTGCAGAGCGGTGTCCGTAAAACCGTGAGGGCGTTCATCGTTTCCAGACAATTTGCGTATTCCGTTGAACAAAGTCCTGCGAATTTCGCCAACCACGTCCTTGGGCGGCTTTCGCAAATGCCCGAGGAAAATTACGACTGCCGGCCCCGATCTCTTGCACGCGCTGATTTCCCAATCGACGCTGCCCTTCTCCTCGCCGGAGAGTGCGACGTCGAGATCCTGAAGCAGATTCCAGAACGCGCGCACCGCAACCAGATAGCTGCCCGGGCGGAGCCAGCCTTGACGTCCTTGCAAACGCAGCGAGATCGGTTCTAGCGACAACTGATGCTCCATCCGGCTGAGCGAGACGACCTTCGATTTGCCATGCTCATACCTGAGATTTCATCACTTTCTAATTTCCCTATGCAGCGCTAGCACGTTCTGATGAATGCACCCATATTGAAGGCTGCGCTATAAACCGATTGCTGCGAAGGAGGCGCCGCAACCAGACGTACGGCCTGTTGCAGCCGCGCTGGCTTGCACGGTTTGGCCATGCAGACCACGGCGCCAAGCCGGTGGCCCGCGGAATAATCAGAAGGCATCGCGGACCTCGTCATCAAAATCACCGGAATATGCTGTAACCGTTCGCTCGTCTTCACGATGGCACAAAGATCGTGCCCCGAAACTTCGCCGCCTTCGGCTTCGGCGATGATCACATTTGGAGTTTCATTCTTAAGGATGTCGAGAGCTTGCTGCGTGGTCGAAACGAACAAGACGTGATAGCCATCTTGCGTTAACAGCGCTGTCGAGGCGCTAGCCATTCGCGCGTCGGATTCAACACCCAGAACCCGCACCTGGTTCGCGAACGGTGACGAAGCCAGCGCATGGTCGCTTCCGTCCGGAACTCCGTCTTGAAACTCGATACCGATCGCGTGGCTGCAATTTGGCAATAGAATCGTACGAACGACCCTCGCTTGTCGCCGTGCATTGATAGCTACCGGCGTGCTCCAAAATGGGCAGGTGACCTGCAAGCTCTGGCCGACCCAATAGCCGCTCATCGACGTCGCAACCAGCAGCCCATGGCGGGAAACGTCAATCGTCCTTCCCGTGTCCTCGAATGCCTGCAACGTCCCGCGTCCACCTTCAATTCGAACGTGCAGACCCATTTTCGTGCGCACGCGCCGCCGCCGGTCTAATTTGGCAGCCGTGTGTTGTTCGGGTTGAATTGCTAGAGTCGCGATGGCCCACCCCCCTGCTCTTAGCGCCGTCGTCCACCACATGTGATATCGGCGTGTTGGGGCTTAACCCTTAGCAATCGCCTGACCGACCTTAGAAGAAGTCCTTAGCGGGCAAAGCGGTAGAAACGTTGGTCTTGTCAAACAAAGCCTAAACTTGGGTTGAGATTTGCCGACTAGCTTTGCAAAGGCACCCGGCAAGGAAGTCCATCCCACGCATGTTTCTGAGCCGAGCTTTCGGCACCTGCCCCTACGGAAGCCAAAGTGACCGAATCACCAGCTTCCTAGACGTGTTGAAACAATGCCAACTTGCATGACGTACTATCTGTTATATGAGGCTTACGCGCCCTTTCATCCTTGTCGGGGTCGCTTCGCTGGCGATTTCGCCGCTGCTCGCAGCCTTTGTCGGCAGTTCGATCGGCAGCGGCATCCTTCATCCCATGCACCTCAATGCCATGCGGCTCGAGGACACGCAGAAGATGCTGGCGCGCACCGGTGCGACAAAGGAAGACTTCAGCGTTCGGGCACAAGACGGAATTACGCTAAGGGGATGGAAGGTGCGGCCCGTTTCACCGAACGGCGACTGGGTTCTGTTGTATCACGGCGTGTCCGACAATCGCACCGGCGTTCTGGGGCATGCAGAGTCCTTCTACGGCATGGCTACAGCATAGTCATGATGGATTCCCGCGAGCACGGCGAAAGCGGAGGAGATATCTGCACGTATGGCTGGAAAGAGCGCCATGACACGGTGGCCATCGCGGATGCGCTCTATGCGAGCGAAAAGGTTCGACACCTTTATGCATTAGGCGTTTCGATGGGCGCGGCCATTGCGTTGCAATCGGCCGCCATTGAGCCGCGCATCGAGGCGGTCGCAGCCGAAGCGCCGTTTGCGAACATGCGCGAAGTGAGCTACGACTACGCCGGTCTCGACGTGAGCCCCATGCTCGGCCGCACATTGTTCCGCCCCGCCTCCATGTTAGCTCTTGCCTCCGTTCAGAAAGAGGGCGGTTTTGATCCGAGTGACGTCTCGCCCGAGGAAGCTGTGGCCGCGCGTCCTTTTGCTTTCCTGCTGATCTGCGGGACGTCCGATCACCGCATCCCCTGCCGCCACGCGGAAAGAATCTACAAATCTGCGATGGGCCCGAAGGAACTCTGGATCGTGAAAGGTGCAGGGCATGCTGCCGCGCTCGGACATTCGCCGGCAGAGTACGAATCTCGTGTTGTGGCCCTATTTGAGGCCTATCCGAAAAATCGCTAAGGAAATCCGTCTCGCGGGCTACACAACCTTCATGATCAAGATCACGCGGTCGTCTTCGTGCGTGCCGCCGCGTGAGAAGTGGTCCACTTCGGTGAGAACTGACTGAACGATCTCGGCGGCGGGCAGTGAGCGCTCGCGCGCCACGAGATCTATCAACCGCTGAGACCCGAACTCATCGTCCTGTGCGTTCATCGCCTCCGTAATGCCATCCGTGCACGCCACAAAGATATCGCCCGGCTCCATGCGCACGTGTCCGCGATCGAATTTCACGCTCGGAAACATCCCTACCACCATACCGCCTTCGCGCAGGTAATCTACCGTTCCGTTCGAACGCACGACTGCGGGCGGCACGTGCCCCGCATTCACGTAGTGCAGCGTGCGCCTGGGCTGGTCGAGCAGAGTGACGAACATCGTCATGTACTTTTGGCCGCGGGTGTCGGCCAGCATCATGTCGTTCAGCGATTCCACGAGCCGTTCGAGCGAGTGAAGATGCGCGATAAGAGCGTGCAGGGTTGCTTGTAAATTCGCCATCACCATAGCCGAACCTACGCCTTTGCCCTCCACGTCCGCTACTACAGCCAGCATCGTATCCGGCGCGAGCTGGATGAAATCGTAGTAATCGCCGCCGGCTTCGAGCGACATTCGGTTGGAGACCGCGATATCGAATCCGGGGAGTTTCGGCGGCGCCTCCGGGAGCAGCCCCATTTGAATGCTGCGCGCCAGGGCGAGGTCGCGTTCCATGCGCTGCTTGTGCACCATTTCGCGGTGTAGCTGCGCATTTTCAAGAGCGAGCGCGACGTGGTCGGAAATCGCCTCCAGCATGTTTTCATCCGCACGCGAAAACGGGCCGGTCTTCTTGTTCAGGAGCTGCAGCACTCCAATCGTTTCGCCGGCTTTATTTCGAATGGGCAGGCAAAGCAGCGAGCGCGTGCGATAGCCGAGCCGCAAATCCACTTCAGATTCGAAACGCGGATCGGCATATGCGTCCGGCAGATTTACCATTTCACCGTGCTGCGCTACCCAGCCGGCGATGCCCTTGGTGATGGGCAACCGGATTTCGTGCTGCTCCAGGCCCAGGCCGACTAGCGACCAGATTTCTTGTTTGTCGCGGTCCACCAGAAAAACCGTTCCGCGCTCCGCGCCTGAATAGCGAGTCGTCAATCCTAAAATGATGTTTAGCAGTTCAGCGAGGTCGAGCGTCGAATTCAACCGCTTGGTAGCTTCTACGATCGTGGAAAGCTCGATTACCGCGCTACGGCGTTCGCTGCTCTCGAGCGCCACTTCCGCATAACGCAAGACAAGTTCGAGCCACGAGCGAGTCTTTTCATCCAACTTGGATTTTGCCGCGATTTCCAGCACACCCACAGGCGTCGGACCGCGTCCAAGAGACCAAGCGCTAGCGCGACCATTGCTGCCCTGCGAATTTTTTCCCTTCAGGGCTTGTTCGACGTGATCCGGGACCGCTGCGGGAAGTTTTCCACTCTCCTGCCATACCGCCGGTACACCATCGACCAATTTCCATATCCGCGCGCCCTCCACGCACCCGGGCGCGGCCAGTAGGCGCACCATTTCCGCAGCCAGATCACCGGGCTCGGCTTCGGGATTCAATTTGACGAAGATCTTTTCAAGAGGTTCGAGCCGCGCGGCCGACGCTCCACTCCGTGATGGCGCTTTTGTTTTCAATTATTGCCTTTGTATTGCACGACCAGAATCGTGATGTCGTCCGACTGCGGCGCCCCTTCTGTGAACGCCCGCATCCCTTCCTTGATCGAATCGGCCAGCCCTTCTACTGAATCGCCCGTGAAGGTTTCCATTATTTTCCGCAGCCGGACTTCTTCGAACAATTCGTTCTGGGGGTTGGCGGCTTCCGATACGCCGTCCGTGTAGATCACCAGATATTCGCCGGGTTCGAGCGTGACTCGCGCGCTCTGATATTCCGCCTCTGGAAACATTCCCACGGGAAAATTCGCGGATCCCAATCCTTCCAGCTCGCCCGACTTTCTGCGCACAATCGGAGGCACGTGCCCTGCGTTCACGTATTCGAAGCGGCCCATCTTGTCGAGAATCCCGTAGAACACCGTGGCGTAGCGATCTTCACCGCTCCGTTCGCAGAGATATTGATTCACGCGGGAAAAAACGCCGGGCAACGAAATATCCATGGCCGCCGTCGTGAAGAATACGCCCTGTAGCAGCGTCGCGAGCAGCGCTGCCGAGATTCCCTTCCCCGACACATCACCTACAAAGAATCCGTGCCGCCCGCCGCTCAGTTGGATCACGTCGAAACAATCGCCGCCCACCGAATGACAGGAAAGCGTCGAAGCTACCACCTGCAGGTCGGGCAGACTCGGCAGAGATTTCGGCAGCAGCGTCTTCTGGATGCCGCTGGCGATCTCGATCTCGTGATCGAGCCGGGCTTTCGCCCGCGCGGATGCGAATAGTCTCGCGTTCTCAATGACTGTTGCAGCTTCACGGGCCAGCGTCCTTAGGACATCACGGTCCATATCCGTGAAGGCGCTCGAGGGAATGTGGCTATCCATGTAAAGGACGCCCAGCAGCTCGCCCTGTCGCGTTGAGATCGTCGCATCGAGCGTCTCGATTACCGGCAGCTTATCCACTGGGATGGCGACAATCGTGTGCAGTTCCAGGCGCGCCACGCTTTCCTGCTGCGATACACCGCCCGCCTCGTCACCCGTATCGCTCACAATCATCTCTCGGCGCGTGTTTACCACACGCTTGACCACGCTCTGCGACACCTTCAATAGATCCGGGCGCAACGTACCTTTCTGCGCGTCGCGCGCCACAACCATCTGCAGTTCCCCACCGGGATTGGCGAGCAACAAGACGCCGCGCTCCGTTCGAGTCACCTGGATCGCCGCGTCCACCACCGCCGTCAGCACGTCCTCGAGCGAGAGGCCAGTGCCGAGCGTGCGCGCCACATCCAGCAGCACGCCCAAATGGTGAAGTTCGCGCGACCCTGGGGCCGACGGCGCGGGTCCTTCGACCTTCTCCACCAACTCTTCGATCGTCGCTCCCTCGCCCAAATAGATAAGCTTGTAGGAGTCCGCCATGCCGAAATCGATTTTGTCGCGGGGCTGCAGTTCGTGCTTCAGCACTTTTTCGCCGTTGACGAATGTACCGTGGCGGCTGCCCATGTCTTCGAGCACCCACCCGCCATTTACGGAAAGGATTTGGGCTTGCTGACGGCTGATCCGGCTGTCGCGAAGGGTCAGTTCGTTGCCGGCCTGCCGGCCAATGCGGAAAGGCGAGGCGTTCAGGGGCACATCGCGGCGAACGCCGCTCGGTTCAATCACAACAATTCGTGGAGAGCGTGGCATGGGCTCGAACGCGCGCCGCCAGGGCCGGCACGCTGAATCGCCTCCAGGAGCAATTCAGCACGCCATGGTAGGGAAACTCAGGCCCGAAGTAAAGCACCTGAACACCTGAGGGGCGTGAAAAGCATTGCTGCATCGCGCCCTTCTACTGAATATGGTCTAAATCGATTCCAATCCAAGGACAGACGCAAGAAACTTAGCGTCTTCCTTAGTACCAACGTACCGTTGCGCTGCATTTCGGTTGTCGTATTATTTCGCCGCCCATGCCAACAAATCAGCCGTGTGAAGAGCTTAACCGTATCAGGCTCGAAGCTATCGCTGCTTTTCATTCCGCCAAAGAAACCCGCCGTTCGCGCGATCTTTCCTTCCAGGAAGATGTCGAGCTCAGCCGCGACGAGCACCGCAAAATTGATGAGCTTTTGAAGCACCTCCTCTCCGGACATGACGGCCACCCTTGCCCCGCCGGCGACCGCCCGATCATCTGCGTCGTTCCCCCGGCCAAACAGGTCCTTATGAAAAGCGAGCTGAGCCCGAGATCCCTTCGCCCCTTGCGCCCTCTCGCAAATCTACAACGTCGCGGCTAGCTCTCAATCCCTATAACTGCCCGTTTGAATTCCTTCGCACAAAATGCGAAGGTTATGCGGCACTGAAAACCAATCATCATCGAGCAAGTTGTCGCCACCCGTTCGCAGGATTTCGGCGCAGTCGCAATTTGGGGGGTTATGGATGAAGCTGACGAAACTTAGCCGGCCCGCATTCGCGTTATTGATCGCTTTCGTTGCATTCGCTTCCGATTCGCCCGACACACGCGAAATCACCGATCCGAAGGCTCTCACCTCGCAGACTGAACTGGGCGCCGCCCCCGTCCCCATTGATGACCTCTTCTACACCCGCGGAATCCTCGGCCCCTCCTGGTCGCCCAACGGCCACGAGATCGCCTTCTCGACCAACATCACCGGCCGATACAATCTCTGGAAGGTCAATGCCGCCGGTGGTTGGCCAATTCAGCTCAGCCAGTCCGACGATCGCCAAACCAACCCGGTATGGTCGCCCGACGGCAAATGGATCGTCTTCGAATCGGACAAGGGCGGCGGCGAAATTTACGACCTCTACTCTATTCCTAGCGATGGTGGTGAAATCAGCAACCTCACTATCACCCCTGATATTTCCGAAACAACTCCCGTCTGGTCCCCCGATGGTTCCCGGCTCGCGATCAATTACAAGCCGAAAACAGCTTCGGCCATCGACATCGCGATTCTCGACTGGAAGACGCGCGCCGTTCGCAACCTGACCCAGGAAAAAACGAAAGACCACAACTGGGCGAATCCCTTCTGGAGCCCTGATGGAAAAATGATTTATGCGTCGCGAGCGAACGCGAACTTTACCGATTCGGATGTGTATCGCATCGATGTAGCAACCGGCTCCGCCGAGAATCTCACGCCCCACGAGGCCCAGCGGCGTACGTTCGTCTCTTCCGTCTCGCCCGATGGCCACACTCTGCTTGTTGGTTCCGATCGGCCCGGCGGATTCCCCAATGTCGCTCTTCTCGATCTGGCGACAAAGCAGATCACCTGGGCCACCGATACGCAGTGGGAAGCCAATGCAGGCGATTTTTCGCCGAACGGCAAAACCTTCACCTACGTCATCAATGCCGACGGCCGCAGCGACACGTACCTCGCCGACACGAGCTCGCGAACCGGCGCAAAGATCAGCGTCCCGGCGGGGCTCAATCTCTACCCCGGCACTCCTTCGTCATTCTCGCCAGACGGTTCTCTCCTCGTAGTTTCGCACCAAAGCTCCACCCAGCCGGCTGACCTTTGGGTATACGACATCGCCGCGAAGCAACCGCGTCAGTTGAGCTTCTCCGCCGTCGCCAGCCTCACCGCAGCGAAAATCCCGCCTTCGATATTGGTTCACTATAAATCCTTTGACGGCAAAATCATCAGCGCGTTCGCCTGGATGCCTTTCAATCTGAAGCGCGATGGGTCGAATCCCGCGATCGTCCTGCCGCACGGCGGGCCCACAGGCCAGACGCAGGATGCGTTCAACCGTACGGTGGTAGCGCTCGTGACGCGCGGATACATCTGCATAGCGCCAAATCCGCGCGGTTCCACCGGATATGGAATGGAATTTCAGCTTGCCAATACGAAGGATTTGGGCGGCGGCGACCTGCAGGACGAAGTGTATGCCGCGAAGTTTCTCGAAGCGACCGGGTATGTGAATCCGAAGAAAATCGGTATCACTGGCGGCTCTTATGGCGGGTTCATGACGCTCATGGCCATCGGCAAAACCCCCGATATATGGGCGGCGGGCGTCGAAGCCTACGGGATCATCAATTGGTTCACGATGCTTCAGCACGAAGATCCGCGTTTGCAGGAGTATGAAAAATCTCTGCTGGGTGATCCCGAAAAGGACCGCGCTATCTATGAAGCCGATTCCCCGCTGAAATACATTCGCGACGCCAAGGCGCCGCTTCTCGTTCTGCAGGGCGACAACGACATTCGCGTGCCGAAGGAAGAAGCCGAGCAGGTGGTTCAGATCCTGAAGGAATCGGGAAAAACCGTGGACGCACATTTCTATCCCAACGAGGGCCACGGCTTCGCCAAGCGCGAGAACCAGATTGACGCCATTCGGCGCACCGTCGAGTGGTTTGACCACTACCTGAAAAACAAGACCTGACGTCTAACAGCGCAACGAATTCGTCTGTGCGAACGCCGCGGATTGCAAGATTTTTTGCGCGTGACGAGTTGGATGAGATGCTTGGAAAGGCGCGCGCCGCCGCTGCGATCCCACTAGCGACAAACGGCAAGAAATGAAACCTGCCCAACGATCAATCACAAACAATTTTCGAACGGATCCGTAGACGCTGCGCGAACGCGCTGCCTTCACCGAATCCGGCTGGCCTCCAACGCGTTGCTCAGCCTTCGCGTCGTTTCGCGCAACCGCACCGCAAGATCGACCACTGTCTGCAGACGCTGCGCATCAGCAGGCGGCAAGCGGCAAGCGGCAAGCGGCCGTACGATGAGAAAGCACAAGCTCCGCGTTGCCCAGAATCCCGGTGAGCGGATTATTAATCTCATGGCGGAATATTTCCGCCGTCTCGGCCGGAAAGCCGGTCCAAGGGGCGCCCAGCGGTGTTTCCGAGCGTTCCGCCCATCGCAATCGCCGCTCCACGAGGCTAGCCGCGAGTCCGGCAAAATCCCCCGCGCGCGCGACGAAATCCAGATCTCCTTCCGCCACGAGTTCTGCGATCTCAGGCTGCCGGGCGGTACCGGCCACTAAAATCAGAGGGGCTGCTTCACTCAACTGGCGCAGAGATTCGAGCGAGGCGCCAGAGTGTCGCCAGTGATGAACACGATGCGTTCTTGGATGGGACTGCCCGCGCTCACCAGCGCCTCGAAAAACGCAGGCCCGTCCAGCCGGGGCATGCGCAGGTCGCAAATCACCAGATCGTAGCGATTGCGTGCAATTCGAGTCAGCCCATCCTGGCTGTCGAACGCCGCTTCGGCCTCGTGTCCTTCTTCCTGCAACACGTCTACGATCAACTGCGCCACCGTGGCTTCATCTTCCACCACGAGAACCCTGCCACGTGGGCTTGCGCCGTTTCTCCCTTCGATTTCGGGCGGCAGCACAGTCGTTTGTTCCGCCAAACTCGATGCTATCGGCAGTTCGACTACGAATTTTGCGCCCGAGCCCCGGTGGCTTTCCAGAGTCACGTCTCCGGCGCGTTGCTGCACGATGCCGTAAACGATGGAAAGGCCCAGCCCGGTGCCGACGCCCGCCGGCTTCGTCGTGAAAAATGGATCGAAAACTCGTGAAGCAATACTTGGCGCAATCCCGGGCCCGTCGTCAGAAACTTCCAGTGCGATTCTGCCTCCCGGGGCGCAGTGCGTGCGAATCCAGACGTGCCCGCTTCCGCGATCCCCCAGCAGCGCCTGCTCCGCATTCACGAGCAGATTCAGGACCACCTGCTGCAACTGGTAAGGATCCGCCATCGTCTCCGGAAGGTCGTTCTCAAGGCTGCATTCCACGACGATGTTTTCAACTCGAAGTTCATAACCGCGCAGCGCCAGCGTGCGCTCCACAATTTCATTTAAATCGACGCGCGTGCGCTCCGGCTTGTTTTCGCGCGCGAAGTACAGAAGATTTTTTACGATCCGGCGCGCTCGCTCGGCTTCTTGAAACACTTTGCCCGCTTCTGATTGTTGCGGCAACGAGAGGCCGTGGCCGAGCAGGAGTTGCGCGTATCCCATGATCGCCGTAAGCGGATTATTCAGTTCGTGCGCGATTCCGGAGACAAGCTGTCCGAGCGCCGCCATCTTTTCCGTCTGCAGAAGCTTCGATTGAATCTCTCGCTTCGCGGTCACGTCGTAATAGAGCTCCAGCCACCCAGCCGAAGGCCCTTCGTGGCTGAGCACAGGACGCGAGTAGCGTTCCAGCACCTTGCGCGCCGGACGCATCAATTCCAATTCGTCTTGTGAGGGCGTTTCTTCGCCAGCGGCAAAGTGCCTCCACGGCATCGAAAAGGCTTGAGGATTCCGAAAGCGAGCTGCGACCAGGCCTTCCAGATCGGCAATCGTCTGCCCGGCCTGCGTGCCCTTTAAGTTCAATCCAAATAGCTGCCCAAAACGCGCGTTGGCGAATCGGATACGACCGTGTGGGTCGAAAAGAATCACGCCCGCCTCGAGGGCATCCAGAAGGCTGGAAAGTTCCGCTTCGAGCTGGTGGGTCTGCTCTTCCGAACGTCTCGCGAGCACGCCGTCTTCGATGCAGAGCAATAAATGGCCTGAGCCCGGCAGTACGCTCCGCAAAGTGAAACGTGCGGGGAAGCCATTGGCAAAGGCTCCGTCAAGACTGTGAGGATTCTGGCGAGCTTTCGCTTCAATAGACGCAACCGATCGTTTACACCACGAGAGGAGATCTGATTTCGACGGAGCCGATATAAGCTCGGCCAGGCCGTTTTGCCGTTCGCGCACTTCCGTAAATCTGAGCATTTCCCTCGAACGGCGATTCGCTCGGCGCACCGTTCCCGACGAATCCATCACAATCAGTGCTTCGCTGCTCGATTCGAACACGGCGCTGAATGCCGCGCCATCGAGAAGTTGCATCATTTCATAGCGCGGAGTCGAGGGAATGCTTCGCTCGGCCGTGAGCACGCTGCCCGTGAGGCCTGCATTCAGGCGTTTCGGCATCTCACCCTACCAGCGCGCCTGCACAATCCAGTAGCTGCATAAAAGCGCCATGCTTATCGCAAAGGCATACTCGAGGGTGCGTCGAGCAACCCGGATTGGCCGTTCATAAACATATAGGGGAATATTTCGGATGGCTGGCATGCCGTTTCCAATGCACAGCGCCGACCATGTTCATGAAGATTCAATTAGAATGTTTTCAACAACGTCCGGGGTGCGGAAGTGAAACTGCGGCGAAGGGGTTTCCCGATCCGATACGAATTCGAGTGAGCGGCCCGATTTGAAAATTGCTAACGGGAAGCGCTATTCAACTGGGCCGTAGATCGCTAGAGGAACTCGGGGGACGAAATCCTGGCCGTCCGCAACTGAAGTGACCATCGCCGGTCTGCAGAACCAAAGGAAATCAGTTCCGAAGATGTGCTTGCGCATCATACTGCTTCAACTTGCGGTATAGCGTGGTTTTCCCGATTCCCAGCAGTCGCGCAGCGGCCAGCTTGTCCCCCCCTGATTCCCTCATTGCGCGCATAATCGCGCGACGCTCGAGTTCATCAAGAGGCAGAAGCACGTCGTTCTGAGGCAACTTTTCGCTGGAGCCGTACTGCAGATTTGACGGTAGATCGCCTACGTGCAGCAACGAACTTGAGCCCAAAGCCACCGCGCGCTCGATCGCGTTTTCGAGCTCGCGTACGTTTCCCGGCCAGTCGTAGGCCATGAGCCGCGTCATCGCGTCTTCTGAGATCGTGCGCGCGGGCGCGTCCGTATCGCTGAATTTTTCCAGAAACGAATTGACGAGAAGCGGGATGTCGCCCTTGCGTTCGCGCAGCGGCGGCAGCTTGATCTGCACCACGTTGAGCCGGAAGAAAAGATCCTGCCGGAACTTACCCTGGCGGACAGCCTCATCGAGGTCGCGATTCGTCGCCGCAATCACGCGCACGGAAATCGGGATCCGATCGGTCGAGCCTACAGGCCGTATTTCTTTCTCCTGAAGTGCGCGCAAGAGCTTCGCTTGCAGGTCGATGGGCAGATCGCCGATTTCATCGAGAAATAGTGTGCCGTTGCCAGCGGCCTCCATCAGACCGCGCTTGGTTTGATTCGCGCCGGTGAAAGCGCCCTTCACGTACCCGAACAGTTCCGATTCAATCAACGTGGGAACGAACGACGAACAATCTACCGGAGCGAAGGGCCGGCTGCTGCGCGTCCCTGAAAAATGGATGGAGCGCGCCACCAGTTCTTTGCCGGTTCCGCTCTCTCCGAGAATCAATACTGGATAGTTGTGCTGGCTCACTTTCTCGATGAGCCTGTAAACCCGTTGCATCTTCGGCGATAAGCCGATCAAGCCCGCAAAACCAGGGCGGGTTCGAAGCTGCTCGCGCAGGACGCGATTTTCCTGGTCGAGTTCGAGCGAGCGCACCACGCGATCGAGTTTCGTTCGCAATTCTGGTATGTGAAACGGCTTGGTAACGTAATCGGCGGCTCCGTTTCGTGTCGCTTCCACGGCACTCTCGATCGTCCCGTATTGCGTCAGCACGATCACCGGCGTTTGGGGATGCGTCTCCCGGACGCGCTTCAGCAATTCCAGCCCGCCGATTTCCGGCACACGTAGGTCAGTGATCACAATGTCCACGGGATACTGCTCGAGAATTTCGAGCGCTTGCTCCGTGGTAGACGCCGTACGCGTGCGCAAACCCGATTCGACAACGATGTCGCGGCAAAGTTCACGAGTAGTATTCTCATCGTCCACGATGAGGACCGTCGCCGCCATCGCTCGCTCAGCCGAAAAAACAGTTTCAATTCCGCTCGCCATCGGCCTGACCCCTTTTCCACCAATATTCCCGTTCCGGATTTAGAAAGCACGGCAAACACCATTTAGGAACTTCTCGGTCGTGCTCTGAACTCAGGTGTTAGTCAGCTATTGCCCAGTTCGAGACGTGAAATGTAGTTCCAAAAGGGGTTAACAAACAAGTCCGTAAAGATACGGATGGCAATTAAGTCTTTGAACGCATTAGGGATGCAGAATTGGGATATGTACTTATGCCGATTTGAAACCAGACTGCGGAATTGGTCCTCGACGAACTCTATGGCCGGTGGCCAGCACCCAAGCGTGTGGCCAGAACCGAAGGCCTCGCCAACTCCACAAGAAACAGGCTTTCGTTGGCGGAGGCTGCGTAAATCGAATCGGTCGCAAAACCAGCATCAATGACCGGAAAATAATCCGCGTGGGCTGGGTTCGAGGGGCTTTCGATTCGCGACCAATTCGCTCCTTGGTCGCGAGAAATATAGAGGCCGCCCGTTTCTGAGGAAACTACCCAAAACTCGGGGCGCACAAGCAGATCACTAACCGCCGAAGCGGGGAGGCCGGACTGGGCCCTTGTCCACGTCGCCCCATTGTCACGGGAAATGTAGAGGCCGGAGGGAGAAGTGGCGAGAAGTGTGCTTTCGTCCGCGATTTCCAGCCGGAGCGCGCCGTAGGATTCGAGCGGAAGATCGTGCCATTGCCAGGAACGGCCTGCATCGTTGGAAAACACCATGCCGTGCGACGACACGATGCGAACTTTGGCACCGTCTGAGGAGACGCGAACGGAATCCACGGGTAATGGGAGCGACGAAAAAGATAGTCGCGACCACGATCTTCCCGCATCGCTCGATTTGAACAGCCCCTCTTCAGTGGCTGCAAACCATGCTGCATCGCTGAACGTCAAATCGTTGACCACAGAGCTGAGCATGGTCATCGCGGCAGGCTTTGCACGCACCGCTGCGGAATGCGCCGCACTCGCAGTGCTCGCTGTGCCTTCAGTGACCAGACCCTCGCGCACCCATCGATCGCTTTTTATATCCAGGCGCATCAATCCGCCCGACGCAACTGCGGCGTACCAGCCGGCAGGCGTTGAGAAAAGCCGCCGCACGGATGCGGGCGTCAAACCGGAACCCAGTGGCGCCCACGTTTCACCGGCATCGTCTGATACTTCGGCTGCATCGGAGGCGTTCGCCAGAACGGCTCCCAGGCGACCCGGGTTTTCTCGATCCACCACAAGCGAAACAACGCGGCGATGATCAAAGCCTTCATTCGCGGGCTTGAAGTTATCCGTCGTGCTGTCGCTCAGCATAACCCCTTGCCGCTCGGTGCCAATCAACACATGAGCGTAGCTTAGTTCAAGAGCCTGTTCATCGGACTTCGATGCATTGGCCGCCGGGAGAACTGCGAGCGCGTTGACGACCCAATTGCTCGGCGACACGCGACGCCAGCCCGCGCCGCTTTCCGTTGATTTCCAAAGCCCGTCAGTGGTGCCGGCATAAAGGGTGTTTGTCTCGCCCGGATCGAATCGAATCACGAGGGTTCGTTTCGACGAATCGGGGATGCCTTGAACCCGCTTCCAATGCGCACCGGCATCATCGCTGCTATAGATACCCGAGCAAGCGCTGGCGAAAACCTGCTCCTGATTCGATGGATTCACCGCCAGGCTGAGCACATCAGAATCGTCAATCATGCCTTCGTGAATGGCGGCCCAGTCGCGTCCACCGTCAATGGTTTTCCACGGAAGATGAAACGTTCCAGCGTAGATGATCTCCGGGTTCTGCGGGTCGATGGCAAGTGAATCAAAGTTTCGGAGCTCGGGATCGTTCGCGGGCGTGATCATCTCCCAAGTCTTGCCGGCGTCGCGCGAACGGAACACCCCATCGAGCGCGCCGGCTACAAGGGTATCCGGATCAGACGGCGCTGCTACAAAAGCGCGCACAGCATGACCGACCAGACCGGCAGGGTGCCACGATCGTCCCCGATCGGTGCTGCGATAGATTCCCCCGCCTTCGCCCTGTTTCTCGCGCGTCCAAATGGAAGCAAAGAGATGATCAGAGTCTCGTGGGTCAACGAGGATCGCCGTCACGATGGCGTTGTGGGCGGCGCCTGCCAGTCCGAGAAGCTGCCAGCGTCGGCCGCCATCCTCGGAGCCGAAGACGTGGCCGTCGGTGGTCCCGAGGTATACGAGGTTTGGCCGTGAAGGATCGCTCGCCAGGGTGCGCACGTCGCCGCCGTCGGGTCCGCGAGGCTTCCATGTTTGAGGTTTTGCGGTGGGAGCTGCAACCGTGGCGCTGAGAAAAACCAAACATACGAAGAGAACGGACACACTACACCGCGAACAATGGAAAGGGTGAAACCGTGCCGTCATGGCAATTATTGCTGAGACGGATGTGGGTAGCGAATCAACCGGAAAAAATCCGGAGCGGCATTAGGTAACCGCGGCTTTCCCAAGTCCCCCAACGTCCAGCGCCTTCCTTCTCCCTCAGCGCTTCAATCAGTAAGTCGCGCCGTCTGGCACCAGAACCACGTCGACGCGCCGATTTTCTTTGCCAGCTCCCGCAGTGCCGGTTGACGAGCGCACATCCACGCGCGACCCGTCGATGCCCTGCTTGCCGGCAAGGTATTTTTTCGCTTCGTCCGCGCGACGGGAAGCGAGCTTCGCGGAACCCGGCTCTTTCGGATCGGCAAATCCCACGAGCACGACTTTCGCCTTCGGGTCGCTTTGCAACCGCACCGCTGCATCATCGAGTACGCGCTTGCAGACGTTGTCCACTCGCGCGATTCCCGGTCGGAACGAGCAGTCACTGATCTTGCTCGCCTGCGGCGGAGCCGGCGGCTGTTGCACCGTCACGGACGTGGAGCAATCAGCTGCTCCGCTAACACCATTCTCAACTCGCCCCGTCACTGTATAAGTGCCCGGAGCAAGCCCCGAAGTGTCGAATTGCACGCTCGGGCTGGATTCCGTAGCGCCGACAAGCTGGCCGCCATTGGCCTGCCAGCTGTACCGCAATGCCGTGTTCGATTGATCGTTCACAGTTGCCGTGATTTGTGCCCGCTCACCTGCTGCAACCGAAGAGCGATCCGCAGAGCAGGACATAGTAGGCGCGGGCGGCTTCGGCTTGGGGTCAACCCGCACATTGGTGGAGCAACTCGACGTCTTGCCCGCCCCGTCATCGACGTGCAGCGAAAGTGTGTAAGTTCCCGGCCCGACTCCCTCAGAGTCCCATCGCGCGTAGGGACTCGTGCCATTCGTGATTTTACCGCCGTTCGCGGTCCATGTGTACGTGAGCGGATGGCCCCACGTATCGGTGGCAGTAGCTGTCGTTTGCACGGCTGCATTCGATCCTTCCACCACCGAAGACTTGTCCACCGAGCACGATGAAGTCAGTTGATCCGGTTCGCGCGGTTTTTCCGGCCAATACGCTCCCGCGAGCTTGACGATGAAGCCATTGCGATCCTGATGGTTCAGCAGGCTGAGCGAATAGCGATAGCCAACGTCCAGCGCGATTCTCCTGATGGGATAGAAGCGGATGCCGGTGGTGGTGTCGACCGGATCGCGCCCGCCAAACGTGGTGTTTTGAATGCCGCTGCGCACGTAAATCAGTCCGGTGTATTCCGTTATGATCTGAAAACGCTTGCCCGGGAACACGAGCATGCCCGCTCCCACTCCCATCTCATCGGAGAGATTCAGCACAGCAGGCGAAATCGGCGTGGGAGCCGTGGGCGGCCCAGGCAGATTCAGAAGATCAATCGTCGAGAACTTCTCACCGGGACGGAAGCGATACGACCAGTTGAAGGTAAGAAGCATACTGTTGTGCAAGATCGTCTTGCTGGCCTCGAGGCCGATCCCGTAGTTGAACCGCCCGTACTGAACCTCATTCCGGAGCAGGTCGCTCAGTCCCGACGCTGTGGGAATAAAAAAATCGTTGCGGAGCGAAAGGCTGAAAGGCTTACCGCGCTTCTCTGAAAGCAAACCAATCTTGAAACCCAGGTCCAGCTCGCCCACGCCGCCGCCATTGTGCGACGCAAACGGAAAATCCTCCACATAGGCAGGCGCGATGCCCGTTCCCGGCAAAATCGAACGATAAATCGTGTTCCGGTATTGCGGGAAGCCGAGTGTCGCATCGCTTAGGCTCAGCTGCGACGGCTGATCCACATGGATATGCTCATCGGCAGCGATCTGGAAGAAGACAGAAAACCAACGGTTGAAGCCCATGCCGAAGGCAGGCACCGTCTGCAACACCGTGATGTCGCCCGGCATGCGCGAGAATTTATTCACGCCGATCGAGATATCCACAGCGCCCGCGGGAAGTGTGTCGCCGGTTTCAAGAGTGAACAGGCCGGGGTTGCCGTCGAGAGCCGGCATTGGAACGTACTTGGGAACTTGCTCGGAACTGTCCTCGGTTCGGGACCGTTGCGGCGGCGGCGCGGGCTTCGCCGGTTTCGCGGCCGGCTCGGGCGTAGCCGGGGAGGCCGGTGCACTAGGAGCGTCAGGCTTCGAACTGGGTGTCGAGCTGCTGTCAGCGGCGGGCTGATCCTTCTTATCGGTTCCGGCGTTCTTGGCATCATCGGCAAAACTGCTTGAAATCAGGAAGAGCGCCAGAAAGAACGTCAGTCCCATGTCCCTCAGAATTCTCATCAACTCCTCCTAAGATTGCCTGCCCAACATTGTTGACTCGTCGGCAGCGAAATGAGGGCGGCAGGCGTCGCGCCGGAAACGCGTTCGCACCGCGCGCGATAGCCTGAAATCCAAATTATTTAGACCTGGGAACCGACCAGAACAAGCCGCCTATCGGGGCGGATTATAATTCACCGCTTCCTAATACAAGAACATATATTTCTTGTCAGCCGGCGTCTGGACTGCTCTCGGCTGATTCCGTCGGCCGGTACTTGCTCGGCGTCCAGTCGTGTATAATGTCTTCGAACGTCTTCCCTTCCCGGCGAAGGCGGCAAGCCAACAGAATTCAAGGAGAAGCATATGAAGTTCGCAAAAATGCTTCTGGCTGCCGTGGCATTTTTCGCCGCAGCCGGATATCCCGCATTCGCCAGCAGCCAGCAGCATGACCAGCAAGGCACCCAGCAAAGCGAGCAGCAGTCTGAGCCGTCCGTGGACTCGCAGTCTGGCCGAGCGGACAACGTTCAAGCACCCCCACCCGCAAACCCCGCGCGGAGGTCTCACAACCATTCGCAAAATCGAGTGGTCGAGAGGCCGCCGATTCCCGAGGGTCCGCGTCTGCTTATCGGACTGGAAGACACGCTCAACAGCAAACACGATAAGGCCGGCAGGCAGTTCATCGCCACAACTCTCGAGCCGGTTACAACGGCAGAGGGAGAAGTGATTCCCCAGGGCGTTCACATCCGCGGGCATATCGATCGAGTGCACGCAGCCGGAGACACGGGACGCGCGCGCATGTGGCTAACTTTTGACGACATCCAGACGCCTCGCGGCTGGCAGCCCTTTGTCGCGCAATTGGTTGACGCACCGGGAGTGCACTCGATTCATGTGCTCTACGACCGCGAAGGCGAGATTCAAGCCGCGTCCGTGAATCGCGACGAAGCTATGAAAGCCGCGATGGCTGGCGCACTTGCCGGAGCAGCCGCCACAGGCCTGGCGAGCGGTAAAGAGAAGGAAACTGCGATGGCCGCCGCGACAGCTGCCGCCCAGGCCTTCATGGTCGCATACGGCCTCGGCCAGGAATTCACTCTCGCGAAAGGCACCAAGCTGGAGCTTGTTCTCGAGCGGCCTCTTCGCGCCGGTCGGACGTAAGACTCTCTAACACGCAAAAGCTCATTTTCCTTCAAGTCGAGCCGTCCATGACGACGGACGGGATATTCGCGTTCGTTCGCTGCGCACGAATGGTTACGCCCATCGCGCGTCCGCTTGGATTTCCGCGAAACTGCTGTTAGGCTCGATTGAACGATGCCACCAGAAAATCAATCGCAACGCATACTGATTGTCGAGGACGAAGACAACGCCAGGAAGGGTTACGAAGCCAACCTTCGCAAATTGAACTTCGAGGTGCTGGGCGTTGCCAGCGGCGAAGAAGCTCTCGCAAAGTTCCCGGAATTCGCTCCCAATGTGATGCTGGTTGATGTCGAACTGCCCGGGATGAACGGGCTCGAGTTGCTGCGTCAACTGAACGACGAAATTCAGCACATCCCCGCCATCATCATCACCGGCCGCGGCACCAACGAACGCGTGGTAGAAGCCATCGAGGCCGGCGCTTACTGGTATATCGAGAAACCTCTTATTTTCCCGGTGTTGCGCGCCTTGCTTGACCGTGCATTCGAGCGCGTGCGCAGCCAGAAACAAGTCGCGTCTCTCACCAAAGAGTTGCGGGACGCCGGAAGACTCGGCGTTTTGATCGGCGCTTCGCGTGAGATGCGCGACGTGATGCATCAGGTGGAAATTGCAGCTCCGTCTACAGCTTCCGTGCTGATTACCGGAGAGACCGGCTCCGGCAAGGAAATGGTAGCGCGCTCGATTCACATGCTCTCCCCGCGCGTCGACAAGCCGTTCGTCGCCATCAACTGCTCCGCAATTCCCGAGTCGCTGATGGAAAGCGAAATCTTCGGCCACGAAAAGGGTGCCTTCACCGGGGCCGCGGAGCGCCGCATCGGATGCTTCGAACTCGCCGAGGGTGGGACTCTGTTGCTGGATGAAATCGGCGAGATGCCTGCACCCACGCAAGCGAAGCTTCTGCGCGTGCTCGAAGACCACAAAGTGCGGCGACTCGGCAGCAAAGTGGAAACGCCCGTGGATGTGCGCGTCCTCGCCGCCACCAATAAAAACCCCGAGCAGGCGGTGGCCGACGGCCAGTTGCGCCGCGATCTCTATTTCCGCCTGAACGTATTCCACATTCACCTGCCGCCGCTGCGCGAGCACAAAGAAGACTTGCAGCCTCTTGTCGAGCGCCTGCTCGCCGAGATTTCCGAGAAACACGCAAAAAACGTCTCAGGTATCGGCGCCGACGTGATGGAAATGTTCAAGTCGTACCCCTGGCCGGGCAATGTGCGCGAATTGCGCAACGTGCTCGAACGTTCCGCAATTGCGTCCGAACGAGGCACCATCACGCGCCAGCATCTTCCCTCCGATTTCGGACGCACGCCTGCGACGATGGTTTCCGGTCTCGGCGGGCTGCGCTTCCCGATCGGCACCACCGTTGATGCGGTGGAACGCGAGTTAATTCTCCAGACGCTGGCCGCCACGAATCAAAACAAGACGCGCGCGGCGGACCTGCTCGGTATCAGCTTGAAGACCCTCCACAATAAGTTGAAGGAATACGAGGCAGGGCGGAAAGATGCGGCTCAGCCTTAAAACGAAGTTCACGCTGGCGATTTCGCTGCTCGTTCTGGCAGTGGTTGCAGTGGTCTCGGGCCTCTACCTCGGGCAACTCACCAAGCAGGTTTTGCGACAGTCGGAGGACCGCGCGAGCCTCGTCGCGCGACAAGTGTTTTTCGCCTGTCGCAGTGCGCTCCTGGACGCGGCGGAACGCGGTGAAACACCGGCTTCGCCCAGCGCGGCTGATTTACGACAATACGTACAGCGGGCGCTCGATAACAGCAGCGCGCTGAATTCCCTGTTGGAATCGGCTCTGGGATATACCGCGACAATTTATGAAATCACGATTACCGATCAGAACGGTATCGTGCTGATTTCCAGCGACGCCGGCCTGCGTGGCCAAAAGCTGGCGGAGCGCCCGGATATTTCTTCCCTGGTGCATACACAACGTTTTTTTCAACAGTTGCGCACGCTCTACGGGCCGCCGCAGGTTTACGAATACCGCTACCCGTTCGACCTGAACCAATCAAAATTTGGCGTCATTCGCATCGGCATGTCGTCCGCGTTGATACGTGACGAAATTTCGCCAAGCCTGGAGAAAGCCGGATACTATGCGCTCGGCGCCGTCCTTCTCTCTACTTTCCTCGCCTTTCTGGTGACTCGTATTTCGCTCGCGCCGATTGATCGTATCTCCGCTCAATTGGATCGCATTTCGGCCGGCGAATTCGATTTCGAGCCGATGGCACGCACGGACGAGCTGGGCAAGGTGAGCGAGAAAATCGTAGGCATCGGAAAGCAGTTGCGCGACGTGCGCGAAATTTTTAGCACGCTGCGCGAGAACCTCGACCAAGTGATGGGCGGGCTCGAAGATGGTTTGCTGCTGTTCAACGCTGAGGGTCGGGCGGTGCTCGTGAGTCCTTCCGTGGAGAAATTTCTTGGAGGGCGCGCCGCGGAACTTCGCGGCCGCCGCGTAAGCGAAATTTTTCCAGCGGGTCATGCCATTCGGAACGTTCTGCGCATCAAGGAAGATGAAATCGAACCGGTGGAAGGCGCGGAGCTTACTTACGAAGCGGCCCTGGCCCCAACCGGATTGGCTTGAGTGCGCAGGTGATTCGCGAACATGGCGCGCGCATGGGCACGCTGCTAACTTTGCGGGACGTTGAATCGCTCGAGCGCATCGGCAATCAGCTGCAGGTTTCCGAGCGGCTCGCTGCGTTGGGACGCGTGACGGCCGGCGTGGCGCATGAGGTGAAAAATCCGCTCAACTCGATGCGGCTCTGGCTGGAAGTGCTGAAGGCGAACATGCCGGTTGATCCCGAGCCGCAGCAAGCAGTGAAAATGCTCGACAGCGAAATTGACCGCTTGGACCGCGCGGTGAAAACCTTTTTGAATTTCACGAAACCGCTGGAAATGAAGCTCGAGGAGACGGATATTCGGCCCGTGCTTCAGGACGTGATTGATGCGGCGAGACCTTCGATTTCAAGGGCGGGTGTCGAGCTGCGCGTCGATTTGCCTTCGGAGTTTCCTGGCTTGCTGATTGATCAGCAACTGATCCATCAGGCCGTGCTGAATCTTTTGTTGAATGCATCGGAATTTACGCCCAAGGGTGGGCGCATCACGCTGGCTCTACGGCGCAGCGGCGAGACTGCCATCATCTCCGTCGCAGATTCCGGCCAAGGAATCTCGTTGGAGGATCAGAAGAAGATATTCCAGCTGTTTTTCACCACGCGGCCCGGCGGTTCGGGAATCGGACTGGCGAATACGTTTCGATTTGTGCAACTGCATAACGGTCAGATAGAATTCGATTCGGAGGTAGGGCGCGGAACCACCTTCCGGATCGAACTGCCCCTGGCGCACTCCGTGGATATGCTCCCCGGAAAGGTTCGTGATTTCAGCACGCCCTTTGCAGAAGATAAAAAGATAAATGCCCAGCCGTAACACCAACGCTCGAGCCCTCCTTGCGTTGCTCGCGAGCGGAATCTCGCTCCTCGCCATCGGGTGTGGGCCGAAGAAAGTCCAGGCCGCCGCGCCCGTCACCGCCCCGCCGGCAAGAGCAGCGGTTGAAACTCCGCCGCCTTCAACGATTGCTCCGGATACCACCGCTATGCCTCCGGTTGCCACTCAGACGCCCGCACCCGATGTACAGGATTCGTCCAGCACTCCGCCGCCGATGATTACCCCTGAGACGAAACCTGCGCCAAAACCACAAAGACCCGCGCCCGAACCGGAGCCGTCGTCTGCGGTAGGAGACCACTCGCGTCCCCCTGCTCCGCAGATCTCGCCGCAACTCTCTGAAGCCCAGAAGGCGAATTATCAGCACGGCATCGCCGAAGATATTGGCGTCGCCGAGAGCAATCTCAAACAGACCGATGGAAAGAGGCTCAACGCGCAACAAGCCGACCTGGTAGACAAGATTCGCAGTTTCCGGGACCAAGCGAATAGTGCTGCTAAAGAGGGCGACCTCGCTCGCGCCAAAAATCTCGCCCAGAAAGCCCGTCTCCTTTCCGTCGAACTCGTCAACTCGCTTTAATTTCTTCCATTTCTCTTTCGAGTCCGAGGCATCGTACCGCCCGTTTTTGCTAAGATAATCTCGTGAAAGTCGCGGATGTAATTATTGTTGGCGGTGGTGTTATCGGCGCTTCGATCGCCCTCGAGCTTGCGGCGGAAAAACTCGGAGTCGTTGTGCTCGATCGCCACCAACCGGGACGCGAGGCATCATGGGCAGCCGCTGGAATGCTATCGCCCGGTCCGGATTCGCCTGACGCTGTTCCGCTAGTCCCGCTCGCCAAAGAATCCATGAGGCTGTATCCCGAATTTATCGCCTCGATCGAGGAATTATCGGGAAAGGCCACTGCTTTCGCCCGTAAAGGCGTAATCGAAGTTTTCACCGCGCCGCATGGCGAATCAGAACGCGACAAAATGGTCGCTGAGCACCTGGCGTTGGGACTCGCTATCGAGCCGGTCGCCGCAGACGTCGCCAGAAAGGCAGAGCCCGCTCTTGGGCCGGCGGTTCGCGCTGCTGCTTGGCTTCCCCAGGAAGCTACTCTCGATCCCAGAATGTTGATGGATGCTCTGCTGGCCGCAGCAACCAATCGAGGAGTTGAAATTCACACGGATTCGCCTGTCGATAGTATGTTGCTCGACGGAAATCACTGCACCGGTGTTATGACGCGCGGCACGAATATCGCCGCCAAGTGTGTTGTCATTGCGGCAGGGTGTTTCTCGGCTGCCATCGATTGGCTCGGCCGTTATGCGCCGACCCGTCCGATCCGCGGACAACTACTCGCGCTCGAATCGAAAAACGTGTCGCTGGGAAGGACGCTGCGCTCCCACAAGGCTTACCTCGTGCCGCGTCCCAATGGCCGGATTATCGCGGGCAGCACCTTGGAAGATGCCGGGTTCGAAAAGCACGTGACCCCGGCGGGCGTTCGAAAAATTCTCGATGGGGTCCTGGAACTTGCGCCCGCATTCGCCAATGCACAACTCGTCGACGCGTGGGCGGGATTGCGACCCGGAACTCCGGACCAGCTGCCCATTCTGGGGCCGACCGACATCCGCGGCCTCTATATCGCTACGGGGCACTACCGAAACGGAATTCTTCTTGCCCCGGCCACTGCAAAGCTTTTGAGCACGTGGATTCTAGGCGGGAAACCTGAACTCGACATGGAGCGTTTTTCACCGCTGCGCTTCAGCGATGCAAATCCCCGCTCCGCGAAAACCGCAACCGCGATTTCCTAAGATCGGCCGCAACCGCTTCTCAGAAGGGATCCTTGTTGCGTTGCGGTTCGCGGTTGGGTGGCCCCGCCAGGGTGGAAGCATGGCCGGGGTCGCTGAACTGGTCCTTTTCTGCGTCCAGGAGAATCGGGCGATTCAAGGTGACATCTACGGTAGTGCCGCGCGGCAATTCCGCATCCGGACCGCGCGTGAGCAGCACGGCCATCAACCCGGCCGCTGCCCCCACTCCCGCGCCGATTCCCACACCCTTGGCGCTTTGAGTCGCAAGGCCGCCGATTCCCGCTCCGGCCGCTGTTGTTTTCGCAACTGTTCCGACGTCCGACGCTTTGTCTGAATCGCCGATTACCTTACCCTCGTTGTCCACCGTTTCTCGGCCGCCGGTTCCGGCGTTACGTGGAACGGCGTTCAAATTGACCATGTAGCCGTTCGTCAGGATCAGCGTGTTCAGCTTAATCATCAGCTCGCCGCGGCCTTTCACCCGGCCAGGCCTCTTCGATTCCGTCACTTCTCCGCTGACGTATGATCCGGCCGGAATCGCCACGCGACCAGCGATCATGATCGGAAAAAGCGTCTCGAAATAAACCGGATCGCCCACTTTCGCGCTATGCGTCGAAATTCCATTATGCAGCACGAGCGGAATGCTGGTCCCGCTCGGAACTTCCACTGTAGCACCCGGTTTCGGCGCCGACGGAGTGGCACCTGCAGGTGCAGCGGGTGCCGTAGCGCCCGAAGTCGGAGCATTAGGATTCGAAGCCGTCCCAGCAGCAGCCGGCGGAGGAGGAGTCGGGACCGGCGGCGGCGGAGCGCTCGCAGGCGGCACAGGAGTCTGCCTTTCTATCGGCTGCATGGGTCCTTCTTGCTGCGCAAAAGCGGGAACCAGGAAGGTCAGACCCATCCCCACAAGTACAGCGCCCCGCAACGAGAAGCGAAGGTTCCTCATGCGTTACCTCCGAATGCAGCTTCCCAAGGGATGCCCTCAACAGGCCGAGAGATGCCTCCCAGCATAAGCCTACCAGCCGTTTAAGAAAAGAATTACCTTGATCAAATTACTGTTGGCGTAAGTAATGAATATAAAAAGCGTGTAGAATTTGTGGTGATCGACCAAGGAGAACTCCTGATGGCCAAGCTCGCGCTCGTTTACGGAATGCGCTTGTTCCCCGCAGAAGAATTGGATGAAGTAAGCGAAGCCAATGTCAAACTGAAGAACGGCCGCCCAGGCCGTGTCACCATGCACCTGATCGAAGGCAGCAAAGAAGAAATCGAAAAGACGCTCCGCCAATCGCTCGATGCGTTCTTCGAAATGTATCCGGAAATCTAGAAATCTAAATCAAGAACACCGTCTGCCCCGTCAAATCGAATCGTTTCCTGCACTTGATGTTCCGGCATGCCACCATATTATCCACGCGCACCATATACGAACGCGCCTTCGCGAATTTCGCGCGATCCTCCTCGTTACCGCCTCGCGGCGGCTGAGCCTTCTTCGTTCGCACCATCCAGCGCACCGGAAATGTACCCTCCTGCCGGCAATGCGGGCACACGAGCGGAATCTGCTTCGTCTCTTCCTTCTCGTCGTAAAACTGTCTCTCATCCATAATTTGTCCACCCGTCGCGTTCGCACCGCCATTCTCGCATGCCGCACTCGCTCGCGCCAACTCCTCGCCCGCCCGAAATCCTTGTGCGCGCCCACCAATAACCGTCGCGAAACCGTTCGGCATCTGTAATAAATTCATTTGTAGCTCAGCTCCGTCCCGATCGATTTTGGATCGGGATGACCTGAGGTTCCTGGCCGCGACCGCTTGTAAACCCCACACCGCGCCAGCTAGAGTATTCGACTGCTTTCCAGGAGGCAGTTGCCGATGCGACGACGAACCACGCCATTCATTTTTATCGCACTAATCGCCACAGCCTCAGTCGCCGCCACCGCCCGCGCCCATTTCGCCACAACCCACCGCTTCGCTGAAAAAATCACCCAGTCCACACAATCATCCTCCGCCAAAACCGTCCAGCACGTCATCGTCATCTCCATCGACGGAATGAAGCCCGAATCCTACACAGAGCCCGACGCGCACGGCCTAAAAATCCCCACGCTTCGCGAAATCGTCCGCGATGGCGCCTCGAGCGACGGCGTCCAGCCCGTCATGCCCACCGTGACCTACCCGTCGCACACCACCATGATGACCGGCGTGAATCCCGGCACGCACGGCATCGTCACCAACCCTGCATGGGACCCCTTTGGACAGAATTACAATGGTTATCGCTGGTACGCAGAAGATATCCGCGTCCCCACGCTCTGGCAACTTGCTCGCCAGCGCGGCCTTCATGCCGCCCTCATTCACTGGCCCGTCACGGTCGGCGCTCAAGCGGACATCATCGTCCCCGAAATCTGGCGCGCCAATATCCCGGAAGATCTGAAGCTCCTGCGCGCACTTTCCACGCGCGGCATTTTCGAAGAAGTCTCCAAGGAATATCCTGATTTCGACGCAGCCATCACCCCGCCCCTGCAAACCGACGCCGCTTTCACCGACATAGCCTGCTACGCAATCAAAAAATCACAGCCGAATCTGCTCCTCCTCCACCTCGCGATGGTCGATCATGAAGAGCACCTGCATGGCCCGTTCAGCCCCGAAGCAAATGCAGCCACCGAAACCGCCGACGCCCAAGTAGCTCGCGTGATTGCCGAAGCAAAAAAAGATGGAATCTGGGACTCAACCGTACTCGTCGTCCTCTCCGACCACGGATTCGTCCCAATTTCGCAAGCCGTCCGCCCCGGCGTCCTCCTTCGCGAGCACGGCCTCATCACCCTCAACGAAAAAGATCGCGTCACCGCCTGGAAAGCCAGCCTCATCACCGATGGCGGCTCAGCCTACATCTACGTCAACGATCGCAACGACGACGCCACCCGCCGCGCCCTCACCGAAATCTTTAAGCCCCTCGCCGGCGCGCAAGGCAGCGGCATCGCCCGCGTCGTCGCACATGACGAAATCGTCGCCATGGGCGGCGATCTCGACGCGTTCCTCGCTCTCGAAGCCGTCGAAGGCACCGTGATCACCGCCGACTACACCGGAAAATTCACCGAGCCCTCAAAGCTCGGCGGCACTCACGGCTATTTCCCCGATCGCCCAGAAATGCGCTCGTCTCTGATTTTCTACGGCCCCTCCATAAGCCCGGGCAAAATCGCCAATGCCCGCATGATCGATATCGGCCCCACGATCGCACATTGGCTCGGCCTCCATCTCGCGAATCAGCAAGGTGTTCCTCTCTCGCTTGCACCGTCCGCCAGCAGCCAACACTAAGCCATCCTAAACAAGGTTCGTCCACCTCGGTCCTTGGCTAACTTCTCCGGCAGGAAGGCTGTCGTGCAACCCCAATCCATGTCACTATCATCCCTATCGAAAACGAATGAATTTTCTCCCGGCATCTAGGTCCTTTTTGGGCGCACTCGTCTTTCTGGTCGCCGCATACACGAGCTTTGGCCAATCGCAGCCTCACGAACGCAAAAAACCAGTAATCGCGGTTCACAGCGAGGTTGTGCTGGTTCCAGCCATTGTCACCGACCATTCCGGCGCGCATGTTTCCGATTTAAAGCAAGGCGACTTTACCGTTCTCGAAAATGGGCGCCAACAAAAGATCGCTTTCTTCCACCATATCCAAGCAAACGCGGCGCCCGACGCGCTGCCTGCTCCCGCCGCCCCCAACGAATTCACGAATAAAGCCGAAACCCGTTCGGAGCGTTCAGCCATTCTTGTCTTTGATCTGCTGAACAGTTCCATCACGGAGCAGTCGAACGCGCGTGATAAGCTAATGAAATTCCTCTCGGAATCTCCGGATCTCGGGGAACCAGTTTGTCTCCTAGCCTTTGATGCCGGGGGCATCAGCCTGCTTCATGATTTCACGAAGGATCCTGGGCTGCTGGCCGAAGCTTTGACAAACGCAAAAGACCAGCGCTCGCCGAAGGACACTCCTAACACGAATCCGCTCGAGTCGACCCTTCGCGGTGTTCAGGGGTGGCATAGCAAGGTCTCCCCCACTCGGAACGCTGTTGCCGCCCAGGGCAGGACAGATCAGCTGCGGTACGCAATGACAAACCGTACCGCCGCCGTGGGCCAGCGCGTTTGGCTCACGCTCGAAGCGTTGCGCGAAATTGGCGAGGCCTATTCCGGAATTCCCGGCCGGAAGTCCTTGATTTGGGCCACCGGCGGCTTTCCCTTTGTAATTGACGACCCTTCGCTTTTTGGAACGTACGACAGGGAATTATTCCCCGTCTTTGAAAATGCCTGGCGCACTTTGAACCGCGCGAACATCGCCGTCTACCCCTTGGACGTCGAGGATCTAGTCAGCCCCGCTTACGCTGGCCCGAATATCGGTAACCCGTTACCCCAGCATTTCGACACGCTGCCCAACGTCTCAAATCTGGAATCATTTGCCGAATCCACCGGCGGAAAGCTGTGCGATCGCCAGACCACCGCCCTCGGCTGCTTCAATGCCGCGGTCGACGATTCAAGCGATTACTACCTCATCGGGTTCTATCAATCCTCCGGTAAATCGGATACCGGATGGCGAAAACTTACGGTCAAGGTCAGCCGCCCAGACGTCCGCGTTCGCTCGCGCTCTGGCTACTATGTTCGCCCTCCTCAAGACGAAAGCGTAACTCGTAAGGAAGACATCCAGCTCGCACTGGCCTCACCGCTGGATTTCACCGCGATCCATTTCACCGTGCGAGTGACCGGCATGACAGATGCGAACGGCAAGAAAAACGTCGGGTTTACGTTCCTCATTCCTCCCGGTGCCATCATCGTGGATGAATCGGACAACAACCATGTAAGCCTCGATTTCGCCGCTTTGGCGCAGCAGCCGGATGGAACTCTCATGGAAGGCGGCTTCTCGCAGGCTCTCGACGGCCACATCAAGCCGGAAGGAGTGACCGCGCTCAACTCCCGCGGTCTTTCGTTTCCCGCCTCGATTGAATTGCCCTCTGGAGAGTATTCCGTGCGCTTCGTAATTCGTGACAACTTAGCCGCTCAGGTAGGCTCCATCACCGCTTCGCTCAAAGTCCCCTAGTAGTCGCGAAATCTCACTCCGTCTGCCGCGCCGCTTGCAGGTCAATTCCGAGTTGCTGGCACTTCTTGTAAAGATGGCTGCGCTCGAGCCCCAGCGCCTTCGCCGTATTCGTCATGTGATTGTGATTTCGCTTCAGCTCGGCCAGCAACGCCTCGCGCTCAAACGCCTCCACCCTCTGCGCCAGCGGCCCCGAAGCCATCAAACCATTCCCCGCCCCCGCAAAATTGCCAGCGGTCACCTGCGGCAAAGCCCGCTGCACCGCCGCCGCATCCACCGTATCGCCAGCCGTCAACAACAGCACCCGTTCCACCACATTGCGCAACTCGCGCACATTTCCCGGCCACCCATACTGCTCGAGCGACTCAATCGCCTCGCGCGAAAAAGCCTTCTGCTTCCAATTATTCTGCTCGCTCAACTGCCGCGCGAAATGCTCCGCCAGCACGCGAATATCCTCGCGCCTCTCCCGCAACGGCGGCAGCACAATCGGAAACACAAAGATCCGGTGATACAAATCCTCACGAAACGCCCCCTGCCTCACCTGCTCTTCCAAATTGCGATGCGTCGCCACAATCACCCGCACATCCACATGAATCGGCTTATCCCCGCCCACGCGCTCCACTTCGCCCTCCTCCAACACGCGCAGCAGCTTCGCCTGCATCGCAATCGGCATGTCGCCAATCTCATCGAGAAAAAGCGTCCCGCCGTCAGCCTGTTCGAATTTTCCGATATGCCGTCCCGCCGCTCCCGTGAACGAGCCTTTCTCATGCCCGAATATTTCCGACTCCATCAACTCCGCCGGAATCGCCGCGCAATTCAGCGAAACAAACGGCCCATCCCGCCGCCCGCTCTTTTCATGCAATGTCCGCGCAATCAATTCCTTGCCAGTCCCCGTCTCCCCGCGAATGCAAACCCGCGTCTCGCTCGCCGCCACCGTTTCCACCTGCGCCATCACCTCACGCATCCCCTCGCTCGACCACACGCTGTAATGCCGCCCCAGCCGCCGCTTCAAATCGCGGTTCTCATCCTCCAGATGCCGCAGCCGCAGCGCATTTTCCACCGTCAATAGCAGCTTGTCCGTCGTCACCGGCTTCTCGAGAAAATCAATCGCCCCCAGCCGCGTCGCCTTCACCGCCATTTCAATCGTTGCCTGGCCAGACATCATCACCACCGGCGCGCTCACTCCCGCTCCCTTCAATTCCTCGAGCAGCACGATCCCATCCTTCCCCGGCATCACCACGTCGGAAAGAATCAAATCGAAACGCTCCGCCTTCGCAAGCTCCAGCGCCCGCGCAGCATTATCGCAAACGGTCGCTTCGTGGTTGGCCAATCGGAATGCGCGGGCAAGCGACGCAAGCGTATTCGCGTCGTCATCAATAATAAGGATATTGGCTTTCGGCGGCACGGCGGCTACGCCTCTTGCTTGTGCTTCTCGGGCTCCGGTTCCTTCTCTTTTTCTTTTTCGTAATCGAAGGAAATCGGAAAGCTCACCGACCGCCGCGGTGGGTGCTTCGGAAGTTCGATATGGAATGACGTGCCGACGCCCGCCTCGCTCTCCACCCAGATTCGTCCGCCGTGATCGCTCACCACGGACTGCACGATCGCGAGGCCCAGTCCGGTTCCATGCTGTTTCGTCGTGTAATAAGGCGTGAACAGCCGCTCGCACTCCTCGGAAGTCAGACCGGTGCCGGTATCGGAAATTTCCAGATGCACGCCGCCGTCGGCCGCAGGCGAAGTGCGCAGCATCAACACACCTCCCGAAGGCATCGCGTCCATCGCATTCAAAATCAGATTCTCCAGCGCGCGATGCAACAGCGCCGCATCCGCCTGAATCAGCGGCAGGTGATCGTCCAGGTGCAGCTCAGGCGTAATCGGCGGCCGCCCCACGGCGCCAAATTGCGCCTCGAATAATTTCACCACGCTGCGCACCACCTCATTCATCTGCACCGACCCCAGCTCCGGATGCGGCATCTTCGAAAATTCGCTGAACCGGCCCACTATATTTTTCAAATTCTCGATTTCCGCCAGCAGAATCCCGGTCGATTCGTGGAACACTTCTTCAAATTCCCCGTACCCCCGCTCCTTCGCCCGCTGCAAATTCTCCACCGTCGTTTGCAACGGAAAGAGCGGATTCTTCAATTCGTGCGCCAACCGCCGCGCCACTTCGCGCCACGCCGCCACGCGCTCGGCCTGAATCAATCGCTCGCGCTGGTCCACCAGTTGTTCCGTCATCTGATTGAAAGCCTTCGCCAGCTGCCCAATTTCATTCCGCCCGCGCACGTTCACTCGCGCGTTCCAGTTTCCCCCAGCCACTTCGCGCGCCCCTTCCGCCAGTTGCCGCACCGGCCGCGTCACTCGCGCCGCGCCCCACCATCCCAGCAGCGCCCCCACCAGCAGTCCAATCGCCACCACGCCAACCGACAGCAGCATGATCTGCCGCTCGAGCGTCACCACATCGTGCTGCGAGCTGCCGATCAGCAAAATTCCAAGCAATTCTTTCTGGCGCCCCAGCAGCGGCATCGCATGAAACACTTCTGCGTTCGCCGCATCCGCAGTCCAGCTGATTTTCGCAATCTGCTCCCCGGGCTCCTGCTGTTCCTTCTGGACGATCGCTGCAAATTGTTCCGCCTGAGTCGCAGGCCCCGTCGAATCGATCAGATCCGCAGCCTGAAATGTCGGATCGAGATTCCGATAAAGCAGCGCCCGCATTCCCGTCGGCAGCACGAGCGACGCGAGAAATTCGCGGCCCATCCGTTCCCCGCCAACAATATAAAGGTCCTTGTCGCCCACTCGCACGCGCGACACCGATAGCAGCGCGAGCGCCGGCCCCTCTTGCGTATCCGCCTTCATCAAAAACGAACCGCGCGCCACCCAATCCTCCGGCTGCAGCACCCAGTCAATCTTGTAACCGAACCGAGCCGGCCACTCCGCCGACGAAATAATCGACCCGTCGTTGCTGACGAAATCCAGAAAATCAAGCTGATGCGCCTTCGCCACCCCCGCCGCATCATTCACGTACACCGACACGTCGCCCTTCGGCCGGCTCAAATCAATCGCCATCCGTACAGTGCCTTCCGCGTCGGCAATCCCCTGCACCCGATGCACCACGTCCTCGCTACGCTGCGCAAATTCCCTCTGAAACTGCGCCACCAGCGCATCCGAATGCTGCGCATTCATCTGATCGAAAGCGCGCCGCGTCACTTCCGTCACCGCCGCCGCCACCAATCCCACAGACACCACCAGCGCCAGCGTGAAAATCAAAAACAATTTAGTGCGAAACGTCACTTTTTCCCTTCTTCCACCGCCGCTTCCACCGCCCCATCCAGCCAAACATCCGCCAGCGGCCACGACTCCCCCGGCCCAGGCGGCGTCCAATCCCTCACCCGCCCACTCAACCCATACACGCGCGGCAACCAAACCAGCGGTACAACGCGGTAACCGCTAACAATCGCCCGTTCGCGATTGTAAATATCTTCCGCCGACGCGGGGTCCGGCAGCGCCTTCTCCTCAATCTTCGTCATCGAGCCCAGCGTGTCGATAAAACTTTCAAGCGCCAACCCGGGCGACTTCGACCGCATGCGCAGCCGCACCAGCCGAGCATCCGTTGCGTTTTCGAGTCCGGGCCGCACCGCCTGCGCCGCTAGCTGCACCCGCGCTTCGCGTGCATCCACGGCAATTCGCTCGGCCACTGCCTGCTCGAGCGAATCGCCAGAATCATATCCCAACACGATTTTCGGCACGGGTAAGATTTGCGCCGAAAGTTCC
Organism: uncultured Acidobacteriota bacterium; assembly: GCA_963815265.1. Lineage (GTDB taxonomy): Bacteria > Acidobacteriota > Terriglobia > Acidiferrales > UBA7541 > Palsa-295. Next base: position 267,435 of record CAWFGI010000005.1, on the reverse strand, counting down.
TTCGCATGCACTACATCGGCCACCGTCGAAAACAGAAACGCCGTCCCGCTCGACCACTGCGGCAAAAGCCCCCCAGCCGGCTCTCCTTCTTTCTGCAAAATGAAATTCACGATCGCCGCCCGATCGATCGAGAGCGCAATCGCCTCCCGAATTCGCTCATCGATCGGCCGGGCCCTTTTTGGCTCAGCTCCGCGAAGAAAAACCAGCGCCAACAGCTCATCCGGCCGCGACCGGCTAACCCGCACTCCACGCTCGGCCGCCCGCCGCGCATCCTCCGCCGGAATCTCCGCAAAGTCCGTCTTATTCAATTCGAGATCGAGAATCCGCTCGCGCGCTGCCCGCCCCATCGTAATCTCAATCGAATCCACAAACGGCCGCCCCAGCGGGTAATCCTCCGTCGCCGCCAGTACCGCCCGCTTCCCCGCCTCAAATGCCGTCACATGAAACGGCCCCGCTCCCCGAAATGTGCCGTCAGCGTCGCGCGTGTCATAAACTAACGAATCAATCTTCCATTTCGCCGTATCTTCCTCTTCATTCCCAGCCGCTGCGGCAGGATCAAGCGATGCCACTTTCGCCGCAATTTCCACTCGCAACGTCCCGCCATATCTAGGCCGCCGCGCCGTTGTCGCGGATAGCGCGACCAGCAGCACGGCGAGCCCTACGCTACTGGCTGCAAGTCGCCGTAACAATATATCCCTCGTAATTCCCAGTCTTCAGGTTGCGCACAATTGCACGGAGATTTACGCCGCCAGACATGACCATCACAGGTCCATCGAATTTGATCGGACTGCCGGACGGGATTCCACTAGAAGCATACGTTTCGAGCAGAAGCCCTTGCATTGAATCCGGCTCCGTCCAGTCGCCGGCGCCGGTCGCGATCGCCATCGTATCGCCGCCACACCTTTCCCCTACCGTAGCTCCCACCACGTCGTCGTATCCGTGCACTTTGGGGCCAACCCATCCCCTTCCGATGGTGGACGTTACATCCGTAAGTTCACATTTCAATTTTTCAGGCTCTACGATGATTCCTGAACACCTCACACCGGGTGAGATCACAAGGTGGTCTCCTGGAAAAATTCCACGCTCCGCATCGCGTGTTCTTGACTTGGAATGCGGGAACTCCACGGTCGTCCAAACTTGCCAATCGTTCGAGGTCGAACGATAGTAAACGAGGCGGTCGGACTCGAGAACAATTAGCGTTGAATGGGAAACCCCTGCCGGCCAATAGTAAACAGCGAAATCGTAAAACTCTCTCCGCTGCTGCCAAACAAGATTCGCGGACAGCTCCAGCCGCTCCTGTTTCTTTCGCGAAGATTCTGCCGGCGCTATCGGAACCGGAAGAATCGCTATCCGCTGCAGAGTCTCCTCTTTCCCATTCCTCCGAATCTCCGCGACCCACACGTAACCTTCGACATTCTCGGATAGCGTCACTTCCACTCCAGCGCCGGATCCAAGCTGAAATCCGCGGCCTGCTAATTCCGTCTCGAGCGCCGCGCGTATCGCTTCCACATCAGCTGGACCTAGCGATGAGATATTTTTGACCTCGAGCGAAACCGCCCGCGAGGGCCTCACCGACGCCGCAATTTTATCCGCCAGAGCCTTCACGCCATCATTCCAAGCCGCAGGCAATGCCGGAGAGGTTACACGCTGCTCTAATTGTGGCGATGACGCGCCCTGAGCCTGTCCGCGAACAGTTCGCCCAAGCATGAAGGAAAAAATCAGAACCACAGCCGGAAGAGAAACGTATCTCAGGGAGGCACCAAGCCGCGACGTGTGACGCATCCTGTTCGTGATTCGTCATCTTAGCACAACCGCAAATTCGCTCGCCTCCGCGCCGCATTCCTGCCGCTTTCACGCCCCGCTTCAAATCGCCCCCGGCTCACCGTATCGACTGTAAGAGAAAGACTAGCTGCGTTCCTTCCACGCAACCCCACCCTGTCATCCCGAGCGGAGACGCGCCCGCCTTTTCCTCCGTCGCGAAGCGCGAATCGTGCGTCCCGGCCGTGTGCGGGGCGATGGCGCGCGTCGCAGGCGAGGGATCTGCAGCTGCCTTTTGCTTTTGCTTTTGCCTTTTGCCTTTTGCTTTTGCCCTGCGCCGTCGCAGTCCATTTGAAATTTCCAATTTCAAATTTGAGATTGCCTTTCGTCTCGCTCGCCTGCAAGCCAGTCATTTCCGACAAAACCTGATCGCTGCGCCTCCCGCCCGTCGTTTTCTCTTTCCGTCGCATGCAGGTCACGGTTTCAAAGTCTTCCCTCCATGGTTTACGTCAGGGCACGGCTTCAGCCGTGCCACACCCGGCGCAAAATCTCGCGGCTTTAGCCGCTGAGGGAATATCTTGCGACTTTGCCTTTGTTTTCATTTCAAATTCCCCAATTTCAAATTTGAAATTGCCTTCCTTCCCTCCCGCCTGCCCGTTCGTCCAGTTCTAGCCCTTTGTACTTTTTCTGTCCTACGACGCTTCCCGCCCCGTGCTAGCCTTGATCCCGAAGTCCGCCGGACTCGAAACAGGACGAGCCCCGCAATATCGCGAAAGCGAAAGGAGGTTCCGCAGGCAATCGAAGCAAATGTTTGCCCGCCAAGAATCATTACCACTCACCACTCGCCAGGCATTTTTAATCCACGGTTCCGCGATTAAAACTCAAGCTAAGCAGCCCGAATTCAGCAACATACGAAATTCTAATAGGCGGTAAAAGGGGTACCAAGAGATCGTCGGGGGTACAAGAGATCGCCATGGACGCTGGTCTTAACTCGGCAATTCAAGCCGCCGGCTTGGTGGCTTCGCCCTGCGCTCGCAGCGCGGGATTCGATGCGACGGTATCGAATCCGTCGCCGTTTCGCGCAGAGCCAAGCCACCCGCAAGGGTCTTGCCGGCAGTACCTCCCGTCCGGTTGAATTTCTTTTCCGCTCCGCCATGTCGGAGCCCGAAAAGACCGGGCGGGAATTTCGTTCGCGCGCGTTGGCGTATTTTTTTCGCGGGCGCGGCGATGAGAGCGTTCATCGCTCCGCGCCCTGCGCGTTTCAACCTCGCTACTTCGCGCCAAGCTTCAGCGGCGAATCCGTCACTGCGGAAACGGATTTCATCACGTCGTTGGTGAAAAAGAATTTGCCGTCCGTGGGCACCATCATGATTTGCACGCGGTCGGAAAGGCGCTGCGCTACCGTGTACTGCACGAGCAGCGGATTCGTTTTCAGCGCCGCCGCTTCGAGTTGCAGCTGCTCGGCTTCGGCTTGCGACGTGACGCGAATGTTGTGCGCTTCCGCGTCGGCGAGCAGGTTGCGGTGCTCGAGTTCGGCCTTCGAATCGATTATTTTGGCCTGCGCCGAGGCCTCCGCATTTTTCACCACCAGCACGTTCTGCGTTTCCGAGAGCAGCCTGCTGCGTTCGGCGTCAGCCTTGGTGTTGATCACTTTTGCCTGGCCCGCGGCTTCGGCCGATTTCACCTGCGCGGCAGCGTCGGCTTCCGCGTTCTTGATGGTTGCTTCCTTGCGGGCTTCGGCTTCGAGGCGCGACTGCTCGATCTGCTTCTGCTTGAGCGGCAGCGTGTACTGCATCGAATCGGATTCGGCCTTGGCCATGAGCACGCGCGATTGCGCATCCGCTTCGGCGTGCTTGATCTGCCGGACCTTCGCGGCTTCGGCCTGCGATTCCGCGATCTTCACTTTCTTCTGCTCGATCTGCGCGTCGACGCTGGTGCGATCGTCCTCCTGCTCTTTTTCGAGCAGCCCTTCAAGCCCGCGCGCGTATTCCTGCGGCAGCTCCACTTTTCGCAACAGCACTTCCTTTACGACGATTCCGTCTTCCGCGAGCCGCGACGTGATTGTCTGCGTGGCCTTCTCGCGATACTCGCCGCGCTTGATGGAGAAAAGGTCGCGCACGATGTAGTTCGGACTCAAATCGCGAAACGTGCTGGCCACAACCGGCTCGACAATTTCCTGGTCAATCGGCTGCGGCAAATTCGCCTGAATGTAAGCGAGGCGCGAGGGATCGATGCGATAGCGCACGGTGAGAGCAAGGCCCACGGACAAACCTTCGCGCGACTCGACGTTGAGCACTTCGAGCTTTTCCTTCGGAGCCGCGCTGGCGGCTGTCGAGAAAACCTGGTCGCGCACGTCATAGAGAGCGACGCGCTCGGTCAACGGGAAAATCAGATGCGTGCCAGGATAGAGCGTTCCGGCGCGCACGCCGGAAATCTGGCTCACGCGCACGCCCGCGTGCCCGTCAGGCACGACGACAAGGCTCTTGCCTGCAAGCGACGAGACAGCAGCAAGCGCGAGTAGCTTTGCAGCGATCACCCAGCGAATCCGGCGCGGGGGCGTACTGATCGGCGCACGCGGCGTCGACTGAGCGAGCGAAGGAGAATCGGAAGACGCGCCAGAGGATGCTGCGGAACCAGTCGCGTCGCCAGATTCGGATTTGGGCGCGCGATCGTTACGCCGCAGGATTCGGTCGAGCTGGAATGCGAGATAGATATCGTAAGCGACAGTTCCAATCGCGCCAGCCAGAAACCCGAAGCTGAGAATTGACAGCAACACTTTGAGGAACAACATGGCGTCCTCCTTAACTTGCTTCAACCTTGCTTCAATCCGCGAGCGCGAGGCTCACGGAATGGCTTTGGCCGGCTGCGATTGCGGCTGCTCCGATTACGCTGCGCGTTTGCTGCCGGCGAACGAAGCCGGCACAAGCGTCGGGCCAGCCGCGGGCGTATCGGATGTGGCTTCTTCCGCGGCCATCGCTGGCTGCCGCGCGGGCATCATCTTCATCAGCGTATTGAGCGCAAACCATTCGAGCGAAAGCGCGACGCCCAGCGAGAAAACGATTGCTCCACTTACGGCTGCGAAATCCATCAAGGCTTCCATGATTCCCTCCCGCAACTTCTATCGGCCAGCTGGCCGAAGTAATGCAGGGCCGGGGCCAATGCCGATGTGCATGCAAACAGGAGGCTTAGCGACGAGGACGAGCGTGATTTGCGTGTGGCCAGAAACACGGGCGTGTTGGAGCGCACGCGACGGAACTCCCATGCGCCAGACTGATATCAAATTGCGTGGAAGGACAGCGATTCGATTGCGAAATGCGATTTGCGAGACGGCAGCGGCAAATTCTACGATAATGATACGAGCGAACGAATTCTGAGGACGCAATGGCGGCAGACCACCCGAACCCAGCGAATATTCAAGCCAATCAGGCTACGGTGCCCTCCGGAGGACCGCCGCCTCCATCGGGCGTGCGGATCGGACGAATTTTTGGCATCCCGATTTACCTGCACCCGAGCTGGTTCATCATTTTTGCGCTGATCACCTACACGCTGCGCACCCAATTTACCGCGGAGCACCCCAGCTGGACTTCGCAACAACACTGGATGCTCGGCATCGTGACTAGCGCACTATTCTTTGGTTCGGTGGTTTTCCACGAAGTGAGTCACAGCATTGTCGCGAAGAGTTACAAAATTCCCGTGCAATCGATCACGCTGTTCGTTTTTGGAGGGCTTTCCAGTATCAGCCGCGAGCCTGACAAGCCGAGGCAAGAGGTGAACATTGCTATCGCCGGACCGCTCGCGAGCTTTTTCCTGGCTGGCTGTTTCTATCTCGCGGGGCGCTTCTTTCATGGCGATGACCTGGTGGCTGCTTCCACGAAATGGCTTTGGGAAATCAATGTTGCGCTTGCGGTGTTCAACCTCGTGCCGGGATTTCCGCTGGATGGCGGACGTATTCTGCGCGGAATCGCCTGGGGCATCACGAAGAATTTCCAGCGTGCCACGCAGATTGCTTCGACGACCGGCAAAATTTTTGCGTACCTGATGATCATTCTGGGAGCCTGGCAGGCGCTCAACGGAAACTGGGTTGGCGGGCTGTGGACCGCGTTCATCGGCTGGTTTCTGCTAAGCGCCGCACAGGAGAGTTACGCGCAAGTGGCGGTGCAGAATACGCTGACGGGCGTGCGCGCAGGCGACGTGATGACTCACGATATTCCGACGGTGACGCGGGATATGTCGATTGACGAATACGTTCATGAAGTGCTGCGCACCGGAGCGCGTTTTCACATCGTTCTTGGCGCCGGAAAGCCGGTCGGGTTGATTTCGCTCGATGCGGCGCGCACGGTGCCGCGCGAAGAATGGACGAACACTTCGATTCAAGCCGTGATGCTGCCGCTCGACCGGATGCATTCGGCCGAAATGGATGAACCCGTCCTGGCCGTGTTGCAGCGGATGCGTAGCAACAGCATCAGCCAGATGCCCGTGATTTCCGAGGGCAACATCGTTGGGATGGTGGGACTCGACGACATCCTGCGAGTGCTGCACACGCGAATGCAACTGGGCCACCTCGCCAGCCAATAGGCCACAAACAACGATGACCGACGAGCGGAACGCCCGCGAAGAGTTTTTCGATACAGACGGCGCTGAACAACTTTCACGCCGCGGCTTCAATAAGTTTCTGACGCTGGGCGGTCTCGCGGCTGCCGTGAGCGCCGCGGGGACATTGACAGACGGCTGCTCGAAGACGTATCCAGCAATTGTGGTTGCCCATGCCGGCGATATTCCCGTCGGCGGCTGGAAGATTTTTTCTTACCCCGCTGACGTGAATCCATGCATCTTGCTGCGGCCGGAGGAAAATGAATATCTGGCGTACAGCCGGATCTGCACGCACACATCATGCCCTGTATTTTACCGGCCGGAGCAGAATCGGATCGTCTGCCAGTGCCATGGCGGCGTGTATTCTGTCGCGGACGGGTCGGTGCTGGCGGGCCCACCGCCGCGGCCCTTGCCTAAAATCACTCTCGAGCGGCGCGGCGACGATCTTGTGGCCGTTGGTGTGGTGAAAGGCTAAAGCCATGGCAGCTTGGCGCCAAAATTTTCGCGTCGCTTGCGCAGCGGCGCTGATAGCCTCCGCCGTTTCCGTGTTTGTGGTGGATTTGGCGGCGGGCGAATTAAAGAAACTGGCGGCGATTGATCTGCCGGGGCCCTCCGGGCTGCGCTTCGACTACCTTACGATCGACTACGACGATCATTATCTTTTCTGCGCACATCTTGGACCGGGAAAACTCTACGTGGTGGATTTGCAGACGAACAAAGTGGTGAAGACAATCTCGGACTTGCCCGGGATTGAAGGCGTGGAGTACGCGCCTGACTTGAAGAAGCTGTACACGTCGGACTGGCACGAGGACCAGATCGGCGTAATCGATGTGAAGACTTTGGAGATCATCAAGAAAATTCCCACGGAATCAAAGCCCGACGGCAGCGCGTACGCAGCACCCTTTCACAAACTGTATGTGTCGGACGAAACGGCCAAAGCAGTAGCCGTGGTTGACACAACGCGCGATGAAGTCTTGCACATGCTGCGCTTCGACAGCCAAACAGGGATGCCGCAGTACGACCCGGTAGCCAAGAAAATCTACGTGAATCTGCAGGACTTGAATGTTTTTGCGGTAATCGATCCGGAGAACGATCAGCTGGTGGGAATGCATCCGGTGAGCAAATGCAAAGGCAATCACGGGATGGCCCTCGATCCCGAGCATCGCCGGGCGTTCTTAGCGTGCGAGCAGAATTCCCTGCTAACCGTGCTGGACCTCGACAAATTCGAGCCCGTCGCGTACTTGCCCTTGGCTGATGGCGCGGACGTGGTGAAATTCGATCCGGGGCTAAACAGGATTTACGTGGCGTGTTACAGCGGGGTGATTTCCGTGTTTGAGCAGAAAGACCCGCAACATTATCGCAAACTGGGCGACGTGAATGTGGCTCACGCGGTGCACAGCATAGCCGTTGATACAGAAACGCACCGCGTATACGCGCCGGAGCAGGAGGAGGACGGAATTCCTGTGGCGCGGCTCATGATCTATGAGGCGACGGGCAAATGAAATCCGGAATCGTTTCGCGCGGCCCAACATCTCTCGTGAAGTGAAATCCCGTTTCAATCAGGAGACTTGCATGAAAGCGATCGCAGTATCCGTGTTTTTAGCGGTTGTAGCATTCAGCGCCGCTGGGCAAACGAAGCCAGTGCCACCGCAATATAAATCGCCGGCCGCGGAGCCTGTGCCGGAAAGCCGGACGCTCGAGAACGCGCCGGAAGCTCCGGAGCTTGCTGTGGACTGGTCGAAATCGCTTGTAGAGCATCATGAAGCGATTACGACCGATCGCGTACGCATTCACGTTTTCAGGCTGCGGCCCGGAGACGATCTGCTGGGCTCGATTCGCGCGTACGTGAAGCAGAATCACATTCAGGCGGCAGTGTTGTTGAGTTCGGTGGGCAGTTTGACGCAGGCTTCGATTCGATATGCGAATCAGCCTGAGGCGCACATTCATACCGGACATTTTGAAATTGTGTCGATTACGGGAACCGTGGAGGAAGGTGGCGAGCACATTCACCTTTCGATTGCGACGGGCCAGGGCACGATGATTGGCGGACATTTGATGACGGGGTGCAAAATTTATACCACTTCGGAAGTGACGCTGGCTGAGTTGGTGGGTGTGCGATTTGCGCGGGAGACGGATAAGGAAGGTAGCGGGTGGGATGAATTAAAGATTTATTCGGGGAAGCCTTAGGAGAATTCAGAGGAGTAGCACAAGGCATTCCTGCCTGTCCCTTAGGTGACTGACTGCTTGGCGTTGCAGAACGAAATAAAGCAAACAACGCGTGCTTTGATCTTGCTTGTCTAGAGCACACTGCGCCGCGTTTGAACGTTGGCACAGGCAGGAATGCCTGTGCTACTTGAACCGGTTGAAGGGCTACTGGGCGGTTTCGGTGAACGTCACTACCGGATGGCCTAGGCCGTAGGAGCCTTCTGCTGTGACGTGTACGGTGGCGCCATTCGCGGGCAGGGTTAAGACGATGGCGGCGACTCCTGAAGTATTTGTGGTGACGATTTGGCGAGGGGCTCCGTTGAGGCTGCCGGCATCTGTCGTGAAGAGGATGCTGGCGCCGGAATTTGTGCCGCCTGACGAGCCGGGATTGAGCGTGATGCCGAGTTGAAGTGTTTTGCCTACGCCGCCGGTCTGGTTGTCGCCGGTCTTCGCGAGCGAGGCTGGGGGATTTCCTACGACGAGCCAGCCGCCCTGCTTTTGCGTGACGTCGGCGCTATCCTGCGCGGTGACTGTGAAATGGTAGAAGCCAGGAGTTGTGCCGCTCGCGATCGTAATTGCGCCGTCAGTGCCGGAAGTGATTTGCGACGAGGCGATCGAAATCGTGCCTCCGGCGGTTGAGCCCGAATCGAATTGCGCGGACTGAAGCGTGACGCTCGCGCCGCTCGAGGAAACAATTTGTGGCGACAGGGTGACTGTGCTGCCGGCTGCGACTTGAATCGCGTCGGGATTCAGATCCCATTCCGCGGCGGGCGTGCTGGTGAGTTTTCCTGAAATAACAAGAAGAGTGACCGAATAGGGTGCGAAGCTCTGCACCGAACTCCACGACTTGCTTGCCGACGCGACGATTGCAGTGGGCGTGGAACTCGAAAGCGTGAAGGCCTGCGCCGACGACGGCGTGAAATTGTTGAGAGTGAAGCCGACGTTCGCGGCGTTCGCGGGATCCTTGTTAAGGACGAGCAACGTCATCGAAGTCTGCGAGGATGACAGGGCGGCATACACACTGAAGAGATTTGGGTCGGCGGTATGCGTGGCGGAGATGGAGGTGACGCCGAACGTGCTGTGATTTCCGTCGTAATTGCGGAATATTTTGAGCGCTTGATAGGCGGGCGCGGTGGAGTCGGCGGCGGTCCAGCGGGCGGCGTAGGTTACGCGTTCGCGGCCGAAAATTCCGAAAGCGTCGGCATCGGCAATGGCTGTGGAGAAATCGGATTCGCCGGCGAACGCGGCGTTCCATTCGGTGATGCTAAGCGGAGTGCCGGGATAGATCATATTCGCCATTGCGCGCATGCGCGGAATGCGGAAAGCGATCGACTTGAGAGGCTGAATCTGCGTGGTCCACGGCTGATTGATGTCGCTCGATTCGCTGGTGTAGGTGGGATCCCAGTAATCGCGGAAGATGCGGACGGCGGCGGCTTGTTTCTGAGCCGTGGTGAAACTTGAGAAATTGTCGGGCTGATCCGGGTAGGCGTGAATATCGAGCACGTCTACGGAGCGATTGCCGGAGATGAGATCGGACCAGTAGACTTCGTTGAGCCACCAGGGAAGGAAATCGAGGCCTGCGTGCGCGGTTTTGTCGTTGCCGTTCGCGCCATTCCAGTAAAACCACCAACAGCAACTGACCGGGCCGAAACGCACGGCTTGCGGATCCCACGTCCTCATTCCGGCGGCGATGCGCAGATAGGTGTCGCGAAGTTCGTTGTAACCGGATGGCGCGGGATGGACATCGCGATGCGTGCCGCCCCAGATATCCACTTCGTTGTCCATGTCGTAGAAGTGCGGGCGCGTGGAGGCATATGCGGAGCTGAGCGCGGATATCCATTCGTTGCGATAGACGCTGCCGGCCGGATCGCCGCTCGCGGGCGGACCATCGAGAAGAGCGATATTTGCATCGTGCGGATCGTTTCCTGTGACGTTCGTGGAGCAGTCGGTTTTCACGCCGTTGCCGTCATCGGCGCTGTAAGGATTGGTGGCGCATTGGGCGCCGTATTTCGAAACCGAGAAGCTGTAGCTCGATGCATCCTTGGCGGCCCAGGGAAGCATGCCGATGGTCAAGATGGGATAGCCGCCGGCGGTGGAGACGTTGGAGACGAACTGAGTGGAGTCGTTGTAAAGCGGGTCGCCGGAATTACCGAATGGGCGGTTGGAGAAATACCAGTCAGACGCTGCGCTCGTATCGAAATTTTTCCAATTGTAGCGCGTGGAGGCATTGCCGCCCCAGCGGATGAGCGTTGCGCCGCTGTCGGTTATGTATGCTGCGTTCGCAGGGAAGTTCACGCCGTACACATAGGGGCTGATTGCGTGGCGATTGCTGAGCGCGTCTACGGTGACCTGGATTGCGGCGGTGATGGGATTGGTTGGCGTGGCGGTGGCTTGAGTGGAGTTGGCGCTTTCGCCGGCGGTGTTGAGCGCGGAGACGACGTAGAAATAGGCGGTGCCATTCGTGAGGCCGGTGTCGGTGAAGCTTGTGGAGGCTGGCGCGGAAATTTGCGTGTAGGGGCCGCCGCTCGTGGTCGAACGTTTTACGTGGTAGCTCGTTGCGCCTGTGCTTGCGCTCCATGCGAGGCTCACCTGGGCATTGCCTGCGGTAGCTTGCAGACCGGTGGGCGCGGAAGGCGTCGTGGTGGGCGCGGTGGGCATGGCAGTGGCTTGCGCTGAGTTGGGGCTTTCACCTGAGGTGTTGAGCGCAGAGACCACATAGAAATAGGCGGTGCCATTCGTGAGGCCGGTGTCGGTGAAGCTTGTGGAGGCTGGCGCGGAGACTTGCGTGTAGGGGCCGCCGCTCGCGGTCGAGCGTTTTACGTGATAGCTCGTCGCGCCTGTGCTTGCGCTCCATGCGAGGCTCACCTGGGCATTGCCTGCGGTAGCTTGCAGACCGGTGGGCGCGGGAGGAGTCGCGACGGGCGCCGTGGGTGTGGCGGTAGCTTGCGCGGAGTTGGCGCTTTCGCCGCCGGTGTTGAGCGCAGAGACCACATAGAAATATGCGGTGCCGTTGGTGAGACCCGTATCGGCAAAGGTGGTGGATGCTGGCGCCGAAATTTGCGTGTAGGGGCCGCCGCTCGTGGTCGAGCGCTTCACGTGATAGCTCGTGGCGCCTGTGCTGGCGCTCCAGGAGAGACTCACTTGCGCATTGGCGGCCGCGGCTTGTAATCCGGTCGGGGCTGGAGGCGCTTGGGGACCTGGGCCTCCGCCTCCTCCCTTGTTCGAGCTGCTTGACGACAGGCCGGCGCAGCTCGTGAGGCACACGAGCGAAACGAGGGCGAAGGCGGCTGGTAGATGGGCGCCGACGCTGAGCCAGCGAAGGAATCGCGAATTTGGTTTGCCAGCAACTGACATTTGCAGGAGACAGGGTACGGGCGCGTTCCGCACAAGGCTAGCTGTACGGAAGGACAGAAAAAGCTACGTAGGCCTGGAGTTCTACTTTTTGACGGCGGGGTAACGGATGCCCTTTGCGGAGGCGCTTCCTTCTTCTATGCGTATGAAGATATCCACCGGAAGGTTCGTCACCGTTTCTTTGAGGCCGCTGGGCCACCAGATTTCGAGTGAGTCTACGCGAGTGTGCTTGCCGAGGCCGAAGAAGATGCGGGGATCCTGGGCTGAGCAGTAGCTCATGCCGCCTTTGGTCTGATCGTAACTGGTGAGATCGCCGGCGATGAGTTTGAGGTGAGCGCCGTTGCCGTCGCGATTGCTTTTGGTGCCGACGAGCTGCACTGCGAGCCAGTGATTATCTTTTGCGGCCGATGCGGTGGCGCCGTCGTTGTGAAAGAGCTGGGCGTCTTCGCCATTGTTGCTGACGAGAAAATCCTGCCAGCCGTCGTTGTCGTAATCGCCGACGGCGAGGCCGCGGCCGACGCGCGGGGCGCGAAAATCGGGGCTTTGCGATTTCGTTGCGTCGACGAAATTTCCCTGGCCGGTGTTGCGGTAAAGCTTTTTTTCTTCTTCGTAGGCAACTTCAGGATGATAGGTCGTGATGTTATCGAGGATGTGGCCGTTGATGACGAGCAGGTCGCGCCAGCCGTCGTTGTCGAAATCGAAAAACCGCGCGCCGAAAGCACTATTGAGAAGATTCGACTGGCCGATGCCGGACGCGATTGTGTCGTCGGTGAACGTGCCGTCGCCATTATTGCGATAGAGGCGATCGAGTTCGTAATCGAGATGGCTTACGAAAAGGTAGGGCAGGCTGTTGTTGGTGATGTCGGCGGCGTCGGCGCTCATGCCGGCTTCGGGGCGGCCTTCTTCGCTGAAGCCGGCGCCGGACGAGTAAGAGGCGTCTTTGAAGGTGCCGTCACCTTTATTGATGTAGAGAAAATTGCGCTGCGTGTCGTTGGCGATGAAGATGTCGGGCCAGCCGTCGTTGTTTAAATCCACGGTGACAACGGCGAGGCTCTTGCCGTCTTTATTGGCGAGGCCGGCTTTTTCGGTTACGTCGGTGAAGGTGCCGTCGCCATTATTGTGATAGAGCCGCGGCGAGGTGCCGGGGAAATTGTCGGGATGGCAATAGGAACTGACTTGCGGGATGTCTTTGTAGCCGGGGCGAAAATCACCGCAAGTGATGGGATGGTCCACGTCGTATTTGACGTAATTGACGACGAGGAGATCGAGCTTACCGTCGCGATCGTAGTCGAACCATGCAGCGGCCGTGGCCCAGTTGCCGTCGTCACCGACTCCCGCTTTTTCCGTTACGTCGGTGAACGTGCCGTCGCCGTTGTTGTGCCATAGGACGGAGTGGCGATAGCCGGTCATATAGATGTCCGGGAAACCGTCGTTGTCATAGTCGCCGACAGCGACGCCGAAAAAGAAGGTGCCGTCGGAGTGAATCTTGCTTTGCGCCGTGACATCGGTAAAGGTTCCGTCGCGATTATTGCGGTAGAGCGCCGGTTGCGGCGGCTGCGCGGGATGAAAGAGCGGCGTGAAGCCGCTGTTGACGAAGATCGCGTCGAGGTAGCCGTCCTGGTTGTAGTCGATCCAGCCGACGCCGGGGCCCATTGTTTCCGGGTACATGCGCTTGGGCGATTGAGCGCGCTCGTGGTGAAAGTGGATGCCCGCTTGCGCGGTTACATCGCGAAACTGCACACCATAAGGGTTTGTGAGGTTCGGGCGATGGCGGAGGGGTTCTCTTTGCGCCTCTTGTTGCTGTTGGCTGGCGCGCAAGCCGTGGCGAATCAGGTCCGCGGAGAGATCGCATGTTCCAAAAAGCAGCACCGCGCCGGATATCAGGGACCAAATCCAGGGCCGAGAGCGAAATTGAATCATTACGGAACGGATTCTAACACGCGAGTAACTCTTGCCGAGTCATTGGCTGAACCGCGAGTCATATTTCGAGGTTTTCTTACAAACGGGGCCGCGAAAGTTACTGGAGTGGCACATATACGTAAATCGGAGGTACGTATTAAATTTCACACGACAATGAATTCTTATATGACTTCCTTGTGGAAAATTTTCCCGCAACCTCAGTTTTATCTTGACACTACGCGGACACCGGCTTAGCCTTGCGTCCGATTCGGCACCCAGGGGTGGGAAGCCGAGAGTGACGGAAGATCATTGTACAAGCGCGCCGGGTCGTGTCCGTTCAGGATTTAGGTTTCTCCCCTCAATTTCAATAGGGAATCAATATTGAATTCTGCAATCGTATCGAAAAGGTTGCGAGCCGGATTGCGCGCCGGTGCTCTCGGCGCGATTATCGCCCTACTCGGCTTCTCCGCTACTGTAGGCTTCTCCGCTACTGCCGCGCATGCCGGCTTGACCGTCGCTCCCACTGCGCCAAAGAAAGTGATCATCGATACCGATCCAGGCACCGACGATGCCGTGGCAATCATGCTGGCGCTGAATTCGCCGGAACTGGATGTGCGGGCGCTGACGGTGGTGCCCGGAAACGTGGTTGTGGAGCAGGGCCTCGAGAATGCGCTGCGCATGGTTTCCCTCGCGAACCGTTGCGATATTCCGGTGGCTCGCGGGGCGGAGCATCCGCTCTTTCAAAAGCTGATCACGGCGGAATTCTGGCATGGAAAAAACGGGCTCGCGAATGTGGAATTGCCGGCGAGCAAATGCAAGGCGGATGCCCGATTTGGACCCGATTTGATCATTCAGATGGTCCATCAGTATCCGCATGAAATCACGCTGTTGCCGATTGGACCGGAAACGAATATTGCGCTGGCGGTGCTGAAGGATCCGTCGATTGTGCCGCTGGTGAAAGAAGTGATTGTGATGGGGGGCTCGATTTCGGGCGGCAACGTGAATGCCGCGGCGGAAGCGAACATTTACAACGATCCGGAGGCGGCGCAGATCGTTTTTCAGGCCGGGTGGCCGTTGACGATGGCAGGGCTCGACGTTGGGAACATGACGCTGTTCACGCGCAAGCACCTGGCGCAGCTCGCGCAAACACACGGGCCCGAGAACGATTTCATGGTGCAGGTGAACACTTTTCTCGTGGATCTGTCCGAGAAGTTCGGATCGCCAGGCTCGCCGATGTACGATTCGCTGGCGATTGGTACCGCGATTGATCCGACGATCATGAAGACGGAAGCGATGCGCGTGGAAGTGGAGACCCGGGGCGAATTTTCGCGGGGCGAGACGGTGGCGAACCGGCGCAACGAATTTGAGAAGAACGTATTGCACGGAGATCACTATGTGATCGAAGGCCTCGAGAAGGTGAAGCCGAACGTAGAGGTTTGCACCGGCGTGGATTCGGAACGATTCATACAGCTCTTTATTTCACGGGTTCAAGGGAAGTAGCAGTAGTTCCAGATTTCGGAGACAGGCTTTGCGGAACAACAGGAAACAACGAAACGGGGGATTGACGATGAAGATCTGGAAGATTGCGGTTTTGGCGTTTGTGCTGGCCGTCTCGCTTTGCATCGTAGGCAACGCGAGTGCGCAGAACCTGCAGCGCGGCGAAGTACACGGGTTTGTGTACGATTCGTCGCATGCGCTCGTTCCTGGCGCAAAGGTGACGATCTCCAATAATTCGACAGGCTTCCAGCGCGAGCAAACGACGGATCAGGCCGGCACGTATGACTTCGCCGACCTGATTCCCGGCACGTTCGAAATCAAGGCCGAAGCGCCGGGATTCGCGAGTATTACGCTGACCGATATCAATGTCCAAATCGGCGCGAGCTTGGGACTTGATATCAACCTCCCCATCAAAGGCCAGACTCAGTCGGTAACGGTGACCGCGGCCGCTGCCGCCGTGGATACCAGCACGGCCGGAATTAATCAGGTTATTAATAGTTTGAACCTCGAGACTCTGCCCCTCTCGGGCCGCGATTATCGCGACTTGGCTGAGTTGAGCTCGTCTGCGCAGGTTGTCCCCGGTCTGCGCGGCGGAATTCGCCTTGGCGGGCAACAGAGCGACTATGCGGGCCTTGTAATCGACGGCCAGGATAGCTTCAACAATTTCTTCGGCGAATTCTTCGGCTCGCTGGAGACGAAGAACTTCACGATTCCTCTCGAATCCGTGCAGGAATTCCAGGTGGTAACGAACGGCTTCGCTCCTGAATTCGGCCGCGCCACCGGCGGTCTGATCAACGTGATCACCAAGTCCGGCACGAACGAATGGCACGGTGAAGCACACGAGTACTATCGCGGCAGCAGTCTGACGGCGACGGATGCCATTGGAAACCCGCCGAACATCGACAATCAGAATCAACTCGGCGGTTCGATCGGCTTCCCCATCGTGAAAGACAAGCAGTTCCTCTATATCGCGGGCGACGTGCAACGCGAAAATGGTCCGCTGGTAACGAACCTTTGCGGCGGCGGTACGGCAGCGGACTGTACGACGACTCTAGCGAGTATAACTGGACCCGTATTTGCGAACTGCACCGGTCCAGCGGGCGCAACGCCGTGCACCTCGGGTCAGGTTCCGCTTCCAGGACCAGCAACAGCGGGATTTGTGCTTCCTGCCTCGTGCACCACCCCGACCTTGGGCCAGTCATACTTGAATGCCTGCTATGGAGTGAACAACCTGGGAGACTTTAACGGGTCGAACAATCAATTCCAGAACCTCTTCACTGTGTTGGGTCACTATGATTGGCAGATCAGCCAGGCCAATCACTTCAGCGCCCGCATCTACGGAACCAGGAACCACACAAGCGGCTTTACGGGTGGTCTCGGTCAAAACGAAACCCCGATCTCCTTCGGTGGAACCGAGAATTTCGTCAATCAAGGCGTAAGCGGCGCGTTTGCGGTGAACACTGTGATGGGCCGGAAAGTGAACGAATTTCGCGTCAATCTTGCGCGCGAAACACGTAATCGCAACCCGAATGGTCCGGGGGAGCAAACGGATTTGATCGGGCCGTCCATAATTGGACAGCGCTACTACCTGCCGATTACCGGAACCAACTCGAAAGTCCAGGTCGGCGATAGTTTTGCCTATTCGTTCGGAAAGCACGATATCAAGTTCGGCGGAGACGTCGACGCGTTTCGCGACAGCAACGACAGCTTCCTGGGCTGGACCGCAGGACAGTATAATTTCGGCGCGTTCCAAGACTTCGCCAACGTCAATGGTGTGTCGCCTACAGGCAACCCCGTTCCGGAGGCATTCATTCAAAACTTCGGGCTCAACAATACTCCGCTGCAGCAAGCAGGATTGCTGAAACCCGCCTGGCAGACCGGCATCGGTTTGTTTTTGCAGGACAAGTGGCAGATCACTCCGCGCCTCACGATCACTTACGGACTGCGCTGGGACGGAACGAGGAATCCACAGCCCCAGACTCCTTTCCCGGGGGTCGAGACGTATGCCGGAACCGGACCAAGCAGTCACACAATATCGATTCCGCAAGGCGTGCCGAATGATTGGAAGCAGTGGGGGCCGCGTCTTGGCTTTGCGTGGAATGTGGGATCGACTGAGTCTCCCACTGTAATCCGCGGAGCGTGGGGTTTGTACTATGCTCAGCTGCCGACAATCTTTCTGCCAACGGCTGGCGGCGGAAGGACGACGGGCCTCTTCTGCTTCTTCAACCCAACCTGTTTACCGGGCCCGGGCTTTCCTTATCTGTTCCCCCAGACTATCCCCAATAGCATCGGCGAACTCTGCGGCACCCCGTTCGGTTGTCCCGGCCCGAACATAGTGGATCCGAACTTCGAGAATCCGCGGATTTCGAACCTGACCGGAAGTGTCGAGCACACATTCGCCAAGAGTTGGATTGCCACCGTGACATTTGCCTGGGCTAACTCCCAACACCTGCGCACTGGTGGATATGGTTCCGAAGAAGCATGGTATCGGAACTTCGTCCCCTGCGGCGGTGCCGGTCAGCCGCCCGCGACCGACGCGTTCGGCCGTACGATTATCTGCGGATTACTCGACAATACACTAGCATCCAGCACAAACATCACGGCTAGCTATGCGCGTGGCAACTACGAATCAGCTGTCTTCAATTTGACCAAGCGTTTCTCCAACCACTACCAGATGTTCGCGAACTACATCTGGTCCGAAAACAAGGACAATGGCGCGAGCGAGCGCGATACGGACACCTATTTCGGTCAGCAGGATCCATTCAACATCGGGCTCGATTACGGCCGCAACGGCTTAGACATCAAGCACCAGTTCAAGCTGGGCGGCGTTTACGAGTTTCCGATGGGGTTTACAGCCAGTGCAACGTTGATCGCTCATACCGGAGTTCCCTTCCCGCTTTACATCAATACGGACATCAACGGCGACGGCGTGGCAAATTCGGGCTTCTCTCACAACAACGACCGGCCAAGTCTCCTTCTTCCCAACGGAAGTGCGATACTTGTCGGCCGTTATCCCTACGACCAGCCCGGATTTGCTGAACTGGATGCGCGTATTCAGAAGGATTTCAAACTGAGCGACCGGTACCATGTGCTGCTGTCGGGTGACTTTTACAACCTGACCAATCGCGGCAACGTGTACTCGGATCCAGACACGAACGCAACGATGGACTATATGACCGCGGGTGCCTGTCAACCATGGAGTGGAGTTGGCGGAGTATTCCCGGCGTCGACCGCGCTTGGATTCAGCTGTCAGCCGCTGACTTCGCTCCCCAAGCTCACGAGGCACGGGGCTGATCCGACGGCGCTGGGTTTCATCAACCAGATCGCTCCGGGCAGCACGCCGTTTGCGTTCCAGGCAGGAGCTAAATTCATCTTCTGATGACTTTCGGCCCCGGTGGACGCAGGCGGTTTCTGCAAGGACTTGGAAGTTCGGTAATGCTGGCGGCTGCCGGAGGGAATCCCCTCCGGCACGCTGCCGGCGCAAATCCCTCCGATGTTAATCTTGGTGGCGTGAAATCCGACGCACCTCTGCGCTGGCCTAAGCCGATTGGCAGTCCCGTCCTCGATAGCCTTCGCCCTGTAATCGAAAATTCCCGCGACGTCCACACGCATGTGGACAAGATCGTCGAAGTGGCCGGCTGGATGGCTTACGAAGAGCTGCCGATGCCGGAGTATCACTTGCCGACGGGCGTGGGCGTGAACGACCCTAACGAGGCGATCGATTTCATCATGGTCGCCGACGTGATCGACACGGCTTTCACCGATTTCTCGACGCACGTGAAGTTCACCACCGAATATGCCGGGCAGCACTGGTCCGATTCCGAAGCCGAGTTCGCGTGCCTGAAGCGCGCGATGGACAATGGCATTCCCATTCTCGATGGAAGTTTTCTCGCGAAGATCACGCGCCAGCAACTGAACGAGATTTTCTCGGGCAATATCGAAATGCCGATGCTCAATGAAAAGCTGGCCGTGCTTCACCAGGTGGGCCCGGTGCTCGCGGAGAAATACAAGGGGCGCTTCTCCAATTTCATCCATTCCTGCCCGCCGCGGCTTTACGACAACGGCAAAGGCATCATCGATCGGCTGGTAGTGGAATTTCCGCGCTTCAACGACGTGAGCCAGTACGACGGCCACGAAGTCAAGCTCTACAAGCTGCCGCAGCTCGGCATCTGGTTCGTGTATTCCAGCTTGCACCCGGCCGGAAAATTCCAGTTGGATGATATCGGCGCGATGACGGCCTTCGCGGATTACATCGTGCCCGTTGCGCTGCGGTTGCTGGGAATTACGAGTTATTCGCTCGCGCTCGAGCACGCGATCAATACGTACCAGATGATTCCGCGAGACAGCACGCAGGAAGTGGAAATCCGCGCGCACTGCATCTACGCCACGGCGCTGCTTCGCGAGGAAGTGAATAAGATCCGTCCCGCCGACAAACAAATCATCATCCCGCAGATCGATGCGCGGCTCTGGATGCCCTACCACACCACGTTCTGGCCGCACCACCTGACCAAGACAATCATGTATTGAGTTTTTTGCGCGCAAATCGAAAGGAACTGTGAAATGACGGTAAGAAAATGTTGCGGCGTGTTTCTGTTGCTTGCCGCGGTGATCGGAATTTCGTCTCCCCTGCTTGCGCAAGACAAGAACAAAGTGATTATCGACCAGGATTGCGCCGGCCCTGGCGGCACGGACATGCAGGCCGTGCTTGCCATCGTGAATTCTCCGAAGGCGGACGTACTCGGTATCACCGTGATGACCGGCGATGCCTGGCGCGACGAAGAAGTGCAGCACACGCTACGGCTGCTGGAAATCATCGGGCGCACGGATATTCCAGTGGTGCCCGGCGCGGTGTTCCCGATCGTCAACAGCAAAGAATCCACCGCGCGGTGGGAAAAGCTCTATGGCAAGGTGGTCTATCAGGGGGCTTGGAATTATGGCAAGCCTTTGCATGGCCCATTCGAAGTTCCGCCAATGCCCGAAGGCGCGCCGACGACAAAAGCTGCGAACGAAGACGCTGCTCATTTTCTGATCCGGATGGTGCGCCAATATCCGCATCAGGTGACGATCTACGCCGGCGGGCCGCTGATGAATCTGGCGTTGGCACAGATGATCGATCCTGAATTCGCGTCGCTCACGAAGGAGCTGATCGTGATGGGCGGTAGCATTCATCCCATGACGGACGATCCCGAATTTGCAACCACGCCGCGGCGCGAATTCAATTTCTGGCTTGATCCCGAATCGTCGTACGAGGTGTTTCATTCGCCGTGGCCGCGGATCGTGGTAACGACAGTGGATATTTCCGTGAAGACGAACATGGATAAGAATTTAATCGCGCAAATCGCGAAAAGCGCCACGCCGGCGGCGCAATATGTAGCGAAGTACGCGCAAACCGGGTACCTGTGGGACGAGCTGGCCGCCGCGGCATGGCTCGACCCGAGCATCATCACGAAGACCACAAACCTCTACATGGACATTTCGGTGGATCACGGGCCGAGCTATGGCGACACTCTCGTCTGGATGCCGGGGAGCCAGCCGGGGCTTGGCGAACAGCAGGTGGTAGTTCAGGAAGAGGTCGATAAGGAGAAGTTCTACAGCGAATTCGTCGAGCTAATGACGCGTCCAACGCCCAAAGCGAAGTAGGCTCAAAGCGACGCCTTGGTGCTGCTTCGTGTTTTAGGCCGGCTCGGTGTCAGCGATCGACTTTTGGCTCAGATGAACCTGGCGCGCCATTCGAAATCGAAGCGAGCGCGCGGCGGTAGTCGGGGTCCTGCGGTGAGATTTCCACCGCTTTCTTGTAGGCTGCCATTGCCCGAGGCAAATCTTTGCGTTGTTGGTAAATCACGCCGATTTCGAAATAAGCGTCTGATTCCTGCGGATTAATCAGCGTGGTTTCTCGGAAAGAGGCTAGCGCCTCATCGAGCTTTCCTTGTCTCTCCTCGATCTTTCCTCGCACGTATAAGAAGTCCGGCTGATGCGGCCCTCGCTCGAGGGCTTTGGCAATTGCATCACTCGCTTTATCAATTTCGCCCTGCGAGTAATAAAGCTTGGCGAGCATGGAGTATGCGGCGCCGCTTTTCGGGTCTTTGGCCAACGCCTGTTGCAACAAATCGAGCGCGCCCGGAAGATCGTTTTTCAGCGCGGCCTCATCGGCCTGTTTCACGAGATGTGCGGCCTGCGTTTCATTTTCTTTTGCGCCGCGTTCCTTTTGCGAGGCTGCTTCAAATTCCGCGTCTGCTTTTTCGGCTTGCTCCGGTTGGCCGGCGCATCGATACGCCCGAGACAGGAGGAAGTAAGTCTCCGAGTCTTTCGTAGCGGCGGCCGACTGCGCCGCTTCCACCGGTTCGAGCGCCGCGACGGCTTCGGAGCAACGCTTTGCAGCTTCCTCCTTCGAACTTCCCTGCGGCGTCCTCACCAGAATCTTCGCGAGCAAAATGCGGCCGCGCGCCTTCTCTGGCTGAAGCTCAACCACTTTTCGCGCGTCGGGAAGGGCAAGCTCATCCCGGTTCTGGTCAGCATAAATTTCGGCGCGCAGGAAATAGGCGAGCACGTTTTTCGAGTCTCGAGCGAGCACTTTCTGCAGTTCGGCCAGCGCGCTGGTGAGGTCACCCTTCGCCCGATACGCGCCGGCAAGCAGGTTTCGAGTTTCCATGTTTGCAGGGGCCAGCGCGAGCGAAGCCTTCAGGTGACCGATTGCCGCATCGTAGGTCTGCTGCTGGATCTCGAAATCACCGAGCGCAGCCAACGGCTCCGCTGATTTTGGGTGCTCTCGAATTGCGAGATTCAGAATGCGCCGGGCCTCCTCATAGTTGTGCACCGCGCGATATGCCTGGGCCAGTCCCAGCTCAGCCGCCAGATTGTGCGGCGCGAGACGAAGCGCGTCTTGAAACGCAGCGATCGAATCCGGCAGCCGTCCGGTTTTCGTCAGGACGACGCCTAATTCCACGCGCAGGTTGGCATCCTTCGGAGCGAGTGCGATCACTTTCTCGTAATCTTGAATGGCAATGTCCCATTGCCCGCTCGCCAGCGCAGAATGTGCCTGTTGTTTCAGGTTCTCCGCTTCGCTCGCGGGACGCTGCAATGCAAGAGCAGATGAAGAAAGGATGACGCTCATGCCAAGGGCGACGGCTAAGAATCGGCGATACGAAGCCAGCTTCATGCCGAAAATTATAACATTTGCAATTGACGCGCCCTCACGGAATACCGTACAAATACTGCAAATTTCCGCTTTTCCCTTGACTCGCATGGTGCCGCCAACTATAAACAGCCCTTGCCCACAATGAATTTCTGCAGCCGCGTCGCCGGCCAAATGTTAGAAGTTTCTTCGTCGATAAGTCCTACAGAGCCCCCGGGAGCTCCACCAAAAATGCATTCGAAATGCGTACTGTGCGTCCTTGTCGCACTCTTTTTCCTCTCTCCTGCCTCAGCCCAGACAAAGCGTAAAGTAATCATCGATCAGGACGCGCGCGGCCCCGCCACCACGGACCAGCAATCGATCCTCGTCTTCTTGCAATCGCCCGAGGTCGAAGTTCTCGGCATCACGGCGGTGAGCGGTGACATGTGGCGCGATGAAGAGATGGCACACACGCTGCGCATGCTCGAGTTGGTCGGCCGAACCGACGTTCCTGTCGTTCCCGGCGCCGTGTATCCGATCATCAATCGCATGGAGCTGATGGAGCGCTGGGAAGGCCTCTACGGCAAAGTCCGCTACCAGGGCGCCTGGAACAAAAGGCCGTTTGGCGACGGGCAGCGTGGCGTCTTTCACGGCCCCTATGAAATTCCCGACCTGAAAGAAGGTAATCCGACCACGAAGCCGATCGAAGAGGACGCCGCGCATTTCATCATCCGCATGCTTCACAAATATCCGCACGAGGTAACGGTGTACGCCGGCGGCCCGCTCACCGATCTCGCGCAAGCAATCAGCCTCGATCCCGCCGTGCCGGATCTCGCGCAAGAACTCGTCATCATGGGCGGATCGATCGCACCGGCCACTCCTTACCCGTGGGCCACCACGAATCGCCGCGAATTTAATTTCTGGTGGGATCCTGAATCCGTCCACATGACGCTCACCGCCCCGGGCTGGCACAAAATCACGATCACCACCGTCGACATCTCCATCAAGACGCGCATGGACAAGGCCATGATCGCTGAGATCGCGAAGTCTCAAAATCCCGCCGCGCAATATATCGCGAAATATGCCGACGAAGAATATCGCTGGGACGAACTCGCCGCCGCTGCATGGCTCGACCCCAGCATCATCACCAAGCAAACACAGCTTTACATGGACATGGACTATTCGCACGGGCCAGGCTACGGCAATACGCTCGTCTGGATGCCGGGAACGCAACCGGGGCTTGGCGAAAATCTCGTCAACGTGCCGCAGGATTTGGATCTGGCTAAGTTCGACAAAATGTTTATCGATTTGATGTCGCGCCCAACGCCCGCTGCAAAACCGGTCGCCGGCGCAAAATAGCAACTGAGCCGCATGACAACAAGCGCGCACTATTTCAAAGGAGCTTCCTAACGAAATGCACTTCAGGCCCCTTCTTCCAGTGACACTATCGATTGCCGTGTTTGTTTCATTCGCAGGTTCCGCAACCGCCCAGGCAAAACGCAAAGTGATCATTGATCAGGACGCGCGTGGCCCGGCCACGACGGATCAGCAATCAATATTGGTTTTCTTGCAATCGCCCGAAGTTGAAACACTCGGCATCACTGTGGTCAGCGGCGACATGTGGCGCGACGAAGAAGTCGCCCATACACTGCGCATGCTCGAAATCGTCGGCCGCACCGATATTCCCGTCGTACCCGGCGCCGTCTTCCCGCTCATCAATCGCGAAGAACTGATCCTTCGCTGGGAGCAGCTCTACGGCAAAGTCTCCTACAAAGGCGCGTGGAACAAAAAACCGCTCGGCGACGGAATCCGCGGCGTCTATCACGGCCCCTATGAAGTGCCGCAGCTCGTCGAGGGAAATCCCACAACAAAGCCCTCGAGCGAAGACGCCGCGCATTTCATCATTCGCATGGTCCACAAGTACCCGCATCAGGTGACGATTTATGCGGGCGGCCCGCTCACGAATATCGCGCAGGCCATTAGCATCGACCCCGCAGTCTCCGATCTCGCGCTGGAACTCGTCGTGATGGGCGGCAGCATCGCTCCCGTGGTTCCGCCCGATTGGTCCACTGAAAATCGCCGCGAATTCAATTTCTGGTGGGATCCCGAAGCCGTCCACATGGTTTACACAGCGCCGTGGCATAAAATCACGGACACTACCGTCGATATCTCCGTAAAAACCTGGCTCAAGAAAGCGATGATTGCGGAAATCGCGAAATCGCCCAATCCCGCCGCCCAATATCTGGCAAAATACGCCGACGAAGAATTCCGCTGGGACGAACTCGCAGCCGCAGCGTGGCTCGATCCCAGCATCATCACCAAAGAAACCGAACTCTACATGGACATGGACTACTCGCACGGCCCGGGCTATGGCAATACGCTCGTCTGGATGCCGGGCTCCCAGCCTGGCCTCGGGGAACAGCTCGTTCACGTTTCGCTCGAACTGAATCTCGAGAAATTCGACAAGATGTTCATCGAACTCATGACTCGCCCTACTCCTGGCGCGCACACTCCGGCCCAGTAAACGAGGAAACGAATGGCTAAAAATGTGGACGTCGTTGGAATCGGCAGTTGCACAGTGGACTATTTCGCCATCGTCCCGCGTCTTCTCGGCCCGGAAGAAAAAATCAACGCGACGCGCATGGAAATTCACGCCGGCGGCGTTACGGCCAATAATCTCACGCAGGTGGCGCGACTGGGAGCCAGCACAGGCTGGCTCGGCCTGATCGGCGACGACGAAAACGGCCGCATCATTCAAAAAGCGTTTTCGCAAGATGGCATGGACCTTTCCGGTATCGAAGTTGTGAAAGGCGAAATGTCGTCTCTCACCTGGATTCCCGTTGATGTCCAAGGCGAGCGCTGCATCTACATGTTCCCCAATGTCACTGGAAAAATCTCCTGCTTTCAGGTGGACACCCGCTTCGCACCCCACATCAAAGCTGCCAAGCACTTCCACACAGAAGCGTCGCAGCTTCCGATCGTTCCCGTGAAGCAGGCGATGAAAATCGCAAAAGATGCGAACGTCCGCGTGATATTCGACCTCGATGTGTCGCCCGGCTTTTTCGCGCAGGCGAATCTCGGCACGCAAGAAGAGCTCGTCGCCGCGCTCAAGCTCGTTGACGTGCTGAAACCATGCAAAGCCGCCGCCCGTGAGCTGACCGGCGAAGGCGACTTCGACAAAATGGCGGGCAAGCTCCTCGACCTCGGCCCCAAACTTGTCGCCGTCACCATGGGTGCCGAGGGATGCTTGATAGCCACACGCGAAAAGACCGTTCACGTGCCAGGGTTCAAAGTGAAGGTGGTGGATACAACCGGCGCCGGCGACGCGTTTATGGGCGGCCTTTCCTTTGGACTCTTGCAGGGCTGGGACATACAAAAAGTGGGGATTTTCGCTAATGCTTGCGCGGCTCTTTGTTGCATGGCGGTGGGCGCTCGTGCGATGTCCAAGCGCGACGATGTGCTCGCGTTCATCAAGGCAAACAGCCCCGCGGGCGCGCTGTTGTTCTAGCTCGCCGATTAGCGGCAGGCTTTCAAGTTCCCGAATTCCGACCCTAAAACCAAAACGCCTAGAGGAGATACATGTTCACACCGCAAAGTTTTGGCCTTGCGCTGGCGATGATGCTCACCGCTTCGATCTGCTGGGGATCCTGGGCCAACACATATAAGGGCGTGAAGGGCTACCGCTTCGAGCTTTTCTACTGGGACTACGCGATCGGAATTTTTCTCGCGGCGCTGATTTATGCTTTGACCATGGGCAGCCTCGGCAACAACGCCGACAGCTTCCTGAATAATGTCCATTCGGCGGATACTGCCAATATTTATCGGGTTCTCTTTGCAGGACTAATTTTCAACCTCGCAAATCTTCTCCTCGTCGCCGGTATCGACATGGTTGGCCTCGCTACCGCTTTCCCGGTGGCGATCGGCATCGCTCTGGTGGCGGGAACGATTTTGAGTTACATCCTCCAGCCCAAAGGCAACGTAAAAATGATTGCCGCGGGTCTGGTCTGCGGCGTCCTGGCAGTGGTGCTCGACGGTAAAGCGTATGGCCAACTCAGCGGCAACAAAGCTGCCTCGCGCAAAGGTCTCATCACTTGCGTCGTCTCCGGTATCCTGATGAGCACTTGGGCGCCTTTTTCGACCCATGCCATGACTCACGGCAACACGCTCGGCCCCTATAGCGTCAGCGTCTTTCTGTGCCTCGGCGCGCTGCTCTCCTGCTTCATCTGGAATTTCTACTTCATGAAGCATCCGCTCGTTGGCGAGCCGGTTGCTTTCGGCGGCTTCTTTCACGGGCCCGTCCACGGCCATATTCTTGGCCTGATTGGCGGCGCGATCTGGTCCACGGGACTGGTTTTCGATCTCGTCGCCTCCACGCAAACCGGCGTCGCGATTTCCTACTCGATCGGGCAATCCGCTCCCATGGTCGCCGCCTTGTGGGGAATTTTTGCGTGGAAGGAATTCGCCGGCGCCAACTCAAAAGCAAAATCCTACCTGGCGCTGATGTTCATCTTCTATCTTTTGGCAATCTTGCTCATCGCGCACGCCACTGCATAGTTCGCGCATTTTCAAGCCAGCGCTCTGTGATTCCGAACGAAGGGCTGGCTCTTGTTTTTTGCCTCGCTCTTGCGGAACGTCAGCGATGAATCTCTATTCAGTTTTGATTCACGTTTGCGGCGTTACCGGCCCTTTGGTGGGAGCCCTCTGCTTCAGCAGAGGGGCTGGACTTTAGTCCAGCAAAATATCCGCAATTATCAGTGCGCTTTAGCGCTGGGAATCTAGAGCGGGGCAAAGCAAAACGAGCTAAGACCTGTAATAGCTAAATCGGCGGCCGCCGAAATCCGCCACACGCATCCTCAATCTTCGCGGCAATCGCCAGCACAGCTTCTTCTTCCCACGGTCGCCCCACCACCTGCACCCCAATCGGCAATCCCTCCGGCGATTTCCCCACTGGCACCACTGCCGCCGGGCTCCCTAACAAATTGAACCACTGCGAATACGCCATGGCCTTCAGGTATTCGATTTTCCGCCCCGCCACGATCCATTCGCGTTCCCCGTGAGAAAACGCGGGCACCGCACACACCGGACACAACAAAATCGGAAACTTCTCCATCTTCGCCAGAAACGCATTGCGCAGCACGTCGCGCCCCAGCAACGTATTCAGCAGCTCGGACGCACTGAGCGGCCCATCTGCCGCCACACGCGCCCTAAAGTCGCGCAGCAGAGGGCTCATCCGCTCGTCCTCTCCATCCAGCATCGGCGAAAACGCCATCTGCCCCGCCCGCCCGAAAAGATTCCACCAATATTGCCAGATTCGATCCAGGTTCTCAGGACGCCACGGCTCTACTTCGAATCCCTGCGAGCGCAATGCATCGGCAGCCTTGCGCACCGCCGCAGCCGTTTCCGGAGTCACCGGCGTCGAACCATCATCTTCGAAGTAAGCAACACGCAGCCTGCGAATCTCGTCGTCCTTCCACCGCCGGATGCCCACCGGGGCGGAACTCGGATCCCCCGGATCAGGCCCTGCCATCACTTCAAACAGCCGCTCCACATCGCGTACTGTTCGCGCCATTGGCCCCACCACGCCAAGATAAGCAAAAGGCCCCGCCGAACCCGGGAAGTGCCCTGTGGATGGAATCCTTCCCGGTGTCGGCTTCAGTCCGCAAATCCCGGTGAAATGCGCCGGGATCCGAATCGATCCGCCCCCGTCGCTGCCCACTCCTCCCGCAGAGCATCCGGCCGCGATCGCCGCCGATTCTCCGCCGCTCGACCCTCCCGCCGTTCGCGCCGGGTCCCAGGGATTGTTCACGCGCCCATACATCGAATTGTCGCTCTCGTACGCCATCAAAAACTCCGGCACGTTGGTATTTCCCAGAATGATTGCGCCGGCACCGCGCAGCCGCGCAACCAGCGGCGCGTCCGTTTCCGGAGTGTTGCCTTTTCGCAGCATGCTGCCGCACTCGCATGCCAGCCCCGCCACGTCTATCGAGCTTTTCACCGTCACGGGCACCCCATGCAGAGTCCCCAGCGCGTTCTTCCCGCCCGGCACCGCTGCGGCCGCTTCCGCTGCTTTCGCCCTGGCCCGCGCCCGCTCCGCATCCACGTTCGCAAACGCGTTCAACTTCGGATTCAGCCGCTCGATCCGCGCCAGATGCGCCTCAAGCAGCTCCACCGGCGAAATTTCTCCCGCGCGCACCTGCTCCGCCATCCCAATCAGCGACCCGTACACGATCTCGTCCACTTGGCCTCCGCACACTCCCAGAAAACCGCTCAAACGCGCGGCAGTCTATCATGCAGCGATTACGGGGTATCGATTGATCGGAGAATAAGCCATCCGATGAATCACGTATTCGCTGACGGCCAGCGGTGCATTTTGTAGTGCCGCCCGGCCGTTTTCGTCTCGTCGCGCCTCTAATATGAAAGTATTATTGTTCACCCTGGCCATCCGAATCAGAATGCACGCCTCCTTGCCGACGAAAACCACCGTGTCTCTTCGCCACCACTCGCGCGCGCTACCGAGGCTCGAATGAAGCGCGCTGTCGCGATTTTGCTCCCGATCCTGTTCCTCACTGCCGCGTACATCTATGCCTGGCCATCGGCAAGCGTGCCCTATTTCGTTGCCGTCGTGGTTCACGCGCTCGGGGGAGTGGCGCTGGTCGTCCTCCTCATCCTTGCACTGGAGAGGATTCTCGTCAGGGCAGCCCCCGCGACAAAAGCCGGTTGGTTCCTGATCGCATTCGGCGGAACGCTCGGCGTCATGCTGATTTTCACAGGCACTCGCCGCATCGAATGGCCGCTGCTTTACGTTCACATCATCGCCTGTGTCGCAGGCGGAGCTTTGATAGTCGCGGACTGGATGGGGCATCACCGTGGCTTCGCGATTGGAGCCCACCACGCCACTGCAACAGTGCTCCGCTGCGCCTTCTTCCTCTTCGTAGCCGCTATCGTCTGTGCAGGCGCTTATTGGCTTCGCAAAGTACCCTGGGAGCACAACCATCGCATCGAGAATCCCTCAATCGCCCCCGCCTCCATGGACAACGAAGGCGACGGACCTTCGGGCCCGTTCTTTCCCAGCTCCGCGCAAACGCTGCATCACGGTCAAATTCCGGCCTCCTATTTTATGGAGTCTCAAAGCTGCGAGCGCTGCCATTCCGATATCTACAAACAGTGGCAAAGCTCCGCGCACCATTTTTCCTCGTTCAATAATCCCTGGTATCGCAAGAGTATCGAATACATGCAGGACGTAGTCGGCGTGAAACCTTCCAAGTGGTGCGCTGGCTGCCACGATCCCGCGCTGCTCTACAGCGGCATGTTCGATCGCCCCGTGCGTGAAATCGAAAACACACCAGCTGCCCAAGCTGGCCTCGGCTGCATGATGTGCCACTCGATCGCGCAAGTGAAAAGCACGATGGGCCAGGCCGATTTTGAGCTCGAATATCCCGCGCTGCACAAACTCGCCGCGAGCAAAAATCCCATCATCCGCCGCGTTCACGATTACCTCACCGAGCTGAATCCCGAGCCGCACCGCCGCGTGTTCCTCAAGCCCTTCATGCGCACGCAGACCGCCGAGTTTTGCTCCACGTGCCACAAAGTCCATCTGGACGCCCCCGTGAACCACTACCGCTGGACGCGCGGCTTCAACGATTACGACAACTGGCAAGCCAGCGGCGTCGGTTGGCAGGGCGCGCGCTCGTTTTATTACCCTGCGAAGCCGATGGCCTGCCCCGATTGCCACATGCCCGCCGAAGAATCGTCCGATGCGGGAGCGACCAACGGCGCCGTTCATTCGCATCGGTTCCCTGCCGCCAATACAGGTCTGCCGTTTGTGAACAACGACGCCGACCAGCTCGACGAGACAACAAGATTCCTCACCGATAAAGAACTCAGCGTCGATATCTTCGCGATTTCTCCTGAGGCTCCCGAAACGAAATCAAAAACCAATCCGTCGGAAGCGCCCGCCCCTGCTGTCGCGTCCACACCGGGCATCGAGACCACATTTGCGGTGGGAGAAGAATCCGCCGCATCTGCTCCGGTTGCTGCGCCAGGTTCAGAATCAGCGGCCGAAATAAGCCAGCTCACTGCTCCGCTCGATCGCTCCGCCGCTTTCGTCCGCCGCGACGGCGCCTACCGCCTCGATGTCGTCGTACGCACGCGCAAGATGGGCCACTTCTTTCCGGGCGGCACCGTGGACGCCTTCGATTGCTGGCTGGAGCTTTCCGCCACAGACGACAAAGGCCGCGTGATCTTCTGGAGCGGCCGCGCCGCCGACGAAGGCAAAGGCCCCGTCGATCCCGGCGCGCATTTCTACCGTTCGCTGCTCATCGATTCGCACGGGAATCCCATCAACAAACGCAACGCCTGGTCCGCCCGCGCCACCGTTTACGCCCACCTCATTCCTCCCGGCGCAGCAGACACGGCGCACTTCCGCCTCCAGATTCCTCCGGATGCCGGCGACCGCATTCACGTTGTGGCCAAATTGAACTACCGGAAATTTGCGTGGTGGAACACGCAGTTCTCCTTCGCATCCGCCGCCGATCCCGCGCATAAGGACGCCGCCACTACTCCCGATTTCGACGACCGCCACTGGCTCTTCACCGCCGATCCCTCAAAGGTCCCCGGCGGCGCAAAAGGCGTTCCGGTTCTTCCAATCGTCGTCGTCGCGCAAAACGCAATCGATCTAAATGTCCTCCCAGCGAAATCTCCGGAACCCGCTCCGGCCGTGCAGCTCGATCCAGACGACTGGACGCGCTGGAACGATTACGGAATCGGCCTGTTCCTGCAAGGCGATCTCACCGGCGCCGCCGCAGCGTTCACGAAAGTCACGCAGATCGATGCGAAGAATCCCGACGGCTGGGTCAATCTGGGCCGCGTCCGCGTACAGGAAGGCAATCTCACTGCAGCGCGCGAAGTTCTCGATCGCGCACTCGCGCTAAAGCCCGATCTCGCCCGCGCCCAGTATTTCTACTCGCGCGTCCTACGCAGCGAAGGCCAATATGACGAAGCCGCGCGCCACCTCCGCGAAGTAATCAAGCAATACCCGCGCGACCGCGTCGTTCACGACGATCTCGGCCGCATCCTCTTCCTCCAGCGTCGCTACATAGACGCCATAGCCGAATTCCAATCCACGCTCGCAATCGATCCCGAAGATCTCGAAGCCAACTACAACCTGATGCTCTGCTACACAGGCCTCAAACAACCCGACCCCGCCGCCGAATTCCAAAAGCGTTACCTGCGCTTCAAAGCCGACGAAGCCGCCCAAACCCTAACCGGCCCCTACCGCCGCGATCATCCCGAAGACAATCTAGAGCGCCAGTCGATCCACGAGCACGTCTCCGAGCCGCTGGCGCTGCAAAAAGCAGCTCCGAAAAAATATGCATCGAGCCCCACGAGCCGCACGCACAAGTCCGCTCCTGTCGCCCAACTCACCGCGAAAGGCTCCGACTAATGACTAGTCGCACCGCTGGTTTCAGTGGCACAGGCACTCCTGCCTGCCCTGAGAAACGAAGGGTTCACTCTGAGGTTCGATGGGCCTGTGCGCTTTCCTTAGCTCTCGGCCTAAGCTTCACCTCCACGGCCCAATCGCAACAGTCGCAACAATTGCCCCAACCCACCTCCAAAGTCCACTTCGAAGACATCACCCGCTCCGCCGGCGTCCACTTCACCCACAACAACGCCGCCTCCGGAAGAAAATACCTCCCCGAAACAATGGGCTCAGGCGTCGCCTTTCTCGATTACGACAACGACGGCTGGCAAGACATCCTCCTAGTCAACGGCGAAGACTGGCCAACCCCAAGTCAAAGTCCAAACTCAAACTCAAAAAAACACCACTCAACGCTAGCTCTCTACCACAATAATCACGACGGCACCTTCACCGACGTCACCCAAAAAGCCGGCCTCGGCGTAGAAATGATGGGTATGGGCGTAGCCATCGGCGACTACGACAACGACGGCTTCGACGACATCTTCATCACCGCCCTCGGCCAAAGCCGCCTCTTCCACAACAACGGCAACGGCACCTTCACCGACGTCACCCAAAAAGCCGGTCTCTCCGGCCCGCACGAATTCAGCACCGCCGCCGCCTGGGTTGACTACGATCGCGACGGCCACCTCGATCTCGTCGTCGGCAATTACGTTCAGTGGTCGCCCGAAACCGATATTTACTGCACCCTCGACGGCAAAACGAAATCCTACTGCACGCCCGAATCCTACAAAGGCGCCTCCGTCCGCCTCTGGCACAATCGCGGCAACGGCACCTTCGAAGACGCCACTCAAAAAGCCGGCCTCTTCGACACCAGCTCGAAAAGCCTCGGCATCGCGATCCTCGACGCGAACCAGGACGGCTGGCCCGATATTTTCATCAGCAACGACACGCAGCCGAACAAGCTCTACATGAACAACGCCAACGGCACTTTCACGGAAAAAGCCGTTCCTTCAGGCGTCGCGTACAGCGAAGATGGAGTCGCTCGCGCCGGAATGGGCGTCGCCGCCGCCGATTACGACCGCTCCGGCTATCCCAGCCTCATCGTCACGAATTTTTCGAATCAGATGCTCGCCTTCTATCACAACGAGCGCAACGGCCTCTTCGTCGACGAAGCGCCACACTCAGAAGTCGGCCGCGCATCGCTCCTCACCCTCGGCTTCGGCTGCTTCTTCTTCGATTACGATCTCGACGGCTGGCCCGACATCTACATCGCCAACGGCCACATCGAAGACACCATCGAACGCGTGCAGCCCCGCGTCCGCTACGCCGAGCCCCCGCACCTCTTCCGCAATCTCGGCGCCGGAAAATTTGCAGAAGTCACCGACGCAATGGGCCGCGCATTCGCATCCCCGCGCGTAGCCCGCGGCGCAGCCTACGGCGACATCAACAACGACGGCGCCCTCGACGTCCTCGTCTCCACAAATGGAGGCCCCGCCGCCCTCTTCAAAAACACCGGCGCTACAAATCACAGTCTCCGCATCAAGCTCGTCGGCACAAAATCCAATCGCGATGGCCTCGACGCCACCGTCCGCGTCACGAACGGCTCAGAAACTCAAACCAAAATGCTAACCAGCGGCAGCAGCTACCTCTCGTCCAGCGAATTAATCCTCACCTTCGGCCTCGGCAATCTCGCAAAAGCCGACGCCATCGAAATTCACTGGCCCAGCGGGCAAATCGATCACGCAGTCAATGTTCCCGCCGATCAAATCATCACGGTCAAAGAAGGTTCGGGCATAGTCGCCTCTGCCTCGCTCGCCAAACGCTAGCCCCGCTTTTCGTACCGCCGGCCTCCGGCCGGCGTTTTTCTCTCCAACAAGCAACACCTTTCTATGCTCCTCCACCTCTGTCGAAGCCCTCTGTCTTTCACTCAGCTCTCGGTTCGCGCCCCGCCTTTCGCATTTCCCGCCCCACCCTTTCTCGACTAATATGAATCCCGTGAAACCGGCCACAAGGACCCCGTTCACACACCGCTCCCTACTTTTCGTCATCCCCCTAGCCATCCTGGCTCTCTCTCTCACCAGCCTAGGCCAGCAACAAGAGTACCAACAACCGCCCCAGCAAGCCCCGCGCTCGCACGTCCGCCGCCGCATCACGAAAACCCCCACCCCGGAACAGCAGCAAGCGCCCCGCGCCGAAATCATCCGCGAAAATAATTACGGCGTCGCCCTCATGAACCGCCAGCACTTCGAAGAAGCCCTCGGCAAATTTCAACGTGCCTGCATCCTCGACCAGGAAACCGACATCGGCTGCGTCAACGTCGGCATCGCCTTCCTCAACATGCAGCGCCTCGACGACGCCCAGCAAATCCTTCAAAAATCCGCCGAGCGCGACCCCAAAAATCCGCGCGTCTGGTTCAACCTCGGCCTCCTCGCCAAAGCCGCCGGCCAACCCGACCAAGCCATCGAATATTTTCAAAAAGCCGCCGCGCTTGATCCCAGTGACGCCGACACGCAATATTTCCTCGGCCTCATCTATTCACAGCAGCAGCAATACGACAAAGCCATCGCCGCCTTCGAAAACGCGCTCAAACTGAATCCATTTCAGGTCTCCGCCGAATTCGGACTCGCCCAAGCCTATCGCCGCAAGAATGACGACGCGCGCGCCATAGAGCATCTCGATCGCTTCCAGCACCTCACCGCCGAAAAACTCGGCAAGCCCATGAGTTTCATCTACGGCGAGCAGGGAAAATATTCCCTCGCCGAGCTGATGCGCCCCGCCCCAGAACCGGTTCCGCCGGCCGTTCCCGTGCATTTCACCAACGTCACGCCTCTATCCGGTCTGCCCGCGCAGCCTCCCTCCGCCCTGCGCAAGCCGACCGTGAAATCCGCGAGCCTCCGCGCGAAGCGGCCGCACAAACCCGAATCCGAATCCCAGCCGGAAGAACCGCGCCCCGTCGCGAAATTTCTCGGCAGCGGCGCCTGCGTCCTCGATTACGACGGCGACGGAAAACCCGACATTTTCCTCGTCAACGCCGACGGAAAAGGGAATGCCGGCCTCTTCCGCAATCTCGGCGGCGGCAAATTCGCCAACGTCACCAAGTCCGCGCATCTCGATATCAGCGGCGATGGCATGGGCTGCGCCGTCGGTGACTACGACAACGACGGAAAGCCCGATCTCGCCGTCAGCTTTGATGGCCGCGTCACCCTGTTTCACAACGAAGGCAAAGGCAGCTTCAAAGACGTTACGGAAGCCGCTGGGATCGCTAGCGATGGCCTCGCGCTCGGACTCGCATTTCTTGACTACGATCACGACGGCGATCTCGACCTCTACGTCACGCGCTTCAACGAATTCCAGCTCGATAATCCCCGCGAGCCGTTTCCATTTCCCTCCGATGCAACTCCGCCCGGAAACATTCTCTGGCGCAACAATGGCAACGGCACTTTCACCGACTGGACGAAAGAAACCGGTCTCACCGGCGTCGCTCCATCAGTAGGCGCGCTGGGAAGCGATCTCAACAACGACCGCGCGATTGATCTTGTCGTCACCGGCTGGCAAAAGCCCCCCGTCGCCTACATGAATCAACGCGAGGGCGCATTTCGCGCCACCACTCCGTGGACCACAAAAACTCCCGCGGACATGCCCGCGTCGACCGCCGGAGTCGTCTCGCTCGATTTCGACAAAGACGGCTGGATGGACCTGGCCTTCACCCATTGGGCGCCGCCGGGACTGACTCTGTGGCGCAACGTAGAAGGAAAATCGTTCGAACGCGTCCCGCTGCCCGATTTCGAATTCATGCGCGCCTGGGGCGTCGCTGCTCTCGATTACGACAATGACGGCTGGATCGATCTCGTCGCCGTCGGCGAAACATATTCAGGCGAAGGACGCATCGTACTGCTCAGAAACGAAGGCCCCGCCGGCTTTCGCGATGTCACCGCTGAAACCGGCCTCGACAAAATCGTGCTTCACGACCCGCGCAGCATAATCGCCGCCGATTTCGACGCCGATGGCGCCGTCGATCTGCTGATCACCCAGAATAATCTTCCTCCCGTCCTCCTGAAAAACACCGGCGGCAATCGCTACAACTGGCTCCGCCTCGCTTTTAAAGGTGAGCACGACAACAAAACCGGAATTGGCACGAAAGTGGAGCTATCCGCCGGCGCGCTGCAACAAAAATGGGAAGTCACAGGCGCTTCCGGCTACCTGGGTCAAGGCCCCACGGAAATCGTCGCAGGCCTCGGCTTCGAACGCGAAGCCGAAGTGATTCGCCTTCTGTGGCCCACCGGCGTGCTGCAGGATGAAATGCAGATTGCGGCGCTGAAGAACGAACAAATCGCTGAAATCGATCGCCGCGGCAGCTCCTGCCCGATCGTCTTCGTCTGGAACGGCGAAAAATACGAATTCCTCGCCGACATGATCGGCCCCGGAATCGTCGGCCACTGGACAGGCCCGAACCAGCGCAATATTCCCGACCCCGACGAATATTTCAAAGTTTCCGGCTATCAGGTGCAGCCCAAGGATGGCGTGATCAGTTTCAAAATGCTCGAGCCCATGGAAGAGCTCGACTACCTCGATCAAACGCGTCTTCTCGCCATCGATCATCCCGAAGACGTTGAGGTCTATCCCAACGAGCGCTTCCTCAGCGCTCCGCCGTTTCCGCTGTTCAAAGTAATCGCCAGCCAGGACGCGCATGCCCCCGTCGGCGCATGGGACGACAAAGGCCACGATCTGCTGCCTCTGCTTCGCGCGCGCGATCGCAAATACGTCACGAATTTCCCCGACGCGCCCTATCAAGGCTTCGCCGGAATGCACACCATCGAACTCGATCTCGGCCCCTGGGAAGCCGATCGCCCGATTCGTCTGCTGATGGACGGCTTCACCGATTATTTCAGCGCCAACTCGATGTACGCCGCATGGCAGGCCGGCATCGAGCCGGTGCCGCCCTATGTCGAGATGCTCGACGACTCCGCGAAATGGGTTCGCATCGTGAATGACATGGGTTTCCCCGCAGGCCTCGCGCGCACCATGGTCGTTGACCTCACCGGCAAACTTCCTTCAGGCTCCCGCTTCATCCGCATCACCACGAATCTGAAAATCTACTGGGACCGCATCCGCGTCGATAATTCAGCGCGCAACATTCCATTCAAGGTCACCGAAATTCCGTTGGCAAGCGCGAAGCTCGATTTCCGCGGCTACCCGCGCGTAGTCGAGGGCAATCCCATCAACGATTTGCGCTACATCTACGAACAAGTGAGCGCCACAGGCCCCTACACACGCCAGATCGGCAACTACACGCGTTACGGCGACGTAACGGATCTCGTTAAGAAAATAGACGAAAAATACGTCATCTACGGCTCCGGCGATGAAGTCTCCATAGACTTCGACGCCACCAATCTCCCCGATCCCCCCGAAGGCTGGACCCGCGACTATTTCTTCTACGCCGACGGCTTCGCCAAAGACATGGACTTCTACGCCGCCCACGGCGACACAGTCGCCCCGTTGCCCTTACACACGCTCGTCCCCTACCCATATCCCCCAGGCCTCGAATACCCCGAAGACAAAGACCACCTCGACTATCTCCTCGACTACAACACCCGCCCAGTCTCAGGCCCAGCAGGCGATGCCTTCCGCTTCCAATACTCGCCACCTCCGAAAAAATAAGCGCTATCGCACGGCGAATATTCGCACCGCCGCGGTAATCATTCGCCCGCTCACAGCTTTTCAGGTGGGAGCCCCCTGCTTCAGCAGGGGGGAGCTGGACTTCAGTCCAGCGAAAAAGCGCTGCCCTCGAAAGCGGGCTTTAGCCCCGGGATTTCCCGCTGACTCGCAAGTCCAACAGCAAAAAAAAGATCCCCACTCCGATTCAGTCATCTTCGTTTGTCCACTTTCGCCTTGCCTTCGTCTACACAATTTGCTACCGTGATCGTTGAGTTATGGGCACCAACAAAAACTCGCGCTGTAGAGTGGCTGCTTCAGACGCAAAGCCGCCCCAGATCCCGCACGCCCCAACGCCCCACCTGCCATTCCGTACCGCCGGCTCGCCCCGAGACGCGAGGGGCGTCTCGCCGGCTCTTTTACAACCGCCGATCCCACCACCCTCCTCCCCCTCCCCTCAATTTCTAATCGCAAATCCGGAATTAGAATCCCCCCCAACTCCAACAAAACAAACCATCGAGGCCAAGTCTAATCGCAAAAAAATCGCGATTCTTCATCCGGAATTTCTCCGGGACTCTGGCGGCTTGCCCATCACTCGCTACTCCCCGCCCCTCACCAGATTTCTAATCGAGACACCGCGATTAGAATTCCCCGTAACTCCAAGAAAAAAAACTACATCGCAATTCCTAATCGAGACAAAAAGGCCATTTTCGATAGCAGAGTTCGTGCTCCCTTGCTTGCAAACCGCCAGCATGATAATTTTCAATTCAATCGTGATTTAGCACCTTCCAACATGCCGTCCAACTCCAACAATTCGCCATCAGCAGCGCCTCAGCGCGACGAGGTCAATTCGAGCGCCGCCCGCGAACCCGTCTACTGGCGCGTCGAAGGCAGCCTCCTGAACCTCACAGCCGTCCGCCCCGTGGGCTTCTTTACCTGGAACGCGCAAAGCTTTCTCGAGCGCTGGGGGCGGCGCGGCACGATGGGCGTCCTCGCGATCGCGCGCCCGTTTCTCTACGCTACGAATCGCGTGTTCGCCACACGCCTTCTCCACACGGTGCTGCGCGGAGTAAGCCGCGACCGGCTCGACCTCCTCGGCGAAGAATTCTTCCAATATTTTCTCAAGCCGCGATTGAAAACCTCAGGTGTTGTCCGGCTAAAAGAAATCATCGCATCTGGCGCGGACGTTGTGCTCGTAAGCCAGGGGCTCGAGCACATCATGCGCCCGCTCGCCAATCATCTCGGCGTCGAGCGCATTCTCTGCAACAGCCTCGATTTTCGCGATGGCCTCGCCACCGGACGCTTGCTTGATCCAGTGATTCGCCCGCGCGGCGCCTTCGCGAAACTTACCGGCCGCCAGCCCAATGGCCAAGTGTCGCGCGCAATTCTTCTGCGCAGCCTCGGTTACACGAAGAATCCCGAAATCGTAGACAGCGCGATTCAGCCCGCCCAGCGGCCATCTCCGCAAGTTTCAATTCCAGTCGTCCACTTCGCGAAAACAAACGGCGCCGCTCACGACGGCCTTCCCTTCTCCGTGCGCGATTCGCTCCGCGGCAAGAACATTCTTCTCATCGGCGCCACGGGCTTCATCGGCAAAGTATGGCTCGCGAGTCTGCTCACCGATCTTCCGGAAATTGGCAGAATTTATCTGCTCGTTCGGCGCAATAAGGCCAACACCGCCCTCGCTCGTTTCCGCCGCGTGGTGGAAGAATCGCCCGTCTTTGAGCAGCTCGCCGCCGAACATGGCGAGGGGTTTGCCGCTTTCCTGCGCGAGCGAATCGAAGTCGTTGAAGGCGACGTGAGCAGTCCTGGCCTTGGCATGGCCGCGGATGTGCGCCAGCGTCTCGCCAAAACGCTCGACGTCATCGTTAACAGTTCGGGCCTCACAGATTTCAATCCCGATCTCCGCGATGCCCTCGCCACGAATATCCGCTCCACAGCCTTCTTGCTCGATTTCCTGCGCGATTGCCAGCACGCTTCTCTGCTGCATCTTTCCACCTGCTACGTAATCGGCAAGCGCGACGGGCGCGTCCTCGAAGAGCTCCCGTCAAATTACACTCCAGTAGATCTCGCGAATTTCGACGCTGAGAAGGAGTGGCATTCACTCGAAAACCTGGTCCGCGAGACGGAAGCACGCGCCGATTCTCCCGAAGTTACCGCGGAGCTGCGTGCCCAGGCCCTCAAAAAAGAACATGCTTCGAAGGATTTGAGCGGCGCGGCTCTCGAAAATCAGATCCGCAAGAATCGCGTCCGCTGGCTGCGCCAGACTCTCACCGATGCGGCCACGCAGCGCGCCAACGAGCTCGGCTGGCCCAATACCTACACGTTCACAAAGAGCCTGTCGGAATCGTTCATTCGAAATTTTCTCGACGCGCAGCCCAACGCGGCTATCGCCGTCGTACGCCCAGCCATTGTCGAAACCTCGATTGAAAAGCCCTTCCTCGGCTGGAACGAAGGCATCAACACCTCCGCATCGCTCTCTTATCTGCTCGGCACTTTCTTCCGCCAGCTTCCCACCACCGAATCGAAATGCCTCGACCTGATTCCGGTGGACCTCGTCTGCCGCGGCATGACGCTCATCGCCGCCGCGCTCGTCGCGCGCCGGCACGAGCGCGTCTACCAGCTCGCCACTTCCGTCACCAATCCCTGCGACATGCGCCGTTCGATCGAACTCACAGGTTTAGGCCATCGCAAATTTTATCGCGCGCAGGATGGACTCGAGCATCGTCTGCGCCTGAAATTCGACGCGATTCCAGTTTCGAAATCGCGCTATCAGAAACTTTCCGCGCCCGCGCAGCAAGCGCTCGTGAAGGCCATCAATCGCACCGTCGAGCCTTTCGCCTCCAAGCCGCCGCTCGCGCGCCGCGAACGCGAGCTTGAAAAAGTGATCAAGCTCGTCTCGCTCTTCGAGCCTTTCATCCTGCACAACGATCACGTCTTCGAAGCCCTGCACGTCGAACAGCTCAGCGCCGCGCTCCCGCCCGCTGAGCGCGACGCGTTCGGCTTCGATGCCCGCGGCCTCGATTGGTGGGACTACTGGATCAACGTCCACATTCCGGCGCTGCGCAAGTGGTGTTATCCTCTCATCGAGGGCCGCCCTCTGGAGTCCCGTCCCGGGCGCAAAGTGCCGTTGGCGGGCGATGGCGAAGCGACTGCCGCAGGGGCGGCAGGTTCATCTCCGGCAACGGCGAACTGAGATCCAATCAAAGTGGCAATTCTTCTCACCGGTTCCACCGGCTATATCGGCGCGCACATCGCATCAAATCTTCTCGCGGATTATTCTCAGCCGCTGAACCTGCTGGTTCGCGCTCGAAATTTGCAGGAGGCGCAGGAGCGAGTGTGGCGGTCGCTGCAGTTGCACATGGATTTTCCGCGCTTCGAGGATTTCCTGAATTCGAAGGTCACGATTTTTCTGGGCGATCTCACGGATTCACAGTTCGGGCTCAGTGACGACGATTATCGCCGCCTCGTTCGCACCACCGATTCCGTGATTCATTGCGCCGCTTCGCTCAACCGCAAATCCGAGAAGAGCTGCCTCAACGTGAATTTGCGCGGGACGCTCGAAGTGATCCAGCTGGCGATGCGCGCACGCGACGATCATGGCCTGCGGCGCTTCAGCCACGTGAGCACGGTGGCCGTGTGCGGCCAGCGTGCGAATGAAGTGGTACAAGAGGACGCGTCGATCGATTGGAACCGCTCCGACTACGATCCCTACGCGCGCACCAAAAAATTCTGCGAGCACATGGTGCGGCAGCTTCTGCCGGATGTGCCGCGCACGATTTTCCGGCCGAGCATCGTTCTGGGCGACAGCCGGCGCCCTGAGACGAACCAGTTCGATATGGTTCGCACTTTCGTCTTCCTGGCTGGTTTGCCGGCGCTTCCATTTCGCTCCACGGACCGCATCGACATCGTGCCGGTCGATTACGTGGCAGACGCCATCGCGATGCTGCATCTGAAAGAAAAACCCGCGCACGAGATCTATCATCTTTCGTCCGGCACCGGCTCGGAAACATTCGCAGAGCTTACAAATGCGCTGGCGAAAGCGCAGGGCAAGCATGGTCCCAAATTCGTGCCTGGGCTCGAAGCGCCATCGTCAAAAATGGTGAATGCGCTGGCGGGTCGCTCTGGAAAAATCGGCGGATTCGCGACGCTATTGAAAGTTTTTCTGCCCTACCTCGTTTGGAACACGGTGTTCGACAATTCACGAGTGGTCGCGGAGATGGGACGCAAGCCTGTGCCATTTTCCGAATACTGCTATCCGCTACTGAAGTACAGCCGCGAGACGCACTTCGTTTACAAGTATCGCGACTGGCCCTCCGAATCAGCGGCGGGAGCCGCGCGCGTGGTCCAGGACGTGCGGCCATGATGGATTTCGTGCTCGAGGCGTGGGTAAGCGGCCTGATTGAACTGAACAAGTTTGAATGGGTGCTTGGGGCGGGCCAGCCTTGGAAACCCGGGACAAAACTAAAACTGCTTTTTGCTGGCTATAACGGAACGCGCAATACCGGTTCGGATGTGCGCGTGGAGGAAATGCTGCGGCAAGTGCGACGCATTCTGGGCCCGCAGAATCTCGATCTGAGCGTGATGACTCAGAACTTCGACTTGACCCGCGGTTATTTTGGCGACGCAAAGCAGGTTCATCTGCCGGATGTATTTCCTCCCTTCTTGCATTCCGAGGTGCGCAAGAACGACGGCGTTGTGGCGTGCGAAGGCTCGATGTTCAAGAGCAAGTTCGCCAACGCACTCACCACGATGATGATCGGGTCGCTTGGCATCGCTTCCGCGCAGAATAAGCTGAGCGTAGCGTTCGGCGCCGAGGCCGGGCAGATGGATCCGCTGTTGCAGAAGATGTGCAAGCGCTACTGCAGCGATTCGCTGGTGATTACGCGCAACGTCGAATCGCAAGAGGTGCTCGGCAAGCTGGGCGTCCCAACGGAACTGGGCACGGATACGGCATGGACTTTTGAGCCGCTTGGGCCGGAATATGGCCGCAAGGCGTTGCGCGATGCGGGTTGGGATGGCGCGACTCCTGTGCTTGCGGTATGTCCGATCAATCCGTTCTGGTGGCCGGTGAGCGCTTCGCTTGCGAAGTGGGCCGCGCATTCCGTGGCAGGCGCGTATGCCAAGAGCTACTACCGGACGATTTATTTCCATCGTTCCGGTTCGGAAGTGGATGCGTCGTACGAAACTTATTTATCGGCGATGGCGGCCGGTGTTGACCGGTACCGGAAATCGCGGCGCGTATTTCCGGTGATGATCGGGATGGAGATGCTTGATGGAGACGCTTGCGAGCGAGTAGCGGAGAAGCTGGGCGGCGTGCCGGTCTTTTCTTCCGAGAAGTACGACATGTATCAGCTGGTGAGCATCCTGCGCGCGGCCGACCGGATTCTTTCGTCGCGCTACCACGCGATCGTTACTTCGATGCCGGCTGGAATCCCGTCGGCAGGAGTGACGATGGATGAACGGATCCGCAACTTGATGCGCGAGCGCGGGCACGAGCATCTGCTGATGCGCGTGGATGAACCAGACCTGGCGGATAAGATCGTTGTGGCGCTTGGGACGCTGGACGCGCAGGTCGACGAAATTCGCGACGCCATGCCGCGGACGGTATCACGCAACTTGCAATTAATGGCGCGCATGGGCGTTTATTTCGAAGAACTCGTGGCGCGCCACTTCCCCGAGTTTCCGGTGCGGCAGGGAGTGCTCAGCTGGGAAGACTATTTGCCGCCGCTGAGTCCCGGGCTTTGCCGTCTGGTGGAAGAGCGCGGCGACGCGGTGGCAGCTCGCGGCTGAGCCGGAGCAACGATCATGCTATCCGGTGCTGATGTTTCCGGGATTTACCGTTTTGGGCAAGCTTCAAGGACGGCGAAGGCATCGATTGGAAAACAGCATGGCCGCCAACGCGTCGTGACGATGACATTTCTAGAGAACATCTTTGAACGGTTGCAGCGCGCCGCGAGCGTGCCGGTGCTCGCTGAAGTGCGCGACGGAAAGATTGTCTTGGTAACCGGAGGCGAGCTGCTTGCGTTGATTGGGCAAGCGCGCAAATTTCTCGTTACGCGAGGGTTCAAAAAGGGCGACCGGTGCGCTCTACTCGCGCCCAACAGTATTCGATGGGCCGCGCTTGACCTGGCAATGATGGCGGAGGGAATCATCGTGGTGCCGCTCTACACGCGCCAGGCGCCGGCCGAACTGGCCGCGATGCTGAAGGATTCGACACCGACGCGTATCTGCTGCTCGGATGCTCCACTGGCCGCGGAAATTCTAAAGTTGTGGCCGGCCGCGCCGAAGATCTCGCTGCTCAACGGTATTTTCACGGGTGACGCGACAGTTGCACCTTCGAAAACGCCAGTGCATGA
The DNA here is from genome assembly GCA_963815265.1 of uncultured Acidobacteriota bacterium. GTDB lineage: Bacteria > Acidobacteriota > Terriglobia > Acidiferrales > UBA7541 > Palsa-295. The sequence continues at coordinate 223,595 of CAWFGI010000005.1, read as the reverse complement.
GGATTCCGATCCACTCACAATTATCTACACGTCCGGCACATGCGGCGAACCAAAGGGTGTGGTGCTGAATGTGGGTAACGTGAATTTCATGCTCGGACGCACGGGCGCGCGTCTCGATGAGCTGATGGTGGAGGTAAAGAAGCCCGGCGGAGAGGTTCAGCGGATTTTTCATTACGCACCTTTTTGCTTCGCTGCGTCGTGGATCTTGTTGCTTACCGCCCTTTCGCGCAATAGCGTGCTGACGCTCTCGACCGACCTCTCGAAACTATCGGATGAATTAAAGCTTGCTGAGCCGGATTACTTCTTGAACGTGCCAACGTTACTCGAACGGGTGCGTGGAAAAATCGAAGAAGCCATTCAGAAGCGCGGCGGATTTGCTGCTAAGTTGTTTTCGCACGCTCGTGACGCATATGGACGGCGCCGGATGCGTCAAGTAAGGTTTGCTGATTCGATTTGGCTTCGACTCGGAAATTCTTTCATGTTTCCAACGATTCGCAAGAGCATCGGTACAAATTTGAAAGCGTTGATTTGCGGGTCGGCGCCTCTCTCGATTGATACTCAATTGTTTTTCATGATGCTCGGCATCCCCGTGTTGCAAGTGTATGGCCTGACCGAAACGACGGCTATCTGCACGATGGATGACCCCGGAAATTTCGAGCCGGGATATGTCGGCCGGGCCATTCCCGGAGTCGAGATGGTGGTAGATGCAAACGGTGAGATATTGGTGCGCGGCCCAAACGTGTTTCCTGGGTACTGGCAGCGACCTGCGGAAACGGCCAAAGCCCTGGAAGGCGGCTGGTTCCACACCGGAGATCAGGGAGAAGTGGATGCCGATGGCAACTGGCGCATCACTGGCCGGTTAAAAAACTTGATTATCCTGAACTCCGGGCACAATGTGGCACCCGAACCGATCGAAGAAGCGCTGGTGGCACGACTTCCGGAGGCGCAACACGTTGTGCTGATTGGCAACCAGCGAGGTTTCCTTTCGGCGATTGTGACGATTGCGGGAGCAAATGGCTCAAGCGAGATGGACATTCGCTCCGCAGTTGATGTCGTAAACGGTGGGCTCCCACATTACAAACAGATTCGTGCCTTTCGAGTGGTGAGCGAGGGGTTTAGCCCCGAGAACGGCCTGCTCACTACGATGGGTAAGATTAAGCGCGAGGCCGTCGCTGCGCGTTTCGCCGCCGAGATTGAAGCGATGTACCAGAAGAAACCCGAATGAATGGCTTCCGCGGCGAGACTTTATCCTGGAATGCAGAGGGTGGCGTTATCGAGCTGGTTCTCGATCGCGCGCCCTGTAATGAGATCGGTTCCGCGACTCTCGCCGACCTTGAGACGTTTGTAAGCGCGCTTGAAAAGCTGCAGAAGGACTGCCACGCATTGATTATTTCCAGCCCGCGTAGAGAGGGATTCTGCGCCGGGGCTGATTTGCGCGAGTTGTATCACCGCTCGCAGGCGCTGCCGCCTGCGGAACGTGTTGCCGGCGTGCGTGAGTTCGTTGAGCGGATTCACCGCGTGGGAAATGCGATCGATGCAGCTCCGCTTACGACGATTGCGGCGGTGCACGGGGTTACTTTCGGTGGTGGATTTGAGCTGGCTCTGCTTTGCGATCTGATCGTGGCGGATAAAATGACGCGATTCTGTTTTCCCGAGCTCCGGCTGGGATTGATACCGAGCTTTGGTGGCATTCCGAGGCTCAAGCGCGATGTGGGGAACGGCGTGGTACGGGATTTACTCTTGACTGGGCGCAGCATCAACGCGTCGAAGGCGCAGGCGATTGGGCTTGTGAGCCAGGTGACGGGGGAAGGTGACGCGCTGCGTGTGGCGCGCGTGACCGCGGCGCAGGTGGCGAAATTTGATCGTGGCGCGACCATTGCGGCAAAGAAATTCATTAAGCCGATTCCGTACGCGGAACTGGAGCAGGAAGTGGATATTTTCTGCGAGCTGTTTACGCGGCCTGCGGTGGAAGCGGGGCTGCGGAAGTTCGTCGAGAGCACTGACGCGCTTCCCTATTTGCCCTAGCGGCACGCGCTCGAATCGGGATGAATCTGTGGCAAGATAAACGACAATGCCTACACTAGAAAATACGACAGACGAAGTGCTGCGGCTGGCCTCGGAACATTTCAAGGTTCCGGTGGAGACACTGAATCCGAACGACGATTTCTTCAAAACTCTCGGAATCAACAGCCTGCAGGCGCTCGACCTGCTTACGCGCATCGAGCAACATTTCCACATCGAGCTTCCTGACTACGAACTGCAGGGCGTGAGTGATTTCCGTACCCTCGCTGAGCGCATCCAGTCGCGCCTCTGATGCTTGACCTCCGGCAATATCAATCATTAGGCGAAGCTTTGCGCGCGGGCGTTGAGCGCTGGCCCGATGAGATTTGTTTAATCGAAGCAGACCGCGAGCGTGAGAACGTTCGAATGACGTATCGCTCGTTTGGGGCAGCGGCTTTGTCACTCGCTGGCGCGCTACAAGAGGCCGGATTTCAGGGTGGGACGCGGGCCGCGATTATCATGACGAATCAGTTGAAATGGCTGATTTCGGCTTATGCGATTTTCTTTTGCGGCGGCGTGCTGGTTCCGCTCGATTACAAGCTGAGTGCCGGCGAGCAACTGCAGCTTTTGGCGCATTCGAAGGCTGAGTTTCTCGTGATGGAATATCATTTGTGGCGAGCGATCGCGCAGGCTGACGGCTTCAAGGATCTGCGGGCGCGAGTTGTGCTCGTCACGGAAGCGCCGACAAATGCTGAGCTTTACGGAGCAAAACGGTGGGAGGAATCTCGTGGGGAAGGTGCGCCGACTTTCGTTCCGCGAGCGCGCAAAGATGCGGCTTGCATTGTGTATTCATCCGGAACTGGAGGGCGGCCGAAGGGCTGTGTGCTGACGCACGAGAATTATCTCGAGCAGTGCATGGCGCTGACGGCACTCTATCCATTTTGGCCCGGCGTGCGATACCTCAGCATTTTGCCGACGAATCATGCGATTGATTTCATGGTGGGATTCATCGGGCCGTTTACGTGCGGGGCGGCAGTGGTGCATCTGCGGACGCTCAGGCCGGAATATATTCGCGAGGCGTTTACGCGATACAAGATTACTTACATGAGCCTGGTGCCGATGGTCTTGAAGAATCTCGAAAAAGGCTTGCGGCAGCGCTTTGCGGAATTGCCGGCTGGACGGCGCAAGGTATTGAATGCGCTGATTGCTGCGAATCGAGCGTTTACGCGGCGGCAGCCGAATCTTAAGTTGAGCCGGGTTTTGCTGGGGCAGGTGCATGAGGCGTTTGGAGGCGAGCTGCGGGCGCTTTTTGTGGGCGGAGCTTTTACGGAGCCTGCGACGCTGCAATTTTTTTACGATCTGGGGATACAGGTTGGCAATGGCTATGGTTGCACCGAGGCTGGGACGGCGATCACGTTGAATGATTTCAAGCCGTTTCGCGCTGACACTGTGGGAAAGCCGCTGCCGGGAATGGAATTGCAAATTGTGAATGCGGATGCGGAGGGAATCGGCGAAGTGCTGGTGCGCAGCAAGACGGTGATGTCGCATTATCTGGACGATCCCGAGATGACGGCGGAGACGATTCGAGACGGTTGGCTCGTTACTGGCGACCTTGGACGCGTGGATGACGACGGGCATTTGCAGCTTTTCGGGCGCAAGAAAAACATGATCGTGACCGAAGAGGGCAAGAATATTTATCCGGAGGATGTGGAGACTGTTTTCGAGGGCTTGGCGGTGAAGGAATTCTGCGTGTCTGCGGCGAATTTTCTGTGGCCTGCGCGGACGATGGTGGGCGAGAAGCTTGTGCTGGTGATTCATCCTGAGGCGGGTGCGGCTGTGACAAACGATCTGGTGGCGGAAATTGTTGAGCGAAATCGGCGCCTACTGAATTACAAGCGGATTAGCGGGTATCTTGTGTGGGATCGCGATTTTCCTCTGACCGCTTCGCTAAAAATCAAACGAGGCGAGCTGGCCGAACAGATTCGGGGGTCGATGGACCGTTCGGCGATGGTGGTGCTGTGAGCGCCGCGCGGCGAATTTGCGGCATGGATTGCGCCCGGTGAGTTCGCGCTTTCTCGCGATCGTGAATCCCTCGGCTGGTGGAGGGCGATGCGGACGGCTGGCTGACGCGGCGCTCGAACGCGTCCGCGGGGTTGGTATTGAGCTGGACGTTGCGCGCACGAGTCGCCCCGGCGAAGCAATCGAGTTGGCTCGAAGCGCCTATCAGCGGGGCGTTCGGCAATTTCTCGCGGTGGGCGGCGACGGGACTGTGTTTGAAATTGTGAATGGGTTGTTTCCTGAAGCGCTATCGAACGGGCGGCCTGCTCTGGGTTTTCTACCGCTTGGCACGGGTAATTCATTTCTCAAGGATTTCACGGCGCGAGGCGTGGAGCACACGATCGAGGCGCTGAAGAACGGGAACCGACGCGCGTGCGATGTGATTCGTCTGCGGCATTCCGGGGGCGAGCTTTATTACCTGAATCTTTTGAGCCTTGGATTCCCTGCGGATGTGGGCGAGCTTGTGAATCGCCGGTTCAAGAGTTGGGGGCAATTTGGTTACATCGCAGGCGTTTTTGTGCGGTTGGCTGGCTTGAAACATGCTTCGTTTCCGCACCGGGTTGGTGATTCGGGCGAGTGGGACCGGCGCGCCGCGCTTTTTCTTTCATTCAACAACAGCAAGTTTACAGGCGGCGAGATGATGATTGCGCCTCTCGCGGATGCGACCGACGGGCAGATCGAATACGTGCGCTGGGGGCCGATCAGCCGGATGGGGCTGGTCAGGATGCTGCCGCGGCTTTTTACCGGGACGCATATTCGTGATCCGCGGGCTTCGCGTGCGGCTGCCGAGAGAATCGAACTGGAAATTGACCGGCCGGTGAACGTGATGATTGACGGCGAAATTATGCGGCTGGAGTGCCGGTCGCTCGAGATTCTGCCGTCGGCGCTGGACGCGATTGTATGAAGGACGCGTACCTTGCCGTGCGATCGGCTGTTCTGTGGGCGGTGAGCGGGATTCATTTTGCGATTGTCGGGATCTTTCTAATTCTTCTGGGCATCTTTATCGATCCGCGAAAGAATGACTGGCCGCAGCGGCTTTTCTTCCGCAATATCCTTCGATTGGCTGGTGCGAAATTCGAAGTTGTGCGTTCGCCGGGATTCGATCCTGCGAGGACGAGCATCTTTATCTGCAACCATGTGAATCTGTTTGATCCGTTTGTGATTTATTCGGCGATACCGCAGTTTGTGCGAGGGTTTGAGCTTGAATCGCATTTTCGGATTCCGATTTACGGGTGGCTGATGGGGCGATTCGGAAACGTTCCAGTGCCGGACAAGCCGAGTCGCGAGGGCCTCGAAATTATGACGCAGCGCGCGAAGAAGGCGCTCGATTCGGGAGTGAGCTTGATCGCTTTCGCGGAGGGATCGCGGACGCGCGATGGGCACGTGCAGGAATTCAAGAAGGGCACGCTTAACATGGCGCAGAAATTCGGTGTGCCAATCGTGCCGATGAGCATCGTGGGCTCTTATCAGTTTTTTCGCACGGGGCACTGGATGCTGCATCCTGGAACAATCACAGTGTATCTGCACGATACGATTGACACGGCAAAAGTGGATCGTGGCGAAGTGGATGCGCTGCGGCAGCGCGTGCAGGAGATCGTGGCAGAACCTGTGGAAGAATCGCTGAAATAAGAAAAACTATCCGGATACTTCAGAGGCGGTCGCTTCGGGCAGTGTTCGGCCGGCGCGCAGTTCTTGCCAAGTGTAGACCACGCGGTGAACCACGGTGAGAGTTGAAATCGTCGCAATCACCCAGAGCACCGGCGCCATGCGCATGAAGACTCCGCCCATGATGAGCAGCACAAGGCGCTCGGGCCGTTCCATAAATCCTACTTTGCACGATGGGATCACGGATTCTGCGCGGGCGCGGGAATAGCTGACCATGAAAGAGCTGGCCATCGCCACTGCTGCGAGCATCATGTAGAAGGGGCGGCCGATCAGGGTGTAGTGAACGACGAGCCCCATGTAGAGCGCGAGGTCGGAGTAGCGGTCGAGCGTCGAATCAAGGAAGGCGCCAAAGGCCGTGACGCGTCCGACTCGGCGCGCCACCTGCCCGTCGGCCATGTCCAGGAAGCCCGCTAAGAATAAAATTGCTGCGGCGGCGCGGAAGCGTCCCATGGCAAACATCACCGCAGCCCAGGAGTTCACACCGAGGCCCAGGAACGTGAACATGTTCGGGGTGATGCCGGTGGCGGCGAGACCGCTTACCACATGGCGGAGCAGCCAACCGCCGCCTTCGCCTATCCAGTAGGTGATGGGGCGCTGTTGTTCTTTATGGCCGTGGGTCATTGAGGAGTCTGATTCACATCATACACCGGAAGATTCCCGACGGCCGATGACGAATCCGGGTGAGATCAACGCCTTCGAAGCTTCATTTCCGGCACGTTGCCGGTGTGATGCAACTTTGGCTCGGTGAATTGTTGCACGTCATCGGGAGTAAAGCCGGGGGCGACCTCGCGTAGCCTGAGCCCATCGCGAGTGATATCAATCACTGCAAGGTCTGTGATGATTGTGTTCACGCATTCGATGGCCGTAAGCGGATAGGTGCAACGTTTCACGATTTTCGGCGAGCCGTCCTTGGCGTTGTGCTCCATTGCGACGATGAGACGTTGCGCGCCGACGGAAATGTCCATTGCACCGCCGATATTTCCCGCGCCTTTGGCTCCAGGCACACGCCAGTTGGCCAGATCACCGCACTCCGAGACCTGAAGTCCTCCGAGAATGCAAATATCGAGATGCCCGCCACGAGTCATCACGTGGGCATCCACCTGGGAGAAAAAGGACGCGCCGGGAATCAGCGTCACCGGCACTTTCATCGCGTCTACCAAGTCGTAATCTTCTTCTTCGGGCTTGGCACGCGGGCCCATGCCCAAAATTCCATTTTCGCTGTGGAAATAGACTGTGACATCCTCGGGAACATAGGCGGCAATGAGGTTCGGGATGCCCCAGCCGAGATTTACATAGGCAGCATCGGGCAATTCGAGGGCCGCGCGTTCAGCGATCTGTTCGCGAGTGAGCCGAACCTTAGACAAAGCGTACGCCTTTCGCCTGCACGATTCGGTCCACGTATATCGAGGGAGTGACGATCGTTTCCGGGTCGAGCGCGCCAGTCTCAACAATCTCATCCACTTCGACGATCGCGGTCTTTGCAGCCGTTGCCATCATCGGATTGAAATTTCGTGCTGTCTTGCGATAGACCAGATTTCCGATCCGATCCGCGCGGTACGCCTTGATGAAGGCATAGTCCGCTCCCAGTGCTTCCTCAAGTATGTAGCGGCGGCCGTGAATGATGCGTTCCTCTTTTCCGGCGGCAATCTCTGTTCCAACACCGACAGGCGAATAAAACGCCGGAATTCCGGCGCCGAAAGCGCGCATACGTTCACACAGAATGCCCTGGGGGACCAATTCAAGTTCAATTTCGCCGGCATCAAATTGTTCGTGGAAATATTTCGCGCCGGGTCCGGGGAAAGCTGCAACGACCCGGCTAATCTGGCGATTCTTGAACAGAAACCCCAGTTCGCCGTCACCGGTGCCGCAATTATTGCTGATGACTTTGAGGTTGCGAACGCTATGTCGCGCAAGGCCCTGAATCAGATTGTTGGGGAAGCCGGCGCCACCGAAGCCGCCAAACATGATTGTGGCGCCGTCGGGAATGTCCGCAACGGCAGCGTCGACCGAGGGAAAAATCTTGTTTTTTTGACCCATTTCTCGCGAAGGACCAGAGTACCCGGGGTGGGGGTCGAACCCACACGACGCGTTAGCGTCAGGGGATTTTAAGTCCCCCGCGTATGCCATTCCGCCACCCGGGCCCGGCATGGCAAAGCTATCTTATCAAATCGCGAACGGCAACATGAGGCGGATGGAATTGGCATTGAGGATAGGCCTTGTTGAACGCGGGATGCGGTGCAGTGGATTAAGAGGGAAAGGCAGAGCGGGGCTGGCGCGAAATCTAGATTCCGCGCAGCCCCGCTCGCTATTCCGGCAGCTTACTGATCTTAGCGTTTATGTTGCGGCGTCCGTGCGTCCAGGGTGGCGATCAACTGCGATGCCGCTGGAGGCGCGGGCGTCTCGTGACGGAGGACGATGTCCCTCGCTGATACTTTTTCGCCATAAATTCGGCGATTGGCATCGTTATCGGGACGGACGGTGGAACCTTCGAGCGAGACACCTGCGAATGCACCCCGAGCGCGCGAATAGCTCAAGATTTCTGCTCGCAAGGTGGCATCGCTCTCCGCTGATGCGGTTCGTCCAACGGGGCCTGCTGCCACGGAAGCATCTCCGCCGAGTTTCACTTTGCTCGAGAGTATCCCGTTCGCTCCGCTGTCATTCATAACCAGGAGGACAAAGTCGGTGGCTTCACCGCCGATTTGCAACCCGAAGCTTCCACCTTCGAGGGCCATCATTGAGGGAGCGCCCCACGGCCCATTGAAATCGGGACCAGTCCGACAGGTCATGACGCCTCGGCCGTAACTGGCGCCCACAATGAAGGCTGCTTTCAGAACCGACGGAAACACAACCACGCAGTCAGCCTTATCTAGCAGGTCCTGTGGAACGTCATCCGGAACATTGAGAATTTCCGTCATGACCCTACCCGCGTCTTTTATGCGATCCTCTTCTTTTTCTTTATCGTCAGCAGGCGTGCTGAAAGCAAGCAACAGCAGAGCAACCATCAGCGACGCGAAAATACCCTTGTGTCTCATGAAACTCCTCCACCGGCTTGATTGTTTGAGATTTGATTCGGGCGGTCACCTGTTTTACGCGGCTGTACCGCCGCGCAAAAGATGAGCTACCAACGTGACCACAAAGATCACGAGGAAAATGAAGAACAGGATCTTGGCAATTCCGGCTGCGGCAAAAGCCACGCCGCCAAATCCCAAAAATCCCGCGATTAACGCGATAACCAGAAAAACCAGAGCGTAGTAAAGCATTGCTCCTCCTGTGCTTGCTACTTGTGGATTTGGACGTACAGCACGCCCAATTCTCAAGAGAATGCTAGCCGAGGACGAGATACAGACGAATCGGCCAAAGACCTTACTGGCTGGGATATTAAAGCGTAGGGGTTTTCTGGAATGGCTTGGCCCAACCGATTGAGGGGAAGGGTATTTAGCGAAGAGACCAGCGGAACTTCTGTGTGAAATGATTCGAGGCACGGCAGACGCAAAGGTCGGCCGTGCCTCGCTCGATGCTACGAATCGTGGCGATTACTTCTTGGCTGGCGACGTCTTGTCGAGAAGATCGACCAGGGCTTTGCCTGCCGCGGGAGTAGTTTCTCCTCCATCGATGATTTGTTTCGCGGTGATCGACTTTCCGTAGACAGCTTTATTCGCGTCGTCGTCGGTGTCCATTGAGGCACCTTCGAGCGAAACGCCTGCGAACAAGCCCTTTGTGCGCGAATACGTCAACACGTCTACCTTCATGGCATCCGCGTTGTAACCATTGGCGGCCGAACCCGTGGGCCCGGCTGCTGCTGCGGCATTGCCGCCGAGTTTCGTCTTGCCGTTCAGAATCTGCTCGGCGCCCTTGGAGTTCATGACCACCAAGACAAAGTCGGTGGCAGTGGAGCCGAGTTGAACGCCGACGCTTCCCTGGTCAAGCTTATACATCGCAGGAGCGCCCCAGCTGCCATCCTTGTTCGCTCCAGTGCGGCAGACCATCACGCCGCGTCCGTAGCTGCCGCCAATACCGATGGCGACTTTTTTCACACTCGGGAAAACAACGATGCAATCTGCCTTGTCGAGAATACTGGTGGGCAGGCCTTTATCTCCGGAGAGGATGGCCTGCATGGCAGTAGCCGAATTCGCGAGTCGCTCATCTTCCTTCTTTTGAGCGAAAAGTGGAGATGCGAGTGCCAGACACAACGCGAGAGTTACCAATCTATTGTTCAAGGTCTTGTCCTTTCAAAACGAGTTAATTGCGAGCCTAAGCTCGGAATGGGTGTTTTTCGGCCGGTTGAGTGAATGCCTTCTAAGCGAGACATATTGTACACCGACGTTACTTGAATCGGGCGACCTAAACGCTGGCGAAGGCTCTCAGGAGGTTATCCGGCCTTCGACAAGCGGGAGGCATGGTGTAGACTCAGCGATTCAAATTTCCTTAAGTGGGCGAGGTTGTTCGGAAAGGATTCCTGTGAACTTGAAGCGAATGGCGATTGGAGTTTTAACGTGCGGGATACTGGCAGCAGCGAGCGTTGCATCTGCGCAAAACCACGGATTGCAATTTGAGATCTCTTTTCCGGCCACCGCTCACGCCGAACCGATCACCGGGCGCGTGTTCGTCATGATTGCGAAAACGGACGAGACCGAACCGCGCTCTCAGATTGGCCGAACCGGCGTGCCGTTCTTTGGCCGCGATATTGAGAAACTGACACCGGGAGAGGCTGCCGTGATCGGCGCCACTGACCTTGGTTCGCCGATCGAAAGCTTGAATGATCTGCCGGCGGGCGATTATTTCGTACAGGCCATGATCAGCGTGTATTCAGAATTCAAACGAGCGGATGGTCACATCGTCTGGATGCATGACGACCAATGGGAAGGCCAGTTGTGGGCGCGTTCACCGGGCAATTTGAAAAGCAAGGTGCAGAAAGTTCATCTAGATCCAAAAATGGCTGGAGGGCAGACGGTGACACTGGTTGCGGCCGATGTGATTCCCGCGATCGCCGTGCCTGCGGAAACGGAATGGGTGAAGCGATTCAAGATGCAGAGTCCGACGCTGACGAGATTTTGGGGGCGCCCCATTTACGTCGGCGCGACCGTTCTGCTGCCGAAAGATTACTCGCGCGCGACAATCAACTATCCCGTGATTTACGAGCAGGGACACTTTGAGCTGGATGCGCCCATGGAGTTTCGCACCGAGCCGCCAACGGAAGCGGAATTGAAAGAGGCGGGGCCAAGGGCACGATTTTTGAAGCGAGGATACGAGCTGTATCAAGCGTGGACATCCGACAATTTCCCGAGACTAATTGTGGTCACTTTCCAGCATCCGAACCCGTACTTTGATGACTCGTACGCGGTGAACTCAGTGAATGTGGGCCCGTACGGCGACGCGGTGATGCAGGAATTGATTCCGGAAATTGAGAAACGATTTCGAACAATCAAGGAACCTTACGCGCGCATCCTGCCGGGAGGCTCGACTGGAGGATGGGAAGCGCTTGCGCTGCAGATTTTTCATCCGGACTTCTTCGGCGGGACCTGGGGATACTGTCCAGATCCGGTGACGTTCACGAACGTGGAGGGAATCAACTTTTATAAGGATACGAACGCGTTCTATAAGCAATACGAATGGCGGCGCGAAGCGACCGTGAATTCGGTCTACACCGACGGGCGGGTGAGCCTGACCTCTGAGCAAAGGAATCACCTGGAGATAGTGAATGGCACGCATGGACGATCGGGCGAGCAGATTGATATCTGGTCAGCGGTGTTTGGTCCGCTGGGAAGCGATGGCTACTTGGATCCCGCGTTCGACAAGCGCACGGGCGAAATCAATCCCAAGGTGGTGCAATATTGGAAGGATCATTTTGATTTGCTTGAATACTTGAAACGCAACTGGACGTCGGTGGGGCCGAAGCTCGTCGATAAACTGCACATCTATGCGGGAACAATGGATACGTACCAGTTGAACTATGCCGTGCGCGAACTCGACGAATGGATGAAAACAACTGCGAATCCCCATTACGAAGGGTTTTTCGAATATGGGGTTGGGGAACCGCATTGCTACACGGGACGCCTGACGCAGGCGGAGCGGTTGGTGGAAATTGCTGACTTCATCGCTGCGAAAAGGTCTTATGTGGCAGACGTGCCGTGGTGGAAGCACTAGAACTTTCAGCGTGATCTGATTTTCCCGGAGCCAGAATGCAGAAACCGATTGTGGTGATGGGTAGTGTGAACTTCGACCTGGTGGCCACGGCGGAACGGGTGCCGCTGCCGGGAGAAACATTGACCGGGATCGATTTCGGCACATTTTATGGCGGCAAGGGTGCGAATCAGGCTGTGGCAGTGGCGCGACTCGGATACCCAGTGAGCATGATCGCCAAAGTAGGCGACGACGATTTCGGTCTGGGACTCAAACACGCACTGCGCAAGGCCGGAGTGGACGTACGAGCGGTGGAAATCGCGAAGGGATCTTCGGGAGTGGCGCTGATCAATATTGGCCGGGACGGACAGAACAATATTGTGGCGGTGCCCGGTGCGAACGGAAAAGTGACTGGCCGTGATGTAAGGAAGCATGCGGCGCTTCTGCGAAAAGCTGGAATGATTCTGGCGCAACTGGAAATCCCGCTCGACGCAATGGAAGCGCTCGCTGGATTTGCCCACAAGAACGATATTCCGTTGATGCTCGATCCGGCCCCGGCACGTGAGTTGCCTGCCGATTTGCTGGGCAGCACCACATGGATCACTCCCAATGAAAGCGAGACGCGAGTTCTCTGCGGCCTGTCTCACAACGAGCCGGTGACTCCCGCTACGGCGGCGCGCTGCGCGGATTTGCTGATGGCGCGAGGACCAAAGAACGTGGTGATCAAGATGGGAGTTCAAGGCGCTTATATTGCGACGGCAGATGGAATTCGCGAGATGGCTCCGGCGTTTCGAGTGGAGGCGGTGGACACGACTGCGGCTGGGGATGCGTTCAATGCTGGATTTGCGGTGAGCCTGCTGTCGGGCAAGCGTCCGCTGGAGGCGGCGCGATTCGCGGCTGCTGTAGCCGCCGTCTCTGTTACGCGAAAAGGGGCCCAGCCTTCGATGCCCACGAGCCGCGAAGTGACGAAATTCTTGAAGCGAGCTCGAACCGATTAGGAACAATTCAGCTAGTTTGGCAGGGCGGCTGTAAAGGGTTGACGCTGTTGGAGGCAATACAGCACGAGTTCGACGCGGCTGGAAATCCCCAACTTTTCGAATACTCTGAACAAGTAATTTCGTACGACCTCCTGCTAGCTCGCGGCTACACGGCGCGCCAGGTTGCTCTCGTTTGTTACGTCCTCACGGCCGGTCTTGTAATCGCGGGATGGTTCGCTCAGCGACAGGCCGCTCGAGAGGCGCTCGTTGTGAGTGCCTTGATTGCCTGTACATTGTTCGGAATTGAAGTTCGAATGGGCGCGCTGCGTTCGAAGGATACTTCCCAGAACAGCAGCGCCGACGAAGACCCACGCTGGCGCCAAATGGCCGATCAGGGCCTTCGCGGAAAAGCTTAGACCGGAGTTGATAGAATGGTGCGCGGCGAACGGCGGCTGCGCTCTTTCGGCGTCGACTGTTTTTGCGCGTTGCCGAGCTGCACCAAAAGCTTCCGCAATTTCGCGCGTTCTTCGAGTTCCATCTCCACCACTTCGAACGCCCGCGCTTGCGTATTGGCATCTCGCACGATCATCTGCGCTTTTACTGATTTCGCGGAAGTATTCATCTTTAGGCTGACAATGCTGCCGGGATAAAGGCTCTGCTCGCAAACTGCAATTCCGCCGCCCAGCGTCATTTCCGGAATTTCCATCTGGCAATTGTCTTTCAGGCTGGTCGTCGTGGCGCTTACCGGATGCTCCAGCCGCAAGCGCGGATAGCGCCGCTGGCGGATCGCGGAAGACTCCGGATCGGCGTCCAGCGGTTCGATCGAGAATTCCGCCACGCTCAAGCCGCTCTTGGGAATAAAGCTGCGCACCCATTCCGGGTCGATCTTTTCCATGGCCTGTGCTGCCACCACTCGAAGCTCGCTCGGATTCGCCCAGCGGAAAGCCTTGCGCGCCTCCGAAATCTTCCGGAGGAGAACCTCTGCACTCGTTGTGCGCAGCCGGCCGAGAGCTTCAATCGCCTTCAACCGCAAATATTCCGTCCCGCCGCTCGGCAGGTCGCCTTCGGCCATGCGCAGCAGCCTCATGTCCGCGCTCTGTTCGCCGGCCATGCCGATCTCGTCCACGGCGAGGGGGCGAATCACGGAGTCGAGCAAGTCAAAAATGTCGAGTAACAGGCGACCACGTTCGACTGCGCCGCTGGCGGCAATTTGACGCACCACCCGATCGTGAGCCGTTCGCTTCCATTCCTTCATTCGGTCCGGCAGCATCTTCTCCAGCATTTCACGATCGATTCTCGCGAGCATTCCCACTGTGTCGATCGCCTCGTTCGGAGTTCCTCGGAGCAATTGCTGCCTAAGGTGTTCCAAACCTTCGGGTCCGAGCAAGCTCATCATCGAAACCAGGAGTTCGCAGTCCTCTCGAAATCCCGCACGGCTGAACCGCACCGCCAGCTGCTGCGATGCCGGACCCGGCATGCGCCGGAGCAGATCGGCAAGACCGCTCTGGACATTTCCTTCCTTGAGCGCTTCATCGATGAATTCCGGCAAGCGGCTTTCAATCGCGATCTTCGGCCGTAGATTCTTGCCCATCTCAGGGCGTTCCGTCTCCACGTAGTCGATCAACTCAACCGAGCGTTGGATCGCGGCGTAAGACCGCTTCTTCGTCGCTTCCTGAGACATACGCACGAAAGCCGCCCCCACCAGACTCTGCATCTCGGAATCATGCTCTTCGGGAAGCTGGACGCCGATTTGTCTAATTACGTCCATAAGCAGGCGCTCGTCCGTATTCGCATAGAGCGACGCTAGTTCCGCCAGTCCCATGGCTGCTTGGCGGCGCGGCTGGTTCGCCTTGTTGGCAATACAAGTCGCGTAGTTGCGGAGGATTCCGATTGCCGCCTCCGATTCTCCCCGCGCCTGCAAAGCTTCCACGTATTCGCGCACTTTCGCCGCTGGAACGCACCACGCGTCGCCAGACTCGAGCACCGCTTTCTTCTTATCTTCCGCTACCTCGGACCAGAATTGTTGGGCCAGCAGCTCCACGTGGGATTGCACTTCGATTCCGGCGCGCGACATCTTTTCTTCATACACGCCCATGATCTTGCGCAGGCCGTCGAGTTCCGTGTTCATCTCGTCGAGCAACTGGCGCACGGAGTTCACTTCGATGTCTCCACGCTCGTAGCTTTCCAGCGCGAAGCGAATAGCGATGTGCTCGGCAAGCTTCAAAAGAGTCGGACGGTCTGACGATTCCGTCGGAGCTTGCGCCGCCAATGCCGAAAGAGCCTGGCTGATCGTGAAACGCGCGCGGCGCGGCAGCGTCGAAAGCCGCGACTGAAAAGCGTTCGGATCGAGTTTGTCCTTGGTGCCTTCTCCCGTGCGGGCGATTTGCGCCAGCACCTGCAGGATGCCCTGCAACTCGTCTTCTTGAAGCGTCATCAATCCGGTTTCAACCGACATCGAGCCAGGGCCCGCTGCCGTGCGCGAAGAACGTCCCACGCGAATGCCCGAAGTGGCATTTGCCCATCGGCCGGGATTACCAGGTTCGGGATTCGTGCTCGCTCCGGGAGGAACTCTCCAGATGCGGGAGTTCGATCCGCCACTGTTGCCAACGCCAGAGCCGGGACCAGTGCCGCCTGCGAAGCCTCCCGAATTCCCGCCGCCGGAATTTCCGCCACCAAAATCTCCACTGCCCGCACCGTGGCCGCTACCTCCACCATGAACCGCTGTGCCAGCCACACCTCGCCCGGAACCTCCGCTTCTGCTTCGGCCCGAAGAATCCTCTTTGTTCAGCCAAAAGCCACCGGCATTGGGATCAATCGGATTGCCTTCGGCGTTGCCGCCAAGAATGTTCCATGTTCCTGGATCTCCCGCATTGCCAGTTCCGCTTCCAGAGCCGCCTGTTCCTGCTGCTGAACCAGTCACCGGAACAGCTCCGGGAATTGCCGCGCCAGTTCCGCTTCCCGAACCTGAGCCTGCACCGCTCGATCCGTCTTTGTTGAGCCAGAACCCACCTGCATTGGGATCGAGTCGCGTTCCGCCGCCTTCACCAGCGCCGACAATGTTCCAGGTTCCCGCTTCGCCGCCGTAACCGCTGCCTCCGGAATTCGCTCCGCCCGTGCCGCCGGAACCAGTATTCACGCCGGAAAGCATTCCGGAAATGCCGGCTCCCGCTCCGCTACCTGAGCCTGAATCCGCTCCGCTGGATCCCTCTTTGTTCAGCCAGAAGCCTCCGGCATTGGGATCAAGGCGCGATCCCGAGCCGCTACCACCGACAATGTTCCATGTGCCTGCGTCGCCACCGGCGCCTGTGCCACCCTGACCGGGACCATATCCCTGGCCGTAACCACCTGTGCCGCCACCCGTACCGGGTCCGCCGCTGCCACCGCTGCCGTCGCCCCAGCCGCCCGAACCACTTCCACTGCCGGAACCGCTGCCGGGGCCACCGCTGCCACCACTACCGTCGCCCCAACCGCCCGAACCACTTCCCGAGCCACCGCCGCTGCCCGATCCGCCAGAGCCGGTACCACTGCCGTCGCCCCGGCCACCTGAACCACTTCCTGATCCACCGCCGCTGCCTGATCCACCGGAGCCGGTGCCGCGTCCTCCCGGGCCTTTCGTGCCTTCCGCCGCGACGATCAACTGCAACAGTTTCTCAGGGTCATTGAACAGCTCATTGGCGGCAGCAGAATCCATCCCCAATGTCCGCGCCGTGATGTGTGCCGCCACCGACGATTTCGCGATCGAAGAATCCGCCGGCACGAAACACACTTCATTCACATGAATGTGCGGATCGCCTTCTAGCGCGGCTTTGAGCTGTTCGACGAGTTGAGCGGGTTTCGAGCCCGTTCCCGTGGGGAAACCGCGGACGAATTTTGCGAGGCTGGCCTGTGTTACTTTTGGTGAAAAGTGAATGCTCGCAATTCCTGCTGCCGAAAGCATCCGCGCAAAGCTTTTTTCCGCTGCAGCGGATTCGAGTGACATGCCGTCGAGCAGCAGCTGGTCGCCGGACACCGATAGCAACACGCCCGCTTCGTTATCTGAGCCAAGGGCGCTCTGGAGTTCGCTCCAAGCCGTCTCATACTGTTTTTTCGTGCGAGGGTGCCCGAAGTCATACATTCGAGCGAACTTGAGCAGGATGTTAAGGCTGCGTACGAAGGCTCGAGCAGCCGTAGCGCGTGTGTTGGCGTTCATAGCGGCAGTTTGGGGCTGTTGTTGCCCCGCCTCTGCTTGCAAATATGGAGCTTAGGTGCGTTGCGGACAATGGTACTGGTGTCCTTTTCGGTACTACCAGTTAGTCCTATCTTGGATTGGGACAGAGGTTTACGAGCGAGCCGCGCGAGATACGTATTTTTTTAGCCAACCTTCTAACTCACTGATCTTGCCGAGGATAGTGAGTGCCCCGAGCTCTTTAAGCTGGGTACCACGATGTCGCCGTTCCCAGCTCTTACGCGGCAGGACCCCGACGAACGGAACTTTCGCCGCTTTCGCTGCCAGAGCATCGTCGACATTGTCGCCCACATACAGCGCCGTGGAAGGGTTGCGGCCATCGAGGATTTTTAGCAGGCCTTCCGGGTCGGGTTTCGGCTTCGACACCTCTTCGACAGTTACGATTTGCTCGAAATAATCTCGCACCTCCCATCGGTCAAGCGTGTAATCGAGCTCTTTGTGGACTCGACCAGTGAAGAGCGCCAGTGGCGCGATTTTCGCGATTCGCTTCAAGGCCGCGCGCGGAAGTGCCCATTTCTCGCGGCGTACATTTCCATCGCTTCCGTTCTTGCCCCAGTAGATTTCAACGAAACGTCGCTTCACCTCTTCGTAGCTCAAATCTTTGCCGAGTTGATTCACCCAGGCGTGCGACAGCTTCCAATCGTCGTTGAATCCGGGCCGGTTCTTCCACCGATGAAGTTCCGAACGGGTCACTCGCTTTGATGTCAAAAAGCGCACCGTCTCAAGCGTGGTGCGCTGAAAGGATCCGCGCGTGTCCACCAGGACGCCATCCACGTCGAAAATAATCATGGAAAGCTTTTCGGTCATAGAGTGGAATCGAGATTATGCAGGGGAGACGAAAAGCTCGCTAGGATGGAGACTCTTCCTGTTCCCCGGAAGATTCTCCAGAAAGTTCATGCGGATCGGATTCCGAATTCTCTGGATCCGATGCGGATTCGATTTCAAGCGAATCCGAGGACCAGGCTTCACCGGCAGCTTCGGGCGGTGGCGCCACGGCGGCGTGCGCATGCGTTTGCTGTTCATCCGATTGCTCGCCGGCAGGTATTTCTTTCTCGAGCGAAGCTGCGCCCGATGCCGGCGCAGCTGCAGCAGAAGCCGCGACCTGAGCGGGCGCACTCTGCGCAGTTGCTTTAAGAGTTTCGAGCCGCTTCGCCAGGACCTCGGTAAGTAAATCGACAATCAACTTGGCGGCGCTGGCATCGGCATCTTTCGTCGGATTGTAAGCAGCCACTTCAATCGCCGCGAGATGCTTTTGCGTTACGAAAACCTCAAGAGCCTGGCGCACTTCCTCGATGCTCAAGCCGCCAGTGCCGGGATAGTTGGTCGCCTGAAAACCGGCAATCACATCCACGTCGAAGTGCAGAATGAATTCGTAGCCGTTGGCATGAATGCGCTCCACGGCCGCCTGAGCCGCAGCCGCGGCTCCCATTCGCTGAACGTCCGCCGCGTGAAAACAACGAAGCGGCGATTTCCCAAGCAACTGCTCTTCCGCCGGATCCAACCGAGCAACACCGAAAAGCGCGAGATCCGGTTCTCGAACCAGCGGCGGCTCGCCCCAGAAACGCACCATCTCCGCGGCGCCAGTTCCGGTCAAGTGGGATACGACCATCCCATCCACGCAGCCTGACGGGGTCGTTGCAGGGGTGTTCAAATCCGCGTCGCGATCCATGTAGATCATGCTGACATTGCGGAAGTAGCGTCGCGTGCCGGCGACGGTAGCAAGTGCCACGGAACAATCACCGCTCAAGATCACGGGAAGCGCAGTGGATTTTACGGCTTGTTCAACGCGAGGCTTCAGGGCTTCAAGCGCGGCAATAATTCGCGGAAGATTGCGCGCGCGAGGGCTTTCATCGTCGGGCTGGTAGAGCTGGGCAGGATCGTCGCCCAAATCGGAAACTTCGTAACCGGCAGAACGAAGTCGATCAATCAATCCAGCCGAGCGTAATGCCGCAGGAGCGCCTTCGTGTCCCGCTGACATCGCGGCCGCGCTGGTAGGCGCACCCAGCAGAGCAATCTTATTAGGCTGGCGGACTATCTTTACCGCCACTCATCGGCTCCTAGGATGGTTCACACCCTTTTGCCGCTCTAGTGCGCGCTTTGGCGTGCTGCGAGCTCCGGCGGCAGCGTGAAACGCACATCTTCACGAATCAAATCTAGGTCGCGCTCATTCGTGAATCCGAATTTCGCAAGACGCTGGCTTACTTGCTCCACGAGAATCTCGGGCGCGGACGCCCCCGCAGTTAGTCCGAGCGTCTTTACACTGGTGACCCAGGATTCTTCGATGTCGTTCGCATCTTCAATGAGCCGCGCTGCAACGCCGGCGCGCTTGGCAACTTCCACGAGACGATTCGAGTTGGAACTGTTGGCGGAGCCGACCACCAGAATTAGTTCCACTTCATGCGTGAGCGCTTCCACCGCCTCCTGACGATTCTGCGTTGCATAGCAAATGTCGTCTGAAGCGGGGCCCACAATCGTTGGGAATCGCTGGCGCAGCCGCGCAACAATCTCTTGAGTATCGTAAAGCGAAAGCGTCGTCTGCGTCAGGAAAGCAAGGCGCTCAGGGTCGGGAACCTCGAGCTCGTCCACTTCTTCAACGCTTCCCACCACCACGGTCTGATCGGGAGCCTCGCCGGAAGTACCTACAATTTCCTGGTGGTCGCGATGACCGATGAGAATCAACGTCCGGCCTTCGCGCGCAAACTTCAATGCTTCCAAATGAACTTTGGTCACAAGCGGGCACGTAGCGTCAATCACGCGCAGACGCCGCTCTTGCGCTTCCAGCCGAACGCGCGGCGGAACACCGTGCGCGCTGAACACCAGAACGGCGCCCTCGGGAACTTCCTCGATTGTCTCGACGAAAATCGCCCCCCGCCGCCTCAGCTGATCGACGACGTAGCGATTATGAACGATCTCGTGATGGACGTAGACCGGGCGGCCATAGGCCTCGAGAGCCAACTCAACGATGTCGACGGCTCGCACCACACCGGCACAGAAACCTCTGGGCCGAACCCTTACCAGCGTCTTCGCCCCGTTGGCGCCCTGAATATTTGTAAGCGTCAATTCACTCTCCGCAGGTTGATAGTTTACCCGAAGCTGCGTGTTCCCGCCACATCGAGGGAACGATTCGGGTGCTCAGTTTGGCATCGAAGCGGAGCTTGCCAATAGGCGTTTTACCGCCGATTAGACCAGGGCCCAAGTCTTTGTTTTGAGGGAGTTAGAAAGAAGTTTAATCGCGGAACCGTAGATTAAAAACGGGCAGATCGCCAGGCGCTTACTGGGCGGACTCCGAGCCTGGATGTCGGAATTGCTTTCTGCTGATTTCTTCGAGTGCGCTGAAGCCGCGGCGAGCCGAATCTCCGATCACCCGAACACCAACCTCGGCGAAGTCCAAGCCGCGTTCTCCGAGTGAGCCGACAAGGTACGCCAGAGCGGCAACTGCGAGCAAAACCGCGAAACCGAGGCCGAAGAGCAGCTCAGCCGCGAGTAATTCGCGAACGAAATAGAGTTGAAACACGAAAAAGACCGCGACCCCGAGCAACAGTCCTCTGCGTACTTTCGCTTTTTCAACGATTAACAGCGCCAACGATTTCGACTGCTCCAAGAGCGTTTTCATCAGGCCTCACCGTCTCACACAAGGTTAGATGCAACGGAAAGTCCAAATGAAGCTTCGCGTAAGTGACTGAAAGAGAAGGAGAATGGGGAAACCCTGTATGCGGCTAAACTGCGTACAAGAGAAAACGCTTTCCGCAGAAAGGAGTACTCAAGTACCGAATGTGCCGAAGCGGAACAGCAGGATTCTAGCTGACACTTTTAGTCCGGCGCAGACGTTTTTATTTTTCTTTCGCCTGCGCGCTTTGAAAAGCGCATCGGATATTTCCATTCGGCTGATGTGCGAACCGTTCGCGTTGGAAAGCCGAGCTGCGCCAACCTTACCGGCCTTCGAATGGATAGCGATCCTGCGCGAGAACCGCGTCGGCAACGCGGCGGCGAATCGCGATCGTGTCAATCGGAGCGTGCTTGGCGAAGCGGCGTAGAACGGCGAGTTGCGTGACGAGCGTATCGCCGTCGGCCGAAGCAGCCAGAGCAGTGCGCGCATCCTTCTCGATTCGGTCCATCGCGTCATACACAAACGCGCGTGCGGCGTCACCCATCACGCTTGCGGATTCGCCGCGCTTGGCGAATGCTTTCTGTGCGCGCCTCAGAGACGATTCCATGGCGTAGATGTCCATTGCAATATTGGCAAGCGAGGCCACAATTTCCTGCTGTTCGGCCAGCCCTTCGCGGAATTTTTGCATCGCTGTGCCCGCTGCGAGCAGAAAGATCTTCTTGGCCTGTGCCAGCGAGCGCTCCTCTTCCGCAAATGCTCCGGTCGGCGCTTCCTCAAAAGACGGCCCCGCAAGGACTTCTTCCCCAAGCTTCATTGCGGCAGGAATGAGCGGCAAAATGCCTGCCATCGAACGCTTGATCAGCATCTGGATAATGAGCATGCGATTGATTTCGTTGGTGCCTTCGAAAATGCGGTTCACGCGGCTGTCGCGGTAAGCGCGCGCCACCGGATAATCTTCATGGAAGCCGTATCCGCCGAAGATTTGGACGCCTTCGTCCACGCAGTAATCCACCGTCTCGCTGCCCATCACTTTGCTGATCGAGCTCTCGATGGCGTACTCCTCGAGCACCTGCATGGCCTGCTGCGTTTTATTCGAGCCGGGCGCGGGCGACGACACGGCTACCTCGATCATGCCCGCCGAGCGGTAAATCATGGACTCGACGGCGTAGATGCGGATAGCCATTTCGCCGAGCTTGGTTTTGATCAGACCGAAATCCTTGAGCGGCTTGCCGAATGCAGTGCGCTCCTTGGAGTATTTTGACGAGGCTTTCAACACTTCTTTCGCACCGCCCAGGCAGGAGGCACCGAGCGAGAACCGCCCCACGTTGAGCGTATTGAACGCGACGATATGGCCGCGTCCGACTTCGTGAAGGAGATTTTCCTTTGGTACGGGAGAATTCTCAAAAAAGATCGGCGTGGTGGAACTGCCGCGGATTCCCATTTTCTTTTCTTCGGGTCCGGCCGAAAAGCCGGGCGTGCCGCGCTCGACGATGAAGCAGGAGAATTTCTCGCCGTCTACTTTGGCGAAGACAATATAGACGTCAGCAAATCCGCCATTCGTAATCCACATCTTTTGACCATTCAGAATCCAATTCTTGCCGTCGGGCGAAAGCACCGCGCGCGTGCGAGCAGCGAGCGAATCCGAGCCAGCCTGCGGTTCGGAGAGGCAGTAGCTGGAAAGAAGTTCGCCCGTAGCGATCCTGGGCAGATATTTTTTCTTCTGCTCTTCGGTGCCGAAATAGACGATTGGAATTGTTCCGATGCTGGAGTGACCACCGTGAGAGACGGCAAAGGACGCATAACCAGACAATTTTTCAGCGAGGACGGTAGAGGAAATCTTGTCGAGACCCGCGCCGCCGTATTCTTCAGGAATCGCGCCGCCGAGCAAGCCGATCTCTCCGGCCTTCTTCAGCATCTGCGCCATCAATCCTTCTTTGTGCGCTTCGAGCTCCGGCACATTGGGCAAAACCTCCTTCTGGACGAATTCCTCAGCAGTCTGGCCAATCAGGCGCTGGTCGTCCGTAATATCGGCGGGAGTAAAGACGTCCTCTGGACTGGTGGACGTGATGAGAAAGGATCCTCCGCGGTTGAGAGCATGGGAAACCGGTGCCGTGGCCATGATGTGCGTTGCCTCCTGAAAAAGTGGGGGTCAATAAAAAGTGATTGTCTCTCTCATTTGAGCCGGAAGCAATAGGACAGAAGGCCTCAGGTCAATTCCGGCCAGCGGGCTGGCCGGAATGGGACCTAAGCTACGGGTAACGGCGGAAGGCGGCGACTCGGGTCCGGACGGAAAAACAATCGCAGGTACGGAGCGAAAGGCCGTTTCATCGGGAACGGTGTTGGCCCTTGAACCAAAGCAGATCTCTATTCGCCCTCGACTAGGCGATGCGTTCGAAAATGCCTGCCGCGCCCATGCCTCCGCCGACGCACATGGTTACCATTCCGTAGCGCGCATTGCGGCGTTCGAGCTCGCGCAGGATGGAAGCGGTGAGTTTTGCGCCGGTGCAACCGAGCGGATGGCCGAGCGCGATAGCGCCACCATTGGGATTTACCTTCGCAGGATCGAGTCCCGCGGCCTTGATCACGCTCAGCGCTTGCGTGGCGAACGCTTCATTCAGTTCGATTACATCGATTTGATCCAGTGTCAAACCCGCGATCTTGAGCGCCTTCGGTATGGCAAATACCGGACCGATACCCATTTCTTCTGGCGGGCATCCAGCCGTGGCGAACGCGAGGAAGCGCGCGAGCGGTTTCAAACCGAGCGCGCGAGCTTTCTCGGCGCTCATCACAACTGCGGCTGCAGCACCGTCACTCATCTGCGAACTGTTCCCTGCCGTGACCACTCCGTGCAAATGAAATACGGGCTTCAGCTTGCCGAGCGCTTCCACAGAAGTATCCGCGCGCGGCCCTTCGTCGGTGTCGAACTTGGCCTTTACCATCTTTGGACGCGAACCATTTGGCGAACCGTTGGCGCCGGCTTCCAGCACACTGTAGCTGACGTCTACGGGAACGACTTCATCCTTGAATTTTCCCGCGGCGATCGCAGCGAGCGCCTTTTGGTGGCTGCAATAGGAAAAGTTGTCAGCTTGCTCACGCGTGATGCCGTATTTCTTGGCGAGATTTTCGGCGGTCAAGCCCATTCCTAGGTACGCGTCCGGATAGTTGTCCATGAGCCAGGGATTGGGAGAAACTTTATTGCCGCCCATGGGCACCATCGTCATGGATTCGGTGCCTCCAGCGACGGCCACGTCTCCTTGACCCGCCATGATGCGTTCGGCGGCGAGAGCGATGGACTGCAGGCCCGATGAACAGAAACGGTTAATGGTCATCGCGGAGGATTCGACAGGCAAGCCGGCGCGAAGCGATGCGATACGCGCGACGTTCATGCCCTGTTCGGCTTCGGGCATGGCGCAGCCGAGAATCACGTCCTCAATTTCCTTGGGGTCTATACCCGCGCGAGCGATCGATTCTTTGATTACCAGCGCACCGAGATCATCGGGACGCGTGGTTCGAAGCGCCCCCTTTGAAGCCTTGCCCACCGCTGTTCGAACCGCGCTAACAATTACCGCTTCTCGCATCTGTCACCTCATCCGGAAATCATACGCAAACGAGTTGTTAAGGGCCCAATCATTGGATGCCAGCAGAGGCAAAAAAGCAACAGCGCGGAGGGGTCCGCGCTGCGGCAAGCTTTCGAGCGTTGAACGAAACGGATTTGCTGCTAGAGCCGGAACTTGATCGTCACCTGCATCTGCACGTCGACCGGCTCACCATCCAAACGCGAAGGCTCGAATTTCCAGCGCTTCAGCGAGTCTAAAGCAGACCCCCGCAGCAGCACGGGACCGGAAACCACGTGCATTTTCACGACCTGCCCGGTCTTGTCGATCGTGGTGTCAATTACCACGTCGCCCTGCACTCCGCTCGAACGCGCGCCGGCAGGATAAATCGGCGCTACCGAATTGATTAGTTTTGGTTCCTTCACATTGCCGCCGATTTTGACAGGGCCTTCGGGCTGCATCGTTGGCGCGGGAATGGACGCTGCGTTCGGTCCTGAGATTCCCGGCAGAGCGCTCGCTCCTGTAGGCGATGCGCTCGCATCAAGAACGGGCGGTTGATCGGATTGACCTTCGCTTCCGCGTGTCCAGGTGGTAGGACGAGAAGTAAGCGCTGTGGACACCATGTCCGACGTCACTCCGGGAGCCGATTGCTTCGCAGCAGGTGCAGCAGGTGAATGGTTGGCGCTTGATGCCGGCGCTTTTGTGCCGTTGCTTGCGTTTGACGACGGAGCGGGCTCCGTTGGCGCGCTGGCATTCGATCGAGCGGCTGGATTCGCTTGGGCGCCGGCAGGCATATATGGCTGGCCTGCGGGAGTAATCGCCGGCAGTTGATTCGTATCGTTGGCGCCCGGCTGAGCTGCGTTGGAAACGTTCTGAGCTAAGGGTTCTGTGCGCGAGCCCGCATTTGAGTTTGCCGGCCGCTGTCGGAAATAGGCGATCCCGGCCCCTAGAGCGGCAACAAGCACCGCAACGCAGGCCGCGATCAACATCCAGTTTTGTTTGCTGCCAGCATCCTGTGAGACGGAGCTTCCGAAACTTGAATCGAGCCGCGCTCCAAACGCCTCAGACGCGGAGGATTTCGAAGCATCCGAAGTAGCGTCGCCAAGAATTGCCGTAACGTCGCGAGACGCCGACAAAGTAGAAGACGCCGGTGGCTCTTCAGTGGCGGTTGATACGGCGGACGGGGAAACGGAGTCGCCGTCTCCCAACAGCTCATCCATGGTGACTTCGGGCGGAGCGGGCGGCTGTGCTGGTGGAGGCTCCGCGGCAATAGTTTTTGCAACAGGGGGCGCCGGACTCTCCAGTCTCCTTTCGACAGGAGAGAGCGGCTTTGTTACCGCTGTTGCAGAGGCAGCTTCTTGTACTTTTTCCTGTGAGCCGATCGAGATGAAGGACGACTCGGGCTTCGCGGGTAGCACGAATGGAACAGTCGGCGCGTCGGCAGCGGGCTTTGATTCGCGAGGCGGCGTTGTAACTGTTGGTCTAGTGCCTGGCGTTGGTGGAGGTGGCGCAAGGGTTTGCGATTCCAAATTCATTTGTGGCTGCGGAACGGTGTTTGTGGCAACCGATCCCTCGGAAGGAAATTGAACCCCCCAATAGCCGGGTTGGCGGTGCGTGAATTCCACTTCGACGTAGCTGCCCTGATTGGCATTCGGCCGAACTTTCAGAACGCGGCAGATGGAATCCTGTTTCGTTTTGATATTCGTGAGGACCAGCATTTGACTGACGTTTACGGCCGACGTCATTCTGAGAACAGCGCCCTGGGGAAAAACGATCATCGTTACAGTGTGTTCTTCAAAAGGCTCGGTGCGAGGCGCGGTGCCGCGGGCCACTTCGATGACGCGTGAACCATGAACTTTGACGGCCACTTCGAGTGAGAGAGCATCGGCGCGGAGTGAGGATGTAGGCTTGCTTTGCGTTCCAGTCTGCGATACCGGCGTGCTGCCAGCCGTGCTCGGAGCTTCGATCGAGTCTTTTGTAAGTGGCGCCATCGTTCTATCCGGCAGTTAGGCCGTCCCCCCGAAGATGTGGCTAAAGATGGTTTTCCTTGATATATGCCGATTTTCGGCGTGGGTCACAAAGTGCGGCAATAGTACGTTGGTACTGCCTCAGAACATTTGCTTCATCGGCCAAGCGCAAGGAAACATAAGGCGAAAACGAGCGCGCAACGGGAGAGGTACTAGTGTGCCGGAGACGTGAGAAAGGACTATCTGGCTGGGCCCAAAATCAATACCGCGAGGTGAAATTGCCCGAGAACCCGCTGACGCGGATTCCCGGGCTTCCACTGATCGGGGCAGTTGTCGTCCAACTCTTTTCTAGAACTGCTTGGCCATGGTGCCGAGGGTGACCGCGACTTTGTCCATCTCGATTACCAGCACCGTTGAGTTGTCCACAACGTAGTAAGCAAATGTAAACGACGCCGAAGTCGGTTTGGCGGTTGCAAGGGTCAGCGTAGCACGACCGAAACTGGTCGGTGCTGCGATGGTGCTGTTGAACAACGGAATGTTGCTGAAAATATTTCCTGTCTCATTGATGTCGAGGTAGCCGGTGAGCCCGGTGGTTCCGGCCGATGAGATCGAGCCATTGATATCCTGCTCACCGGTCGTCGTCTGGCCCGTAGTGTTGATTCCGTACGTTCCCGAAGGAGCGCTGGTTGAGGACTGCAGAAATCCCATGCCGCTGCTGACCGGGACTACCGTGTCCACTTCCACCATCTCAAAAGAATTGGTGGCCGTGGGATATACGGCGTACATGAAGTTGAGGCCCCCGGCTGAGAGCGTCAAGAGAATGCGATTGGAAGTGGTCGCCGGACTCAGTGTGTAGGTGGAGCTAGACGATGAGATTTTCTCCGCCAGGTGAAGCGTGCTCGCCTGCTCGTTAACGTCCTGGACCCCGCCGGAAATCGTCCCGGTGCCCGACGCAGTAAACACGCCTCCCGCTGCATACGGTCCACCCGTCTCCGCTCCCGCAACTGTGAAGGCATAACTTCCATTTAGGTTCGCGAGCGTGATGGAGTTTGGCGCGCTGAATGCGTCTCCTGCGAGAACGGGAGCGCCTCCGTTGTCAATCTCCACTAATTTGAAATGCGTGCTGTCAATGATATAGAAAGCAAAGGTCAGAGTGCCCGTGCCCGGAACTGTGCTGATCAACTCCAGCGTACCCCGGCCAGTTCCGCCGTCGATCGAAAAGATGTTTCCGTGCAACGATAGATCGGCCTGCGTGATGGTCCCGCCGTCGTTCACGTCCTGAATCGCAAAATTCACCGGAAAAGTTCCAGCACCGTCCGACAAAAATCGACCGGCGATTGCCATCGGCGCACCGCTCGAATCGATTCCGCTGATTCCGAAGGAATAATTGTTCGCAATCGCGCTCACTGAAAAATCGGCAGGGTTGGCTTGGTCAATCGTTCCGCTTCCGGTCGCGGCGCTATCGAAGCGAACGAGTAAAGCGTGTGCCTCCGAAATGATCGTCACCTGCCATGTAACGGTACCGACTCCTGTCGTGACCGTCGCAATCGCTCGCCCATCTGGCCCGACGGCAAGGCTTCCCCCAGTAATCTGACTTTCAAGGATGCCGGTTGCAGCACTGTTTGTATCCTCAACTCCGCCGGTAATCAGACCCGAGCCGTTGACCGTGAAGCTGCCGGCTACAGCAAGAAAACCGCCCGCATCCTCACCGGTATAGGAGAACGTATATTGACCTGATAAAGTTGCGGCAGAAAAAACGATCGTGACCGTCGCCGTACCCGAGCCAGCCGCGGAGAGCGCCGAGACTGTAACAGTTCCACCTGGAGGCGGCGTGCGCGGCGCGGTGTAATTTCCGGATTGGTCAATCGTACCGGGATCCGCGCCCGGAGTGGCCGTCACTGTCCAGGTAAAAGGCCCGGTACCGGTGGCTGTAAACATCTGCGTGCCCTGTGCCGCCAGCGAAACCGCCGCCGGAGAAACCGAGATCGGCTGCGCCGCGCCCACCGCCACCGTAACAGTCGCAGATTTCGACTTATCCTCCTGCGACGTAGCGGTGATGGTAACGTTCCCCGTCGTTCCCGGCGCCGTAAAGACACTGCCGGTAAATGACCCAGCACTCGCCGACCAGTCCACCGCGCCGTTCGCCGCAAAATTGTAGACAACCGCAGTGAAATTAATCACGCCATTCAACGGAATGGAAGCCGTTCCGGGATAAATCACCACGGAAATTGTTGTATTAGGATTCGAGCCGCCTCCGCTTCCTCCGCATCCTGCGACACCGAGCGCGACAGCAACTCCGAGCACCAGGAACGCAATCGTTCGCTGTTTCATTAGAGCGCTCCTTTCTGCGAATTCGCAGACGAAGCCGCGCCTCGCGGCATAAGCGAACGAATCGGCGCGCCGTGCTCGTTTCTCAGCATATAAATGTGGTTCGACGTGGTGAGAATCCGCGCGAGCAACATGGAATTTCCGCGAACGTTTGCCATCATTCCAGTTACGTGAACGCTCTCGCCCACCGTCAGGCCAAGATTTTTTGCGCTCACAGCCGCGCTCGCTCCCAGGTGCACATCGACGACGCCCTGCGCCGAAATCACGAGCAGATGCGTTCCCATCGGTCCGCTGTTCGAATTCGTTTCAATCTTGTCAATCGTTCCATCAATCTTGACTTCCTTATTCAGGTCGTAAACGGGGGACGCCATTCCAGGCTCAGTGGCGGCTGATTGTGCGTTCGTGATGAGTGGCAAAAGAATCGTTGCAAGTCCACAGCTCAATAATATTTTCCGGACCGCATTGCTGGTCATTCCGTTCTCCTTAAGCACACCGGTATGCTTACTCTTGCTCGCACATCCCCATAAAGTTCCCCAAAATTTCGGACAGCTCGGAGCGATTCAATCCAACGGGCTACCCAGGACCGTCGTCAGCCGGCTACTTAGATGCACCAACCCCTGCCCTGAGTTACACCGAATGAAACAAAAAGTTGCGCCCTCACACAAATCGTTTGTGTGAATCGCCGGTTAATTTCGCAGCGGCTTTCCAGTTTTGAGCGTGTGCGCGATTCGTTCCTGCGTTTTTCGCTCCCCGCACAAGCTCACGAATGCTTCGCGTTCCAAATCGAGAATGTATTGCTCGGAAACCGTCTGCGGAGCGGTGATACTCCCGCCGGCCAGTATATACGCCAATTTCCTACCCACGACGGCGTCATGCTCGCTCGCAAATTCTCCCCGAACCAGCATATGGATCGCAAGCTTCGCGCCAGCGAGAAATTCTTCGCCCAGAACGTGGATTTCAGCGGGCGCGGGCGGATGATACCCCTCGCGAACTAGGGCCAGCGCCGTGGCTTTCGCGTCTGCCAGCTGCCGGTCGCGATTCATCGCGATCAAATCCGAACGCCGCAAGAATCCGAGCGACCGCGCCTCTTCACCGCTGGTGGATACCTTCGCCATCGCAATGGTTTCGAAGATCGGCTTGAGCGCGTGAAATAGATCGAGGTCTTCACCTCCTCCTGCGCGCTCGTTTGCTCGAATCAGCATCTCCTTCATCCCGCCGCCACCTGGAATCAATCCCACGCCTGCTTCAACGAGCCCCATGTACGCTTCCGCTGCCGCATGAATTCGCGCCGAGCTTAAGCTGATTTCGCAGCCCCCGCCCAGCGCCATTCCCTGCGGCGCCGCCACCACAGGTCCCGGGGCATATTTGATCGCCATGTTCACACCCTGGAACTGGCGCACGGCCATATGAATGTCGTCCCACTCGCCCTCTTGCGCCGTCACGAGCAACAACATCAAATTAGCGCCCACGGAAAAATTCGCCGCCTGATTCGCGATCACCATCGCATCGAATTCCGTTCCGAGCCTCTTCACCCCTGCGTGAATCATCGCGCCAATGTCGCCGCCGATGGAATTCATCTTCGAGTGAAATTCGCAGCACACCACGCCGTCACCGAGATCGATCAGGCTCGCGCCGGCGTTCGTCTGCACCACGCCGCTGCGGTCTTTCAGAGACTTTAGAATGATGATTCCGGCGGGCTCCGGCACAGGCTTCATGCCCTTCGCACCCAAATCGAAATATCGCGTGCTTCCTTTTTCCGCTTCGTAGAATGATTTCTTGGGCGACGCGAGCGCGTCATTCACCACGGGCGGAATCTGCTTCCCCTCCCGCCCAAGCGCCTCCGCCATTCGCGCCACGCCGATTGCGTCCCACACTTCAAATGGCCCCAATTCCCACGCAAAACCCCAGCGCATCGCGCGGTCCACATCCACTACGCTATTGGCGATTTCCGGCACACGGCGCGCTGCGTACAAACAGTTTTCGCTCAAGCACGACCACAGAAAACGGTTGGCCTTGTCGCCCTTTCCCTCCATCGCCGGCGCAACGAGCGCCCGGACTCTCTCGCGCGTCTCTCCGATCTGCTTCCCGCCTTCGATCGACCCGAATTTCGCCTTCATCCGCGGACGGTATTCCATCTTCTGCCAATCGAGCGTCAGAATTTCCGAATCGCCGCCCTTCTTCAATCGTTTGTAAAATCCGCTTCCCGTCTTATCGCCCAGCCAGCCGCGCTTCATCATCTCGTCAACAAAAGCAGGAACGCGCCACATCTCCCGCGATTCGTCATTGGGAATGTTGTCGTAGATATTGCGTATCACGTGCACGAGCACGTCCAACCCGACGATGTCAGCGGTACGAAATGTTGCCGATTTGGGCTGCCCGATCGCCGGCCCGGTGCAGGTGTCCACTTCCTCGACGGTCATTTCCAGCGCTTGCATTTGCTTCAAGACATTCAGCATCGCGTACGTGCCGATCCGATTGGCGATGAAGTTCGGCGTATCCTTCGCGATCACCACTCCCTTGCCCAGCCGCAAATCGCACATTTCGTCGAGCATCGCCAGCACGCCAGGTAATGTTTTCGGCCCGGGAATTAATTCCACCAGCTTCATGTACCGCGGAGGATTGAAAAAATGCGTTCCCGCCCAGTGCTGCTGGAAATCCTCCGAGCGTCCCTCGGCGATCAAGTGGATTGGCAATCCGGATGTATTCGACGTGACGATTGTTCCGGGCTTACGCACGCCTTCGACGCGTTCGAACAATTTGCGTTTAATCTCGAGATTCTCAGCGACCGCCTCGATGATCCAATCCGCCTGTCCGCACCATGAGAGATTGTCTTCCAAATTTCCGGGCGTCACGAGCCGCGCCGTTTCGGGAGTGAAAAATGCCGCCGGGCGCGATTTTCTGGCTGCTTCCAGCCCGGCCAGCACGATCCGGTTCCGTACGGCGGGGCTTTCGAGCGTAAGCCCTTTTCGTTTCTCGTCAGCGCTTAATTCGCTCGGGACGATATCGAGCAAAAAACAAGGGATGCCGGCATTCGCCACGTGCGCCGCGATGCGCGCACCCATCGTCCCAGCTCCCAGCACAGCCACCTTCTCGATTCTTTTTTTCATCGGACTCGTTTCATGATTCGTTTTTCACGGGAAGACGAAAGATGACCATCGAGGTTACAAAACGAGTAACCAGCGGTCAACCGGAAACACGCAATGCGCCAAGTGCGGTAAAGTGGTAAGAGGTATCGCAGCGAGAAGATGAGTTCCGTCACCAAATGGCTTGGCACGGCGTTGCGCGGATTGCGCACGTTTGCATACAGTGGCGACGGGCAACGTCCCAAAGTGGGAGTCGCTCTCGGAGGCGGTTTCGCACGCGGTATCGCCCATATCGGCGTTCTGCGCGTTCTTGAAGAGAACGAAATTCCGGTTGATTTTATCGCCGGCACCAGCGTTGGCGCGCTGATCGCGTCGGCCTACGCGAGCGGAACTCCACTTGACGTGATGGCCGAGCAAGGCAGCGCCACTCGTTTCCGCGATTTTGGGCGTTGGACTCTTTCGCGCATGGGAATGGCCTCCAATGCGCCGCTCGATGATTTCCTCCACCGCTTCACGACTGCCAGCAATTTCAGCCAGATGAAAATTCCGCTCAGTATTGTCGCCACTGACTTGATTACCGGCGAATCCGTCCACTTCACGCGCGGCGAAATCAGCCCGGCGCTTCGCGCCTCATGCGCCTATCCCGGACTGTTTCTCCCGGTTGAGCACCAGGATCATTTCCTCGTGGACGGCTTTCTCACCGAACAGGTTCCCGCGCCGGCCGTACGCGAACTCGGGGCTGAGCTTGTGATTGCCGTGCACCTGGAACCCGGGCTTCTTGATTCGAAGCCGCGCAATACGATTGAAGTGATCAGCCGTTCGTTTTCGATTATTCAGACCGTCGCGAACCAACCCTGGCGAGGCCTTAGCGACGTGCTCATCGAACCCGACGTTCATCACGTGCTGTGGGATGAGTTTGTGAAGACGCCCCAACTGATCGCTGCCGGAGCCGACGCCTGTTACGCCTTGCTTCCCAAGATCAAACACTTGCTGGCTCACGGCGGCGAGCATCTTCTTCGCGCTCGGTTGACCCGGCCTACCCCGGAAGGATCGTAATTTTTTCTTCTGGCGCGCGCTGCTAACCATCGCAGTCCGCTCGCGTCGAATTATAGGTGAGGAGCCGAACCCGCTCTGCCGTGACCGCTGCAACGCCCCAGTCATACGCAGGGTGAGTTCGGCTCTTCTATTAATCTCTAAGCCCATCTAAATACGACACGTGGAAGTTCTTCCTGCCTCTAAGTATTGAGCTTCCTTCAATCTTTGTTACTTATCTACCCGGATCTCCACCTCCACCGCCTGCCCGTTGCCTTTGCCCCGCTTGGTCAACCACTCACTCATCGCAGCGGCCAGCCGCTCCACATTCACATTCGCCCCCGCCTCTAGCCTTCCCTCCCCGGTCGGCAGGGTGTCGTCGAATTCCCCGGAACCCGTAAAATTCCGCATACAGAAACTATCCAGCCACTCGAGCGGCATTGGCTCGCGCTTGCCGCCGATCACAACCTCCGCCTTCAGCTTTTGGGCGTACATTTCGCCGGAAGTATAACATCGGGCACGAAACCCCCTTCCCTTCCGGCCGCCCGGTTGCATTTGGGGGCAGGCGTGTCCTACAATTTTTGCTGGAAAGCGCCTCTGTTCCGCCAGACCCGATGAGATTCGCTCCCGGTCGGGCGGCGTCCCCCGCGCCAATACCATGGAGGTTCGGTGTCAACGCCATTAGGAAGCTGGGTGGAAGAATCTGCTCGCCTTACGAAACCGGACAAGATTGTGTGGTGCGACGGTTCGCAGGGTGAGATCGACCGCTTGACAGCCGAGATGTTGCGGGATGGAACTTATATAGAGCTGAATCAGAAGACCTATCCTCACAGCTACCTTCACCGCAGCAATCCGAACGACGTAGCCCGCACCGAAGGCATCACCTTCATCTGCACTCGGAAAAAGGAAGACGCTGGGCCGACCAACAATTGGATGTCCCCTGAAGAAGCCAAGGGCAAAGTCAGGCCGCTTTTCGATGGCGCCATGAAGGGCCGCACGATGTACGTAGTGCCCTATATCTTGGGCCCTGCCACCTCTCCCTATAGCAAAGTGGGGGTCGAGCTCACTGATTCCGCATACGTCGTCGCGAGCATGCGAATCATGTCGCGCATCGGCAAGGCCGCGCTCGACCGCCTGGGCAGCTCGTCTGATTTCGTCCCGGGTCTTCATTCACTCGGTGACCTCAACCCCGAGCGCCGCTTCGTTCTTCATTTTCCCGAGGAGAAATTGATCTGGAGCATTGGCTCTGGTTATGGCGGGAACGCGCTTCTCGGCAAGAAATGTTTCGCGCTGAGGATTGCGAGCTGGATGGCGCGCGAACAGGGCTGGATGGCTGAGCACATGTTGATCCTTGGTCTGGAGGATCCCTCCGGCAAAGTAACTTACATGGCGGCTGCTTTCCCGAGCGCGTGCGGCAAGACGAACCTCGCGATGATGGTTTCAGCCCTGGAGAACAAGGGCTACCGCGTCTGGACGATCGGGGACGACATCGCCTGGATGCACGTTGGATCCGATGGAACTTTACGCGCGATCAATCCCGAAGCTGGTTTCTTCGGCGTCGCACCCGGCACGAATGAAAAAACGAATCCCAACGTGATTCAAGCCATACATCACGACTCGATCTTTACGAATACAGCCATCACCGGGTCCAATGAGCCTTGGTGGGAAGGAATGAGCAGTGCACATCCCCAGGGGCTCGTGGATTGGAAGGGCGAGAAATGGACACCCAGTAAAGGCGCGGCCGCTCATCCCAATTCGCGGTACACGGTAGCCGCCAGCCAATCGCCATCGATCTCATCTCATTTCGAGGATCCTCAGGGCGTCCCGATATCAGCGCTCATCTTTGGGGGGCGCCGCGCGCGCGTCGCACCGCTCGTATATCAGGCGCGCAACTGGCAGCACGGCGTTTTTGTGGGCGCCACAATGGCGTCAGAAACCACCGCTGCCATCACCGGCGCGGTCGGCGTCACCCGCCGCGATCCCATGGCGATGCTTCCCTTCTGCGGATACAACATGGCCGATTATTTTCGCCATTGGCTCGACATGGGCCCGAAGCTCAAGCACCCGCCGGGAATCTTTCATGTGAATTGGTTCCGAAAAGATGCAGACGGAAAATTTCTATGGCCCGGCTATGGTGAAAATGTTCGCGTTCTGAAATGGATTCTCGACCGAATCGAGGGCCGCGCCGCTGCAAGCGACACACCGATCGGCTACGTTCCTACGGCTGACTCGTTGACTCTGGATGGCCTTAATATTTCTCGTGGTGCGATCGATGAACTGCTCAAGGTGGATCCCAACGATTGGGCCGAGGAACTGGACGCAACCGGAAGATTCTTCGAGAAATTTGGCAAGCGCCTGCCTGAGGAAATCCGCGCTGAACACAACGCACTTGGGGAGCGATTGCAGCGCGTTTCCGTCGCCCCCAAGTGAGTCGTTTCGTACTGGTGAATGGGAGAGCGGCTTAGTTAACCAGCAGCTCCACCATCGTTCCTTCGCTGGCATTCCAGGCAAAGAAAGCTTGCCCTGAACTTAGTTTGAGGCTGACGAGAACCTGACGCACCCGATTCTCCCCTTTTACCGCTCCCACCCACACGGTGCCTTCATCGGGGAGTTTTTTAAAAATATCGTACGTGTCGTGCACATCGTAACTGCAGTTCATAACGCCCCCTTCCTTGACAATGGTTCAATCTAAGCTCGGGCCACCTTTGCTCTGGTGCCTGGTTCTTCCGGTGCTTCAGGAAGTTGCAGGGCCATCAGAACTTCTACGAGTGCGCCTACTTCTTCCGGACTTGACACCACGCAGATCAAGTCCTGAAGAAATTCCTCCAGATTCTTTCTCCCTTGCAAATCCGCTTGCATGTGTTTTTCATCTCCTGAGCTCCTTGATGTCTATAAATGCCGGAGATCGGACCAATTCATTTCACGGGAACCTTCGGCACTTTCGTCTCGTTGTGGAAAAACCTGGTGGACGAAGCGCGACTAAATTGTGGAGGAGAGATTACGTTCTATGGACACACAGCAGTTGCAGATAGCCGGCGGGAGATTGGGCGTGCAGCACGGATGTGTAAGGTTCACGGTACTCGAGCCGATCGTCATTCGGCTGAACAGCGCCTACGCAGCTGCCCACGCAGGGGTTTGCCACAACCGAAGCCGAGACCATGGCTGGTGTCTTCGTCGCCACAACTAACGTGAAATCGTTGGAAGTGTCGTCGATGAGGCGGGTCAGTTCCGGGATCTCGCTCGAGGAAAGGCCGCAGAACAACATGGACACAACCAAGGCGAGGCAAAACCGGTGGCGCGTATGGCAGGCCCAATTCATCTCGATTTGTTTATACATCGAACCTTCCACTAACTCAACCCGCGAAAATCGCCCACCGGGCGCCCGGCTTGTCTTCGCTTGTTTTTCACTCAGAGTCAAATCGCAAGTCCGAGGTTGTCCGGGCCGCGTTAAGTGATTTTGTCCCGGGTGAAAAAGTGATATGATGGTGAAAGTAGCCTCAGTACGAGCGGTTCTAATCTACGGTTCCGCGATTAAATATCACCGTAAGTCATTAAAAACAAAGAGATGTAGGAATTTCTAATCGGCGGTAAACCGTGCTTTCAGGTCGTCGCGCGTTCCTAGAGAATTGACTCGATTTCAGAATCAATCGCGAAGTGGGTCTGTGGAAATCCGTTGATTTGGAACGCTGCGCCGCTATCGTTGCGAAACTGAAAAAACCGGCTGATGTGATAGTCCTCGTCGAGAATGTCGAAAGCCTTCTCCGCCTCTGCGTGCGACAGCCCTAACGACGCAATCGGCATGAATTTCCCGTAACCGCCCGAAATCGCCAGATATTTCTTTACCAGCTCACTCAGCGCCATCATTTATTTCCAGAATGCCGGAATATCAGATCCAAAGGTACGCACCCGCTTCGCCGTACGGAAGATTCATATAGAACACATTGGCCTCGGCGATTCTTTCGAACGCCTCCGCCAATTTTCGCGCACCGTGCGTGGAACAAAACCACTCGCCGCGCTCTCCGCGTATCTTATCTGTTTCATCGAGACTAGCCACATGTTCCCGCGACATCCATAACCAAGTCGGAGGCCGCGAGCATTCCGCACAGGTCTCTCCGGCTTGCGCGAGCCGTTGTTCAATCGCAGATGCAGTTTCGGGCGCCACTCCGGCTGCTTCGAAATCCGGCGTGGCCACGAAAAAGTACTGCGTGAAGATTTCCGGATTTGGTTCGAACGCTACAACGCGACCGTCGAATTCCTCCAACTCACCAAGAATAGTATCGAGCAGACATTCCCGGCAAAGCGAAATCTCCGGCCGCACCGGCTCTCGGCGAGGCGCTCGCTTGCCTCGAAGGTAAAGCGTATCCGGCAGAAGTGCGGCAATCCATGCGCACCCGTCGCGCGTGTGGATGCACTCGGCGGCGGTTCCTTTGAGCTTCGCCCACCAATTGCGGCTGCTCGGCAGGATTTCCACTCGCGGGTAAGCCGTTTCGTAGGGGACGTGCGCCAATTCCTTCGATCAGCTCCGTCACTTCGCATGCGTATGGTAGCAGAACGAGAAACGGAATTTCGCTCGAGCTCGTTTGTTTGCTCTGCTGCGTTCGGATATGATGAATGCCTCAGTTCGACTGAATAAGCAATTTTCACGCTTCAAAAAAAATCGCCTGGAAAGCATGGAGGAAAGAGCATGGCAATTTCGGTGGGAGCAGCGGCGCCGGATTTCACTTTGAAGGATCAGAGCCAGAAAGAAGTGAAGTTGTCTGACTTCAAGGGTAAAAAGAATGTCGTCCTCGTATTCTATCCTCTCGATTGGAGCCCCACCTGCACGAACGAGCACGCCTGCTTCGTGAACGACATGAGGAAATTCGAGCAGCTCGACGGGCAGGTGATGGGTATCAGCGTCGACAGCGCCTGGTCGCACAAAGCCTATGCGGAAAAGATGGGCATCCAATATCCGTTGCTCGCGGATTTTCAGCCGCGCGGAGCGGTGGGCGATAAATTCGGCGTTTTTCTCGCCGATAAGGGCATCACGGGACGCGCCATCGCGATCGTCGATCGTTCGGGCAACATCGCGTGGTTCAAGAATTATGATATTCCGGTGGTCCCGGATCTGAAGGAAGTTGCCGACGCCCTCGCGAAAGTGAAGTAGGCCGGAGCGTTCATCTAAATCGCGTTATGGCGACGATCGGGGCGCGAACGTCCTGATGTAGTCCACCAATTGCCATCGCGTTTCTTCGGGCAGCGATTCAAAGCTGGGCATTGGACGGGCGCCCTTTGTGATTTGCCAGTAAAGCTCTCCATCTGTGACAGCGGCCATCGCGCGGACATTGCGAAAATCCGCAGGCGCAACGGACAACTCTTCGGCCTTGGGTCCCTTACCGTCGCCGTCCATCCCGTGACAATTCGCACAGCGGTTCTCGTAAATCAGCCGTGCGGCTGCGATCGCTTCTGGAGTTGGGGGAACCGGGTTTTGCAGCTTTCTCGCACGGGCCCGCGCTCCAAATCCTGTAAACGAGTACAACACGATGCCGCCAGCGATCGCGACAATCAGGAAAGTTACGAGAACGGGCGCCAACAGATTGCGTTGATTCGCTGAAGGCGGACTGCTGTGTCCGGTATTCCTGGGCATGTGCTCCGGCGCGATTCAATCGGGCCGAAATTATCTTACACCACGCTCCGATGCCGGGTTCGAACGAACATCTTAATCAATCAGGTGGGCAGCCCGGAGCACCGAAATCAGCGCAAGCAACATCATTACGACAACATACACGCGCAAACTCCATAGCAGCACGCGAACCCCGAAAGACAGCTTGCGTGGCCCGAAATGAGTGCGCCGCTTCGCTGCGACCAACTGGTCAGATTCCAGCAACGATAGAACAACATGCGGGTCGTCGAGGTCGGGCTGCTTCGCGTCTGCTATGACCCGATCGCGTTCGAGCTCCGCTTGGTGGCCGCTTAAATGCGTGTGTTCTGAGTCCAAGTCTTCCTCGCCGTTCAATCTGCGCGAAATGCCTGCACAGAATAATAGAACAGATGCACGCTAACCGCCCAGCCACTTCGGAAAGACGGTCGCCAAGCCGAATCCAATCCCGGCAATGATGAGCAAAATCGTGACCGTGACTCCCGCGACGTTCCCCCAGAAACCGTTCACATGCTCACCCATCACCTCGCGGTCATTCACCAGGAGCATAAGAAAAGCGAGCGCCGGAGGCATCGCCAGCACAGCGATCACATTGACAGTCAACACCACAAATTCCAGCGGGAACTTAGGGATCAGCACGAGTGCCGCCGCCGCACAAGCGGACCCAATCAGAGTCAGGTAAAAGGGCCACGCGTCCCGCACAGGACGATTCAAGCTGTGGCCCGTGTGCATCACCTCTCCGAAGGCATATGCAGACGAGGTCGAGATCGCAATCGCAGCCACTATTCCAGCTTCAAATATACCGAGCGCAAAAAGCGAAGCGCCCAGATGGCCAATCCAGGGCTCCAGCGCCTCCGCAAATTGCGCTCCCTGAAAGTCCGATGCGTTGATGCCGTGATGAAAGAGCGGAACAGTGGCAAGAATCGTGGCGATCGCGAAAGTGGATGCGAGAAGCGTGCCGAGAGCAGTATCTATGCGGCCTGCATTGATATCCCGGGGCTGCAGTCCTTTATCCACGACCGCGCTCTGCTGAAAAAACAACATCCACGGCGTCACGGTAGCGCCGATGTCCGCCAGGATCAGAACAAGAATCTCGTAATGACTTCCCGACGGCAGCGGCGTCCAGGTCAGCATTGCGTGACCGACCGCGTGCCAGTCCGGCCGTGCGAGCAGCGCGGCAGGAACAAAGAGAGCATTGAAGATCGCAAGGCCCATCGTGATGCGCTCCCACGTCCAGTAGCGACCTGTGGTGATGGCGCCGAGCACAATCACAAGCGTGATTCCCACCGCGATGCCCGGCCGGACGCCAAAAAAGCCCAGGCCGGCGCGAACGCCGATGAATTCCGTGACGAGCGTCAAGAAATTTCCCAGCACCAGATCGCCCATCGCGAAATGACCCCAAAACCTTCCGAATCGGTCAAAAATGAGTTCGGCGTGCCCGCGGTGAGTCACAGCTCCCAGCCGAACCGTCATTTCCTGCACCACGAAACCCATCGCAAAGGTGAGAACGACAAAGGGCAGAAAAAAACCGACCCCGAACCGCGCTCCGGTTGCCGCGTACGAGAGCATGCTCGGCGCATCGTTCTCACCCAGGAATACGAGGACTCCCGGCCCGATTAATAGCCACAGCAGCCGAACGCCGCCGAACGAGCCCGGGGCACCCTTTCTCCGCGCCCGCACCACTTCCCAACGATCGCGAGCGCGATCAACGTCCTCGTGGGTGAGTAAGCGTTCGAGTTCCGGCGCGGCGGGAGATGCCGCCGCCGTTTCGGTGGTGGGTTGCGCCCGGTCGGCGGGAGGAGCGGTGAGCTCGTCATTCAGTCTTTTCATGAGTTAACGCCGCTAAACCTTGGACATAAACTACGCTTAACATCCGCGCGCGTCAATGGTTTGCCGCGGCTCAGGTGCAAAAATCTTCGAGAGCGGTTCCCTCTTTGCTATAGTTGAATGAGAACCGCGAGGAGCGAAGCAATGGCTGAAACCCCGAAACCACAAGTGCAGCAACAACAAGTGCAAATCAAAGCGGATGAGAAAGAGCTTCTAGGCCAATATTCGAATCTCGTGGTTGTGCATCACAATCAAGAAGAATTCACCCTCAACTTTGTATATATGTTCCCCACCGCGCCGCAGGGAAAGCTCATCGCGAGCCTGATTGTAAGTCCCCGGCACGCGAAGCGACTGATGCGGGCTCTCGAAGAAAACATTTCGCGTTATGAGGCGCAGTTCGGGGCGCTACCGGAGGACCCAACTCCCAATGCGGATCCGAAAGTGGGATTTATTCAGTAGTTCAGGAAACCCGTTCAGGAAACCAGTACGGGAAATCGATTCAGGAAGCGACAGGGTCGGCGATCACCCACCGTCCGTTCGGCTCGAGAAACTCCAGGCCTACCGCAAAACCTTCTTGCGGAACCAGTTGACAGTAAGCTACTCGTGCGAGGGCGCGGAATGAGCCCGTGAGAGTCGCGATCGTCAACTGGTCATTCTGCTTCCAACGCCGGACGCTCAGAACTCTCGCTCCCCTCGGGCTCACATTTTCTGTAAAAGTGGTTTCCGTCCCGGGCATTTCGGGATGGCCCATGATTCGTACTCCCACTTCCATTGGAGTCCTGGTCTCACGGCGCGAGGCCGTGAAAGTCTTAGGGACCCCCATCCCAAAGGCCATTTGTCCTCTCTCTTGTTTAAAGACAGGCGGCTACATTACGAAACCGAAATTTCTTGTCGCCGCGGCCTTTCATTCGGTAGAGTGCTCGATCGGCCGCCCCCAATAGTTTCTCAATCGAAGTTCCATCCGCGGGATAGACGGAGACTCCCACGCTCGCGGAGACCAATGGCGTTTGCCCATCGTTCATCAATTCCTCGCAAATCCGCTGGGCTGCCTGCTTGGCTTCCTGTTCGCCGGCTTCCGGAAGAATCAAAGCGAATTCATCACCGCCATACCGTGCCGGCGTATCAATCGTGCGACTGCTGTTTCTCAACGCGACCCCGAGGCGCTTGATGGCCCGACTCCCCGTCAAGTGTCCGTATTTGTCGTTGATCTTTTTCAGTCCATCGAGATCGAAGAGCAGCACAGCGAAACTGCGTCCGGTGCGGCGCGAGCGCTGAATTTCGTTCTCGAGCACTTCGAGCAATCGCCGGTGGTTGGCGAGGCCTGTAAGCGAATCCGATGCTGCAAGGCGGCTTACCTGATCGAAAAGCTGCGCGTTGTCGAGGAGAGTGCCGCCCAGCACAACGACGTAGCTCATCACCATCAGCACGTGGGCCATCGTGGCAGGCGCATCGAGAACGTGTTGCGATTGGCTCATGGTGACGTGGCAGAAGACATTCAATAGCGCCGCAACGAAAAGAGCGCGATCGAGCGATGCGTCCGCGCGACGCAGACGCAGCCAATACCCCACCGCGGCGATTGTGAAGATCGTGGCGGGCACCAGATCCCAGGCCCGGGGCATGAGCGTGCCCGGGTGCATTGAAGGCGGGTTGGGCAACATGAAATAGAAAACGCTCGTAAGGTAAGCGATCACGCCAACGATTAATGTGGCGCCTGCCATTTCTTTTGCGGGCTCGCGCGCTACTGGAATTCTGCGTTCAACGGCAAGCGCAGCCAGCAGGAGCAAGCCAAGAAGCGTACGCCCGGCGAGCCAGCCGAGAGAGATGTGCGTTCCCTCGTATCGCGAGACCAGCATGCCGCGATAAAACGTCATGCTCGTTCCCGCTTCGATCAGGCCGGCCAGGACGAAACCGAAAGCAAGCATCAGGGAGATGCGATCGTGGGTGCCTCGGAAGCGGACCAGGGCGTTCGCTGCGAAGGTGAATGCGATCAGGCTGCCCGACATCTCGAGGTAGGTATCGAGAAGCGGGTCCGCCATGTAGGGCGAATTTCGAAGGATCCAGACGAAAATCAGGTAACCGCTTATTGCAATCGCCCAAAGAAGGACGAGCCGAAATCGATGGATGACGCCCCAGATCTTGCCCGGAACAGCCACGAATCCCCCAAAACGCCCCACACCTGCCCATGAAGAAGCGAGCAACTCTTGTGCCGATTTGGAGCATGGTTTTAGTACTACCTAAGATAATGATTAGAGGACGGTTATTCTAGGGTTGGAACTCGAGGAT
The DNA here is from genome assembly GCA_963815265.1 of uncultured Acidobacteriota bacterium. Taxonomy (GTDB): domain Bacteria; phylum Acidobacteriota; class Terriglobia; order Acidiferrales; family UBA7541; genus Palsa-295. The sequence goes on along the minus strand of CAWFGI010000005.1, from coordinate 181,230 downwards.
CTGAAGTTCAGCCGGGATTTGGCATGGGTGATGAGTAGAATTGTTACAGCCCGACACCTCGGCTACCCAGCGTTTCACGGCGAATGGTGCAGCAAGCAGGCTTAGATGCAGAAGACCGGCTGAACTGGGTGAAGCTTTCGGCGAGAACCGCCCCGGCAAGCCGGGGCTTATGAAAGCGGCGGCAAGCCACCGCACTCCACACGAGCCATTGAAAGGATCAGCCCTGAGGAGGTTGACCTTCTTCTGCTTTCTTCACTGCGGATTCGGCGCCGATGAAACCGATCTTGGAATGCTGGCCATCGCAGAAGGGCTTGTTCAAGCTACCACCGCAGCGGCATAGAGAGAAAGCAGGCTTGCCGGTGAGATCGAATTTATTTCCCGCGGCGTCAACTAGTTCAATGGTTCCTTCGGGAGCTTCCACTCGATATGGGCCGTTGGGACGAATCGTGATTTTCACCTGAGCCATCATTATCTCCCTGTGGCGATCTCCGTGCCGCGCGTTAACGATCAGAATTCGCAGGCATCGGATCAGAGCGCTAAATTTCGCAACAGAATCGCTTAGTATTTTGGAACTGAAGGATCCACTTCGTCAGACCAAGCGAGAATACCACCCTTCAGGTTTAAAACCTTGCGAAAGCCGGCTTGCCGCAAAAATTCCGAGGCCTCCGCCGAACGCTTGCCGCTGCGGCAGTGGGCCACGATTTCGCGGGAGCTATCCAATTCGTTGACGCGCTTTGAAAGATCGCCGAGCGGAATCAGGTAGCCGCCGATATTGCAGATCTGATATTCGTGCGGCTCGCGCACGTCGAGAATGAACAGATTGTCGCCGCGATCGAGTCGCGCTTTCAATTCGCGCGGGGTGATTTCTGGAACCGTGGAAGCGGGCGCCGGAGCTTCTTCGCCGCGTACACCGCAGAATTCGGCATAGTCGATCAATTTCGTAATCGTCGGATGAGTGCCGCACACCGGGCAATCGGGATTTTTTCGCAGCTTCAACTCGCGGAATCGCATGGACAGCGCGTCGAACAGCAGCAGCCGACCAACGAGGGGTTCGCCCTTGCCGATGATGAGCTTCAGAGTTTCGACCGCCTGGATCGAGCCGACGATTCCCGGTAGGACTCCGAGAACGCCTCCCTCGGCGCAAGAAGGCACCAGGCCCGGCGGAGGCGGTTCTGGATACAAGCAGCGATAGCACGGGCCGTCCGGATATCCGAAAACGCTCGCCTGCCCTTCGAAGCGGAAGATCGAGCCATAGACGTTGGGTTTGCCGAGCAGCACGCATGCGTCGTTCACGAGATAGCGCGTGGCAAAATTATCCGTGCCATCTACGACGATGTCGTAGTCTTTGAGGATGTCGAGCGCGTTGTCGCTCGTGAGCATGGTCTCGAACGTATCGATTTGAATGTCGGGATTCAAGCCGCGCAAACGTTCGGCTGCCGCCTGGATTTTCGGGCGGCCTACGTCGTTGGTGCTGAAAAGAATTTGGCGCTGAAGATTTGTGACGTCAACTTTATCGAAATCGACGAGCCCGATGCGGCCAACCCCCGCCGCGGCGAGATATTGTCCGAGCGGCGCGCCAAGGCCGCCGGTGCCGATGCAGAGTACTTTCGCCGCTTTCAGCTTCAGCTGACCATCCATGCCGACTTCCGGCATGATCAGGTGGCGGCTGTAGCGCAGTACTTCTTCCTTCGACAAACTTAGCGAAGGCTGCGCGGTTGTGGTCGTTTTAGGCGCTGCAATATCGGTGTTGGATGCCATTGAGAAACTCCGTCGTAGTAGCGCTACCGTGCGCGTGTGTTACCTGCTCCGCCTGCGATCGAGGGGACGATGCTTACTGTGTCGCCTTCCTTCAGCAGCGTCTGGTCCTTCTGCAAATAGCGGATGTCCTCGTCATTTACGTAGACATTTACGAAGCTGCGCAGGCGTCCGTCGTCGGAATAGAGATGCTTTTTGAGATCACCGAATTTGGTAGTGAGCGCCGAGAGAGCTTCCGCTACGGTTGCGGCCTGTAGTTCAACGCTCGCTTGTTTGCCCGCATAAGCGCGCAACGGCGTGGGAATGATTACCTTCACTGCCATTCAGCTTCCTCCGAATCTTCGCTTAGACGTCTGACCAATTAAGATGACGCTGAGCGAGCTTCCGATTCAATCGCCTCGGGTTCGTAGCCGGAGCGGTCGTCGCGCAGGCGCCATGATGTGGTATCGCGCGGTTCGCCCTTCTGTACGCTCACGATGATATAGCTATACCACGGCCACGCATGGTCGCGATCGAATTCACTTGGCCGGGCCGGAGCGTCGGGATGCGAATGATACCAGCCGAGCAGATCCAAGTGCTTGTCGGCGGCGGTCTTTTCTGCGAGACGCACGTCATCGGGCGTCAGCTCGAAACGATTGCGCGGCGAGTCGTCTCGCCTATTCGCGAGCGGAAGCAGATCTAGGATTTCGCGTGAACCTTCGCCATCGCTGCCGAGTAAAGCGCCGCAGCACTCGTGGGGATAAGTTTCGGCACCGTGCGCGTGAATCTTCAGCAGCAGAGCTTCTCGAATTTTCAGGGGCGCGATGGTCACGGGGGCAGACTTAGTCTTCGCTCCAAAATCGCTCGCTCAAATATTTCTCGCCGGAATCGGGGAAAACAGTGACGATGACCGCGCGCTGCCCCGCCGGCAATCGTCGCGCGACGTGAAGACAAGCGCACAGAGCGCCGCCCGAACTTACGCCGGCGAGAATGCCTTCTTCGCGTGCCAGGCGCTTTACCATTTTTTGCGCGTCTTCGGTGCGGACGGCTAGATCTTCGTCTGCAAGTTCCCGGTCATAAATCTTGGGGACGATCGCGGTGGCCATGTGCTTTAGGCCCTCGAGCCCGTGAAAGCCGGAATCCGGCTGCATGCTGATGCAGCGGATCTTGGGGTTGAACTCCTTCAGGCGGCGCGTGGTGCCGATGAATGTGCCGCTCGTTCCCAGGCCTGCGACGAAGTGGGTGATTTCGCCGCGCGTCTGCTCCCAGATTTCCGCTGCGGTGCCATTGTAATGGGCTGCAGGATTCGCGGCGTTGCTGTACTGGTCGGGGTAAAAGTATTTATCAGGCTCAGCTTTGTAAATCTCGCGGACGCGACGGATCGCGCCATCGGTGCCTTCGTCGCCGGGAGTCATCACCAGCTCGACGCCATAGGCTTGCAAGATCTTGATTCGCTCAGGCGAGGCGCTCGACGGGAGGCACAATTTCACTTTATAGCCGCGAGCCGCGCCCACCATTGCATACGCGATGCCTGTATTGCCGCTCGTCGCATCGAGAATAATCTTCCCAGGGCGCAAATCGCCTTTGCGCTCGCCCTCGCGAATCATTGAGTACGCGGCGCGATCCTTCACCGAGCCGCCGGGATTGAACCATTCTGCCTTTGCCAAAATCTGAATCGCAGGCGCGAACTCGGCCGCCAGGCGATCGATGCGCAAGAGGGGCGTGTGCCCGATCTGATCGAGCAGATGTTCGCCTATCCGCGCTGCCGTCTCCACGCGCGACGGGGATAATGCCGCCGATTTTTTTGCCACACTCACGACAGATTTACCTTCCAATTCGTTCGCCATCCGAGAGTCCAGACCACGAAGCAGGGCGGTATTCTACTAATTTCGAAGAGTTTAGCAGACGCTCGTTCTAGTTTATCACCCACGGCCAGCTCATCTGCCATGCCGTTTTGATGCAGCCAGCGCCATGTAAGGAGCACATATTTGGCTTTACAGCACCGCGGCGAATTCTTATGCTCAAAGGCTATGTGGTACGTGAACAATCTGTTTGACCAGGCGCAGGTGGAATCGCTCTCCGCAAAAGGGTTCCTCGTTCGCAGTTCGGGCGGCGTGGTGCGCATCGAGAAGTACGATTGCGGAGCGGAGCTGCGGAAGACGCCGGAAGGCCGCTATCAGATGACCGTGATTCCCACGATCATGATGTGCGGGCAGTTCACGCGTCTCTGGGATGCGGGCTATCAGAAATTTCTGCTATCCAACGAAGGGAAAAAGTATCCGGTGCTCGTGCAACAGCTCGCCAATCTGCGCAAATTCAACGAAGAGCTGCGCACGGCGCTCGGTGTGCCCACCTACTACAACGAAGCTATCGGCTCAACCTGCCAACTCAGCGTCTACGACCGCGTGAAGGGCCGTCCCGGCGACAATCCCGACGAAACCGTCGGCGCGGAAGAAAAAGTCGAGCACTAGCTAGCAATCAGCAAACCCAATTCCACGCTGCAGCCAATCAAAATCAAACTTGCGCAGCGAGTCGACCCGCCTGCGCATGCCCATTGCGCGGCTTCGCGCCGTTTGTCCGGGCGCATTTACCGCACAGCCCAAAAAATTCTGTGCGATATCGCTCGACGCGAAAACCGACACCGCGCGACACATGGCCGAGAATGTGCAAGGGCAGTTTGATCGTCACGTCCCGCAACGCGCCACAATGGTTGCATATCAGATGATCATGGCGTTCGATGATCGGGTCGTACCGCGCCGCCTCATCCGCAAAATCAACCCGCGCGATCATTCCCTTTCGCTCAAGCCAGTTCAGGGAATTATAGATCGTGGCGTACGCCACTCCCGGGCGGCGCTTTCTCACAGTGCGAAAAACTTCGGCCGCCGTTGGATGCGCGTTCGCTCCGCGAAGCATTTCCAAGACTACGCTTCGGTAATGCGTCAGTCTTCCCGCTATTCGCATTGAATTTCCTCGATTCAGAGATTGGTCCGCGCTGGTAAAGACTTTGATTCGCGAAACGAAAAAAGGTTTTTCGGGCGAGGTGAATTTCTTAAGAATTAGGGACATTCCAGATTTCGGATGTTGGGTATACCTGAAATGAGAGTGGGCAGAGTTTGATGCTATTTGGGGACCTGTTCCAATTGGCGTCGCAGCTGCGCCACGTTCACCCGATGTTGCGCAACCAACCGCGAGCCCAGAAAAATCACCGGAACGTCGTTTGTATAGCGGTCATGAAGGATTGGATCGTCATCGATGTCTACCTCGCGCAACATCGCGCCGAATTCTCGAGCGACCGGTATGATGGCAACGCGGGCCTCTTCGCACAGCGTGCAACCCTCGCGCGTGTACAGGGTAATTTCGCGCGGGTTAGCGATCGCTAGCCGCCCGTCTTCCGTCCGTGCATAGAAATCGCTTTCCCCCTCGCGGAGCAATCCGCTTTTCACAAGCTCAGAAACAGCGTCGAGCACCGCCTCGCGCTGTTTGGGGTCGTTTCCGCCTACAAATTCGAACATTGTGTGCAGATCGAGCGAATCGCGTTCGAGCTGGCCGTAAAGCGACAGCACGCGTTGTGCGATGGGATCCATTTGGTCAGCCTCGCTGCCCGTTACGGTTTCAGATTGTAGTAGCGCTGGAAGGTGCCGATGAAAGGATAGAAAGCCCGCGCCCGGTAAAGTTCCGCAATCTGCCGGATATGTCCAAGGTCGTGGCATGCCCATTCATGCAAAAATTGGCCGATGGTGACCCTGCCCGCCTCTTCGTGCTCCCCGGTCCGACCGGTGGCGCCGGCTGGAAGATAACGCAACCAGGAAAGCGTGCGATCGCGCTCGTGGCAGAACTGCTTTAGATGCTCACGGGCTTTGCCGGCATATTTGCCAGCCTTGTAAGCAGCATTCTGATCGTAATTGCGAAGCACGGGATTTTTCTCTTCGAGCATTTTCTGGACGCGTTCGCGGAATCCCACCACCTCGACGTCCGCCAGATGCGCCAGCACTTCGCTGATGGACCAGCGGTCCATCGCCGGTTTCCAGTGCACTTGATCCTCATTCGCCGCCCAGATGATTTTTTCGATGATGATGGGCGTTTGCTCCAGAACAGCCAGCCCTGGCAGCGCGTCTGGACTCGGTGAAGCGGCCATCAATTCCCTCCGTTGCGACGAATAAAGACAAAACCATTTTATACCGTAACGACGCGCGAGTAGTCGAAGCGCTTTGGGATTCCTCTCCGGGGCTGCACCAGCGCTTGTGCCTGAATCGCGCGCATGGTAAACCCGAACGCGAGGTTTTAGACGCAATGGCCGACGTGGTAGCACTGATGGACGATCTTTTTTTTCAGGCGAAAGTGATCGAGACGGCGAAGCATCTTGGCCTCAATCTCCGCATCTGCGGAACGCCCGACGCGTTTCTCGCCGAAATCGGACAGCAAGCCCCAGGGCTGATTGTTGTCGATTTAAATGCGCGCTCCGAGCCGCTGTCCGCTATCGAGCGCCTCCCAGCTGGCGCCCGCGAGATTCCGATGGTCGCCTTCCTTTCTCACGTGCAGACGGATCTCGCCGCCAAGGCGCGGGCTGCGGGCTGCCGTGAAGTGATGCCTCGATCCCAATTCACGCAGAACCTGGTAACCATCCTCGCGCGAGCCAAATCCCACTCGTCATGAATTTGCGCTCTTTCTCAGCGGCAATCGCCGCAATGACGCTCGCGACCGCTGCCTCTGTGCTTTGGCCCATAACCACGCGCGCGCAAAATAATGCTGCAGCCGACGCAGCCTCCGCTCTTTCCGCAGCGCTTTCAGCGGCCTGCCGCGCCAATGAGACTCAGTTCGTAAATTATCTGACGGCGGACAACGCGGCGGCCTTCCGCGCACTACCGGCCAATCAGCGAACTGCATTTGTACGGCGGTTTGCGCTCACCGACGATCCGGGCAAGCCGCTCGCTTCTACCGACGCGCAGAACCATACTGTCCTCCGCTGCGAAGCGATCAAGGGCACCGTGGAATATCGCTTCGGAGATATACGTGTTCATGAAAACCTCGCCTTCATTCCCGTGACGGTGCTTAACCTCGAAGACACGGAATTTGGCCTCGTTCGCGAGAACGGCGCATGGCGGCTTCTCTCGCTCGGCGTGGTGCTCCTCGACATTCCGCAGTTAGCAAAGCAGTGGGATGCCGCCGACCTTACCGCGCGCGAAGAGACTGCCATACAAACCCTTCGCGATCTGGCCAGCGCGATCGACACATACAACCGCGCCTGGGGCAAGCTGCCTGAGTCGCTTTCGGTGCTGGGACCTGCGCCCCCCGGTCAGATTTCACCCGAACAGGCCGCTCTGGTGAGCGCCGAACTCGCAGCCGGAAAACAAGACGGCTACGTATACCGTTACCGAATCAATCCTGACAAAAACGGCAACGACACGAAATTCGAGCTCGCCGCGACGCCTGAGAAATATGGCCCGAACGGCCATCGCTCTTTTTTCTTCGATAGCCAGGGAAGAATTCACGGTGACGATAAACACGGCGTCGTGGCCACCCCCGAAGATCCCCTCATCGCGGGTGAAAAGTCGGAGTGACGGTCCGGGGCCCTCAGGTATAATGCCAGTCTTATCTTGAACAAGAGCGGCCGGAAATAAGCGCAAGGATAGCGAATGTCCCAGGTGGCGTCGGCGATTTCTCAGTCATCAAATCCCGCGAAACTGATCGCGGATCGGATGCTTCGCGGCGAAGGCGTTGCCCTAGACGCTCTCCGGATTGCTGCCGCAAATATCCTGCTTGTGCTTTGCGCTCACATCGTAATCCCGCTGCCGTTCACCCCCGTTCCTGTCACCGGCCAAACGTTCGGTGTGCTGCTCGTCGCCGTCCTTCTTGGTTCGCAACGCGGAATGCTGACGTGCGTTCTCTACCTGCTCGAGGGCATGGCAGGCCTTCCCGTTTTTCAGCCGCTGGGTATGCCTGGGCCGCTCCGGCTCGCGGGGCCCACGGCTGGCTATTTGCTCGCATATCCGTCGGCTGCGTTTGTGACGGGCTGGCTCGTTGAGCATATTTCCGCACGCGGCTTTTCTCGTTTTCATGCCGTTCGGCTGACAAGCGCTCTGATTGGCGGCGAAGCGATCATCTTCGCCGGCGGCTGCGCATGGCTGGCGCTGGGAATAAGATTGGGATGGACCGGAGCAATTTACGCGGGCGCTCTTCCCTTTATACCGGGCGAAATAATAAAGATCGCGTTGATATTGGCCGTTGTGCAAGGCGCCGAATTGGCGTGGAAACGCGCATAGCATTCGGTTTTACGGTGAACCTGGTCAGCGGCGAGACAGAGTCGGTACGGGGCAGCACTTTCTAGAATCTATTTCCTTTTTCAACCTATGGCCACACTTAGCACGCCGCCAAAACAATCTCCCGAAGAGCGCGTCCGCTCCGCGAACCAGCGTTTCTATGCCGCTTTCGAATCGCTGGACATGGCGGAGATGGAAGCGGCTTGGGCGCACGACGACAATGTCGAATGCGTGCAGCCGGGCGGCGAATTGCTGCTCGGCTGGGACGAAGTGCGCGGCAGCTGGGCTCGTATTTTTGCGAATACCAAGCGTGTGCGCATTGCGCTGAGCTCAATCTGGGTCCGGGTCGAAGGGGATGTCGGTTGGGTCGCCTGCACGGAGCACGTTACGACCGCTTTCACCGATGGCTTTGACGAAGCAGTGATCCAGGCAACGAATATTTTTGTACGCGTTGGTAGCGATTGGCTGATCGTGGCTCATCATGCGTCGCCGCTTCCAGCGCCCACGAGCTCAACGGTTCAATAGCTGCGGAATCTTGCTTTAGATTTCCCGGGCAGCGCGCTGTACGACTTTTTCGCGGTGTGGTAATCTACTTCCCTCAAGAGACGCAGCGAACAACAGCGCTAACTCCGAAGAACGCAACCACTGCAGCGGGTCCGACGGTCTTGCACTGCGTCATCTCAGCCCTGCGCGGTGAAGAGCGTCTCGTGAAAGCGCCAGGATGGATCCCATGACGGCCACACCGGCAGCTTTGCCCAAAACTGCTGAACTTCGCCTTGCACACTCGCCCGATAGTGACGACGCCTTCATGTTTTACGCGCTGGCTACCGGCAAGGTGCGCCTTCCCGGCGTGAAATTCACGCACATTCTGTCCGATATCGAATCGCTGAATCAGGCCGCGAGCAAGGAAACTTACGACATCACGGCAGTGAGCTTCTATGGATATACGTTTGTCGCCGACAAATACATTTTGATGGATTGTGGTGCGAGTTTTGGCGAGGGTTACGGTCCGATTGTAGTTTCATCGCACCCGATCAAAAAGACTGAGCTAGCTGGACGCAAGATCGCCATTCCTGGCGCGCTAACAACCTCCTATCTCGCGTTAAAGCTGTTTGAGCCCAACGTCGAAGTGGTCACCATGCCGTTCGACAAAATTCTGGATGCCGTGCAAGCCAAAGAGGTGGAAGCGGGCTTGCTGATTCACGAGGGCCAGCTGCTTTTCTCGCAAGCCGGCTTGCATCGCGTGGTGGACCTCGGCCAATGGTGGCAGGAGACCACGCAACTGCCATTGCCACTCGGCGCCAACGCGATTCGCCGCTCGCTCGGAACAGAACTCGGACTGCAGGTGGCGCGCGTGATTCGCGACAGTGTTTCCTACGCTCTGGAACATCGCGACGCGGCGCTCAACTATGCGCTGCAGTTTGCGCGCGACATGGACCCGGTGCTCGCCGATAAATTCATCGGCATGTACGTGAATCGCTGGACGCTCGACTACGGAGAAGAAGGACGTCGCGCTGTTCGCGAACTTCTCGATCGAGGCAAAGCCATCGGGCTAGTGCCGTCGTCGTTCAAGGTAGAGTTCCTTTCCGACACTGCCGCATAAAATTCTGCTCCGCAACGAGCGATTGTCTTCCGGACTCGCCGCCTCACACCACACCCTTGTTCCGCTGCACCCATGAGAAGATTGAGTTGGCAACATGAAGAACCTGATTCAACAGGGCCTCGCCCTTCGCGAACTTCTCCGCGAGCGCATCCTCGTGATGGATGGCGCGATGGGCACCATGCTGCAACAGGCGAACCTTACCGCCGCGGATTTCGGGGGCTCCCATCTCGAAGGTTGCAACGAGAACCTGAATCTCACGCGACCCGACGTGGTTCTCGGGATTCACCGCAAATACCTGAAAGCCGGCGCGGACATCATAGAGACGAATACGTTTGGCAGCACGCCCCTCGTTCTCGCCGAGTATGGACTCGGCGACCGCGCCCGAGAAATCAGTCGGCGCGCCGCCGAGCTCGCTTCGCAAGCCGTGGGCGAGTTCTCGAAAAGTTCGAAGCCGCGCTTCGTGGCAGGCTCGATGGGGCCCACGACGAAGGCCATCAGCGTTACCGGTGGCGTGACATTCTCGCAGCTTCACAAAAATTATCTCGAGCAGGCTCGCGGCCTCATCGAAGGCGGCGCCGATCTTCTTCTTCTCGAAACCTGCCAGGACACGCGCAACATCAAAGTCGGCATCCTCGCGATTCAAGACCTGAGCCACGAAATCGGTGCACCGATTCCGCTGATGATTTCCGCGACGATCGAAGCCATGGGCACGATGCTCGCAGGTCAGGGCATCGAAGCGCTCTGGACATCGCTCGATCATGTCGAATTACTTTCGCTTGGTTTGAATTGCGCGACAGGCCCCGAATTCATGACCGATCACATCCGCACTTTACAGTCGCTCACCAGCCGATACGTCTCCTGCTACCCGAACGCGGGATTGCCCAACGAGGAAGGCCGCTATGGCGAAACTCCCACTTCGCTAACGGAACAGCTCGAGCGCTTCGTGGATCGCGGCTGGCTCAATATTGTCGGTGGGTGCTGCGGGACGACTGAGGAGCACATTCGCGCAATCGCACAAATGGCCGAAGGAAAAGCGCCGCGCCGTCCTGTCGAACAGAAGCATCGCGCTGTCTACTCCGGTATCGAAATGATCGAGGCCGAGGAAAGCACGCGTCCGTTGATTGTCGGCGAGCGCACCAACGTGATCGGTTCGCGCGCCTTCAAGAATCTCGTCGCCGCCGAACAATGGGAAGAAGCCACTGAAATCGCGCGTCGCCAGGTAAAAAGCGGCGCTCACATCGTCGATGTCTGCCTGCAAAGCACCGATCGCGAGGAGAAGGAGGACATTCCGCCCTTCTACGACCAGCTCATTCGCAAGATCAAAGCACCGGTGATGATCGATACCACGGACGCGGCGGCGATCGAACTTGCGCTCACCTATTGCCAGGGCAAAAGCATCATCAATTCCATCAATCTCGAAGACGGCGAGGAAAAGCTGGAGCGCGTTTGCCCGCTCGCCCGTTCTTACGGTGCTGCTATCATCGTTGGATGCATCGACGAAGATCCCAATCAAGCGCAGGCGTTCACTCGCGAGCGAAAACTCGAAATCGCCGAGCGTTCCTACCAACTGCTCACCGGGAAATATGGCATTCGCCCGGAAAATGTAATTTTCGATCCGCTCGTTTTCCCTTGCGCCACAGGTGATGAAAATTATATTGGCGGCGCGGTCGAAACAATTGAAGGCATTCGTCTCATCAAGAAAAGCATTCCGCACGTCCGCACAGTTCTCGGAATTTCCAACGTGTCCTTCGGCCTTCCGCCCGGAGCTCGCGAGGTCGTCAACTCCGTCTTTCTCTACTACTGCACGAAAGCCGGCCTCGATCTCGCCATTGTCAACGCTGAGCGCATCGAGCGCTTCCCTTCGATCCCCGAGCACGAGCGCACCCTGACCGAAAACCTGCTCTTCAATCGCGTCCCAACTGAAATCTCGGACGCGCACCCGCAAGCCGAAGTAATTCGGGGCGCCCCCGCCGACTGGCGCGAACAGTCGCGCGAGCAGAAAGCCGCCATCAATCAGTTTCACATCGCTGCAATCACCGAACATTTCCGCGCCGCCGGCTCGCGCAAAAAGGCACGCCCCGAGGATCTCCCTCTCGATCAGCGCCTGGCGAACTATATTCTTGAGGGCTCGAAGGACGGCCTCATCGCCGACCTCAATAAAAAATTAGCAGAAGGCGTCGCTCCGCTCGACGTCGTCAACGGCCCGCTGATGGCGGGAATGGCCGAAGTGGGACGGTTGTTCAACAACAACGAGTTGATCGTCGCCGAAGTGCTGCAATCCGCTGAAGCGATGAAGACCGCCGTCAATCACCTCGAGCAATTCATGGAGAAATCCGCCACCGAAAAGCGCGCCAAGGTAATTCTCGCCACAGTAAAGGGCGACGTCCACGACATCGGCAAGAATCTCGTCGAGATCATCCTGAAAAACAACGGCTACAACGTGGTGAATCTCGGCATCAAAGTCCCCCCCGAAGATCTAATCCGCGCGCACAAGGAACATCAACCTGATGCCATCGGTCTTTCCGGCCTTCTCGTAAAAAGCGCGCAGCAAATGGTCACCACCGCCGCAGATCTTCGCGAAGCTGGAATCCGCGTCCCCCTCCTCGTGGGAGGCGCGGCGCTTTCCGAAAAATTCACGAAGCTGAAGATCGCGCCGCAGTACAGCACCGCCGTCTGCTATGCGAAAGATGCGATGACTGGGCTGCGCCTGATGAATCAACTCAGCGATCCGTCGCAACGCGATGCCGCGATTCAAGCGCACACGCACATCGAGACGCTGACGCTCGACGAGCCCGCTCCAGAACCTGCCGCCGCGGCCATAACCGACGCCCGCTCGTCGCGAATTCGCACCGATATCCCGATTCCATCGGTCGCGTACCTCGATCGCAAAATCCGCTCTGTTCCGAATCTGAACGAAATCTGGAGTTACATAAATCCGTTCATGATCTACGGGCGCCATCTCGGCTTCCGCGGACATTTCGAGAAGGCTCTCTCCGAACGCGATCCGCGCGCCCTCGAACTTTTCAACAACATGGAAGAAGTCCGCCGCGAAGCGGCCACCTTCATGAAAGTTTCCGCCGTATGGCAATTCTTCGAAGCCGAGCGCAACGGAAATTCGATCGCGCTATACGCACCCGACTCCGGTTCTCCGATTCACACTTTTCATTTCCAGCGCCAAACTCCTCCCGGCGAACTCTGCCTCAGCGATTATGTCCTCCCCGCAACGAATGGCTCGCGCGATCACGTCGCGCTCTTCGTTGTCACCGCAGGCGCCGGCATTCGCGACCGCGCCGAAGCAGCAAAATCCGCCGGTCGTTATTTTTATTCGCACGGTCTTCAGGCGCTGGCGATTGAAACGGCCGAGGCCTGCGCTGAATGGCTGCACCGACGAATCCGCGAAGACTGGGGTTTCCCCGATCCGCCATCGCTCACCATGGCCGACCGCTTCACTTCACGATACCGCGGCAAGCGTTACAGCTTTGGCTATCCCGCTTGCCCCAATCTCGAGGATCAGTCCGGTATTTGGCTCCTCCTGCGTCCAGAAGAAATCGGCGTGCACCTTACCGAAGGCATGATGATGGATCCGGAGGCCAGCGTTAGCGCCCTCGTTTTCCACCATCCCGATTGCACATACTTCTCAGTCGGCGATTCGCGCGACTCTTAGTTCGTCCGCACTCCGCGTATCAATTTTCGAATTTTGTTCACCTGGATGAAATTTGACGCGGCAGTGCCCGCCGCAGATACTTCTCTTGGCTGCTCGCTCCCTGTTCCTTTTTGGCGGCACACCAATGTCACGACAGACCCAGCCACGCTTTGTCCCGCTCTGTGGCGCATGTCTGCTCCTTTGTTTTGTACTCATCGGCTGCGGCGATACCTGCTTCGTCATCACCGGAATTTTTCCGAATGCGACTTCCACTACAAATCCGCCCACCTGCAACCTCGGCGCTGGAAATGGAACCATCACCGTCGGCATCAATTCCGTTCGTCCTTCGTCCGTTGGTCCGATGTCGCCCAATCTTGAACACGTCTTCATCACTCTGCGTGGAATCGAAGCACACCCGAGCGCGCTTGCGGCCGAAGACTCTCCCGATTGGCAGGAACTCGCACCCGAACTCGCAAGTGAGCCCATTCAAATTGATCTGATGAATACCTCCGGGTCAGGTGCTTCATGCGCGCCGAGCCTCACTCGAAAGGCGGCTGTCCGCGCCGAAGAGTACCGCCAGATTCGCCTGCGCCTCGTTTCCGATCAGCCGACCGCTGGTGGCCCGCTGCCAAAGCAGAACGAATGCGGTGGCTTGAGCTTCAACTGTGTTGTAGACACACTCGGACATACGCACGCCTTGGTATTGAAAAACGGGGAACACGAATTGCTGATTACGTCGGACGACATTGCAGACGGCTCTTTCAACGTGTTTCCCGGCACAGAGACCCAACTCTCAATCGTATTCGAACCCTATTCGTCGCTTGCTTCAGCTGTCAGCGATGCTGTGCAAGTGCTGCCGGTGTTTTCTGCAGAAACAGCCGCCGGGTGCGCACCCTCTTTGTCCTCATCTTAGCACTTGAGCACTTGGCACTTGAGCACTTGGCACTTGGGCACTCCTCGCTCGTCGCAGTTCACCTCCACGCTCGCCTTGACGCTCCCATCCGTTTCGTCTAACTTCATCCGGATTCCCTATAAGAGGCCGTTGGCATGAGTCTGCCGTCTAATTCAACGCTCCCCGGTTTGCATCTTGCCAGCACAGGCAGCTATCCCCGTATCGGCGACGGACCCGAACTCCAGATTCTTCGTCGCGCCACCGCGTCGCTCGATCGCGGAGAACGTAACACAGCAGACATCCTTGACGCCGAAAATGAAATGACGCGTCGCGCTATCGCCGACCAGCTTAAAGCCGGCCTCGAAGTGATCACCGACGGACAAATCCGTTGGTGCGATCCGATCTCGCACATCGCGTCCAAACTCGACAACGTTAAAATCGCCGGCCTTCAGCGCTATTTCGACACCAACTTCTATTTTCGCCAGCCAGTGATCACCGGCGCACCCAAGCGGAGCAATGCGCTTGTCGCGGGAGATTTCAGTTTCGCTCGCAACGCGCTCGGACATCTTCCAACACCGAAGAATCTCGCCGGTAAGCTCTCCATCAAGCCGGTCCTAACCGGTCCTTACACATTGGCGAAGTTTTCGCTTTCCGCTCACACTGGAAACGGCGCTGTCGATCCTTTCTCATCGCTCGAAGCGCGCGCTCTTGCTTATGCGGAAGCGCTCTCCGCTGAGATGGCCGCGCTCGCACAAATCGGAGCCTCATTGATTCAAATCGATGAGCCCGCGATCATCAAGTATCCAGAGGATTGGAAGATTTTCGAAAAGGCCATCGCGAAGCTCATTGCAGCGCGTGACAAATCTGTCGCGGACGGGAGCCGCCCGGAATTAGCGCTGTATGTTTACTTTCATGATCCAGCTCCGCTCTACGAAAAACTCCTCGCGCTTCCGGTCGATATCCTCGGCCTCGATTTCACTTACAATCCGAAACTCGCTGACCTCGTCGCTTCTACTGGCTCCCCCAAGCCTCTCGGCCTCGGCCTGATCGATGGACGCAACACTAAACTCGAAGATGCCGATGACGTGGCCCGCCAGATCGATCGGCTTCTGCCGAAAATTCAGGGTGGGCGCGCTTTTCTGAATCCTTCCTGCGGACTCGAGTATCTCCCTCGCGATCGTGCCTTAGCCAAGCTCGAACTGCTCGCTAAAATCCGCGCGGCCGTGGCGGCCTAAAGGACTCTTCTGGGCATGAGCCGCGAAAAACTCGAACGCCTCGGTCTGCAGCTACCTCTTTTCCCCACTACTTCGGTCGGCAGTTTTCCCAAGCCCGATTATCTCGTCCGCGCCCGCGCCGATTTTGCAAAAGGCAGAATCACTGCGCAGCAGCTTAGAGACTTGGAACGCAAAGCCACCGCGTTTTGGATTGAGACGCAGGAAAAACTTGGCGTGGATGTTTTCGTGGATGGCGAGATGTATCGCGGCGACATGGTGGCCTATTTTGCCGAGCGTCTTCCGGGATTTACAGAAGGCGGCCTCGTCCGCGCTTACGGCAATCGTTACTATCACAAGCCGATCATAACGGGCGAAGTCTCCTGGCCCGGCCCCGTGACGGTGGATTCCTGGCAGTTCGCCCAAAGCTTGACGAAAAAACCTGTAAAAGGAATGCTCACAGGCGCCTACACGATCATGGATTGGAGCTTCAACGAGCACTATCCCGATCGCCGCTCCAGCGCCATCTCTCTCGCCTCCGTGATCCGCAAGGAAGTCGAGGCTCTCATCGCGGCCGGTTGCAAGATCGTTCAGATCGATGAGCCCGCCCTCTCCGTCCGCCCCGAAGAACTACCCATCGCGCTCGAAGCCATGGAGCTCACTACGAAGAATCTCGATGCGTATTTCATCACCCACGCCTGTTATGGAGAATTCGATCACATTTATCCCGGCATGCTCGACCTCGCCGTCGATAATTTCGATCTCGAAATGTCCAATAGCGATCTCGACCTTCTCGAGATATTCCGCCGCCACCCGTTTACGAAGGACATCAGTTTCGGCGTCGTCGACGTTCATTCTCACACAATGGAGACTCAGGAAGCGGTGCGCGGGCGTGTGGAGAAAGCGCTCACTATTCTTCCCAAGGAAATAATCTGGATCGATCCTGACTGCGGGCTGAAGACTCGCACCGTCGAGCAAGCCATCGAGAAGCTTCGTCTCTGCGTTGACGCCGCCAAATCCTTCCGCCTGTGAAATACGGTTATCTCTTTTTGTACTTCCCCTCGAATCGATTCTGGACTAGTATCCCGCCCGCGTTACGATGAATTAACGATGCCCGGCGACATCATCGAAATCACGCCTGACAGCGATCCGAGGGCCAGGCCCGAAGCCACGGCTTTCGCCAACCAATACGCTGCTCTCCTCGCTGAGCACGCAATCCAAAATAACGATCAGAGTCTGCGGCGCCACGCTGTCGGGCTTTCGGTCTGGATGGCGTTTGCCGTTGCAGCTGGTGCAGTCATCGCTTCCGCATTCGTTTATTTTCTCGCCTACTAGCGAGCCTTCTCTCTTTTTCTCTTCAGTGCCACAAGCCACCGCAGCTCCCATGGAAGCACAGAACTATTGCCCGATCGACCGCTTTCGGAAAACTTGACGCGCGAATCCTATTCACATAAATTCGCTCGCTGATGAAAGCTCCCTCGAAATTTGTTTTCGTCGCTTGGCTGCTGGCTATTCTCCCGGCTGTCGCCACCGCTCAGTATCCTCAGTCGCCACAGATCCCTGCTCAGCAGCATTTCGACTGGCCTGCACAGTCCGTGCGCGGCGCGAAAGCGATGGTAGTGAGCGACGAAAAGCTCGCATCGGATGTGGGTGCAGAAATCATGAAGCGTGGAGGCAATGCGATTGACGCAGCTGTTGCCGTAGGATTCGCCCTCGCTGTCGTCGATCCTGAGGCGGGCAATATTGGAGGAGGCGGCTTTATGCTCGTCCGGCTCGCCAATGGCCGCGCGTCTTTCATTGACTATCGCGAGGTGGCCCCAGCGAAAGCCTCCCGCGATATGTACGTCAGGTCCGACGGAACGGTAGACACGCAAGCATCGCTTATCGGATATCGAGCGGTCGCCGTTCCCGGCACTGTCGCGGGACTGGCGCTCGCTCTCAAAACCTACGGCACGATGAGCCTCGCTCGCGCGATGGCCCCGGCGATTCGTCTCGCTGAAGAAGGATTCCCAGTCAGCGAGAAACTCGCGGCGTCGCTCCGCTCGATGGAAGCGGTCTTCGGCCAATTCCCCACGGCCCGCCGGATTTTCCTCAAGAATGGCGCCTACTATCAGCCCGGCGAAATCCTTCGACAACCGGAACTGGCCGCCACGCTGAAACGCATCGCTAAAAACGGCCCCGCCGAATTTTATCGCGGCCGAACGGCTCGAGATCTAGCCGCCGAAATGAAGCGCGAAGGCGGACTGATTTCACAAGAAGATCTCGCGGATTACAAACCGATAATTCGCAACCCCCTGACAGCCGATTACAAAGTGAATGGCCATACTTGGCAGGTAATCACCAGTCCGCCGCCCAGCTCAGGAAGCATTGCGATTGAAGCTCTCAACATTCTCGCTCCCATTGAATTGAAATCCTGGAACGACGCGCAGTCCGTCCACTGGGTGCTTGAAGCGATGCGCCGAGCCTTCGCCGACCGCGCCTCCTATCTCGCCGATCCTGCTTTCGCGAAAATTCCTCTGCGCGGCATGCTGTCCACCTGCTACGCAGACACTCTCCGACGCACAATCGACCCCGAGCGCGCTTCATCGAGCGAGAAAATCCATGCCGGAAATCCCGCCGCTTTTGAAGAAGCGAGCCCGACGCCGGGACCTTGTCCGCAAATTCCGAACCCGGCTGACGCCGCAAAAAATGGCAATACCTTCAATCGCAACTCTGCTGCGGTCGCAACCGATGGCCACACAACCCACTTCTCCGTCGTCGATGCCTCCGGCAATGCCGTCGCCAACACCTACACTCTCAACAATCTCTACGGCTCCGGTGTCGCCACTGCCGACGGCTACTTTCTCAACGACGAAATGGACGATTTCACCGCGCACCCCGGGACGCCGAATCTGTACGGCCTCATTCAGTCCGAAGCAAACGCGATTGCGCCGGGCAAACGCCCGCTCAGCTCGATGATGCCGACGATTCTTCTTCGCGATGGCCAGCTGAGCTTCGTCACTGGCGCCCGCGGCGGCCCGCGCATCATCTCCGGCACGTTGCTGACGATTCTTAACTGGATGCGTCTCGGCGAAGACGCTCAAGCCGCGATCAACGCCCCGCGCTTTCATCAACAGTGGCTGCCCGACACGGTCCTCCTCGAGCCCAATTTCCCTCCCGACGTCGCAAAAGATCTCGAAGCCCGCGGCTACAAATTCGCCGACGAAAAAGGTTGGGTTGGCCTCGTGGAAGCCATCGGCATCGATCCGAAAACAGGCGAACGGCTCGGCGCGCCCGAGCCCCGCCGCCCCGGCGCCGCCTCAGGTTTCTAAGCAATCCGTTTGCGCCACTCCTGCTTTCCCGCCTGCATCGCCTCGCACTCCGTCGAAATTAGCCGAGCAACACGCGTTTGCAATCTCGCCGCCACCTGCTACCCTAATTGGTCATGAAATGCTCGCGTTATCACGCACAGATTTGTACGTCGCCGATCGCGAGGCCGTAATGCGCCGCATTCTCTCCACATACCGCTACATCCACCAACCGCTGACGGCGGGGTTGCTGGCGGAAATTGGGCGCGCGAAAATCGACGCAATTGAGGTCTTTTGCGCCCCTAGCCATTTCAACTACGGTGACGAGCAGAAGATTCGGGAACTAGGCGACGCCCTTGGCGAATATCGTCTCGAGCTTCACTCTCTGCACTCGCCGACCGAGCGCGACTTGGCTCCCGGCCGCGAAAGCGGTGTTCCGCTCTCAATTTCGGATACCGAGCGCATCCGTCGGCTCGATGCCGTCGACGAGGTAAAGCGCGCACTCGACGTCGCCGAGCGCGTCCCGTTCCGCTATCTTATCCAGCACATTGGACACGGTCGAGACTCGGCCGACCCGCGCAAGCTGGATGCAGCGTTCACGTCGCTTGAGATTCTCTCCGTCTTCGCGAAGGCCCGCGGCGTCACGATCGCCCTCGAAAACACCCCAAACGAAATCGGCGCCCCCGCCTCGCTCCAGCACTTCATCGTGGACACGCACTTGCATGACCTGCGCCTCTGCCTCGACGCAGGTCACGCGCACATGGATGCGACTGTCGAGGTCGCATTTGACGCCATGCGCGACCGTCTCGTCACCTCGCACATCCACGACAATCACGGCGAGAAGGACGAACACCTGCTCCCTTACGATGGCACGATCGATTGGGACGCCACGCTCGGCGCATTCGCCAGCGCGCCGCAACCGGTTGCCATGGTGCTCGAATTAAAAGCGCAGCCGGACGGAACACCGACCCTCGATCAAGTCCGCACCTCGTTCGACAAGCTCGAGAAAAATCTGGATACAAAGCACGGCCGCGCCACCAAATCTTAATCGCGAACCCAAATGAAACGGACGACCGAATGACCCAACAAGCACAGGCACCCACTCCTAACTCCACACCAATCATCACCATAGAACAAGCCGGCAAGTATGCCGGACAGACGATCACGATTCGCGGCTGGCTCTACAATCTGCGCGAATCCGGCAAGCTTCTCTTCCCCATTTTCCGCGACGGCACAGGAATCATCCAGGGCGTCGCCTCGCTAAAAGAACAGCCTCAAGCCTTCGAAGCCCTGAAAGGGTTACCACAGGAATCGAGCGTAATCGCCACAGGAAAAATCCAAGCCGAACCGCGCGCCCCCGGCGGCTACGAAATTCATATCAGCGCCATCGAAATCGTCCAGCGCGTTTCGGATTCCGATCCATATCCCATTCAACTCAAAGAGCACGGCGTAGATTTCCTGCTCGACAAGCGCCATCTCTGGATTCGCACTCCGCGCCAAGCCGCCATTCTCCGCATCCGCGCCGAAGCCGAGCGCACAGCGCGCAACTACATGGATTCGCAAGGCTACACGCTCACCGACGCGCCCATCTTCACTCCCGCCGCCTGCGAAGGCACCACCACGCTCTTCGAAGTGAATTACATCGACGACCAAAAAGCGTATCTCACCCAATCCGGCCAGCTATACGTCGAAGCTACAGCTGCAGCTCTCGGCAAGGTCTACACCTTCGGCCCCACGTTCCGCGCCGAAAAATCAAAAACGCGCCGCCACCTCACCGAATTCTGGATGCTCGAGCCCGAAGCCGCCTACGCGCATCTCGAAGACATGGTTCAACTCGGCGAAGGCCTCGTCAGCACAGTTGTGCAGTCCGTCGTAAAAAATCGCGCGCGCGAACTTGCCATGCTCGAACGCAACGTCGCGAAGCTCGAAAAAATCACGCCACCCTTCCCGCGCATCAGCTACGACGACGCCATCAAAGTCCTGCAGAAGGCCGGCAACCCCGCGAAGTGGGGCGATGATTTCGGAGGCGACGAGGAAACGATCATCTCGAAGGAATTCAATAAGCCCGTCGTGATCCACCGCTACCCCACCCAAATGAAAGCCTTTTACATGGCCACCGATCCCGAGCGCCCCGAGCTTTCGCTCAGCTTCGATATGATCGCCCCCGAAGGCTACGGCGAAATCATCGGGGGCGGCGAGCGCCTATCGAGTTACGAAACGCTCCTCCAGCGTCTCCGCGAGCATAATCTGCCCGAGGAATCTTTTCAGTGGTATCTGGACCTGCGCCGCTATGGCAGCGTGCCGCACGCCGGCTTTGGCCTGGGCCTCGAGCGTACCGTCGCATGGATTTGCGGCACTGAACACATTCGCGAGGTCATCCCCTTCCCACGGATGCTCTATCGCGTTTATCCTTGACCGGCTGAAAATGGCCGGCTCAAAATAACCGGCTTAAATCGACCTGCCGTCCGGGCCGCTGAAAGAACGCCAAAATGCCAGAAAAAATCCGAATCATCGGCGTGCCGATGGACTTGGGCGCCAGCCGCCGAGGCGTGGATATGGGTCCGTCCGCGTTGCGCGTCGCCGGCCTTCAGTCACGCCTCAAGCAACTCGGCCGTCAGGTGGAAGATATCGGCAACGTCCAAGTGCGCCAGCCCGAAGAACAACCCTACGGCGAGAAAAAGGCCAAGTATCTCGACGAAATCGCCGAAGCATGCAAAGGTCTCGCAGATATAGTCGCGAAAACGCTCGACGAAGACTTGGTGCCGCTGGTTTTGGGTGGCGACCACTCGATTGCGGTCGGTACCACCGCCGGCGCTGCAATCCATTTCAACAAGAAATCAAAACGCATCGGCGTCATCTGGCTCGATGCGCACGGCGACATGAACACGCCTGATTCTTCGCCTTCCGGCAACGTGCACGGAATGCCTCTCGCCTCCATCATGGGTTATGGGCCGCCGGAACTTACCAAACTGGCCGGCATCATGCCGATGGTCGAGCCACGCAGCGTCGCGCTAGTTGGCATTCGCGACCTCGACTCGAAAGAGCGCCGCCTAATGAAAGAATCCGGCGTACACGTCTTCACGATGCGCGATATCGATGAGCGCGGCATGCGCGAAGTGATGGCCGAAGCGCTGCGCTTCACCACGGACGATACGGCCGGCGTCGCGGTAAGCCTCGATATGGATTTCGTCGATCCCACCGACGCTCCTGGTGTGGGCACTCCGGTGCGTGGCGGTGTCACCTACCGCGAAGCGCATCTAGCGCTCGAAATGATCGCCGATAGTGAAAGCATGGTTTCCTTCGAACTTGTGGAAATAAATCCCGTGATCGATGAACACAATACGACAGCGTTGCTTGGCGTCGAACTCGTGCTCTCGGGCCTGGGAAAAAAGATCCTCTAATGATGACCGGAATCAAAAAACGGCTACGCATCGGCATCCTTTTCGGCGGGCGCTCCGGCGAACACGAAGTCTCGCTCGCTTCGGCAGCCTCCGTGATTCGTTCGCTCGACCACGAAAAATACGAAGCGGTTCCCATCGGCATTTCGAAAGACGGCCGCTGGCTCGTCGGCTCAGGCGCCATCAAGATGCTGGGCGATGTGCTGAAATCCGGCGACCGCGTGATGCTGCCCGCCGATCCCACGGCTGCGCAGCTTGTTCCCGTCGGACCTTCCACTGGTCAGCCAAGTGTCTTGGTCGACGTCGTCTTCCCAGTCCTGCATGGCACATTCGGCGAAGATGGCACCGTGCAAGGTCTCCTCGAGCTGGCAGGCCTCCCTTATGTCGGCGCAGGGGTTCTCGCGTCGGCAGTCGGAATGGACAAGGACGTTCAAAAACGCCTTTTCGAGCAGGCCGGTCTGCCCATCGTTCCGTTTCTCGCCTTTCACCGCTGCGAATGGGAACGCGAGCGCGTAAAAGTCCTGCGCGAAATCAAAAAGAAATTCCGCTTTCCAATCTTCGTGAAGCCAGCGACGCTCGGATCATCAGTGGGCATGACGCGCGTAAACGCGCTGCACGAGTTGCAGAAGGCCATCGACCTGGCTGCTGAGTTCGGACTCAAAATCATCGTCGAGCGCGGAGTGAACGGCCGCGAAATCGAGGTTTCAGTGCTCGGCAACGAAGATATCCGCGCTTCGATCCCCGGCGAAATCGTCCCGCATCGCGAATATTACGACTACGCAGCAAAGTATCTCGAAGGCGGCACGCAGCTCGTCATTCCAGCGCAGCTCACCAAAAAACAAGTTGCCACATTTCAGGATTACGCCGTTCGAGCCTTTCGCGCGATTGACGGGACCGGTATGGCGCGCTGCGATTTCTTCCTGGACCGCACGAATGGAAAAATCTTCATCAACGAGCTCAACACGATCCCCGGCTTCACTTCTATCAGCATGTATCCCAAGCTCTGGGAGGCTTCTGGCCTGCCCTACACGAAGCTCATAGATCGCCTGATCGAACTCGCCCTCGAGCTGCACAAAGAAAAAGCCCGCACGAAATACTCCATCGAACTTCCCGCCGGAGCTGGCGGCGCTCTCGAAGGTTAGTAACAAAATCGCAATCAGCCCGTATTAGATAGAGAACGCGCGGCGGCGTGCATCTTGACCGTGGCGCCTCAAATCAATTAAACTAACCGGTTAGTTAAATAATTAAGGCTTGCGAGAGCGGTTCAGGACACACCGCATCTCTGGATTCGTGAATGAAACTAGGACGCAGAAAAGTCGAGAACCCCGCCACGGCGCGGCGCATCCTCGCCGCCGCCGAACGCCATTTCGCCGCCCAGGGCATGGCCGGCGCGCGTACCGACGAAATCGCCGCTGACGCCCATGCCAATAAGGCGATGCTCTACTACTACTTCGGAAACAAGCGCCGCCTCCATCGCGCCGTCCTCGAAAATCTCTTTCGCCAGCTCAGCAAGGTCGTCTATTCGCCCCCGGCCCCCGATGCCCCTCCCCGTGATCGGCTGCGTGCCTGGGTAAACGGATACTTTGATTTCCTGGCGACACATCCGAACTATCCGCGCCTGGTGCAGCGGGAGGCGATGGATGCCACGCCTAAGATTGAATGGATCGCGCGCGACTATTTCCAGCCTTTCTTCAAACACCTCACCGGCCTGATCGCTGAGGGTGTATCGGCCGGCGAGTTTCGCGAAGTCGATCCTCGCCAGACCGCATTTACCATGCTCGGTGCAGCAGCCTTTTATTTTGCTTCCGCGCCGGTGATGAGAACGATCGTCGGGCACGATCTGCTCGCGGCCAACGCACTCGAAGCGCGCCGCCTGGCTTTGCTTGATTTCATCGAGCATGGCCTCTTCAGCGAGCATCCGAAACGGAGCGACAAGGGTTCCCCAGCGAGGCCTCGATGACCGGGCGAAAATTCATCGTCGTGATTGGGATGGTTTTTTTGATCGCGCTGATCGTCTATTTTGCTACCACACCAAAAGGAAGTGACATCCCGCTGATCGGAGTCGTGGACGGCAACGAGGTAATCGTGAGCCCGCAGATTACCGGTCGCATCGTCAACCTCACCGTAGATGAAGGCTCGCAGGTGAAGAAAGGCGACCTTATCGCCGAACTCGATCGCACGGAACTCGAAGCCAGCCTGGCTGCCGCGAAAGCAAATGTAGGCACACTCGAGAATTCAGTCACCGAAGCCCAGCACAACTATTCGTGGACGAGTGACCAAACTTCCGCCTCGCTCGATCAAGCCCAGGCGATGACCACCTCATCGGACGCGCAACTCGAACAAGCCAAAGCGCAGCTCTGGCGCGATCAAACCGATTTGAAACGCATGCAGCAGCTCTATGACAAGCACGAAGTATCGGGCCAGGACCGCGATCACGCCGAAGCCGCAGTAAGAATGTCGGAGGCCAACGTTAGAGCACTCGAAGATGCGGTGACGGCTCAGAAGGCCGCCATTGGGGTGGCAAAAGCGAATCGCAAGCAAGTGGACATGCGAAAAAGCGCCGTGGCCAGCGCGATTGCACAGCTCGAGCAGGCCCGCGCTACAGTGGCGCAGGTTACCGCGCAACTCAGCTACACGAAGATCTATGCCCCGATTGATGGCATCGTTTCAGTGCGCGTCGCGAAGCAAGGAGAAGTCGTTGCACAAGGCTCGCCCATCGTCGTCGTGGTCGATATCGATCACCTGTGGGTTCGCGCCGACGTTGAGGAAAGTTACATAGACTCGATTCAATTCGGCGAGAAAATGCGCGTACAGCTGCCTTCTGGCAACATCCTCGAAGGGCCGGTGATTTTCAAAGGCGTTGAGAATGAGTTCGCGACGCAGCGAGACGTGAGCCGCACGAAGCGCGATATCAAGACTTTTGCGATCAAAGTTTCGGTCCCCAATCCCGAGCACCGCCTTTTCACCGGAATGACGGCCACCGTCCTGCTGCCGCAGCCCGAAAAGAAAAAATGGTTCGAACGGCTGCGAACCTAGCGGAAACGAATCCATGAGCGCGATCGAAGTCGACCACCTCACGAAAAAGTTCGGCGATCTCGTCGCCGTCAACGACGTCAGCTTTCAGGTCGCCGAGCAGGAGATTTTTGGCCTGCTGGGGCCGAACGGCGCCGGCAAGACGACCCTTATCCGCATGATGACGACGCTCACGCCGCCCACTTCCGGCACCGCTCGAATCGCGGGGCACGATATTCGCACCGACGCCGATGGAGTGCGCCATGCGCTAGGCGTAATTCCACAGGCGTTCACGTCCGATCCGGAATTGACGGCGAACGAGAACATGCTGATTCATGCAAAACTCTACGGCGTCCCGTCCGAGCAGCGCGAAAAACTGATTCACGATCTGCTTGAATCGGTCGATCTGCTGAAATTTCAGGATGCGCTCGTGCGCACGTTTTCAGGCGGCATGCGGCGCCGTCTTGAAATCGCGCGCGGGCTGGTTCATTCGCCCAAGATTCTATTTCTCGACGAACCTACCACCGGCCTCGATCCTGTTTCGCGTACGAATGTTTGGGAAATGATTCGCAACATGCGCGACAAATCGAAGCTCACGATTTTGCTCACCACGCACTACATGGACGAGGCCGATAAGCTCTGCGATCGCATCGCTATTGTCGATCACGGAAAGCTGGCCGCACTCGACACGCCCACGGCGCTGAAGGACAGCGTGCCAGGCACAGATTCGGTCGAGGCTGAATTCGAGGATACGCCGCCGGATTGGCTCGACCAGCTTCAGCACCTCGCCCAAGCCGCGGGCGTAACCACTCACGCTGGCGCAGTGCGAATTGCATCCCACGACGGTCCTGCCACTGTCGCGGCGCTGATGGACTTGGCGCGGGTACGGCACGTGACGGTAAAAAAAGTGTCGGTGACGAGCACCACGCTCGACGACGTGTTCTTGCACTACACAGGCAGCGAACTGCGCGACGCCGCGCACGGAGGCGCGGGCTATGACATCAGCCACCTCTACCGCTAGAAAGCTCCGATTTGCGGCCGATCGCGCCCCGCAGGAGGGGGCCGTTTACCGCCTATTAGAAAATCGTAAGCGAGTGAATCGAGAAGAGTTAGGGCGAGTTTTAATCGCGCTACCGTGTATTAAAAACTCGGTGAAACGCGCATGAAACTCTTCCGCGTCAATGCCCTGATTGAACGCGACATGCGGAAATTTTTTCGCAGCCCCGCGTTGATGATGGCTTCGATGGTGTTTCCGCTGGTGCAGTTGGTCGTTCTCGGTTACGCGTTTGGCGGCAAAATCAAAGGAGCCGTTGTCGCGGTCGTCGATCAGGACCAGACGGTGCAGTCGCGCCGCCTGCGCGAAATGATGAATGGAATTTCAGCAGGGCCGCAAACATTTCGCACCGTCGAATACAAATCCTTGCCGCAGGCGATCAACGATCTCCGTTCCGGATTTGTCGCCGCCGTGATCGACATTCCTTACGACTTCACGCAGCGCTACTACCAGCGCAACCGTCCGCGCATTTCCTTCACAGAAGACAACACCGATCAGTTCGTTTCGAGTTCCCTGCTCGAACGCGTGCAGCAGATGGTGAACGAACTGAATACGCCGGACGTGGAGCCGCGGCTGGCGAGCCAGGTGGACTTGAACGTTGTCGAAATGTATCCCTACATCGAATACATCAAATATCTGCTCGCGGGTTCTATCGCCATGTCGATTTTCATCGTGGCGATGATCGGCGGCGGGATTACGTTTATTGACGACAAGGCGCGCGGGCTGCACGAGGGATATCTCGTCACTCCGATTCAGAAAACCGAACTGGTGATGGGACTCATCGGCGCGGGTGCGCTCAAGGGATTGATGGCGGGATTCATTCTCACGATCATTGGCGGGTTGATTGCCGGAATTCCGCGGCTGTGGGATCCGGTGCGGCTGGTTTACCTCGCGATTGTCGTGCTCGTCGCCTCGGTCGCGATGATCAGCTTCATGTTTCTGGTGATGGTGCGTGTGGACGATCCGCTTGTGCCACGCGCGATTTTCGGCGTGCTGAATACGCTGCTGTTTTTCCCTTCGGGCGCGGTGTACCCGATCGAAGCGTTTCCAGGCTGGCTGAAATGGATCTCGATCGTGGATCCGTTCACGTACACGGTGCACGCGCTGCGGAATCTCACCATCAAGAACACCGGCTTCGAAGGAATCTACAAGGACGTCTTAATTTTATGCGTTTTTTCTGCCATCATGATTGGCGCGAGCATCGCGCTGTTCAAGCGGCAATTATAATTTGAGGAGTTCGTGTGGCGCTTTTTGACGGTACCGAAGAACATCCGCCTTCGAAGGTACGCCGGTACATCATCACCGGCGTCACGTTCATTATTCTTGTGGCGCTGGGCTGCTGGTATTTGCTGCGATTCCACCAGGAGACGACCACCGTTAAGAATTTCCTCAGCACGGTCGCATCGGGGAATTTTGATCTGGCTTATCAGATGTGGAAGCCCGCGCCGAGTTTTTCATTCAAGGATTTCATGGAAGATTGGGGGCCCAACAGCTACTACGGGCCCGTAAAAAGCTTCCATATTGAAAACGCCGAAGAAATGAAGCATGGATCGGATTCGCCATCGGGCGTAAT
The DNA here is from genome assembly GCA_963815265.1 of uncultured Acidobacteriota bacterium. Classification (GTDB taxonomy): domain Bacteria; phylum Acidobacteriota; class Terriglobia; order Acidiferrales; family UBA7541; genus Palsa-295. Next base: position 153,566 of record CAWFGI010000005.1, on the reverse strand, counting down.
CGTCACTGCTGAAGTGAGTCCCTACGATACTTTTCCTTCTCGCGGCGATGCGGCAAAGGAAAATAAAATCAAAGAAGTACGAATCTGGGTTCAATTCAAGGATCAGTCTTTAGGTTATCCGCCGTAGTTTCGAAGGGACGCGCATTCTCCGATTGCGGGCACTTGAAAAAAATCACTGCGCTTCGATCTTGGCCTCGTCCACCAGCATCACCGGAATGTCGTCGCGAATCGGATACACGCGCCGGCACTGCGAACACTTCAGCCCCTTCTTGTCACTCGTCAGCTTCACGGGAGTCTTATCCAGCGGGCAAACTAAAATATCGAGCAACTGCTGTGATATGGCCATCCCACTCCTCCCGGATCCGCCCTGCTGCTCGTGAACAATCAATCTCAAGCTTAACTCGTGTTCCTGCGCTACCGGTCAATTGACCTTCAAGTTCGTGTCACGCTTGAGACTGCCAGCGTAAGATTTCCTCTCCACTCCGCGCCGGCTTGCAATTCCACCGGCCAAATCGCAATAATCTGCGAGCCTTGATAAATTCGCTCGAATCCGTCTTCTGATTCCGACACAGTTTCGATTGGCGAAACCCAGAAATCGCGCGCTGCCGGCGCCCTGAATTCTACTTGGGTTTTTTGCCATTCATCTACTACGCGCAGCGAACTGGCCGGCACAGCGGAGGCCCATCGCAAAGGATACCGCTGCCCCGACGACTCGAAGTAGCGATCCGGAGCGGAGGGCGCGAGAAAATTCACCACCGCCTCGATTCCGATTACAACCGACGCATTGCCGGGAGCAGTTCGTCGAACTGATACATCACAGCCGATTTCGAAGCCGCTCGGCGTACGCGCGAAAGTAAACGTCTTTTCGGCCGGCCAATCGGCGCTTTGTTCTGACGCGAGCGTCGCACCAGTTTTGGACACATCCACAACCCGAAACCGTCCGCCAGCGAGCGCCGCATCTTCTTCCAGACTCACCGTCGCGCAATCCTGATAGGTTTTGGTGGGACTAAAAAGCAATAGCCGGAATGCGTGCCGAGGCCAGCGGTCATAATGCAGCCAGCGCTCCAAGCCTTGTTCCTTCACGCGCATCTGTTCGTGAATCGATCTCGCACCTTCATAGTTTTTTGAGCCCAGGCTTTTCAGTTTCGCGTGGTACGCCTCCACGCGCCGTTCGAGGGAATTGATGAGCGCTACATTCGTTTCGCGGCAATCGATCGCGCAGATCGTCGCTCCATCATCAGGCCTCAGAAGCGCAGCATAGCGATCGGACGTGAGATAAATCTCCTCGCGTCCATCCGCATCAAAATCGAATTGTGCCACGTCCGTATATTGTTTCGCGCGATGCGACAGACGATCCGCGATCGCCTCCGCCTGAATCACCGAATTCCACAGGGCGGTGCGCAGATGTGGCGCATAGAGGCCTCCAAAGATACCGTGCCAGTACGCATCGTTGCACTGGCTGCGCAATAGAAGCGATGCAGCCCCATCAGCCGCTCGCACAAATGCTTTGTCACGCGAGTTCTTCGCGGCGAGCTTTTGCACTTTGCCCGAAACGTGCACTACCTTTTTTTGCAGCAGATTCGATTCGCAATACTTCGTGAAAAAATTCCGCCAGATGCCGCCACGCAGGAATGGAAGAGATTCCGGCCGCGACGCGAACTCCTCCGTCAGATCGTGAAAACGCACGCGCGCAGGAGTGGGCAGCGCCCATTCCATCATTTCCGTATACGACGCCGTGGGAAGATCCGCGCGGCCGCATGACGGGTGAGAAGCTACCGCATCGCCCGGAGTGGATGTTTCCAGCCAATCCGCGTTTTTCTCCAGTTCGCAAAATAAATTCTCCAGCCAGCCATCCGTGTAACAAAGCTTGTTTGTGCCGGGCCACACGCCAAACTTTTCCAGATCATCACCCATCACTGCAAAAGCGCCCGGATGCTCGCTCGCGGAGCGGCGCAAAAAGTCCAATGTTTCTCCTACGGGGCGAAACGGGAGCAGGTAGCGCAGCGCTTTCAGGCCCGGCAAAACGTTGACGATGTGACACTGATCCTCCGCGCAGTAGTGCCCGAACAGCTGGTTCAACTCGAAGCCCGCGCCCAGAAAATGATTGTCATCTACGAGCGTATATTCCACGCCGGCAGGAGCGAGCGAGGATGGAAGCTGCGGCTCCCAGACGCGCTCGGCGAGCCACGCACCTTTCGGCCGCGCGCCGAAATGCTTTTCCACATAATCCGCTAGCCGCGTGATCTGTTCTTGCCGATCTGCCGGGGGAATCGCGATGAGAATCGGCTCGTAATATCCGCCGCCCACGATTTCGATTTGCCCGCATTCCACGAGCCCGCGCAATTTCTCGAAATATTCCGGGTGCGCGCGCTCCATCCATTCGAGTAGCGATCCCGTATAGTGCAAGCCGACGCGAACGGAGGGGTGTCGCGACAATACTTCAACGAAGGGCAAATAAGATTGCGCGTAGGCCCGCTCGAGGACGTCCTCGAAATTCCCCACCGGCTGGTGCGCATGAATCAGAAGAGTGAGTTGGAATTTGGCCACCGACGGAACCTCGCTGCAGCCACTCCAGAATAACCTGATTCCAGCGAAGTTCCATACAGCGGCCACACTAAAATGCCCTTCACCGGCACGTTACGGTAGAGATTAAAGCCGGCTTATTGACGCCCGCGCCGCGCCCACCGCCCCCGCAAATTGCGCAAAGCGCTCACCCAGCCGCGCCGTTGCCGCTTCAATTCCAGAATCCGGCGCGCCTTCAGGCGCATAAATCACCACGAGAATTTCGCGGGCCGATTCCGTAATCATGCTGCGCGTGGAATCGCTGATGGGACTTCCAAACGGGCCATCAGGATCGGCCAAGACCGGTCGCCCATCGAGATGCCACATCTTCTTCCCTATCCCCTCATACATCTCGCCGGGTGCACCGTGGCGCAACACGATAGGCGCTCGAATACGCGCTCGGTCGTAACAGCCATACGGCCAGCCCGTTTCAATCGAACCCAAGTTGCAAATATCCACCGCATTCGAAACGCGATACAGCCCTTTGCCCTGCACCACGCGCCTCAGCAGCGCTTCCGACGACGGCCGATATTTCGATGGATCCATTCCCCATTCCCGAAACATCGCCCGCACTGCCCGAATCGCAGGCGCCTCGGCGAGACTCTCGACTGTAAACTCGCTGCGCTTTCGCTCCGAAACTTCGTCCATCAGTTTGGCGAGTCCCAAATCAACAGGGACGACATGCAATCCATCGGCTTCCACGACGCCCAGCTTCACGCCCGGCAATTCAATCCGAATTTCCATGTTTACCTGAGTCCCCGCGCTGATATCGTTATCACTCAAGAGAACGCCCAAGGACGGATGCGCAGCGACGATTCTATCGAGATTCGGTTGATCTCACGATGAAATCCGCAGAACGAAAAAAGAAGTTTGAAGAGGGGCTCGAGCATTTCAATGCGAAGAAATTCTTCGAAGCTCACGAATTCTGGGAAGAAATATGGCTCGTGGAATCTGAACCTGAGAAAACCTTCCTGCAGGGCCTGATCCAGATCACCGCCGCCTTTCACCATCGCCAGCGTGGAAACCCAGAAGGCGTGGAACTTCTGCTCGCCTCAGGAATCGTGAAGTTATTGCGATTTCCCGCGGATCATGGCGGCCTCGCGATTGGTGAGTTGCGAGAAAACGCCAAGCGATGGGCCCGGGCTATCGGGATGGGGGACGATCTCGGCGAGTCGGAGCTACCGAAACTTATGCGCGCGCGACAAGCCACGCCACATCAGAGGGCCCGAAAGAAAAAGAGCGGATCGATCGACACCTCCGTTTAGTTACAGCAGGTCCGCAGAACTTTATCTTTTTTCGTTGCCCTAGCGTGCCATAGTGCGCGGATTTGTTGATTGCATCAAAGGCCTCACAATTTGGGAATCGAGCACAATAAAGTAAAGCCTTATTGGTTAGGCGTGCTGTTGATCGTCACGTTTGGAACGGGGCGTGGGCCACAGCCTTGTCCACGGCCACTCTGGACAGAGGATTTAGTCAGGGGGTACCAATATCGAGATTTCGCTCTCGTCAAGCATTCAAGAAATCAGTCCCGTCCCCTCTGGAACCGGGAACAAGGAGTGGTATTCATTTCGTCCAGCGCACTCGCTGTTTATCAAGTGCTTGAAAGAGACGATCTCCCACATTTGCAGCCGAGAGATGAAAGCGGCGGAGGCGGAAGATACCTTCTTCAAATAGTGTTCTTTGACACGATCCAAGGAAAAAGCTTGGGGACAATTCGCCTGGCGACTAGTGGAGTGGAGCCTTCGGGAGTCTATCCCACCCACGACGGCAGTTTCCTCGTGAAAACAGGAAACAGCCTGCGGTTATATTCTTCAAAGCTGGAGCAGATTGCCTTTAAGCTGTTGCCGCGGTCGGACTCAGATAGATTCCAGGCGCCCATTATTTCTGTTTCTCCGTCAGGTCAACAGGTTTACGTAGCCTATCGGCCTTCGGCAGAACGAGACATACTAGATGCCGATACCCTTGAACTCCTACCAAACTCTCAGCGGGGTGATTGGGACGCTGAGGCTAATCCGAAAGCTCTCAATTTTGTCGCCAAGGACACGAGCTGTCCGTGGGGTTACGGAAAGCTGACACCCAGGTACTTTGTGGGATATGGCTGCAAAGAGCTGAAGATCATCTCTTCTGATGGTCAACTACTGTGGGACATACCCGAGAGCGAGCAAGTGGTGCGGGTGCTTGGCAATGAAACAAGGCTGGTGGCAGAGCTTCAGCATCATCGAGCGAACCTTCTCGATCTTGATTTGGTGCCAAAACCGTTGGGGCTCATAATTTATGACTTGACCACCAGAACTGAAAGGTACCGAATCCCGGCACAATTCAAGCTTCCGGCGGGAGAGTCTCCAGCAATATACTTCGCACTCTCGAAAACCGGCGGCATTGCGGTAGTTCAGCAAAATGCGTTGAGTTTCTATAATCCGTAAGTCGTTTTGTCGGCCGACGTCATGGCTCGACGATGATCTGGCCTTTCATTTTGCCGTGCCCCTTGCCACACTTCTTACAACAGGAAAATGCGTAGGTGCCCGGCGCCTCTGCCGTAAATTCCAGCGTCGCAGTGTTATCTTTCGTCAGCTTCAGGCAATCATCGCCATAGGTGAACGACAATCCCGGCGGAGTATTCGGCTGGCCTCCCTCCGGAAAGGGATTGATGTGAATTCCGTGCGTGCGATCGACGGAAGTCAGTTTCAGCTGAATCTTTTCACCAGCCTTCACTCGGATCACAGGTGGGTCAAATTCGAAATTCTTCGCGGTCACTTGAATCATTCGCGGTGGCTTTTCGGGAGGTTTTCCTTGCTCCGACCCGAATGATGCCGACGTGCCGATAACGACAAGCGCAGCAAATAACGAGAGCACCGAGTGAGCGATTTTTATTTTCAAGAAAGATTGCCTCCTTGAGCAGCATACGTCCGCCAAAACAAAAAGAGAAGCCGCGACTTCAACGATCTTCGCTCCTGTTTGGTTGACATGCCCAGCCAGCTATGGAACGCTCCCAGAGGAGATCAATCATGCCCCTCGAGCGCGAACAAATCACGGACGCCCTGCGCCAGTGCTTCGATCCGGAGATTCCCGTCAACATTGTAGATCTTGGCCTGATTTACGATGTGCAGAACGACCCTGAAGGAAACGTCAAAGTGAAAATGACGCTCACCTCGCAAGGCTGCCCTTCCGCTCAAGCGATCCCCGAACAGGTGCGGCAGCGCATCGCCGCGATCGAAGAAGTTCGGGACGTGAATGTCGAGATAGTTTGGGAACCGGCATGGAACCCGGCCATGATCAGCGAAGCAGGCCGAAAGGCACTCGGCATCGAACCGGAAGCATAAGCGCGCGCCCCAAAAACAAAAGCGCGGTGAATCTCTCAATTCACCGCGCCAATCACCTTGCAATTCCTTCGCCGCAGGACGAACGCCCGCTGCCTTCCCGTTAGGCCTTCTTATTCGTGTACCAGTCCGCGTTGATCGGCGTAAAGTTCGCCCACTTCTCCGGCAAATCTTCCAGCGCGAAAATGGCGGTCACCGGGCACACCGGGACGCACGCGCCACAGTCAATACACTCCACCGGGCTGATATAAAGCTGCGTTTCAGCCTCGAAATCCGGCTCGTCCTTGCGCGGATGGATGCAGTCCACCGGACAAACGTCGACGCACGCCGTGTCCTTTGTTCCGATGCAAGGTTCTGCGATTACATAAGCCATTTCGTTTTCTCCTGGATAAGGGCTGTCTTGCTCACAGAATCACTGCCATCCTGCCCGCCACACTCTAAACATTTTTTATATCATCATTCCAACAGGGGCACAAGTATGCCTCGTAGCCACTCTTTTGCGCCGGAAATTCGGCTCCGAGTTCCCGCGAAGAGCCTTCGATATCCGGCGAGCGGCTCCGCAATGCACTACCGAAGTTGCTGTCCCGGCGTCTAACCCGCTAGAATGTTTGGCGTGAAGATAAAGCGACTCAAATGGGGGCTGCCGTTCCCGCTGCCTTCGATGGCGATGCTGGCGGTCCTGTTGTCCGGCGTGTCGCATCCTGCTATCGCGAACGCGCAGACGGCCCCCGCCAAGCCCGCTGCCAAATCGGCGAAACCCGCCGCGGCCGAATTGCCTTTGATCGATCTTGCAGGCTACAACCAGGTGCTCGCGAAATACCGTGGCAAGCCGCTCGTCGTCACTTTCTGGGCCACTTGGTGCGAGCCCTGTCGCGACGAATTTCCTTTGCTTGTCGAGTTGCAGAAACAGTACGCTCCGCAAGGCCTCGCAATTTTTGGCGTTAGTCTCGATGATGATGCAGACATGAATCTCGTTCGCCGCTTTCTCGCGCGCAATCAGCCCGGCTTTCCAAATTATCGCCAGAAACCCGGCATCGATGTGGATGCTTTCTATCGCGGCGTGAATCCGGCTTGGACCGGCACCATGCCCGAAACGATTTTCTACGGACGCGATGGGCATATCATTGGCCATTTCGTCGGTGGGCAATCTCGTGCTTCATTCGAAGAAGGAATACGCCAGGTGCTGGCAAGTCCGGGCGCGCAGGCAAGCGGCCACTAACCGGTCCGCCACTAACCGATCAGGGGCGCGTTCGGCTCGGTATCGTCCAGCCACGCTAATTCATCTCTTTTGGAGGTCTCCGATGCTTCAAACTCGCGGAAATAAACTCACATGGCTCGGCCACGCCGCATTTCGCATCACCACTCCCACCGGCAACGTGATTCTGGTGGACCCGTGGATTCAGTCGAATCCCATGACGCCCGAGGCGCTCAAGAAAATAGATCGCGTGGATACAATGCTGATCACACATGGCCACTTCGACCACATCGCTGATGCTGTCGAGCTCGGCAAGAAATTCAAGCCGCGCGTGGTCGCCATTCATGAGACTGGCGGCTGGTTGGAGTCCAAGGGCGTATCCAATATTTCGGGCATGAATAAAGGCGGGACGCAAAAAGTGGGCGAAATTGAAGTCACCATGGTGCACGCAATCCATTCCTGCGGCATTCAAGACGGCGACAAGATCGTTTACGGCGGCGAAGCTTGCGGCTACATCATTCGTTTGCCGGGCGGGCTCACCGTTTATCACGCGGGCGACACCGCCGTCTTCGGCGACATGAAAATTATCGGCGAGCTTTACTCGCCCGATGTGGCAATGCTTCCGATCGGCGACCACTATACGATGGGCCCGTGCGAAGCGGCTCTCGCTGTGCGGCTGCTTAACGTGCGCCACGTAATTCCAATGCACTTTGGCACGTTCCCTGCGCTCACGGGCACTCCCGATGCGTTGCGCGAACATACACGCGACGTTCCGAGCCTTGAATACCACGTGATGAAGCCGGGCGAAACGCTGGGCGACGAGAAATCCGCAAGCGCGAGATAGATTCTTCGCAGTTGGCTCGCAGGTGACTCAATGTAGCTCACCTCTTTAGAGGTGAGGTTTTTTTGATTCGCGCACCTCGCCGATTAAGCGCCCTGTTCGCGCAACGCGTTCTGGAGGAACCAATGGCCGGCAAAATCCTGAATTCGAACGTCGAAAAATATCTCGAATCGCTGCTGCCCAAACGAGACGCCATTCTCACCGAAATGGAGCGTTACGCAAAAAAACATGATGTGCCCATCATCGGACCGGCCTGCGGGCGGTTGCTCCACCTGCTTGCGCAGACTTCAGGCGCCAAACGAATTTTCGAGATGGGCTCCGCCATCGGATATTCCACAATCTGGCTTGCGCGAGCGGCAGGACCGGGCGCCGAGATTTACTACACGGACGGCAGCGCGGATAACGCTAAGCTGGCTGGCCAGCATTTCATCCGCGCCGGTGTGAGCGACCGCGTTCAAATACTTGTGGGCGATGCGCTCATGCTTCTCGATGAAATCGGCGGCGCGTTCGACCTGATCTTCATTGACGTCGACAAGCACCAATACCCTAAAGCGATGCAAAAGGCGGTTCCGCGATTGAAGAGCGGCGGACTTCTCATCACTGACAACGTGCTGTGGTCCGGCCGGGTCACGGCGAAATCGAAAGACGTCCGCACGAGCTCGATTCAGCAATTCAATCGCCTGGTGTATTCGTCGGACGAACTTTTTCCGGTCATCGTTCCGCTGCGCGATGGCGTAGCCGTCTGCCGCAAATCCTGACAAACTGGGACGCATGCATTTCTACGTTCGTATGAGCGACGGACTGGTTACTGCGTCGGTGTCGGCGTTGACGTCGATGTGGCCGTTGCCGACGGCTGAATCGTCACAGGCGCAGTCAATTTAAAATGCAGCCGCGTTTCAGCCGGAATCGTAATGTCGCGCTTTCCGGTGAACGCAGTCCCCGCGGTTCCTGCGCCGCCGCCCGCCAACGCGCCAATCGCTGCGCCTTTTCCTCCACCGGCCAGCCCTCCAATGATTGCGCCAAACGCCGCGCCGCCGCCCGCGCCAATGGCGGTCCGTTTGCCGCGGCCCTTAATGGTCTCTTCGAACTCGGAAGTTTGAATCGAGTACGGCTGCCCGTCTAGAGTAATCGAATCGAGCGTCAGCGCCAGCACGGCCCCGCCTTTCACGCGGCCTGCAGAATCCGCCTGAACCACCGTTCCCTTCGCGCGCGTGCCCGTCGGTAGCACGGTTACGCCGCCCACGCTGATCGGCGCAGCAAGCGAAGCGGCGAACGGGTCGCCGTTGTTGTTTGTTTTCGAGCTGACGGCCTGATCGATCGTGACGGTGAGAAGGGTTCCCGCGTCAATCACCACACTTGGCGGAGGGGGCGTTGTCGCCGGTTGGCTCGGTGTGGTGTTCGCCGCAGGCGCGCCAGAAGCGGGCGAATTCGCAGCGGACGAATTGCCAGCCGGCGTGTTCGCCGTGGCGCCGCCACTCGGGTTCCCGGAATTGGAATTCGGATTTGATTTATTGCATCCGCCAAACGCAAGCAGGACGCCAATTACGAGCCATCGGACAGCTGTGCCAGTTGTCATTTTGCACCTCAGTTTGCCGAGCGAAATGAACTGCGGAGAGTTTGGACTGCCGCGCCACCCTATTCTAATTTTGGCGGAAAATTATCACAATGATTTGCTGCGGCTGGCCCGCTCATCGCTTGCCGCGCTCAGGTAGCCAGGACGACGACGTTCTCGTCGTGGGACTTTCTTGGCGTCATCTCAAGCCGCGTCACCGGAAGACTTCGGCAGCAAATTCCGCAGGAAGAACGCCAGGTTCGCAGGCCGCTCCGCGAGCCGCCGCATAAAATAAGGAAACCAATCGGTGCCAAAGGGAATATAGATCCGCAACCGGTAACCCTCGCGCACAAGCTGCTGCTGCAAATCAGTGCGAATTCCATACAGCATCTGAAATTCAAATTGATCTCGCCCGATATTTCTCTCGCGCACAAAATCCTTCGTTGCTTGAATCATAGCGGGATCGTGGGTCGCAATCCCATGATAAATTCCGCTTGGCAGCAGCAGCTTCATCAGTTTCACGTAATTCGCATCCACATCCGCTTTTTCGGGAAACGCGATTTCCGGCGGCTCCTTATACGCGCCTTTGCAAAGCCGCATCCGGCACCCCGCGCTCAGTAGATCCTGAACGTCCTTCTCAGCCCGGAAAAGATATGCCTGCATCACCGTGCCGACGCCTGTATATTTCGCCCGCACCCGCTTCGTCAATTCCACTGTGCGCTGTGTGTATGCCGAACCTTCCATATCGATGCGCACAAAGTTTCCTAAATCTGTCGCATGCGCCACGATTCTTTCCACCAGTTCCTGGCAAAGCGATTCGCTCAAGTCCAATCCCAGCTGCGTCAGCTTCAACGACACATTTGCATTCAGATTCTCGCGCGCAATCCGATTGAACATCGCAACATATCCATCCGCAGCGTTGCGCGCCCCGGCCTCATCCGAGACGTTCTCTCCGAGCAAATCGAGGCTCGCCGAGCGGCCTGCCGCATTGAGCGCTCGCGCAGCTTCAATCGCATCGTCAAGCGTCTCTCCCGCCACAAACCGCCGCGCCACCCGCCGGCTCACACCATTGCTCATGATGAGCGGCGCAAGCCGCTTGCTTTCGGAAAGTTTCAGAAGGAGCGCGCGCATCAGCAGAAAATGAGTTTCTTTTGGTAGGAGAATGTCGCAGCGATTCTCATGCGCTGGGAATTATGCCGTGAACCGCACGATTTAACTAGCGCTGGTTACAGCTTGTTTTTTCCAAGAAACTTCTCGGCATCCATTGCCGCCATGCAACCCGACCCCGCGGCTGTGATCGCTTGCCGGTAATGATGGTCCTGCACATCGCCCGCCGCGAAAACGCCTTCTACGTTCGTCTTCGGCCCGTCGTGCGTGATCAAGTAGCCGTCCGCATTCATATCCAGCTGGCCTTTGAAAATTTTGGTGTTCGGGTCGTGACCGATGGCGACAAAAACGCCTTCCACCGCCACAGTCTTCAGCTCGTCCGTATCGACGTTCTTCAGCCGAACCATCTCCACCGACTTTTTGTCGACATCATCCACATGCTCGATCACGTACGGCGTGAGAAATTCAATTTTCGGATTCGCCCGCGCACGATCCAACATGATCTTCGTCGCCCGAAATTCATTCCGCCGGTGCACCAGCGTCACTTTCTTCGCAAATTTCGTCAGGAAGGTGGCCTCTTCCATCGCCGTGTCGCCACCCCCGACCACAATAATGTCGCGCTCCCGGAAGAAATAGCCGTCGCAAGTGGCGCAAGTCGAAACCCCGTATCCCAACAAGTGCTTTTCAGACTCGATCCCCAGCATCCGCGCCGATGCGCCCGAGGCGATAATCAAAGCCTCGCACTCATACGTTTCTTTGCCGGCCACAACCTTAAACGGCCGCTTGCTCAAATCCACCGAAGTCACCGCGCCTGATGCGAACTCCGCCCCGAACCGCTGCGCCTGCTTCCGCGCGTTCTCGATCAATGCCGGCCCCAAAATTCCATCCGGGAATCCGGGAAAGTTTTCCACCAGCGTCGTAAGCCCCAGCTGGCCGCCCGGCTCGTAGCCGTCCAGCACCAACGGTTGCAACTCCGCGCGCGCCGCGTAAATCGCAGCCGTCAGCCCCGCACACCCGCTTCCGATGATGATCACCTTGCGCACTGAATTCTCCTGACGATTCGATGCTGAATCCACTCATGCGATGCAATCTGAAAAGCTGACTATTGTAGCATTTAGCGCCGCAACAGACAGAGGCTCGGCAGTTTCGCGCGTGGCAGGCTGCAATCGCCCGATGCATTGATGATTTTCTCGAACCGGAGTAACATTCGCGCTCATCGTGGCGGTTAACAAGACTGGTAATGCAAATACGCGGAATCCGATCCTAACCGCCACAGGCAAATGGAGTTTCCGATGAAAAAGACGAAGAAAATGATGCCCAATCGGATGATGCAAATTTCGCGCTTGATTCCAGTACTCATGCTCGCCGCCTTCCTCCCAGCCATTGCTCACGCCCAGGCGGAAACCGGTGCTCAGGAACACGAAACGACTAACATGGCAGCCATCACCGCCTCTACTGCGAAAACTGAATTCCAAGGGCGCTTCTCGCTCCCCTATGAAGTGCAGTGCCACGGCCATAAATTAGCTCCGGGTGAATATACGCTCCTTGTGAAAACGGTCGGAGAGGACAAGATGGTCACGCTTCAACGGGAAGGAAACGATGTCGTCCTGCACTCCCGCCCCGTTCCTCCAACTTCTGTTTCCGACCATGGCCCCAGCGCCGTATTACTAAGGCACGGCCCCGGACCAGGCAGCCACACTCTCGAAGGGGTGTACTTAGAGAATTTGAAGTTGGTTCTGTTCCTCGACGAGACCGGGCACAGTAACCCCGTCGATAAGGTATTCGCCGGCGTCAAGCGCGTGCCGATTTCTTGACGTAACATTTCCAAAATCTATGTTGCACTCTCAGGAGGTACTGCATGTCCAACCCCAGCGCTCTTCAATCTCCCGAATTACAGCTCGTCGTCGAAAAATTGCCAGATGAAACAATCGTTCGTTGCTCCGGTCGAATCACGTCCGGCACATCCGAATTGCTCAAGACCACCGTCCGCCCGCTCATCTCCGACTCCAAGCGCGTTTTGCTGGATCTCAACAACGTCAGTTTTCTCGACAGCTCGGGCCTGGGAACAATTGTAGGTTTGTGGGTAGCGGCGAAAAAAGAAAAACGTGAGTTGAGAATCACGAAGGCAAACCAGAGAATTATCGATCTGTTTCTCATGTCGAATCTGGCGCAGATCTTCGAGGGTCATACCGAATTTCTCGGGGCCACGCCCGACTAGCTGGTTTTGGGTTGACCGGCTAGCGCCTGGAGTCAAATACGCGACTCAGCGGTCGTGCAGTCCCGCCCCGAGGCGAAATTTGTCCGCAGCACGCCAGCCGAAATCCGCGTTGTCACACCCGCAGCAAGTTTGTTATACCTCCTTACAAGGCTGATCGTGCGATAGTTCTTCTTTGCAGATGTGGCCGTGCCCACCGGGATGCTCGCCCCAGGGACAAAACTCGGGCCGTACGAAATCGTCGGCGCGTTAGGCGCCGGCGGAATGGGTGAGGTGTACCGTGCCCGCGACGCGCGTCTCGATCGCATCGTCGCCATCAAAATCCTTCCCGCCACACTCGCCACGGCGGACGATCACTTGCATCGCTTCGAACGCGAAGCCCGCTCGGCCTCAGCCCTCAACCACCCCAACATCGTCACCATCCACGACCTCGGACACGACGGTTCCGTCCACTACATCGTGATGGAACTGGTCGAGGGCACCACGGTGCGCGATTTGCTGAAAGCAGGTGCCGTGCCGATTCGCCAGGCCATCGACATCGCGGCCCAAATCGCCGAAGGCCTCGCGAAAGCGCATGAAGCAGGCATCGCCCATCGCGACGTCAAACCCGGAAACCTGATGATCACCGCCGATGGATTCGTCAAAATTCTCGACTTCGGCTTGGCGAAGCTTGTCCCCGCTGGCGCGGAATTATCTCAACTCCACACGCGCTCCAATTCCGACACGCGCTCGGGCGTAATTCTGGGCACGCCGGAATATATGTCACCCGAACAAGCCGCCGGCCTCCCGCTCGATTTCCGTTCCGATCAATTTTCGCTGGGCCTGGTTATCTACGAGATGCTCACCGGAAAACGCGCGTTCCGCAGAGCCACAGCCGCCGAAACGCTGGTCGCTATTTTGCGCGAACAGCCCGACCCAATCGCCATGCTCGTCCCCGATGCACCCGCCCCGCTCTGCTGGGCGATAGAGCGTTGCCTCGCAAAAGAACCGGAAAAACGCTACGCTTCAACGCGCGATCTCGCCCACGAACTCGCCGCCATCCGCGACCGCTTCGCTGAAAAAGCTCTTCGGCACCCGGAATCCCGCCAATCCAATATTCCGGTTCAGCGCACCGGATTCGTGGGCCGCGAAAAAGAAATTGACGCCGCGAAAGAACTCCTCCTGCGTTCCGACGTTCGACTGGTCACGATTACTGGCCCGGGCGGAATCGGCAAGACGAGGCTTGGCATCGAAATCGCCTCCGCCGTCGCCGATCGCTTCCCGGGAGGAATTCATTTTGTCGCTCTCTCCGCCGTCAACGACCCAGGCCTGCTTCTTTCCGTGATCGTTCAGGCCCTCGGCCTGCGCGAAGCGGGTGGTCAATCACCGCTCGAATTGCTGAAAAAGCATCTTCAGGATCCGTCGCGCCCGCCCGCGCTCTTCCTGCTCGATAATTTCGAACATCTTCTTCAAGCCGCGCCCACTCTGGCGGATCTCCTGGCCATCGGCCCCCATCTCAAAATCCTGGTCACCAGCCGCGCCGCGCTTCATGTTTACGGTGAACACGAATTTCCCGTCCCCCCGCTGGCAGTCCCGGATTCTCGCTCCAAGCCCACGATTGACGACCTCTCAAAATGCCCCGCAGTCGCGCTCTTCCTGCAGCGCGCCGGCGCCGCCAAACCCGATTTCGAGCTGAACCAGGAAAACTCCTCCGCCATCATCGAAATCTGCAGCCGCTTGGATGGCCTGCCCCTCGCGATCGAACTCGCAGCCGCCCGCGTCAAGGTTCTTTCCGTCTCCGCTATGCGCACTCGCCTCGCCAGCCGCCTGCAATTGCTCACCGGCGGCGCTCGCGACCTCCCGCAGCGCCAGCAAACCCTCCGTGCCGCGATCGACTGGAGCTACGACCTCCTCACCCCCGCCGAACAGAAACTTTTTCGGCGCCTCTCCGTTTTCGCCGGCGGATGCACGCTCGAAAGTGTCGAAGCCGTCTGCGACGCCAAAGCGGATCTCGATTTGGATCTCCTCGACGGCATGGCTTCGATGGTGGACAAAAGCCTGGTCCAACAGGTCGCCCAGCCCAACGGCGAATCGCGCTTCACGATGCTCGAAACCATTCGCGAGTACGCGCGCGAAAAACTAGAAGCCAGCAAGGAAGAAGCCTCCACGAAGCGCGCTCACGCCGCCTATTGTCTCGTTCTCGCCGAAGAAGCCGCCACTGAACAGGGCGAAACGGTCGGCTCAGAATGGCTCGAGAATTTTGTGCGCGAGCACGACAATTTTCGCGCCGCGCTCGATTACCTCATTGAAACCGGCGATGCGGACTGGGGATTGCGCCTCGGCGCAGCGCTGTTTCGTTTCTGGGAACGGCTCGAGTATCTCTCCGAAGGCAGAGACTGGCTGGGCAAAATCCTCAAACTCCCAGCCGCGGCTGCTCCTTCGAGAGCGCGGGCTCGTGCTCTATTCGCCGCAGGCATACTCACCGTGGAGCAGGGAGACTATGTTCAGGCCGAAGTCTTGGTCGGCGAAAGTCGCGATATCTCTCGTGAACTCGGTGACAAACAAGGCGTCGCTGTTTCGTTGAACGCGATAGCCGTCTCGGCGCGCGACCGTGGCGACCTCGCGCTGGCAAACGCGTTGTCTGAGGAAAATCTCGAGTTGTGGCGCGAGATCGGCGATCCAAAAGCGATCGCGCGCGCTCTCAGCAATCTCGCGAGCGTCGCAAAACTCCAGCGCGATTTTGCGCGTGCGCGCTCCCTCTATGACGAATGCCTCGCGCTCTTCCGCCAGCTCGGCGATCGCACCGGCGTCGCATGGTCGATTAATTACAAGGGTGACGTCGCCCGTGATGAAGGCGACTCCGCATCCGCGCGCGCTCTCTACGAGCAAGCCCTTTCAATGTTTCGCGAACTCGGCGATCGCTGGGGCGTCGCCGGCACTCTCGCCGATCTCGGAAACCTCGCAAGAGAGCAGCGCGATTGCGCCACCGCTCACGCCCTCTACCGCGAAAGCCTGAAAGTTTTCCAGGAGCTCGAACACAAGCGCGGAATCGCCCGGCTCCTCGAATGTTTCGCTTGCTCCGCGTCTCTTCAATTCCAGGCCGAGCGTTCCTTGCGTCTTGCCGGCGCCGCCGCCGCTCTTCGACAAAATATCGGCGCCCCGCTCACCCCCGCTGAACAAGCCAAGCTCGAAGCTCATCTCGATCCGGCTCGCTTCGCTCTCGCTAACACTTCGGGCGCCACCGCCTGGCTCGAAGGCTGGGGCATGCCCCTCGAAAAGGCCATCGAGAAAGCAATCGAGGAAGCCCTCAGGCCCGACGCCGAAAGCTCCTCGGCTTGACGTACCACGCCGTTCAGCCAGTCACTGCGGATAAAATCGAATTATGGAAGGCTAAGTTGCAGAGGTAATCATGCGTGCTTACTCCGCGCTCGATGCGTCCAGCAGCCGCCTTACAGCCGAAACGCGGTTCGCCGGAAGACCCACCCGCTTCGCATGCTCTTTGATGGTAGCTTCATCCGGCGCCAGATAAACGCAATACACTTTGTCGCCGGTCACATAGCTGTGCAGCCACTGAATTTCAGGGCCCATTCCCTTAAGCACGCTCACCGACTTCTGCGAAAGTTCCCTCAGCTGCGCGTCGGTTAAATTTCCTGCTCCCGGCACATCGCGTTCAATAACATATTTGGGCAAGGCGGCTCTCCTGATGTAATTCGATGCTAGCATGCAGGCGAAAGGCTCACAAGGCAGCGCGCGCGCAGCCTTTTCAGCCTTTAGAATCGCTGTAAAATATTCGCTGAGAATAATCGAGTGAGGGCCAGATGGATCTTCGATCGCTGCAGAAACCGCTGAAAGACCAATACCGCGCCGACCCCACCGCCTCGCGAATCACTCTTCGCGCTAAAGGCAGCCAGACCGACGCTCCTGTCTCATGCTCCGTTGACATCGGCCGCGCCATCTATCAAGCCGAAGCCCACAAAGGCGTGGGAGGCGCAGGAGTCGGCGCTTGCTCCGGCGATCTCTTGCTCGGCGCTCTCGCCGCATGCGCGCAAATCACCTGCCAAATGGTAGCCGCCGCAATGGGCATCGCAACCGATCACATCGAGGTCACAGTGGAAGGCGACTTGGATCTTCGCGGCACACTCGGCATTTCAAAGGACGTCCCGGTAGGCTTCGAAAGCATCCGCCTGAATTTCAACATCGCCGCCCGCAACGCAACTCCAGACCAGCTCCGCGCCCTACAAGAAAAAACCGAACAATTCTGCGTCGTTATACAAACCCTCCAACACCCACCCAAAGTCCAAACCACCTGGATTCGCACTTAGTAGCGTAAGTCCATATCTCGCCGATGAAACCCCTCACTTCGAAAACACCACCCCATGCGGCGCCCCACTCCCCTTCCAACCCTGCGGCCATTCCCGCTCACCAAAATTGAATCCCACCTTCCCGTCCACATCGCGAAAAGCATCATCAAGCGCAATAGCTCCAGTTCCCTGATCCAATTTCAACAAAAACATCCGGTGATCCTCAGGCGATCCGCTCGAAGTCACCACCAGCCTCTGCGTCTTTTCTCCCCAAGCGGTCCAGTGCGGACTATACGTATCGGTCAACTTGATTCGCGAAACCTCCACCGGCTTCGCCCCATTCGCAATATCAATCACAATCAAACCGTGCATCGCCGGCACGCTCTGCACCAGATAATGCCCCACGATCGTCGGAACGCCGCACCAGTTACCAGGAAACGTGTACACGAGCTGCGCCTTCGGCTCGTCCTTATCAACTCCCGTGATGCGCTCGATTCCACACCCCAGCGTCTGAATAAAAACCGATCCGTCCGGGCCCCGCCTCGGCTCCTCAGGACTGATCTGCGCGTAGCGATTCTCTCCCACATCCAAATACGCCGTCTTCAGCAGCTTCAAATCGGAAAGCCTCCACACCTGATACGTCACGCCGCTAAAAATATCGTCGAGGTGCATCGAAGAATTCGTGGAAACCAGGCGATCAATCTCAGGAAGCACCACCAGGCTGTACGGCATCAACAACGCGTCAGCAAACGCCGGATCAGCATTGCTCGCACTCCGCACCAACTTGCCCTCGTCATTAATTTCCACAAGCCCGCCCGTAACGCCCATCTGCCCTTGGCTCGCACCGTGATGCGCGTGCTGAAACGTCGCCAGCACATTCCCGTCAGGCAGCCGCAAATACGAATGCGGATGCATGTATCCACCCATGTCCGTGAATGACGTCACCACCTTGGGATGCAGCGGATCGCGCACGTCAAAAATAAACGTCCGCCCCGCCCCGTGATCGTTCGCAAAAAGCATCCCACTCGCAGGCATCGCATATTCGGTGTGATGTACCTGCATAGTCTGCTGGTCAGTCGCAAGAGTCGTCACCAAACGCCCATACGACGCCGACGCGGGGTCCGCGTCAATCACCGCAAGAAAATCATTCCCCTTGTGCGCCTCATCACCAGCCCAGGCAAACAGGTAATCCTGAGGAGCCTTCGTCGTCTGCTCCTGCGACCGCAACGAAAACCCAATCGCGCACACAGCCACAACAAGCACACACAAAAAGCGCATCAGAAAACTCCTTCGAAACAAGTGGTCAGCGACGCGAAAGAATATCAGTCCGCACTATGGAATAGTAGCCACGGGTTTTTAAGCAACCAACCCGACATCGCACTCACGCGCCAAAAAAAAACATTTCGCCCTCCACCAAATTTCATGTACTTTCCAACCCGCCATGTGCTTCTCAGCCGCAGCCAATTTCGCCGGCAGCACAGTCCTCGCCGGCATCGGCATCGCCACACTCTCCCGCGTGAAGCACCGCCGCGAACTCCTCTTCGCCACACTCCCCACACTTTTCGCCATCCATCAATTCATCGAAGGCTTCGTCTGGCTCGGCCTCGACGGCATCCTCTCCCCCACCGTCACCCACAACATGGGCGCCGCCTTCATGCTCTACGCCCAAGGACTCCTCCCCTTCCTTCTCCCGCTCAGCATCTACCTTTTTGAGCCCACCGCCAAAGCCCGCAAACGCATGCTCCCGTTCCTCATCGTCGGCGGCGGTACAACTCTCTATATTTTGTGGGCGCTCACTGCCTATCAGCTCGAGGTTTACGTGAAGGGAAACAGCATCGTCTACATCAATCCAGCCACCAACAACACCATCGTCGCCATTCTCTACGTAATCGCCACCTGCGGTTCCCTCTTCTTCTCAAGAATTAGAATGATGGTCATCTTCGGCGCAGCAAATCTCATCATTCTCCTCGCCGTCATGCTCTTCAAACGCTACGCCTTCACTTCCCTCTGGTGCGCCTACGCCGCAGTCGCCAGCATCATCATCCTCGCCTACTTCTGGACCAGCCACAAATCCCGCCCCTTCCTCTACGCCTAGTTTTCCAGTAGCACAGGCATTCCTGCCTGTGCCTTCGTAACGCTCAGCACAACCGCCAGTGCTTGTCCCCCGCATGCGAGCGTTCTTTGCTCTTCAACTGCATATGCAACCTCACGGTCCAACGCAACCGACAATCCGAGCCACACCAGGCATATAATTTCCTCGAAGGAATTCCACATTGAAGAAACAGCTATCAACAAATCGCAGATCCACCAAGAAGACCAGTGTCGCTCCAAAAACCGTCAACCAATATCTCGCCCGCGTCCCCCAACCAGCCCGTGCTCATCTCGCCAAAATGCGCGCCGCCATCCGCTCCGCCGTCCCCAAAGACGCCCTCGAAATCATCAGCTACGGCATCCCCGCCTTCAAACAAAAACGCATCCTCGTCTGGTACGCCGCCTTTTCAAATCACTGCAGCCTCTTCCCCACCGCCGCAATCATCGACAAATTCAAACGCGACCTGAAGCCTTTCTCCACCTCCAAAGGCACCATCCACTTTCCCACCAACAAGCCATTGCCAACCGCGCTCATCAAAAAACTCGTGATAGCCCGCGTCGCCCAAACCGCAGGCAAAAAATCCCCCGCCTAAATCAAGCGACCAGAATCATGCCGCTTCTGTGCTTCTTCTCCTCAAGCCTCCGCGCGAAACGTCTTCCCCAACTCGGTCTCCGCCAGCCGGTAGTAATGCCGGAAGTTGTAGATCAGCGGCGACCACTGCCCGGCAAACGACCTTGGCGAGATCACGCGATTCGTCGCGAGTTTCAGTAGCACAGGCATTCCTGCCTGTGCCCCAAGACAAAACGCGGCACAATCACAATTGCTCGCCTCGCCCGCGCTCGCGTTCTTCACTTCCCGGGTAGCCACGACGACGACGTTCTCGTCGTAGGCCTTCCGCCCATCGGCACACCCGTTCCAACGCAAGATCGGCGGCAAGAACAAATTGGCCGGGTTTATGGCAGGCCGGCGCGTTGCTGTCCAGGTCAGTAATCTTCAACATCCCAACAACAATCCATCGAATCAATTACTTCGGCCGAATATTCTGATTCACCCGAAACAAATTCCCCGGGTCATACCTCCTCTTGATCTTTGCCAGCCGCTTATAATTCTTCCCATACGTCGCCCGGATCCGCTCCTCACCCTCCTCCATCATGAAATTCACATACGCCCCACCGGACGAATACGGATGCAGCGCATTCCAATACTCCTTGGCCCACGCCGAAATCTCTCCCTTCTTCGCCGGATCCGGATCCACTCCCACGATCACCTCCGTCCAATTCGCGTCGCGATGCCACCATGCCGTCGCGCCTTTCTTCACCCGACCCGCCGCGCCATTAATCGGATAAAGATGCATCGTCGCCTGCAACGTCGGCAACGTCGCCGCATACTTCACGTGCTGCGCAATCGCTTCATCGGGAAGTGTGCGCACGAAATCGGCCTTCCAGTACCATTGCATCCCCGGCGGATACAGACCGTCGAACAAACTCTGCAACGCCGGATGCGGAATCGGCCCAACCAGATCGATCGCAGGAGCCTTGAATTTTCGTATCGGCTTAAAAATCTTCTCCGCCTTCTTCATCGGTCCGGTATAACACCATACAATCCCGCACATTTTCTTCAGATGGAAGCGTTCCGGGAATGGCGCCACCGGCGGAATCGTGTGAAACGCAAAAAACCCGTAGACAACATCCGGCGCCTTCACAATGAAGTCGCGATACCACCGCATCATCTCCGCCGCGTCTTCCATCGGCCACAGCATCGGCCCGCCATACACGGTGTGCACCGGCTGCCCCTTGAACAAAAACGACGTCACCACCCCAAAGTTCCCGCCCCCGCCACGCACCGCCCAGAACAAATCCGAATTTTCCTTCGCGCTCGCCATAACAAATCGCCCATCGCCCAGCACCATCTCCACAGTCAGCAAATTGTCGATCGTCAGGCCATAACGCCGCGTCAAATAACCCATCCCGCCGCCCAGCGTCAGCCCAGCCACGCCGGTTGTCGAAATAATTCCCGACGGCACCGCCAGCCCGAACGCATGCGTCGCATGATCCACGTCGCGCCAAAGCGCGCCTCCACCCACCTGCACCGTTTTCCTCTGCGGGTCCACCCGAACATAATTCATCCGCGAAAGATCAATCACCAGCCCGTCGTCGCACACTCCCAATCCGCCCGCGTTGTGCCCGCCGCCCCGAATCGCCACCAGCAACTTCTGCTCCCGTCCGAAATTCACCGCCGCCATCACGTCCGCCACATCCACGCACCGCGCAATCAATCGCGGCCGCCGGTCGATCATCCGGTTGTAAACCGTGCGAGCCTCGTCGTAACCCGCATCCCCCGGCTCGACCAACTCCCCGCGCAAACAAGCCCTGAAAGCCGCAATCGCCGCGTCGTTCAGCATTGCACTCCTCTCCATCTTCTGTGTGAAGTTTTCAGCCTGTTTGGCAGATATACTACGCCTCGCAAAGCATTGAACGAAGAAATTAAGATGGTCAACGTACGTCATTTAGCCGCCGGCAACAGGCTTATTCTAATTAGAAGATCTCGAAGCCTCTGCCTCGCCTAGTTTCGACTCTCCCTATCCATCGGGCTAGAGTTGTGCTTTGCCCGTTGACGTAATAAACTCTCTTTCAATAGTAAGGGTTAGACAATGAGCTAGGCATGCGTGCGCACCTTGCAAAACTCTGCGTGCTTTTTCTTTTTCTCTCTGGCGCTTATGCGGCTGCGGCGCAACAAGCCCCATCTGGAAAACCTCAGAACACTTCGGTAAAAGACACCTGTAGCATTGCGGGACTGGTCGTCAAATTGGGCTCGAGTGAGCCGCTGAAAAAGGCCCATGTTTACTTGCAGAAGGTGGACGACCCCAACGCAGGCTACTCTACCCACACTGACGCTGCCGGACACTTTGCAATTCAGAAAATCGATCCCGGCCGCTACAACCTGCTGGTAGGGCATTCGGGTTATGTGTCGCAATCGTATGGCGAAACCTCTTCGGCAAGCCACGGCGCCGTCTTGGCACTCGGCCCGGGGCGTGAGATTCAAGATTTGCTCTTCCGCATGGTGCCCTCGGCGGTCATTTCAGGAAGAATTACCGACGAAGATGGTGATCCGATTTCGGATGTGCAAGTCCAGGTCATGCGTCATTACTTCCGGGAAGGAAAACGGATCCTTGAGGCCGAGGATGGGGCGCAGACGAATGATCTCGGCGAGTTTCGACTGTTCGGGCTCGCCAAAGGCCGCTATCTTGTTCGCGCGAAGATTAGCGGGGGATGGCAGTCCAGTATCTCAGTCTCAAGCACGGGCGATTCTGGTTCGGACTCTCAAACCGGATACGCCCCGATCTATTACCCGGGCACAGTGGACCAGTCACGTGCGACCACAATCGAAGTGGCGCCCGGTCAGGAAATCCCTGCTGTCGACTTCACTCTTATTCCAATCCGAACCTTCCATGTTCGCGGCCGTGTCTTCGACGCCGTTCTTGGTCAGCCGGCGAAAAACTGCATGATCTTCCTGATCCTTCGCGAACCCAATATGTCGGAGTGGAACAGTCGCGAGGGGGAGACGGACTGTAACAATGGCTCGTTTCAATTCAGCGACCTGCACCCGGGCTCCTATAATCTGGTCGTAATGTTGAGCGGTTCGGGGAAACGACAACGTTCAGCCCGCGCCTCATTCGACGTGGACAATACGAATATTGACGATGTAAGAGTCATCGTAGGAGCCGGAATAGATTTCACGGGCCGCATTCTCGTGCAAGGGCACGAATCCTTGGATTTTTCCGAGGTGCGGCTTTGGGTGAATGATCCCGACCAGTTCAATGCTGGCGCTGGAGCGGTCATTAAGCCCGATGGAAGTCTAACGATGGAAAGTGTACCGGAAGGCGTCTATCAAATCCGAGTGTCGGGACGGCCACCGGGTTTCTCGCCGGACTTCTACCTCAAATCCGCCAGCGCAAACGGAGAAGACATTTTGGAAAAAGGGTTGACGGTTGGCGCGGGCGGCGCGCGAGGACCGCTGGAAGTTGTCTTGAGTTCCGCGGGCACGCGCATCGAGGGAACTGTCACGGATGAAAACGAATTACCATCCGCCGGGGCGGTCGTCGTGCTTGTCCCGGAGGGTGAGCGGCGACGACGCCAATTTCGTTTATACAAGGACACCACCACCGATCAGTATGGACAATTCATCTTGCGGGGCGTGGCGCCGGGCTCATACAAACTTTTTTCGTGGAAGGAAGTCGAGAACGGCGCGTGGGAAGATCCCGATTTCCTTGCGCCCTTCGAGGGCAAAGGCACAAAAATCATCGCCGAGGAGGACGGCCACGCCAGCATCCGGCTGAAATTGATCCCGGCCGACAAACCCCAGCAAGGACCTTGAGTTTTCTATAACAGACTGTCTCAATCGTCCATTTTGACTCCGGTTGTTGCCGCTCCCCCGCAGCGTGGGAGATAATGCCGCCAGTGGGAACTTTGGGATGCAAACGACTGCGGGTCTCTTCCGCCTACTGAATGAATTCATCATGCTGCTTCTGGGCGCGCTGCTGATTCTGCTCGCAGCCTCGCGTCGCATCGGGCTGCCTTCGAAGCCGGCGCTCTGGTACGCGCTCGGCGCCATGCTGATTCTTTGGGGACTGCGCACAGGAATGCGCCCCGTCTCGAAAGCTGCCAACGAACACGCCGCGATTCGCGGCGGCTCGCTGATTCTCGTCGGACTGATCGTCCTCGGCGTGCCGCTCGTCTCGCTGCACTACGAAGCGCTTCTGCTCGCGCTCGCCGGCGGCGTGCTTGTGCTTCGCGGTTTGCTCGGCAGCGTCCTTGTCGTGCGCGCTTCCTGATTTTTCGCGGCGCGTCCTTTTTCAGCAAAGGGAGAATTAAATGGAAGTCGTAAACCTGAATGAAAAGCTCTCCAAGGTCACCGAACACTGGAGCCCGAAAATCGTCGGCGAAATCAACGACTCCTACGTGAAGGTCGTGAAATTCAAAGGCGCCTTCGTCTGGCATCACCACGACGACGAGGACGAAATGTTCCTCGTCGTGAAAGGCCGCATGAAGATGCGCTTCCGCGATCGCGACGTGTTCGTCTCGCCGGGCGAATTCATCATCGTGCCCAAAGGTGTCGAGCACATGCCCGAAGCCGACGACGAGGTCCATATTGTCCTGTTCGAGCCCAAGTCCACCCTCAACACCGGTAATGTGCGCAACGAGCGGACAGTGGTAGAACTGGAGCGGCTCTAGAAACGCCGTCATCTCGGCCCGAGGAGAGTTCAGTTCATGAAGCGCCGTCTCTACACGCTCGACGTGTTCACCACCAAGCAGTACGCCGGAAATCCTCTCGCCGTGATCACCGACGGCGATGGCATTGCTCCAGCGAAAATGCAAGCCATCGCTCGCGAGATGAATCTTGCCGAAACGGTTTTCGTGCAGCGCCCCACGAACAACGGCGCGCTCGCCCGCCTCCGCATCTTCACCACCACACGAGAGCTTCCCCTCGCAGGCCATCCTGTGATCGGCACCTGGTTTTTGCTCGCCGAACTCGGCGTCGTCCCGGCGTCGGAAGGCCACGTCCAAATCATGCAGCAAACTGGCGCGGGAATTTTGCCCGTCGAATTCAGTTTTCACGACGGCCGCCCGGTGCGGGTCACCATGACGCAAAAGCCGGCGCGCTTCGTCGCCACCAAATTGAATCGCGCCACCCTCGCCGAAACTCTCGGCCTGAAAGCCGCCGATCTCGATCCCACGCTTCCGCTGGAATTTGTTTCCACCGGAATCCCTAACTTGATGGTCCCGATTCGCAACAGAAAGACCCTGTCGAAGATTCATGTGAACATGCGCGGGCTCGCGCAACTGATTTCGCGCAATGGAGTGTTGGCCTACTGTTTCGCGCTCGGCAGTAGAGGGAAAGCGTTCGCTCGCGGAATGGTGCCGTGGGGACTCATCGAAGATCCCGCCACTGGCTCCGCCGGCGGCTCTCTCGGCGCTTATCTTGTCGAGCACGAGCGCCTGAAGCCGAGCGAGACGCTGACAATTCTGCAAGGCGTCGAGATGGGACGGCCAAGCGAAATTCAGGTCGAGGTCACTTCTTCGCGAGGGCGCCTGGTGCCGAAAGTAAGCGGCTCGGCCGTGCGCGTTTTCGAAGGCCACATCGAGGCTTAATTTCTGGCCTGCGGTTGGGCCCGGTCGCCGACCTGGATGCGAGCTTGGCCTCATGCTTGGCCTTAGTCTCAAACCCGAGCTCGACATGGGCTTAGCCTTCGAGTTTTTTCTGCGCTGCGTCGAGGATGCCGTTCAGAAACGCGGGGGCTTCGGCTGAGGAGAATTTTTTCGCGAGCTCGAGGGCTTCGTCGATCACTACTTTTACTGGAGCGGTGCCGGATTTGAATTCGTAAATCGCGAGCCGCAGAATATTGCGGTCCACCGCCGCGAGCCGCTCGAACTTCCAGTTCTCCGAAAGTTTTCCTACCAGCGCGTCATTTGCGGCTGCCTGCGCCACCGCGCCTTCGAAAAGCTGGTCCGCAAATTTGCGAGTGGAGTCCGCGGCGCGCGCCTGCTTCCAGAAATGCTGCTCGATCTGCTTTGGTTTTTGATGCGCCATGTCCCACTCAAAGAGCATCTGCAGCGCAAACTCGCGAGACTTGCGCCGGAGCGTCATCGCTTCCCGCGCCGCGGCTTGGCGCCTGGCTTGCCTGAACTCTTGCCCGCTGGCGCAGCTTGAGACGCCGGTTTGCGCGCCAACTTGATCGACAGTTGCGCCATCTCTACTGCGCCCATTCCGGCGTCGTAGCCCTTGTTGCCGGATTTCAGGCCCGCGCGATCGATGGCCTGCTCGAGCGTGTCGCAGGTGAGAACGCAAAACGCCATCGGGACGCCGGTGTCGAGTTGAGCGATCTGAATTCCGCGAGCGGTTTCCGAACAAACGTAGTCGTAGTGCGAAGTTTCGCCGCGCAGGACGCAGCCAATGCAGATGATCGAATCGACGCGCTCAGTGGCTGCGAGTTTTTTTGCTGCGAGCGCGATTTCGAGCGAGCCTGGGACGCGGACGATTTCGATTTGTTTCTCTTCGGCGCCGGCTTGTTCGAGCGCTTCGAGCGCGCCGGCGAGCAGGCGGTCGGTGATGAAATTATTGAACCGGCTGACGACGATACCGATGCGCAGTCCGGCCGCGCTCAGCTGGCCGCGAGTCACCGATGGTTTCAAAGTCATTTCGATCTCTGCCTCGTCTGCATCGGTCAGCGTCCTTGAAATTTTGCTGGCCGCTTTTCGAGAAAGGCGCGGGTGCCTTCGCGCATGTCTTCTGTCGAGCAGCAGACGCCGAACAATGTTGCTTCGAGAAACAGGCCTTCTTCTAGCGTCATGTCCATGCCGTGCTCGATCGCTTCCATAGCATATTTCACCGCGAGCGGTGCGTTGGCGATGATTTTCTTTGCGATGGCTTCGGCGGTGGGGAGAAGTTCCGCCGGCTCCACGACGCGATTCACCAGCCCGATTCGCAGCGCTTCGTCGGCCGAAATCATTTCCCCTGTGAGAATCAGTTCGTGGGCTACGCCCTTTCCGCAGAGCCGCGAGAGGCGCTGCGATCCGCCGAAACCGGGCAGCAGGCCGAGCTTCGTTTCCGGCTGGCCGATTTTTGCATTCTTGCTCGCGATGCGCATTGTGCAACCGAGCGCGAATTCGCAGCCGCCGCCGAGCGCGAAGCCGTTGATTGCGGCGATCGAGGGCTTGCCCATTGTTTCGAGGCGATGCAGTACGCGATTGCCGAAGACGGAGAATTCTTTGCCCGTGACTGGAGTGCGCGTGGAGAGTTCACTGATGTCTGCTCCGGCGACGAATGCTTTTTCGCCGGCGCCGGTGAAAATGCTTACGCGGACCGAGTCATCGCGCTCGATGGCGGCGAGGCAATCGTCGAGTTCTTCGACCGTTTGGCGATTGAGCGCGTTGAGCACGTTCGGGCGATTGAACGTGACGCGGGCGATCTGGTCTTTTACTTCGTAGAGTAAATTTTCGTAGCCCATTTTTATTTTTTCGCTCTCTTGTTTACGTGAGATGCATCGCCTTTGGCTTGGCGGGATCCGAGTAATCGTAGAAGCCGCGGCCGGCTTTACGTCCGTTCCAGCCTGCGAGAACCATTCGTTTCAGAAGCGGCGGCGAGGCGAAGCGCTTCTCCTTGAATTCGTCGAACATGATGATGGAGATGTAGTAGGTGGTGTCGAGGCCGACGAAATCGAGCAGCGTGAACGGGCCCATGGGATAGCCGCAGCCGATCTTCATGGAGTTGTCGATGTCTTCGACGGAGCCGACACCCTCTTCGAGCGCGCGCACTGCGTCAAGGAGGTACGGGACGAGCAGGCGATTCACGATGAAGCCGGTGCGATCGGATGTGCGGACGACCGTCTTGCCGAGGCGCTGGCCGAAGGCGACCATTTCGTCGAAGACTTTTGGATCGGTGGCGATGGTGCGAATCACTTCGACCAGCTTCATCACCGGCACAGGATTGAAAAAGTGCATGCCGACGAAGCGATCGGGGCGCTGAGTGAAGGTGGCCATCTCGGTGATGGAGAGTGACGACGTGTTGCTCGCGAAGATTGTGGGCTTCGGGCAGATTTTGTCGAGGGCGCCCCAGAGTTCGCGCTTGGCGGGCAGCTGCTCGATGATGGCTTCGATGATCACGTCGCTGTCTTTCAGGTCTTCGACGTTTGTGGTGCCGCGGAGGCGGCCGCGGATTTGATCGCGTTCGGCGGAGGTGAGAGTTCCCTTCTCGACCAGGCGGGCGAGATTTTTGTCGATGCCTTGCAGTCCTTTGTCGAGGAGCTGCTGAGAAACTTCGCGCACCGTTACCTGGCAGCCCGCTTGCGCTGCGACTTGTGCGATACCTGAGCCCATCAGGCCGCATCCGACGACGCCTACTTTTTCAATGGCTTTTTCAATTGCCATGCAACTGCCTCCGGGAACGTTTTGACTCTTCGAAACTGTGTTTTGAAGCTTGCGCTGGCGCTCGCAGAGCTGTGCTTGTAGCGACTTGGGGCACAGGCAGGAATGCCTGTGCTACTGGTTTTTCAATTGCCATGCAGCTGCCTCCGAGAACTGCGCGATGTGACTGCGGATTCTGGTGCTGATTGCGCCGTAGTAGGGTACGGGAACGGCTGCGATGAGGCAAGCGAACGGCATGCAATCCGGGCTTTGGCGAAAACCCGAAAACCCCATTTTGTGTCCATTAGGAATTTGCTTTCTCCTTTTTATTCAATGACTTGAGCTTTTTTCTGAATGATCGATTGTTCCGATTAGAACTTGTGCGAATTTTGCGCGGCTTTGCGGGACGGGGCTTGGCGCGCGCCGAGTTCGCTAACAAATTGCTTCCCAGGGGAGAGAGGGACGAGGCGGGTGCAGTGAAAGTGAAATTGGTGTGCGCTGGCTCGAACCAGTTTCCGTTTTCGTCGAGGTGCGCGTAGATGCGGGCGGCGCGAACGATGACGCCGGAGGAGACGAGGGGAACGTGTTCCGCGTTTTCGAGAATGCCTTCGAGAACGCGGCCGAGTTCGCGGCGTCGCCAGGCGAAAAGTCCGGTGCAGTGCGCATGGCGGTAAATCGATTTGCGGGTGGCAATCTTATATTCGCGGGCGATCAGCTCAACGCTGTGCCAGCGGATGAAGTCTCCTTCGATTGCGTCACGATCGGGATGCGAACAGATGCAGCAGCGTCGCGCGTGCCGTGAAAAATCGGGAGGAAGCAGTGGGCGACGGCCAGAGCCTAGCAATTGAGAGTGCACGGTGCCGGGCGGTGGCGAGACAGAGGCTGGTGAAGATGCAGGAGCGGCGATGGCTCCCGTATTTTCCGCGACGGGGGAGACGGTGGCGTGGGTGTCGTTGGGAGTTGCTATTGGTTGCGGAGCGTCTGCAGGGGCTGATGTGGATGCGACGTCGTCGTGGTGGAGAGATTTCTGGTACTCCTCCCATTCGTTCGCGAAATACATTTTGGATTGTGCTTTGCTGAAGCGCGTGGGCCTGGAAATCTCGAACGAGACGGGGAAGGATGGAATTCGTCGTGGCATGGTGAACGACCTCCTTTGGGCGGGAAGAACACCGCCGATCCGCTTTGCGGATTCTCTTTCTACAAACTCAAATTTTCTGAGGAGCCGGCTCCAAGCGAAGAACCAAGTGCTTGAAGCAACTGCGAACTGCTTTGCTACTAGGCTATATGGTTGGAGTGGGGAGGAGGGGGAAAGGTTGCCAGGGGAGGCACGGAAGCAAGCAATTTCAAATTGAAAATTTCAAATTTCAAATGAATGCAAACGAAGAGTGAGGCTGACCCTGGCCACAAATGTGCGTTTCTCGTGCGATGGGCGCACAAGCGAAAGGGCTTGCGCGGGTGAGGCTGCGCCATTCGAAGCTCAGGGTAAACAAGCCGTGGCGCGTTGCGCCGTCTTGAATACCCAGCGCATCCGAGTCTGGGTCGCAGCCGCAAAAAGTCGATTTCCACATCCTTTTTCGATTTTGGCTTTTATTGCAGCAACACAGCTTGTGCGATTCTCCAGAAAATACAAGCTGTGGAAAAGCCGGTTGCGACACAGACTCTTCCGCGCTGGGCTAAATTGTGCCGCGCCTACGGCGCTAGGTGAGTTTCTGTGGCTGGGGCGAAGAGCAATTTCAAATCGAAAATTTCAGATTTCAAATAGATGCAAAACGAAAAGCGCCAGAGCAAAGAGCCGGCAGGATGCCGGCGTTACAAGGGACGAGGGCGCTACGCGGAGGTGGGGAGGGTAGGTTTTGGTTGTGGGATACTTGCGGCGACAAACAGGAAAGTGGTTTGCAAGGGGGACAAACGATGGAAGGGGCGACGGGGAAGATGCAGAGGGGGAGTTTGAGTGATTCGCTGGCGGCTGAGAGGACGTATTTGGCGTGGATTCGGACTGGGTTGGCGCTGCTGGGGCTTGGGTTTGTGGTGGCGCGATTTGGATTGTTTTTGGAGAGGCTGGACTATCTGGAGCATGTTGCGCCGGCGCATTCGTATGGGCTGTCGGTGTGGTTTGGGACGGGGCTGATACTGGCTGGGGTGGCGGTGTATCTTTCGTCGGCGTGGAATTATGTGCGGTTGATTCGGGCGTTGAAGCGGGGAGAGGTGGTGGAGGCGCGGCCGTCGGTGCAGGCGGTGATGGTGGCGGTGTTTTTGGCGCTGGTGGGGCTGGGGATGGCGATTTATTTGATTTCGGTGCGGGGGTCGGGGAGTGGCGGGTGATGGCCACGGAGGCGCTGAGTCACGGAGCGGAAGGGCAATTTCAAATTGAAAATTTAAAATTTCAAATGAATGCAAAACAAAACCTGCGGGATCGGCTACGGAGGCACTGATGTGCGGAATGTGAAAGAGCAATTTCAAATTGAAAATTTCAAATTTGAAATGAATGCAGAACGAAACTCGGTGGAGGAGAAGAGCCGGCAGAGTGCTCTTTGTATTCCGGACGGCCTGGGGCGGAAAATAATGTATCCGTAATAGACCTGATATACGGCGTAGTGTTGCGAGCCTTAGACTGTGTACATCCCGGTCTGAAAATCTGATTTTCGATCCGTTTGAGGCCAATGAAATGAAGGACTTAGTGGGACGACTTTGGGCTGACGAGAATGGACAGGATTTGACTGAGTATGCGTTGTTGCTGGCGCTGCTGGCCTTGGGGGCGATTGCTGCGGTGCGCACGCTGGCGACGACTGTGAATAGTGTGTTTCAGAATTCGGCTAGTAACATTGCGACGGCGGCGGGGGGTTGAGGGCGCGGGATTCGGCGGCGTTGGAATAAGGCGAAGAAACGCGAGTGCGGGTGAGACGAGGAATTGTGATCGTGCTGCGTTTTGGTAGCGCGGTTTCGGTGGATGGCGCGTGCGTGCTGATGGCGCGTTCGGGCACGGCATGCCGTGCCCCTACTGGGGAAAAAACAACGACGAGAACCAAGAACGTGGTGGCGGCTACGCCAAGCATCGGCGATCGAGGTGTGTTTTTGCGTTGGCACAGGCAGGAATGTGTAAAGTTCGAGGACATTCTTTACACTGCGTTATCAGGACATCCTTTACACTCTCGTGATGGAGTGACCCAGCGGTCGACCGCCGTGGAGCACTCACTGGGCGGGTCGAGTTCGCGCACCAGGCTGCGACAGTAATACACCAAGATGCGTTCCTCGACGCGAATCAGCTGCACCCATTCTCCTGCCAAGGCTCGACTGATTTCCCAGTTCCGACCTGCGCAGCGTAAGCGGCCTTGCGCCGTCAACCGTCGCACCTCCGCTCCCGCTTCGTATTCCCAAACAGGAGGGGTCGGCCGATAGCGGCGTGTACTTTCGCTCCACACCGATGCGGGCGTTCTCATCTGCAGCGCTTCGTGCGGTCGCACGTGGTTGTACTCGTAGCGAAATTCGTCCAACCACGCCTGCCGATACTCTCGACTCGGATATCCTCGGCGCTGAGCCGCGGCAGCCAACGCTCCGTGAAATCGTTCCACTTTTCCTTGCGTCTGCGGATGGCGATATCCGCTGAAACGCAAACGGATCCCCTGCTTCATCAGCCACACCGTCAGCCACGTCCATCCCGCCACCGCTTTCATGTTCCACCACGGCGTTCCGTGATCCATCAGCATCTCTTCGGGCACTCCGCAACGTTCGAAGGCCTCGATCAGCCCCTGTTTTACGGGCTCGGCGCGCGTCGACCAGGTTCCCTGCAAGGTGATCGCGTAGCGGCTGTGATCATCCAACACCGACAAAGGGCCCACCGGCGCCTCCCATCCAATCGGACTCTTGAAATCCATCTGCCAGAGCGGTTCGCGGCCCCGCGTTCAAATCGCTCTACCGCTCGGCGGTGCTGATCCTGCGCGCGCACCAGACCGTGCCGCAACAAAATCCGATGCACCGTGATCACCGGCAAATCGATCTGGGCGCGCTGCAAAACCACCTGCAGCTTCCGCGCTCCCCAATCCGGCCGCTGCTGGCGCAACTCGACGACCCGCTGCTCGATCTCCGCCGGCGTCTTCTGCGGACTGTGCTGCGGCCGACGGCTTCTCTCCACCATCCCCGGCAGTCCCTCGGTCTTGTAACGCCGTAGCCAGGTGTAGCCAGTCGGCCGCGAAATCTGAAACTCCTCGCACAGCTCCTGAAGGCTCTTCTCCCCTCGGCTGGCGCTCACCACGAAGCGCATTCGTTGCTCGTCAACGTGCACAGTTCCCCAAGCCATCCTCGCCCTCTCCCGAGGGCTCTTCTTCCGCGCCCTCACGGGC
The DNA here is from genome assembly GCA_963815265.1 of uncultured Acidobacteriota bacterium. GTDB lineage: Bacteria > Acidobacteriota > Terriglobia > Acidiferrales > UBA7541 > Palsa-295. Next base: position 121,168 of record CAWFGI010000005.1, on the reverse strand, counting down.
CCAAAGTGTAAAGGATGTCCTGATAACACCCTGTAAAGGATGTCATGAGACTGAACACAGGAATGCCTGTGCTACTGGAAGGCGGATTAGGGGGTGGCTAGTTCGATTAGGGTGTTGCCGCCTTGTTGGCGGGCTTCGTCTATGCCGGCTTCGGCGCGATTCATCCATTCGGTGACGCGGTCTTCGGTTTCGTCGCCTGGGCGAGAGGTGGATTGGGCGACTACGGCGCTGACGGTGAGGTCCTGCGCGCCCCAGGAGGGCTGGACCGTTGCGGCGACGTGGCGAAGTTTTTCGGCGAGGGCCTTCGCGTTTTCGAAATTTGTGTCGGGCAGGATGAAGACTAGAGACCACGCGGTGTATTTTACGGCGACGTCGGTTTGACGGACGGCTGAGGAAACGGCGCGGGCTAATTGCTCGATGAAGTGATCGACGGCAGCGTCGCCGTGTTGGCGCAAGAGATCTCCCCCGCGATCCACGTGCAGGACAATCAGCGAAAGCGCCGTGCCCTGCGAGCGCGCGCGATTTGTTTCCATGAGCAGACAATCCACGTAGGCGCCACGGCTGAGAAGACCGGTGCGTTCGTCGGCTACCGCGAGCGAGCGGACGAGCGAGCGGAGACGGGTGTGGTTGACGGAAAGAACGAGCTGATCGCCGACGGCTTGCAGGAAGAAGCTTTCGTTAGGTTTCCAGCGGCGAGCTTGCGATGTGCCGACGATGAGCGCGCCGGCGGGAAGCTGAGTTTCTTTGTCGGTGAGGATGACGCCGAGCGCGGAAGTGAGGCCGAGATCGCGGAGGGCCGGGCTGGTGGAAGAGCTGAGTTCGACTCCGCCGAGCGCGTCGGGAGACATTTTGGAAATTATATCGGCGAGGGCGTTGATTCGCTGCGCGCCAGCGGTCTGAAATCCGGGAGCGGCGTATTCGGCGGTCAAATGCGATTCACCGGAACCGCCGATGGTGACGAGGCAGCGCGAGACGCCGAGATGCTTGCCGGTTTCCGTGGCGGTGGAGGTGAGGACTTCGCGCGGAGTGGATTGGCGGTACATCAGGCGATTGATTTCGGCGATGGCGGCGAGATCGCGGTGCGTTTCCGCGGGGGCGGAAGGATTGACTGCGGCTGGTGGAGGAGAGGGCATGTGGATCACGAGCGGCGTCGGAGCGGTTGGCGCCGGCTTGGGAGCTGGCTTTGGCGGAGCGCCTTTGGGCCACCAATTGGCGCGGTCGTAGAGCGAGCGGAGGCGCTCGTTTTTTTCTTCTTCGCCGGGGAAAAGTTCGGCGATGCGCTGGAGGCGTTCGACGGCTTTGGATTGAAGCGAATACTGGAGAAAGATTTCGACTTGGACGCTGAGATCTTCGAGGGCCTGTTGGGCGCGCGCTTCCTCGGTGACCGGGCCCGTGGCGGCGGCTTGATCGGAACCTGCGCCAGTGAAGCCGTCAGTGCGAGTGGAAACGGTGGCTGCTTTGGCGGCGCGGGCGAGAATATTTTGGAGAAACGCCGGATCGGCTTTGCCTTCGAGGCGGGCGATGCGTTCGTGATTGCGGTAGTCGTAGGGATCGATATCGACGAGGCGGTCGAGCGAATCGCAGGCCTGCTGGATCTGGCCGGCTTCGAGGTAGAGATCGAAGAGGCGGACGAGGGCGTCGAAATATTTCGTTTCGCGATTTAATTCCTCATAGAGGTGGGCGACCACTTCGGCGACTGGCAGCGAGGTGGAATACATGGCGGCCATCTGGTCCATGTGGGCAACGAGTTCGGTTTCGCGGCGGTGGCTGCGCATCAGGTCTTTTGTTTGGACGAGGAGCGTGGCAGCTTTGGCTTCGTCGCCGCTCAGGATGTAAGCGCCGGCGAGTTCGAAGAGCTTCGAGAATCCTTCCGGCTTTTGCTTGTAGTAGGCTTCGAAAATTTCGCGGGAGCGATCGAGGCGGTGAGTGCGAAGGAGCGCTTCGCCGAAGAGGGCCAGGAAGGCGGTATCCTTTTCGTTCGCGGCGATGGGATCGAGGAGCTCGACGCAGCCTTCGGCGTCGCCTTTGCGCAGGCGCGCTTCCGCGAAGAGGAGGGCGCCGGTGCGATCGTCGGGTGAGAGCTGGTGGGCGCGGTCGAAGTACTCGATGGCTTCGTCGAGTCCGCCGGTTGCCTGGGTAAGCTGGCCGGCGCGGAGATAGCTGCGAGTGGCGAGATCGCGATGGCCGAGGCGTTCGGCTAATTCACCGAGGATCACATGGCGGCCGGGATTTTCGGGATCGAGGAGCGCGATGCTTTCGTAACAGGCGAGAGCTTCGATATCGCGGGCCTGCTGCTGGTAGAGTTGCGCGGCCGCGCCGAATTGCTCGATGGCTTCGCCGGTACGGTTTTGCTTTTGAAGGAGCTGGCCGTATTGCATGAGGCGATCGGGCGGCTGGGGGAAGGAGCGCAGGAAACGGGTGAAGATGGCGGTGGCTTTTGAAGCGTCGCCCGTTTCCACCAGGCGATCAAACTGCGCGCCGTAGTATTGGGCCGCTTGCGCGGGTTCGCCGAGGCGCGTGTATATATCGGCGAGCGCCTGTATCGATTCCTGATTCGAGGGAACTTCGTCGAGCACCGCCTGATACTCGACGGTGGCTTCGCGAAGCTTATTCTTCTCGAGGAGGCGCCGCGCTTTCTCGAAATGTTTGTTAACGTCTGCTATCGACATGGAGTGCGCGCACTGACGATCGGGACAGGCTGGGGAAGTCCATCCAATCGCCCTTCCGAGGCTTTCGCCGCGGTTTCACCCGGCGCGCGGGTGGAGTTTCAACTATACATCGGAGAATGAGGCAGGCTCACCGGGAAATCGCGGAGGCGTTGCAATGGTAACAGCAGCGATTGGCCGCGAGGCGAGGAGCTGGTTACCCGGGCAATAACGTACACGCGGCGAATCGTTCCGTTCGCCGTCGCCTTTAGAAACTGGACGGCGAAAAGAACGACAGCGCGCACGAGGCAAGCATTTGCGATTTGCGATGCTTGCGAATTGGGGCACAGGCAGGAATGTGTAAAGTTCCAGGACATTCTTTACACTGCGTTATCAGGACATCCTTTACACTCTCGTGATGGAGTGACCCAGCGGTCGACCGCCGTGGAGCACTCACTGGGCGGGTCGAGTTCGCGCACCAGGCTGCGACAGTAATACACCAAGATGCGTTCCTCGACGCGAATCAGCTGCACCCATTCTCCTGCCAAGGCTCGACTGATTTCCCAGTTCCGACCTGCGCAGCGTAAGCGGCCTTGCGCCGTCAACCGTCGCACCTCCGCTCCCGCTTCGTATTCCCAAACAGGAGGGGTCGGCCGATAGCGGCGTGTACTTTCGCTCCACACCGATGCGGGCGTTCTCATCTGCAGCGCTTCGTGCGGTCGCACGTGGTTGTACTCGTAGCGAAATTCGTCCAACCACGCCTGCCGATACTCTCGACTCGGATATCCTCGGCGCTGAGCCGCGGCAGCCAACGCTCCGTGAAATCGTTCCACTTTTCCTTGCGTCTGCGGATGGCGATATCCGCTGAAACGCAAACGGATCCCCTGCTTCATCAGCCACACCGTCAGCCACGTCCATCCCGCCACCGCTTTCATGTTCCACCACGGCGTTCCGTGATCCATCAGCATCTCTTCGGGCACTCCGCAACGTTCGAAGGCCTCGATCAGCCCCTGTTTTACGGGCTCGGCGCGCGTCGACCAGGTTCCCTGCAAGGTGATCGCGTAGCGGCTGTGATCATCCAACACCGACAAAGGGCCCACCGGCGCCTCCCATCCAATCGGACTCTTGAAATCCATCTGCCAGAGCTGGTTCGCGGCCCCGCGTTCAAATCGCTCTACCGCTCGGCGGTGCTGATCCTGCGCGCGCACCAGACCGTGCCGCAACAAAATCCGATGCACCGTGATCACCGGCAAATCGATCTGGGCGCGCTGCAAAACCACCTGCAGCTTCCGCGCTCCCCAATCCGGCCGCTGCTGGCGCAACTCGACGACCCGCTGCTCGATCTCCGCCGGCGTCTTCTGCGGACTGTGCTGCGGCCGACGGCTTCTCTCCACCATCCCCGGCAGTCCCTCGGTCTTGTAACGCCGTAGCCAGGTGTAGCCAGTCGGCCGCGAAATCTGAAACTCCTCGCACAGCTCCTGAAGGCTCTTCTCCCCTCGGCTGGCGCTCACCACGAAGCGCATTCGTTGCTCGTCAACGTGCACAGTTCCCCAAGCCATCCTCGCCCTCTCCCGAGGGCTCTTCTTCCGCGCCCTCACGGGCCCAAAGTGTAAAGGATGTCCTGATAACACCCTGTAAAGGATGTCATGAGACTGAACACAGGAATGCCTGTGCTACCTAGGCAGCGGGACGGACTTCGCTGGGAAGGTGGCTTACGCGTTCGCGCATGTCTTTTAGCGAGAGGCCGCTGCGCACGAGAGCCGCGAAGCCCAGGAAGACGAAGGGGAGGTTGAGGGCGAGAAAGGCGAAGATGGAGAAGCCGGTGGCGGTGGATTTTTCGATGTCGAACCAGCCGAGGCCGAGAACGCAGAAGAATTGCCAGGCGCCGATATTGGCGGGAGCGTTGGGAAGCGAAACGCCGAGGTTGATGACGAGGAGTACGACAACGGCGGCGAAGAATGGAAGATGCAGCTTGTATCCCTGCATAACGGCCCACAACCCACCCACCTGGCAGGCCGGCATGAGCAATGAAAAAAGAATCGCAGGATAAAAGCTGGGAGAAGTGCCCATGGCGTGGAGATCGACGAGAGCGCTCATAAATTTTCCGGGCAGGCGCGCTTTTCTGCCTTCAAACGATTGCCTATCGCCCAACTTCACTTCGAGGTAGAGGATGAGCGCTACGACGACGCCGAGAAGGACGAGCGTGACGATGGCCAGCGTATAGACGATTTTTCTGAATTGCTGCAAGTCAACCATCAAGGAAGCCACCGCAAGGGCTGCCACTGCGATTACCAGATCGATCAGGCGCTCGACGCCCACGGAGCCGAGCACGCGACCGATGCTGATGTCTTCTGAATTGGAAAGCAGATAGCTGCGCAGGAGCTCGCCAGGTCGCAGGGGAAAAACGAGATTGGCGAAGAGGCCGGCGTAGACCGAGCGAATGGCTTTCGTTATCCGTACCTTGCCGAACGGGCTGAGGAGAAATTTCCAGCGGGCCGCCTGCACGACGTAGCTGAGGACGTCGAAACCCATGCCGAGGAGGACCCACTTGTAGTCCACCTTGGCGAGGTCGCGAAGGGCCTTCATGATGTGGAAGTCGTGCAAGACCCAGACCAGGCAGGCGATAGCGAGGCCATAGCCCAGAATCTTGGGAACCTGAGTGGGTTCTTGAGGCGTCGGTTCGAACATGGCTTTCAAGGAAAAGCCGGCGCACGCACCGCCGCTTCCTCGTCGTTTTTCCGCACTTTAGAATCTTAGGATGGTGGCGCTCCCGCGGTCACGCCCCCCGGCGGGCTCGAAATCCGCTACAGCCTACGACAAGAGGTAGCCACAGGCAATCCGTGACTTTGCCTGATGTTCGCGGGGGTACTATTGCTGCGATTGGGCGGAATGGCTGGTATCATCGAGCCGCGGAAAACTTCAGAATCAGAACCAGGGGGCAAAGCGGCGATGGCTGAACCAACTAAGGAAGAGCTGATGGCGCGGATTGCGGAGCTTGAGAAGCAGACCGGTTCGCGCAAGCGCGGCGTGATTGATTTCAAGGTGGGCGAGAAGGGCGGAGTGAGCGTGTACGGGCTTGGGCGCTTTCCTGTGACGCTTTATTACGAGCAGTGGATCCGGCTGCTGGATGCGGCGGCGGATTTGCGGGCGTTTCTGGAGGAGAATAAGAGCAGGTTGAAGTTGAAGGATCAGCAGTAGGGTGGGGGTGGGGCGCGGATTGCGCGTGTTACGGCGCAGATCGCGCGCGTTACGAATTGCCAAGCATTGATAGTTGAGATTCTTCGCTTCGCTCAGAATGACAGGAATGTGCTTTGGCGACGACCGGAGGCACGTTCAGCGCCGTCCAGTTTATTAGGTATTCACTCAGGGGCTAAAGCCCCGCCCCGCATATTTGCTTTATGTCGCCCCTGAAGGGGCGACGTACAAGACGTTTCCTGCCAGGGCATTTTGGCGGCACTGACTATCGCCTCGTCTTCGTAGTAACTCATTGAGGAATTCGATGAGATTTGGGCCTCGCTCCCGGCGATTGGCAGTCTATCGTAGTGGTCCAGCCATATAACAAGGCCTTCTAAAGGCCCTATCGAGGCACCTATGTCGAATAGTCCTATTGTGAGTTCGGCGCAACGGCCATCGCGCCGGAGCACGCGGCTGAGCGAAGCGATTCTGATGCGAGTGGAAGGCGTGGACTCCTATCGCGGGCCGTACAGCGAGGAAGTCTCCACCGTGAGCGTAAGCGCGCACGGCTGCAAATATTATTCGAAGCACCAGGTGCTGTCGAACGCGCTGGTGATTTTGCAGATGAAAGGCGAGAAGCCGGATACGAAGACGGTGTCGGCGCGCGGCCGCGTGAAGTGGGTGGCGGGGCTGCAAGGCGGAGTGTTCGAGACGGCCGTGGAGCTGGAGGATCCTGGAAACGTGTGGGGAATCGCCACGCCACCGAAGGACTGGCTGCCGTTCTGCGGTCCGCGGACGATTGAGATCGACACGGCGAAATCGAAGCCATTTGCCGTGCCGCGACCTGAGCCGGCTGCGCCGGCCGCCGCGAATGTGAAAGACGTGGTAGCTCCGACGATGGGTGGAAATCGAGCGGCGACGCCTAATGCGGCCGAAAATAGCGCGCGACAAACGATCGCATCGGTCGCGCGTCCGATGGGCCAGTTGATGGGCGATTTTCAGCAGCAGATGGAGACAATGCTGGCTGAAGTGGCCACCGCGGCGGTGCGCGAAAAAACGACGGCGATGTTGAACGACATTCACAGCAAGCTGCGGCAAGAGGCAAAAGAGATTGTTGCGGAGACGACTGCTTCTCAAGCCGGACCATGGATCGAAAATGCCCTGAAGCAAATGAAAATTTCGGGCCAGGACACGGCGCAGAGGCTGCATGCGCAGTGGATGAAGAAGGTGGAATTGGACCTGGCCACGTCGCTGCAACAGATCGAAACGCGGCGGCAGGAAATGGAAGAGCTTTCGCGTAACCTGGCCACGAACTCGTTGCAAAAAGTGGAGAATGTTCTTGAAGCCTCGCGCAAGGACGGAGTGGATCGAATCGTGGCGCGGCTGAAGGAACAGGTGACGCCGATCGTTGAAGAGACTCGGAAAGCCGCGGCGGAACTCACCCGACGGAAAGAGGAGATCGACAGGCTCATCGGGCAATCCGTGGAAACAACCACAGCGAAACTCGAAGAGGTGTGCGCGAAATTCGACAAGCAGTTCGACACCGTGCTGCGATCGCGAATCGAGGCCGCACGGCAGGAAATGGAACGCGCGGGAATGGCCGCCACGGATCTGGCGCTCAACAATCTGCGTATCTCATCGCAGCAGCATCAGGAACGGGCGCAGGCGCAGCTTCGCGAGCAGTTGAACGGCGTTTCGGACTCGGTCTTGCGGGAAGTGAGCGGCCAAGCGGCGGAGGCGTCGCGGCAGTTCGCGGGGGAAATGAAGAAGCAGAGCCGCGACCATCTGGAATTTGTGAGCGGGGCGATTTCGGAACTGGCGAAGGGCATCGGGAAATTGTCGAAGGAATAGGGCGGCCAGGCAGGCCACTCTTGGGACGTGGCTATGGAAAATCTGATCGAAGCACCCCCTGAGGTTAGGGTCATCGGAGATAGTGCGGCTTGCGGTATGGCGTCATGCGATGAAGGCGCCGCTATTGCGTTGCGCGGCACGCCGCTGTGCGTGCGGCATTTCATTCCGGTGTGCACGCAAGAGATCGAATCGCGGGGCGAGCGGCTGAAGAACGGACTCTACGACGAGGCGGCCATGCTGGCATTCAAGAATTTCATTTCGGCGTGCGCCGAACAGGCTAGCCGCTTCATTCAAGATGATGGCTTCACTGACGGATCCACGAAGAGCCGGCTGGAGGAGTTTCTTCGGCGCGTGTCGCAATCGGGGCAGCGGCTTCGGCGCAGCCCGCGGATGAGTTCTTCTGTGCCGATCTTTCTGCGCCGCGAGGATTCCGGACGCACGTGGGAAGAAGAGACGTGGACGATTACGGTGAGCCAGCATGGGGCGTCACTGGTGTGCCGCCATCCTGTAGAGACGGGCGGAGCGCTGGTGCTCTCGCGCCGGGATCGCGCGAATCGCGTGCAGGCGCGGGTGGTTTACTGCCGCTATAATTCGGAAGGCTGGCGCGAAATTGGCGTCGAGCTGCTGGACCGAGACGATTTCTGGGGTTTGTCGCAGGCGGCGCGCATGCAGCCGTCGGTGCGGCCAGCATAGTTCTTGCGGCGGCAGCCACCGCAACACAGAGTGTCCTTCATAAGAGAGTACGCACTCTCTCATCCAATCCACGGAATTTGAGACAATAACTTCGCGAACGTGCGATTACGGGAGTGGTGCGCGTGAAGATCCTCGAAACGGAGCGGCTGATACTGCGGCAGATGAAGGTCGAGGATGCCCAGTTTATATTCGAGCTTGTGAATGAGGCGGCGTTTATCCGGAACATTGGTGACAAGGGCGTGCGGACGCTGGAAGACGCTCGGAATTATATTTTGAACGGTCCGGTAGCGAGTTATGCGAAGTTCGGATTTGGATTGTATCTGGTGGCGCTGCGGGAGACGAACGAGGCGATCGGAATTTGCGGGTTGCTGAAGCGCGATTCGCTCGAGGATGTCGATATCGGTTTTGCGTTGGTTGAAAGATTCCGGCGAAAAGGCTTCGCTTACGAATCAGCGGCTGCGGTGATGGAATATGGACGGAACGCGCTGGGATTGAAGCGGATCGTGGCAATTACTTCGCCGGACAATGAAGAATCGATTCGCGTGCTGGAGAAGATTGGATTGCGATTCGAGAAAATGATTCGCATGCCGGGATCGGATGAAGACACGCGATTGTTTGTGCCGCGCAGCTGACTCCGCGAATAAATCCCCGGAAATTGACATGCTGACACTGAAAACCGAGCGGCTGATCTTGAGGCAATGGAACGAGGCGGACCGGGAGCCGTTTGCGCAAATGAACGCCGATCCGCGCGTGATGGAATATCTGGGTGAGCCGATGTCGCGGGAGCAGAGCGACGAAGTGGCTGACCGAATTGAAGCGCATTTCCGGGCGCACGGATTTGGATTGTGCGCTGCGGAACTGGCCGAAAGCGGCGAGTTCATCGGATTCATCGGGCTGGCTGTGCCGACGTTCGAGGCGGCGTTCACTCCGTGCGTCGAAATCGGCTGGAGACTCGCGGCCGAATACTGGGGCGCGGGGCTTGCCACCGAAGGCGCCAGAGAAATTGTGCGGTACGCATTCGAAGAGCTGGGGCTGGCAGAGTTAGTTTCGCTCACGACGATTCGGAATGAACGTTCGCGACGCGTGATGGCGAAGCTGGGCATGGAGCACGACGCAACTGAGAATTTCGATCATCCGAAATTGCCTGCTGGCCATCCGCTGCGCCGGCACGTGCTGTACAGACTGACGCGCGCGAAGTGGGTCAATTCAGCTGCCCCGTAGCACGCTCGGCGCCGGCAACGACTTGCGTTAAGCCTTCTTTTCGTGCTTCTTGAAAATTACTGACGATTCGTCGTGAGCCTGCTTTGAAAACTCGAAAGCCTTCGAGGCGTATTCCATCGCCTGCCGTGATTGTTCGTGGGCTGTAAGATGGTCTTCCTTGCCATGATGCGCGGCGGCGGCCTGGTGCGCGTGTGCGGCGAGCATGTGAAACTCGGCTGCGCGTTGATGCGAATCGTTTGCCATCATATCTCCCCGATCCTTCCGTGTTCGAATGACGCTGTTAGTGTATCGCAGCGAGGAGAGGCTGCGAAGTTTACTCGGCGCCGACTGCGACGCGGCGATGATAGCGAAAAGGATTGCAGGCGGCAGGCGCGAAGTGTATATCTCTTTCTTCTTTCCTGGCATCTCGGCCTCCGATCCCAAGCAAATGTTCCGCGCTTGCGGAATCTTACTTCGAGGTGAAAGATGAGCGACGCGACCGTTGGAGATGTGGCGAAAAAAGTGACTGGCTGGTCGATTGCGATCAGCGTGCTGATGATCATTGCGGGCCTTCTTGCGATTCTGCTGCCGCTCGAAGCGGGCATCGCAGTGAATATTTTTGTGGGCTGGATGCTGATTTTCGCGGCAGCGGCGCATTTTGTGTATGCATGGTCAACGCGTGGCACGGGCGGGGTGATCTGGAAAGTGCTCGTGGGAATTTTGTATGGGGTGATCGGATTCTATTTGCTGGAACATCCGGCGCGCGGGCTTGCCACGCTGACGCTTGTGCTCGCCTACTACCTGTTGATTGAAGGCGTGATGGAAATTATTCTTTTCTTCCAGCATCGATCAGGTCCGGGCGCGGTGTGGTTTCTGCTGGACGGAATCGTAACGCTCATCCTCGGCTTTCTCGTTTGGCGAACTTGGCCTTCGAGCACGGAATGGGTGATTGGCACGCTGGTGGGCTTGAGCATTCTCTTCAGTGGGACCACGCGGCTGATGCTTTCGTTAGCGGCGCGGCGTGTTGTCACGAAGATGGCCTAGGGCATTCCTTCTCACAATTTCTTTGTCTGCGAATTTTGCGGCTTCGTCGCGCGTTGCATCTGCGTACGCGTTTCTGACTCCGCTGGCTCAGTGCTGCAAACTGTGGCACACTCGATAGTTTGAGAGGCGCGGCTTGTACGCGCGCGTGTGCCGCCGGGCGCGTTTTTGCGGCGCGCCGTTCGACGAACCACAGCCTCAGAGTGCACCCGAGCAAACACAGACAATGGACCCGCAGTACATACGGAATTTCTGCATCATCGCGCACATCGACCATGGCAAATCGACGCTGGCCGACCGGTTGCTGGAGCTGACCGGCGCGTTGAGCCAACGCGAAATGACCGCGCAGGTGCTCGACTCGATGGACCTGGAGCGCGAGCGCGGCATCACGATCAAGGCGAAAAGCATTCGCCTGCATTACACGGCGCGCGATGGGCATGAGTACCGCCTAAATCTGATTGACACTCCCGGCCACGTGGATTTTTCCTACGAAGTTTCGCGGGCGCTTTCGGCGTGCGAAGGCGCGCTGCTTGTGGTGGATGCGAGCCAGGGCGTGGAGGCGCAGACGGTGGCGAATGCGTTTTTGGCGTCGCGGCACAATCTCACAATCGTTCCGGTGATCAACAAGATCGATTTGCCGGCGGCGCGGCCGGATCATGTGAAAGAGCAAATCGAAAATGTGCTGGCGATTCCGGCGGACGAGGCGCAGCTGATCAGCGCGAAGAGTGGAATCGGCGTCGACGAAGTGCTGGAAGAAATTGTGCGGCACGTGCCGCCGCCGAAAGGTTCGGCGGACAATCCGCTACAGGCACTGATTTTCGATTCGTGGTTCGACTCGTATCGTGGCGCGGTGGTGCTGGTACGCGTGATGGAAGGGCGCATCACCAAGCACATGAAAATTCGGCTGTGCGCGAGCAATGAAGTGTATGAGGTGGAAGATCTCGGCGTGCTGACGCCGAAGCCGATCGTGCTCGATGAGCTTTCTGCGGGCGACGTGGGCTTCATCATCGCAAATATCAAGCGCGTGGCCGACGCGCGCGTGGGAGACACGGTGGTAGAAGCGGATCGTGCTGCGCCGGCGCTGCCCGGATTCGAAGCGATCAAGCCGATGGTGTTCGCGGGAATGTATCCGGTGAACGCGAGCGATTACGAAGTGCTGCGTGATGCGCTGGGAAAATTGCAATTGAACGATGCGGCATTTTTCTACGAGCCGGAAAACTCGGTGGCGCTGGGTTTTGGGTTCCGCTGCGGTTTTCTCGGGCTCCTGCACATGGAAATCGTGCAGGAGCGGCTGGAGCGCGAATTCAACATCGAGCTGATCACCACCGCTCCGAGCGTGCAGTACCGCATCACGAACACGGCAGGAGAAGTGGTCGAGGTGGACAATCCCACGAAATTTCCGCCGCCCGGCTCGATTCAGAAAATCGAAGAGCCGATGCTCACTTCGATGATCATCACGTCGGAAGAATCCGTAGGCGGCGTGCTGGCGCTGTGCGAAGAAAAGCGCGGCGTGCAGAAGAAATTCGAATACCTTTCGCCGACGCGCATCATGCTGACTTACGAAATGCCGCTGAATGAAATCGTGCTCGATTTCTACGACCGGCTGAAGAGCGTTTCGCGCGGCTATGCGTCGCTCGATTACCATTTGTCCGGTTATCACGAATCGGATCTTGTGAAGCTCGATGTTCTGGTGGGCGGCGAGCCTGTGGATGCGCTGACGGTGATTTGCCATCGCGACCAATCCTATGAGCGCGGGCGCGATCTCGTTTCGCGTTTGCGGAAGCTGATTCCGCGACAAATGTTTGAAGTTCCCATCCAGGCCGCCATCGGCAGCCGCGTGATTGCGCGCGAGACGATCAGCGCGATTCGCAAAAACGTGATCGCCAAATGCTATGGCGGCGATATCTCGCGCAAACGCAAGCTGCTCGAGAAGCAGAAAGAAGGCAAGCGGCGCATGAAGCGGGTCGGGCGCGTCGACATTCCGCAGGAAGCGTTCCTCGCCGTCCTCAAAGTTTCGGGCGGTATCAACGACGAAGAGTAAGCGGCGTACCATTGCATGGCCACCCCTCACGACATACACTGTCCCTGAGGGATTTCTATGCCAGATCCACAGTTTCGGACCAAAAAGCGCGGCCGAAAGATCAATCTTGAGCTGACAACGAAGGAATATCGAAAGCTCTTGGACGATCTTGAAGAGCTCGAGTGTATTCGTGCGTTCGACGCTGCTCAGAAATCCGGTGAATCGCCCATCCCATTTGAACAAGCCGTCGAAGAAATTGAACGTTCCCGCGCGTGAACTATTCGGTTTTTATCCTTCCTCGCGCTCAGCGAGAATTAGCCGCGCTACCAAGGCCAGACTACGAGAGAGTGAAAAAGGCCATCTTGCGCTCGCTGAGAATCCGCGACCGGCGAATTGTCGCAAGCTTTCCGGTCGAGACGGATGGAGGCTACGAGTAGGAAATTACCGAGTGATTTATTCGATCGATGACGATATGAGAGCGGTCACGGTTTTGCAGGTCGGTCATCGCCGTAATATCTATCGCTAGCTTTACTGCGGATTTTTCTTGTTGTGTACGGTGGCGCCGAGTTCGCCGCGCGCGAGGCGCACTGAAATATCTTCTCCGAGCGCGACCTGGTCCGCTGAACGCAGTACTTTTCCTGAGGCGTCGTAGGCGATGGCGTAGCCGCGTTCGAGGATGCGGAACGGGCTGCGCTCTTCAAGTTGCAATTTGGCGGCTTCGAAGCGCTGACGCTTGCCTGCCAAGAAGCGTCCAGCCCGGGCCTCTAATTCGGCAACGCGCCTCTCGACCACATGCCGCCAACGCGCCACTCGTGCGCGCAGATCGAGCGCTGCAAAACGGACCTGCGCCGTGCCGTACGCCCTACGTTTGCGCGTCATCACACGCTCGAGCGCTGCGATCAGCGCGAGGCGATGCTGATCGATCCGGCGCCGTACGACAACCGCCCGGGCGCGTAGGTCGAACGATCCAATTTGCGCGCTCGCCTTCGTGACACGCTGCCGATTGGTGCCAAGCCGCAAGCGCAAGCCGATCACCAGCGACGACGAAAGCTCGTCCACCTGCTGGCGCCGCCGGCGCACCAGAATTTCGAGTTGGCGAAAACCGCGATGGGTTTGTAGATCGCGCACGCGATGGCGGCGCTCGGAAAACCAGTAGCGAATCTGCTGCACCAGGTGCCTCTGGTGCTCGGCGATGTGCCGCTCGAATTCCTGGCGTGAACGTACGACCAGCTCGGCTGCGGCGGAAGGCGTGGGCGCGCGCAGGTCCGCGACAAAATCGGCAATCGTGAAATCGGCTTCATGGCCGACGCCAGTGATCACGGGAATTTCAGAAGCGAAAATCGCGCGCGCGACTACTTCCTCATTGAACGCCCAGAGATCTTCCAGCGAGCCGCCGCCGCGCGCGACGATCAGCACATCGGCAAATTTCGCGCGAGTGAAATAATTTAAGGCAGCTGCGATTTCTTTCGCCGCGCCATCGCCCTGCACTTTCACCGGATATAACCGCACATGCGCGTTGGGAAAGCGGCGCTTCAGGACGCGAAGAATGTCGCGGATGGCAGCACCCGTGGGGGACGTGACGATTCCAATGCAACGCGGCAGAACGGGCAGGAGCTTCTTACGCGATTCGTCGAAAAGACCTTCTTCCTGCAGTCGCTTTTTTAGCTGCTCAAACGCTAACTGCAAGGCGCCGAGGCCGACTGGTTCGATGTTCGTGACGTAAATTTGATACTCGCCGCGAACATCGTAGACGCTGATGGAGCCGCGCACCGTGACGTGCAAGCCGTCTTCCGGCCGAAACTTCAGCCCGCGGGCTTGATCACGGAAACAGATGCAGCGGATCTGTGCGTGCGCATCCTTTAACGTGAAATAGAGATGGCCGGACTGTGCCGCGCGGAAATTCGAGACTTCTCCCTCGACCCAGATGTCGAAGAAAGCGCTTTCGAGCAGGTCGCGAATGCGGTCAGTGAGTTCACTAACTTTCCACACGCGCCGCTCGGGCATCAGATTGAAAAGCGAAGCCTGGCTCATTTTTCTAGCGCCGCAGCAAATTCACGACCCACATGATCAGCGTTAGGGCAACGCTAAGCAAAACGCAGGTAACAATCGGGAAATAGAAGGTACCGTTTTTGCCCTGAATCGCGATATCGCCTGGGAGGCGCCCGAGACGAAATGGCAGCCGCCAAGGCTCACCAAAAACAAAAATGCCACCAAGGAGACAGAGAAGCAGGCCAACGATAACAAGGACTTTCCCGAGTTCGCGCATCGGTTCCACCCCGATCAATCCCTGCAGCTATTCTACTCGAATCGAACCGTTCTCTGGAAAACCAGCCGAAAATCGCGCGTTGGGCACAGCGGAATCTTTTGTAGCGCCACCCTTCAGGGTGGCAGGGTGGCTTCCGTAGCGCGCGCCGGGTTAACTTCCAAATCAAACCCTGCCGGTCTTAAGACCGGCGCTACAGAAGACTAACGACTATGCTAGACGAGCTCCTCGCCTGCGAAGAAATAACTGATCTCGAAGGCGGCGGTGTCGGGCGCGTCCGAACCGTGCGTGCAATTGTTCTGGATGCTTGTACCGAGTTCCTTGCGAATCGTGCCATGAGCGGCTTTCGAGGGGTTAGTAGCGCCCATCGTGTCGCGCCATTTTGCGATCGCGCCTTCAGCTTCCAGCACCATCACGACTACTTTGCCCGAGCTCATAAATTCTGTCAGATCTTTAAAAAACGGGCGCTCGCGATGAACCGCGTAGAATCCTTCGGCTTGCGCTTTCGTGAGGCGCATGGATTTGATCGCCACGATTTGAAATTTCGCTGCATGAATGCGGCTCAGTATGTCCGCGGAAATTCCTCGGCCGACGGCATCGGGTTTGATGATTGCTAAGGTGCGCTGGGATCCCAAGAGATTCTTCCTCCGTTTAGTTTTGGTGCGATCGAAACTTAACGTCTACTGCGTTTTGGCAGTTTTCGCGATGATTTTTTCTTTGGCGCGGTTTTCCGCTTAGCGCTCGATTTTGGTTTCGAACCCATCACGCGCGCAATCGTTTCGCCAATATCGGCGGGGCTTTGAATTGTGTGGATTCCAGCGGCTCGCATCGCTTTGTACTTCTCGATCGCTGTTCCGTGTCCGCCGCTGATGATCGCACCAGCGTGGCCCATACGCCGGCCCGGCGGGGCCGTTTGGCCGGCGATGAATCCGACGACCGGCTTCTTGACATGTTTCTTGATATATTCGGCCGCAACTTCTTCAGCGTTACCGCCAATTTCACCGATCATCACGATGGCGTGCGTGTCGGGATCGTCGTTGAACATGCGAATCGAATCGAGAAAGCTGGTGCCGATGATCGGATCGCCGCCGATGCCGATGCATGTGGATTGCCCGATGCCGAGCTGCGTGAGCTGGCCGACCGCTTCATAGGTGAGCGTGCCGCTACGGCTGACGACGCCGACGTTTCCCTGCTTGTGAATCGACGCAGGCATGATACCCATCTTGCATTTTCCGGGGGATATTACGCCCGGGCAATTGGGGCCGATCAAACGCGTCTTCGAATCTTTCATAGCGGCAGCCACGCGCACCATGTCAAGCACTGGCACGCCTTCGGTGATGCAAATCACGAGCGGCAGATTGGCGTCGACAGCTTCGAGGATCGCGTCTGCGGCAAACGGAGGCGGAACGAAAATAATCGAGGCGTTCGCGCCCGTTTTCGCAACGGCCTCGGCAACGGTGTTGAACACCGGCACGCCGAGATGTTTTGTGCCGCCTTTGCCGGGCGTAACTCCCGCCACAACTTTGGTGTCGTAATCCAGCATCTGCTGCGCGTGAAAACTACCCTCGCGCCCGGTGATCCCCTGCACGACGACACGCGTGTTTTTGTCGATCAGAACGCTCATCGCGCACCTTCCGTGAGCGCGACGACTTTCTGTGCCCCGTCTTTCATGCCCTTTGCGATCGTGAAGTTGAAGCCCGAGTTGCGCAAAATTTCCTGGCCTTTCTCGACGTTGGTGCCTTCCATGCGAACCACCACCGGCACTTTGAATTTCAGCTCTTTCGCAGCGTTTACAACGCCGCTTGCCAGCACGTCGCAGCGGAGAATTCCGCCGAAAATATTCACGAAGACGGCTTTCACGTTGGGATCGCTGAGCAAAATACGAAATGCGTTTTTCACCTGTTCTTCGGAGGCCCCGCCGCCTACGTCGAGGAAATTCGCCGGGCTGCCGCCACTCAGCTTGATGATGTCCATCGTGGCCATTGCGAGGCCGGCGCCATTGACCATGCAGCCGACGGTGCCATCGAGCTTGATGTAGTTCAATTTGAATTTCGAGGCTTCCACTTCGAGCGGGGTTTCCTCTTCGAGATCGCGTAGATCCTTGAATTCGGGATGGCGGTAGAGCGCGTTGTCGTCGAAGGTGACTTTCGCATCGAGCGCCACCAGGCGGCCATCGCCCGTGACGACGCATGGATTAATTTCCACGAGCGACGCGTCCGTCTCCATAAACGCGCGATAGAGCGATTGAAGAAACGGCACCGCCGCGTTCACAACTTCCGGCGCGAGGCCTAGTCCGAAGGCGAGTTTGCGCGCTTGAAACGGCAGCAGCCCCGTGGCGGGATGAATTGTCTCGCGTAGAATCGCTTCGGGATTATCCTTCGCGACTTCTTCGATTTCCATTCCGCCGGCGGTGCTGGCCATAAACACGGGCGCGCCCACCGCGCGATCCACGAGAATGCTGAGATAGAGTTCACGCTTGATGTCGAGGCCTTCTTCGATTAGCAGGCGGCGAACGATGCGCCCTTCCGGGCCGGTTTGCGGCGTCACAAGATTCATTCCGAGGATGCGTTCGGCCTGTATGGCAGCTTCGTCGGCGGACTTCGCGAGCTTCACGCCACCCGCTTTGCCGCGCCCGCCTGCGTGAATCTGTGCTTTCACGACGACGACCGGCGTACCAAGCCGCTGAGCCACCGCGCGTGCTTCGTCTTTTTTGAAAACCACCTCGCCGCGCGGAACCGGCACGCCAAATTTCGCCAGGATCGCTTTGGCCTGATACTCGTGGATCTTCATTCCTGCTCCATCGGCTTTCGGAAGCTCGCCTTGAATAGTGCTAGTATTTTATGCTCGCAAAAGCTACTAAGTTTACTTGGAACGTCGAGGACGAGCAAGGAGCGGTGTGGCTCTCGAAATGAAACAAGCTTGCGGGGAATGCAACAATACGTGCCCGCCGCGCGTCGCGTTGCCCTGATTCCATGATCCTCGAAGCGCTAGAAAAAATCGTTGCTGACGAAGATTTGACGCGAGCCGAAGCCGAAGCCGCGATGGAAGATATTCTGGCGGGGCGCGCGAGCGATGCGCTGATCGCGGGTCTCCTCACGGCTCTGCGTATTAAGGGTGAGACGGTGGATGAGGTGGTTGGCTTCGCCAAAGCGATGCGCCGCCACGCGACGCCGATTTTCCCCGACGGGCGCGTTGAGAAAAACGACGTGCTGGTCGACACAGCCGGAACGGGCGGAGACGCAGCCGGGACATTCAATATCTCAACCGCTGCTTCGTTTGTGATCGCGGGCGCCGGTGTGCGCGTGGCGAAACATGGCAATCGCTCGGTTAGTTCGCGCTGCGGCTCGGCTGATGTGCTGGAGGCACTCGGCGCGAGAATCGACTTGGCGCCGGAACGTGTGGCACGCTCGATCGAGGAAATCGGGATTGGATTCATGTTCGCCCCAGCGATGCACGCTGCCACGCGACATGCCATGCCGGTGCGACGCGAACTCCGCATGCGCACAGTCTTCAACCTGCTCGGCCCGCTGACGAATCCCGCCGGAGCATCGGTGCAGATCGTTGGAGTGTATGACCCGAGTCTCACCGAGTTGGTCGCGCGAGCGCTCGGAGAACTGGGCGTTCGGCGTGCGTTTGTTTTTCACGGCGCCGAAGGCTTGGACGAAATTTCGATATCGGGTGAAACTTATATTTCCGAGCTGCGCGACGGGTCGGTGCGAAGCCTCACGGTTACGCCCGAGGATTTCGGATTGCGCCGCTGGCCGGCCGAAGAAATCCGAGGCGGCGACGCAAAGCGCAATGCGGAAATTATTCTCCAGATTTTTGGCCCGTCGTCGCACCATCATGCGAATGGAGCGCACCGCGAAATCGTGCTCGCGAATTCTGCGGCAGCTCTCGTTGCGGCTTGGCGCGCGACGGATTTCCTCGACGGCGTGCGCGTGGCGGCAGAATCAATCGATTCCGGCGCCGCGCGCGAAAAGCTGGAAGAATTTATCGCGTTCACCCAGGGAGATAGCGAGCGGGCAATTTCAGGATCCTAACGAAGCCGCAGCGATAGCGATCAAATCTGCTTCAGGCTGCGCACCGCATATCCGAAACACGCCAGCACAAAAATCCCGAACGCCACCGCTTCCATTCCCAGCTGATGTGGGGTGCCAAGCCCAATCGATGTGTAGCGCAACAGATCCACCTGCCAAGTAATCGGATTTGCCAGGCCGATCACGCGAAACCAGCGCGGCAACGGTTCGAGCGGATAAAACATGGAACTGGCGAAGAGAAACACAAAATAGAAAACGGAGGTGACGCTGTTGAAAATATCGTTGCGGCGAATCTTCAGCGCGAAGATCGTGTAAAAGAAGAACCATCCGGCGGTGCCGAAGATCACCGTCACCACGAGCAGCGGCAGAAGATCGACGCGCAGCCTTATTCCGAGCAGCCAGGTGCCCAGCCCGAGTGTGATCACCATCTGCACAATCGCGATAAACACATTGAATAGCACTTTTCCGAGCAAATATTCCGACCGGCTCATCGGATACGTCAGCATCTCGTAGAAAATTCCGTTGTCGCGATCCATGAAGAACGACCACGAGCTGTTCGACGCGATGCCGAAGCTAGCCATGCCCAGCACGCCGGCAAGAAAAAACGAATTGTATGTGACGCCCGGCGCAGACTGCGGAGTACCCAATGATGCCGTGACACCAACTCCGAACACGAGCAGATAACAAAGCGGATAAAAAAGATCCCAGAAGACGAACGTGACGTTCGTCGCGCGAATCTTTGTCTCGCGATACAGCATGGCGGAAATCGACGACACGATCGCTCCTCGCAAGCGGGCTACCTACCCACGCACTTCCGCTCCGGCCTTTTGCGTCAATTCAACAAAAATATCTTCCAGACTCGCCCCGCCAATCTCAACGCGCAGCACGCGCCCCTTTTTCGCCAGCGCCGCGACAAGCTCCAGCGCCTCCGCCTCCTGCGCCTTCACGCAGAATTCAAGCGTATTGCCATTGATCTTCGAACGGACCGGATGCAGCGCGGCAACCTCACCTTCGATTCCAGCTGGCAGCGAATCAAACGTAATCGCCACTTGGTAAACATCCTGCGAAAGCAGCTTCAAAGCGTGCAGGTCGCCGCGCGCAATTTGCCGGCCCTTATTCAGGATCAAAATGTCGTCGCACAATTCTTCCGCTTCGTTCAGAATCTGCGTCGTCAGAACAATCGTGCGACCCCGCCCCGCTTCTTTTCGCAGCGCATCCATCACCGCGCGTTTCAGAATCGGATCCATGCCGGTCGAAAACTCGTCGAGAAACAGCACCGGCGTATCCACCAGAAACACTTTCGCCACCTGCACGCGCCGGCGAAAACCTCCGCTGAGATCCTGCACTTTGCGGTCGGCCTCGGCCGTGAGATCGAAAAGCTGCATGATCTGGGCGGCACCGCGTTCTGCCTCAGCCCTCGCAAGCCCGTGAAACCCCGCGTACGTAAGCAAATTGTCGCGCACCGAAAGAAACATCTCGCCCGCAGTTTCTTGCAACACCATCGACATCCGGCGGCGAACCTCGAGCGGCTGCTCGACGACGTCAAATCCCTCAATCCGCGCATGCCCGCTTGAAGGTTGCAGAAGCGTCGCGAAAATCTTCAGCAGTGTCGTCTTGCCCGCGCCGTTCGGCCCCAGCATTCCAAAAATCGAGCCGCGCGGAACACTAAAGCTAAGCCCGTCGATCGCCCGCACCGGCTCGCTGCGCGCACCGAAGAATCCATTGCGGCGTGGCGGATACACTTTCACGATGTTCTCCACTTCAAGAGCAAACGGCGCGTCCGCGGCCATTATTTCCGTCCGTTTGATGGATCAGGTGAGAGCGCCGAGCTTAAATCCAGATTGACTGAACCCGGCCCCGCGCCCGGCGCGTAACAATAGCCGTCAGCGTTGTACGTAGTGGCACAGCGCTTGGTGAATTCATGGCGCCGCGGCGATTGCGCGAACTGCCACACCGAAGCGTAGGGCACGCCGCTAGTGGAAGGCGGTGGCGGGTTTTTGGGATACACGCAGCCGGACGATGGCGGGCAGGCATCGTTGTACACGAAAAATGAAATCTTCCGCGCTCCAGCGTGCGCGCGAATGTCGTCCGCGGTCACAATCGTCTGTCCCCTGCTTTCGATCGCAGGCATCCCGGAACAATAAATTCCTGCACGGAATCCGCCCGCGATCACCGCATCGAACCACGCAAATATGTACGCGTTCTGCTCGTCGGTCATCCTCCCGCCCTCTTCTTGGTCCAGAAAAATTACGGCATCCGTGTGAAAGCCTTCTTGTTGAGCACGCGCCACCGCCGCTTGCCCTTCCACCTTTCCCGCATCGGCCGCACTTTCCAGTGTTTTCAGCTGGCTGATCGTCCGCCCATTGAAGAGTAGGAGAAAACCGAATCCGTTTTTCAAAAGCGCCGAGCGCTTCCCGACCCACTCGTTCGAATCGGCGCCCGGTGGAATGTTGAGCCAGTATCCGGCGAACGAAAACGCGCGCCTCAACGACGGCAGCGCCGCATCGCCCGGATAATCGTTTGAGTCAAAGCCCAGATAAGAAGTTGAGGAAGCGTAGCCCAGCGTCGCTACGAAAAGCAGGACGCAGCAGAAACACGCACGTTGAGTGATGCGGTACGAACGCGGATTCATTGAGCATCTCGCAAAACCACGTGAATTTATTCTAGACGCTGAGAAAATTTTTGAGAAGCCGAAAACCTGCCTCGGTAAGAACCGACTCCGGATGAAATTGCACGCCCTCGACGCGCAGCTTGCGATGCCGCAGGCCCATGATCGTGCCGTCGTCCGTTTCGGCGGAAATTTCGAGCTCGCGCGGCAAAGATTTTCGCTCGACGATCAGCGAATGATAGCGCGTGGCCTGAAATTTCTGCGGCAAGCCGCGGAAAATAGTCTTGCCATCATGATCGATGCGGCTCGTTTTGCCATGCATCAATTTGTGTGCGCGGATCACGCGCCCGCCAAACGCCGCTCCGATCGCCTGATGCCCCAGGCAAACACCGAGAATCGGAATTTTGCCGGCAAAGCGCTGAATCAGCGGGATGCTGATTCCCGCCTCCCGAGGCGTGCATGGTCCGGGAGAAACCACGATGCGCTCAGGCCGCATTTTCTCGATCTCGTCGAGTGTGATGCGATCGTTGCGACGCACTTCGAGCTGCTGCCCCATCTCGCCGAGATACTGCGCGAGGTTATAGGTAAAGGAATCGTAGTTGTCGAGCAGCAGTAGCATCGTTGCAATCCAAGCGACGCAATTCAAGAATACCGTAGTCTCCGATTTATTTCTTTCCGCGCTCCCCGTGCGCAATTTCCAGCGCTCTCACCAGTGCGCGGGCTTTGTTCACGGTTTCCTGATACTCGCGCTCGGGCACCGAATCCGCCACGACCCCACCACCCGCTTGGATGTAAACACGGCCCCTCTTCGCCACCAGAGTACGCAGCGCAATGCACGAATCAATGTTGCCGGAGAAATCAAGATACATCACCGCCCCCGCATAGATACCGCGACGCGTCGGCTCGAGCTCGTCAATTATTTCCATCGCTCGAATTTTTGGCGCGCCGGAAACGGTGCCCGCCGGAAAGCAGGACATCAGCGCATCGAAGCAATCCATGCCGCGCCGCAACTGCCCACGCAAACTCGACACCAAATGCATCACGTGCGAGTAGCGCTCGACGAACATCAGCCGCTCGGGCTTCACCGTTCCGTACTCGCAAACACGGCCTAAATCGTTGCGCCCCAAATCGACAAGCATGATGTGCTCGGCCCGCTCCTTCGGATCGGCAAGCAATTTCGCTTCGAGCTCGCGGTCCTCCCTTTCGTCGCGCCCTCGCGGAACTGTGCCGGCAATCGGACGGTAGAAAACATCGCGCCCCTGCACCTTCACCAGCATTTCGGGCGAGCTACCCACCACCGAGACATCGTCGAGTTTGAGAAAATAAAGGTACGGAGAAGGATTCACCACCCGCACGGCGCGATAAATCTCAAATGGGTCGGCGTTCGTGCGTGCCGAAAATCGCTGGCTCGGCACCACTTGAAAAATATCTCCCGCGCGAATGTAGGCCTTCGCCTTTCGAACCGCGGCGAGATATTGCGGCCGCGTCATGTTCGATTGGAGCCGGGGTTTTCTATTCCGCGCCGTACGGCGCTGCTTGGGAAGCGGTCTTTCCAGCTTCCGCCGCACTATCTCGATTTCTCGCACCGCCGCATCGTATTTCTCGCGGAGGCTTCCCTTCCCTTCCGTGAATACGTTGCGAATCACCCAGATGCGATGCTGCACGTGGTCGAACGCGATCACGCCATGAAAGAACATCATCACGCAATCGTCCAAGCTGAGATCATCGCGTCCCGACGCGGGAATTTTTTCGATCAGCCGCACCATATCGTAAGCGAAATAGCCGATTGCGCCGCCAATCAAGGGCGGGAGTCCGGGTACCCGGACGGGATGGTAGCGCGCAGTCAGTCGCCTCAACTGCTCGATGGGATCATCGTCGAAATGGATTTCGCGGCCGCCGGTCTCAAGCGTGCAGATTCGCCCGCGCGCCCGAAATACTTCTTCCGGGTTCGCGCCTGCGAACGTGTAACGCGCAATGGTCTCGCCGCCCTCGACGCTTTCCAGCAGAAATGAATATTTCGCGCCGTGCGCAATTCGCAGATACGCCCCCACGGGCGTCAGCAAATCGGCTGTAAATGTCTCGTAGACCGGGATCAGGTTTCCCTGTCGCGCCAGCTTCGAGAACGTTTTGAAATCAGGCTGTGCCATGTGTTGGCAGTAAAGGTGTTGCCAGTAAAGGTGTTGCCAGTAAGGGTGTCGGCCCTAGAGCTGTCCGTCAGGCGAAGCGGCTTACCCTCGCTGCTTTTCTTCGCGTTCCAGCGCCGCTAGGACTGCTGCGCGCATCGCCTTCTCCGGAGCGCGCTGGCCCGTCCAGATTTCCCACTGCGCAGTTCCCTGCGCTACAAACATCTCTACCCCAGAAACTGTTTCGATGTCGCGACGCATCGCAAGTTGCATCAGCTTGGTTACGCGCGGGCGATAAATCGTGTCGAAGACCAGGCGGCAATTCAGCTCGCGTGCTTCGAGCGGCGATCGCCCGATTGCGGGATACATGCCTACCGGAGTTGCGTTCACGATCGCGTCGAAAAATTCCGTTCTCAAATACTTGCGTGCAATGGCTTCTCCTTGAGCCGCCCTCGCCAGCGCGACCGCCCGGGCTGGCCGCCGCGCACAGATGCCAACCGACGCTCCAGCACGAGAAAGCGCAAATGCCACCGCGCGCGCTACGCCTCCCGCTCCAAAAATCAGCACGCGACTGCCTCGCAGGGGCATGCGGCGTTCGAGCGCTCGCAGCACACCGACGTAATCGGTGTTGTAGCCGAAAAGTTGTCCGTTTGCCCGCACGGAAACAGTATTCACCGCTCCGATCGACGCGGCGAGCTCGTCACAGTCATCGAGATAGCGAAGAACCGTTTCCTTGTGCGGCAGCGTGACGCTGAATCCTTTCATTCGTAGCGCTGCGATCGAATCGCAAAAGTCTTTCAAGTCGCGCACGAGAAACGGCAAATAGACCGCATCGATTCTTCGCGCCTGAAAGCCCGCATTCTGAAGCTGGGGCGAAAGCGAGTGGCCGATGGGATTGCCGATCACTCCATACACGCGAGTTCGCCGGGCGATGCGGCGCGCGCGATAGAGATTTACCATGTCTTTGAGCGAGACCTGGCCAGGCGCTGTGGCATTTTCGACGGGCGCATAGACAAAAGCACCACGTTCGCGCAACGCGAGAACGCGCAGCGGAAGCGCCGCGTCACCCATTGGCACCGCAATCGCGTCGCGACGGCCGCGCCCAATTGCCAACACGCGCCGCGATTCCGAAAGCGACTCACACCGCGCCGCGATCTTAATCGCGTCCGGCCGGCCATTCGATAGGCGGGCCACCACCCTCTTCAAATCCTTCGGCGCACGCTGAAAAAAATGGGCCGAGCAGATTTGCCGCCCTTCACCGAGCAGAACGTCGAGAAGCTCTGCAGGACAGCGCGATGCGGATTCGATCTCAAGGTCATACCATTCGCATCCAGCTCGCAACGCTTCGCCGAGGTGCATAAGCTGTTTGCCAATCGTGCCGCGATAGCGGCCTCCCGCTTCACGCCGGCGGCACGTCGCGATCAGCGTGGCTCGGCCGCGCATCCTGCGTCGCCGCTGGCTGCTCGCCGCCAGCCGGACAAGAAACCGCTCAATCTCGCGGTCGTCCGCGAGCCAATCCAGGCGCAATTCGATCGTCTTGGTTGCCGCGAGCGCTCGTTCGAACTGGCGCCACATCGCTGCCGCATTTTCCGCCGCAACCACCGCGCAAATTTTCGACTCGCCAATCATTTCCCTTCTATCCGCCCCGCCAATGCTCGTCCTTGCACGCTGTATTAATCGCGCCAGAATTCACGCGCTGCGCTTGCCCCACCTGTCCGTTCGTACAGGGGGTTCTGGCTTCTACCATGCGTTACTTAATGTGTAAAGCGCACCAGACCTTGCCTTGACGCTCCCATACCCGTTTGTTACGGTCGAATATCGGGTTGCGCCCGGTGTCGGCGCACTGCAATCAAAGGAGCATGCATTATGCGCGGGAAAATTGTACTTGCTGGTCTCATTTTGGCCCTGTCCGGCGGCGCGTTAGCCGCACAGAGTGCTGGCCCCTCCACCACTCAAGACGACATCTACTGCTCGGGTACTATCACGGGCGAGTCCGTCCCGCGCGACACCTACCTGATCACCGGCGAAGAGTCGAACTATAAAATCACCTTCCAGGAAGGCGACTACGTCTATATCAACAAGGGCTCTGGCCAGGGCGTCAAGGTAGGCGATCAATTCTCAGTGATCCGCGCCATCACCGATCCCACCGACGTCGAATGGACCAAGTGGCAGTTTTCCATCTTGAAGAAGATTGGAACGATGTGGGAAGACGAAGGTCGCCTCCGCGTCGTCGTTGCGCAGCCCAACGTCGCCATCGCTGAGGTCGTGAATTCCTGCAACTACATGCAACGCGGCGACATCGTTCTGCCCTTCAACGAGCGCCCGGCGCCGCCTCTAAAATCCGAAGCTAATTTTGACCGGTTCGCGCCCCCCAGCGGCAAGCCGGTGGCCATGGTCGTTTCCGGCAAAAGCTTCGCGATTCTCGATGGAACCAATGACATCATCTATGTGAACCTGGGCAGTTCCCAGGGCGTCAAAGTGGGCGATTACTTCCGGGTGTTCCGCTATCAGGGAACCGAACACGAAACTGCCTATCAAACCAAAAGAGCAGCCTTCGATCTGTTTGGATACGGAAGCGTCCCTGCGAAATATCAATGGGACAATGTGCCGCGCGAAGTGATCGGCGAGGGAGTGGTGGTTCGCGCCGCGCCCAATTCTTCCAGCGTTTTGATCACGTTCAGCCTTCACCAGATCTACGCGGGCGATTACATCGAAGTCGAATAGTTTGATTTTGACCAGACGTCGCGCCGCGGGGCTGCGTGGAATCCCGCTTCGCTGAATATTTCCGCGGTGAATCCCTGTACCCGCGTACCGGGCTGTTTCCAATCGTGGCGATCGAGCTCGGCCTTCGCACACGTTTCTTCCAGAAAACGTTCCGTCGTCCAACCGAATTGCTCCGCCACTTGAGGCAGTAATACGCCGCGCCTTCCCCCTCGCGTAACCATCAAGCCGTGCTTTCCCGGCTCAATCTGCTCCGATGAAATTTCAACGAGAGACGAAAGCACGGAGATCTCAATCGCGAGGCCGTCCAGTTCCGGTGCAGTCATCGGCGCGAAGCGCGGGTCATCCAGCGCCGCTGCCTTCGCGCAATAGGCAACCACCGAGACCAGCGGCTCCTTCGACGCGAGCTGCCCGACGCACCCTCGCAAGCGTCCCAGCCGGTGCAATGTGACGAACGCGCCCGCAGGCTGCCTTAGCCACTCATCATCGGGAAGGTCTTCTAGGACTTCGCGGCGTTCGACAGCGAGAATCACTGCTCGCCTGGCCACATCGAGGAGAGTCTGCTTCGCTGATTCAGCGAGTGGGAGCATCCTGATGCTTCTCTTCGGGCTTCACGAGAATCACTGCCCGTCGCCGCTGCTGCACGAGTATATCAATCTGGCTCCAGAACATCTGGAAGTAGTGAATCGCCGACGCCACGGCGCTCAGCACCACCAGCCACATCAACACGCTGCCAAGCAGCTTCAGCGACGTATACTTCGCCGTCAGAATCACCGCACATCCCGCCAGTACCTGCAAAATCATCTTCGTCTTGCCCAGCGGCGACGCCGGAATCACCAATCCTTCCACCGACGCAATCTCGCGCAGCCCCACAACAATAAATTCGCGCCCGATGATAATCACCACCATCCACGCCGGCACCAGTCCCATCTGCACCAGCGAAATAAACGCCGCCGAAATCAGCAGCTTGTCCGCGATTGGATCGAGCAGAATCCCCAGCGTCGTAATCTCGCGCCGTTTTCGCGCGATGTAGCCGTCCATCACATCCGTCGCAGCGGCCACCAGCAGAATCAGCACGCCCCACACTTCGAAGTGGATTGGCAAACCCCAGAAGTCAAAATTCGGTTCGCGGGTCAGTAGGACGACAACCAGAAGCGGGACGAAAAAAATCCGGAGCACGGTCAGACTGTTCGGCAGATTCATCGCGCTCACGAGATTCTCTCATTGGGGCGGACGCCGACAGGCCGCCAGCCGTGGGTTCCGATTCACTATAAACTTCGCTGTCCAGTGAGTCAACGGTACGCACGAGATGTGCGCCACATGAAAAATAAAAGCCCGGAAGCCCTAGGCCCGATACAGCAAATCCTGTATCTAGTGACTCTTAGCGAACAAGATGCTGCAACGCTGTGCAAATTCGCATGCGCAGAAAAACGGAGGCAGCCAGTGGGTATTTTTCCTCAGGCGCAGAGCCACTAGGCACTAACTGGCACATCCGGAAGGGCTTAGCCAGACATATCGAAATATGCGATTTCGTATAAGTCTCTCGATTAAAAAGGTTTTCGCGATTTCAGCAGGCCCTTTTCCACAACGTTTTCCACAGTTCGCCGTCGCTAAGAGGTACTGGTAATAGGACTTTTTCCCGCCAATCGGCCCTCACCCCGCACCACAAACTCCTGAAGCTGGCGCGCAACCGATTCCGGCAGTTCCGCCTCCATCCGCATGTGCCCGTCTTGCACCTCAGAACTCAGCACGCGGCCACACGCGTGAATTATGGCGAGGTCGCGGCCGTTGGCGAGGGGCACGTTCAGTTGCATACGAACCAGCGGATCTCCCGGTAACACAGCGTCGATACGCACGAGCAAATCTTCCAGGCCAGCGCCGGTGGCGGCGGACGTAAATGCTTTTTGCCCGTTGTGGCCATTCGCACTTTGCAGAATTGCGAGCTGCTCGGGGTCGAGCTGGTCGATTTTGTTGAAGACGTGGACGCGCGGAGTATTCTTTACGCCAAGATCATCGAGAACCTTTTCAACTTCGGCGTCCTGCTCGGCGTGATGCGGATTCGAAATATCCGTCACATGCAGGATCAGCGCGGCTTCCTGTACTTCTTCCAGCGTCGCGCGAAAAGCCGCAATCAAATCCGGCGGCAAGTCGCGCAAGAATCCCACCGTGTCGCTCAGCAACACGCGCCGCCGCGACGGCAGCCGCACCGCCCGAATCGTAGGGTCGAGCGTCGCGAACATCTGCGGTGACGTGAGCACTTCAGCGTGCGTCAGCGCATTGAACAGCGTCGACTTCCCCGCGTTCGTGTAGCCAACGAGCGCGATCATGCCCAGCGGCACTGCCTGACGCGCGCGCCGTCGGGTCGTGCGCTGGCGGCGAACGGTCTCAATCGCCTCTTTGATTTTCCCCACGCGATCGCGAATCCGCCGCCGGTCGGTCTCGAGTTTCTGCTCGCCAGGTCCGCGCGTCCCGATTCCGCCGCCCAGCCGCGACAGCTCCGCCCCTTTTCCCGCGAGCCGAGGCAGCAGATAATTCAGTTGCGCCAGCTCCACTTGCAACTGGCCTTCGCGCGTCCGCGCATGCGTCGCGAAAATATCCAGGATCAGCTGCGTGCGGTCAATCACGCGCCGCCCAATTCCCTTCTCCATATTGCGCAGCTGCACGGGCGTCAGGTTGTGATCCACAATCACCAGCGGCACATGCCGCATCTCGGCTTCCAAGCGAATTTCGTCGAGTTTGCCGCGTCCAACAAGCGTCGCCGGATCAAGCGCCTCGCGCACCTGCAGCAACGAGCCTTCGATTTTCGCCCCCGCGCTCTCCGCGAGCTCCGTCAGCTCTTCGAGCGAATCGCGCCCAGCAGACGTAGGATCACCCATCCGCCCACGCGGAGATTTCTTCAGCCCCACGCCGACAAGCAACACGCGTTCCCGGTTATCCAGCTCTTGCGGTGTTTTCATGCGGAGGCAGTATCCTGCGGCGGCCGAACCCTGGGGGTATCAACTCTCATTCGTATAATCTGATTATAACGCCGTTGGCAAGTCAGCGCGACAGAAGCGATTCGTGTCCGATACGAATATCTTCGCCTACCGCACATTCTCCTGCAGCGTCCAATTCCCGGTCCCATTTCCATTGGGGTTCGCATTCACATCATTCGTCTGCACGCGCTTCCCCTGATCGTTCACCCACGTATAGCTGTACGCGCTCGAATCCTTCGTAATTTCGCCCGTCCTCGGATCGAGCCGCTTCTGCTGGTCGAGCGAGTAATCGCACCAATCATCCGCCGCCTGGTGCCGCGCATTCGCGCTCTCCTGCGCCCGCGCCATCGACATATCCGTCCCGCGCTGCATCGACGCCAAAAACTGCTCATGCTGCCGCTGCCGCATCTCCTGCGCCTGATTAAACGCATTGAACTGTGCCTTGCTTCGCCGCATCGCCTCGTCGCCCATCTGCCGGATCGCGCGCATTGACGCTTCCGACATGTCGTTGATTTTTTGAACATAGATCTTGGTCCGCGCGTCGGTCCACTGCTTGTCCACGACAAATGATTTCACGATCGGCTGAAAGGTGGCATCCGAAAAGCTCTTCTCCGGCGCCCACACGCGCGACACGCTCGCGCTGCATCCATGCTGTCCGATGTTTCGAAAATACCTGCACGACACAAACACGTTCAGCTTCTCTTCAATCACAATTTTGTTGATGTGATACCGCACCACAGCCCGCGCCTTATCCGCCGACACCGCAAACATATTCGAACTCTGCGCCGCCGCGTTCCTGCGCGTTTGCTCCAGGTCGGCCGCCGGCTCTTCCCGCACGTATTCCACTTCCAGCACGCCCACCATGTATTTCAGCACTTCCTCAGCCGGCACCTCGCGTTTGTACGGCAGACATTCCTCGCCGCTCTTCAGCGGCTTTCCGTTGTTGTCCGCCCAAGTCCAATCCAGTCGCGGCAACTGCTTCACGCCAGTCAGCCCATCCGGACTCATCATCCGAAACACAGGAAACGGCCCGTCATTGCAACTCGTCCCCGGAACCACCGCCCCATCAAAGATCCAATTCGCCGGAATCGCCAGCGAGTAAGCCTGCATGTTCAAAATCGGATCCGTAATCGTCACGACTCGCGTAGCCTCAGCCGAAGCCGTAGCCCCAAAGCTATGAATTGCAAGAATCCCCAGCACCACCACCGCAACACCGCTAAAAAATGGCCCAATAATTTTCATGCATCTCCTCATGGACAAAAATTGGCGCTGCAACTGCAGCAAGCAGGTTGCAGCAAAAAGCAGTTCTGGCGCGTTCCGACCAGCTTTTCCCTTGTAGCGCTGGTCTTCAGACCAGCAGGGTTGGCCTTCCAGTGGCACAGGCACCCCTGCCTGCCCCGAGGAACGAAGGGTTCACCCTGAGAACCGAAGGGCCTGTGCGCCGTACCTGACGCCGCGCACAACAAACCGACTCAAACCGCCCATTCGCCAAGTCGTGCCGCCTGGAAAGTCGTGCTTAGGACGTACCCAACGCCAGAGAGATTCCTCCACTGCGACTCGGCCCGTTCGCTTCGCGAACGGAAAAACGGCCAGCCGAGTCTCCGGTCGGAATGACAGTGTGCGGGCGCGCGAGTCGTTGGCGGTAGTCGTGTCATCCCGAGCGGAGCCGCGCGTTCTTGTTTTTCCGCCGCGAAGTGGCGGCGCGCGGCGCAGTCGAGGGATCTCTCTTTCTTTTCGGGGCCTGCGCGCGACCTTCGTGCAAGTTGGCAATCCGAAAAAAGTCAAAAACGCCGGCCGCAAGCCAAGCTGTCATCCCGAGCGGAGCCGCGCGTTCTTGCTTTTCCGCCGCGAAGCGGCGGCGCGCGGCGCAGTCGAGGGATCTCTCCGTTCCTTAGTGGCTACGCCCTACCCCCGCCCACCCGACCTCGCCGACGCAGCCAGCACCAGCTCCGACAAAAAATCCCCCAGGCCGCGCTTCGGGGCGCTGCGAAATTCCGGGTCGCGACTCGCCCGGTCCACCCACCCCAAACAAACCAGCAACCCCATCTCCGACCACGCCTCCGCCGCCCGCTCCGTAAATCCCACGTCCTCGAGCACCTCGGCAATATATCCGCGCCGCTCGCGTTCGATCCCGCGCGCCCGCTCCGCCGCCCGCGCATCACGACGCGCCCAGTCCCGCAACGCCGCCTCAAGCCGGCTATGCGCGTCATCGGTCAAATGCTTCACCAGCTCCGCCCAACGCGCCGCCGCGCTGCGCTCGTCCGCCACAGCCGCCGCCAGCCACGCTCGTTCGTCCTCGTCCCACTGCTCCAGCATCGCCCCCGCCAACTCATCGCGATCGCGAAAATGCCAGTAAAAGCTCCCCTTGCTCACATGCAAATCCCGCGCCAGCACCTCCACGCGCACCGCATCAATCCCATCCTGCGCCAACCGCGCAAAAGCCGCCCGCACCCAGTCCCCCCGCTGCAGCGGCGCAGCCTTCGGTACCCGTATCGGTGCAGGTGACGCCATCAGTTCCCCTCGCCCGGACGATATAGCTGCGCTAGGGCGCAGTCAAGCATGGACGCGGCTGCCGAACCCATCTCACTGCAATTGGAAAACCTTGAAGCTGTCGGCTCACTAGGATTAGGATGTCGGGACCAACAACGTGAAGTTCAAAACCAAGTAATAGTAGAACACTCAAAAGGCGAGCTGTTCCTCGTTAAGAAGGAGCAACTATGCGGCGACTCGTCGGTGCACTCTTTGGCCTTGGCTTCGCTATAACGCTTCCGGTGAGTGTTATGGGCCAGACTCGCCAAGCCACACCAGACCCACAGCTTGCGAGCCTACGAAGAGAGGTGGAGCAACTGAAAACAACTCTGAAAGACTTGGGGGAACAACTGGCCAAGACCAAAATGGACTTAGCCTTCTTCAAAATCCAAAACGCCCCAAGAACTTGGGTCGAACTCGATCCAACCACCCCGCACGTCTACGGACGCATCGATACCTCAAACGGTTTCTTCTTAGTCTCTGTGGAGGAGACGTCGCCATATTTGGACGGATACCGCGTAGTTCTCAACATCGGCAATCCACTTTCCGCTGAATACTCTCAGTTCACCGTCAAAGCCAAATGGAACAAGAAGTACGATTGAACTAAGTACACCGAGGCCAGCTTGGCTGCTTGGGAAGCGGCGGAAAAATCAAAGGATACCGACATAACTCAGGCGTTAGAACCGGGTGCTTGGAACCGCGTGACGCTGATTCTGTCTCCGGCCTCTGGTGAACAAATCGGCTATCTCATGATCTCCATCGAGACCAACGTGGTCTCACTTCGCAGGCAAGTAGTTAACTAGCTCAGAAGGTTTATGCGAAATGGGTATTGACCTCTATAAAGACGACCTCACCACCGCGCGGGACGACGACCTTTATAAGGCGATCGAGTCATTCACTCGCATGAAAGAACCGATCGAAAATCGACCAAGGGAAAATTACATCCTCGATTACAAGCAAGAATGGGGAGCCAAGGCCCTACATACAGTCGCGGCGTTCGCGAATACATTTGGCGGCTTACTCGTAGTGGGCGTTGGCGAGGATGACGCGCGCCCTGCAACTATGCTCGGGATAGAATCGGCTGGAGAGGAGAAAACCCGAATAGCGAGCTCCATTGCCTCAAATATCTCTCCTACACCACCATTTGACATTGCTGAGTGCACTTTACGTGGCGATCCAAAAAGACGACTCCTCGTCTTACGCGTGCGACGAGGGCCAACCCTCTATTACTTGACGACCAAAGGCGAAAGGCCTATTTATGTCCGAAATGATTCGGAATCTCGACCAGCCGATGCAGCCCAGCTGCGGGCTCTGATAGAGCGGAAACAAGGATCATCCGAATTCCAAAGGGACTTAAGCGAGCGAATACAAGCGTGGGATAGAAAGGAGGTAATCCATACTACGGTCCCCTTGGTATCTCGTACCTTCTTCTCTATCCTCGTTTTGCCGTTTGACCGCTTGCGCATCCAAATTGATCAGTCTCTCGAAAATCAATTCGACAACTTGATAGAACGCGGATACCCGCGCCTTGCTGAGAGAATCAACAACAACATCGCGAATGCTACAGGGGAAACGGGCCGCGATTCCTACGAGATTACCTGGAGGGAAGTGTAAGGCTCCCCGCTAAAACTGGACACCTTAGTTAGGTAAGATCAGGGCCTCCCCACAGGAGGCAACATGGGCAGGAAACCACGCGTAGATCGATCCCCGGAAGAGAAGTGGCAGATCGTGCAGGAAGGTATCAAGAGCGGGAACGTCTCGGAGACGTGTCGGCGTCACGGGATCGCTCCGAATCTGTTCTATCGCTGGAAGGATGAAGCCGAGCAGGGAGCAAAGGCAGCGCTTGGGGGGAGAAGCGCTGCCGGGGCCGAAACCGAAAAGGACCATCGCATCCGGCAGTTGGAGAGAACGCTGGGGCGGAAGTCGCTGGAGATCGAAATCCTAAAAAACGTCGTGGGGGAGTGAGCTGCGGTGCAGTTCACTCCCAGGCGCGGGAGATGCTAACGCAGGGCTACACGGCCACTTTGGTAGCGGCGACTCTGGCCATCAGTCGATCGAGTCTCTACTATCGAAAGAAGCCGCGAGGCAGCCGGGCCGATCGACAGTACGACGAACAGATCGTCGTGGCGTGCGGGGAAAAACCCGCGTATGGATATCGCCGCGTGACTTGGTGGTTGCGAAGAAAAGAAAACCTCCCGGTGAATCGCAAACGTGTCCTGCGGGTGATGCGAGAACGTGGGTTGCTGGTGCGTTCCCGCCGTTTGCGGGCTCGCAGGAAGAAAGAGTGGGGCCGTGTGGAAGCAGCCGAGCCGAATCAGATCTGGCAGTCGGACATGACGAAGATCTGGGCGGGGCCGGCAGTGGGCTGGGCGTATCTGGTGTGCGTGATCGACTGCTGCACGCGGGAGATCGTGGGATGGAATCTCTCACACCGTTGCCGAACCGAAGATGCACTGGCTGCGGTAGAGCAAGCCGTCCTGGCGCGGCTGCCCGAGGGCAGCCGTGCAGCGAACGTGACGCTGACCACCGACAATGGAACGCAGTTCACTTCTTCGCGCTTCCTGGAGACGTTGGGGAGACTCGGCATCACCCATCGGAGGACGGCGTATCATCACCCGGAAGGCAACAGCTACATCGAACGGTTCCATCGCAGCTTGAAAGAAGAGGAAGTCTGGACGGCGGAGTATCGAACCTTGGAAGAAGCGCGAACTTCGATCGCTCGTTGGATCGAGGAATACAATCACGACCGGCCTCACCGCGGAGTCCAAAATCGCACTCCGCACGAGGCCTTCTTGGCTTTTGCAACTGACCTAAACTCGGAGGCCCTGACTGTCTAAATTAGCGGGGAGCCTTACAGAAGAACGACGAAAATATGAACGGCGCTGGAAGATCAATTCAGCATGCGACATGCGATTTATTACGCAAACAAAAATCGACGTCCCTCAATCCGGCGACTTTTGGAGCCTCTACGACACTATAGCAGACTTGGTTTTCACCTTAAGAACCGCTCGATCATTTTGGAGTCTGGCAGGATACTTCGGTGAAGCAAGAGTTCTAGCAAAACTCAATGTCACTGGATTAAAACTATTTTACGCTGATGGCCGCCCTCACGGATTTGGTTCTTTGTTTTACGGTTCGGACGAAGCAATCAGTCGGTCCGGAATAACGCTATCGACTCAACCAAGAGAGATAGGCGATGCGGAATCCGACGTTACCTTTGCTTCTCTGGCCGGTGACTTGAGGTGACACAGTCACCATCCTGGCCAATCAACTGCTGCGATCATTGCGACACTCAGTCGATCTCCAGAAGCTTCGCCGGGAAGTAGACCAAATTGTGCGCGGCCCTGGGTTCAACAATTGAGGGCAGCAGTAATTTCCCGACAGCTCTGCGTAGTTCTACGGATATTCAACCGGCTGAACCCGTGCTACCATTGCCCGTTTTCGTATGACGACGCAGAGGAGACTGTGGTGGAGGGTTTAGGTCAGGTGCAAAGGCAAAAGAGCCGAACAGATGCCCTTCGAGGCTCAGGGCGAGCC
This sequence comes from uncultured Acidobacteriota bacterium, assembly GCA_963815265.1. Taxonomy (GTDB): domain Bacteria; phylum Acidobacteriota; class Terriglobia; order Acidiferrales; family UBA7541; genus Palsa-295. The sequence continues at coordinate 85,751 of CAWFGI010000005.1, read as the reverse complement.
GGCGCTACAAGAGCACGGCGAACTGCAGATCCCTCGTCGGCTGCGGCCTCTGTCGGGATGAAAGTTCTGGGAGGGGATACGGGAGGTTTAATACACGGTGGCGCGATTAAAACTCCGCGCAACTGTTTTAATTACAGTAGCTTGAACATTTCTAATCGGCGGTAAAAGGGGGGTAAAGAGTGAAGGGAAAAAGAGCCGGCAAGATGCCGGCGCTACAAGGGAGCAGCGATCAGATCGAGCGCGGCGGCGATGGTTTCATCGGCGTCGCCGAAGGATTCGAGCCAGTGGACATCTGGCTCGCGGCGGAACCAGGTGAGTTGGCGCTTGGCGAAGCGGCGCGTGGATTGTTGGATATTTGCGACGGCGGCGGCGAGCGGGATGCGGCCTTCGAGGTGGGCGCGGAGGTCGGCGTAGCCGATGAACTGGAACGGCTTGGCATCGGGGGCGATGCCGACATTTTCACGCGTCTTGTCACGCAGCTTGTCACGCAACTCGTCACGCACCTCGGAAGAGACGAGGGTGCGGACTTCGTCGAGCCAGCCGGCGGCGAGCATTTCGTTGACGCGGGCGTCGATGCGGGCGTAGAGGGCGGGGCGCGGAGGCGCGAGCCCGATTTTGGTGATGGCGTAGCCTTCGAGAGCGTTGTTGCGAGCGTTGTTGCGTACTTCGCGACGATCGTCATCCGGCGCGACGGAGTCGGCGCGGCTGGCGCGGAAAATTTCGGCGACGGGCTTTCCGGCGAGGATGCGCATCTCGATGGCGCGGATTATCTTTTGCGTGTCGCGGGGGGCGATGCGGGCGGCGGAGGCGGGGTCGAGGCGGGCGAGGATTTTGTGGAGATGCACGGGGCCGCGCTTTTCGGCGCTGCGGCGGAGGCGGTCGCGGAGTTCTTCCGAGCGCGTGGGGGCGTCGGCGAGGCCTTCGAGGAGGGCGCGGAGGTAGAGTCCTGTGCCGGCGGCGAGGATGGGGAGTTTCGAGCGGCGGCGGAGATCGTCGAGCGAAAGGAGGGCGTGGCGGCGGTAGTCGCCGGCGGTGAAGATTTCGTCGGGCTCGACGAGGTCGACGAGGTGATGCGGAATGCCGTGCTGGTCGCGGGGCGCGACCTTGGCGGTGCCGATGTCGAAGTGGCGATAGACCTGCGTTGAATCGCAGACGAGGATTTCGCCGTTGAGGCGCTTGGCGAGTTCGATGGCGAGCGCGGATTTGCCGGAGGCGGTGGGGCCGAGGATGACGATGAGGCGCGCAGGCGCGGCGGCAGTCATTTGAATTTTAGTGCGCGAATTTCCAGCGCAACAGGAGGATGACGAGCGCGATGGCCGCGAGGATTAGCGCGCCGAGGATTTGGGTGCGGTTGAGGTTCACGGCGAAGTTACTGTCGCACAGTCGGGCGCGAAGAGGAAAATGGAAAAGGTAAAATTGAAATGGAAACGGCAAAGTCAAAAGAGCCGGCGAGACGCTGATTGGATAAAGGCGTCGGCTCCTTCGAGCTGAGTACACTTGGCGTTGGGAAACGACCAAGGCTCGGAGGGAAGGAGCCGAGCGATGAAGATTATAGGCTGTGATTTTCACACGCGCCAGCAGCAGATTGAGATGTTGGATACGGAGACCGGAGAGATCGTGCAGTTGCGATTGGAACACCACAACGGGAAGCCAGACGGTTTTACGAGCAGTTGCGTGGACCGGTGAGGGTGGGGATCGAGGCGACCGGCTACACGCGATGGTTCGAGCAGATGCTGGCAGAGCTAGGGCAGGAACTGTGGGTCGGAGATGCGGCCCGGATTCGCGCTGCGGTGGTGCGCAAGCAGAAGAACGACGAGCGGGATGCAACCCATCTGCGAAGGCTGATGAGCGAGAACCGCTTTCCGAAAATCTGGATGCCCACGGTGGCGGAGCGGGACTTGCGGCAACTGGTGTTGCATCGCGTGAAGCTGGTGCAGATGAGAACGAAGGTGATGAACCAACTGCATGCCATCGCCATGGGCCAGGGTCTGTGCCGGAAAAAGAAGTTGTGGAGCAAGGCCGGACGGCAGGAGCTGGAAGCACTGGCGCTCGAGCCGTGGGCCTCGCGGCGGCGGAAAGAACTGCTGGAGTTGCTCGACCAGATGGAGAAGCCGATTGCAGAGCTAGATGGGGCGGTCGAGAAACAAGCGGCAGCTCATCCCGCAGCGGCTCGGCTGATGACTCATCCGGGGGTGGGACCGTTGACCTCGCTGGCTTTCGCACTGACGATCGGTGAAGTCGAACGCTTCCGCCGCAGCCGGCAGGTGAGCAGCTATCTGGGACTCGATCCCCGGCTGAACTCGTCGGCGGATCGAGTGCGGATCGGATCGATCAGCAAGCAGGGCAGTTCGACTACGCGCTGGTTGCTGGTCGAAGCCGGGCAGACGGCGGCACGGAAAGATGCGGAACTGCGACGGCTGTATCAGCGGCTGAAATTCCGTCGGGGGAGTCAGATTGCGAAGGTGGCGGTGGCGCGCCGCCTGGCGGTGAGGTTGTACTGGATGCTGCGCAGCCGGGTCGATTACGGAGAACTGCTGGCGCAGTTGGTTCGTTTGCGGGGTAGCTCGAGTACCGCCGGGATGGAAGCGGTCGATCCATCGAGACGCTGAGTGAGCGCCCTGCCTCCTCGGAAAGCCGGGGAGTCTGCAGCGAGAATCATGGTGGAAAGACCGAATAGATGGCTGGTGGAACCAACGTTCCATCGCAAATGATTTCAGCAGCGAGCCTTGGTCGGCGATGCACAAGCAAAACCAAAGATTCCTGGTAGGGATCCAACAAAACCGGACCGGAGATTCCCCGGTCTCAGAACAAAACCACCAGTGTGTCTTGACAACGCCGACGCCTTTATAGACGGCGGTACGAAAGGCTGAGCTAGCGCGTGTTCACTGAATCTGGCGGAATGTTGTAGAAGTAGATGAAACGCAGCTCGATGAAGTCGCCTTTGAATTGCGGTGGCAACGGCTCGAAGGGGCTGGAGGTGCGGATGGAAGAGAGCGCGGCGGTGTCAAGCGGCTGCTTGCCGGACGTACGCTCGAGATTCGGATCGGGGAGCGGGACGCTGCCGTCGCGATTGATTTTGAAGGTGAGCATGACGATGCCTTTGTCGCCCATGAGCGCCGACTCGGGCATTACGGTCATCCAGTTGCGCCTGACGGTCGCAACCAGGCGCTGTAAGTAGCTGTTGAAATCGACGCCTTGCGTGTCGGTGAGGATCGACACGCCGCCCTGCATGCCTTGCATGCCGCCGCGTCCGCCGCGGCCACCGCCGCCCCCGCCACCACCACCACCGGCGCCTGGGTTGTAAACGGTGCCGCCTCCGCCGCGCTGGATTTGATCTTGAATCTGGCTTTGGAGCTGCTTGCCGGGGGAAGAATTGGGCAAATTCAAATTCAGGTGGCCCGGTTGGGACGGCTGCACGGGCAAAACTTGCGAAGGCTGCGGCGTGGGTTGCACCGGGACGCTGACGGATGGCTGACTCACGGCGGTGTGCGGCGTGGGCGCGGTGGGCAGCTCGGGCTTTGGCTGCTCGGGATTCGGAATCGAAGGCGGCGCGACGGGCGCGTGCGTTTCCGGACGCGGGGGCGCCACTTTGTTCAGAACTTTGGGGCTGATTTTAACCTTCGGGCCCGGCGGACCGGGAGGCATCTTCGGAATATCGTCAGGCGAAATGTAGGTGATGCCGAGGCTCTTGCTGGCCATCTCGATTTCTTTTGTGGTGGGGACGTGCGGCGGAAACATTTTCGGAATGAAAATTATGAAAATGATCAAGCCGATGTGGACGACGACGGATGCGGCGCGCGTGATGGCGTCCCACTTGGCGTCTTTTTTTGTTTCGGGCTCGATGAGCAGGTTCGCGTCGCCGGTGGTGAAAATGTCGGGCTGAATGACTTCGCGAAGCGCGGCGGTCATCACCTGCGGCTTGTCGAAGCGGGCGATTTCGGCGGGCTCGGGCGGCTCGACGTAGACCGGAACGACGACACGCGGATCCATCACGGCGACGGGCACGTAATCGGTGAGCGGCTTCAGATCGAAGGGCTTGGGCTCCATGTCGCGGCCGACGAGCGAACGCCCGACGAGAACCTCGAGCGGAAAATGGCTCGGGATGCTGGATTTTCCGTTGAGTGGCGGGGCATCGGATAAGCCGGAGGGGACGACGATGCGATCGTCCATGTAGGTTTCAAAGCGCGCGGCCGGCTTTCGCTTGTCCTCGCCTTCAGCGAGCGGGCGCACGTCAGTCGGAACCAGTATTCGCGGGATCATCGAGCGTCCTGTGGAGCGAAGCTGGATAGTTGGACGTGGCGGGCGTGTTCGAGGATGCCCGACATGACGCGGTCGGCAAGTTCGAGAGCGCGGCGGCCTGCGGCGCCGTCAACGATCGGCTGCGTGCGCGTGCGGACAGATTCGAGGAACGAGCGAAGCTCGGCGCGAAGCGGTTCTTCGGGTGTGGTGGGAACTTTTTCGAATCCGATTTTCGGCTGCGCGTTACCTTCTTCCGGGCCAGCTGCCGAAGCAGCTTTCGCATTGCTTGCTTCCACGCGAACGCGGAGAACATCCTGGCGCGTGAAATCGAGCGAGACGTATTCGTGCTCCTGGAAGAAGCGCATCTTGCGGACGCGTTCGGTGGAGACGCGGCTGGCGGTAAGATTCGCGACCGTGCCGGTTTCAAATTCGACTCGGGCGTGGGCGATGTCCACTTTGTCGCTGATGACGGGGATGCCGACGGCTTTGAGATCAACGACCGGCGCGTTGACGAGCGAGAGCAGGATGTCGAGGTCGTGGATCATGACGTCGTAAACGACGTCAATATCGAGGCTGCGCGGCGAAAAAATGCCGAGGCGATGGACTTCGAAAAACATCGGGCGCGAGACGATTTTTCCGACGGCGACGACGGCGGGATTGAAGCGTTCGACGTGGCCGACTTGAAGAATGCCGCGACTGCGTTTCGCGGCGGCGATGAGAGCGTCCGCTTCATCGAGCGATGCGGCGATGGGCTTTTCGACGAGCACGTCGATTCCTGCCGCGAGGATGCGGGAGCCGATGCGCGCGTGCTCGGCAGTCGGGACGGCGAGGCTCACGGCGTCGATGCCGTCGGACGTGAGCGCGTCGATGTCGCGAAGAGCACGCGTGCCGAATTCCGCGGCAACTTTTTGCGCGCGGTCGGCGTTGGTGTCAAGAATGCCGACGAGCTCGGCGCCTTCGATTTCGCGCCAGACGCGAACGTGGTTGCGTCCGAAATCGCCGACGCCGACGACAGCTACGCGGATGGGTTTCTCGCTCAAGATTTCCTTTTCGCCTCGAGCACCGGTGATGCAGCTGCGGCGGATTTCGCCGGAGCGAACGCTTGGATTGCGATGCTGAAATCGTCGGCCGCTTGAATCAGCCGGTCGCGGTCGAAGAGCAGCGTTTTCCCGGCGTCGACGGCAAGAGCTGTGGCGTTGGAGCGGCGCATGACTTCGATTGTCTTCGGACCGACGACCGGAACGTCGAAGCGCATATCCTGCGACGGCTTGCTGACTTTGACGACGACGAGACGCTGGCCCCCGGTGATGCGGGCGGCGCGTTCGATTGTCTCGTCCGTTCCTTCCATGGCTTCGACGGCTACGCAAGCGCGATCGCGCACGACGACCGTCTGACCGAGATCGAGCGCGGCGATTTTTTGCGCGACTTCGCGGCCATAGTTGATATCCGCGGCTTCGGACACATCGGGCGAGCGGCGCGTGAGAATTCCAACCTCCGGCAAGAGTGGGCCGAGAAATTTTGTGGAGTCCACGAGTTCGATGCCCTCATCTTCGAGCACGCGCGCAACCGCTCCAATCAGCGAATCGGTATTCTTCGCCGGGAGGGAGAATAGCAGCTTTGCGAGCCGCCAATCGGGGCGGATCGAGCTGAATATTTTATTGTGCTTTACTTGCCCTGCCATCACGGCGCGTTTCACGCCCTCCTCGTGCAATAGCTCAATGGTGCGGCTGAGTTCGCCGAGGCTCACCCAGTGCACGCGCGCGGCCGCCTGTTCGATCGCGGGCGACGCTTCTTCGCGAATCGCGATCACGGCCATATCGATGCCGCGGCTGCGCGCACCCTCCAGGACGAGGAACGGAAAATCGCCGTTACCGGCTATGAGGCCCCAGCGCTCAGAATTCTCCGGCATTGCGTTCGCTGGCATTCCTATTTGGTGAGACCGCGCTCGGCTGTCGATTCGATAAACCGGATAAGGGTTTGGACGTCTTCGGATGCGGAAAGGGTTCCACGCATTTGTTCGAGAGCCTGAGTGGTGTTGAGTTTGGAGCGGAGGAGCAGGCGATACGCTTTCTCGATGGACTCGATGCGGTCGGGCGAAAAGCCGTTGCGTTCGAGGCCGACGGAATTCACGCCGTAGCATTTCGTGTCGCGCGGGGCGACGATTTTGGAGAAGGGCGGAACGTCCTGGGTGATGACGGTGTGCGCGGCGATATAAGAATACTTGCCGATGCGGCAGAACTGATGCACGGGGCAGAAAGCGCCGATGGTGGCGTAGTCTTCGACCGTAACGTGGCCGGCGAGCGTGGCGCCGTTGACGAAAATCGTGTGGCTGCCGATCTGGGAGTCGTGGCCGATGTGGGCGTAGGACATGATGAGGTTGTTGCTGCCAAGGCGCGTGGTGCCGCCGCCTTTTACGGTGCCGCGATTGACCGTGGAGAATTCGTGGAATTCGTTTTCGTCACCGACTTCGAGCGAGACGCGCTCGCCTTTGTAGGTGAGATCCTGCGGGTCGCCACCGACTACGCTGAACGGGTAGAGGTGGTTCCGGCGTCCCAGGCGCGCAGGGCCCTTGACCATTGCGTGCGATTCGACGATACAGCCTTCGCCGAGTTCGACTTCGTCGCCGATGACGGCGAAGGCGTCGATTGTGACGCAGTTGCCGAGGCGCGCGGTGGGCGCGATGGAGGCGCGGGGGTCGATTTTACTCATTCGGCGAGCTCGTTGGTTTTAGACATTCGTCAAGCTCATGCAGTTGGATTCCCAGGGCTGAAGCCCATTCTTGTTACGACGCTTTTTTCGCTGGACTAAAGTCCAGCTCCCCCTGCTAAAGCAGGGGGCTCCCACCGAACTGCAAAGTCCTAAGGCAAGCCGTGACGCCCAGGGCTAAAGCCCGTTCTTGTTGCGACGCGTTTTTCGCTGGACTGAAGTCCAGCTCCCCCTGCTAAAGCAGGGGGCTCCCACCGAAAACCATCCAGCGAAACGCTGCGATTCCGCGTCCTTCATTGCGCCTTCTCGGCGGAAGCGGGCGCGGGCTGTTGGACCTCGTCGAGGTCAACCATTTTGCACATGAGCGTGGCTTCGGCTGCGAGTTCGCCGCCCACAGATGCTTTTCCTTGCAGTTTGCAGAATGTGCCGCGCCACGCGAGAACGTTTACTTCGATGCGCAGCTGATCGCCGGGGACGACTGGGCGGCGGAAGCGGGCTGCGTCAATGGCGACGAAATAGAGAAGCTTTTTTTCGCGGTCTTTTACTTCTTGCAGCAGGAGCAGGCCGCCGGTCTGGGCCATGGATTCGATGATGAGCACGCCGGGCATGATGGGTTTGCCGGGGAAATGTCCCTGAAAGAAATATTCGTTGATGGTGACGTTCTTGATTCCGACGATGCGCTTCCAGCGTTCCATTTCTTCGATGGCGTCGACCAGGAGAAACGGGTAGCGGTGCGGGAGGATGGCTTGGATGGCGTTGGTGTCGAGAATCATTGTTGGCCTCGTGTGTGAGGTGCGCGCACCGGTTGCTTTGGTTCGGCGTGCCTGACCGTATATGTTGTCTCGGAAGCTGCGCCCAGGAACAAGCGAATAATTCTATACGAAACGTGACGGAGTGGGAATCGGGACGGGGATTGAGGCGTGTCGAGAGAGTTCGGTCGGATTGGGTGCTGGAATTGTTGGCTGAGATCCTTCGCTGCGCTCAGGATGACAACTTTTTGTCGGGAGCTGAATTTTAGTTCGTGCGGTGCCTAACCACCTACTCCGAAATCATCCCGATTGTTGCGAGCCAGGTTTCAACCAACTGGGGCCATGCGGTTATCGGGAGCGGCGTGCGGCGCAGGCCGAAGGCGTGGCCGCCCTCGGCGTACAGATGCATCTCCACGGGAACGCCAGCCTTCTTCAGGGCGATGTAGTACGCCAGCGAGTCGTTTACGTCGTCGACGTGGTCATCCTCTGCTTGCAGCAAAAACGTAGGCGGCGTCTGGCGGGTGACAGGAATATCGGGATTCAATCCAAATTGTTTATCGGCGATCGTCTCGTGGACCGGCTTTCGAATTGCAAACTTTTTGGCGCCCTGGTCAGCATCCCATTCCGCAGCGGAAAGCGACAGATGCCCGGGATAAATGACCACCGCAAAATCCGGGCGGCAACTCTCTTTGTCGGCGGCATCTACAGGCGGGTACAAACGCTTTTCAAAGTGCGTGCTGATCGCTGCCGAGAGATGCCCGCCCGACGAAAACCCGAGGACACCAATCTTGTGCGGATCTATGTGCCAATCCGCTGCGTGCAAGCGCAGTAGCCCCAGCGTCCTTTGGGCATCTTCCAGCGCGATCGGTGATTCGGGATACGGCCCTGATTTTGGATACGGCGCCGATTTGGGATAGCCTTCGTTACCCGGCACGCGGTACTTCAACAGCACGCAGGTGATTCCTTTTGACGTCAGCCAATCGCAAACCTCTGTGCCTTCCAGATCGATAGCCAGGTCCAGGTAGCCCCCGCCCGGAAATACGACGACGGCTGCGCCCGTATTCTTTCCACTTGGCGAATAGACTGTGATCGTAGGCTGCGACACGTTGCTCACGCCTACCGCCGGCCTGCCCGCGATCAGGAACTCCTTGCCCGTCGTCTTGGCGACCTCGGGCCCCGCGAAGGGTTGGGGATCAGGCGGCTTTCCGGGCCATATGGGTACTTGCGTATGTCCTGGCGATGGCTGCCAAGTAGACTGCTGCGCGCTGGCGCCGCCAAGTGCAAACAAAACACAGAGAGCCAAGAGCAAAGGTTTCATAGAAGTCCCCACAGCTTATATGTAGCACTTTCGGTGGAGAATCAAGTCGGGAGTGGAGATCGGGTCGGCTGCGTGTCGAGAGAGTTCGGTCGGATTGGCTGTCGGAATTATCGGCTGAGATCCTTCGCTGCGCTCAGGATGACAAAATTCGTTGGACGTCGGCAGCGTTCACAGGGCGCAACCTCCACGCAAGCGCTTTTGTTGCTGTTATTGTGGGCAAACGCCAAGGTCGCTGGCTATCGCTTTGGTGTCCCACGTCAGCGGCTTACCGGCGCTCGGGTTAATTTTCTTGCCTTGCACAGTGATTCGTTCTCCCGGTTTGACGCCTGCCGTGTTTCCGGAGAGGGCGTAAGGGTGTTTGTCTTTTTCGTTGGTCAAAATCATTCCGTTTGGTCCGGAACTGACGCACCCTGTGATCGTTCGCGTCTTACGCGATTCGTGAACGACCACAATCACAACGACTGTGATTGCCGCGATTACTCCTACGATTATGCCGACGATTTCGCCTTTGGTGACACCGCCGATCGTACCGCCTCCTGGGGCAGGACCGATGCTGGGAGCCTGCGCGTAACAAGGCATGCTGAGGATTAAACAGAGCCCGACAATCAAAATCCTGGAGAGGTACTTCGTCATGGTTACCCCCGTCGAGAGATTTGGGCCTGAGTACCATTTGAATTTGCTGCGGGCCGAATGCACCCCGCCGTATGTGATTGGTGTGACGTTACATTGCGATAAGAAGTTACATTTTGTATTCGTGGCGTTGATCTCCTGAAATGCTGTCTTTGAGCAAGGCCGAGAAAACATTCGCGGCGCAGTGACGTTGCCGGGGTGCGACACGGCTGATAGGATGGCGGCGCGATGACGATGGAAAAGGTGGCGATGCGGGATTTGTTGCGGGAGGCGCGTGGGCGAGAGGGCGCAATGGTGCGGTTGCTGGGGCGATTTGTGCGTTGTGAATCGCCTAGTGGTGACAAGGCGGCCGTGGATCGGTTTGGGGCGATGGGGGCGAGTGAGTGGAGGCGGCGTGGGGCTGCTGTGCGGATTTTGAGGCAACGTTTGCGCGGAAATCATTTGCGGATCGACTGGCCTCGGGCGACAGGCAGAAGCGACGGACAGATTCTTGTGCTTGGGCATCTGGATACTGTTTATCCGATTGGGACGCTGGCGAAGATGCCGTTTCGGGTGGCGGGTGGGAAGGCTTGGGGGCCGGGGACGTTTGATATGAAGGGCGGGTTGGTGATGGCGCTGGCGGCGGTGGATGCGCTGCGGGCGGTTGGCGCGCGGCCGCGGAAGCGGGTGGTGTTTTTGTGGACCTCGGACGAGGAGATTGGGAGCGAGACGTCGCGGCGGGCGATTGAGAGCGAGGCGCGGAGGAGCGATGCGGTGCTGGTGCTGGAGCCGGCGCTGGGGCGCGAGGGGCGGTTGAAGACGGAGCGGAAGGGTGTGGGCGGGGCGGAGATTATTGTGACTGGGCGGGCGGCGCATGCGGGGATTGAGCCAGAGAAGGGCATGAATGCGGTTCATGAGATAGCGTTGCAGATTGCACGGTTGATGAAGATGAACGATCGGGCGCGGGGGATTACGGTGCAGGCGACGGTGGTGGAGGGCGGGACGGCGGCGAATGTGGTGCCGGAGCGGGCGAGGGCGGTGGTGGATATTCGGTTTGCGAGGGCGGCGGATGCGAGGCGGATTGAACGGGAGTTGCGCGGGTTGCGGCCGATTTTGCGAGGGGCGCGGGTGGAGGTGCGGGTTGGGGGGATGCGTCCGCCGCTGGAGCGGAGTGCTGGGGTGCGCGAGTTGTTTGGCGTGGCGCGCGGGTTGATGGGGGAGATGGGGTTGTCGCTTGGGGAGGCGGCTACTGGCGGGGGTTCGGATGGAAATTTTACTGGGGCGCTTGGGGTGCCGACGCTGGATGGGTTGGGGGCTGTGGGGGATGGGGCGCATAGTTTGCGGGAGTATGTGGTGGTGAGGGAGATGGGGGTGCGGGCGGCGTTGATTGCGGGGTTGTTGGCGGGGTTGTAGGCACAGGCCCGGAGTAAGAAAAAGGCGATTTCAAATTTGAAAATTTCAAATTTCAAATGAAGCAAGAGAAAAGCAAGTGCTCGGCGTAAAGACCGCCGAGCGGTGACACATTCTTGTGGCTTTTTTTATGTTTCGGCTGAAGCCGTGACCCACAAAGCGATAAGCCGACGACGAGAACTGCGTCGTCGTGGCTACCCGGCGATGGGCCGAATTTATCCGGCGGCGCGAAGAGACGGCGGTGCCCGTTAGCGGAGGTATTCTTGGCGGAGGTAGGCGATGGTTTGCTGGTCGAGGTCGGAGTAGTCGGAGTGGAGGGCGTCGCGGAGGGCGGCGTCCATAGATGGGGCTGTGGAGATGCGATCGAGGAGGCGGCTGATGTCGCTGATGCCGCCCGATTCAATGATGGATTCGACGGCGGCTAGCGCGTAAGCGTAGGCAAAGGAGGCTGCGCCACCGGAGAGCGACATCCAGGAGCCTTCGAGCATTTGGAGGCTGGGGGCGCGGCCTTGGCCTGCCAATTCTACCAGCGCGCCTGCCGCGCTATTGCTGCGGCGGCCTTCCATCCATTGTGCGACGCCTTCCTGGACCCAGGTGGGGGCGCGGCCTCGGGTTTTTTGCCCTATGAAGCTGTGGGTGAGCTCGTGTTTCAGGACGCGGGCTAGCTCTGGCGTGACGCTGCTGAGGCCCTGGACTGGGATGCGGATGCGGCCGTCGTTGATGGCGCCGGCCCAGCTGGGGGCGCGGGTGATGTCGGCGAAGGCCTGGCCGGTGTAGAGGATTACGCCGATGGGCTCGGGCGGGGTGTAGTCGAGCTGGGATTCGATGTCGTTGAAATCGTCTTCGAGGGCGTGCAGGATTCCGGCGGCGAGATCTGGCGTGGCGGTGCCGCTGTATTTCAGGGCGAAGTGAGCGGTGACGCCTTCGCGGTAGCTTTCCTCTTCGGCTTTGTCTTTTTCAGCTTTGGCGAGCGCATGCTCGACTTCAGGGTCGGGGTGCAGGTGCTCGGCGCGCTGCCATTCTTCCACTGCGAGATCCATTTTGTTGAGGCCGTAGTAGGCCCAGCCGGTGAGCTTGGCGACGTCGGCAGAATTGGGAGCGACGCGGCGGGCGTGCTCGAGCGGATCGAGGGCGGCTGTGAACTGGCTTTGACGCAAAAGGAGCACGGATAGATTCAGGAGCAGGCCGAGATTTTCCGGGGCGAAATTTAGGGCCTGGCGGTAGTGGTCGATGGCGCCGTCAACTTCGCCTTTGGAGAGCAGAAACTGGGCGGCGGTGTAGTGAGCGGCGGAAACTTTTTCGATGGCAGCCGGAGAGTTGGAGCGGGCGTCGGCTTCGAGGCGCGCGATGTAGGCAAAATCGATGGAGTCGTCGTGAACGGCGAGGCGGACGATATCGTCATAGCCGCGGACGGGGGCGATCTCGGGCGCGGAGACGGGCGGCGGATCGTTTTGATGGGACGCCGAGGATGATGACGAATAGCCGAATTGGTCTTTTTCGATGCGGGCGACAATGGATTTGGGGAGAGTGAAGCGGCCGGCGGAGGTTTCGTAGCTGACGTGCTCGCCATCGTCGGTGACGTTGGCGGCGGTGATGCGGCGGCCATTCTTGAGCACAATCGTGTCGGCGGCCGCGGAAGACACGGCGAGCAGGAGCAAAGCTACAACTGGCGCTGCGCGATGCACATCTCAATTTTAGCAATGGGCTGTGCTCACCTTCCGGCTGCCTTGCTGGTCTTTGTCTTAAGTGGTATGGGTCCTAAGTGGTATGGGTCTAAGCGTAGGGGTCTTAAGTGGTAGGGGTCTCAAGTGGTAGGGGTCTCAAGTGGTAGGCCTTAATTGGCTATCGTGCGAAGAGTGCTGTATATCGTGAAAAAATCGCGGCATGGGCTGTTTGTGGCTGGGCCGCTTGCGCTGCTGGCGGTGCTTGTTTCGCCATCATCATGCTCCGCTCTTCAGGCAGCGGCGACGAGTCAATCCTCTGTTCAGAAGGAGTCCTCCGTTCAGAATTTGTCGAGCGATCCGCGGGCGCTGTATCAGGCGCTGAATGCGCTGCGGCCGGATGGAGAGCACGTCTATACGATTCATGAATTGAATCTGCGCCGGGACGTGGTGAATGTGCGGCTGATTGAGGGGAAGCTGGCATTTTTTCAAGCGATTGACGGGCACGTGACGGGAGCTGTGTTCGCGGGCCGCGGGCACGTTTTCGCGACGCCGCGAGAACGAGGAGAACGGCACTCGATCGCGCAATTTCTGGGCGTGCCGATGGTGAGCCAGGATTTCACGCGGGCGTATTTGCGATTCACCGACGATACAGCTTCGGAAATTCGGCAGCAGCTCGGCGCAGACGCGAGTGAGGCCATCGATGCGAAGTTCACGGAAAGCTGGGCAGGACTGGTGAGCAGCTTGAATCCGTGGCACTCGCTGCGAGTGATGCTGGACCTGCTGTCAGCCGATCCGCTGCCTTATTTTTATATTGGCGTGGAGAACGACAACATCGGAGCGTTCGATGTGTCGGTGGATCCCCGGCGGAACGAGCAGGTGTTGATAGGCCAGCCGCGAATCGAGAACGGCGCGCGGTCTTACGACACATGGACATCGTTCAAGGCGCAAGATGCGCCGAAACGGCCGATGGAGATGTTTGCGCCGATCGATTATGCGGTGGATACGACGATCGAGAATGATTTGTCACTGGCGGGCCGGACGACGCTGCACCTGAAGGCGTTGCGTGCGGGAGAACGAGTGGTGGGGCTGGAACTTTCCAGGAATCTGGCGGTGGAAGAAGTGAGGCTCGAAAACGGCGTGCCGCTTTTGTATTTCCAGAATGAAGACATGAGCCGGCACGACATTCTGGAGCGCGGCAATGACGCGCTGCTCATCACGCTTCCGGCACCGGTTAAAGCGGGCGAAGAGATTCGCCTGGAAGTGAAATATCGCGGCAATGTAATCAGCAATGCAGGGAACGGCGTGGAATTTGTGGGCGAACGCGGCACCTGGTATGCGCACGTGGGAGGTGGAGATCATTTCGCGCTCTTCGATCTCCGGTTTCGCTGGCCGAAACGATTGACGCTGGTGGCGACCGGAGCACGGATCGATCTGCATGACGATGGTGACGTGAAAACGGGGCGCTGGCAGTCACGAGTTCCGTTTGCGGTGGCGGGCTTCAATCTCGGCGAATACAAGATGGAAACGGCAGCGGGCGATCATCCGAAGGTGGAACTGTACGCAAACCAACGGCTCGAAAATGCGATCCTGGCGCTGCTTCAGAAGAATCCTGGCGACAACACGTCGCTTCCGGGGATGTTTCAATTGCCGAGGCAACGGGGATTGTCGGAAACGATTCCCGAGGCGCCGACGCCGAGTCCTGCGGCCGTATTGAAACACCTTGGGGGCGAATTCACCGATTCAGTCCGATTTTTCGAGCGGCTCAATGGACCGTTTCCGTTTGACCATCTGGATGTGTCGCAGATTCCGGGGAGCTTCGGGCAGGGATGGCCGGGGCTGTTGTATCTATCGACGCTGGTGTTTCTCCCCCAATCAGCGCAGGAGCGGGCCGGGTTCAGCGTGCTAGCGCAGGAGGAGGCTCGAGAACTGATACCGTTTCACGAGGTGGCACATCAATGGTGGGGGAATGTGGCTGGATCGGCTGAATACCGCGATGGCTGGATACAGGAAGGAATGGCAAATTACCTGGCGCTGATGTACTCCGATAGCAAGCGACCGGGGGATCAGAGATTGAAAAATTGGCTCGATCGCTATCGGATCGCATTGACGACGAAGAGTCCCGGCTCATCGCTGACGCCAGATTCAGCTGGGCCGCTGAATTTCGGATGGCGACTGCTGTCGTCGAAGGCGCCAAACGCATATGAAACAGTGACGTACGGCAAAGGGGCGTGGGTAATTCACATGCTTCGCGAAATGTTAGTTGACCCTACCGCTGCGGACCCGGATGGACGCTTTCGAGAACTACTGAAAACAATTCTCAGCGAGCATCATTTTGCACCGCTGTCGACGGCGGATTTCCAGCGGGCCATCGAGAAACGAATGACACCTGCGATGGACCTGGAAGGAACGCGCTCAATGGACTGGTTTTTCGACCAATGGGTACGGTCGACGGGGATTCCGCGCTATTCCGTGGAGTTTCAGGTGAGACCTCACGAGCGGGAATTTCTCGTGACGGGCAAGCTGGTGCAATCAGGAGTGGATGAGGTTTTTACAGAGCCAGTTCCGCTCTACGGAACGAGACCCGGGCCGGGCGGAAAGATGGAAAAGCTTGGAGTAGTGGTTACAAATGGAACTGAAACACGGTTTCGATTTGTTGCGAAGTCCCGCCCCGTAAAAATACTGATTGATCCGCGAAATACCGTACTTTGCATTACTAACTGAATTCCCAATTTGACATTACGGGAAAGTTAAAGCGACTAAGCTCTGCCGTCCGATAATTTTCGCTTTGATGTTGCTTCGCATAGCCTTCGGTTTTATCCTGTCACGTCCCGAGTGGAACACCAGGCGTAGTAAGCAGAGAAAGTGGCCGGGTGCGCGCCGGACGGCTGGCATGTCTGAAAAGTCTGAGAACTGCCTTTCACTAACCCATTCGATGCCCCTTCGTGACGTTCGCAGGCATCTATAAACCCAAATCCAGCAGTGGGGCGCATTCGTGGATTCTGAGGGTTCACCAAACATAGCCGGAGCAGGCGAGGCACCGGTCCTCGAGCCGGGCCACACGCTCGCAACCGTTACCGACAAGATCAGCTCGATCGTGCTGGGCCGCGGCACGACGAAGGGCTGGATGATCGGCTTTGCGATCGCGCTTGCGCTGTTGTTGATGTTCAACGTGGCCGTCACCTACCTGCTTATCAAGGGCGTGGGAATCTGGGGCATCAAGATTCCAGTTGGGTGGGGATTCGCGATTGTCAATTTCGTGTGGTGGATCGGAATCGGACACGCCGGAACGCTGATCTCCGCAATTCTTCTCCTTCTGCATCAAAAGTGGCGCACATCCATCAACCGTTTTGCGGAAGCAATGACGCTATTTGCAGTGGCTTGCGCGGGAACGTTTCCTCTGTTGCACATGGGCCGGCCTTGGCTATTTTTCTGGCTGATGCCCTATCCCAATCCGATGTGGATGTGGCCGCAGTTTCGAAGTCCGCTGGTGTGGGACGTGTTTGCAGTCTCGACGTATGCGACGGTGTCGTTGCTCTTTTGGTTCGTGGGCTTGATCCCAGATCTGGCGACTCTAAGGGATAGGGCTCGAAACCGCGCGGCGAAAATCGTCTACGGAATTTTTGCGATGGGTTGGCGCGGCTCGGCGGTGCATTGGACGCGGTATGAAGTAGCGTCGTTGTTGCTGGCCGGCCTGGCGACTCCGCTCGTCGTTTCGGTACACACGGTGGTGAGCTTTGATTTCGCGGTAGCGATTGTCCCTGGCTGGCATACGACGATCTTTCCGCCCTATTTCGTGGCGGGCGCAATTTATTCAGGTTTTGCAATGGTGATGACGCTCGCAATCCCGATTCGCAAATTTTACAAGTTGGAAGACATGGTCACGATGCGGCACCTGGACAACATGGCCAAGGTGATGCTCGCGACCGGCATGATCGTCGCCTACGGGTACATGATGGAGACGTTCATGGCGTTTTACGGCGGGGATCCGTTTGACCGCTATTTGATTTTGAACCGAATGACCGGGCCGTATGCGGTGGTTTACTGGTCGCTGATCGCGTGCAATATCATCATCCCGCAGGCAATGTGGTCGCGGAAAGTTCGAGCGAGCGTGCCGGCCCTGTTCGTGATCTCGCTGATCGTGAACACAGGAATGTGGCTCGAGCGGTTCGTGATCGTGGTAATCAGCCTGAGCCGCGATTATATCCCTTCGATTTGGAACATGTACTACCCGACGAAGTGGGATTGGATGACGTACATCGGGACGTTTGGCCTGTTCTTTACGCTGTTCTTGCTGTTCGTGCGCTTCCTCCCGATGATTTCGATCGTGGAGATGCGTTCGCTGGTGCGGGAGACAGACGAGAAACCGGAGTAGCGGCGGCAACCGAAAAGGGCTATGGCACAGATCTTTCATCACAGTACGAACCTGATCTCGCGGCTGAGCATTTATGGCGGCGTGTTTATCATCGCGCTGCTGGGAGCCGCGCTGTATGGGATCGAGCTTTCGCCGTGGTATACGGATCAGCATGTCGCGCGGGAACAGCCAGTTCCCTTCAGCCATAAGCATCATGCCGGCGAGTTGGGAATCGATTGCCGCTATTGCCATACGTCGGTCGAGAAGTCGTCGTTCGCTGGACTGCCGCCGACGCAGACCTGCATGACATGCCACTCGCGCATTTGGACGAATGCTTCGATGCTGGAACCCGTTCGCGCAAGCTATCGCGACGACAAATCGCTTGCCTGGACGCGGGTGAACGCGCTGCCGGATTTCGTCTATTTCGATCACAGCATTCACGTGAGCAAAGGGGTGGGCTGCACCACGTGCCACGGCCCGATTGCGGAAATGCCACTGACGTGGAGGGCAGGTACGCTCTACATGCAGTGGTGCCTGGAATGCCATCGCGAGCCGGAGAAGTTCGTGCGGCCGAAATCGGAAGTGTTCAATCCATATTACCAGCCGCCGAAAAATCAGCTCGAGCTTGGGCGCCGGCTGGTGAAGGAATACAAAATTCAGAGTTTGCAGAACTGTTCGACGTGCCACCGGTGATTGCAAAACGATGAACAACGACTCCAACTCGAACCATTCCATGAACGACACGATCGATCTCGCGGCCGTGCGGGCAAAGCTCGCGAAAGACGGCGGTAAACGATTCTGGCAGAGCTTGGACGAGCTCGCCGAGACGCCGGGATACCGCTACAAGCTCGAAAACGAGTTTCCTGAAAATACGGAGAAGGAAGCTGAGGGGATCGACCGGCGCGGAATTTTGAAGTTGATGGCTGCGTCGGCGGCAATGGCGGGGCTGAGCGCGTGCACGAAGCTGCCGACGGAGAAAATCGTTCCGTACGTGCGGCCACCCGAGGAAATTATTCCGGGGAAGCCGCTCTACTATGCCACCTCGATGACGCAATCAGGCGTTGCGACCGGGCTGCTGGTTGAAAGTCATATGGGACGGCCTACGAAGATTGAGGGCAATCCGGAGCATCCGGGAAGCCTGGGCGGAACGGATGTTTTCAATCAGGCCTCGATTCTGACGCTCTACGATCCTGATCGTTCGCAAACCGTGATTCACGAGGGGCGCATTGAAAGCTGGGCCGCGTTTCTGACGGCGATTGGAAATGTTAGGGCGCAGATTGCGCCGAGAGGCGCCGGGCTTCGCATTCTCACCGAAACGGTGACATCGCCGAGCCTGGCGGCGCAGATTCGAGAAGTTCTGCAGCAGTTCCCCGACGCGAAGTGGCATCAGTACGAGCCTTGCATGCGCGATGCGGCGCACGACGGCGCTGTGATGGCGTTCGGGAAGCCGGTGACGACGGTCTACCACCTGGACAAGGCGGACGTGATCGTGTCGCTCGACGCCGATTTTCTGACAACCGGACCGGGACACACGCGTTACGCTCGCGATTTTTCTTCGCGCAGGGCGATTGAAGGGCCAGGATCGAAATTAAACCGCTTGTATGTTGTGGAGTGCACCCCGACCAGCACGGGATCGATGGCGGACCACCGGCGGGCGATGCGCGCGAGTGAAGTGGAAGCGTTCACGCGGCAGCTTGCCACGGAATTCGGAATTGCCTCGGCGGGAGCGCCGGAAAATTCAACCTCGTCTGTCCCGCCGGCGTGGATGATGGCGCTGGTACGCGATCTGGAGAAACATCGCGGCGCTTGCGTGGTGATTCCGGGAGAGGGACAGCCGGCGATCGTGCACGCGCTGGCGCACGCGATGAACGCCTCGTTGGGGAACGCCGGGAAAACGGTCAGTTACACCGAGTCGATCGAAGCGAATCCCGTGAACCAGATGAATTCGCTGCGCGAGCTGGTGAAGGACATGAATGCGGGGGCCGTCGAGCTGCTGGTGATGCTGGGAGGCAATCCCGTTTACGACGCGCCGGCGGATTTCGAGTTTGGGCCGACGCTGCTGAAAGCGAAGTTGCGAGTGCATTCGGGACTTTATTACGACGAGACGGCGGAATTGTGCCATTGGCACGTGCCCGAGGCGCATTTTCTTGAGGCGTGGAGCGATGCGCGAGCGTATGACGGCACGGTTGGAATTGTGCAGCCGCTGATTGCGCCGCTTTATCAGGGGCGGTCAGCGCACGAATTGATCGCAACGCTCGCAGGCGACGTGGGAAAATCGGGGCACGATCTCGTTCAGGGCTACTGGAAATCGCAGCGGCCGGAGAAAGATAAGGCATTCGACGCATTCTGGCAGAAGTCGCTGCACGACGGCGTGATGGCGGGAACGGCGCTGCCTGCAATTTCTGTGTCGCCGCGAACTGACATCGGGAGAGAGCCCGCATCGCCGGCGCTTGATAAGGACGCGCTGGAGATTGTGTACAGGCCTGATCCTACGATTGGCGATGGGCGATACTCGAATAATGGCTGGCTGCAGGAAACTCCAAAAACGATTACGCGACTGACGTGGGACAACGCGGCGCTAGTGAGTATCAATACCGCGGAGCGATTGAAGCTGCGTCATGGGCAGTACATGAAGCTGAAGGTAACGGGGCGCGAAGTGTACGCTGGAATTTTCGCCGACCCAGGCCATCCGGATAATTCCATTACTCTGCATCTTGGCTACGGGCGGCGGCGAGCGGGAAATGTGGGGAATGGGCAAGGCTTCAACGCATATTTTCTGCGAACTTCGAGCGCGCCTTGGATGGCAGGCGGGCTGCAGCTCGAAGATTCCGGGAAGAAGTACTACTTCGCGGTGCAGCAGTACCACTACATGATGGAGGAAGACGGCCATCCGGCGGATACGGAGAGCGTGAACGCTTTCCGCCGCGATTTAATCCAGGTTGCTACGCTTGAAGAATTTCAGAAGGACCCGAATTTCGCGCGACATCCTGAGACGGAGCCGGGGAAAAAGCTATCGTTATATCCCGGATTCAAATCCGAGGGATATGCGTGGGGGATGTCGATCGATCTGAACCGCTGCATCGGGTGCAATGCGTGCGTGGTGGCGTGCGTCTCGGAAAACAACATTGCGGTGGTGGGAAAAGATCAGGTGATGCGCGGGCGCGCGATGCAATGGATCCGGATCGATACTTATTTCCGGGGGAATCTGGAAACGCCGGAGATGTATTTCGAGCCGCTGCCCTGCATGCAGTGCGAGAACGCGCCGTGCGAGGTGGTATGCCCGGTCGGCGCGACGACGCACAGCATCGAAGGGTTGAATGAGATGACCTACAACCGGTGCGTGGGGACGCGCTATTGCTCGAATAACTGCCCGTATAAGGTGCGGCGATTCAATTTCCTGCTCTACTCCGATTTCAAGACGCCGAGCCTTTACGGAATGCGCAATCCGAACGTGACGGTACGCAGCCGCGGCGTGATGGAGAAGTGCACCTACTGCGTGCAGCGGATCAACGCGGCGAAAATCCGGTCGGAAGAAGAAGACAGGCTGATACGCGACGGAGAAATTGTGACGGCGTGCCAGAGCGCGTGCCCGGCTGAGGCGATTGTGTTTGGGAACATTAATGATCCGAAGAGCCGCGTATCGAAATTGAAGGCGCAGTCGCGCGATTACAGTTTGCTGGATGATCTGAATACGAAGCCGCGCACCACGTATCTGGCGCGTGTGCGGAATCCAAATCCGGAGATACGCGAATAGCACCGAATTTAGAGCCTCAACTAGAGCGATGAGACGAAAGCCCATTTACGGATTGCTGGCAGAGTTCGTGACGCCGGAGGAGCTTCTGGCGGCGGCTCATCGGGCGCATAGCGCCGGCTATCGAAAGATTGACGCGTTTACGCCGATGCCGATTGAAGGATTGGCGGAAGCGGTGGGATTCGAGCATACGGTGCTGCCGGCGGTGGTGTTTGCAGGCGGGCTGATTGGGGGCCTGTCGGGGTTTTTCATGTGCTACTACGCCAACGTGATCAGTTTTCCGTTGATTATCGGCGGGCGGCCTTACAACAGCTGGCCAATGTGGATTCCGATCACGTTTGAGCTGACGATTCTTGGGGCGGCGCTTTCGGCGGTATTTGGGATGCTGGCGATGAATGGGTTGCCGACGCCGTATCATCCGGTGTTCAACGTGGCGCGGTTTGCGCTGGCGTCGAAGGACCGGTTTTTTCTGGTGATCAAGATACACGACCGGAAGTTTGATCTGGCGGCGACGAAGGCGTTTCTAGAGGAAATGCGGCCGCACGGGGTGTTTGAGATTGAAGCGTAGAGCGCAACACGGAGCATTCAGCGCACACGTCGCGCGATGGTGCGCAATTGCCTGCGCGGGCGTGATCGCCCTTCTCGTCGGAGGGTGCCGACTGGATATGCATATTCAGCCGAAGTATTTACCTTACGAGCCGACGAATTTCTTTGGAGACGGCCGCTCGGAGCGACAGCCCGTGACCGGAACAGTGGCGCGCGGGCAGTTGCGGTTGGACGAATTGCTGTACACGGGAAAAGAAAATGGTGTGATCGCGGATAAGTTTCCGTTTCCCATCACGCGCGCGGATCTGGAACGCGGGCGCGAACGCTACAACATTTACTGCACCCCCTGCCACGATTACACCGGGCAGGGCAACGGGATGATTGTGCAGCGTGGGTTTCCGCAACCGCCTTCGTTTCACGTCGGAGCTTTGAGTACGGCTCCGGTTGGACATTACTTTGACGTGATGACGAACGGATTTGGGTCGATGTACAGCTATGCGGCGCGGGTCGAGCCCGAGGACCGGTGGCGCATTGCTGCTTATATTCGGGTGTTGCAGGCGAGCCGTCGCGGGAGTATCGATGACGTGCCGACGGCGGAGCGTCAGAAGCTTACGCAGAGCGCTTCGAGCGCAGCGGGTGGGCAAACACCATGAGCCCAGTGCGCTCAGTGACTCTACCGGAAGAGCTGCGGTCACGGTTTGACTATGTGCAGCGGGTGGCTTTCGTTTGTGGGGCGATTGGCTTGGCGCTGGTGATCCTGTTCAGCTTCCACAACGAGCATACGCGTCTGCAATTTTTCCGCTCGTATCTTTTTGCATTCGTTTACTGGCTTTCGATTCCGCTGGGCTGCCAGGCGATTTTGATGATGCATCATCTGACGGGTGGGTGGTGGGGTTATCCGATCCGGCGCTTACTGGAGGCCGGGACAAGGACCTTGTTCGTGATGGCGGCTTTATTTATTCCCGTCCTGCTGGGCCTTTCCCAGCTTTATTTGTGGGATCAGCCTGCTGCCGTGGCAGCCGATTCGCTTATCCAGTACAAGCGCCCATACCTGAACCCGGGATTCTTTACGGTGCGAGCCGTGATTTACTTTGCGATCTGGGTGGGATTGGCGTTCGTGCTGAACAAATGGTCGCGCGAACAGGACGAAACAGGCGACCCTTCCATTGAAGGCCGTTTCGAAGCTATCAGTGGGCCGGGGCTGATTTTGTGGGGATTGGCGCTGACGCTTGCGTCGGTGGATTGGGTGATGTCGCTCGAGGTGCACTGGTTTTCGACGATTTACGGCATGATTTTCATGATTATTGCGGCGCTCACTTCGATGTCGTTCGTGATTTTTGTGGAGCGCAGACTTGCCGAGCACGAACCGTTGCGAGGCTCGGCCACGCCCGCGCAATACAACGACCAGGGCAATCTAATGCTCGCGTTCGTGATGCTCTGGGCCTACCTTTCATATTCGCAGTTTTTGATTATCTGGTCAGGGAATCTGAAAGAAGAAATTCCCTGGTATGTGACGCGCGCTTTCGGTGGCTGGGGAGCTGTGGCTGTAGTTCTGATGGTGCTGCATTTCGCGCTGCCGTTTTTACTGTTATTGCAGCGCAGCGTAAAGCGAAAGCTGGCGCGGCTGTCGCTGGTGGCGGGAATGCTCATCGTTCTCAGTCTCGTGGATGTTTACTGGCTCATTGTGCCGGCTTTCGATCCGGGCAGTCCCAAAGTGCACTTCATGGATTTTCTGGCGGTAGCGGGGATCGGCGGCGTGTGGATCGGAACCTATTTCTGGCAGCTGAAGAAAATGCCGCTCTTGCCGTTGCATGACCCGCGGTTTGCAGGCGAGTTGGAGCATCAGCATGGCGACTGAACGCCATCCGAAACACGGAGAGGAAGGATACGAGCATGCGGATGCGCATGTCCGCAGCCTATATAAATTTGGAGCCGTGCTTGCGATTCTGATCGTGGCGGTGATGTGGGCGATGGTGCACACGTATAACTTTTTGGCGAAGCACGAATCGCTTGGGCCGCCTGCTTCACCATTTGAAAATCAGCGCGCGCTGCCGCCGCAGCCGCGTTTGCAACCGCACCCGGCCACCGATCTGAAGCGCTACTGCGAAATGGAACAGCAGCAGCTCACGACGTACGGCTGGGTGGACCAACATAACGGGGTGGTTCGAATTCCCGCGGATCGCGCGATGGACATGGTTCTTCAAAAGGGATTACCCGCGCGGCCAGCGAATCGGGCAGCCGAGGAAACAAGCGTCACACCCGTGGGATCGGCAATGGAACCGCGAGCGATGGGTATCGCCGGGCCTTGCGGCTATATGGTTGAGCCGCCAAGCGAATCCGTGGAATCGAAATAGCGGAAGGATTGAAGTGAAACTGGCTCTTCAAATGTCGGCGAGAGTTCGAGGCAACTCAGCCTGGCGCGCGGTTACTGCGGCAGCGTTGCTGCTGAGCTCTCCATTTTTCGGAGCAGTGGCCCATGCGCAGTTTCAGTATCCCACTCAGAATATCGACGTCCGCCCCGAGCTGCTGAAAGACGTGGGCATCGATCAGAAGCTGAACAATTCGATTCCACTCGATCTCACGTTCCGTGATGAAACGGGGCAGACAATTAAGCTGGCGCAATTCTTCGGCAACGGGCCTGTGATTCTATCGCTTGTCTATTACAACTGTCCGATGCTCTGCACACAGGTACTGAATGGAATGGAGCGAAGCCTGAAAGACGTTCCGATGGACATCGGCAAGCAATTCAGCGTTGTGACTGTGAGCATCGATCCGACGGAGCGTCCCACTCTCGCGTCAGCAAAACGCGCGCTGTATACAGGGCTGTATGGCCGTCCTGGGGCGACTCAGGGCTGGCATTTCCTGACGGGCGACGAGCCGCGGATCAAGCAACTTGCCAATGCAGTAGGATTCCGCTACGCCTACGATCCGGCGTCAAAGCAGTTTGCACACGCGAGCGCGATCATGATCCTTACCCCGGAGGGCAAAATTTCGCGCTACCTCTACGGAATCCAATATGCGACGCGGGATCTCCGGCTCGGCCTTGTGGAAGCGTCCGAGGGCAAGATTGGGACACCCGTGGATCAGATTCTGCTCTTCTGCTACCACTACGATGCGGCGACTGGGAAGTACAGCTTGCTGATCTCGCGCGTGCTGAAGGCGGCGGCCGCCTTCACGATTCTGGTGATTGGGCTCGGAATTTTTCTGCTGGCTCGCAGCGAACACTATGCTCTGCCGGAGCGACGGGCATGATAGGCGCAGGCATGGGCGGAGTTTTGGTTGACGCCGGCGCGCGCTTGCTGACGAGCGCGCTGGCACCCATTCCGCTTCGTCCGCCGGCGGCTTCGACGATTGCGGAAGGTGTGGACCTGCTGCATTACACACTGACGGCGATTACGCTCTTTTTTACGGTGGTGATTTTCTCCACGATTTTCTTCTTCATGATCAAGTACCGGCGGCAATCGGAAGATGAGGTACCGCCGGAAATCGAGAAAAACGTCCCACTCGAGATTCTGTGGACTGCGATTCCTACGCTCATCTGCGTCGTCATATTTTTCTGGTCTGCTAGCCTGTACGTTCGAAACGCGCGGCCGCCCGATGCCTCCACGGAAATTTTTGTGGTCGGAAAACAATGGATGTGGCACTTGCAGCACCCTGAAGGCGTCCGCGAGATCAACGAGTTGCATGTGCCGGTGGGCGTTCCCATCAAGCTGACGATGACTTCGGAAGACGTGATTCACGATTTCTACGTCCCGGCGTTTCGCGTGAAAAAGGACGTGCTGCCGGGTCGCTATACGTCGCTATGGTTCCAAGCAACGAAAACGGGCACGTATCACATTTTCTGCGGCCAGTATTGCGGCGCGGATCACGCGCAGATGATCGGCTGGGTATACGTGATGGAACCATCCGACTACGCCGCGTGGCTCTCGGGCGGCGCATCGCACGAATCCATGGCGCAGGCCGGCGAAAGGCTGTTCACGCAGCTCGGGTGCGTGACGTGCCACATAGGCGACAATACCGGGCGCGGGCCATCACTCGTCGGACTTTACGGAAAGCCCGAAAAGCTGCGCAGCGGTGAAACGCGGATTGTTGACGAAGGGTTGATCCGGCAGGCGATCGTGTTTCCCAATTCGGTGATCCTGCCGAACTATCCGCCGGTGATGCCCACTTTTCAGGGACAGATCAATGAAGAGCAAGTCCTGCAGCTGATCGCCTACGTGAAATCGCTCGGAACGCAGGAAAGGACAGGGAAATGAGTACGGCTGTAGCAGACATCCACGAAGTTCCTGCCGAATCGCGCGTCAATTATTTGAACGCCAGCTACGGCATCAAATCGTGGCTTTTCACCACCGATCACAAGCGCATCGCCCTGCTTTATCTCGCGTCGATTACTTTCATGTTTTTTGTCGGCGGCACGGCCGCTGTTCTAATGCGCATTCATTTGATCGAGCCGCAGGGCGCGCTGGTGCAACCGGAGACATATAACAAGCTGTTTTCGATCCACGGGATCGTGATGGTGTTTTTCTTCCTGGTGCCGTCAATACCGGCTACACTGGGCAACTTTCTTGTGCCGCTGATGATCGGCGCGCGCGACCTGGCGTTTCCGAAACTGAATCTGCTGAGCTGGTATATCTACATCGTCGGCGCAATCTTCACGCTCTACGCCATCATTTCTGGGGGCGTTGATACGGGCTGGACGTTCTATGCGCCCTTCAGCAGCTTGTACTCACAGACGCACGTGATTGCCACCGCGCTCGGCGTTTTCATTACCGGATTTTCTTCAATTCTCACCGGACTCAACTTCATCGTCACGATCCACAAGATGCGCGCGCCGGGAATGACCTGGTTCCGACTGCCGCTTTTCATCTGGGCGATGTATGCGACAAGCGTGATTTTCATCCTTGGTACGCCGGTGATCGCGATAACGATTTTCCTGCTCGGGCTCGAACGGCTTTTGCACGTGGGTATCTTCGATCCGGCGGTGGGTGGCGACCCGCTGCTTTTCCAACACTTATTCTGGTTCTATTCACATCCGGCGGTGTACATCATGATTCTGCCGGCGATGGGCGTGATCAGCGAAGTGGTAACTTGCTTTTCAAAAAAGCGGATCTTCGGCTACAGCATCGTCGCTTTTTCGAGCATGGCGATTGCGGTGATCAGCTTCCTGGTGTGGGGCCATCACATGTTCGTCACGGGACAGTCCGTCTATGCAGGCCTGATTTTTTCCGTGCTCAGCTTCCTGGTGGCGATTCCTTCGGCGATTAAGGTCTTCAACTGGACTTCAACTCTTTACAAGGGTTCGATATCGTACGAAGCGCCGATGCTTTACGCCCTCGGGTTTATCGGCCTGTTCACGATGGGCGGCCTGACCGGTTTGTTCCTGGCTTCGCTCGCGACCGACGTGCACTTAAACGGCACCTACTTCATCGTCGCGCACTTTCACTACATCATGGTAGGCGGCGCCGTGATGGGATACCTTGGCGGAATTCATTTCTGGTGGCCGAAGATCACGGGAAGACTATACCCGGACGCTTGGGCGCGATTTGCCGCGCTGGTGGTGTTCGTCGGCTTCAACCTGACCTTCTTCCCGCAATTCATGCTGGGATACCTGGGCATGCCTCGGCGTTACGCTGTATATCCGCAAGAATTTCAGGTGCTCAACGTGATGTCCACAGCCGGCGCTTCGATTCTGGGCATCGGCTACCTGATTCCGCTTATCTATTTGATCTGGTCGATGCGGTACGGGCCGGCAGCCGGCCCCAATCCGTGGGGCGCGCGCGGGCTCGAGTGGGAAGTGCCCTCCCCGCCGCCGACAGAAAATTTCGAGGAAATTCCCGTGGTAACCGAAGAAGCCTACAACTACACAGGCGCGAGGCAAACTCTTGGCTGATATGGCCCATACCGCGGCTCACTCGCCGGCCTTGGTGCACCAGTTTGAGACCAAGGAGCAGCAGCATGACGCCGGAAACCTCGGAATGTGGATTTTCCTGGCGACCGAGATCATGTTCTTCGGCGGCGTTTTCATGGCTTACATCGTGTATCGCGCGCTGCATCTGGAGGCGTTCATTCAGGGCAGCCATTTCCTCGACGTGGCTTTCGGAGCTACCAATACGGCAGTGTTGATCTGCAGCAGCTTGACGATGGCGCTGGCCATCTGCGCGGCGCAGACAGGCAAGAGCAAGTCCACGATTATCACATTCCTCGTCCTGACAATGTTGCTCGGCGCGGCGTTTCTATTTATCAAGTTCAACTTCGAATGGACTCACGATTGGGCCGAAGGGCTTGTTCCCGGACTGCATTTCACGTACAGCGGCCCACACGCGCCGGGGGTGCAGCTATTTTTCTGCTTCTACTTTTTTATGACCGGGCTGCACGCGCTGCATATGTTCATTGGGCTCGGCATCCTGACGACACTGACGGTGATGGCGTATCGCGGGCGTTTCAATTCCGAGTATTATGCGCCGCTTGAAGTGAGCGGGCTTTACTGGCACTTCGTGGACATCGTCTGGATATTTCTCTTTCCGCTGCTTTATTTGATCGGCAGACATTACGGAGGCAGCCACTAATGTCCGGGCACATCGTACCGGTGAAGAACTACGTAGCTGTTTTTATTGCGTTACTGATCCTTACCGGGCTTACCACGAAAGTTTCGTATATGGACTTGGGACAAACTGCGATCGGCAAAACTCACGTGATCGACTGGAACACCGTGGCCGCCCTCACCATCGCGGTCGCCAAGATGCTGCTCGTCGTGCTCTTCTTCATGCATGTGAAGTACAGCCCGGGATTAACGCGGCTGGTAATCGTAGCAGGATTCTTCTGGCTTGCTATCATGGTTGCTTTAACCCTGTCTGACGTACTCGCGCGCGGCTGGACGGACACGCCGCAGCCTTGGAGCTTGTTGCTGCCCCTCTTTCATCCTTACCTTTGATGAGGTGGCCCGACGTCTGGAAATTCTGATCCGGCGCCGCGCGTAGCGTTCTAACCTTCCAGGGCGAAAGTCATAAACAGCGCCACCGCTCCGGTACTGCACAAAGACGCCAGAAAGAGAAGATCGGCCGTCTTAGCGAGCTTCAATCTTTTCGATCGTTCCTGGCTTCGCAGCGCCATATAGGCGCAGACCGTCGCAATAAAATAGCCGACGCATATAAAGGCAAGAAAGTTGTCGGCGAGCGTGGTGATTTTCTCAAACCGCGTATAGATCTTAATTAATCCGATTACAGTGAGGCACAGCACCAGCATGTTGGGCGAATTCGTGAAGACCTTTTCGGAAAGATCCACCTCCGCCCTTTCTTCATGTTGATTCTGATTCGGCACACAGCCCTCCGGGATACAAACTTGACTCACGCATTCATATGCAACCGAACGCGGCGTCGCGGGATGATACCGCAGGTGCTCGATGGAGTGTGTTGCGAGGTTCGCGCTCGGCTACTTCGGAATTGAACGGAAGGCGATTACGGCGTTCAGGCCGCCGAAGGCAAATGAATTTGACAGTGCCGCGCCCACCTTCTGCGCGCGAGCTTGATTGGGGATGTAATCCAGATCGCACTCGGGATCGCGTTCGTTGTAATTCGCGGTGGGCGGCAGTATGCCGTGATGCAGGGCGAGTATCGTGGCAATCGCTTCGAGAGCACCGGCTGCGCCGAGCGCGTGGCCGTGCATGGATTTTGTCGAGCTCACCGCGAGCTTATCTGCATGGGCGCCAAAAACCGCGCGAATCGCCTGGCTTTCCACTGGATCGTTGCCGGGAGTGCCAGTTCCGTGTGCGTTGATGTAGCCGACCTCCTCTGGCGGCATGCCGGCATCTTTGAGAGCGCCCCGCATGGCGCGCGCCGGCCCATCGACGAGCGGCTGCGTCAGGTGATGAGCGTCCGAGCTCATACCCAAGCCGCAAATCTCGCAGTAAATTCTCGCGCCGCGCGCCTTGGCGGCTTCGAAAGGCTCGAGGATCATCATCGCGCCGCCTTCGCCTAGGATCATGCCTTTGCGATCCTTGCTGAAAGGCCGGCAGGTGTCTGGAGCGATCACGCGCATGGCCTCCCATGCCTTGAGCATTCCGATTACGAACGGTGCTTCGCTTCCGCCCGTGACTGCCATCTCCGCTTCGCCGTCACGTACGAGGCGGAAAGCCTGACCGATTGCGTGGTTGGCTGAAGAACACGCAGTGGAAACCGTGTACGTGGGACCTGTGAATCCCAAATCCATGGAAATTTGGCTGGCACCGGCGTTCGCCATCGTCTTGGGGATCGTCAAGGGATGCACGCGGCCGCGCCCCGAGACGTAAAGATCTTCAAATCCAATCTCGATGGCTGATTGACCGCCAACCGCTGTGCCGCAGACGACGGCTCCGTTTTCACGGAGCGAGGAATTCAATTCAAGGCCCGAATCACTCAGTGCCTCACGCGCTGCCACCACTGAGAACTGCGCGAAACGGTCGAGATACGCTTCGCGGCCAGATTCGAAATGTTTCTCCGCATGGAAACCGCGCACTTGCGCGGCGTTGAGAAGTTTCATCGGAACACGAGAGACGTCCACTGACTCGATTGGCTTGATGCCGGGGCGACCTTCACTCAGCGCCTTCCAATTTTCGGCGAGATTAAGTCCCAGAGGAGAGATGATTCCCAGCCCGGTGACGACAACTCGGCGCGGTGCCATCCGTCAGGCCGCCGGTGTGGCCGAGCCCATCGAAGTGTCCGGGGGAGCGGCGGCAAGAAGTTTCTTGACGCCCTCGACGACGTCGTTGACGGTGCGGATGGAGCGGACGTCGTCATCAGGAATGGAGATTTTGAAAGCGTTTTCGAGTTCGAAGAGCAGCGTAAATACGTCGAGTGAATCGATGCCGAGGTCCTGCAAATTGGTATTGAGAGTGATCTTGTCCGCCGGAATCCGCTTCACGGAAGCCAGCGTCGCAATCACCTTATCCGCCACAGCATCAGACATCTATCTGACCCTCCTCTACTACACGCTCTTCTTTGGCACAGCCAATTCGGGCGAAATACGTCTTTGGCGACCGCGATTCGCTGAACACCAGACCGTAACGCAACGTCTGGAGTGAAGTCAAATTCTAGCAGGAGTGGGCGAGGCACGGCGCGACGATTTCTCCGAATCGCGGTTAGCGAGTGGTGGTTGGTGCGGGCGCGGAAGAATCCGCCGGTGCGAGTTCCTTCTGAGCGGCGGGGGGTAATTTCTCCAGATGGCTCAGGAACGTGATGATCTGCCATGTTTGATTTTCGCTGAGAGTCTTGTTCCATGCCGGCATGCCGCTCCAACGGATACCATGCTGGATGATGTAGAAATTTTGATTATCGGCCATGTCAGAGCCTTCTTTGAAAAATTGCGGGACAGGGGGGTAGAAAGAATGCCCGAATTGGCTGTCGGGGTTCGCAGGAGTCCCGTGACAACCGGCGCAATGATCCCGAAACAGAATCGCGCCTGCTACAACGTTCTCATCAGTCGGTTGCAGCGGATTTTTCTGATTTCCAGCGTGACGATCGGTAGATGCATCCACTGCAGCCATAGCGAAATGCCTTTCCGTTGAAGACGGCTTTTGGTCGGCCGAAAAATCCATGTACCCCTGCTTCGCGTACAAGTAGCCGCCGATGAAGATGATGAGGATCGTGAGGATGACACCCAAGAGAAATTCTCGCATTGCCGTCTCCTTTTAGGGCGTTAATCGCCTGAGCGCGGGCTGAATTCATTTTACAGTGAGACGGTTGTACTTCTTCAAGACTTCGCGGAGCCGGTCGTGCGGCAATGCTTCGACCGTGTACCCGTTGATGCCCGTCATAGTCTTGGCGGCGATCATGGCGTTCACCACAGCTTCCTCGGTGGCCTGAACGGTGGCCTCAAAGAGAGAATCCATCTGGTCGTTGGCCAACATTTGCACATTCGCCGGCCCCGGCGCTAGCCCAGCGTTCGCGTTTGCCGTCGAGAATGCGATGAAAATATCACCGGAACCGTTGCCGGAAATGCTGCCGAGCCGGCCCAAGCCAAGCGTGACGCGGCGTGCAATTCGCTTCAGCTGATGAGGCAGCAGCGGAGCGTCTGTGGCTACCACAACGATGATTGAGCCAACGTCAGGGCGATCGGTATGGAGCGGAATCTCGTAGCCTACCGGGGCGCCGGCGATGCGGAGGAGGTGGCGGGTGCCAAAATTACATTGCACGAGCACACCAACCGTGTAGCCACCTAAGGTATCAGGGAGCTTGCGTGACGAGGTGCCTGTTCCGCCCTTGAATTCGAAGCAGACCATTCCGGTGCCGCCGCCTACGTTGCCCTCGGCGATGGGTCCCGAATGTGCGTCTTGCATAGCGGCGACAGCATCCTCGGGCTTTACGTGGAAGCCGTTGATGTCGTTCAGGTCGCCATCCCACGTTTCGGCGACCACTGGTAACGACCACCAATCTTCGAGCGGAACCGGGGTCCCGTGCTTTACTTGCCAGTCGATAACGGTGTCGCGCACTACGCCCACGCTGTGCGTATTGGTGATCATCACGGGGCCGTAAAGAAAGCCTGATTCCTCGACCCATGTGGTGCCGGTCATCTCGCCATTGCCGTTCTCCGTGAACCATCCCGCAAATACGGGATCCACGGCGGATTTGCCTCTGGGGAAAATTGCTGTGACACCGGTACGAACCGGTCCGACGCCCACTTGCAGCTTTCCTTCGCCGCTGATCAGGGTGCGATAGCCAACCTCGACTCCTTTAACGTCTGTAATTGAATTTACTGGGCCGGGCGTTCCTTCAAATGGAATGCCGAGATCGCGAGCACGCGGAGCGACCTGAGCGGCCGAGATAATAATGGAGCCAACTAGGACGAGAAGAACCGCAAAGGTGAAATTCTTCATCGCTTTTCTCCGGCATTGATCGCCTCGAGTTCTTTCCTCACAAGCTGCAGCAGATCTGTGTTCCTTACAAGCGCGGATTCCAATATTTTCGCCTGTTCTGCTGCTCGAGCCCAATCCTCCGCCTCGGCAGCTTCCGTGAGTCCGGGCAGTTCGAGATGAGCGTAAGTATAGCGAGCGCCATATAAAGTGTGTTTCCACCATGGACGGCCCGGAATTCCTGCGGAATTGCACCAGTTGCGTTCCACTTGCATCAGTTCTTCGTTCACACGATTGGCTTCGACGGTGTTTAAGCGGCCGCTCGAAATCGCGCGTGACACGCTTTCGTTAAGCTCTCGTCCGGCAGCTTCGAATTCCGCTGCGCGATCTTGTAGCGAAACCAGGTCGATCCTTGCGCCCAAGTGGGTTGCCGCATCGAGGCTCGAAATAAACTTTCGAATATTGGCTCCATAAGAAGCGAAATCAAAAGGCAGAATGTCGGCGTTCGCGAGGCGTAAAGCCATCACTCCCCAGAGTTGCGCCATTAACGCGTGATAGCGGTATCCGGGATCGCCAAAATGATTCATCCAGTAGAAATCGTCGTACATGGAGTGATAGACGCCGTAAGGGCCAACGAACGTGAGCCCTACAGTTGGTACACCGAGAAAATTCAGGAACACCGTATGGTCCGATCCGCTGCCAATTCGCGTGTTAGCCAATTCCGAATCGGAAACGGGTTCTGCGCCATGTAGCTCGTATTGGCGAGAGGCTTTCCACTCGTCGTATAGCATCTTCCCCGAAGGCGCTGGCAGAGTACGGGAAACTTCAACGAGAAGAGGCGCGAGCGAGCCTACGGCATCTCCCTGGAAATCTTTCCCTGAGGTAGCTTCGTCCACGTTGAGATAGGCGACCGCTTTTTTCTTGAGTTCGTCGGCATACTGCTCGCCCCATTCCGTGGAGCCCGTGAGCGCATACTCCTCGCCATCCCAGCTGCATATCACCAGGGTGCGCTTGGGTCGAATCCCCTGCTTCAGAAGCTGGCCCAGACTGCGGGTAAGCTCCAGCATCGAAGCAGTGCCACTCGACGGATCCACGGCGCCGAATACCCAAGCATCACGATGATTCCCTAAGATTACCCATTCATCAGGCGATTCAGAGCCGCGAATCCGTGCTTCGGAAACGTAGTAAGGCTCT
The DNA here is from genome assembly GCA_963815265.1 of uncultured Acidobacteriota bacterium. GTDB lineage: Bacteria > Acidobacteriota > Terriglobia > Acidiferrales > UBA7541 > Palsa-295. The sequence goes on along the minus strand of CAWFGI010000005.1, from coordinate 52,392 downwards.
ATATTTGTATTCATGTCGACTTTCACGTGGACGCGCACGCGTTTTCCGCCGAGACGATATTTCAGCGGTAGGCCACCTTGCCATTCGTCGGGAGCCACTGCCCCATCCAGATTTCGGAGGAGAGGCTCAGCATCGTGCCATGACAGAGGCACTGCCATGATCTTCGGAAGCGAGACCGCTTGTTCTGCAGGGATGCGCTTCGCGCCAGGTACGGAAGCCCAACCGGGCGTGAGGGGGTCACCGGGTTCTAGAAAATCATAGGTAATCGCGCCGCGCTGAATATGGCTTTCCGGTCCCCACGGACCGTCCGGATACACCGTTCCGCGTTTGAAACCGTCTTCGGCCGGGTCGGAATAGATCAAAAGAGCGGCGACGCCAAGGCGTTCCGCGGTGAGTGCCTTGAAGCCGCGATAGCTGTATGGATTGGAATAGCGCACGAGCGCGACCTTCCCCCGCACATCGATCCCGTGTTTGCGGAGGTACGCGTAGTCCTCCGGATTTCCGCTGTGTGCATAAACGAGCGGGGCGGTTACCTCACCTGAAGCCGAATAGCCAAGGTATGCGCCCGAGACATCTGGATTTTTCGTATCGGGATCCGCTTCATAGGCAGCCTCTCGGAGGATCGCACGGTATTTCTTGGGTGCAACCATCTCTAGAGAGACGTCGCGAGGAGAGGAGTTCAGAACATCGTATTGGTGAATCGTCACATCTTCGAGACCTTGCTGTCGCCACTGCTGCGCGATCCATTGCGCCAGTTGATTGTTGCGCGGCGATCCGGCCGGATGCGGCTCTGAAGTGAGATAGCGGTGAAATTTAGAGATTTGGTCCGTGGAAACGAGGGCCCGGTAACGTAGTTCGGTGCCATTCTCCCGTGCTGCTGCACCTGATGAAAACCCGGTAAGAGGAGGGGTGTCTTCCGCAGCGCCGAACACAGCCACAGAAAAGAAGAAAATCGAAATCAGCCATATGGCGAACCGGGAGGGCCGGTCAGACAAGAGCAGATGTACCTCCCATGCCGGCGAGATGAGTTCTTTCGAGGTCGGCGAGGGCGCTGTCCAGTGCGGCTTCGAGCATCTGTATCATCGCGGACGTGATCGTGAACGGAGGAGCAATGAGGATGTGGTCGCCGCGAACACCATCCACGCAACCCTGCATCGGATACGTCATGACGCCCGCTTCGAGTGCATCTTCCTGAATTCGCGAGGCCATGTGCGCGTCGGCCGGAAAAGGCTCGCGCTTCTTCGCGTCGCGGACGATTTCGACGGCGAGCAGCAGGCCTTTGCCCCGCACGTCTCCCACGACCGAATATTGCCGAAGTTTTTCGAGCGCCGCGCGAAGTTCGCGCCCCGCAGGTTCGACGCGCTCAAAAAGACGCTCGCGCTCAATGTAGTCGAGCACCGCGTTCCCAGCCGCAGTCGCCACAGGATGCGCGCCATACGTAAAGCCGTGGAGGAAAGTGCCGGAGCCGCGAGAAATCGTTTCGGCAACATCTGCGGCAACGATGACAGCGCCTAAAGGAGCGTAGCCGCTCGCGATTCCCTTCCCGACCAGAATCATATCTGGAGAGACGCTCCAGTGGTCAACAGCAAAGGGCTTGCCGGTGCGACCCATGCCGCTCATTACTTCATCGGCAATGAGGAGAATATTGTGGCGCCGGCAGATTTCCGCGATGCGTTGGACGTACCCGTCAGGCGGCACGGCCGCGCCGAGTGTGGCTCCCACTACCGGCTCAAAGATGAAAGCAGCGACATCCGCTGATCCTTCGCGTTCGAGCAAACGGTCGAGTTCATCAGCGCAGTCTACATTGCAGGACGGATATTCGAGTCCGAGCGGGCAGCGGTAGCAGAAGCAAGGTGCGATGTGTCCCCATTTGTGCAGCATCGGAGCGAACGGCTCGCGGCGACGAACATTTCCTGACACAGAGAGCGCTCCGAGCGACGCGCCATGGTAGCTCTGCGAACGCGATATGACGCGATAGCGTTTCTTTTCGCCACGTTCGATCCAATATTGGCGCGCTAGTTTTAAGGCAGTCTCAGTGGCTTCGGAGCCGCCAGACGTGAAATAGACGCGTCCCTGGTCGCGTATTTTGCGGGGCGCGAGTGCCAGTAGGCGGCGGGCGAGTTTCTCGGCAGGTTCGGTGTGGAATTGCGAGGAATGAGCATAGGCGAGTTGAGTGGCCTGTTCGGCCATCGCCCGGCCAATCTCGGGAACGCCGTGGCCGATCGTCACGACCGCAGCTCCGCCGGAGGCGTCCAGATAGCGCTGGCCTCCGGCGGTAAAGATAAAACATCCTTCGCCGCGAACAGCCCGAGGGTACGTCTTCAGGAAATTTCGAGGAAAGACGGCGTCACTCATTGCATGATTCTCGATTCGACGGCGCTCACGCGTTCTCGCACGGTTTCAGCCAACGACTGCCTTCACTATCGGCCGAACTGGAATCAAGGGTTACTCAAAGGTGAGACGTGCCGAGCGTATTTCATAACGGCGAATAATTGCAAGGGCGCGACGGTTATTTCCACTTTAGTTTCTTAACATCCACAGTTGGCGGCGGAAACTTCATTTTCATGTCTTCCAGGGTTTCGGTGATGATGTGGGAGACGGCGAGATTTCGAAACCACTTCTTATTGGACGGGATCACGAACCAAGGTGCTTCCTCGGTGCTGCATCGGCGCAAGGTGTCATCGTAAGCCGTGGTGTAATCGTCCCAGAATTGTCGTTCCTTAAAGTCGTCCTCAGAGATCTTCCAACGCTTGTCCGGATCGTCGATGCGTTCCTGGAATCTTTTCTTTTGCTCGTCTTTGCTGATGTGGAGAAAGAATTTCAAAATCCGGACGTGGTTCTGGGTCAGCATTCTCTCGAAATCGTTGATTTCATCGTAGCGCTTGGACCACTCCGACTTGGGAACCAGATTGTGAACGCGCACGATAAGCACATCTTCATACTGGGAGCGGTTGAAGATTCCAATATCGCCAATGGCCGGAACCGCTTTGTGAATGCGCCAGAGAAAATCGTGCGAGCGTTCTTCGACCGATGGCTGTTTAAACGATGTCACGCGGCAACCCTGAGGATTGACACCGGACATCACGTGGCGAATCGTGCCGTCTTTTCCGGCCGCATCCAGCCCTTGCAGAACGATCAGCAGGGCATGCTTTCTTTCGGCATACATCAAATATTGCAGGGCATCCAGCCGATTGGCGCACTTTTCGAGGCTGGCCTTCATTTTGTGATCCTTCTTCCAGCCGAGCGTGTCATCGGGATCCCACTTCGAAAGCCTCACGTGCTTTTTCCCGGGGGTAAATATGAGTTCTTTGCTGAAATTTGTTGCCATGGGGTTCCTCGCGCGTTTCTGGCGTGCTGGCTTAGGCCTGCTATCTAGAGAATACCTTGATTGTTGGCCCTGGACACGTCGCACAATATTTCAGTTCTATCCATTTAGTTCTGGCCACCTCAGGTTGTAACATTTTTTTGACTCAGCATTCACAGTTCCGAAGTATGATAAGTTTCTCATCAGGCGCGCCCCTTATGGCAACGGTTTTGCTCGAAACTTCGACTACGACTCGCACATCATCCATCAAGCCTCCTGTCCCAAAAAGGCAGTATCCGGGCGCTCTTGTCGTTGTGGAAGGGATCGACGGATCAGGAAAAAGCACTCAACTCTATCTGTTGAAGCGCTGGCTCGAGATCGGCGGCTACCGGATTCACTTTACGGAATGGAATTCGTCGCCTCTGGTGAAGTCCGCCACCCGCAGGGGAAAACAGCGCCGGCTGCTCACTCCCACCACATTCTCGCTGCTTCACGCGGCGGATTTTGCTGACCGCTGTGAACGCCAAATTTTGCCGCTGCTACATGGCGGTTATTTGGTGCTTGCCGACCGATACATTTATACGGCTTTCGCCCGTGACGCGGCGCGCGGTTGCTCACCTCACTGGCTGCGGAACCTGTACAGTTTTGCGCCCATCCCGGATATCACATTTTATTTTCGCGCACCGCTCGATGTGGCGGTGAACCGCATTGTGGCGGGCCGGCCGAAATTGAAATATTACGAGGCAGGGATGGACCTGGGAATTTCGCTGGACCGCGCGGAGAGCTTCCGAATTTTTCAGGAGCGAATTCTCTCGAACTACGACTCCATGGTGGATTCGGATCATTTCGTGTTGATGGACGGAACCGTCCAAGTGAACAAACTGCAGAAGCTCATGAGACAAGTTCTCAGCGATAAAGTGGAACTCTCGCAGTTCGCGCCAAAGAAATAGGGTGGGCTCACATAACAAAATGGCTTTGGTGAACGCTAAAAACGGGAAGCCGTCCGGCAAAGCGAAAAAACGCAAGAAAACGAACGGCAAGGGTGAAATCCCCTCGCGTTTTTACGGCGTTCCGCTTCCGGGTGTAAAACTCGAGGAATTGAGCGGGACTCTGTTCGTTCTCGAAGGGACAGACGGCTCAGGGCGTTCGACGCAAATTTCGTTGCTGACGGAATGGCTTGAATCAGAAGGATTTGCGGTGCAGACGATGGGTCTGCGCCGGTCGTTTCTGGTTGCCGACGACATCGACACGCTGTTGGCCGAGAATTCGGTCACGCCGATGACTTTGGCGTTGATGTACAGCACCGATTTCTTCGACCAGCTGGAGCGCCGGATTCTTCCGGCGCTGCGATCGGGCTTAATCGTCCTGGCCGACCGATATATTTACACGCTGATTGCGCGGTCCGCAGTGCGAGGAATCGGGCGCGATTATCTGCACGGGATTTACGAGATGGCGCTGCGACCGGACCTTACATTCTGGCTCAACGTGAAACCCGAGATTGCGTTCGATCGCGAATTCAAGAAATCGCAGACGATCAGCTATTGGGAATCAGGGCGCGATATGTCGCTCTCGAACGATCTGTTCCAATCGTTTATCCGCTATCAATCGCTGATCCGCCGGGAATTTGATTATCTCTCGCAGCGGCACGGATTTATTGAAATAGACGGCGAAGAAAGCGTCTCCGAAGTAAACCGGGTGCTGCGTAAGCGAATCGCGTCAGCGCTGGGAATCCGGAGCACGCACTACAAACCCTCACATGCACTTGCGCACCTCTGGCGCTGAAAATTGGCTGCCCCTGTCCAGCTAGCGGCGATTGACGCAGGCTCGAACGCGATTCGGCTCGTAATCGCGAGGGCGACCTCTCCCGAACATATTCAAATCCTCGATAGCGAACGAGCAGCGGTGCGACTGGGCCACAATGCGTTCACTCGCCGCCTTCTCGATCCGAAGACGATTGCCCGCGCCACGCGGACATTTGAAGGATTTCGTGAGCGAATGGACCAGCATCACGTGAGCGCTTACCGTGCGGTTGCGACCGCCGCCGCGCGTGAAGCTCGCAACTATCGCACTTTGATGGAGCGGATCCGCCGAAAGACCGGCATTGAACTGGAAGTGATCAGCAGTGAAGAGGAAGCCAGGCTCGTTTGCTCGGCCGTATTCCGGACGCTGGGAGATCAAGTTCAGCCTCGACTGATTTTTGATTTAGGCGGAGGCAGTCTGGAGCTGAATTTCTTTCAGCGCGGGCTGCTCGAACACCGAATCGCTCTGCCTCTGGGAACCATTCGATTAATGGAGACCTATTCGATCCAGGGCGCAATCGATGAGGACCATGCGCACCGGCTCCGGCTTCACACGCTGGCGCTGCTGCGGAGCGCGATGCCCACGCCGCCAAAATTATCTCGAGCTATCGCTGTCGCCTGCGGAGGCAACGCGGAAGCGCTCGTTCGACTGGCTTCAGGACCGTTCGTGGGAAGGACGCCGACGATCAATGTGCGGCTGCTCAAAGATCAGACGTGGCGGTTGCTGTCCCTCGATATTCCGGGCCGAATGAAAGTGTTCCGAGTGAGGGAAGACCGCGCGGAAGTGATGGGAATAGCGGCTATTATCATTACGACGCTCGCCAAGTGGCTCGACATTCGGACGATGCTTGTCCCTGGCGTGGGCGTACGCGAAGGCATACTGCTGGATCTGGTCGCGGCACAGTATTCGGCATGTCTGTCGTCAGAGGAAGAAAAGGACCGCGCCGAAGAGCTTCTCGCCGGCGCTCGGTGGTTTGGGCGGCGTTTCAATTACAACGAGCAACATGCCGATCAAGTGGTTCGTCTCGCGCTTTCGCTGTTCGATCAGCTTCGTCCGCTGCACGAGATGGGAGCAGACTTGCGGCTCGTGTTGGAAATCGCTGCATTGCTTCACGATGTGGGCGACGCCGTCAGCCACAAATCGCACCATCGGCACGGCGAATACTTGATCCGCAACGGCGAGATCCCAGGTCTGCGCGGTTGGCGATGCGATATGGTGGCGGCGCTCATTCGTTACCATAATTCGAAGTCGGAGCCTGAACTCGAACACGCATCCTATGCCGCGCTGGATGGCCAGCGACGAAGAGAGACGCGGCTGCTTACCGCCTTGCTGCGCATCGCAGAAAAACTTGAATCCGAGCACGAGCAGCATGTTGCGGCGGTGGACGTGCAAATTGCGGGCCGCAAGGCGATCTTCAATGTTCGCGCGGCGGAGGGTACGCGATTAGATGTTTTGGGTCTGGAGCGAAAAGCTGACCTTTTTGAAAAAGAGTTCCATTTGAAGCCTGAGTTTCGCCGGGAACCGCGGAAAGAAAAAGAAAAGGAAAAGGTGGCGTAAGATAAGACATGATCCTCTATATCGTGCGCCATGGAATAGCGGTGGACCGCAGCGATCCGAACAGCCCACCCGACCCGGAGCGGCCCTTAACGGCGCGGGGAATCAAGAAGACTCGACTGGCTGCGCTCGGGTTGGCAAAATTTGAGATCAAGCCCGACCCTTTCATCACGAGTCCACTCATACGCGCAGTGCAGACCGCTGAGATTTTTGCGGAGGCGCTTGGCTTTCCGCCGAACAAGATTCGTTCCAGCGAGCATTTGAAACCTGCGGCGGACCCGGCGGAATTTTTGAAGGAACTATCGCGGCTGAAAGCGAAAGAAGTGGTCTGTTTCGGGCACGCGCCACATCTCGATACCATGATTTCGCAACTGGCCGGAGCGCGCGGCGTTTTCACTTGCCTGAAGAAGGCGGGAGTTGCCTGTTTTGAGCGCGGCGCTTCCCAGGGACATTGGGAACTTCTATGGCTGGTGACGGCGAAGAACTTGCGTCAACTGGCTGAGTAAGCGGTTTTGGCCTCGCGGGTGAGAACGGGTAGCAGCGTGTTCCCTCCCTGTAGCCCGGAGCGCCAATCGAGCCAGAGCGACTCTTTTCCGTTCGTCTTCGTAAGAAACTTTTCGAGGCGCTCCGAGCGGGCCGACTGGATCCGATCGAGCCAGGAGGCAACTGTTTGCTGCAGCTCGAGTTCGCGGGAGTGGCGGCGAATGTAGGTTCGAAGCACGTCAAGATCGTGAATTTCTCCCAACAGGTCCTGGGTTTCCTTCAAATCTCTGGCCCACGCTTCATAGTGCTGCGGCAGGAAGTTCTCGACGATATACCGAAATCGCTTGATGGCAATGCGAACACGGTGCCAAGCAACGCCGCTTTTCCTTTTTCTCGCCTGATAGTAAAGCGCAACCGCGTCGTTTAATTTCATAAGAGCCAGACGCTGAAACACCACGCTTCCGACCGGAAACATATCGGCCTTAGGGCGCAACTTTCGCGACAATTTCCGCCATTCTTTGCGATCAAAATGGTCGAGCTCTCTCCTCGCTGCCTGCAAGCGCACGCTCTCAAGGATTTGCAATTGCTTCAGCAGTTGCGTCTTGGCGTCGGTGGGCCCGGGAAGGAGTTTCTTGATCCAGTCTTGCTCAACCTGAATATCCCGCAGTTCGCCGAGAGTGTGGAAAACCTTCTTGGAATTTCTTTTGAGCTTATTCCAGCCAGGAGTCGGATTGGTATCCGTGAGAGCATCCGCCATCGTCCGGCATCTTCGCAACGCTACGCGCAAATCATGGACGTCGGCGGCGCTCCAAGTCTTGCGAACTTTCTGTCCGCGCTTCAGGACGCGTTCCATCCACTTCTCTAAAGCGTCGTTTTTAGCCAATACAGGAACGGGCAGCGTTATCGTCTGTGCCATCGAATACCATTTCTAGAGGCGAAACGGAACACCGATACTACCTCCGCCAGCAAAGTTTGGCTATAGCGGCTGTGGATCGCGCGAAACGAACTGCCAGTTTTTAATTGATTTCGGGCAGGAATTTTGGTTTGACTCGGCGCGACATCGCATTTCGTATTTCACTTTTCATGCGTCATTTATGCGCAGCTAACAACGAACGTTTATTCCTTGAGCGCCCGCATTACCTCATGCCAAGCACGCCCAACTGGCTCGGCCCGAATCCCTCGGGACGGGCCAGCCCCGTTTTAGCTGCGTTCCGTAGCGCATTCGGCGCTATTCTCTTCGTCTAGACTGCTGAGTTGGGAGCGTTGATGGCTCGAACATCTCGGAGTGTCGATCTTACGCAGGTTACGGAATGGAAGGATGGCGCTGCAGCTCGAAAGGACGATTACCTCGCTGCTGAAGAGCCGCTCGAAATTCGAATCGGCGAAAATCCGCTTAGCGTCACAATGCGGACGCCGGGACATGACCTGGAGCTTGCCGCAGGCTTTTTATTTACCGAAGGCCTCGTACAGCGGCGCGAGCAGATCATCGCGCTCGAGAATGCAACAAGCGATGACGATGGGAAGCGGGGAAATGTCGTGCGGGCTGAAGTGGCTGCTGAAGTCCTGCCGGATTTCGACAAGCTACGACGCCACTTCTTTGCAGCTTCGAGCTGCGGTATCTGCGGGAAAGCCTCGATCGACGCTGTGCGGTCACGCATGCTACGCGCGCCCAATCCGGATTTTCGTGTCGAACCCAAGTTGATCGTGAGCCTGCCCGATGCGCTGCGTTCGGCACAGGACGTGTTCGAACGCACCGGCGGACTACACGCTGCGGCTTTATTCGACGCCCACGGGCACTTATTGATCGTTCGCGAGGATATTGGGCGTCACAACGCTGTCGACAAGGTGATTGGGTGGGCTTTGCGTAACGACCGCATTCCGCTAAGCGATAGCATATTGCTTGTTAGCGGGCGCGGGGGATTCGAAATTATTCAGAAGGCAATCGTCGCTGGGATTCCTGTAGTGGCGTCCGTGTCTGCGCCGTCAAGTCTTGCGGTGCAGCTTGCGCGCGAACTCCGCCTGACGCTGATTGGATTCCTGCGCGGAAACCGATTTGTCGTCTACGCTGGAGAAGATCGAGTTGAGGCGCACGAATGAAACGAACGCTTCGTCCAGAATTAGTGCAAGAGATGACAGTCTGGCTCGAGCAAGCTCACAAATCCTTTCAGAAGCGCTATCCGGGCTCGACCGGCGCGCGCCAACCGGTCCATACCGTTTACGGCGGCGCCCATCTCTTTCGAGCGGATACGGCGAAGCGGCTCGGCGAGGCGGCGCTCCGTTCGCTCGACGAGTTCGCGCCCGATTTCGTCACCTTCGCAAAAGTGCTCGAACTGCCGGGTGCTGATCGCCTTCCCGAATCTTCGGAGGCGGCCGCTGTAATCGCAAAGTCCATGGAGTCGGATGCGGGCGCGGTTCGAGCGGAGAATCGGCCTGCGTGGTTTGCTTTCACGATTTACCGCCGCGTTCGGGAAAAGCTGAAGCGGGAGGCGGTCGAGGACTTCCGAATCGATTTCGAGGATGGCTACGGCAACCGGCCCGACGCCGAAGAGGACGGCCATGCTGCGGCTGCGGCGGCTGAAGTGGCATCCGGCCTCAATTCCGGCGAGCTTCCACCATTTATAGGAATTCGCATCAAGCCGTTCACCGAAGAGCTTCGCAATCGCAGCATCCGCACTATGGACATATTCCTTACCGAGCTCGCAGCGAAAACGCGCGGCGAATTACCCAAGAATTTTTTCCTCACGCTTCCCAAGGTGAGTCTTCCAGACGAGGTGGCAGCGCTAGCGGATTTGTGCGCGCGGTTTGAGCCGATGCTCGATCTCGAACCGGGGGCCCTGCGTTTTGAGCTGATGACTGAGACGACGCAATCCATTTTCAACGAACGCGGCGAAGTGAATCTCCTGCCTTTGGTGACGGCGGGACACGGACGCTGTATTGCAGCACATTTCGGCACGTATGATTACACGGCCGGGCGGAACATCACGGCTGCGTACCAGAACATGACGCATCCAGCTTGCGATTTTGCCCGTGAAGTAATGCAAGTTGCTCTCGCGGGTACCGGGGTTTGGTTGTCGGATGGAGCGACCAATATTTTGCCCGTCGCAAAGCATCGCGCCGGGGCGGATGGGGCGCCGCTGACGCCGCGTCAAGCGGCTGAAAATCGCTCGGCCGTGCATTCAGCATGGAAGCTTCATTTTGACGACATCCAGCATTCACTGACGAACGGCTACTATCAGGGGTGGGATCTTCATCCTGCCCAACTTCCGACGCGCTATGCGGCGGTGTATTCGTTTTTCCTTTCGGGACTCGATTCGGCAGCGCAGCGATTGCGCAATTTCATCGAGAAGGCCGCCCAGGCAACACTTGTCGGCGAAGTATTCGACGACGCGGCTACCGGCCAAGGGCTGCTGAACTATTTTTTGCGAGCGATTAATTGTGGAGCCATCACGGTGGAGGAAGCACAATCTCTCACGAGCCTTACCCTGCCAGAGCTGCGCAGCGCGTCGTTCGTGAAGATTTTTGACGGCCGCAAAAAATAGTCGCTTCGATCATTCCTTGCGGAGGGTAGCTTCGATCAGCCCGTGAGGCTCGTCGGTAAGCAGAAACACTTCGCCGGAATTGTCCATTCCAAAGGGCTCAAGATTCACCGGGGTGAAATGCTTGTTGGGAAGCGAAAGATAAATCTCGCGGATGCGATCGAAGTTGTTGAGCACCGCCTCGCCCATCGCGTACAGCGTATGTTGAAGTGAGTGACTGTCGTGCTCGGCGAAAGTTTCGAGCATCGTCTGACGCACGCCGTGCCAGACAGGGCTGAATTCGATATCGCCGCCTTCATAAAGCCAATCCGCGTGAATCACCGTCGACAGGATGCGATCGCGATCCTCTTTGAGCGTCGTGTACGGGTCGCGGAGAAATCCTTCGAACGCGGACTTGGTGGTCTTCAATACAATCAAATCGTCGATGCCCGCGCGAATAGTAGTTCCCTCTCGAGTGCCAATCAGTGAAGCGGTGCGTTTCTCGTCTCCGGCTCGGGTGAAGGCCGAGGAATGTGGTTTTCCGCCGAGGATCAGACGTTCCCAGAGGCTTTCAGCCGCTTCGATTCGAACACGCCATACCTGGGGATTGTAGGTTAGGAAATGCTCGATGAGATGCAGCGCAAATTCCTCGACGGCTTCCACCGGGTACTGCCTCGCGAGAACGTATACCGTATTCTTCATCGTGTCTGTGGGCAGAATTTTCTGATTATCGCCTTTTGTATGCGCCGTCTCAAACTCGCCTTCAAAACGGATGCGAATAGTCAGTTCCTTAATATCGTGCCGACCCTGCTGCTTCACTAAGCGGAGCAACCGAACGCCCGACTTACCATAATTGTTTGCGCCCAGCTTGATGGCCATCCGTCAGCTCCCGCGATAGGTGGAATATCCAAAGGGACTCAGCAGCAGTGGAATATGGTGGGCCTCTTTCGCGTTTCGAACTTGGAATTCGATCACGATTCGAGGATAGAGTCCCTCGACCTTGCGCGATTTGAAATAGGGATCCGTTTCAAACGTCAGCCGGTATGTTCCCTTCACGAGCGATCCGGGCGCGAGGAGATGCCGGAGGCGTCCGTCCGAATCTGTGGCGCCGCGGGACAGCTCTTTCCAGTCGGCTGCCTTTTGAATTTCTAGGATGACAGGAATGCCTGCCGCGGGCCGGCCTATCGAAACGTCGAGCACATGCGTCGTGATGTCGCTCATGAGTTGAGTAGCTTCTCCAAGCGCAGCCGCATGATCTTTCGCATTTCGTCAGCAGCTACGCGCAATTCCGTTTCAGGATCATTCGCCAGGCGTTGACGAAGCAATTGCAGGATTTCGTCGGCGCTTTTCCCGGTCGCGCAGATTAAGAATACATACCCGAATGTCGCTCGGTAGGCCTGGTTGGCGGCGTTGAGAACGGCCAGTGTCTCAGCGGACGAAGTTTGTGCCACAGACTGCTCGCGTGCCGACCACTCACGCGCCATTCCAGACTGCTTCGAATTCCCGCGCTTCCTTCCGATCGGCGGATGGTGCCGGATCGCGCGCAGCCATTCCTTTGGGTCGAGGCGCGTCCAGATTTCATCGGCGCTCGCAAACAATTTCCCGTCTTCCGCAAAAGGCCGCTTCGAAATCATCTGGTCGGCCCAGGCGATTGAACCACAGCAATCGAGTAGCGCTTTGCGCGCATGTTCGGGCGGCAACTGATTGATTCGCTGGAGGCCTTTTAACTGATCTTCAGAGCTCACGGGCTCGCCGAAAATGCGGAGGCGGCTAACTCCTCCATCGGGATAAATATTGAATCGGACATGCGAAACCGCGCCGACTTTCTGCAACTTTCGAAAGAAGTGACGCCTGTTGGCTCGGAGCAGCATCCGAGGCAGCACTTCTTTCCAGTCCGCGGATTCTAAACTGGCGTCCTTGTTTTCTTTTGGAGCGACGGAACAGGCTTCGACCGAACAGCTTTCGGGAAAGTTCCCTTTGAAATAAGCCGTATCCACCTCGATCCGTCTGATGTTCCCGGGCAGTCCAAGCTTGATGATTGCCCAATCGTGCCCCGGCCCTCGCCTGCGGCGAGTCTCCCAGCCGTCGCTCATGTCCTTGCCGCGCCCCGGCATCAGAAGATTCAGCGGCTCGCTGTAGAATTGATCGCTCGATGCGAGCACCCTTCCGCCACCTTCCACCCCGGCAAGATCAGTTTCCGGGCGCTTGGATAATTCGCTATCCGGTACCACCTCGCCATAAGCGCGAAGCCGCGCTACGCCACCGTCCGGATAAATTTTCAAGCGGAGGTGCGTGAAATGGCTGGAATTGTCGACGGCGAATTGATTTCGCGAGTCGCCTTCGAGCGACGTCTTCGGCACGATTTCGAACCAGTGTGTGCCGTCAGATTTCGACAGCCCCTTTTCGCCACGATACGGACGGTTGCCCAGGTGGCAGGCTTCCAGCGAAAAGTGCGAAGGAAAATTTCCCGTGAAGAAGCTTGTGTCCACCACAACGCCGCGAATCACTCCCGCCAGACCCAATCGGATGACGCACCAGTCATAGCCGGGCGTTCGACGGCGTCGAGTCTCCCAGCCATCCATCCATTTGCCGCGGTCCGTATACTTGCCTTCGATGAAAATCGGCTTTGACGGCTTCAGCAAATTTTCTTTGGGCGCAAAAAATTCGTCATTTGCTTCAAGCACACGGCCAGCAAGCCGTTGTGAAGCCAAGTCAACGAAGCGATCGAATTTGTTCACGCGCTGCCTCGTCGAAGAATCTGGCCAAGCGGACTGTGAGACAACTCGCCCCTGTCAAAAATCTTTCGCCCGCGAAGAAACGTCGTCTCGACGGCACCTAAGAGCTCTCGGCGTGCATACGGGGTGATTTTGTGCCGCTGGTGAAGCTTTGCGGGATCGACCAAGAACCTGCCATCCGGATTCCAGGTCACAAAATCGGCATCATAACCCACCGCGATTGTTCCCTTTCGCTTATCAAGCCCCGCCAGACGCGCAGGACCGCTGCAAAGCCACTCTGCTAGCCGCGGCACAGCATAGCCTCGCGATGAGGCCGCCGTCCAGACGGCCGGCAAACTGAGCTCGAGCGACGCTATTCCGCCCCATGCACGCAGGAAATCGCCCGCTTCGAGCAATTTCATCGCAGGAGGAGATGGCGAATGATCGGTGGCGATGAAATCGATCGTGCCATCACCAAGCGCCGCCCAGAGTTTTTCGCGATTGTCCTTCTCACGAATCGGCGGTGCACATTTGAATTCCGTTCTCCCGTCACCAACATCCTCGGCGTCGAAAGTCAGGTAGTGAGGACAAGTCTCGACCGTGACTGCGTGGCCTTCGGATTTCGCCGTCTGCAGCGTCGCGATCGCATCTGATGACGACAAATGCACGATGTGAATGCGCGCGCCGAGTTCCCGCACCAATTTCACGAGAAGCTCAATGGCCTCGTTTTCCGCCGCGCGAGGGCGGGAGGCAAGCCATGCTGAATATCGTCGCGGATCGGCTTTCGTTAGTTTCTTTTCGGCCTCCGCGATTGGTCCCGGCAATTCTGCATGGACAAGTAACGGCGCTTTGAGTTTGGCCAACTCTGGAAGTGCCGACAGCAGATCGGCCTCGGTAACATGCGCGAATTCCTCGACGCCGCTCTGCACGAGAAAGCACTTGAACCCAAACACGCCGCTTTCCCACAGCGGACGAAGCTCGCCGGCATTTCCGGGAACCACACCGCCCCAGAAACCGACGTCGACCCAAAGTTTTCCAGCCGCCGCTGCCAGTTTTTCGCGGAATCCTGCCGCAGTCGTTGTTGCAGGAATGCTGTTGAGCGGCATTTCGATCAGCGTAGTGATCCCGCCAGCCGCCGCCGCACGCGTCGCCGTCGAAAAACCTTCCCACTCGGTGCGGCCCGGCTCATTGATGTGAACGTGCGTGTCGACGATTCCCGGCATCACGACGAAGTCGTGGGCCTCGTGTACAACGGCGCCCTTAGGTAAGTCGTCAAACGCGGTAATCGCGGAGATAACGCCGCCACGCACATGAATCGCAGCCGCACGCTCCCCTTCCGCAGTTATCACTCGCTGTCCGCGAACAACCAGATCCGGAATACCTGTGAGCTCCGGCGGTGAGCTGGATGGATTTGACATGCGAGCTCAGCTACTCATCACTTCAAAAAACTCGGCGAGTAGATTCTGCGCCACGCGACGCCGATACACAGCCGTGGAGCGCATATCGTCGATCGGAGATATTTCGCGGCCCAGAGTCTCTTGCGCTGTTTTCAATAGAGCGCTAGAGAGCTTTTCACTCCTCAGAATGTTCTCTGTCTCTGTGGCCCTCAGAACCGTGGGAGCAACGCTGCCGAGTGCAATCCTTACGTCGTTAATCCGGCCCTCCTCAGCGCTCGCGGCGGCAGCAAAGCATATTTTCGAAATCGCCTGGGCCCTCCGTGTTCCCACCTTTCGATAGTATTCCTTGCGTCGATTCAACGTGCGTTTCACGTGAATGCGGCCGATTAGTTCGTCGTCGCGCATCTGCATTTTCTTATAACCTGTGTGGAAATCGCGGTACGTCAGCCGCCTGGTTCCCTTCGCGGAAATAAGCTCGATCTCGGCGTCATAAACCAGGAGTGCCGGAGGCGAATCCGCAGCCGGCGACGCATTGGCAATATTTCCGCCAAGCGTTCCGCGATTCTGAGTAGCAACGCTCCCAGTGTCAGAAGCCGCGCGGCATAGCAGAGGACACTCGCGCTGCAAAATTTCGTTTCGCTGAATCTCCGTATAGGTCGAAAGCGCACCAATCGACAAGGATTCGGGTGTCACTTCAATGCCGCGCAATTCCGCGAATTTCCAAATGCTCAAGAATTTTCGATCCGGCAATTTCCCGGCTTCGAGCAACACCATCAAATCCGTGCCGCCCGCAAAGGGTCGCCAGAGGCCGGGTTCTCGCCCCAGTATTTCGAGCGCAGCTTCGAGATTCCGCGGCGCCACCAGCTCGTATGAAGGAACGCTAGCCCTCAACTGTGCGATCCAAATCGCGGCAAACCGCCATCACGGTTGCGAATATCTTGGTGTAACCGGTACAGCGGCAAAGGTTCCCCGAAAGCCCCGCGCGAATTTCTGTTTCCGTCGCGTGAGGCTTGCATTTCAAAAGATTCACCGCAGCCAGCACCATCCCAGGCGTGCATATGCCGCACTGCGCGCCTCCGTACGTAATGAAAGCCTGCTGCACCGCATGCAGCTGATCGCCGGTCGCCACGCCCTCGATCGTGCGAATCGTTGTGCCCTCCGCCTGCAGCGCGGGAACCAGGCAACTGTTCACAATCTCCCCATCCAGTTCGACGCTGCACGCGCCACACTCACCCTCTCCGCAACCCTCTTTCACGCCGGTCAAGCCTGCTTCGTCGCGCAAGACGTCGAGCAACCGCGCCATCGGATACGCTTCAAGCGTCGCTGCCCTCCCGTTCAACGTGCATCGCACGCCAATCTTTTTCGCGCGATCAGGCATGAACGCCCTCGAGCAATTCGCTAAGAATTTCCGGCGTCACCGGCACGCGCGTAATATTCGCACCGGTCGCATGCGCAATCGCATTGGCAATCGCGGGCGCGGTACCGTCAAGCGGCAGCTCGCCGATTCCTTTTGCCCCCGCAGGCCCGCGCTCGTACGGATTTTCTTCGAAGAACACTCGAATCGGCGGAACGTCCATCGACGTCGGCATGATGTAATTCGTCATCTGCCCATTCACCATGCGGCCTTCCTGCCACACAACGTTCTCGTAAAGCGCCATGCCGATTCCCTGTGCGACGCCTCCTTCAATCTGGCCCGCCGCTAGAACAGGATTAATCACCTTGCCCACTTCCTGCACCGCGACGAAATCATCCACGCGCGCTTCGGCGGTGCGCATATCAACCGATACCTCCGCCACATACACAGCCCAGGCGTAAGCACCGTACGCATGCCCCTCGTAACGTTCGTCGTCCCAGAACAAATCGCGAGGATGCTCGTATTTCACGAATGACGTTAGCGGCCCAACTCGCTCCAAATATTCGCGGCACGCTTCGGCAAACTCTGTGGCGTTGTACTCGGCTGGCAGATAACCGCCCTTCACCAGTTTTGCGCGGATCTCGAGCGCCGCAGTTTCAACCAACTTGCCAACAATCATCGACGTGCGCGACGCAACCGTCGGGCCGCTGTTCGGCACGTTCGCCGTGTCAGGCTGTACGATTTCAATCCGCTCCTGATCGATGCCAAGCGCTTCGCCCGCAATCTGCGAAAAAATGGTGTTGGTCCCCTGGCCCATTTCGGTGCTCGCAGCCATCACGCGCAGGCGGCCGTCGCGAGTCACCTCAGCCGCAACCTCGGATGCAAGGTGTTCTTCACCGGAGCCCGTGAATCCGGCGCCGTGAAAAAACGACGCGAAGCCAATTCCCTTCCGGATCATTTTCCCCGGATTTTCTGACTCGAATCGTTTGCGCTTCTCGTGATAGCTGCTCAACTCAAACGCGCGATCCATTAAACGGTCCATATCCACTTTTTCGTGGATCACCTGGCCAACAGCAATCGTCTCGCCCTGCTGAATGAAATTTCTCCGCCGGAATTCGTCCGGCGCAAGTCCCACAGCTTCCGCGACACGATCGAGATGCCTTTCGAGCGCGAACACGCTCTGCGGCGCTCCAAATCCGCGAAACGCGCCGTGCGGCGGCGCATTCGTCGCAACGGCCCGGCTGCGGATTCGCACGTTCGGGCAGCGGTACGGTCCAGCAGCGTGAATCGTTCCACGCGAAAGTACCACCGGTGACAAAGTCTCATACGCTCCGCCGTCCAGCATAAAATCGATGTCGATCGCCACCAGTTTTCCGTCGCGTGTCACCGCAGTCCGATGCTTCGTGCGCGATGGATGCCGTTTCGTCGTCGCCACCATATCCTCGGCGCGGTCGTAAATAATCTTCACCTGCTTTCCCGATTTCCACGCAAGAAGTGCAGCGTGCCCGGCAATCATCGACGGATATTCTTCCTTGCCGCCAAATCCGCCGCCCGTTTCCGCCTGCACCACTCGCACGCGATCCTTTGGCAATCCAAAGAGCACGACCAGCGCCTTGTGAATGTAGTATGGGCACTGCAGCGACCCCCATACAGTAACGCCTTCCTGCACGTTCGCCTGCGCGATCATTCCTTGCGGCTCGATGTAGAGCTGTTCCTGCGCGCCGGTTTCGTAGATTCCTTCGACGATCAAGTCGGCTTCCCGCAACGCGTGTTCTACGTGCCCTTTGTTCACTTGATAGGATTTGAAAATGTTGTCCGTTCCCCAAATCACATGCTTGCGCACGAGCGAGTCGTCCATCGAAAAAATCGCAGGCAGTGGCTCGATTTCAATGCGCACAGCGCGCCGAGCCTCCTCGAGCAAATATTTGTCAGGATGCGCCAGCAGGACCACCGGCTCCTCGGGATGGTTCACGAATTCATCAGCCAGACACGGCTGATCGTCGATGAGCAGTGCGATGCAATTCTTGCCGGGAATATCCTTCGCGGTGACGACCGTAAATTCTTCCCACGGGATGCGCGGTTCGAAGTGAATGCCAAGAATCCGCCCGCGCGCAGCGGGGCTGCGAACGGTCACACCAAAAATCATGCCCGGAAATTTCAGGTCGTCCACATACTTCGCGCGGCCCGTCACCTTCTCGCGGCCTTCTTTGCGCGGCACGGACTTTCCGATTACCCGCGTTGCCATCAAACTTTCCTCAATAGGCGGTCTTATCCGGCTTCGACACCCACAAATGGAACGCTTCGAGCGCCTCTTCCCGCATCATCGGTATCAACGGAATTTTCCTATGCGCGTGCGGCCGCGGAATTTCTTCGTATATCAATGAATCATCGAAACCGGCCTTCGATGCGTCCGCCGCCGTGTTCGCGAAATAGACGCGCGCCGGCCGCGCCCAGTAAATTGCGCCCAAACACATGGGGCACGGTTCGCATGTAGTGTAAATTTCGCAGCCTTTCAATTCGAAGTTCCCCAGATGCTTGCAGGCCGCGCGAATTGCCACCACTTCCGCATGCGCCGTTGGATCATTCGTGGAAGTAACGCAGTTAGTCCCTTCCGCGATGATCTTCCCGTCTTTCACGACGACGGCCGCGAAAGGTCCGCCTCGCCCGGCGTGAATGTTCTCAAGAGAAAGCTCGATCGCGCGAGCCATGAATGAATTGCGCATGTCCGTTTTTAAAGCGCCTGACTCGCTCGATTGTAGCTCAGCCGTTCAAGGCGCCGCTCAAAATGTCCGATCTCTGCTTCAGCGATTGCCGGTTATACAGATTCTTCCACGCCAAGGCTCTCTCTTGTACGCGCAAATTCAGTCGTAGCGAATAACCGCTCTTTTCGGCGCCAGAAGTAAAGCAGTGCACACCCGATCAGAATTAGCGCGACGCAAAGTCCTGTCCATAGCCCCGGCGCGCCCCAACGAAGCCGGAAACAAAGATATGCGCCCAACGGCAATCCAATTCCCCAATACAGAATCAAGTGACAAAGCATCGGTGTCCGCGTGTCACCTGCCCCGCGCAGGGCCCCGGTGGCTACAGTTTGCATTCCGTCAAATAGCTGGAAGAACGCTGCCACGTACAACAGCACGCCCGCCGCATGGATCACCACCGGATCTGGCGTGTATATGCGCGAGATAGGATCCGGGATCAAAAATAAAATCACACCCATGCAGAACATGAAGCTCGTTCCCAGCGCCAAAGCCGTCCATCCGGCGCGGCTCGCTCCGTGTGGATCGCCTCGCCCCAGAGCGTGGCCCACTCGCACCGCCGCCGCGGATGCAATTCCAAGCGGCACCATGTACGTGAGGCTTACGGTGTTGAGTGCCACCTGATGGCTCGCAAGAGGAACCGCGCCTAACTTGGCGATCAACGCCGTGCACACTGCGAACACGCCGACTTCCATTCCAAACTGCGTCGCCGCCGGAAAGCCCAGTTGAACCAGCTTCCACATGCGCAGAAAATTTGGCAGCCTCGGCGTCTCGCGAAGCCCCGTCTGATAGCGATGGTCGTAGTACATGGCGTAAACGAGCAACACACTCATCATATAAATTCGCGCCACACAGGTAGACCATCCGGAACCCACAGTTCCTAGCGCCCGAAACCCGAGATGGCCGTACACGAGCGCCCAGTTCCCCACGAGGTTCACAAAATTTGCGGAAATCAGCGCGAACATCACCGGCTTGGCCAGGTTCATGCCTTGGAGATAGCGGCGAAAAACAAAGTACAGCAAAAGCGGCAGCGTCCCCCAATTCAAAGCGCGCAAGTACGGAATCGCCTGATTCAGCACCGATGCTTGAATATCGAGCGAGCGAAGCACGGGCTCAAACAGCCGCACGATCCCCATCAGAAAAGGCGTGATTGCGAAACTCAAGTACACGCCGTTCACAAGCGAATGGTGGCAGTCTTCCACGTCACCCGCACCGTACGAGTGCGAGACCAACGTATCGAGCCCCAGCATCAGCCCCGTTCCGAATATCGCTACCGCGTTAAAAAGAATGCTACCCAGGCTTACCGCTCCAATGGCCTCTGCGCTGTTAGCCTGCCGTCCGACCATCATGGTGTCCACAATCGCCATCGTCATCCAGCCCAGCTCTGCGAGAACGAGCGGGATGGCCAGGCGCAACATCGGACGCGCCTCCTCAGCGATGTAATGTAGGAATAGTCGTTTCAGCATGGCTCGGACGCTTCTTCGGAACGCTTCGCGCAAACCACCGCACGCATGGCAACCGCGAGAGAAGAACGCTATCTCAGTTTATAAGGATTCGTACGCGGTAGGAACCAATACCGTGCAACGAGGAAACGGAACCTACGCCGGGCAAGAGGAGTTACCGAACTACCGAACCATTAAGCTATCAAACTATTGAGCCATTTGAACTGGCGACCAGCGAGCTATCGAACAATCAAAAAAACGCGTGTCATCCTGAGCGCAGCGAAGGATCCCAACGTAACACGCGGCAACGCTACCGCTCGAAGCGGCCGTCACTCCATCCGCAGCGCCTCAATTGGATCAATCGACGCGGCTCGCCGAGCCGGTACATAGCTTGCGAGCAGCGCCGCTCCGCCAAGCACAATCGCAACAACGGCGAACGTCACCGGATCCGCAGGCGCAACTCCAAACAACAGTGATTTCACCAGCCCCCTGAGTGAAAGCGCTCCCACTACTCCAATTGCGAGCCCAATCGAAGCGAGCAGCAGCCCATGCCCCAAAATCATCTTTAGAATTCCAGAAGGCTGCGCCCCCAAAGCGATGCGAATTCCGATCTCGCGAACACGCTGGCTCACTGTGAGAGCCATGATTCCGCCGATGCCGGATGCTGCAATCAGAAGTGCGAGTGCCGCGAATAGCCCCAGCAAGGTCGTAGTCACGCGCGGAGATGCCATCGATTCATAGCGTGCCTGCTCCAAAGTCATTGCGTGTGTGACAGCCGCCTGCGGATCCACGTCGTGAACGGCACGCGCAATCTGGCGCGCGATGCTGCCGGGCTCGGCGGCCGTTTTGATCAGCAATGCGCTTGGATTCGCACCTTGCGATTCGGGGACGAAAAATTCCGGCGACGGCGCGTGATTCAGACCAAATTCGCGCACATCCCCTACGACTCCGATGATCGTGGCCCAGTGCTCGCCATTGTCACCCGACACCCGTTTTCCGACCGGATCCTCATTGGGCCAGAATTGACGCTTCATCGCTTCGTTGATCATCACTACGAGTTCGCTCTTTGGGGTATCCGTGTCGGCGAAGTTCCGGCCTTGTTTCAGAGGAATCCCGAGCGTTTGAAGATAGTCTGGAGAAACGGAGAACTGTCCTCCTACCGGCGGAGCTTCTCCCGGGCCAAGGTCCCGCCCTTGAATGCGGAACGGCCCGGAGAATGCATTCGATCCCGCGGAAATCACTTCTGGTTCGAGAGGATAGCCCGACGACACCGCCGCCGAAAGCACGCCCGGTTCAGATTGGACGCGATCGAGCAGCTTCTTAGCGATGTCTGCGAATTCTTCATTGGTCCCGTACTTGCTAAAACTGAAAGTCGTCCGCATCGCCAAAACGTGTTGGGTGACAAAGCCCGGATTTACCTGTTGCAGCTTATACAGGCTGCGCAGCATGAGCCCCGCACCAATGAGGAGCATGAACGAAAATGCAATTTGCGAAACGATCAGAACGCTACGCACACGATTTCTGTGCTGTCCCGCCCCCGCGCCGCTGCTTCCCTCTTTCAAACCCGACGACAAATTGATTCGCGAAAAAAGCGCCGAGATTGTCCCGAACACGATGCTGGTGCCAAGCGCGGCGATCAGCGTGAACGCGAGCACTCCGAAATCGATTCGAATTTCATGAGCGCGAGGCGTCAACCGTGAAGCGAATTCAGTAAGCAGGCTCAAGCTGCTATAGGCCGCCACCAGCCCCAGCACGCCCCCGAAGAGCGCGAGCAGAAAGCTTTCGGTCAGAAGTTGCCGCAGAAGTCGGCTGCGCCCCGCTCCCAACGCGCTGCGAACCGCCAATTCGCGTTCGCGTTGACCCATCCGGGCGAGCGTCAGATTCGCTACGTTGGCACACGCAATCAGCAGGACGAAAACAGCTGCAGCCAGCAACACCAGAAGTGTGGGACGCGCTTCATGCGTCAATTCGTCCCGCAGCGCCGTGGTTATCGCAGAGTAGCCCATGCTGTCGGGGTACGACTTGGGGTACTCGGCCTTCAATCTTCCGGCGACGGTCGCAAGGTCGGCATTGGCCTGCGAAAGAGAAACACCTGGCTTCAGCCGCCCAAACGCTTCCACCATTCGCATATCGCGATCATCGATCATCGATTTCGAAGAGCGAAACGGACAAGCCGAAGTAGGCATATACACATCGCTCTCCGCCGGGTATTGCGGAACCGGAGGCAGCACTCCGACCACCGTATGGACTTTGTCGTTCATCTCGAACGTCTTGCCCACAATGTCCAGATCGGAACCGAACTTCTTTTTCCAATATTCGTAGCTCAAAACCAGAACCGGCGGGGCGCCGAGCTTGTCGTCGTCAGGCAAAAAGGTGCGCCCCATCAGAGGATTCACTCCGAAAAGGTCGAAGTAATTCGCCGACACGACCGCTGTTCGCACACGATCCGGATCCCCGTGCCCGTAAAGAATGAACGACATCGCATGATATTCCACCAACCCTGCCAGCGACTGGTTCTGCTGGCGATAATCCTCGATTTCGTGCACCGAAAATCCCGTGTCGTCGATGCCTTCCTTCTGCGCCTGCTGCCGAATAAACACAAGTTGCTGTCCCTGCGGATATGGAAGCGGCCTCAGCAGCACTCCATGCACCACGCTGAATATCGCCGTGTTCGCTCCG
Organism: uncultured Acidobacteriota bacterium; assembly: GCA_963815265.1. Taxonomy (GTDB): domain Bacteria; phylum Acidobacteriota; class Terriglobia; order Acidiferrales; family UBA7541; genus Palsa-295. The sequence goes on along the minus strand of CAWFGI010000005.1, from coordinate 29,394 downwards.
ATCCCGAGCGCAAGCGTAAGCACGGCAAGGCACGTGAATCCGATGTTCTTGCGCATCGTCCGCAAAGCGTATCCGGTGTCCTGCTGGAGCATTTCCCAGTGCTCCCGCGGAGCCGTCGTGAAAATTCCTGCCAGCGTTTCCCACCATACGCGAACCACTCCCACCGCTCCGGACCGATCTCGCGCCTCGCGTTCCTGATCGTCGAACGCGTGCTCCATCTCGCATCCATAGTCCGAACGGAAGTCCGCCGGCAAGACGCGCAATAGCGCTCGAAACATTCGTTTCGAAAACGGAAGCTGGGTTGTGGTCATTCGAACGTTCCTCCCCTGCGAAAATCGTCTATGTCAACTCGCGTCTATGCCAATTCGGGCTTGCGAAACAAATTCTTGTTGCGTGCCATCGCGACGAGTTCTTCCAAACGCCGCGCCTCATTCATCGCCACGCGCCGGCCTCGCTCCGTCAGCCGGTAATAGCGCCTTCTCTCATCGTCCAATCCAGCCACGGGCCTCTTCGTCGATTCCACAATCCAATCCTCGGCATTCAACCGCTTGATGATCCCGTAGAGCGTCCCAGCGCTCAGCCGGACTTTGCCTTCCGTCCGCCGCGCCACTTCCTTCAAGATCGCATAGCCGTGCTTTTCGCCATCCGCCAAAGCCAGCAGGACGTGAAACATTGCCGGCGTCAACGGTTCCTGCATCGGAGCCTCAACAGCATCGCGCGAACGGCCCATAGATTTCCTCCCTACCAGCATTCGCCACTATAACGAGCGACTGGATAGTATAACGTATTGCGATATAGCGTCAACGAACGGGTTTGACGAGCCCGCCCCACAAAAGTGAGCAGACAACGTGAATTCAAAACTCCATTTGATAACCAGAGAAAACTGGCTGGATCAACTAGCCTGCGGCTTTGGGGGCTTGTAAATCCGGATAATGTCGTTCGTCACTTCCACCATCCGCCCCGGATACTCGCGCGACACCTTCTCGCGCAGCTCCTCCATCGTCGGATAGTCAGTTCGCCCATCGAACCAACGCGCGTCGTCAATCAGGAGCACGTGGTCGTAGGGAGACTGGTGGTAGATCGCGTCCAGTTCCTGCTTGATCGGCGACGAAATGTCGAAGTCATGCCCATCCAGCCAGAAAAGACACGGTTCCTTGAGCGCCGGAATCACCTTGGGCAGCACAGTCCCGCTATCGCCTTCGAGTACGTGGATATTCGGACGGTCAGCAAATTTCCGCCGCGCGCTTTCCGCCCGCCAGGGATCGAGCTCGATCGAATAAATCTCCCGAAACCGATCCTTGTTTACATAAATCATGTGCCCGTAATTCGTGCCCGTCTCGATCAGCACCTGCAAGCCGTACTCTCGCGCATATCTTTCGATCGCGCGCTGCTTCGTCAAATGAGGCGCCTTCACTCCCGGCGAGCCCCGCATCCTCCACCACGCATATTCGCCGGGCGCGGAGAGCTTCTTATACCAATGAAAGAGCGCACTGTTTCTGAATGCCTGTCGCAGTTTGGAAAACATTCGATAAAGCTACTTTACCTCGTCGATTTTCGCCGCAAGAATGAAATCACTTTCGGTGAGCCCGTCAATTTTGTGCGTCCAGGTGGTAATTTCCGCTTTCCCCCACGACAGAAGAATATCCGGATGGTGCCCTTGCTCTTCAGCAATTGCTCCCACTTTATTGACGAACGCCAGCGCCTGACGAAAATCCGGAAACGTGAACGACCGCATAAGGTGGTGACCATTCACCACCTTCCACTGCGGCACCTGTTTCGCAAGCGCCTCAAGTTCTTTGCCAGCCAGAGGCGGCACACCGCCTTTGCACGGAACGCACGTCTTGCTCGCGAGATCGCTCATGGTTTACGCCCTCCGATCTACCCTCCGATCTACCATCCGATCTACCATCCATTGACCGGAAATGACCGGAAACGTGCCGAAATATGAGCGGCGCATCCCCGGCCCTCCGTCAGCGCTTGGCCGCCGAAGCCGCCTGCGAATCAAGATACTTCCGAACGTAGCTTTCGAACACCTTCTCCAGCCTCTCAACCACCGGCGTATTCCCATTGCCAATCTTTCTCCCGGCAATTTCGCTCACTGGCAGCAGATTCCGGTTCGTGGACGAAATGAAAACCTCATCCGCCGCGTACAGATCCTGCGGCACCAGCGTCTTTTCTTTCACCGGCACACCCGCCGCCGCTCCGATCTCGAGCAGCACTCCGCGCGTAACTCCTTCGAGGCATCCCGAATTTAGCGGTGGCGTCGCAACTCGCCCGCCCTTCACGCAAAATATATTCGCGGCGGTGCATTCAGCCACTTCCCCCCGCTCATTCAACATCACCACTTCATCGAATCCCTCGCCCTGCGCCTCTTGCAGGCTCCACACATTCGTCAACCACGACGTCACCTTCACTCCCGCCAATGGCGACGCGGCATGCCGTCCCTGTTCCCGCACGCCAAGCCGCGCGTGATGGCTGTACGCTGGCAAATCCGACGAGTAAATAATCAGATCCGCCGGCGGAAACTCTTCTCCGCTGCGCCAAAACCCTGCCTGGTTGTAAATCGCATATATGCGCGCGCAGCCTTCCTTCACATGATTCGCCCGTAGCACCTCGCCCAGTTGCTCCCTCACCCTTTCCGCGCTGAATGAAAATGGGCAGCGGATCCGATTCGCATCCCGCTCAAGCCGCTTCCAGTGCCGCTCGAACGCAAACGGAATCCCCTCGAAGATTCGCACCGTGGTGAAGATTCCCCAGCCGCTGAAAAGCCCCGCTTGCCCCGGAGAGAGCCTCACTTCCTCGATGGTCGCCAGGCGCTCATTGTGGAAAACATAACGATGGATCACGCGGTCCTCCCGCAAGCGAAAGCCATTCTAACGCAGAAGGCCGCACCTCGGCGGCATGGAGATGGCCGCCCAATCAAGGCCCGAGAGGCCGGTTTGATTCGACGGAGTGGGTCAGGGTCGGTTGGCGCCTAGCATCCGGATGATCCTGTATCCTATTGACATAGCCCTTTTCTCCGCCTAAATTGGCTAGTGGCCCTCGGAGGACGAAAGCTATGCGAGTGTGTTTCCGTGCTTGTCTCATAGCTATCTTAGCGGCGGGACTTCTCAATTTGCCCGCCTATGCTGCAAACGATAGCCCGCTTGGCATGATCATCCAAGCCGAGGGATTAGCCCACCTGGGCCCGGCAAAAGCGGCAATCGGCTCCACCGTTTATCCGGGCGACAGCATCTTTACCGAAGCAGGCGGCACCATGCGCATGCGCGTGGGCAGCAGCCAGGTGTACTTGCTCTCTGAGAGCGGAGCCTCTTTGTCCCAGGGCAAGGACATGGTCCACGTCGTCGTAGCTCACGGAACGGTCGGCTTTTCGTCTCCTGCGAACGAGCCGATCGGACTCGATACTCCTCTCGGCTTCGTCCATCCAGTTCCAGGCCACGCGGCTTTCGGGCAGGTCGCCCTCAACAGCCGGATCGAAATGATCGTTACCGCTTACCACGGCGATCTACTCGTCGAGGAGAACGGCAATACCCACACGATTCTTGAGGGCAAGTCATATCGCATCACGACGGACCTGGAGCCGCCGCCCGCGCAGCCGAACTCTTCTTCGCAATCAGGTCAGGGTAGCGGCACTACGAAGAGCGCCATGTCCTCGCCAAAGGGTGAAGTAATCGCAATCGTGGGCAGCGCTGCGCTGCTTTCCTGGCTCGCTTGGTCTGAATTCTGCGAAAGCCCTTCTCGAATGGCTTGTATCAACTAGTCTCGTAGTCTCGCCGTCCTACGGCAGGTGGCAGGATTTCATTCCCCGTTTCTCGAAATACTGTTGATGGTATTCCTCTGCCCGGAAGAACTCCGGAGCCGGCTCGATTCCCGTCACAATCGGCCGCTTGAACACCCCTGACTTTTGCAGCAGCGCCTTCGAAGCCCGAGCGGACTGCTCCTGCGCCGCATCGTGGAAAAAAATCTCCGACCGGTATTGAGTACCCGCGTCCGGCCCTTGGCGATTCAGGGTGGTGGGATCGTGGCTTTCCCAGAAAATTCCCAACAGCTGCTCGTAGGTCACCTGCGCCGGGTCGTAATCGATTTCCACCGCCTCCGCATGCCCCGTCCGGCCCGTGCACACATCTTCATAGCTCGGATTTTTCAGCGTACCGCCCGTGTAACCCACGGTTGTCGAGTTCACACCCTTCAGGTGCCGAAAGGCGTCTTCTACTCCCCAGAAACAGCCTGCAGCAAAAGTTGCTTTTGCCATGGTCGAACATCCCCCAGTGATTTACGCCTCGAATTCCTATGGTGCCATAACAGCGTAAACCGGTCGAGTTCGGAACGGAGATCGCGGACAGGAGGGTTCCGGCCTGCGTCACGAGCGGATGCGCCTATTCACCGGGCGAGCACGCACAAAATCTCAGTCGGCTATCACGGCATCGCCACGTGCTTCCGCTTTTGCGTTCGCGTTTGTATTGGAACGCTCGAAGATCGTCTGCAGAATATCGGGAATCTCGAACACAGCTCGGTTTTTCATCGCAGCAGCATTCGCGCGATAGCGACTCAATGTCTCGGGGTTGATGATTCGCGCCACCGCCGGCACAATCTGCCGGAAGCTACTCAGCACCTCGCCCACTTCATTTTCCAGTATCCAATCGGCATTGTACCGTTCCTGCGGCAGAGTCCACGCATTGCGCTCCACGATCACTGGCAGGTGCATCGCCAGCGCCTCGCTCACGCTCCCAGGTCCCGGCTTGCCGATAAAAAAATCCGCGGTCTGCATGTATTGATTCACGCGGGTCGTAAACCCCTCGACAAAACGTGGCAATCGCGAAGTCCGTTCGCGCAAAGCCTTCGCGAGCTTCTCATTTTTTCCGCAAATGAAGATCAGCTGCAATTGCAGATCAGACCGGTCCAGGCGTTCGGCGATGTCCAGCATCACACCCGAGCCGAAGCCGCCGAATAGCACCAGTGCCGTCGGCAAGTCCGGCCGCAATCCCAGCTTTTCTCGTTCAGCCACTTTGTCTTCAATCCGCGCCTCGTAAAAACGCGGATGCAAAATCATTCCCGAAGTCTGAAAAATATGGTCGTCTGCGTGGCCCATGCTGCGCGCCTGCGCCACCGCCCGGTCAGAACCGCAAATGAAATATTGCGACTGGCGCTCGATCCAGAAATGTGGCGGATAGTCGGCTACGTCCGTGAGCACGGTTACAAATGGCCGGTTTGGATACGCACGGCGAAAGCTTTCGCCCATCGCGCGATTGAAGTGCGGAACAAAGGAAACCACCATGTCCGACTGTGTTTCTTTCCAGTGCGCCTCGAGCATTCGAATTGTTGGCCCGTGATACGCCCAGATCACCGCCTGCAGCACCTTCATCAATTGAATGCTGCCCAGCGTGTAACCCGATCGCAACATCCAGTTGTAGAAATCTTCGATTCGAATGCCCGCATATTTTTTCAGAATATCCAGCCGATCAAGGAGTTCCTGTAGATTGGTTGGGCGTACTAGCCATGGCCGCAGTTGGCCGGTGATTGCGATGTCAAGTGCTGTGGCAGCAGCACGATGGCCTCCGCCGGCGTCGAAAAATACGAACTCGATTCTCAACATGCGACGCGCAGTCTGGCAGTCCAACGTCCGTTCCGTACTACAATTTGGTTAAAAGAATGTTTCGCGTGTCTAAACGATTAAGTCCCTGTGTTTTCAGAAGTTTAGCGCCACTGTCACATACGCGTAACCGGCATACTTCATACTTTCTATCGTGAGATGCGATATGCATGTTCACTCGTACTTCTCCGGTGCTTGCACCACCCCTTTCCTTTCCAAATTTTGTCGCGAAAGTTATAGCGATCCTCTCGAAGTGTATGAGCTGTTGAGGCGCCGCGGCATGAATCTTTTCACTCTCACCGATCATGATTCGATTGAAGGCTCAGAAAAATTGCGCAGCTTGCCCAATTTTTTCTTGAGCGAAGAGCTTACTTGCCGGATGCCGAGTGGCACAGAAATTCATGTCGGCGTCTACGACATCACCGAGCGTCAGCACACGCACCTCCAACAGCGTCGCAAGGATCTTGTCGCGTTGCTCATGTACCTTTCCGAGCGCCGCCTTCTCTTCAGCGTCAATCATGTCTTCTCCAATCTCACCGGCGCGCGCGAACGCGAAGACTTTGCCTGGTTCCGCGAATACTTTCCTGCGATTGAGACTCGCAATAGCCACATGCTCGAAAGGTCCAATGCGAATGCACAAACCTTGGCACGGCAGTGGGAGAAAATTGCAATCGGTGGAAGCGACGCGCATGCATTGCCGTCCGCGGGGACGGCTTACACGGAAGTTTCGGCCGCGCGAGACAAAGAAGAATTCTTTGCCGGACTGCGCAGCGGCATTGGCAAGGTTGCCGGTGAATCCGGCTCTTTCGCCAAGCTGACCCGCGATTGCTTTCTGATTGCAGGCGAAATGATGCGCGAGAAGTCCTGGACCGCGCTCCTCGCGCCTCTTGGCGTGCTGCTCCCCGCGTTCACCTGGTTTAACTATTTCGAGGAACGGCAATTCAGCCGCCGCTGGGCTGCCGAAGTCCTCGGCGAACCAAAATCCCGCCCACGCCCTCGCTGGATCTCTGTGCCGCAACCGGCGCTGGAGGAATGGGTATGACTGTCGCACAATCTTTCTGGAACCAGATTCAATCTAACGACCACAGGCTGATGCGTCGCGTCCACCGCTGGCGCGCGCCTCGGTGGTTTCGAATCCTGATGATCGTAGCAACGCGCGGGGGCGACGGCTGGCTGTGGTATGCCCTCGGCTTAATCCTGGTTGTCTCCGGCGGCCCGCATCGCTTTGCGGCCATTGGCGCTGCCACGTCCGCGGCGGTAGCAGGCATTTTCATATTTCGCAGCCTAAAACACGCCAGCCATCGCAAGCGTCCATGCGAGATCGAGCCTCACTGCTGGGCTTCGATTCTGCCTCCGGACAAATACTCGTTTCCATCAGGCCACTCGATCACCGCGTTTGCAGTCGCGATAGCCATTGGCCTCTTCTATCCCGAGCTTCTGGGAACCTTGCTCACCGTTGCAATGTTAATTGCCGCTTCCAGGATCATTCTTGGGATGCACTTCTTGAGCGACGTCCTCGTGGGCGCGGCGATTGGCGCCATCCTCGGGGAAATCGGCTACCACACGTTCATGCTCCTCTAGCAGCTGCCGCAGCTCGTCCTTCCATCCAATATCGACGTTCGCTTCCCATGCGACGATTGACGAGAATGGGGGAGAGGCGGACAATGACTCCCCCGGACAATCGCAGTACATCTGCTGGTTCGTCCGGACGGTTCCACATGGCAACCAAACTCACAAATCTTCATCCCTCCATCGAAGAACGCATTGCCGCCGGCAAAGCGCTGCGCGATCGCGTCTCGCGCAAATCACAGGGAAAGTGGAAACCGGCGGCCAAGCGTCCCGATCCCATCGAGCTGCTGAAGCATGCTGACGAGGGACGCCTGCCGGAACTTCTTCCCATTCGTTACGGACGAATGAGCCAATCACCCTTCGCGTTCTTTCGAGGCGCCGCAGCCTTGATGGCTTTCGACCTCTCAAGCACACCGGCTACCGGACTGCGCGTGCAGGCCTGCGGCGATTGTCACATCGGCAATTTTGGAGGCTTCGGCTCGCCCGAACGCCGGCTCGTGTTTGACATCAATGATTTCGACGAGACGTCACCTGCTCCATGGGAGTGGGACGTAAAGCGGCTCGCCACAAGCGTGGTTCTCGCTGCAAGGCAGAACAACTTTCGCGAACGCCGCTGCCGGGACGCGGCGCGCCACGTAGTGCAAAGCTACCGCGAACACATGCGGAAATACGCGCGGATGCGCGCGATCGATGCCTGGTATTCGCATCTCGAAGCCAATATTCTCGTTCGCGAGTCGAAAACCGCGGCCGAAAAGAAACGCTGGCAGGAAATTGAGAAAAAGGCGAGGCGCCAGTCAGCCACGCAACTCCTTCCTCAAATTACTTATATCCACAACGGCAATCGCCGCATTGTCGATCATCCGCCGCTTGTTTATCATCCGCGGGACTACGCCAACACCGGAAAGCACGTCACCGCTATGTTTCACCGCTATCTGCACACGCTTCCCGAGGACCGCAAAGTTTTGCTGCAGCGATATCAGATCGCGGACATTGCCCGAAAAGTCGTCGGAGTCGGCAGCGTTGGCACTCGTTGCGCCGTGATGCTGCTGCTCGCGAGTGCTGACGATCCGCTCTTTCTGCAGTTCAAGGAAGCGTTCCCATCCGTGCTCGAACCCTACACCAGCAAAAGCAAGTTCGGCAATTATGGCGAACGCGTAGTCACAGGACAGCGCATGTTGCAGTCAGCCAGCGACGCCTTTCTTGGCTGGACACGCGATGACGAAAATCGTTGCTATTATTTTCGCCAGCTTCGCGATATGAAAATGAAAATCGACCTGTCCACGATGTCGCAGAATGACTTCGAGGAATACATCGAACTTTGCGGCTGGGCTCTGGCCCGTGGGCACGCCCGAACGGGCGATCCCGTTAAAATCGGCGCCTATCTCGGCAAGGGCGATTCATTCGACGATGCGATTGAAAAATTCGCGGTCGAATATGCGGACCAGACCGAGCACGACTACGGCCTGTTGAAGAAGGCCATCCGCACTCACCGGCTTCCGGCTCGTACTGACGTCCCCTCGTGACATCACAAATCCAGCGGCAATAAATTCTTGCCTGTAATCAGCCGGGCGGCGCGATCAAACGTCAGGTAGAGCCACATCCACTGCAGGAAGACGAGCAGCCGGTTCTGAAATTCGACGATATACATCAGGTGGATAAAAATCCAGACCAGCCACGCCGGCAAACCTGCCAGAGTGATGAAGTTCAAATCAGCGACTGCAGCGCCGCGCCCGAGCGTCGCGAGATTTCCTTTGTCGAAATAATGGAATGTCTTCATTTTCTCGCCGCGCAAGCTTCGCTCGATCACTTTCGCAACGTAGCGGCCCTGCTGAATCGCGGGTTGCGCAACTCCGGGCAGCGGCTTCCCGGTTTGATGCGTAAAGCTCGAAAGATCACCGATCACAAAAATTTCAGGATGGCCGGGAACGGTCATATCCGGATCGACAATCACTCGTCCCGCTCTATCGGTTTTTGCGCCCAATCTTTTAGCCAGAGCCAGTCCGAGCGGAGACGCCAGCACGCCCGCCGCCCAGAGAACTGTGCGCGTGGGAATGATTTCGTTGTGATCGCCGCATTGGATCGTCACGGAGTGTGCTTTCACATCCGTCACCATTGCGCCGGTTCGAACCGTAACCTTGAGGCGCTCCAGCATTTTTCGCGCCGCTTCCGAAAGTTTGGGTGGATACGTCGGCAGAACTCGATCCGTTCCTTCCACAAGAATAATTCGCGCTTCGGTGGGATTGATGCGGCGGAAATCGTGCTTCAGAGTATCGTTCGCGATTTCGCCGAGCGCGCCCGCGAGCTCAGCTCCCGTAGGACCGCCGCCGACAATCACAAACGTCATCCACTCTTTCAGCTTCTCGGGATCTGTTTCGCGCTCGGCCGCTTCGAAAGCCAGGAGAATCCGCGCACGCATGTCCGTGGCGTCTTCTATCGTTTTGAGTCCGGGCGCGAATTTCTCCCATTCGTCGTGGCCGAAGTATTGATGGCTCGAGCCGGTTGCGACGATAAGCGTGTCGTAGCCGATCACGCCGTCACTCAAAATCACTTGGTGAGTGGCGGGATCAATGTCGATCGCTTCGCCGAGAAGCACCGTCGTGTTTTTGTTGTGCTTCAGGACCTGGCGCAATGGCCCGCTGATGTTTGCGGGCGAGAGCGAGCCGGTGGCAACTTGATAGAGCAGGGGCTGAAACAAGTGGTAGTTGCAGCGATCAATCAAAGTGATGTCGACCGGGGCGCGCTTCAGGGTTCGCGCGGCGCTCAGGCCGCCGAAGCCGCCGCCGAGAATCACCACCCGTTGACGCGTCGCCATTTTGCCTCTTGAATGTGCTTCTTAGGGCCCGTTTACCGCCGATTAGAATTTCGTAAGCTGCTGTTTTAACAGTACTTACGATTACTTTTAATCGCGCCACCGTGTATTAACCTTGGCGCGCCGGAAACCCCACGCGCGCGACGGGCCTCGGTTCGCCCAATCTTCGCCAGACCCTTCATCCATTAGATGCTCTCGCTTCAACCAAGGTCACTTCGAGCAGGCTAGCACGCCAGGGGAAATTTGTCCGGTTCGACTTCGCTAAAAGCGCTGATTCGAATGTGTTTGCCTCCGGTTGCCGCTTGGAATGCTTCAGGCTTTTGCTGCGGTGAATCCTTACGAAAACTTTATGCGCCCCTTATGCCTTCCTGATGCGGAAAAGCCTAGTCTTGGTTCGTTTGCCTTTCCCGCGTTGCGATGCAATCGGCAATGGCGAAGGAGGCGGAAATGCTCGCCGTCACATTTATCGTCAGTTCCCTCTCAGTGCTTGGTTTCTACGCGTACGTGTTCATGCAGCTCCGGCGCGAGCAAAAGCGCGGAGATAGCCACAAGAAGCACTTGGCGGAGCACTTGTACGAAATGGAGTCCGATCCTCGCCAGAGCGACGCCGAAAATCCCGAGGATCCCGGTTTCTTAAGTTCCGGGGCTGGCATTCGCGTCGGTTCCATTGCAGGAACAATGTCGCATCGGGAGGCAATGCTTCGCGTCGGCCTCACGCTGGGAGGTTTGGCGGCAATCCTCGGCGGAATCAAGTTCTTCAATTCGCTGGTGAGCTGGCTTCACTGGTACTGAAAAAAATCCGACACAACAGCAGGATAGGAAAGTTGCAGCGCGTTGTGACAGAGGTCACATCGGGCGCGTTGGGTAAGGTTCCAAATGGGGGAGTTCCAAAGCAGCTGGCAGGGATCAGTTTGCGGCAATGGTTGAAGGAATACGGAGCGAAGCAATTCAGAGGGGAGAAGAGGTTCATGACGAAATTTCTGATGCAGAACGGATGGCGTGCCGCTTTTTGCGGACTTGCTTTCACAATGATGCAGGCTCCCTGCTTCGCGCAGACGACGAGCGCGGCGGCAAATCAACAAGCGAGCGCAACCGACCAGCCGATATCGCCGGCAATATTGAAAGAGCTGGAGGCGATGCGGCATCGGATCGATGAACTCGAAGCCGAACTGAAAGCTCAAAAAACCGGGCAGGCGTCCACGGAAAAGCCGGGACTAGTAACGGCCGCCTTCCCAGTGAAGGCGGCGGAAGACGCCGCCGGCGATTCCGCCGTGAGCTCTTCGTCGCAGGAAGCGGCGATGGCTTCCGATCAAAAGAAACCAATCATCCCGGCCAAGCAGGAGCCGTTCTCGGACGCGGACTGGACCTGGCTAAACGGCAATCCCCGCACAAAAGAGATATTTTGGGACACGAAGTTCTTCACTCCGGAGATCCGAGCGGACGTGAACTATGTGTCCGATTTTAACCATCCGACTGACCATACGATTGGCGGATCGAGCGAACTCTTTCGCTCGAGTGAAGTGCAACTTGAGCAGTTCGGCGTAGGCGGCGACTTTCATTACGACAATGTTCGCGCACGGTTCATGACGCAGTACGGCATGTATTCTGCGACGACACCGCGAAATGACCCCAGCCCAGGCCACGGGCAATGGGACCTCGTGAGCGCCTATCGCTATATTTCCGAAGCGTACGGGGGATACCACTTTGACGTGATGCACGGCGTGAACGTGGATGCGGGGATCTTTCTCTCGTACATCGGCCTGTTCAGCTACTACAACTTCGACAATTGGGCCTACCAGCCGTCTTACGTTTCCTCCAATACGCCCTGGTTCTTCAACGGAGTGCGCGTGCAGATTTTCCCCACGGCTCATTTGAAAATCGAGCCATGGTTCATCAATGGATGGCAGGCGTACGCATCCGCCAATCACAGGCCCGGGCTCGGCGGACAGATTAAATGGACTCCGGCGCCATGGATCAACATCATCTCGAACAACTATGGGCTCGGCCGCGACGACCTTTTCATACCGAACCGAAGGAGGATCCACACCGACGACAGCATCGAGGTGAAATATTTCGATCGACCGGACAGCACCCTGGACAAGATGGCATTTTCGCTGACCGCCGACGCCGGCTGCGAGTACGGCGGCGGTGTGAGCTGTTACGGCAACAAAGCGGGCGGACCAAAGCAGAGTTTCCTGGGATTCATGGTGTACAACCGGTTCTGGTTCCATCGGGACTTGTTCGGCTTAACGATCGGCGGCGGAAAAATCAATAACCCGGGACGCTACCTGGTGCTGCTACCGCCTATCAATGGCGAAACCGCCGTTACGGCCTCGACGAATTCTCCGTACTTCACAGAGAATCCGGGCGATCCATACAAAGCCTGGGACTCGTCCATTACGTTCGACTACATGCCCAAGCAGTACGTTACGTTCCGTTGGGAATACGACTACCGCCACGCGAACGTCCCTTATTGGACGGGCCGGGGCGGGATTACGCCTCCGGGCGGCAACACCGGTTTCCCGACGCAGTTTGTGTGTCAAAGCGGAGTCACGTCGGGAGAGACCACGCTGCCTGCGGCACAAACCGCTTGTACTGCGATTGGATCAACCGTGTGGTCACCGGACCTTCGCAGGGATGAGTCGTTCATCGATATGTCGATCATGGTGAAGTTTTAGGGTGATTCGATGCGAGATATAGCGTTCTTCATTTGTACGGTTGGATTTTTCGTTTTGGCGATTGTGTACGTCTGGGCTTGTGAGCGATTGAAGTAAGGAGCAGCGAACATGCTGGGCAACATTTTGCTTCTGGGAATTTCGGCATTGCTGCTGGTGTATCTGCTGGCGGCGCTTTTGTGGCCGGAGAGGTTCTGAACATGACGGCGAACGGATGGTTTCAAATCGGCTTGTACTTGATTTTGCTGCTGGCGATCACGAAACCGATGGGCGTGTATATGACGCGCGTGTTCAGCGGCGAGAAAACATTCATGGATCCGGTGGTGCGGCCCGTCGAGCGGCTGCTGTATCGCCTGACAGGCGTGGACGAAACACACGAGATGCGCTGGACGGAGTACGCCATCGCAATGCTGCTGCTGAGCGTGGTGTCGATGGTTCTCCTGTACGTGATTATGAGGGTGCAGCAGTGGCTTCCCTGGAACCCGCAGCACTTCGGAGCGGTGGCGCCGGATTCGGCTTTCAACACAGCGGCTTCGTTTACCACCAACACGAACTGGCAGGCGTATTCAGGCGAAACCACGATGAGCTATTTCACGCAGATGGCCGGACTTGCGTACCACAACTTCTTGTCTGCGGCAGTGGGGATTGCGCTGGCGATCGCGGTGATACGCGGGGTCGCGCGCAAGGAAATGCAAACCCTCGGAAACTTCTGGGTTGATTTAACCCGTACGATTCTGTGGGTGCTGTTGCCTGCGTGCATCGTGGTGGCTCTTTTCCTTGTTTCGCAGGGGACAGTGCAGAGCCTGAAGCCGTACGTTACGGCAAAGCTGGTTGATCCTCAAACCGTGCAGGTGACCGGCAGCGATGGAAAAACGACCACACAGCATGTAACCGAGCAATCGATTACGCTCGGGCCAGTGGCTTCGCAGGAAGCAATCAAAATGTACGGGACAAACGGCGGAGGCTTTTTCAACGCTAACAGCGCACATCCCTTCGAGAACCCCACCCCTTTGACGAACTTCGTTCAGATGCTACTGATTTTTTCGATTGGTTCAGGGCTGACATACACGCTGGGGCGCATGACTGGCTCGCAGAAACACGGGTGGGCGGTGTGGGGCGCGATGGCAGCGCTGTTTCTGGCTGGAGTGTTTTTCGCCTACCGGGCGGAAGCGCGAGGAAATCCCGAATTGCACGGTCTCGATCAGCACGTGAGCGCGATGCAGCCGGGCGGAAATATGGAAGGCAAGGAAGTGCGCTTTGGAATCGCCGACTCGGCGCTTTTTGCCACGATTACGACCGATGCGAGCTGCGGCGCAGTGAATGGCGTGCACGATTCCTACACGCCACTTGGCGGAATGATTCCGATGATCAACATGATGCTTGGCGAGATCGTGTTTGGCGGCGTCGGTGCGGGGCTTTACGGGATTGTTGTGTTCATCATTTTGACGGTGTTCATCGCGGGGCTGATGGTGGGAAGGACGCCTGAATATCTCGGAAAGAAAATCGAAGCGTACGACGTGAAGATGGCGATGCTGGCGGTTCTGATTTTCTCGCTGCTGATTTTGAGCTTCACGGCGGTGGGCTCCGTGACGGCCGATGGAAAGGCTGGGATCACGAATCCGGGACCGCACGGCCTGTCGCAAATTTTATACGCGTACACATCCGGCGCGGCGAACAACGGTTCGGCATTCGCGGGACTTAGCGCGAATACGCTCTGGTACAACGTAACGATTGGGTTCGACATGCTGTTTGGACGATTTTTCATGGTACTCCCGGTGCTGGCGATTGCCGGAAATCTGGCCAAGAAGAAAATCGCGCCAGAAACGGCGGGCACATTTCCTGTGACTACGCCGCTCTTCGCGACGCTCCTTGTTTCCGTGATTTTAATTGTGGGAGCGCTGACATTCTTTCCGGCGTTGAGCCTGGGGCCGATTCTGGAGCACCTGCTGCTGCATGCGGGGAAAGTATTCGGGGGATAGGTAAATGAGCGCGGAAATGACGATGACTCCTGAAGCAATCAAGATACCGAACAGTGGAAGCGATAGCCCGAAGCGGCCGAAGAAATCGCTGTGGACTGGCGGAATTGTCACCGGGGCGTTGTGGGATTCCGTTAAAAAACTGAATCCACGCACGCTGATGAAGAATCCGGTGATGTTTGTGGTGGAAGTGGGCGCCGTAGTGACGACTGTAGATTTGCTGCGGGAGATTCCGCACCACTCGAATGAATTCGGATTCGCGCTGCAAATTACGTTGTGGCTGTGGTTCACGGTGCTGTTTGCGAACTTTGCAGAAGCGATGGCCGAGGGGCGCGGGAAAGCGCAGGCGGAAACGCTGCGCAAGGCGCGTTCTGAAACTCACGCGCGGCGGATGAAAGCGGACGGCACGTTTGAGGAGGTGCCGGGATCGAAATTGCGCGCAGAGGACGTGGTGGTGGTGAGAGCCGGAGAGTTCATTCCCGGCGATGGCGAGGTGGTGGTGGGCGTGGCGTCGGTGGATGAATCGGCGATTACGGGCGAATCGGCGCCGGTGATTCGGGAATCGGGCGGCGATCGTTCGGCGGTGACGGGCGGGACGCGCGTGCTGTCTGATGAAATCACGGTGAAGATCACTTCGAATCCGGGCGAAACATTTCTCGACCGGATGATCAAGCTGGTGGAAGGCGCCGAGCGGCAGAAAACGCCGAATGAGATTGCGCTGAATATTCTGCTGGCTGGTCTGACGATTATTTTTCTACTCGCGGTGGTGACCCTGCAGCCGATGGCGATTTATTCTGGCGCGCCGCAATCGATTTACGTGCTGATCTCGCTGCTGGTGTGCCTGATACCGACGACGATTGGCGGATTGCTTTCTGCTATCGGGATTGCGGGGATGGATCGAGTGGTGCAGCGAAATGTGCTGGCGATGTCGGGACGCGCGGTGGAAGCGGCGGGCGATGTGGATACGCTGCTGCTCGACAAGACGGGAACGATTACGCTGGGCAATCGTCGTGCGACGGAGTTCATCGCCGCGCCCGGAGTGGCAGAAGGAGATTTGGCTGACGCGGCGCAGCTTGCTTCGCTGGCGGACGAGACGCCAGAGGGGCGGTCGATCGTGGTGCTGGCGAAAGAGAAATACGGATTGCGCGGGCGGGAGCTTGCGTCGGTGGCGACGAATTTCATTCCGTTTTCGGCGACGACTCGCATGTCGGGCGTTGATCTCGACGGGCGCGAAATTCGGAAAGGTGCGTTTGACGCGATTGCACGGTACGCGGCGGACGGTGGGAATCGGGTGCCGCCGGAAGTGGAAGACGCAGTGAAGGCAATCGCCGGAGCCGGGGGTACGCCTCTGCTGGTTGCGGAGGATCGGCGCGTGCTTGGAACGATTTATTTGAAGGACATTGTGAAAGGAGGGATGCGCGAACGCTTCGATCAGCTGCGCGCGATGGGTATTCGGACTGTGATGATCACGGGCGACAATCCTCTGACGGCGGCAGCGATTGCGCGCGAGGCGGGCGTCGATGATTTTCTGGCGCAGGCGAAACCTGAAGACAAACTTGCGTTGATTCGCCGCGAGCAGGCTAAGGGGAAACTCGTCGCGATGACGGGCGACGGAACGAACGACGCGCCGGCGCTGGCGCAGGCGGATGTGGGCGTGGCGATGAATGCCGGCACGCAGGCCGCGAAAGAGGCCGGCAACATGGTGGATCTGGATTCGAACCCGACGAAGCTCATCGAGATCGTCGAAATTGGGAAGCAACTCCTGATTACTCGCGGGTCGTTGACCACATTTTCGGTGGCCAATGACGTGGCGAAATATTTCGCGATTCTTCCGGCGATGTTTGCGGCGGCGTTTCCGCAGCTCGAGCTGCTCAACATCATGCATTTGAAGACGCCGCACTCGGCGGTGCTGTCGGCGGTGATTTTCAATGCGCTGATTATCATTGCGCTGGTGCCGCTGGCGTTGCGGGGGGTGCGGTATCGCCCCCTTGGCGCGGAGGCGCTATTGCGGCGCAATCTTTTAATTTATGGATTCGGAGGAATCATCGCGCCATTTCTCGGAATCAAGTTGATCGACATGATTATTACGCGCATTGGTTTGGCGTGAGGACACCATGAAGCGAAACTTTTTGATTTCAATTTGGATGACGCTGGCTACGACGGTGCTGCTGGGGATTATCTATCCGCTTGTGGTGACTGGGATCGCGCAGCTGCTATATCCGCGACAGGCGCATGGCGAATTGATTCGACGGCCCGACGGAACTGTGGTGGGCTCGACGCTACTCGGCCAGCCGTTTACGTCAGCGGGATATTTTCATTCGAGGCCGTCCGCGGCCGGGCCTGCTGGTTACGATCCAATGGCTTCGGGCGGATCGAATCTGGGGCCGACGAACAAGGCGCTGGTGGATCGCGTCGCCGGAAGCGTGCAATCGCTTTCGGCAGAAAATGCGGGCGTACCGATCCCCGTAGACCTCGCGACCGCATCGGGCTCCGGGCTCGATCCGCACATTTCTCCCGCATCGGCGGAATTTCAAATCGCGCGGGTGGCACGGGAGCGCGGAATAAAAGAAGACGAAGTGCGTGGACTGGTCGCGAAACACACCGAGCAGCGGCAACTGGGATTTCTCGGCGAGCCGCGCGTGAACGTGCTCGAACTCAATCTCGAACTGGATGCGACACATCCGCTTCGCTAGCGCGCCGCGAAAATCTATTTCCCCGCGTGGGAACCGCGAGTTTTTCTGGGCGAAGGCTCGAAGCGATACCCAATCCACGGATCAGTGTGGATGTAGCGTGGCCGGCGCGGGTCCGGCTCGATTTTTTTTCGCAGTTGATTGATGAAGACGCGCAGATATTCGGTTTCTTCGCCGTAATCAGGGCCCCAGACCGCCTGCAGCAGCCGGCGATGACTCAGCGACACTCCTTGATTCGAGACGAGCTGGCGCAGCAGCTCAAATTCCTTGGGGGTGAGGCGCATCGCGACTCCCTTCACCGTTACACTGCGCTTCGCGAAGTCAATCGTCAAGTCATCGGATCGAAACGCGGGAGTCGTTTCGCCCGTCGCAACGCGGCGAAGGGCCGCGCGGATGCGCGCCATCAATTCGTCGGCGCCGAATGGCTTCACGACGTAATCATCAGCACCGGCGTCAAGCGCTTGCACTTTATCTTTTTCCGTATTGCGGACGGTGAGCATAATGATCGGTACATCACTCGTGCGCCGAATCGCGCGACAGGTATCGAGGCCGGACATTCCGGGCATGTTAACGTCGAGAAGAATCAGGTCGGCACGTTCGCCGCGAAGCGTTTCCAGGGCCTCCTCGCCGGATTTCGCCTCGATCACGCTGTATCCCTGCGATGAGAGCGTGGTGCGCATCACGCGGCGAATCTGCGGTTCGTCATCCACGATCAGAATCGTTGGCGAGGTCGTACTCATGTACCAGCCGCAACGCGGCTGCGATCGATCGGCAGCGTGAACGAAAAAACGGAACCGTGACCGCGCTGGCTGGTGAGGCTCATTGTGCCGCCGTGCGCCTCGACGATTGCCTTGGCGATCGGCAAGCCCATGCCTGTGCCTTCCACGCGATAGCGCTGGTCGCGGCCGCGATAAAATTTCTCGAAAATCAAATTCTGCTCGGGGTCATCGATACCCGCGCCTCGATCCGCCACGCTGGTGATCACAAAATCGCCATTCTGTTCGGCGGTGATCGTGATTGGCTCATTGGGAGGCGAATACTGGTTCGCATTTTCGACCAGGTGAACCAGAGCTTCGCGAGCGCGCGCCAGATCGACGCGAACGCGCGGCAACTCGGCGGGCAAACGCAAATCGATCCGTCGATTGCCGAGTACGCCTTTGGTTTGTGCGAGCGCAGCGCTAATCACCTCCGAAAGCGGGAGTGGCTCGAGTTTCAGAACCACCTCACCGGCGTCAAGCTGGGCCATCTCAGCGGCTTCGCCCACGAGCCGGTTCAAGCGGTCGCTCTCTTCATTGATGATAGTGAGAAGCTCGCTTCGCTGCTCATCGCTGAGCGCAGGATTCGAAAGCAAATTGGTCACCGACGCTTTGATGGACGTGAGCGGTGTTCGAAGGGCATGCGTGACGGAATCAAGCAACGCCGTTCGCAGCCGCTCGCCTTCGCGCGCTGCTTCCGTCTGCCCAAGCTGTTCCACTGCACGAGCGCGCTCCATCGCCACGGCTATCAAAGTGCCGATGGCTTCGAGCGTCTGCCGCGACAAAATCGTGCCCGAAATTCCCAGGCTTCCGATGGGACGCACACCCATGCGCACCGGCACGAAGCAGATACTATTGGCCACATCAATTACCGGTTCTTCGCGCACGACAATCGCTTTGAGGCTTTCCAGGTCGAGCAGCGGCATCACCGGGCCGGAGCGATAGATTTTCTGCTTATCGGCGAGAAACAGAGCTGCCGCGCCCACCTCGAACGTATCCACAATTTGCGCGGGAATTCGATTCAACAGCTGAATCACGTTGCCAGACTCAAGCAATCCGCGGCTGAACGAGTAGAGCCGTTCCACTTCGCGGCGGCGAGCCGAAAGATCCTCAGACTGCTTTCGCGCGCGATTGGAGAGCTGGCTGGCCAGCACCGAAACCACAAGAAATGCGAATAGCGCCACCCAATTCTGAGGATCGGCAATTGTTAACGTGCCTACGGGCGGAAGAAAGTAATAGTTGAATGCAAGCATCGCCGCGATGGACATAAAAACTGACACGGCAATGCCCCAAAAAGTTGAGACCGCCAAGATGGCAAGCAGAAAAGTGAGTGCGACGGTGGTGGCATTGACGGGGAGCACCTTGCGGTAAAAAATGGTGATCCCAAGCACGATGGCAAATGCGGCCGCAAATTGAAGGGCACGGCTAACGGCATTTTCGCGCATCGCGCCATTCTATCGTAGCTTTCTATGCGCCCGTAAAAGAGAATACCCGGCATGCCAAAGACGCCAGAGCAATGGCTCGCGGAGTCAAAACCGCCTGATAAGCCCAAGGGTGTGCTGAAGCTCTTCCTCGGCTACGCACCGGGCGTCGGCAAAACCTACGGGATGTTGAGCGAGGCTATTCGCCGGAAGACTCGCGGCGAAGACGTGGTGATTGGAATCGTCGAAAATCACGGACGTAAAGGAATCGTCGAGCTCTCCGAGCAGGTGGAAATCGTCCCGCGGAAGAAGATCGACTACAAGGGCACGATCTTCGAAGAAATGGACACCGACGGCATTCTGGCACGGCGGCCGGCCGTGGTCCTGGTAGACGAACTCGCGCACACAAATATCCCCGGAAGCAAGCATCGCAAGCGATATGAAGACGTGCTCGAGCTTCTCGAAGCGAAGATCGACGTAATTTCCACCGTCAACATCCAGCACGTCGAAAGTATCGCGCCCACCGTCCGCGCCATCACAGGCGTCGCCGTACGCGAAACTGTTCCGGATTGGGTGCTGCAGGTGGCAGACGAAACGGTGATGGTGGACCTGACGCCCGAAGCCCTGCAAAACCGGATGAAACGCGGCGATGTATACAACCGGGACAAAGTGGAGCAGGCGCTCAAGAATTTCTTCCGCCGCGGAAACCTGATCGCGCTACGCGAGCTGGCTTTGCGTCAGGTTGCTGAACAAGTGGACCGCAGCCTCGAATCGTACATGGTGGAGAAAGATATCCGCGAGAGCTGGGCGGTGCGCGAGCGCATTGCTGTGCTGATCAGCGCGAATCCCAAAGCGCAGTACCTGGTGGCACGAGCGGCGCGCATGGCCCGGCGAATGGACGCCGATCTTTACGCCGTTCACATCGATATAGACCACGGCACTTCCAGCGAACAGGATCAGAAATTGCTGGCCGCCAACATGCAGTTCGCTGAGAGCCTGGGCGCAAAGACAGTGCGGTTGAAAGGTGACAATGTAGCGGACGCGACCGCGCAATTCGTCCGCGAGAAACACGTCACGCAGGTGATCTTCGGGCGCACTGCCGTGGAAGGCTTGCGGAAACTATTGTTTCTGAACGCGATCAACCGATTCCTGCGCGATGCACCCGCCGTGGATGTACACATCGTGACGCAGGAGCCGGACTGATGGCAACTCGGCCGGGGCTGGCTAACGGCACTAAACGCGCGGAATCTGCGAAATGTTCCAGCCGCCGCCGATCGCCTTCACCAGCAGCACGCTGGCCTGCATGCGGCGCGTTTGAATGCTTACCTCGGTCACTTCGTCGGCGAGCGCGGCATTTTGCGCCGTGATCACTTCGAGATAATTTACAATGCCACCCTTGTAGCGATTGATTGAAAGCGCCAGCGAATGCTCGGCGGAAGCGACCGCCGATTGCTGGACTACTTCTTCATCATTGAGGATTCGCAAAGCCGCAAGATTGTCTTCCACCTCTTGAAATGCGCTCAGCACCGTCTGCCGGTAGGTATCAATCGATTCGCGGTAGGCGGATTGCGCTTGCTGCGTCACGGCGTGGCGCTTTCCCGCGTCAAAAAGAGTTTCGGTGGCAGCAGCGCCTACAGACCAAAGTCCGGAAGGACCTTGAATTAGCGTGGTGAAGACGCCGCTTTCGAATCCTCCCGAACCACTCAAAGTAACGAGCGGATAGTAGGCGGATTTTGCCACACCGATTTGCGCATTCGATTCCTGCATCCGGCGTTCGGAAGCGGCGACGTCCGGCCTGCGCTCGAGCAAATCCGAAGGAAGCCCCGGCGGGATCGCGGGCGGCACAGCGCGCAAGGGCGAACTCGGCAAACTGAATTGCGCAGGCGGCTTGCCGATCAACACTGCAATTGCATGCTCGAATGCGGCGCGATTTACGCCAACGTCGATGGCTTGCGCGCGGGTGGTTCGAAGCTGCGTCTCGGCCTGCGCCACATCCACCGCCGACGCGAGGCCTGCTTTGTAACGATTCTGCGTAAGTTCCAGCGCTTTTTCGTATGCGACGACGGTTGATTGGAGAAGATCTTCTTGTGCATCCAGCCCGCGCAACTGGAAATAATCCATCGCCAGCTCGCCATGCAGGCTCAGGCTCACATTCGCGACATCGGCAGCGGTGGCTTGAGCTTCCGAGCGGCTTGCTTCCACCGTACGACGCACGCGCCCCCACAAATCTGGTTCCCACGACGCGTCGATCGGGATCGTGTAATCGGAATAATTCGACTTTGTGGATCCGACGACGAACAGTGGCTCGTTGCTTGAAACGTGAGTGCGCGTAGCGGACGCATTGCCGGTCACGGTGGGATAGTAATTCGATCGCGAAATTTGAATGGCCGCCCGCGCCTGTACGAATATTTCCTGCTCTGCTTTCAGGTTCTGGTTTGAGACATCGAGCTGCGCTTCCAGTGCATTTAGCTGTGGGTCTTCGTAGACCTCCCACCAATTGCCTTTCGCGAATTGATCACTTGGCTGTACAGGTTTCCAGTCACCAAGCTCCTTGTAACTCACGGGAACATCCGCCGGAGGCCGCACGTAATTTGGCCCGACCGTGCAGCCAAAAAGGGACAATGCTGCAGCGAGCTGGGCCGCGACTCGAACCCGGCGCGTGAGAACAGATCCGCCGGCAAACTTCATGCGAAAGGGACGCTTCACTGCCGCCCTCCCGATTGAGGATCTTGGCGCGGCGGATTTTGTCCTGGCGCGTGACTGTTCCCTTGATTCTGATTGGGAGGTTGTGCCACGCGAACCTCCTCGCCCGATATCAGCGAGTCCGGCGGATTGATGATCACCTGGTCGTCCGCTTGCAAACCGGATACCACCTCCACTTCACTGCCGAAATCACGCCCCAGGATGATGTTTGCAAGCTCGGCGTGTTGTCCATCTCTTACCACCCCCACTTGCAATCCTTGTGCGCGAAAAATAAGCGCGCTTACGGGCAATATAAAAGTCGGCGCGCCGGACGATACGGCAAGATGCACTTCGGCAAACGCGCCGGGCAACAATTCGCCCGTGGGATTTTCGACATCCACTTCTACGAGCAGTGTGCGCGTGGCCAGGTCAATCGCGTTCGCGGTGCGGACAAGGGTTCCCTTGAATTTCCGCCCCGGAAATTCCTGCAGCGTCAAAGTGGCGGGCAGTCCAGGCTTGGCGGCGGGAGAAAACTGCTGCGGCACATTGATATAGACGCGAAGCGTGTGGATTGCAGCAATGTGAAAAAGTTCCGCCGTGGGACTGCCAGCACCCGAATTGATCAAGTGTCCCACATCCGTGTTGCGCACCGTGATGATGCCGTCGAATGGCGCGTAGATTTTGCGGAACGACTCGAGCTGTTCGAGATACTTCACCTGATATTCGGCCGCCGACACCGTGGCGGCATTGGCGCGCTCAGAACCGAGGGCGTTATCCACGTCCTGCTGCGCTACCGAATCCGTGTTTTTCAACTCCTGATAGCGGTTGGAGGTAATTTGGGCGAGGTTGTAATTTGCCTTCGCGGTGTTCAATTGTGAACGAGCCTGCTGCAGCTGTTGATCCACTTCCGGCGTCTCGATTTCAGCGAGGAGCTGTCCCGCTTTCACACGTCCGCCAATGTCCACGTACCATTTTTTGAGGTAGCCGCTCGTACGGGCATAAATCGGAGATTCGATGAATGCCTGCATGTTTCCTGGAAGCACGATTTCTGTTTGCGGCGCCCCCTGCTTCGGGCTAGCAACGTTTACCGTCGGCACCGCCAGATCGTAAGTTTCCTTCTTGAGCGCCTCTTTCGCGCGAAGACGCGGAACGATTCCGCCGATCACCACAGCGGCAATAATCGCCAGCGCGATCACTGTGATCAGAACTCCGTGCTTGGAACCGGACTCGCGCGGCTGCCCGTGTTCTTGCGGTGGTTGCTTCACCACTTCTTCCGTCTGCGCCATATCTCCTCTTCGAATCCCGACTCCCGAATCACCCGTGTATTTGACGTCCGAGTCTACGATGCCGCTTCACTTGCTGATTTTTGCTGGCGCCAACTATGCACGAAACTGAAAAATACCGGCACGAAGAATAGCGTCGCCACGGTTGCGAACAGGAGTCCCCCGATCACCGCGCGTCCCAGCGGTGCATTCTGCTCGCCACCTTCGCCAAGGCCGAGCGACATGGGCAGCATTCCGATAATCATCGCCAACGCCGTCATCAACACCGGCCGGAAGCGAGTGAACCCCGCGCTCAAAGCCGCTTCGCCAGGATCTTCGCCTTCTTCGAGGCGTTCTTTCGAAAAGCTGATGACCAGAATGCTGTTCGACGTCGCCACGCCCATGCACATGATGGCGCCCGTCAGCGCAGGAACACTCACCGTCGTTCCGGTGACGAAAAGCATCCAGACGATTCCCGCGAGCGCCGCCGGCAAAGCCATCAAAATAATGAAAGGGTCGAGCCACGACTGAAAGTTCACCACGATCAGCAGATACACAAGTACGATTGAGAAGGCCAGTCCTGCCAGCAATCCAATGAACGATGACCGCATGGTGAGCACCTGCCCGCGCTCAATGATCTGCGAACCTTGCGGCAAATCCTTCTTCGAAGCTTCAATGATCTTGGCTATATCGCGCGAGACACCGCCGAGATCGCGTCCGTCCACCGATCCAAAAATATCGATTACCGGCTGAATGTTGTAATGAGAGACGACGGCCATCTCCGATCCGCGCGTGAAGCTACTCAGGCTTGCGAGAATCTGTGGCGGCGCCGTGCCATTGGTGATCGGAATATTTTGGAGATCCTGCAACGACTCGATACGATATTGCGGCGTTTGCGTCGCAATGTTGTAGCTCACGCCGGTTTTTGGATCCAGCCAGAATGTCGGGGTCGTCTGCGAGCTGCCGCTCAGCGAAATCAGCAAGTTGTTCGCCACATCTTTCTGCGTAAAACCTACCTGGCTCGTTTTCGTCCTGTCTACTTCAACGTGAAATTTCGGATAGTTGAACGGCTGCTGAATCCTCAAATCCACCGCGCCGGGAACAAATTTCAGCTTGTTGATCAAGCTTTCCGCAAAAGCGCGGTTCGCCGTCAGATTTCGGCCTACGATCTGAATGTCGAGCGGCGCCGGCAACCCGAAATTGAGAATCTGGGTGACGATATCAACCGGCAGGTCGTAGAAGACAACTCCCGGAAAGTCGTGCGCCAGCTTCAAACGCAATTCCCGAACGTATTCTTTCGTCGGCCGGTGATCCTTTGATAGCTCCACTTGAATATCAGCGTCGGCCGGCCCGATCGGAGCTGACGTGCTGTATGACAAATTGATTCCGCTGTAAGGCAGCCCGATGTTGTCGATGATCGTGACTAATTCTTTCGGCGGGATCTGCTGCCGGATTTCGGATTCGACGCGGTCGCACAACGCCGCCGTGTCCTCGATGCGCGTTCCCGTCGGCGCGCGCAAGTGCAGTTTGAATTCGCCGCTGTCCACACTCGGGAAGAAATCCTGCCCGACGAAGGGAATCAGCCCGAAAGAAAGCACGCAAGCCAGCAGAAAAATCACGATAAACGCCTTGCGGTGTCGAATCGAGGCGTCCAGCATCCGGTGATAACGTCCGCGGAATTTCTCGAAGCCCACTTCGAACTTTTCCTGCATTCGCACGAACGGATTGCGCGAAGTGCGCGACGCCTCGCGCCGTTCATCCTCCGTCCGCGCCACGAGCAAATACCGCGCCATCGTCGGCACAAGAGTTCTCGACAGCAAATACGATGCGAGCATCGCGAAAACCACCGCCTCAGCCAGCGGGACGAACAAGTATTTCGCGACGCCTGACAGGAAAAACATCGGCACGAACACGATGCAGATCGAAAGCGTGGACACCAGCGCCGGCACCGCTATCTGCGAAGCGCCGTCCAGAATCGCCTGCACGATTTCCTTGCCCTGGTCGAAGTTGCGATTGATGTTCTCCACTTCCACCGTCGCGTCATCCACGAGGATTCCCACGGCCAGCGCCAACCCGCCCAGGGTCATGATGTTGATCGTCTCGCCCAGCGAGCTCAACACGATCAGCGACGTGAGAATCGACAAAGGAATCGAAACCGCGATGATGATTGTGCTCCGCCAACTCCCCAGGAAAAGAAGAATCATCAAGCCCGTAAGGGCCGCAGCAATCGCTCCTTCGCGAATCACTCCTTGAATCGACGCGCGCACGAAAAGCGATTGATCCGACACCGGATGAATATCCACGCGCGCCGGCAGCGAATTCTGAATCACCGGAATCTTCTGTTTGATCCCGTTAATGATGTCGAGCGTCGAAGCGTCGCCCGATTTCAACACCGACATCAGCACCGACCGCGAACCGTCCACGCGCACGATGTTCGTCTGCGGCGGATACCCGTCGCGCACGAATCCCACGTCGTGAATGTAGATCGTCGAATCGCCCACACTCTTGATCGGCAGGTTGTTCAGTTCTGTCACGTTTGTGGGCGCGCCGTTCATATCCACCTGATATTCAAACGTGCCAATCTTCGCGGTACCGCCGGGCAGAATCAGGTTCTGATTTGTGATGGTGTTCACCACGTCGCTCGGCGACAATCCTTTCGACTGCAGCGCCGCAGTATTCAGATCCACCATAATCTGCCGCTGCTTCCCTCCGTAAGGATAAGGAATCGCCACTCCGGGCACCGTGATCAATCCGGTGCGGATGAAGTTCACGCCCATATCGAAGAGTTGCTGTTCGTTCAGCCCCTTACCTGAAAGCGCGAGCTGCAAAATCGGCACCGTCGACGCGTTGTACTGAATCACCAGAGGCGGCGTGGTGCCCTGCGGAAACTGCCGCACAATCGTCTGAGAAATCGCGGTCACCTGCGCAACAGCATTGCCAATCTGCACGCCAGGATGAAAGAAAACCTTCGTGATTCCAATTCCGTTGAACGATTGCGATTCGATGTGTTCGATGTCGTTCACCGTCGTTGTCAGCACGCGCTCGTAGATGTAGGTGATCCGGTTCGACATTTCCTCCGGCTCAAGCCCTCCGTAGTTCCAGATCACGCTGACCACCGGAATATTAATGTTTGGAAAAATGTCCGTTGGTGTGCGCAGAATTGCTACTGGTCCCAAAATGAGAAGCAAAATCGCGGCCACCACGAATGTATACGGCCGCCGCAGCGCAAGTCGAACTATCCACATCGATTACACCTGTCCCATTGGACCAATCTACTGAGGTTATGCTGCACAGCGTTGTCCCGTCGTCCCGCGCTATCCGATCTTCGCGGTTGAGTCCAGCCACGCGCCAGACCTCATCGAGACTTAGACTCCTATAGATGTGTTTGGCATTCAACCGGTTTCAATTTTTGCCCGGCCGGTTCGAAGAGGCAGCTTGCATGTCGGGGGGATTGAGAAAGCAGCTCGCTTTAGATTCCCAGCAGATTCGTTTGAATTTTTGTGTAGCCGTGTTCTTCGGCCCAAAGATTCAGTGCGATCGTCGCAATTTCGTCCACCACCGGCACCGCGTGCCCGTCTTTCGTCATGTCCACCGTCTTGATGTAGTGATGGCAGACGTCGCACGCCTCCACGCGCACGCTCGCGATTTCATTGGCGCTGTAAACCGGCAGCTTGTGCGCGTCTTCCGATCCGCAGTTCGGGCACACCAGCCGGCGGTATTCCCATTCATGGGCGCACAAAGAGCAAATCAACCAGCGCTTCCCTCCGTCACCTTCCGGCCGCAGCGCTCCCACCACAGGATGCGAAGAACAAAGCGGACAAATCGCCGGTGTCGAATGAAGAGGCGGATGCGCCGTGTAGTCGGCCAGATATTCCGCATAAGCCTGCAGGAAAGCCCATGCGAGAAGCGTCTGCGACGGATCGAGGTCGGCGGCTGATTGCAAATCGGCTTGCCAATAATTGGTGAGAATTTCCTGCCATCGCGTTCCACCATTCGCGCGCAGCGCTGCGGCCGCCTGTGCCAAAGGCCCGGGCGAATTTCTCTCCACCACCGAAAGAAACGCCCCAAATCGCGGCAGCAGAATAAAAAGATCGAGCTCCTGCCTTAACATGCCGGGAAGACGCGCCACCGGTTCCTTGCCGCACTCGATTTCCAGATCGTCGTACAGGGATTTTTGAAATTGGGCGATGTGCTCGTAGAAACGCAGCCCTTCAGCCGCCGATGGGTACTTCTGCGCTAGCTCGCGCGAGCGGGAAATCCGAACATCCCACTTGCCACTCCTCATTTCCTCGCCGCGCTTCCGCGCGTAATCTGATCATACCAGATGCCGTGGTATCGCTTGGCCCAGTTCGCCGATACATCTCCGCGAATCACGGACCCAAACGAACCTCGTTCCAGCAAAACGCCCATGTACACGTGAATGATGAAGAGGCCTATCGTGATAAGCGCAGTGGACGCGTGCACCAACACCGCGATATATCGCAGATATCGCAGATTCCACGGAATCAGGTGCGGAAACCACAAAACCAACCCACTCAGAAACAGCAGGATTCCGCCCCAGAAAAACCCCCAGAAAAGCAGCTTTTGCCCGCCATTGAAACGTCCAACAGTCGGCACCTTATCCTCTTCATTCCGGATGTAGTGTCCCACCGCGTCCCACCACTGTTTGTCGACCGCCGTTTCGTGCATCTGCGTCGACCACATCCAAAACATCAGACATACAGCGATGACAAATATCAGACCGATCCAGGGATGCAATTCGCGCGCGATCGTTCCGCCACCAAAAATCACCGCGAGCCAGAAAAGCCACGGAGACCAGAATGCCAGCCCGGTAAGCAGCAGGTACACATACGACAGGCCAGCCATCCAGTGAATGAATCGCTCGTGGAACGTGTAGCGAAGCACCCGGCCCTTGGGAGGAATATAGGCGTCGCTCATGCGTGTCCTCCCGGTCTGGGTCCAGGCTCCTGGCCTGGCCTCGGCGTAGGTGTCAGCACCTCAGGCTCATCCTCTTGAATCACTTTCGGGCCGAATCGCAAGTAGTGAATCGCCACACCCAGCACGCCGCCGATCATCGCTATATTGCCGAGCCATTTCAGCGGCTTCTTCCAGAGCTGCACGCTCCATGGAACGTGCGGATCGGAAGGCAATCCGCCATAGAGTTCAGGTTTCTTCGCATCATGCAGCACATAGATCACGTGCGTGCCGTCCACGCCAGCCGGATCGTACACGCCGGCATCCTTGAATCCTGAAACGTCGCGAAGCTGCTTCGCCCGTTTCTCGGCGAGGAACTTCATATCGTCCTTCGTGCCGAAGTGCAGGCAGCCAGTCGGGCACGACTTGATGCAAGCAGGTTCCAAGCCGGCGCTCACACGATCCACGCACAGCGTGCATTTAAATACTTTCCGCGCCCCCGGACTAAACTTCGGGATGTTGAACGGGCAGCCCGTCATGCAATACCCGCAGCCGATGCAATGCTCCTGCTGAAAATCGACGATTCCGTTCACGTACTGCACGATCGCGCCATCGGCCGGGCATGCCGCCAGGCAGCCCGGATCCTCGCAATGCATGCACTGATCTTTCCGCATCAGCAGCATCATTCCGTGTTCGGGATGCTCATACTCGTTGAACCGGATCAGGTTCCAGTAATTCCACGCCGTATTCGGCATGGTCTGGTAGGAGTTGTCGAATACAGTCTCGCTGAATGAGTATCCGTTCCATTCCAGGCACGCCACCTCGCACGCTTTGCATCCGATACAAGTGGTTGTGTCAATCAGCTTGCAGACTTCAAACTCGCGTTTGAGTCCCGTGCCCGGTGCCGGACCGGCATGGCCCGAAATTGCGCGGACTTCCAGGTTAACTTGCGTCATGCCTTTTCTACCTTTACAAGGAATCCCTTGGATTCAGGGGTATAGGCATTCGGATCGACCACGGTCGGCGTCAGCAGGTTCGCTGGCGTCCGCGC